>NZ_LFCT01000001.1 GCF_008692605.1 Sphingobium estronivorans
TGTTCACCGAACTAGGGAATCGACACCCGATACAACGCGGAGACCTTTCATGGAAGTCCGATTGAGCGCGACACCTAAAGGCAACGGATTTCAGGCAACGGTCGCATTGCCCGATGGGGTATCGATCAGCTCGGCCGAATCCTATCCCACCGAAGCCGAAGCGATCACCGCGGCGGCCGTGAAGTTGTTGGAGATGCCCGATCGCCTGATGCGCGCGACCGCAGTAGAAGCCGATCTTGCGATCAGCGGCAGCTCATCGCCGGCGTAGCGCCGCCAAGGTGTCCGGCATGATCGTGTAGACTGCCTCGCGCTGGGCGCCGCGATTTTGATGATCCACCCGATAGCCCTGATAGTGGCGTCGCAGGAGGCCGCCCCGACATAGATCCGACACTGCGCGGCTGACATTGCAGCGGCCCGATTGGCGAACCCGCTCACGGACCCTTTCTTCAATGACACGGTCAGCCTGTGTCGGATCGGCCGGTAGTTCGTCAGCCTGCTCAAGTGCCGACCGCACGGTTTCGATCGTCGAACGGCGCCAGGGTGTACGCTGCGCGATCGGAGCCAGCGCATCGCACAGCCAGTCGCGGACAGGCACGGCGTCGCCGTTCACCATCACGCTCGGTCCAGCCCTGCCCTTTTCGTCAGCGACTTCCTCCAGGAGCTGGAGGAGCATGTAGGAGAATTTTGGCCGCGGCGAAGCTGCGGCGATCGCCGCCAAAAGCCCCGGCGTGTCCATCCCTCGCGCGGGTTCGACGGATGCTTCGAATAGGTCTGCCTGATGGAACATAGCATGAATCTACTATGCACTTTGGTGGATGTGAATCCCACAAAGGTAAGCGCCCGGCCTGACGCGTGTTGCTGTCACGGCGCTGCTGCGCGAGGCGGTCGGCTCTCGGGAGTGTCCTTTCGCACTTCGTAAGGAGAGTGCGATGGGGCGCATGGAGGTCATCACCCGGGTCGAGCGTCGCCGGCGATACTCGGACGAGGAGCGCGCGGCGGTGCTGGCGCAGTGCGACGAGCCGGGTGCCACGGTGGTCGGCGTATCGCGCCGGCTGGGCATCTCGGCCAGCCTCATCCACGGTTGGCGCAAGACGCGCCGCGAGGCCGAGCGCATCGCCAGCGAGCCGTTGCAGTTCATCACTTACGGCGTGGTCGCGGACGCGGTCCCGCCTGAACCGGTCGTGGCGCTCGCCCCGGCAACACCGGCCCAACGCAATTCCGTCGCGCCTGCCCGCGAGGCCACGCCAGCCCCGGATGACCTGGTCCGTCCGCATCCAGGCGGCCGGCCGGGCGGCATCGACATCGACCTGCCGACCGGCGTTCGCCTGTCGGTGGACAGCTACGTCAACGAGAAGGCGCTGGCCCGCGTGCTGCGGGCGTTGCGGGAAGCATCGTGATCTCGCTGGCACCCGGCACCAAGGTCTATCTCGCCAGCAAGCCGGTCAGCATGCGGCTGGGCTTCGACGGGCTGGCGGCCTTGGTGCGGCCGCTGTTCGCGGTCGAACCCTATGCCGGCCACGTCTTTCTGTTCCGCAGCCGGAGCGGCAGCTACCTCAAGGCGCTGCATTGGGACGGCACCGGCCTGTGCCTGTTCGCCAAGCGGCTGGAGCGGCACCGCTTCGTCTGGCCACCGCTGGTGGACGGGGGCGTGGTGCTGACGCCGGCGCAGTTCGCGCTGCTTGTAGAAGCGATGGACTGGCGCCGCACCGTGGCACCTCCAGCCCCCCGCCTGCCGGTGCAGATGTAGGCGCGAAATTGGCAGAAAAGCGTGCATTCTGCTTGGGCGCGAGTCGCGCGTCTGGTACACAGAACCATGTCGCGGGGCGGGATAGACATACCGGAAAATCCTGACGATGTGCGAGCGCTCTTGGCCGCCATGCAGGCCCGGCTCGTGGCCTCGGAGCAGGCGCTGGAAGCCGAGCGCACCGCTCATCAGACCACCCGCGAACAGCTCGACGCGGCGAAGAACGCGGTCAAGCTGACCACGCTCCAGATCGAGAAGCTCAAGGCCCAGCTGGCGCGCCTGCGCCGCATGAAGTTCGGCCAATCATCCGAGCGGCTGACGCTGTTGGCCGACCAGCTTGAGTTGACGCTGGAAGACTTGGAGGCCGAGCACGCCCATACCGCATGCGTGGTCGCGGACGGTGTGCCGCCCGAGGCGCCTCAAGCACCCGGCCGAAAGCCCCGGCGCGAGCCACTGCCTGCCCACCTGCCGCGCCACGAGGTCATCCACCCTGCGCCGCAGGCGGACGGCTGCACCGCCTGTGGCGGCACAATGTCGGCGCTCGGCGAAGACGTGACCGAGGTGCTGGAGTATATACCCGCCCGCTTCCAGGTCGTGCACCACGTCCGTCCCAAGCTCGCCTGCCAGCGCTGTGACGCAATCTCGCAGGCGCCGGCACCGGCGCTGCCGGTCCCGCGCGGACGTGCCGGGCCGGGGCTGCTGGCGCATGTGGTTGTGTCCAAGTTCGCGGACCACCTGCCGCTCTACCGCCAGTCGCAGATCTACGCGCGCGAAGGCGTGAACCTCAGCCGCTCGACGCTGGCCGACTGGCTGGGCCAGGTCAGCTGGCTGCTCCAGCCGCTGGTCGACCGCATCGCTACCCACGTCACGGCAAGCGCCAAGCTTCACGCCGATGACACGCCCGTCCCGGTACTGGCACCCGGCACCGGCAAGACCGCGACGGGGCGGCTATGGGTGTACCTGCGCGACAACCGACGATGGCGGCCGAGCGACAAGCCCGCTGCGCTGTTCCGCTACAGCCCCGACCGCAAGGGCGAGCGACCGCGCGAGCACCTCAAGGCGTTCACCGGCTTCCTGCAGGCCGACGCCTATACCGGGTTCGAGCGGCTCTACGACCTGGACCGCAAGCCTGGCCCCATCACGCCGGTCGCTTGCTGGGCGCATGCCCGGCGCAAGCTGCACGACGTCTACCAGGCCGACCCGAGCTCGGTCGCGGCCGAAGGGCTACGCATGATCCGCGGCCTGTACGAGGTCGAGCGTGGCATCGCGCAGGACCCGCATGACGACCGCCGCAAGGCGCGCAAGCTGTCGAAGCTGACCGCGCTCGACTTCTTCGCCTGGGCCGATGGCGTGCTGGGCCAGGTGTCGGCGCGCACGCCATTGGCCGAGGCGCTACGCTACGCGGTCCGGCTCAAGCCGGCGCTGCTCGCCTATACCGAGGATGGGCGGCTCGAGATCGACAACAACCTGGCCGAGAACGCCCTGCGCGGCATTGCGGTGGGCAGGAAGAACTGGATGTTCGCCGGCGCCGACTGCGGCGGCGAGCGCGCGGCCGCCATGTACAGCCTGCTCGAAACCGCCAAGCTCAACGGCGTCAATCCGCAGCACTGGCTCGCCGACGTGCTCGACCGGATCGGGCGGGGTCACCCGATCAACCGGCTTGATGAGTTGCTGCCGTGGAACTGGATGCCGGCATCCTGATCTGAATCGTGGGGCAATGAGCAACGGCTGGAAAATGGGCTTTGCTGGCAGTAGCCTTCGACAATGCATTCTTACCTTGAGTTCCGGTCCGACAGTCTTCTCGACGCCACGACCGACAACCACGTACCTCGTGGAGAGAAGGTCGCTCGCTTGCTCGCCGAGCACCTTTGCGGGCAAGGTTTCGACGTGCAGCGTGTCGAACCTGAAGACTGGGGGTGGAGGGTTCAGGTCGCGAACGATGCCTTCCCGCTCTGGATTGGATGCGGCCATTACGAAGAATACGCCGACGGCCACCTCTGCTTCATTGAACCTTCAAAGCCCTACGTGCGCCGCTGGTTGAAGCGCATCCCCACTTCGGAACAGGTTGAGCGGCTCGCAACGGCCTTGGAAAATGTGGTGCGCACTGAACCCAGCACGTACGATGTCCGATGGTGGACTGACGCAGAGACTGCACGCGTCTGAGCCGTCGACTACGGTTCAGCTCGGACGCTTACCCACAAAGGACCGAAGGCGCTTTTTTTCTGGCGGATTCCACAGGCTTCGGAAGCGGTGCATTTGAGCTGCTTGACTCATCGCCGGGAACAGGAACAAATAAGGAACGAATCAACGAGTCCCGAGTCTCCTGAATGCCATGCGTCAATCAACCGTCCTTGAAGATTTGCGAGCGCGCATCGCGCGTATCGAGGGCGTAGGCGTTCAGCGCGAAGCGATCCCGTTCGGCATCGACGAACTGGATCAGCGATTGCCGGGCGGAGGCATTGCTGCAGGTGCTCTCCATGAAATGATGGGCAGTCCCGATCTCGCGGACGAGGCGAGTGCGACGGTCTTTCTGGCGGGAATCCTGGCGCGAATGGAAGGTCCCGTCTTCTGGTGCCTGCGCTGGCGCGACCTGTTTGCCCCTGCCCTTCATCTCGCCGGTCTTCATCCAGATCGGGTCATCTATGTCGAGGCCGGCAGCGACACCAATGTCCTGCTCGCGATGGAGGAGTGCCTGCATCACCCTGGCATCGCCGGTGTGGTTGGCGAAGTCGGGAAATATTCGACTACTGCATCGAAGCGCCTGCAATTGGCGGCGGAAAGCTCGGGTGTAGCGGCCTTCGTGTTTCGTCGCGCGGCGAAGGCCGAACAGGTCGCCGAAGGGACGGCAGCGATGACACGCTGGCGGATCACCGCTTCACCAAGCGAAGATCTCGGTCTGCCGAGCCTGGGTCGCCCTCGCTGGCATGTGGATTTGGAACGTGTGCGCGGTGGTAATCCGCACGCCTGGATCGTGGAGGCGTGCGATGCGACGGGTCGTATCGCTCTTCCTGCCGCACTGGTCGACCGACCGGCTGCGGCGGAAGATCGCAAAATTGTCGCCTGAGTGCCGTGACGGCCTGGTCCTTGATCTTCCGCTGGTGACCGCGGTGCCCGATCACGGCAGGAAAGTCATTGCTGCCGTCGATGCCGAGGCTAAGGCGCTCGGTGTCCGCGTCGGCATGACCGTGACGAAGGCCCGAGCGTTTGCCCCTGAATTGCAGGTCGTCGATGCCGACCCGGAGGGCGACCTGCAGGGACTTCGCGATCTCGCGCTATGGGCGGGCCGCCGATACTCACCCTTCGTATCACCGGATGCGCCCGACGGAATCTGGCTCGACATCACCGGCTGCGCGGGTCTCTTTGGCACCGAGAAGGCGCTGCTCAAGGATCTCCATCGCCGTGTTGCCGCGTCGGGGCTGGCTCTGCAGATCGCTGTGGCCGACACTGCAGGCTGCGCCCATGCCGTTGCGCGGCATGTACCCGCCGGCCGGCCGGTCACGATCGAGCCGGGCGGACACCGCACTGCCATTTCCATCCTGCCGATATCGGCGTTGCGATTGCCAGGACGCGAGGTCGAAGGTTTGCGCAAGCTCGGATTTGAGCGGATCGAACAGCTCATCGGTGCGCCGCGCGGCCCTCTCGCCAAACGGTTCGGCCGCGAATTGCATCGGCGGCTGGATCAGGCGCTCGGCTTCGTGCCCGAGCCGATCGAGCCGATCTACCCTGAACATCTGCCGCGGGCCCGTCGAGGTTTCATGGAGCCGATCGCGACACCTGAAGCCTTCGCCCAGGTGATCGGCGATCTCGTTGCCGATGTGGTGGGGCAGCTCACCTGTATCGGCAAGGGTGCTCGCCGATTGGATTGCTATTTCCACCGTGTGGACGGCCACAATCAGGCGATCCGCATCGGGACCGCAACCGCATCCCGCGACGCAGGCCATCTCGCGAAATTGCTGTGCGCTAAGATCGAGACGGTCGAGCCAGGGCTTGGCATTGAGGCAATGACCCTCGTGACGCCGCTGGCTGACGCGCTCGCGGCCCAACAGGATGAAGGGTTGGAAAGCCCGCGACGCGGGCCGAACCTCGCCTCTCTGGTCGATGCGCTCGCCAACCGTTTTGGTCCACGGAGCCTGCATCGGGCGGCACCGCACGCGAGCAGTATGCCTGAGCGCTCGATCACCACGATGCCCGCCCTTGCGAAAGATAGCGGCGCCCAGTGGGACGATGACCTCCCTCGCCCCGCCCGCATGTTGGATCGACCCGAGCCAATCGACGTGGTCGCCCTGCTGCCAGACGATGCCCCTCGCCTCTTCGTGTGGCGTCGAAAGCGCTATCGGGTGACCCGAGGCGATGGTCCGGAACGCTTGCACGGCGAATGGTGGCGCGAGAGCGGCAATGAGGCCGACAAGGCGCTGATCGTCCGGGATTATTATCAGGTCGAGACCGAGACAGGCGGTCGGTACTGGCTGTTCCGGCTCGGTGACGGCGTAAATCCGGCTACGGGCACCATGCGCTGGTTCATCCACGGTGCGTTCGCATGAGCGAGGTCGACGCCAACTATGTCGAGCTGCAGGTTACGACGCACTTCAGCTTCCTGAGGGGCGCATCATCCCCCGAGGAGCTGTTCGCCGCGGCCGCATTGCTCGGATTGCCTGCTCTCGGCGTCGTTGATCGAGGATCGGTCGCCGGCATCGTCCGGGCCTGGGATGCCGAACGGACCACCGGCGTTCGTGCCATCATCGGATGCAGGATCGATCTGAGCGACGGCACGGCGCTACTGCTCTATCCGACGGATCGCGCAGCCTATGGCCGAATGTGCCGACTGCTCAGCATCGGCAAAGAACGCGGCGGCAAGGGAGCCTGTCATCTCGACTGGTCGGATGTCGAACAATGGAATGACGGGCTCATCGCGATCCTGAGTCCTGACCGGGCAGACGTCGGCACCGAGGCCGCCCTTGCGCGGACGAAACGGATTTTCGCCGACCGTGCCTATCTGGCTCTGACGATCCGGCGGCGACCGAAAGATGCGATCCGGCTGCGTGATCTCGCGAACCTGGCGGCTGCGGCTCGCGTTCCTACGGTCGCGACCAATGACGTGCTCTACCACGCGGCGGAGCGCCACATGCTGCAGGATGTTGTCACTTGCATCCGGGAGAAATGCACGATCGACGAATTGGGCGCTCGGCGCGAGCGGTTCGCCGATCGGCATCTCAAGACCGGCCAGGAAATGGAGCGGCTGTTCCGTCGCTATCTCAAGGATGCGTCGCCCGTCTCTCGCACGCTCGAGATCGCAGCGCGGTGCAGTTTCAGCCTTGAGGAGCTCCGTTACCAATATCCGGATGAGATCAATGTGCCCGGCCGGACGCCGCAGGAGGAGCTGGAGCGGCTGACCTGGGAGAAAGCCCCCGACCGCTATCCCGAGGGGGTCGATGACAAGGTGCGCTCGCAACTGGTGCACGAACTGAAGCTCATCGCGGACCTTGAGTATGCGCCCTATTTCCTGACCGTCCATTCCATCGTGACCGAAGCGCGGCGGCGCGAGATTATCTGCCAGGGACGTGGGTCGGCCGCGAACAGTGCCGTTTGCTACGTGCTGGGCATCACCTCGATCGATCCGGTGCGCTCGGAATTGCTGTTCGAGCGTTTCGTGTCGGCCGAGCGGCGCGAGCCGCCCGATATCGACGTCGATTTCGAGCATGAGCGCCGGGAGGAAGTGATCCAGTGGATTTATGAGACTTATGGGCGGACGCACTCGGCGCTGACGGCCGTCGTGACCCGCTATCGCGCGCGGGGCGCGGTCCGCGAAGTCGGCAAGGCGCTCGGCCTGAGCGAGGACATGACGGCGGGTCTGGCCGGGTCCGTCTGGGGATGGAGCCAGGATGGCGTCGAGGAAAAACACGCGGAAGAGCTCAATCTGGACCTCGCCGACCGGCGCCTGGTGCTGACCCTGGAATTGGCCCGTCAGCTCATCAATACGCCGCGCCATTTGTCGCAGCATCCTGGCGGATTCGTGCTGACGCGCGATCGGCTTGACGAACTGGTGCCCATCGAGCCGGCTGCGATGGAAGATCGACAGGTGATCGAATGGGACAAAGACGATATCGATCTCCTGGGCTTCATGAAGGTCGATGTCCTGGCGCTGGGCATGTTGTCGTGCATGCGGCGGGCGTTCGAGTTCATGGAGAATGACAAGGGCCTGAAGCTCGATCTCGCGACCATCCCCGCCGAGGATCCGGCGACCTACGCGATGATCCGCAAGGCCGATACCTTGGGTGTCTTCCAGATCGAGAGCCGCGCACAGATGGCGTCCATTCCGTTGATGGCGCCGCGCACCTTCTATGATCTGGTCATTCAGGTGGCGATCGTGCGCCCCGGGCCGATCCAGGGCGATATGGTCCACCCTTATCGTCGCCGGCGCAACGGCGAGGAGGCCGTCACCTATCCGACCGAGGAACTGCGGCGCGTGCTCGAGAAGACCTTGGGGGTGCCGCTGTTTCAGGAGCAGGCGATGCGCGTGGCCATCGAATGCGCTGGCTTCACACCGAGCGAAGCGGATCTGCTTCGGCGCGCGATGGCGACGTTCAAGCTTGTCCGCCGTCAGCGCCAATGGCACAGATTTGAGGTTGTGATGTAAGGAGGATTTGGGCTTCGTCGTAGTGACGAAGGAACGAAGATGAAGCCCAAATCCTCAAGCGTAAAATCGGCCCGCAAACCCAAGGCGTCGGCCGAACAGGTGGTGAAGGATATCCGGCGCGCGACACGCCGGCATTTCTCGGCGGAGGACAAGATCCGCGTGGTTCTGGAGGGCTTGCGCGGCGATGACAGCATCGCGGAGCTGTGCCGCAAGGAGGGCATTGCCCAGGGCTTGTATTATACTTGGTCAAAGGAGTTCATGGAGGCCGGGAAGCGTCGGCTGGCGGGCGACACCGCCCGTGCCGCGACGAGCGGCGAGGTACAGGATCTGCGCCGTGAGGCGCGTGCCCTGAAGGAGGCCGTCGCCGACCTCACGCTCGAAAACCGGCTGCTGAAAAAAAGCATGATCGCGGATGGGGGAGACCCCGAATGAGGTATCCGGGATCCGAGAAGCTGGAGATCATCCGCATCGTCGAGCAGTCGCACCTGCCGGCGAAGCGGACCCTCGACCAGTTGGGCGTCGCGCGGCGGACCTTCTACCGATGGTATGATCGCTATCTCGAAGGCGGCCCCGAGGCGCTGGAGGATCGTCCTTCCGCGCCGAGCCGGGTCTGGAACCGCCTCCCCGGCGCCATTCAGGACCAGATCGTCGAGATGGCACTGGAGCAGTCCGATCTGTCGCCCCGCGAACTGGCGGTGCGCTTCACCGATGAGAAGGACTATTTCGTCTCGGAATCAACGGTCTACCGCCTGCTCAAGGCGCATGACCTGATCACCAGCCCGGCCTTCGTCGTGGTCAAGGCGGCCGACGAGTTCCATCGCAAGACCAGCCGCCCGAACGAGATGTGGCAGACCGATTTCACCTACTTCAAGATCATCGGCTGGGGATGGATGTACCTCTCCACCGTGCTCGACGATTTCTCGCGCTACATCATCGCCTGGAAGCTGTGCACCACGATGCGGGCCGAGGACGTGACCGACACGCTGCAACTCGCGCTCGAAGCCTCAGGCTGCGACCACGCCACCGTCAGGCACAAACCAAAGCTGCTCAGCGACAACGGACCGAGCTACATCGCCGGCGAACTCGCCGACTGGATCAAAGCCCATGACATGAGCCATGTTCGCGGCGCTCCGCTACATCCCCAGACCCAGGGCAAGATCGAGCGCTGGCACCAGACCCTGAAAAACCGCATCCTGCTGGAGCACTACTTCCTGCCTGGCGATCTCGAACGGCAGGTCGAGGCCTTCGTCGAGCATTATAACCATCGCCGCTATCACGAGAGCCTCGACAACGTGACACCGGCCGACGCCTATTTCGGCAGGGCCGCCGCCATTATCGAACGGAGGAAACGCATCAAGCGAAAGACCATCGAACAGCGACGCTTGCTTCACCGCAAGCTCGCCGCCTAAACATCAACCCCAGACGAGGCCCGATCTCCTCTTCTCTGCGCAACCATCTGCGCCAAATGTCCCGACGACGGACAATGCAAGAAATGGAAATGGTCGAGGCCCGGTGGGGCTCCAATCCACGCTTCAGCGGCGGGGCCTCCTTCCGCTTCGTGCGCTCGGAGGGCCAGATCTTCCCCAGCCAGCGCTGTCTGGTGCCCGCCTCGGAATTCCACATGACCGTTAGCGGCGGCAAGCAGTATCGGGTGCGGCTCGAAGACGGCAATTTCTTCTATCTCGCGGCGATCTGGGAGCCGGCCATGGCAGAGTGGCCCCTGTCCTTCCGGGTCATCACCGTCGCGGCCAATCCTGAAGTCAGCCACTATCAGGATCGACACGATGCCATCATCCTGCGCCGGCAACGCATGCAATGGCTCGACCACCTGCTCCCAGAGATCGACCTTCTCGAAACACCGCCGGCCCGCACCTTCATCGTCGAGGAAATAAACGGCGGCCCGAGGCAGAAGAGGCTTGCCGTCTAGTCCGGGATCTGGATTTCCATCGCCGCCATCTGAGCGATCAGCTCTGCCCTGGTGATCCGAACATCAAAGCGCCATTCAAGGAGCCGCACACCGTGGCGAGCCAGCAGCGCGCGCTTTTTCTCGTCGCGGAATTGCGTGAGCTTGAACCCCTCTTCGCCGCCGAAGAGCGTCACGGGCGCGTAGTGCTGCTGCCCCTGATACTCGATGGCGAGGCCCAGCTCCGGCACATGGATATCGACGGACTGCATGCCGAGGAACGCCGGGCGCCATTGATGGACCGCGGAGGGCCATAGGGTTCGAACCAGATCGAGCAGCGCCACCTCGGACACCCAGCCCCGTCCGATCTCGGGAATCGACCTCTCGCGGCGGAACGCCTCTTCGGCAGCGACCATGGCGGTCGCAAAGAACGCGGATGCCCCGGTGTCGGCGGCCCCGATGTTGATGGAGAAAATCCGGCCGCGCCGCGCACCGTGGTTCGTGAACTGCGCCATATGACGCCGATAGGCGGCCCAATCCGAAGCGGGCGGCATGGGCGGTATCATGGTCGACCCGAAATCCGGCCGAAGCCTGATCATTTCCTCCAGGACAGGCGGCTCCAGCGTGAATTGCGCATCGAGATGGCCCAGGAATGCCTCGAATTCCTCCAGCAGACGCCCCGCAATGAGCGATGATTCCGCATGTTTGCGCGCCAGTACGCGAATATCCTGCGCGCGCAGCGGCGATCCTGTCAGGAATCTGAGATAGATGACCTCGTCGAACAGAGGCTCACGATCGCGGCCGGGCACCGCCTCGACCAGCGTAAGTGCCTCGTCGAGCCGATCAGCCTGTGTGAGTTCAAGAACGCGCTGCCAATGCGGATCGGGATCCCAAGGTTCGCCATCGACATCCGGAAGATCACCTGGGAGGCCGGTGCCGTCAGCGCCACGCCATTGGTCGCCAAGCAGGCGTGCCTGCAATCCGTAACTCCGGGCCCGTTGATTGTCTTCCCATACGCGGGCAGTCGGCAAGGCTGGATCGAGGGGATTGGGCGTCCAGGACTGACCTTGGGCGATTCCATCGGGCCGCATCACATAGCCGATGTCGAATCCCGCGGCGGCGTAATCAGCCATGGCGAGATCGCCGATAGCTTCAACGATGCGCTCGAACAGCCGGACCTGATCCTGACGGACCCCGATCGAGAGCAGGACGCGGCCACGCGCCGAGATCTGCCGGAAGATGCCCGGCGCATGGACGGAAAGCTTAACGGCGCGTTGCCGCCGGATCCCCGGCCCTTCGAGGAAGTGAATGCGATGGGTAATGTCGTCGGGGAAGTCGGGATAGCTCAACGGCACCGGCTCCACCGCCTTGGGCACCCGCTTCTTGGGCGGCGCCTCCGGTCCATATTCTGTCAGCAGCTCACCGCAGAGCGCCGATAGTCGAGTGAAATGAACGGCCGTTGCCGAGCCTGCCGCGCGTTTCCCTGCGAGCGTCGCGTAGAGTTTCTGCCACTTTGCCAGGTCCTTTCGATAGAATTCGCGGGACATCCGGCTGCGCAACGTATCCTCATGGAGCTTGGCTGCCTCACGGAACGCCTGAAGACCGGCATCTCCCTCTTCCGGTGACGGGGGCTTGAGCTCCACAGCGCGCACCCGGTCAGTCGAACGACGGCGAGCCGTCGGCCCAGCCCGACGCCTGCCAGAGGATATTGAATTGCTCCTGCAGCTGCGGCTGCATCGGCGCGGCAAGATCGGTCACCTGAAGCTCAGGCAGGAACAGCTCGGGCTTTCGGATCTTGCGACCGCCACCGCGGGCGCGCGTCAACTGGACGTCTTCCACTCCCCGGAATGCGATGGAAACGAGGCCGGAACCGGCCAGGCCCACGTCGGCGAGCACGGCGGCAAGACGCTCGAGATGGGCGGCGATCGATGCTTCCAGCTCGCGACCATTCACCAGGATCTCGGGATCATCGTCGATCCGGGCGCCGATCATCGCCTCGAATTCAATCAGGCCGGGTCGAACAAGGCGCGTGCGCCACCGGGTCTCCGGGTTATTTTCGGTCTGAATGAGCGGCAGGCCATAGCTCCACCATTGGCGCTCATCCGAATCTGACTGAACCCGGACCTGGCTGTCAGGCGGAAAGCGGAGCGCCGCAGCGAGGACGGTCTTTGGATCGAGAGCCGGCCGATCCATCGCAGCGAGCGGCACAATGCGCAGCGTCATGCTGGGCATGGCGACGATCTCGGGAAGCCCTCCTCGCATCCGGTCCGCCGCCAGCTCTGAAATCGCGGTCCGCGCGGCCTCCCAGCGGGGATCCACCTGCGGCGCCGTTGGCGCCGGCGGCGCGACACGAATTCGGGAGCGCCCAACCTTCTCGAACGCATCTATCGCGCCGATCAGCGTTCCGGCGCGCGCATTGAGTTCCCGGATCGCATCCAGGGTGACCTGCTGCGTGCCGTGCCGCACGTCATAGTCGGTCTTCGGCCAGACCATGTTGGGGTTCCGGTCCATCACATGGATGCGCTCATAGACCAGCTCCATGAGAGAGGTGTTCGCCGCGCGAAGCGCCATGGCGGCCTCCTGTAGCGCGGTGTCCTCGAAATCGAAGGCAGCGCCCGCCCAGGTAGCAGCCATATCATCGAGGGGATCGAGTGCCTTGCGCGGATAGGGCGTCCCGAAATTATGCTCGCGCAGGAACTGGCGCAGCAGCTCCGGGATTTGCTGGCGATACCGCTGCAACAGCTCAACATCATGAGGGTGAGGTTCGGCCGGCGGCGCAGCCGCCATAAGAACCTCGTCGTCGAGAATCAGGCGAAGAGCGCTCTCCAGATCCTTCTGAAGCCCTGCCCGCGCCGCCTGGCGCTCCTCGTCGGTCGCGTCGGCCGGACAGTGGAAGAGGATCGGCCGTTTGAAATGGGTGAGGTCGAACGGAAGAGGATGCTCGTCGGGATGGCCCATCGCTGTGTTCATGACGCCGATCATCCTGCCCCACCCGCGCGATTTTAGCGCCCAGCCATGCTCGAGCAGGACATTGGGGTTGGGCGAGAGCTGGCCCTTGGCGCGCGTGGCAACGTGCGTGAGGTCGGACAGGAAGGCGACCGCCCGGTCGATCTTTCCGAAGATGGTGTCCGCGAGCGGCGGCATGCCCGGCACATTCACAGTGTCGCGATCGGCGCGAAGCTCACGATCGGCGGGATCAACGTCGGCGTCCGCATTGACGGTTCGAATGGCGCGGTCCAGCGCCCACTGAATCAAGCCGCGACCGATCCGGTTCTCCGTGTCGCTTTGCCAGGAATAGAAGATTTGGTGCGGCATTCAGGTAGCGATTCTCGTCGTTATGGTGGTCGCCCTCGCTAACATGCCTGCCTGGCCCAAGCATCATGGACGCACTTTCCCTCGTCGAATGATTGTCATCAATGACACTCTACCAGGCGTTTCGGGGTAAAGTGTCATTGATGGCATCTTAGGTTCTGGTGGGGCGGGCCGCCCCGGTCAAAGCGGCGCTGGTCGAGAGCCCATCATCCGCGTCTCCAGATTGCCGCCGGGCCGACGATGCAGGTCGATGACGTGACCCATCGTCGGCGTGAACTCTATCAGACTGGCCACCGTCTCGTAGGATGTGTTCGGCCCGAAATAGCGCCTCGCGCCGTGCCACTTCCGCCCCTCGATCAGGCGGACCCGGTACGTACCCGCAGGCACCGGCAGGGACACCCGGTCATTGGCGGCAACATAGATCGACAGTGCATGGGCGTTCGTATCCGGGTCCACCAATTGCACCACCGTGTTGGAATCGGCTGCCTCGATCGTGAGATTGCTGCGTTTGATCAGACCGATAACATTGGCCCCAACCGTAACCGACCCGCTCCGGAAACGGCTGCGCCGGCTCGAGATCAGGAATCCAGCCATGACGCTGCGCGTCCCCATAGAATGGGATCAGGATCAGCAGCAGGCTCAGCACCGGCAGGGCGAAACGGACAGCGATCGCCGCCGCAGACGGTTGTCGGCGATATCGCTGGTGGCGCGGATCAAGCCAGGCCGCCTCGATCCGCCCCCTACCCTCGTTCCATCTCGTCCGGTTGGCGCGCTGTCTGTGGCGCGCTCGCATATAGTCGCGATCATCGATGCCCATTGGACAGCCGCCTCCTGCCGAATGTCCGGGCCGCCGACGTCCGGATCAAAACCAACCGCCCTTGCGGCCTTCGCCCGCGTCACGAAGGTTTCGGCCGTCGATGGCGGAGCGGCGGATCTCCAGCTCGACCTCATCACCCTTGCGCCGGGTGCGGAAGTCCGCATTGCTGAGGCCGTTGCGCCGGGCATAGTCCTCGGCGGCCTTCTCGCTGCCGAACTTGCCGCCTTCGTCAAAATCCCATGCCATCGTCACTCTCCTTGCTTTCAGCCGGCACCGCGCCGACCGTTCGTCATCAAAGATCAAGGCCCAGGCTGCGCTCGGGCAGCGGCGGCAGCAGGTCTGCCTTTTCGGGCTTGAGATCCGGGGGCGCCTTGAGGCCGTCGCCCTTGATCGGTGCTGCGGGCTCAAGCGGCCCGTCCGGAAGGGGGGGAAGATCGGCGAGGATGTCCGGCTGATCCGCGAGGTTGATCCCGTCGATCGGGCCGGGATCGAACTTCACCGGCTTGGCGCCGCCCTTCTTGCCGTCGATATCGAGGCGGCCGACCGTCTCTAGGGCCGAGGTCTTGTTGCCGGCATTGTGGTCGAGCTGGCGTTCGAGCTTTTCCTTATCGTCCACGATCATGGTGAGTTCGTCGCGCACCCGCGTCACGCCCACATTGAACAGGCGCTGGTTCGACAGGTTGCGCTCATGGCTGTCCATGACCGTGATCGCCTTGTCGGTGGTGATGCCCTGCGCCATGTGCATGTTGAGCGCGTAGGCGAGGTCCAAACGCGAGAGCATCGGATCGCCCGGCGCCAATGTCAGGGTCTGATTGCCCGCCGTCTCGACGGTGATGCCCGAGGCATCGGCCGAGATGATCCGGGCGAGCGCCGCGTTGTGCAGGTCGCGCGGCTTGTCGTTCGCGGTCCAGCGGATGCGATCCCCCTCGCGGACATGCAGATCCTTCTTCTCGGTGAGTTCGAGCCGGTCCCGCTTTTCGGTGGGCGAGAGGCGCTGCGGGTCGAAGCGAATCTTGCGGCGCCCATCGACCAGTTCGACCTTGCCCGAGGGCAGCACCCTGGAGACGTCATAGCGTCCCTGCGCGAGCCCGACGTCCTGCGCGCCGCCGCGGCCGACATCGAGGGTGAGGCCGGGCCGATAGCTGGCGGCGTAGCGAAGCTCCTCGCGGGTCAGGTTCACGCGGTCATAGACGATGAGATGGATGCCCTCGCCCCGCACGGTGCCCTCGGCGGCAAGGCCGTCCTGGATGCGCTGGTTGATGATGGCGCGGGACTCCCGGCCAGACGCAAACACCTGGGTCGCGGCACGGTCGTCCGCCCCCAGCGCGAGCCACCTGTCGGCGGCCTCTTCGGGCGGGTTCGCGCTTTCGTGGACGTTATCGCCCAGCACCTTCATCGCCTCGCCCGCCTTACCGACATTGGCGAGCGCGGCGACGGTGCGCAGCGTGTCGGTCCGCTGACGGATATTCTCGTCCATTCGGGCCATCGTGCCGCCGGCGGCCTGGATCATCGCGAAGGACTTGCCGGCGTCGATCGAGGAGAGCTGCTGGCGATCGCCAACCAGCACGAGCTTGTCGATGCCGAGCGCCTCGACGATGCTGTGAAGCTTCAGCATGTCGGCGCTGGAGACCATCGAGGTCTCGTCCACGACCAGCATCGCGCCGCCGAGCCGCTCGCGCGCCTCCTCGTAGCGCGGCGTATCGCGCTCGGTCAGGTAGCGCTCGTTGGCGAGCACGAACGAGGCGATCGTCTGGCTCTTGATCCCGGCCCCTTCGGCGAGGTCGGCGACCATCTTGTTCTGGAAGGCCAGGCCCAGCACATCCTTGCCTTCGCCTTCCGCGATCCGGGCAACCGCCTGCAGCATGGTCGACTTCCCGGCGCCGGCGACGCCCTGGACAGTCACGGTCCGATCTTCGGAGGAGAGGATCAGGGTCGCGGCTGCGAGCTGCCCCGCATTGAGCGGGCGATCGGCGACCTCCTGCAGGCGGGCGGGCCCATCCTGCGCGGGGAGTATCGGCACCGCCTTGCCCACGCCCGCATCGACCGCCTTGAGAACGGCTTCCTCGGTGCGCAGCGCCTCCTGGGTGGTCACCATCCGGACGCCCTTGTCGCCGGCGCGGGCGACACCGGGGATTAGCTGGCGGTTGTCGTAGAGCTGCTCGATCCGGTGCTCGACCGTCTCGATGGTGACGCCCTTCAGGCCGAGGTCCAGCGCGGTCTTGGAGAGCTTGTTGACGTCGAACGCCGCCTCGCGTTCGGCGAGGATGCGGACGGCCGAGGCTACCGCCAATTGCGTCCGGGCGACGGCCGGCGATTTGGTGGCGCGGGCAAGGCCGCTGTCGATCAGCGGATCGGGCGAGCGAAGGAAGCCGCCGATGAGATCGCGCGCGCCGGCGATCGCGTCGGTGACCGCCCGGAAGCCCCGCTCCAGCTTGTTGTCGGCGGCGCCCTGCCCTGCCCGGGCCAGCGCCGAGGCGAGCAGTCCTTTGCCGTCGAACCCGAGCTCCGCCGCCTTGTCGATCCATCCTTTGAGGAGCCCGTCGCGGTCCTCGACATTGAGCTTGGGATCGCGGGTGGTGGTGGTCACGCCGTCGCGCCCCTTGGCCGAGACGATGCCGAGCTCGGCCGCCTTCTCGAGGATCGCCTCGCGCCGTTGGCTGAAGGCATCGATGATCGCCTTGGGCACGCCCATGATCTCGAACGTGCCGTGCTTGCCCTTGAGCTCGACCTGGTAGCCGAGCTTCTCCAGCCCGGCGCGCAGGTAGGCGTGGTAGATCGCCCCGACGACCGCGTTATTCGACCAGATCTTGTCGGCGTGCAGCGCCTGCCATTTGCCGTCGGGCATCTGGGTCAGATTGGCGATGACGGAGTGGACATGGGCCTGCGGATCGAGCGCGCGACTGGTGTCGTGCTGGAACAGCGCATAGACGAGCTTGCCGGTCGGCACCGGCACCTTGCGACCCTCGACGTCCTTGCGCCCTTCGGCGAGATTCTTCTCGACCCAGGCCATGGTTTTCTGGACCGCGACCATGTTGGCGGCGAGCACCCGCTTGTCGCCGGCGACATAGGCCATGACCGACACGGACTTGGGCGCGGAGAAGGTGAGGTCGACACCGTTGCGCCGGTTTTCGACCTGGGCGACGCCCTCTCCGCTCGGCAGGACGCCGCTCAGAATCTGCTCGAAGCTTTCGCGGCTGACTTCGCCTTCAAGCGCGAGGGCTTCGGCCCCTGCCCCGCCCCAGGCACTGACCTCGGAGGAGCCATCGGCCGTGTAGTAATTGTCCTTGAAGTCGTCCTTCGCGAAATAGTTCGCGGCGCCTGATGCGGAACGGACGGCGGCGACCGAGAGCATGGATCAGATCCCCATGTCGAGATCGTCCTGGTCACGGCCCGCGGCGAAGCCCTGACGCAGTTCGATGAGGGTCTGATCCTCGACTTGCGGCGCCTGCGGTGACGGTCCGCGCCGGTCGTCGGCGGGCCGCTGGCCGGTCTCCTGCTGGGCGTCCCTGCCGCGCGCGCCGTCCTCCTTGCCGCCGCCCGCTCCCTTCGCCTGCGGGGGCACCGGCCGGTCATCGCTACGCGGGGCGGTACGATGGGTTTCGGCGGCCTGGTCCTCGCTCGGCGACTGCAGGATCCGCGCCGCCATTTCCTTCGCAAGATTGGTTGGCTCGACCACCTCATCCACGATCTGGACGGCGCCGTCCCTGCCGCCGGCCTCACCGCCCTCCTCGTCGAAAATCTCCTCCCCGCGCTTGGACCGGACGGGCTGCATCACGGGACGCTTCAGGAAGCCCGGCGCCACGATGGGGTAGTTCTTCCATTCGAGAAGGATGCGCGCGGCCGGGAAACCGTCGGGGAATTTCACGAACCCGTGCATCGAGGGCAGGTTGGTGATGTCGTCGGGGATCACGAGGGGCTCGACCTGCTTGCGCGGAGTCAGGGTCGAGGCGTCGCGATTGTTGTTGTAGCCGTAGCTATAGGCCTCATCCATCTGCCGCACTTCGCGGTTGCCGATGTACTGCGAGCACTCCTCGGCGGTCTTGAACTCGCTGGTCGCGAGGATGAGCTTGGAGCGGGCGAGCGAGGCGAGATTTCGCGCGCCTTCCTCGCCATAGACCTCGACGAGCTTCTGGAAGCTGTGGAGCCCCAGGATCATTGCGCCGCCGAAGTTCCGCGCGGTCTGCAGGCCCTTCTCGATCGCAGGCAGGCGGTGCAGCGCGCCGACCTCATCGAACATGAACCAGGTCCGCAAGCTGCGCGTGCGCGGCAGCGTCATGAGGCTGGTGATGGCGATGTTCATCCAGAGCGTCAGCAGCGGCCGGTTCATCTCCAGATCGTCGTAGTCGGAGGTGACGAACAGGATCGATCCGGGCGCGCGCTCGGTGGTCATCCAGTGCCGGATCGAGAACGGCTCTCCTTCGTCGGGCAGGAAACGCAGGACCTGCGCATTGGTGTTGAAGACGGCGCGGATCGATTCCGCCATGCGGGCCGCTTCCGGGGCGGTCAGCGGGTCGGCGATGGTGTTCGCGAGGAAGCGATGCACCCGCTTCAAATCGGCGGTCATCAGGTTCTCGGCGAGCGCCAGGTTGGTGGTCTGGCCGCGCTCCTGAAGCCGGACGCACATCTCGATGAACAGGGTGCGGGCCGCGAGCGCCCAGAAGGGCTCGGACGAGCCGCCATCGGAGGGAATGAGCGCCGCGGCGGCCGACGTGAAATGGCTGTAGGTCGAGCAGTCGTTGAAGATCGACCAGGCCGGGCAGCGCTGGTCCATCGGGTTCAGGATCGTGTCGCGCATGGGATCGTAGAAGGCTTCGACATAGGCGCCGGTGAGATCGAAGATCACGGCGCTGTCCTGGCGCTGGCGCATCTGGCTGACCAGACTCCTGAGCTCGGTGGTCTTGCCCGCGCCGGTGGTGCCGATCAGCATGGAATGGGACTGCTCGAGGCGGTGCGGATAGGGGATGCCGGCGAGCGTATAGGGATGGTGGATGCCGCCCGCCTTCCGTGTCGCGAACGGCAATTTGAGCACGGCGGCGGACGAGCGGCCGGGGAAGAACTCGCGCGCGTC
This sequence comes from Sphingobium estronivorans, assembly GCF_008692605.1. Taxonomy (GTDB): domain Bacteria; phylum Pseudomonadota; class Alphaproteobacteria; order Sphingomonadales; family Sphingomonadaceae; genus Sphingobium; species Sphingobium estronivorans. Next base: position 19,479 of record NZ_LFCT01000001.1, read on the forward strand.
CTCCGCGAATTTTTCCGCATTGTGCTGCGCGATTTCGGAGACCAGCACGGCGCGATCGACCAGCATGGCGCCGCGCTCATGGCGTTCCTGAAGGATCGAACGCCCACGCCTGCGCGAGATGTCGACGAACCAGATGGTGAGTGGCGCGACCACGAAAACCGAGACGAGGATCGAGCCGATCAGCGCCCGGATGGTGGTCTCCCAGGCCTGCTGCACGGCCGGGATATAGGGCACCACGGGCATGACCGTTTTGTAGATCTCGCCATTGGGCAGGGTGACGTTGACGCGCTTGTTGGGATTGAGGTCGACCCAGTTCCAGAGCGCCGAATAGATCTTCATGCAGACGAGCTGGAATCCGTGCTCGTCGAGGCGGATCGAGAGGATGACGAACCAGGCCGCGAGGAAGGCGAAGAACCAGACCATGATGGGCAGCCGCGCGCCCGAAAACCACATCAGCATCTCGTGGGTGAGAAGCTGTGAGCCGCGGGTGAAATTGCCCGAGTTTCGCTGCACGCGGCCGCGCGCAGAGTGGTGGGTCAGCGGGATGTTTTTCCCGTTCGAGCGGATGTCCTCACGCGCCATGATATTGCACCAGGCGCTTGTCGGTTTCGGCAACGAGGCGGTCGCGAAGCTCAGGATATTGCTCGCGCAGAATGACGTCGAGCACGAGCTGCTGGAACTCGCTGATCCGGGCCAGGCGGCGCTGGCTCGCGGTCAGCACGTCGGAGGATGAAAGGAAGACATTGAGGGCCGACCGGATGACGTCGGCGACGCTCAATTTCTGTTCGGCGGCGATCACGCTGAGGCGGTCCCATTGGGCGCGCTCCAGGCGGACGTTGTAATGCCGGTAACTGGTAGCCAAGACCAACCTCCTAGCAGGGAGGCTGGTGGGGACTGAAGAATGGCTCTATTTATAGCCGAGCGACCCGGTTCCGGCAAGTTGATCGTCATGGACCAGCAGGCCGTAGTCTCACAGACTACGCGCGAATGGCTGATTTCCGCCGTTTTTGCCCGCCCACCAGCTCGTACTACAACGTAGTCTCCTTTCCTTCCGCGCTAACCCGTTGTGAAACAACGGAACTCATGCACCTTCAGGTGCGTAGGGTGTGCTAATCCCAAGAGCCCGATCCCCTGTCCCTGGGCCTGTTACGATGTCGTCGGAGAGGAGCCGGTTGCCGGGACCGGCGAGGTACGCGCCGCCGTGAGGCGGAACGCGCGAGGCCGGTGTCACCGATCCGATCAGGGCGCGAAAAGCCCCGATGCGCAGCATCAACGTCGGCCAAAGGGCCGCGTTGGAAAGGCGAGGATCGTGACCCGAAGGGCGGAGACAAGGCGCATGCCTTGGCTCCGTGAGGTTGGGCTCTCGTTGCCTGAAGGGCATCGGGAGCCCTAGCGAATAGAGCCGTCGTCGGGCGCAGGCCCGATGCGCCCAGCCCCATGAATCTTCTTCTTCCTGCCCTCACCAACCAGCGCTATGTTCAGCCAGTTCATAGCCCGATTAGCCTTCACAAGAGGCACCTATGGCAAAGACACTGGAACAGGAGAGACAGGCTCTCGAAGAGGATCAGCGCCGGCTGGAAGAGCGGCGCAGGAAGCTCGAAGAGAAAGAGCGCGAGCAGGCGATCGCGACGATCGAGAAATCCGGACTGCTGAAGCTTGAACCTAAGCGGCTCGCCGATCTGACGGCCCGCATCAAGACACTGGGTTTCGAGGAAGTCGAAAAGCGGCTCAAGGCCTGAATCATCCCCCGCCGCGGCAACGCCGCGGCACGGTCATGGGGGGCTCGATGCCCCCCGTGACCGTTCCTCTCCCAGCAAAAAAAGGGGAGAGGCCGCAGCCCCTCCCCTATCGTTCAGAATTCGTCGATGATGCCGCCCGGCGCGGTGTAGACGATCCGGTCGATCATCGCCTGTCCGAGCGCGCCGTAGTCGCCCTCGTCAATGGCGAGGAACCCCAGCTCATCGTCCTCGACCACATGCTGGTCGAAGTAGCTGTGCATCGCGCGGCGCTCGGCATTGGCGACGGCGGCGAAGTAGGCGGCGTGCTGATCGGCGGCGGCGATGTTCGTGATCGTCTGCATGTTCGTCTCCTGTCGTCTTGAATGACAGGGGAATGGCGTCGGGCGGGCGGGACCGTGTCAGGCCTCGCCGGCTTGCCGGCGACCGCAAAGCGGCGGTGGGGGTCACGATTTTCTTCGGCGGCCACCGTCGTTCGAGATTGATGCGCAGCGCCCGATCCGCCGAAGAAAATGGTGGGGCCCCGCCGGGCTTGAGACGGTCTCGTCCGCCCGACAGAATGGGAAGACTGTGAGAGATTTTTCCTCTCGGGGAAGCGCCTCCGGCAAGGCGTAGCGGCGCGCGGACCGACGGGTCCGTGCGGCACGCGAGCGAGCCGGTGTCGTCACGATGAAACGCCGCCCCATCATGGCTTTTGCGAATTATGAGAACGGCGTGCACGGACCCTTCACCGATCTCGGCCAGCGGGCGGAGCGGATGGACAATCCACTGATCCGGGAGGGTGCTGGACAGGGCCGAAACGACTTCGCCTTGGTGTCACAGGAGGTCTGTGTTAGGCGCCGGATTGCGCTGCGAAGGCTGCGGCGCCGGGACTGGTAATCCCGTCGAGAAAGGCAGCTCGGTGTGATCTCACGCCGGGGTGCCTGCGCACATGTCCAGGTGCCTTGGCACTAAAAGCGTAGGCGCATGTCTCGACGTGTTACCAGCCCCGGCTCCCGCGCACGGCGCGGGAGCTCTCCGGGGAGGAGCGACGGCCCGGAAGCTCGCGAGGATGGACCGCGCTCGAGGTAGCGATATGGACCTCTCGGAGACGGACCCGACGGTGACACGGGCGCTTGCGCTGGCATTGATGCGGCAGGCCAAAGAGTATCTGGCGGCGACAAACGATGTCGATGCCGCCGACCAATTGCAGCGCGCGATCGATACCCTGCTGACACCGCGAACGCCGGTCGCGGCATAGGCTCGCAGCGGCATTGCGGGGCGCGCCGCGCGCGGCGACGCGCCCCTTCGCGACGTCTGGTCCGGGCGGAGGCTATGCCCATTCCAGACGGGAACTGTCGTCAAGATCTCCGGTCGCGATCAGGCGGTCGAGCCGGGACAGGTATGGGGCTGCACCCTGCGCTTCGACGCTGCGCCGGATCGCGGGATCAGCGAGGCGGGCACGGACATTGTCGACCGGGATTTCGCCGACGCTCTCCGGTCGCAGTCCAAGCCCTTCGAGCAGCGCGAACGCATTCTGATAGGCCAGATCGAGTTCGAGGCCGAGATCGGAGGTCAGCCCGACCGACAGGGTGATCGGGCCAGTGTCGCCCTCGCGATAGACGCTGACCCGGCGGCCGCGAAACTGGGCCTCATCCAGCACCGTGATGACATCGGTCTGATAGTCGAAGATGCGTGCGATGCTGGCGAGCGCCAGCGGGCAGACACGCGCCTCGAACCGATAGGAGAGATAGTCGTCCTCCGCGAAATCCGGATCCAGCAGGGTCATGTCGAGACGCTCGCCTTGGCCGCGCAGAAATTCCCGGAAGGCGGCGAGCTGGCGGGCGTTGATGACGGCGGTCTGGCGTTCCTGATGGTCGGCCGATGTGGTGATGCGAAACACAATGGACATCTCGTCCTCCCTTGCTGAACGCAGCACCCGTCCCTTCTCCCCTCTGGCCGCCTGGCGGGGCGAAGTCGGTGCGAATGGTGGCCATTGCGCGAGCGCGCCAGCGCTCAGTCCCCCGCGGCGCGAAGGGGCTCGATGCCCCTGAGCGCCGCATGTCCACGCAGAAAAAGATGGAGAGGCCCCGGCCGAAGCCGGAGCCCCTCCAAGCGAGCACTCACGCGCTGCGCTGGGTGCGCTGGTGCGCGAGGCGGACGATGTGCAGCGGCACCCCCGCCTGCCGCAGCTTCTGGGCGAGGTTCTGCTGGATGCCCGAGCCTTCGCAGATGACGGCTTCCACCGGCTTGAGACCGAGAATGCGGTCATTGCGGACGAAGGCGGCGCGGTTGCCCTGACTGCGATCGAGGCGGAACTGGATGACCTTGACGCCGCGCGATGCCGCCCATGCGTGCGCCACGGCATCGCAGCCCTTCGCTTGCGCGGTGGTCGCGAGGATCAGCTCCGGGATGCGTGCCTTGATGCTGTCGAGACCGTTCCAGAGCAGGTCCACGTCCTCCCACACCTGACCACCGGAGAACGCCACGACCGGGCCTTCGGGGGCGAACTGCTCGCGGCGCTCCCGGGCTTTCGAGGCAAGATAGTCGCGGGCCTCGATCATCGATGCGGTAAGCGCGCTGGAAACCCGGCTTCCCCGCACCGGCGAGAAGGGCTTGCCGGTTTCGACCCGATAGACCTCGGCGGCATGGTCGCGCATGCATTCCATCGCCTCGCGGCAACCCTGGAGGGTCTGGCAGAGGAGCTGGGTGTCTTCGAGTTCGGTCGCGTAGATCTCGGACGGATCATAGCTGCGTGCGAGATCGCCGAGCTTCTTGGCGGCGTCATCCTCGCGGCCCTCGATACGCTTCGCCACGACATGGAAGCTGTTGGCGAAACCCCACGCCAGATCGGCCGCAAACGGCTCCATGCGGGTGTCGCGCAGCACGTCGAACATGGTCTGCATCATCATCTCGGTGGCGGCCCGCACCTGCTCGGGATCGGGCATGTCAAGTGCTTCGGGCGCTTCGACGATGCTGAGCTTGGCCATCTCGCTATGTTCGATGAACGCGCCCTCGTAGGTCTGGGTCAGTCCGTCATTTTCACGCGACGCGGCGACGAAGCTGGCAAGGTCGGCGAAATTGTTGAAAGAAGTCATAAAAGCCTCCGAACAAGTCGATCTCTCATCCGGGATTGGATGAAAGATGAAATCTCATCGGATGGGCCGACGGGGCTTTGTCAGGGACGCGGGGACAAGTCCCCGCGCCGCCTCGGCGGGGCGTGGGGGAACCGATTTTCTTGGGGCCAGAGCGCAGCGACGGTCCCGGGAAAATTGGGGGGACCGCGCATCCTTGAGAAAGCCCCCCAAGGCACATCACACTACGGCGATGAAGCTTGTCTGATACCGAGATGTTAGAGAGAGAATTGGATTTGCCCCGGCCGCGCGGCGGCCGGGTTAACAGCAAATCGCTCCATACTGTCCCAGGAGAAACCCCCTCCCCATCACCCCCGCAAGGTGATCGTAACCCGGCAGGGCGGAGACGCGGCAAGGCCGTGGCTCCGGGAGCCGCAGGCGAGTAGAGCGCCGGTCCCGGCCTGAGCCTGTCGAAGGGCCGGGATGCGCCAAATGATCGAGCACCGACGCCGCAGGCAATGTTGAAGGAATGAAGAGTGAAGGCCCAGATTCAGGCGAACTATGAGGAGCGTCTATCGCGATATGCTGCACTGTTGCATGGCAATGAGCCACCGGGGCTGGTGGCGAAACTCGCCGTCTATCAGCAGCTCCTGCGGCAACGTGATATTCATGGCGACCGCCTGTGGCAGATCGAGCCGATCCTCTATCCGCTGGCGGAGCAGGACGTGATCGCGCTGGTGAACAGCGTGATCAAGGTCGTCACCGATCAGGAGTGGAAGCTCCGGGATGGGGCGAGCTTCCATGTCGGCGAGTTCTACGCGATCGGCGTCGAGAACATGGTCCACAACCTCGAGACGGGGCGACGCGCGAACTTCCCGGGCCAGTTGAGCTGAAGGGCGGCGCCCGCAGGCGCCGCTCTACCGGGTCAGAAGAAGTCGATCTTGTCGGCGATGATCTCGCAGCCGTACCGGGTGACTCCGTCGCGATCCTCCCAACTCGAATAGTGCAGCCGGCCGGTGATGGCGACGACATCGCCCTTCTTGCGCGAGGCGCCGGCCTTGCCGAGGCCGTTGAAGCAGGTGACCTTGTGGAACTCTGTCTCTTTGGCGGTGTAGCCGGTGGCGTCGTCGACATAGGTCTTGCCGTCCCTGAGCTTCACGCGATCGGTCGCGACAATGAGGGTGGTGACGGCGCCGCGGGTCTCGGGGTCCTTGGCGACGCGGCCGGCGAGATTGACGTTGTTCATGGTAGTGCTCCTCGTTGGGTCCAGCGGCCTTCCCGCCGGTGACACCGAAGAGCGGCGTGCGGAGAGGGTCCGCACCGTAGCGTCAGCGGAGGGGAACCCCTGGAGGGAGTTGGCGCGGGCAGCCGCGAAGCGGCAACACGGGCGACCGGATGGGGTTGCGGGACGTCTTCGTCTCGCCGCAGGTGTCAGGAACAGGCGAAGGAAGGCTGCTGGCCGCGGCGGGGCTCTACCCGATGGACGATCGCGCGGCGCGCTGCTCTTGACCCCGGCGCCGGCGGCGGAGCGCCCTCAGGAGTTCGTGCTCAGCAATCGGTCACGGGCAAGCCCGTTCGGCGAGGCCCGCTAGACGCAGCGATCGGGATTGAGGGCAGAGCCTCGTATTGCTCGGCCTCGGCGGCCTCAGGCGCGAAATGGCAGACGGAGTTTCGCGCGGCGGGACCTTTCGCGCGCGGTATCATGCTCATCAGCCCATCGGTCGGCGGCGATCTCTTCGTCCGTAGGTCGCGCGCCCGCGAGATCGGCCCGCTGCTTGTCGCTCAAGGTCTCGGCCGTGCTCACCGCCCGATTGCCGTGCCGCTGGTTCGTTCCCATGTGTTCTCACTCCGAAGTCGCGATGATCCGCGCCGCGTGGCAAATGCGGGCGCGGCCGATACTGGTCAGGAGGTACGCTTGACCTGCGTGACCTTGCCGGCGTCGTAGGCGGCGAGCCAGCGGGTGCGGATGGTTTCGTAGAAGGCGGTTGGAAGCTGACCGTATGCAACCTCGCCCAATGGATCGCCGGGCACCGTCCGAAGATCGGGCCCGGGCCATTGAAAATAGTTGAGCTCCGTGAGGACGACCCACGAGCGATCATCATCGAGCCCGAGACGAACCTTCGTCGCGTGCGGAATTTCAACGGCAAGGCTCGTGTCGGACGGCGGCGTATGGGTCACTGGCAGGATGGTCACCATCTTGGCGCCTGCCTTATTTGTCGTCGCGAGCAGCACGGCGCAGGGACGGTCTTTGCTGCCTTCTTCGTGACCTGCCTTTGCTTCATGGCTCCAGAGATACGAGTAGCGAATTACGAGGCCGGGAACTGGATCGGGAATTTGCACTCGTCAGGACTCGACCTCGTGATCGAAGGCAGCGGCTTCTGCCGGCGCTCGCGCCGCTCGAACCCCCTCCACGATTTCCTCCGGCACGTCAGTCAACGTGAAGACCTCGCGATCGCGCCGCTTGAGCCGCTGATATTCGGCGGCCGACATCAACACGAGGCTATCGTGGCCATGATGCGTGATGGTAAGGGGCGCAACCAGCGCCTGGCGGCTGATGCGGCCGAAGGCCTTTGACGCCTCAACGGAACTGACAGTCTGGGGCATGGTGATTCTCCTGTCCGGAAAGTACGGAGTTTCCGGATAAATTTCAAGTCCTCTCTGTCGCGCGCGCGAGGACGATAGCTGAGGACACGGTCACAGGGAAACGAAGGCAGGGCCCGCTTGCCGTGAGGCAAACGAGCCCTGCGGGGTTGCCGCGCGCCGGAGGGACGCGCGCGGCAGGGAGAGAGGATCGTCAGTCGGCCATCTCGGGCGTGCGGCGACGGCGGCCATTGCCCTGCGCGGGCTCGCCGCCGAACGCGCCCTCTGCCGAGGATTCACCCAGGCCATCCGTACCGGCGAGGCCGTTCGGCTTGGCCGGCTCGTCCGCACCGGGCAGCGGCGGCAGGCTGTCGTCGGCCGGGGCGGTGTCGGTCGGCGCATCGCGGCGGCGGTTGGGACGCGACCAGACGATGTTGTACGAGCCGTCGTCCTGACGGAACGCCGAGATGTAGAGCGGCTTGTCGAGGCTGGGATCCTCGATCTTGCCGTTGAGGAACATTTCGCCGGTCGCATTGGACGCCAGCTCGAACAGTGAGCCGACCTGGACCCACTGGCGTGCCGCCGAGAGCGCGAGGATCTCGAACTTGGGCGCACGCGGATTGGCGGAATGGACGGTGCGAAGGGCGATGACGATCGCGACCGTGAGCGTCGAGATTTTGCCGGTGTAGGTGCCGCTGGCGTTCTGGGTGATGGTGCCGATGTTCATGGGAAGTCTCCTGAGAAAGTGCGCTCGAACCCCTTGTCCGAACACCTTCTCTCACCCGCTCCTCTCCTCGGCCGTTCGGCCGAGTAAGGCGCGCCAGCGCCGCTCCGACGCGCCACTTCGGCGCCGTCGGGTACTTCAGGGCCTCGCAATCACGCGATGCGTGTCAAGTCTGGGGAGCGCTTGCCGATGGCCGCCACAGGGCAATGACATCCTGCATCTCTTCGGCGAAACCGAGACCGTCGATATAGACGGCGCCGCGGTCGTTCTGGCCGAGAAAGCCGATCACGCTCGTGATGTCGTTTGCCACGTCGATGTCGAGGCCGAACATGTCGGCGATCTCGAAATGACCAAGCTCCGGGCCATTCCACCAGGCCATCAGAAAGTTCGCGACGCGGCGCGCCTGCCCGGTGTCGCCCATGGCGAGCGGGATAAGCCGTGTCAGCGCCGCACGGGCGGAATCATAATCTGTCGGTACGGACGTCATCGGTTTTCTCCGCGCGCAGAGGGTATCGAGGCGACACCCGGGCGCAAGCGTTTCTGCCTCGAACGGCCCGATCCTAATGAATCGAGCCGAACAGCCGCCGCTTGACCTCGGCCTGGTGCCGGCCATCCTTCTCGCCGATCGTCGCGGTCATGTCGGCGAGGAGCTGTTCGGCAAGCCTCGGCGGGATTTCCGCATAGGGCGTGATAACGGCGATCGCGGCCTCGGGCGTGGGAAGCTCGCCCGGTTCCGTGCCCCGCCAGATCAGCGCTTCCCCTTCATCGGGCTCATCATCGGTGCGAAAGCACACCTGAGCATAATAGGTCTGGAGCGGTCGGTCCCAGCCTACCGCCGCGCAGATGACGTCGGGATGGCCGGCCTTGGGCGGGAGAATGTGCCTGCTCATGCGTGTGTCCTCCGCATTCTGTGCGCGACGTGCCGCGCGGCGCCTTCGGCGCTGTTGATGGCCTGACCTGCTGCCGATGCCGCGCGGCGCGCGCCCGCCCTGCGCAGCAGGTTACGGGCTTCGCCCAGGCGTTCAACGGCAATCGCAATGGCTTGTCCGTCCTCGGACGTCGCGGGTGTGATGCGGCGCAAGATTACCTCCATTTTGGTTGGAAATTGGCGAGGCGACTGATCGGCTCAATCGTCGCAGGGGAGCATGATCGTCAGGACACGGACGGTCACCGCGGCGTCGGCAGGATCTTCCGAGCCCCATTCGAGCGAGGGATCGTAATAATCGATGCGAAAGCAGACGATGTGACCCTCGAGCTCGAACTGCCCGTAGTTGCGTTCCGGGCCGTCATCAGGCTTGAATTCGTAGCGCCGGACGGCCGCGAGTACCGCGGCCTGGGCGACGGCTTCGCTGACGATGCGGTCGCCGCCTGCCAATGTGGCGAGACAGGTCGCCGTCATCACGATCCGCGCGTTTCGATCGAGGCCGAGCCGCACGCGGTCATTGAGCTCGGCGATCCGGGATATGGTGCTGGTCATGCTGCCTCCATCAAGCCGGCGTTGAAACTCGCGATCCATTCTTCCATCGTCGGCCGCTCGGCGATCGGCACGATGCTGGCGGCGTCCTGGAAACGGATGAGATCGGTCGGCGCATCGCGACGGATCGCGTCGATCTCGGCCTCGGGGAGCAGCCGCTCGGCGCGGATGAAATCGGTGATCCTGCCGGGCCGGGTCCTGGTCGATCGGCGCCACAATCCCTCGACGGTGCGCAGGCGCGGTTCGGCGCGGGCCTCAATCAGGACAATCAAGCGAAGGCACCACGCCGGCAGGGCGCGTACTTCATCGGGCCGGATGGCGCCGCAGAAGAAGCAGCTCGACTTGGGCGGCACCGGGAGACCGGCGGCCTCGATCCGGGCGATGCAGCGATCGCGCGTCCAGTTCCATTCGCGCAGCGGATAGCGGCACTGGAACAGCGGATCGTCCAGCCCGGCAGCATGGGCATGACGCCGGGAATCGGAGGGCGACGTGTCGTAGCCGATCAGCCGCTCGACCTTCTGCCCATTCGCCCATGCGGCGCGAGCCGGTGCCCATTGCTTCAGGAAAGCGTCTTGCGGCGCCACCTTCCATTTGAGGCTGCAACTATGCCGTCCCAGGCTGATGCTCGGCAAAGTCGCATTGGTCAGGACATTGGCGAGGATCGAATAATAGGGCGGCCAGTGCTTGAAGCGCCTGGGCACGTAGCGGACGATCTCATAGGGAATCCCGCGCGCGTGCATCCACGCGGCGATCATCCGCTGATATTCGTAGGTCTCGGGCTTCTCCGCGCCCGGATCGGCGCTCAGCACCAGGTCTGGCGCCTCGCCGCGCGCCTCGAGTTCGATCAGCAGCGCCGTGGAATCGACACCGATCCCATAGGCCAGGACCACGGGCGGCGGGGCGGCGACCAGAATGGTATCGACCGCTCGTCTGTTGCTTGGGATGTGCATGGAGTTCCCGGCCTCGATCGCGGCCCATCGCCGCAACCCTCAAGATCCCCCTCCCCTCATTCTCGGCCGGCTGTGCGGTTCTCGGCCTCGATGCGAAGATCGAACTGAAAGGTGGGGTGCGCCAACGGCAGGGCCTTTGGATAGGGAAGTCGCGGCAGTGCGCGGCCGTGCCGGCGGGCTTCGCGGGTGAGCTCGAAGCAATAGGCGTAGAGACCCGGCTGCTGATGGCGCACGAGATGGCGTTCGCGTTGCAGCCGCCAAAGCCATGTCGCAGGCATCTCCCCGAACTCCGGCCTGGGCAGGCCAAGCGAAACGAGCTGATCGATGGCGCCGGCATGGCCTCGCTCGCCAAGGCGGATCTTCGAGAGCGTGCGCCCCGCGATCGTTGTGTCGCCGGCGCGCAGGACGGTTCGCGGCCTCGTAATGGCGCGGTGCGCCGCCGAGAGCGCGCAATAGACGCGGCCTATATGTCCGGCGCTTGGGTCGCTGTACGAAACCACGGCCTCGATTCCGGGCTTCTCGCGGCGCAGATGGCGAAAGGCCCGCGCGACGAAGAAGCTCTCCCCGTTCTGGGGCACGGCGTCTGTCAGGATCAGGCGGGCGAGCACGCAGCCGCGTAGCGGATCGGCAAAGCCGGTGTGCCGCGTGATTACGGCTCCGGTGGCCGGAACGGCGAAGACGGCGACGCCTTCCAGGACTGCCCCGGCGCCATAGAGCCCGACCGCGAGCTGCGCCGCAGGATAGGTCGGCAGATAATGATGGCGGGCAATGAAAGCGCGCGCGGCATCGTGTCCGATGATCTCGACGGAATAGGATTTGGGATCGATGACCGTGAGATCGCGGGCCCAGAGCGCCCGGCGCTCGCGCCAGCGCTGGCTGCGGCTCGTTTCCATGTTTTGGATCCTCGAATGTTAGCGGGCGGCAAATCTCGTCGCCCCGCCGAACAGGCGGAGCGCGCGTGCCATCTCGTCGCGCAACCGGGCCTTGCTGCCGACGATGAGCGTCGGCGCGAGGGGTTTCCCGCCGGGGTCGATGAAGCCGTGCGCGAGGGTGCCGTCCTGTTCGATCGAGACGAGATGCCCCTTGCCGGGCGCCGGCCCCTGATAGCGCGCCGTCAGCTCGCCTAGCTTCGCAGTCAGGCCCTTGGTCGCCTTGGACCAACGGATGTGGCCAGCGCCGACATTGCTCCCGGCCTCGCGGCCTCGATCCATCCAGAGTTTCGCGTGCGCCTTGACCTGCAGCGGCGTGTTGCGCGTGCGTTCGCGATTCCGACAGGTTGGCAATGCGGCCGAATGGGTATCGAGAACCCGCAGATATTCGCCGTGCAGCGCGACAAGGATATCCTCGATGTCGATGCCGGCGAGGAGCGCGCGAAGCCGGTCCTCCTGCTCGGGACTGGCAATGAGCTCGTCGGCCCGCTCCGCCGTCAGTTCCTCGGCCTCGGGCTGCGCGGTCACACCGGATATGAAGCCCTTGGTGGCGGTGAGAATGATGGCGTGACCGCCGCAGCGGCCGCCTGTCTTACGATAGCGCTCCAAAATATCGCCTCGGCCGAGCGCCGCCGCCGGATGATCGCCCAGGATGATAACCCGCCGCGACCATGGTGTCGGTCGGGGCCGGTCGCTGGGTTTCGGCCAGTCCGAGGGTAGCGATCGCACCGCACCCCGCGACTGCATCGAGATGGGCGCTCGTTCGGCAGCGCGATTGGCCCGGCGCGCCGCGTCGAAGAGATCGTCAACGTCGCCGCCGCCGTCGGCGAACCCGCAGTCATAGGCCGGGCGTTCTGCGGCCTTGGACGGCGAACAATGGTTCCAACCTACATGGGCCGCGTACCAGCCATCGGCATAGCGGATCGCGAGATTCCAGTCATAACCATAACGATCGCGTCCACGCAGGATCGCCGCATCGCGCTCATCACCGCGTCCTGAGACGGCGCGCTCCTCGGTGAAGCTGAAATTGCGCGCCTGGCGCTCGGCCTCGCTATGCGCGGCAATCGCGTCGTTGACGGGCTTCATCGCCTGGACGCGCGCGCGGGTGCGCGCCATGCGATCTTCAGGTGAAGCCGTCGGCGCCAGGTCCGGAAAGTCGCGCCAGGCTTTCGCGATCGCTTCGGCATGTTCCGGTGCGCGGCCCCGGGCCAGCCAGGTGGCAGTCGAACAGGGGTCGAACTGCGGGATTTTTTCGACATGGATCATGTGGTCGGCCTCGGTCGAGATCAGGCGAAGAGGCGCATCGGCTGTTCGACCGGCGGCGTGAGACGAAGGTCGCGCCGCAGACGGTCGGCGAAACGGTCGGGCGCCATGAGATCATTGACCGATGCCCAGTGATTGCGCGCGCCGCAGTGATCATCGCGGCCACGAACCCGGCGATAGAGGACTTCCCGGCCCGGGCCCGAACAGCCAAGCGAGAGCTGCACCCATGCTTCCTCGCCATGGAGCGTGATTTCGCCGGAAACCGCAGGGCCGCCCTTGCTGGAGCGGATGTCATAGGTTCCGTCGCATAGGCCCAGCGCGTCGGCGAGGCGCCGCATTGCGGTGCGGCCCTCCGAATGGAAGAGCCGCTTGGCGGCCTCGTCATGGCTCACGCCCCGATAGGCGAGGTTGCGCAGGACCGGCGTTCGGCGGATTTCGGCGATCTGGTCCATGCAGGTGCGCCGAAGCTCGAGATTGGACGGACGATCTTCGCACACTGCGCTGAGGTGGCGAACGAGCAGGATCACGGCGGGATCGGTTTCGGCGTCTTTGCCGGCGTTGCGGCAATCCTTGATCGCGGCTCCGATCGCGTGGAGGGTGGTGCCGACGGTGATCAGCGCGCTGGGGTCGAGCGCCTGCTGGTGGCGCATGGCGACGTCGTAAGTCATGGGATGGCCCTCCGGTCTTGAGCGAAAATCCGCTCAAACGGCCCTCTCCCCCTCCCCTTTCTCCCGTGGCCGGCCTCGGGCTCGACCGAAGATTCAAGCAGCGATCGGTAGCGGGATCGGCACGGCCTGCCCGGTGGCGATATTGATGAACGCGCCCGCGTGGCCGATCGATCCGCGGCCAACGAGATCGAAGAGAAGGGCCAGCGCGTGGCTCGCCACCACCCGGTTCACGAAAAGCGACTGGCGCTCGAGGGCTTCGGCCATCGAGCACGACGGCGCGTCGTCGTCAGGCAGGCTCTCGTTCGCGACCTCGGGGAAATATTCGAGGACTGTCGGGAGGATCTGGTGCCCGGCCTCGGGCTCAGCGTTCGGGCAACCGATGATATATTGCCCGTCGCCAGCGCGGTTGCCGAGATCCAGCCAATAGGCCGGCGCGTTCCTGGCCGAGGCGATGGCCGCACCGACGCTCCGGCGCGCCGATGCGGTATCGACACAAGTGATGACGATGTCGGTGCCGTCGAGCTTCGCGGCCTCGGGTGCCCGGCCATGCACCGCCGTCCAGGCCAGACCGTGGGCGAGATTGATCCGCTCGGTTAACGTCCGGGCCTTCGAGTTGCCGATGTCGCACCTGAAGAAGGGCTGCCGGCCAAGATTGGCCTCGCTGACGATATCGTCGTCGACGACGGTTACATCGAGCGAACGCGACGAAATCGCCCGCAGCGCCGTATCCAGCGAGGCGAGCCCCATCAGCATCTGCGCGCCGTTGCCGCCGCATCCCACAAGCACGATTTTGATCGCGCGGTTGCCGAGCGCCGCAGGCAGATAGTGGCGAAGGGGCGTCTCAGAGGTCATGATCGTCTCCTGAAAAAAGGGCTTCGCGGCAGCGGGAGGAACATCCCTGCGGCGCACAGTCGCGAGGCAAATGCGGGGCCGTCCGTATGACCCAGACGTCCGACAACCAGGGCGATCTTGGTCGCGTGCGCGTCGTCCGCGTCGTCGGTTGCGCTGAAGAAGGCCGCGCCGTGCCCATGGCTGTGAATGTCGCAGATGAGGTGATGGTGCGGCGGCAGCGCAGGCGGACGATAAGTGAGGTGTGACGGCGTCGCGCGGTCGATCTGGGGGAAGTCGACCCAGAATCGCCGATTAGCCTCATCCCAGAGGATGAAGGCGGCGGCCTCGTTGGGCAGCGCGGCGCGAAAGTGCTCGAGGACTTGCCGCAGCAGCTCCGCCGGTATCAAGCCGCAACGCAGGTCCGCGCGGCGAACTCCAATGCTCCCGTAGGGCAGGTAGGCCGGGATCGGCGGTGTCACGGGCAGATCCAGAGCCAGCCAGGCCCGGCGCAAGATCAGGCAGACACCATCGCGGCCGATTGCGAGGCAGCTGCCTGCTCGGGCTTCGCGAACGGCCTCGATCGCGGGTGATCGCCCATCCGGCGGCACGGGATAGCAAGGCGCCTCCGCCAGTACCGCGGCGGCGGTCGGGTCTTCGGCGAGGGCAGTCATCGGCCGGACCTTCCGTAGATGAGGTCGCCGAGCGTCACTGGGTCGGCCTTGGCGGCGCCTCGCGGGGCGGTCTGGCGACGATCTCCGAGGAACGGCCTCAAGCGTTTGACCGGGAAGCGGGTCGCGCGGGTCGCTGCGAGGGTGTCCCAGAGACGCACGAGACCGCCCTTCCCCGTGATCGTCAGCTCCTGACCCGGATTCGGATGGGTCGACCAGGAGTCGAAAAGCGCGCGCTCGAACTCGGGAATGGCGGACACATCCAGCGATGTCGGCTTCGGAATGTTACCCCAGCAGAGGGAACCGTTGAGGAAGACGTTGAGGATCGGCGAATGAAGCAAGGCGGTTTCGGCCGCGGGCCGCTCGTTCCGCTCAAGCCCAAAGACTCCAAGCCGGCGCCGTGTGGCGACAAGGACGTGTGCCGGATAGGCAACCGGGACGATCGCGCGGCCGCCAAGCGCACGCAGTCCAGCCAGTTTCGCCGAGAGGTCGAAATAGGCCGTCCTCACCTGTGCGGGCACCCACCAGACCAGCAGGTCGGGATGGGCGACAAGCACCGTTTCGGGGAGAATTTGCGGCGGGGCGACGCGGCCGAGCGCCTGCGACCAATGCCGCAGATGCGCCCGGGTCAAAGGCGTTCCAGCGGCGATGGTCGGCGCGCCGATAGCGTCGTGCTCGATCTGATGGATGCTGGCGAATGCCTCGGCATCTTCGCCAGGGGTAAGATGCGAGCCGAGGCCGCGAGCCCCGTCGCTTCTGTAGAGCAGGATGGCGTTGGTCAGCATCATGCCGCCTGCGGTTCGCTCGAACTGCACGCAATGGTCAGTCATGTCGGCCTCGTTATTCGGGAGGATAGAGTTCGATGAGATGTTTGGCGGCCCGCAGCAGCCGCGCGCCGGCGGCGAGTGACGCATGCCAGACATCGATCGCGGTGGAGTGCGTCATTGGGCAAAGGCCCGTCACGTCCATGAAACCATATTCCATGCCGTGACGCCCGACGTCGTCGACCTCGACCGCGAACTGTTCGACGGGAACGAGTGTCAGCGGCGGAAGCGGCGAACATTCCTCGATACCGGGGACATATTCGTAGAGAACATCCATCTCGAGGCGCCAGGCGTGATGTTCGTCAGGCAAATTGGTGAGCGCCGCGTGGGCATCCCGCAATTCGCGCAGAGCCCGACGAAGGGCAGTCGGTAACTTCGACGTGGGCGCTGCCCTCGCGGCGAGCATCCATTCTGGCCGCCTGGCGTTCATTTCGGACGGCATGGTCTGGGCCGCGATCTCGCTGTCGTCAGCCCCATGGAGCGCAACGAGGGCCTCGCGCGCAGCGGCGTCCTCGGTCTCGCCGTCCCAATAGTACATCGAGATGTTGTCGAAGAGGTCATCGTAGCAGAAGATCGGGAGAGCACTTCCGAGCGTGCGCTCGAGCACCCGATACGCAGCCGCGCGCCACGGGATCGGCCGCTTGCTGTCCTCGATCCATCCGAGATCGAGCTGCCCGACACTGTCGCAGACGATCGCGACCGCCGGCGCCCCGCAGGATTCGCCGTTGAGCACGACGACGCGCAGGTCCGCGATCGTGCAGCTCCGCAAGCTTTCGAGGACCTCGGTCTGGAAGACCCGTTCGATATGTCGGCGCGCCTCAGGGCGCGTGCGGTGCACTGTCTCCTGCTCTTTCGAGGCGACCCAACTGCCGACGAGCTTATGGTGGGCCGCCAAAGGTCGATCGAACATCACCGGAATATCAGGGGAGATATGGACGGTCCGTCCTGCCAGATCAGCCGAGCGGAGGAAGGGAGAGTCCTGTGGGTGGCGGGATAGGATCGGCAGGACCATCCTCGCGCGTGCCCGCGTCGAGGATGATCTTCGCATGGAGGGCCTGGGCTTGTTTGCTGCAGGCAGGCCGGGAGAGTTCGGAAGTGTTGCCATGGTCGTTCTCGATCCAATGGAGCAGCGTGCAGCGCGGTGCGGCGGGGATGGCCGCCATTTGAACGCGCGCCATGTCAGCCCTTGGTGCCGACAGCTCGGCGATATTCGGTGACGTGGACACCGCCAGTAACCCCGGCATCGACCAGGTCGGCATTGAGGATCGCCGGGTAGAGGGTGGCGTGGTAGGCGCGCAGCCCCTGCGGGTCATTGGCAAGGTGCGGCGGCTGCGGGAGGTCGATACCGTCATAGCGGTAGACGCGGGCAAGATGGTCGATCTGCATCGGAATGTCCTTGTTGGAATTGCAAAGGGTGTCGGTTGCTTCCGATCACCAGAGGCTGGCGGGCTCCTCCGATTTTGCATCGGCCGGCAGGGCGCCCGCCGCTGGCGCGGCCGGCGTGCTCGCTGCGACTACCGGCTTGGCGGGTGCCGATGCCGCCTTTGCCTTCGCCGCCTCCGCAGACGCCGCGCGCGCGGCCTCGGCCGCGTCCCGCTGGGTCGCGATCTGATCGGCAAGCGCCATGCGTGTGGCAATCAGCCCACCGAGCGCCCCCTCGGCGCCCTTCGCAAGCTCTGCATCGATCTCGGCGGCCGTCGCTGTGATCGAGATCGGACGCAGCTCGCCGGCCTCGGCCTTGTGCGTTTTGCCTTCGGCGACGCGGGGTATGATGATGAGGGTAACGACACCGTCATCGCCGGCGACAAGATCGAAGGCGAGCGAATAGTTGCCCAGCATGGGCAGAAGATTGGTGATCAGCATTGTGGGATTCCTTGATTGGAAAGTTGGGCGAGGTCAGGCGGCCAGTTCGGTGACAACCTCGTCGGCCTTGGCGGGCGGAAGCGAATTGGGCGGCGCATAGCGGCCATCGAGGGCCATCGCGCTTGGCACCCGGCCAGCCCAATCGAACCCGACAGCATTCAACATGCCGGAGATCAGGTCGCCCTTCTTGGCGCCGAGCAACTTTGCGAATGCCTTCTCGCCCATGTGCGCGACCAGGCCGCTCTCGGCGGCAATGAACTTGAGCTCGTCCTTCGTGTATCGTTCGAGAAAAGCGCGATCGACCTGCCAGACTGTCCGGATGTCGATGCCGAAGGCGCCGGCGAGATCGGCGACGTGCGCGAACGACTGGACGTCCCGGGCATATGCTGCCCCGATCGCAGCCAGCACCGTGGTGGCCTGAACCTCCGATAGCTCGCGGATCTCTGCGATCTTTTCCTTGAAACCGCGATCGGGGAACGCGGCGTCGACCAGCAGTGCAGCGCGCGAGGTCAAAGTGCCTGACTTGATGTGCGAAAGCGTGCCGGTCAGCGCTGCCACGAGGATCGCCGCCTGGGCGTTCAAAGGATCGTCGGCCAGCCCGCGGGCGAGCGCCGTGCGCCATGTCGCCTCCCGCAGGTCGGTCGTGCGGCCTGCGATGGACTTTGCGGTAACACTGGGCCCGGTGCTGGTGGAAACCTTGCGCACGACGGTTCCGCGACCGACCAGAGGTGCTGAAGGCGCTGCGTCATCGGTCAGACCGCCGATCTCACCGCCGTCCTCGTTTTCGTCGCCATCGTCGGCGAGAGCGTCATCATCGCCGTCATCGTGTTCGATCGCTGCGGCGGCGTCCTCGGCCTCGGCGGCCGCCTCCGCATCACGGCGTGCAGCTTCGACCGCCTCGGTCTTTAGCTGGAAGCAGGTAGCGTTGGTGCAGTGGCCATCGTCGACATGGGTGTCGAACAGGGCGCGCTGCGTCCCTGAATTGAACGGACAGGTGGTGCATTCCGTTTTGTCGAACAGGGCATCGGCGAGGCGCTGCGTGACCTTCATGAGAAGATCGCGGGTCTTTGCGATGTCAAGGCCGGCCGCGATGATCGTCTCGAGCGCCTTGTCCTGCTTGTCGGCGGGAACGGCGGCGAGCAATTCGGCGTGTCCGACCTTGATCCGGCGCTCGTCGAGCGCGGTTTTGACGGTCTCGGAAAGGTCGGCGAGCGCGAGCCGGCGGTCCAGCTTTGCGCGGGACCAGCCAAGCCGCCGTGCAGCTTCAGCCCGGTCGCCTTGGCACGCCGCGAGATAGCGAACGGCCGCGTCCGCCTGCTCGGTCTCGGAAGGATCATCGCGATCGTCGTTTTCGGCAATCGCCGCGTCGAGCGCCTCCTGGTCGGTCATCTCCCGGATCAGGACCGGCACCTCGGCGTTTTCGCCGAAGGCTTCCATTGCGGCCCGGTAGCGGCGACCGCCCGCGACGATCGTGAAATGCTCCGGCAGGTCGGCAGCGGGCCGAACCAGCATCGGCTGCAGCATGCCTCGCAAACGCAGGGAGGCGACGAGTTCGTCATGCTTCTTCCGGTCGAAATAGCGGCGCGGATTATAGCCCACGGCAATCCGGGCGAGCGGGACCATGGCGGTCCCGACAGGGTGCGATGCGGTCAAGGCGGTTCTCCTAGTGAGAATGGCGGTGCACGCGCTTGCTCGCGACGCGCACCCTTTCGGTGAGCCTGATGCTCACCCTTCCACTCCCCCTCCCCTTTCACCGCTCCGCCGTCTGGTCATGGAAGATGTCGGCCGCCCATTGCTCGAGCCACGGCTCGAACATCTCATCATGATCAAGATCTTAGGTCTGGTTCGGCCTGTCCGATTAGGTCCAGTTGGCTGACCTTGAAGGGTTTTCGGGCGCGCTCGCTAACCGGACGTCTGGTTAGCCCCGCGCGCGGCTATTCTTCGGACGCATTCGGCGGGGCGATCGGCAGCATAGCAACATTGCGTCGGTCCCGAAGCTCGCGGACAAGGTCGGCATTGCGCTCCTCCAACCGCTTCGCGCGGCTCTCCGCGATCAACGCGCGCCGCAAGAGAGAGGCATTCTCGGTGGCCAGCACCCGGATCCGCACCTCCGCCTCCCCCTTTCCTCCATCCAGCTTTGGAACCTCATCCTGACCCGAAGCCGGAGATCGTTCAGCCTGAAGGGCACGGAGATCTTCAAGCACAGCGCGATGATTGGTGTAGAGCGCATTGCGTCCGATGCCGGCGTGCCGGGCCAGCGCCGCAACGGAGATTTCGGATTCAGGATCGGCGCGCAACACGGCGAGAGCTTCCCGCAGGCGGGTAGCGACCCGCTCGCGGCGACGCCCTTGGGGCGTATCAGCCGAGGTTGCCATCGGCGGGCTGCAAATCGAGATCGTCGATCACGCGGCGGCTCTCCTCGACCCGCGTGATCGCCAGATTTCGGCTTTCAGGGTCAAGGTCGGTTCTTTCCAGGAGAGCCAGGTTTCGTTTCAGGCGGGCTTCCCAGACCGGCTTGTGACGTTCGCTCACCGCGAAGTTCGCGCAAGTGACGCATGTGCCCTGCGTGCGGAGAACGGGATTGGGCTCTTTGTCGGACCCGAGGCAGGCAGACGTCTCCCGACGGTAGAGACAGTAGCCCCAGTCGCAGACGCCGAGCCTGATGTCGGTATCGGCCAACAGGCGGGTGATGTAGGCATCGAGGTCGCCATCGTGCGTGCGACCGCGGAACGGCGATCGCGCCGCAAGATCGCGCCCCGCCTTGCCGCCCAGGCGAGGCGCGACCAGCAACTCTTCGAGCGCGGCGCGGGTTTCTCGTGCCGCCTGGGCGTCGACCAGTTCAACCAGCTCGAAGTCCGTGCCGACATAGGCGCGGTCGGTCATGGCGCGGGTCACATGCCCGAGATGCTTGGCCAATGCCGCGAGACCGGTCCTGTCGCGCCGGCCCACGAACCGCGCGAAGGTCTTGCGGCCCTGGTGGGTGGCAAGCCTCCAGCTTTCACCGTTGATTTCGGGAAGGCGAAGCGCGGCCCCAATGCCGTCATTCAGGCGTATATTCATAGCCGAACTGGTGAGCGGCTCGATCGGCAATGCCGAGGTTCGGATCGCGCTCCCCGGGCGGACCTGGAGCAGCCAGAGATATTGTCGGCCGTCGATCGCTCGCCATGGTGCCGATAGGCGCTCAAGAACTTCGATGGCGCGAACGGCGGGTTCGGGGGCGATCCAGCGATGCGGCACTCCGTCTCCTGGAGCGTCCTTTCGGATCGTGCCGGTCAGATAGGCGAACATCTCCTGCTGCTCGCCCTGCACCCGCTCGATGCAACCGGCTTCCAGCGATAGGATTTCCGAAGCGCGCGGCCCAACGAGATAGGCGAGGACAATGAAGCAAGCCTCGTAGAGACGGGCCACCATGCCATTGAAGGTGAGCATCGGCTGGACCGTCAGCGGCTGAGCCTGCCCAGGAACAAACTCGATCGGTGGAGCAGCGTGCAGGTATCGGCGTATGCGCCTGGAACGCCCCGGTTTTGCATGCCCTTTTGCGGAAGCCGCATCGTGCAGCGCCTGTATGTCGTCACGCATATGAAGGATGGTATCGGCTGGCTCGCCGATGAGATGGAGCGCTCCCGCAACGAGCGGCATTGCGATTTCATCAGGCGTATAGGGCCACCGCTCGACCGGGCGCCAACGGCCCAGCTCATTGAGCGCAGGCGGCGCGGATTTCGGGGTGTCGGGAAGCTTCTCACGCTGTTGGTAAAACGCCCGCAGCAGCGTGCGGTAGTTGCTCGCGGTCGATAGCGCCATCGTGCCATTGTCTCTCGGGCGCTGGGCGAGATCATCGAATAGATGCCGGATGGCCTCGTCATCCAGTTCCGACCATCGAGCCAGGCCGCGGCCCGCCATCCATTCCAGCACGACCCGCTGGAGCGTTCCCTGCGTTCCAAGCGAACGTAACGAGAGCGCGGATCGACCGGGAGGTGGATCGCTGTGCAACGACCAGAGCAGATGCTTGCTCGCCTCGCGCAGCGTCCGCCAATGCGGCTCGTTGAACCGGCTTCCGTCGGGCAGTGTGAACCCCCAGTCGACGCGGAAGGTGGTGTCCCGCTGACCCACGACGCCTGTCGCCATCTGCCAATGGTCGTCGCCGAACATCGAGTGCGGAGAGACGCGCAGCGAGGCCTGCGGCAAGGCGAGGAGCGGAACGCTCATTCCAGTTCCGGGAGATCGGGGAGCATCGCGGCCCGTTGTTCTGCCTCCTCCCTCAAGTCGGGCGGGAACGCCGGAAGAAGATCATGTTCGAGCACCTGCAAGCTGGGCGCATAGAACAACGCCCAGCGAGCCGGATCGATCTGATCGCGGGCGTCGAGAAGATGCCGGCGAGCTTGCAGCACGCGCGCGAACCGCTCGACATCAAGCGGAACGATCAGCCCCGGACAGGCAAGGCAACCTCGCAGTCTCGGACAGAGATGCGGATTTCCGTCAGCGCCCTGTTCGACAGGCGCCAGACAACGATGCCCGAACAATGCCGTTACCGGGCCGTGGCGGGCGGGCTCCTTCCGGTCGGGTCCGCAGACCCAGGCTACCATGAGCTTCTGAAGGCGCGCGATCGTCTCCTGCTCGAGCTTCCGTGCGGCCGGTCCCTCGACGTAGCGATCGGTCGTGACGAGGCTGGCGTGATTGAGAACCGTCCCTGCCGCGCGCAGGTCGCCGCCAGAAGCCAGATAATGCTCCGTGGCGACGCTGCCGCGTAGTTGCGAGGCCGTGAACTTGGGCACCAGTGGTTTCGGTTGCTCCGGATGTGCGGTGTTCCAGCGTTCGATCCGCCTGTTGGTGCGGCCGATGAAGCGATTGATGAACCCGGGGATGCTGTCGGGCGCGATCAGGCCGGCAGGATAGTCGTGCCTGCGATAATAGGCCCGCGACAGATAGCGGATCAGGAACAGACATTCCCGTTCTTCAGGCGGAGCATGCTCGATCAGCGGCTCGGTCATCGCCAGCAGCATTTCGATCAGACGCGGTGCGGATCGCATTTTACGGCGGTCGAAGGACCGACGCTGCATTTTCGGAGTTCGACCGCCCCGCTGCTTGAGCCATTCCACCATGACCCGATGATCATCGAGTGGATGGGGCACGAGGCAGTCGCGGCGGATCGCCCGAAGAGGCTGGGGATTGGCGGCAAGCTGGATCGCCAGCGCGACAAAGAACGGCCCCATCGTGTGCGAGGTCAGGTGATAATGCTGAGCGATCGCCTCCTGACGTCCATGATGCTCGAGCGAGTTCGGGTTGATCCCGGCAGCGCGGATTGCCTCGCCGCTCGGAGCGATGCCGCCGCCGATCCGGTGGAGTTTCCACACCCAGCGCGCGAGCGCCTCTCTCGGACCAGTTCCCTCCGGGGGTTGGGGAGAGGCGATGATCTTCTGGCCGCGCTGGAACCGCGCCCATGCGATGTCGATCTCTTCATAGGCGGCCGCGAGGATCGTTTTCATTTCCGCTGCCGTGAGCCGGGCTTTGGGTTCTGGCGCCCACCCCGTGCTGGGGAACGGGCTGTAGGGGATGGCGAGCGCGCTCCCGAACAGATCCGGATCGGTCTGCTCGATGCGCTCGAGCAATGGTTTCAGGCTGGCGAAGCGTTGAGCCATCGTGGCTCGGCTGAGCTGGCGGCCTTCTATCGAGGGTGCCAGCGCATCAATGTAGCGCCGGATCGTGCCGGCGTTCACATCAGCAGCACAGCTTACGCCTTCTGTGCGTAGGAAGCGACCGAAGCGCCGGATCACTCTCCAGCGTCCGCGTCGTGTGGAGATCGAAGATCCGGCATCATGAACCCTGAACGCCTCGACAAAGGCGCAGGTGAGGTCATGTGGCATGTCGAGGGCGACCGGATCGAACGTCTGCACGACCTGTCCCCATTCATCACGAAAGGAGAAGCGTCGATCATCTGGCGCTTGCGCGGTCGATGCTCGATCGATCGCGATACGGCGGTCGATCCGTCCCTCAGCCAGCATCGTTGATCGCTTCGCCGTAGAGCCAGGCAAGGCTCTCGTTGATATCGGGTTCGTACAGCTCGACGCAGCGCAGGTAGATGGCGGTCGTCGCGATCGAGGCATGGCCCAACAGAACCTGGACGATCTTCAGCGGATTCAGCGCCGGATTGGCACGAGCCTGGATCTGAAGCCGCGTGAGCATCACCATCGCGAAGGTGTGACGGAGCCAATGCAGCGTGCCGGGCAACCCAGCGGCCGCGAACGCCTCGGACAGAAGCGCCGTCAGGCGTTTGCGCGTCATCGCACGGCCATGTTCATTCAGGAGAAGATTGGGCGGCGCCCTGTAGCGGGGATCGGCATTGCGCGCGCGCCGCACGATCCGGGCCCGGTCCTCTCCGATATACCAGTGCGTGCGATCAAGCAGGCGAACCGGCGGATAGACCGTTCGCGGCCGGTCGCCCTTGGTGATGCTGAGCGGCACGCCTACAAGCGGCGTCTCTTCCGGGTGAAGCGACCAGCTATCCGGTATCTGATCGACCGCCAGAGCACATAGTTCCTTGCGTCGAAGGCCTGCGCACAGCGCCCACTCCCCTGCAAGGCGCGCGGTCGGCGCAAGCTGCGCGAACAGCCTTGCCAGCTCATCGGGGCGCATTGGTCGTGGCAGTTGCTCCGGGACCGAGACCGTGAGGCTCCCGGTCGAACGGCGTCTGATCTGTGGCCCAACACGCGGTCCCCTGCCCTGCCGTGTCTGCAACGGTCGCGGGAACGCACGATGCCGGATGAAGTCGTGATCGAGGGCCCAGGAATAGAAGCGATAGACGGTGGCAACCCGGGCATTGATGGTGGAGCGGGCAAACGGCCGCCCGGTATGCTGGCTCGGCCCTTCGAGCATTCGGGATCGATAAGCTGCGAGTATATGCTCGTCAGCGACATCCCATTTGATGTTGGACTGCTCGAGCGCATCGAACCACTCATACAGGTGCTCGCCATAGGTCCGTACCGTCTCCGAGGCCTGGGAGTGGCCATGAACCTCGGCATGTTCGAGCAGATAGGCAAAGGCCGGCTCGATGATGGCCATGTTCGCGTCGAACAGGATGGGGAACCCGGCGGGAATGCCGGGCTCACCTGGAACGGCACGGATGATCGTCACCATGGATCACACCTCCGCCTCACGCACGCGGGATCAGGGCGGTTATTCTAGCATCATCCCGGCCTTTCCAGTTCGGACAGTCGGCTGAGCGAGCACTTTTTGGGCCGGGCGACACGACGCCTGTTCCAATTCATCCATATATCCACTATCTCGGATATATGGATACTGATTCGGCTATCACGGCCCTGGCCGCTCTCGCGCAGGGCACACGCCTTGACGCATTTCGGTTGCTGGTGCGCCACGAGCCCGAAGGATTGCCCGCCGGCGAGATCGCAAAAGCGCTCGACGTTCCTCAGAACACGATGTCCGCGCACCTCGCCGCGTTGACGCGCGCGGGCCTGCTGAAGTCCGAGCGGCAAAGCCGGTCGATCATCTACTGCGCCGACCTCGATGCGCTGCGCGCGCTGACCCTCTTTCTGGTGAAGGACTGCTGCGCCGGAAAACCGGAACTGTGTGCACCGCTCGTCGCCGAACTCGTCCCCTGCTGCTGACGGAGACTGCCATGTCCACCGATCGCGTGTTCAACGTCCTGTTCCTCTGCACCGGCAATTCGGCACGCTCGATCCTCGCCGAGAGCGCCATGAACAAGCTCGGCCAAGGTCGCTTCCATGCCTTCTCGGCCGGGAGCTATCCCAAGGGCGCGGTTAACCCCGACGCGCTCGCACTGCTGGAACGGCTCGACTATCCGACCGAGGGCCTGCGCTCGAAAAGCTGGGAGGAGTTTTCCCGGCCCGGTGCGCCGGTCATGGATTTCGTGTTCACCGTCTGCGACGACGCAGCCGGTGAAGTCTGCCCGGTATGGCCCGGCCATCCAATGACGGCCCATTGGGGCATCGAAGATCCAAGCCATGTCCAGGGCGGTGACATAGAGCGCGAACGCGCTTTCGTGATGGCGCTGAACTATCTGGAAAACCGTATCCGGCTGTTCATCTCGCTGCCGATCGACAAGCTCGAAGCCACGGCGCTGACCGCCAAGCTGCGCGAGATCGGCCATACCGAAGGCTCGACCACTCGCCGGGGAGATGCGGCGTGACCGACATCATCGTCTATCACAACCCGGAGTGCGGCACGTCGCGCAACGTGGTGGGCCTGATCCGCAATGCCGGGATCGAGCCGCATGTCATCGAATATCTGAAGACCCCACCGTCGCGGCCATTGCTGGTCCAGCTCATCGCGCGCGCCGGGATCACGCCGCGCGAGCTGCTGCGCGAGAAGGGCACGCCCTATGCCGAACTAGGCCTGGGCGATCCCTCGCTGTCAGATGAAGCCCTGATCGACGCAATGATGGCACACCCGATCCTCATCAACCGGCCGCTGGTCGTCTCGCCGCTCGGCGTGAAACTGTGTCGCCCTTCGGAGGCGGTACTGGACCTGCTACCCGCACCGCAACAGGGCGCATTCGCCAAGGAGGACGGCCAACAGGTCGTCGATGCGGCCGGCGCGCGGGTGATCTGAGGCATGGCGACCGTTCTCGACGCCACGCCGGCTCGTCCCGGCATCTCCTTCTTCGAGCGCTATCTGACCCTGTGGGTGGCGCTCTGCATCGTTGCTGGGATCGCGCTCGGCCATATGTTGCCCGGCCTGTTCGGCGCGATTGCCTCCGCCGAGGTGGCGCGGGTCAATCTCGTCGTCGCGGTGCTGATCTGGCTGATGATCGTGCCGATGCTGCTCAAGATCGACTTCGGCGCGCTGGGATCGGTGCGCCAGCATTGGAAGGGCGTCGGTGTCACGCTGTTCATCAATTGGGCGGTCAAGCCTTTCTCGATGGCGCTGCTCGGCACGCTGTTCCTGGGCTGGATGTTCGCGCCGTTGCTGCCGGCGGGCGAAGCGCCGTCCTATATCGCCGGGCTGATCCTGCTGGCGGCTGCGCCCTGCACGGCAATGGTGTTCGTGTGGTCGAACCTCTGCGACGGCGAACCCAATTACACGTTGAGCCAGGTGGCGCTGAACGACCTCATCATGGTGTTCGCCTTCGCACCGCTGGTCGGGCTGCTGCTCGGCGTCGCCTCGGTGACGGTGCCGTGGGATACGCTGTTGCTCTCGGTCGGCCTCTACATTGTCGTGCCGGTGATCGTCGCGCAGCTCGTCCGTCGCGCCGTGCTGGCATCAGGCGGACAGGCCGCGCTTGACCGGCTGCTGGCCCGGCTCGGGCCGGTGTCGCTCACCGCCCTGCTGGCGACGCTGATGTTGCTGTTCGGCTTCCAGGGCGAGGCAATCGTCGCGCAGCCCTTTGTGATCGCGCTCATCGCCGTGCCGATTCTGGTACAGGTCTATTTCAATGCCGGGCTGGCCTATTGGCTGAGCCGCCGTTTTGGCGTCGCATGGTGCGTGGCGGCGCCCGCCGCGCTGATCGGCGCGTCCAATTTCTTCGAGCTGGCGGTGGCCGCCGCAATAAGCCTGTTCGGCCTCAAGTCCGGCGCCGCGCTCGCCACGGTGGTTGGCGTGCTGGTCGAGGTGCCGGTGATGCTGTCGGTCGTGGCGATCGTGAAGCGGACACGCGGCTGGTATGAGAAGGGAGCCGCTGCTTGACCCGTATCAGCGAGTTGACCGACCCGGATCATCTGCCGGCGCTCGATCTCCGCTATGTCCATGAGCGGCCCGCGTTCGGGCTTGGTGCGGGCGATCCACCGCCGCGTATCCTGCTGCTCTATGGTTCATTGCGCGAACGGTCCTTCTCGCGTTTCGCAGTCGAGGAGGCGGCACGGTTGCTCCAGTTCTTCGGGGCGGAGACGCGCATCTTCGATCCGACCGACCTGCCGTTGCCCGATCAGGTGAAGGGCGACGATCATCCCGCCGTCCATGAACTGCGCGACCATGCCATGTGGTCGGAGGGCATGGTGTGGTGCAGCCCGGAGCGTCACGGCCAGATCACCGGTATCATGAAAGCGCAGATCGACCATCTGCCGCTGGAGATGAAGGGGATGCGCCCGACCCAGGGCCGCACGCTGGCGGTGATGCAGGTGTCGGGCGGATCGCAGTCGTTCAACGCGGTCAACACGCTCCGGCTGCTCGGCCGCTGGATGCGGATGTTCACCATCCCCAACCAGTCAAGCGTGGCGATGGCCTACAAGGAGTTCGACGAAGCCGGTCGCATGAAGCCCTCCAGTTACTATGACCGCATCGTCGATGTGATGGAGGAGCTGGTGCGCTTTACCGTGCTCACCCGTGGGCACGCCGTGCAGCTCGTCGACCGCTATTCGGAGCGGAAGGCGGAGGCGGCAAAGCAGGATGCCGCCCCCGATCTGGCATCGCAGTCGATCGCTTAAGTCGAGCGCCTCGCCAAGCGAGGGATCAGGCCGACCACCGCCAGCTCTTTGGGTTAGCGCGGCGGTCGGCCTGATCCCTCTCCGCATCCGTTCCTAATGAGACAGATCAGAGGACCGGACCTAAAAGATCGCCGGACTCGATGAGATCGCGGATTTCGGTACGGGCCTGCGCGATTGCGGCCTCCCAGGGATCGATCGGCGGAGGATCTGCGTCAGCAGGCCGTTGCTGCGGAAGGCGGCGCGGCCGCTCGGTTAGTCGGTGGTACTGACCGGCGAGCCATTGCTCCATGTAATCGGCCACGACGCGATCGGTCTTGGAGATCCCCGCCTTCAGGGCTGCCCGACGCGCACCGACGCCATAGGCCTGGCTGTCGATCGACGCGACCCGGTGTGCGAAAGGCAGAAGGAAGGGCAGTGCCGTGCCCTTGACGCCGAATGCGTGGAGCAGAACACCGGCCGGAAGAATCTGATCGAGATGGTCGATGACCGCGATCAGGCCTTCCGGTCCGTGAATATCGCGCCGGCACATGCTTCCGACACCGATCAATGCGCCGGGGCGGAGCGAACCCCAGAGCGCATCGACACAGCGCTCATAGTCGGATGGTCGCCGGCCCTGGATCACAGGCATCAGTCTGTCGGCTATTCCGGCATCCTCGCCCAGGATGCGGCAGTCGCGATTGGCGCGGATGGTGCGCGACAGGCGGTCGAAGACTTCGTCGCGATCTCGCGCGATCTCAGCCTCGACGCAGTAATCGGCACTTGCCCACCATTGGAATGGATAGGCCGCCGCGAGCGATACATAGTCCGACAGGGACCACGGGAAGCCACCATAGCGCGCAGTCGCGACGAAGCCTGCGGAGTCCAGGCAGAGGCCGGACAAACCCCGTGCATTCTGGAGTTGCCCCAGGCGCCATCCGGTCCATTCCCGCCAGCCGCGCTTTTCGGACCAACGTGAAAGCGCGTTCGCCGAGATGAGCGCGGTCCGGCCAAGCGCGCGTGCCCGCTGAAGGATCGGCCCATCGTTCAGGTGCGGAAGGCCGACGATGACGTTGATGGGCATGATGCGCGCTCCGCTCGCAACGGAAGCACGCGGACAATTGACGGTCGCGCATGTTCACGTTACGTTCTAATGAGTAGGAGATTTGCCATGACGACGCCCAGCATCCGACACCTGTTCGATCTCGACATAACGCTGCGGGATGCGGCGCTGGATATGGAGAACCGGCCGACCCGTCGGATGATCGCCAATGCGGCGATCGGCATTCATGTCGAGGACGCCTACTATTCGGTGCGGGAGCTGCGCGAGGCGGTAAGCTGGGTGCATGAAGGGGTTTCGGCGGGCAAGCTGAAGCTGGCGGAGATCCTGGGCAATGATGGTGCCGACGATTTTCAGCGCTGCATCTATTTCTGCCTCGCCGGCCGCGGCGTGGTGTCGATGCTCGACGATCTTGAATGGCTGGAGGATCTGCTGGAGCGGCGCGGGCGCATCGCAGGCGAACAGAAGCGCCTGAAGGAGACGGTGATGCCGCTCGTGAACCCCTATGTGGCCGACGCGCCCGATGGGCCGTTGGTCAGGATGGACGGAAATTTCGAGCAGGGACCATCTTGGTGGGCCGACCCGACTTTGTCGGCCTGACCATCAGCGCTCGCAGCTCAGGCGGTTCCCGTGCCGCCAGCGCGACGGTTCGATCCAGTCTCCGGCAAAGGCCCCTGCCCTTTGCCTCCTGGCCGAAGCGAAGGCCGCATTATATGCGCGCAGGCGAGCGGGATCGTCTCTGAGATAACTCGCCTGCGGGGTCGCGAGACCCGCGCGGATAAGACGCTCTCCCAAATCCGCGCCGTCGACTGTAACGACCGCAACGGGGCGGCCATAAGAAGACGAAGACACGAGCCGGATCGTCGCGGCCTTGGAACGCAGGGCGTTCGCGGCGAAATCCTGTGCGGCCTTCCCACACTGCCAACATCCCGAGGCGCGCCGACAGAGCTGCCCGCGCTCGAATGCGTCGACCCCAAGCAACCGGAAATCGACGGCCACGGTATCGCCATCGAGCGCCCGCGCCTTCGCGTCGAAACTCTGAGACCATGAGGGCGATGTGAGAGCGGCTCCGCCCGCGAGGATGATGGCCGCCGCGATCCGGATCAAAATGTCATCTCCACCTCGACATGATCATCGGCCGCCGGCGTCGTGCAGACCCGGAATGGTTGCAGCGGATCGCCAGTGCGGACGATCGACAGCCTACCCGGCCGCTCGTCGAATAGGCGACCTGCGACGCGATTGGCGTTCTCGCGGCTGCAAAGCTGCAGACGCTTGGGCGACAATTCAAGACACGCGGCAAACATGATGGCTTCTCCCTGCTGCGGGAATGATACTGGCTGACGCACTCATGCAAAGATCGTCTTGTGAACCTTAGTGACCGGCAGGATCGTCCAGTCGCGCTCCATGAACCGGCTGATCGCATAGCCGCAGCGAGTCGCGGGATCGCGGAAACTCAGGCGGCGGCCGCGCTTCACGACGATAAATTCGTCACCCACATGACCATCGGAGAAGGTCAGCGCCTGGGCCAGTTTGATCCGGTCGCCGTCCTCGATCTTGCGCGATCGGCGGGCCAGGTTGGCACGGCACCGCGCGCGCCAGTCGAGGGCGTGCTCCCGGTCGGTCGGGGTCAGAAGGTCGAGAATGTGGCGGGGACAGCTATCCTCATAGGGGCCGACAGATTCGTCCATATCCTTGTAGCCGAAATGCTCGCCGGACTTGCTTTTGGGATTCCACATCACCTTGCAGACGATCGCGAAAACCTCCTTGCCGACGCCGTCGATCATCACCTGAGCCGCAGCATAATAGGTGCGATTCTGGGGGCAGGATGAGGCGAGCACCTTCAGTCCCTTGATCGTCCCGTCCGCCTCGCGGCTATAGGTGAATTGCGCGTCCAGATAATCCTTGGCGGTCTTGTGTCCGCCCATGTGGAAACGGGACATGGTGAGCCAGCCCATCGGTATCTCCTGTGATGTCGGGGAAAATTCGGATTAGCGGCGGTCAGGCCGCCTCGAGGATCTGCCTGACCCCCTCGGCCGATGACGCCGTGTCGTCGCTGTCGCCAAACGCCAGAAGGTAGTTGAAGGCCTGCTCAGCTTTCGAGGCGGCGTGAATGATTGCGGTCTTGTCCGCGCGCAAAATGCCGAGCCAGTGGGCGACGTAGCTCGCATGATTGTCGTGCAGTTCGTTCGGCAGATCCAAATGCGCGCAAATCAGGCCGCTTCCGATCTCAGCCACAAGCTCCTCGAAACTATAAGCTTTGTCGCCGAACCGCTTGCCGAAGGTCCGGGCAAGGCGCGAGCTGCCGCCTGACCAATGAACGGTCTCGTGTGCCCTCACCGAGGCGTAATGATCCATCGTTGTGAATGACCGCCGGTGCGGCATCTGGATGAAATCAAATGTCGGGTGGAAGAAGGCGCGATCGCCGCCATGTCGAACATCTGCCGGCACATGATCGAAGAACTCGTCGATGGCAGCTTGCCGCGCAGATGGATCGATCGGCGCAGGGGTCGCGTCGTCCGGATAGAAATAGGCGGGCAGCCCATCGATCTGATCGGCGTTGAACACGAGATAATGGCGAAGGAAACGAATGCTGCGTTCGCTCTCGGCACCGGTCACCCGGTCCGACTCGGTCTTTTTGAAGCTCGAATAATAGACCGAGAGCGAGCCGTGCTCCCCCCGGCGAACATGGCCGCCGAGCGCTTCGGCCTGGCGATACGTCATCCAGTAGCGCGAGCGATAGCCGTTCGCGTCTGCGATCGCCCAAAGATAGACCGTGTTGATCCCGGTATAGGGCGTGCCGCAGTGTCGGAGCGGACGGCCACCGGCGCCGGCAACCCGCCAGGGCCGAGTCCAGGGCGGGACGCCTTCTTCCAGCTTTCTGATGATGAGGTTGGTGATTTCGGCCGCGACGTCGCGGCTCGGACGGGCTTTCGCAGGCATGGCTGATGCTCCAGCGGGATGACGATGGGGTTCGGGAGAGGCAAGCGTGCGGGAGGGGACGATCGCGCAAGTGGCGCCGACCGCCCCCCTGTCCTGCTGGGTCAGGCTTCGACCGGCTCGATCACCGTATCGTCCGCGACCGAAGCGCCTTCCGCCATGTGATCATCCGACAACGCAGAGCGATCCGGCTCGCCACCGAGACGATCGGTCGGGCACGGGGCCGCAGCACCAAAGCGCATCGCGTCCGGCACCCATGCGAGCACAGCGTCCTTCGTCTCGGGCTCGACAATGGCCGCCCCGGCGAAGAGTTTTTCACAGCTCTCCGAGATCTCCGCCTTCTTCAGGGTGGCGTGCCGAGCCGTCAGCGCGCCGCCGCCGACGTCATGAAGCAGGCTCAAAATGCTGCCCTTGTTGACCCGATCGAAGAAGTTTTCCGCGGTCGGACGCCACCAGCTCGCAACGTCGATCTCGAGGATCGAGGCCAATCGATTGTGGATCGCGACCTGGCCGCTGGCCCCGCGCGGCTTGGCCTCGATCGACATGGCAACGATATAGGCCAGCCACTGCGCCTTGCTGTCGTCATCGAGCGCGCGAAACCCTTCGAACCGATCGATTTCGTGATCGTGGTCGCACCATCCGGCATCAAGGCCATCATGCGCTTCGGCCAGGTAGGACCGGGCGCGTGAGCCGGGCAAATCCGCCGTGACGGGATCCTGCGGGGCATCAGCGCAGATGGTGGTGCCATATTGAACGATCTCGTCGGCAGAACCGCCGCCGGCGAAAACCCGGGCGTCGATCATGACGAACAGCGCGTAATCGAGCGCGAGCGCCGGCTGAGCGAGCAGACAGGATGCGAGAATATCGCGGCGTTGTATGGCAAGCTCGTCGTAGAGCCGATTGCTGAGCGGCTTGCCGCCAGGTGCCACAGCTTCGGGTCGGCGAGCTGGCTCGGGCGAATCCTTCACGCCGACGCGAAACCTGCCCGCCCCGCCCTCGTCGGGTTCGCCGGGATTTCCGCCGCCCGCATCATCGATCGCGTCGGGTTCTTCGACGATGAGCTCCTGCTCGCTATAAAATTGGGTGTCGAGACGCATCTCGCCCTGCGGCGTCAGAAGCAGAAACGCGCCGACATGCGGCCGCAGCTCATCTGGCAGCACGGGCGCGCGATGCTCGATCGCCTCGGCCTCGGCGATCAGTCGGTCATCCTCCTGGTCCAGGGCCTTGTAGGCATCGGGCGAGATGGATTCGTCCTGCATTTCGGCCTCGAGCTCGGCGCGGCGCGCCTCGATCTCGCCAAGGCGGGCGGATTGCTCCTCGGTGAGCGCGGGCGGCTGCAGGATGGCACGGTAGAGGCCGTGGGCGGCGTTGTGGGCGTAGTTGCTGGCGATCGGCCTGATCCAGGCAAGGCCCGTCTCCTCACCGATGCGTCTCGCTTCGGCCTCCATGATGTCGCCGGCGAGACGGTGCGCGATCTCGGGATTGTTCCAGCGGTCGTTGCCGTCGGTGAAGAGGTCGCCATCGACCTTGCCGCCTGCCGCGCGATACCGCTCCTCGCCGACCAGAATCGCGATCGGATCGCTGGCCTTGAGCGTCTCATTGGCGATGACGCGGCGGATGGTGTCGGCCGTTACGTGGCCATTCTGGTAGCTGTTCCAGACCAGAAGCTGCTTGTCGTGGCTTTCGGTCGACGCATAGGCTTTGGCGATGTCGAGCGTGATCTCGCTTTTGCTCAAGGCGTCGAAGATCGGCGCTGCCAGCGAGGCGAGGCGCAGGCGCCCCTCGACGAAGCGACGTGTCACGCCGAAACGCTTTGCGACAGCATCGAGATCGCCGGTCGAGCCGATGAAGTGCTGAAAGGCGCGGCATTCCTCGGCGGGGGTCATCTTGAGCTGATGGAAGTTGGTCGCCGTGGACGTTTCGGACAATTCGGCATCGTCGCCGGTAAGGATCATGACGGGGACATCGAAATCGGCTTCCGAGATCGTACCGCGCTCGGCGAGCAGGCGAAGCGCGCGCCAACGGCGTCCGCCATCGAAGACCTCGAAGGTGCCGCGCGGCTTTTTGGCGGGCGTGACGAGCAGATTCTGAAGGACGCCCTTGGCCTCGATACTGGCGGCCATGGGTTCAATCTGAAGCTGTTCGTCCGGTGCGGTACGGACGTTGATCGGCGAGAGCCGCAGCTTGGCGAGTTTGATGGTCTGGATCACCGGGGTCACTCCTCTTGGCGTCCGGCAATTCCCGGACACCACCCCGTTCCCCCTTCCCTCTTTCCCAAGAGCGGCCTCGGTCGTTTGACCAAGGGCGACCCGCGCTCACCCAGGATCGGCGAGAATGCGCCCAAGGATGTCGGCGGCGATGCTCACCGGAAGGAACACCCGTGTCCGGTACTGAATGATCTCGGTGAAGCAGCCCAAGGATTTCAGCCAGGCGAGCTGATCCGACGGCGCCCCGACTATCTCGATGCGATGATTTCGGTTCACCATCGCGCGGCGGATCGTCATGGGGAATGGGCGGGCAACATCAACGCTTCGACCGGAATGGGCCGATTTGATGATGTCCGAGGGCGGCAGGTTCTCGGCGCGATCGATGCCGAGCTTGGTGAAAAGCTGGACAACGTGCTCGTCGAAAACGAGGCGGCCGAGCCAGCTATTTCCCGCTTTGTCAGCGATGCGGTTGACCACCAGATGATCGCTGGGCAGCGCCGACCAGATCGGCAGAAGCAAGCCGGTCGCGAGGCGGATCGTCTCGGTGTCGACCTTGTTCGCCGCTTCATCGGCTTCGGCCTGCCATTTCGCGCAGAAGGCGTCCCGATCGACTATTTTCCAGGCGCTCTCGAAGAGCTCATGCTCGCGGATATATTCCCGCCGGGTCGGCCTCGTCAGCTCGAAGCGCGGGATCGGCGTTCCGTCCTTCTCCTCCATGAGCGCTCGGGCGCGGGTCTGCAGCGCGACCATCCCCGACTTGGCGTTGAGCAGAAATACGGCGGTGCTATCGCTGTCGGCGATACGCAGCACGCGCTCCAAGGTGACAGGGGTCCGCCGCCGCGCGATCTCGATGGTCAGCAAGTGCGACGTCGCCCCGCTGACCGGGTCGGTCCGGAGCAGTGTGTCGTCGATCAAGGTGGCGGAATCGACGAGGATCGTCTCGACACCGACATCGAGCCGGCCAGCCTCCCTCGCCGCCGATACCCGTGTCTCGACCAGGGACAGAAACTCATCGAAGATGCTGTTCTGCAGGCCGATGGGAAGCGCGAGGATGCGATTTAGCCATCGCTGGATGGGCGGCAGTTCCTCTTTCAGGACGCCGTCCTTGTCGCAGAGCTCGAGACCGGTCCGATCCTCGAATTCCGAATGCGAGATGCTCTTGAGCTTGCCATCGACCAGCAAGTGGAACCACGTCACCAGCGCAGCGCAAGCATATTCGCTCTCCAGATTATCAGCCGGGTCGAAGAGATTCTGACCGCCGGTCTGGCGCTGACCCCGTGTGAGTGCGCCGAGGCTGTCGAGCCGCCTCGCAATCGTGCTGGTGAAGCGGAGTTCGCCTTTGCAGTCGGTCGTGACGGGCCGGAACAGTGGCGTGCTCGCCTGATGGGTCCGATGGGTTCGGCCAAGGCCCTGAATGGCGCGGTCCGCGCGCCAGCCCGGCTCGAGCAACAGATGGACGCGTTGCTCCTGGTTCGGCACGTCCATTGATGCGTGATAGGATCGCCCCGTCCCGCCGGCGTCCGAGAAAATGAGGACGCGCTTCAGCCCCTGCATGAAGGCCGCGGCCTCGGCCTGACTGGTACGGGTCGAACGGGTTTCCAGCTTCTGCCGGCCGTCGCCCGTCGAGATTAGGCGTTTTGTCCGCCCAGTGACTTCCGCGACACGATCATGCCCGAAATGCTCCAGGATGCCGTCGAGCGCCGACATGATCGGCGGCAATGCGCAAAGATGCTCGATCATCAGCGCGCGGGCAGCTTCGGCTTCGGGATTGTAGACGGGATTACCCGTCTCGTCCGTCATCGGCTCGGAGCGCTGCGTGCCTGTGTCGTCGGTGAAGACGCGCATTTGGCGAGTAGGGAAAGCGCGCTCGAGATAATCGATGACATATTCACGAGGGCTGAGGTCGATTTCGAGGTCGACGCGCTCATCCGGGCTGAGCATGCCCAATCGCCGGTCGAGGATGGACTCGGCCGTCGTCACCAGTTGAAGCACCACCGACTGGCCCGCCATAAGATGCTCGCCGACCGCGGCGATGACCGTTGGCAGCTTCATCGAAAGCAGCACCTGGCCGAAGAAACGCTGCTTGGTGGACTCGAAGCGCGAGCGGGCCGATGCCTTCGCCCCGCTATTCAAAGTGGTGTTCTCGAGACCATCGACGACGCCGGTGAGTTCCAGGGCTTTTTCCATGTTCCGGTGGATGATGGACCAGGCATTGGCGTAAGTGTCGTAGATCTCGATCTGCGCGGGCGTCAGTTCGTGCCGCAGGATCTCATATTCGACACCGGCGAAGCTCAGCGCTCGCGCCATGTAGAGCCCAGTCGCCTTGAGATCGCGTGCGACCAATTCCATGGCGGCGATCCCGCCCTGGCGAATGCTGGAGATGAATTGCTCGCGATTGGCGAACGCCGTCTCCGGTCCCCAGAGCCCGAGCCGCACGGCATAGGCAAGGTTGTTGACCTCGGACGCCCCCGTCGCAGAGGCGTAGAGGATCCGCGCGGCGGGCAGATGGTTCTGGAGCCGAACGCCGCTGATGCCCTGTTGCGATCCCTCCTTGGCTCCGAGTGCGCCCTCGCCTCCTGCGACACCGCCCATCTCGTGCGCTTCGTCGAAGGCGATGACGCCGTCGAAATCGGCGCCGGCCCAGTC
The DNA here is from genome assembly GCF_008692605.1 of Sphingobium estronivorans. GTDB lineage: Bacteria > Pseudomonadota > Alphaproteobacteria > Sphingomonadales > Sphingomonadaceae > Sphingobium > Sphingobium estronivorans. The sequence continues at coordinate 56,262 of NZ_LFCT01000001.1, forward strand.
GATGATCTGCTTCAGCCGGCTATGTTCCCCGCGCATCGATCGAAGGGTCGGATAGGTGACCAGAAGGACGCCCTGGTCAAGCCTGATGGGTTCGTCGATCTTCCAGTTCGATATGGGCTGAATGTCACCGGCGAGCCCGCCGAGGGCCGTCCAATCACGGCGAGCATCTTCGAGGAGGGGCGCGTTCTTGGTGACCCAGATATTGCGACGCCGCCCCTGAAGCCAGTTGTCAAGAATGGCGGCCGCGATTTGGCGACCCTTGCCTGCCCCGGTTCCGTCCCCGAGGAAGAAACCCTTTCGGTAGCCGCGGCCCTCCTCCGAGATAACGAGGCCGACACCATCCTTGTCCGGTGCGAAGCGCCCAGGGATCGTCTGAGCCCAGGCATGGCCGGCGTAAACGACGGTTTCGAGCTGGGAGGCCGAGAGCAAACGCTCTGTGACAGTCCGCTCCGGCAGCGAAGGGACGTAATCGGGGATCGGCGCTGGGATTGATCCCATGGCAACGGATTCGACGAGCGCAGTCGGGTGTTCGCCGGCTTTGTCGAAAACCAGGCGGCTTGGCCGATAGGGCAGATAGACGCCGGTCTGTTCGAGCAGCGGCGCCGGGGTTTCGAGCCTGGTGTAAGCAACCGGCAAGACATGGTTGCGCACGGCAGCGTGAAAGGCCCGGGGCATGGGCTTGGCGCTTTTGACCGCTCTGAAGAGCGAGATGCCTCCGCCCCGCTTCGGCGCGGGTGCCGGCTGATCTGCGACAAGGGACAGGCGAGGTGTCACGGTGAGAACGTCGAGCAGTTCCGCGATTGATCCACCCTGGATGACTTCTGGTGCGAGCCTGCCGGCGACCTTGTCGATGACGAAGATTCGCACGTCGATAGACGTGCCGTGTTTGAGATAGCAGCCTTCAAGTCGAACAGAGGCTTGCACTGTCGATCCGCGAAGGACGGTCTCGTAGTGGTCGCGCATTCGGGTGGTCGGTCCGAACCAGTCGGGCATGATGGCAACGAGGCGGCCCCCAGTCTGCAATCGGCGAAGTGCAGCCTGAAGATGCCGAACGGCCGCAAGATCATCGACGCCGCGGCCGAGCGACCGCGAAAACGGCGGATTCATGAGGATCAGGGAAGGACGCGGTGCGTCGCCAAGAGCAGCATCAAGAATCGCCCCATCATGGCCGGTGATCGTTGCGCCGGGGAAAACGCCGTGCAGGCGATCGCGGCGGATCGGATCGAGCTCGTTGAGATGCAGCGATCGATGAGCCCCAAGCTGTGCAACGAGCAAACCGTTGCCGGCGCTGGGCTCGAGAATGACATCATCCTGCCGGACATCTGCGAGCAGAATCGCGACGGCCGCAATGTCGACAGGAGTCGAGAATTGCTGCCATTCGATCTGGTCTTCGCTCCGCACGGTCTGAGTGGGGAGGCGCTGCGCGAGGTCAATCCGCGCGGCGACATCGGCGAGGCTGGCCAGAGGCGCCAATGATCCACGGAGATGAAGGGCGAGTGCGTGCTCTAGCACCTCGAAGCTTGAGCGCTGCGTCCAGCGTCCTTCGGCATCGGTTCCGCCGAACGCCTGCACCATCGCCCGATTGAGATGTTGACGGGTGACCGGCTCGCCTGACGCCAGTTGGGATAGAAGGATGTGCGCAGCGGCACGGTCGCCGCGCTCGGCGGTCTGAAAAAGGTCGGTCATTTGGGAATCTCCTGCGCGGCTGCATCTGTCGCAGCGACACACCCTCGATCCCCCTCCCCTCTCTCCGCCCCGGGATCAGGTCCGGCAGTGCGCGTCGAGGAACTTTGCCCAATCCTTGAAAGCCGGCGGCGGCGGGTCGCGGCGGATGATGAGCCCGGGACGGGCATATTTCGCTTCGGCGGACGCCGCGGCGCGACGCCCTTCTGGATCATTGTCCTCTGCGATCAGCAGGGTCGTAATGCCGGGTGGAATGACCAGTTGATCGAGCCGCCTGGCGCCAAGTGAGGCCCAGCAGGGGATGTCCTTGATGCGGGTGTAGGCGCCGGCAGTCTCGAAACCTTCGGCGATCGCCAGCGTCTCGCCCCCTGCCCGGCCCCGCCATGCGCCTGTCCCAGGCACGCCGAGCATGACTTTTCGGAGGCACTTCGCTGTCGCAGGGTCGAGAAAGTTGCGCTGGATCGCGACGAGCTGCCGGATCTCGCGAACAGCAATCAGCAAAGCCGGTCGATAAACGGTTTTCGGCTTCGGGAGGTATGGGCAGCGCGAATGGAAGCGCACGTCGGCAGGCGCTGGCAACAAGTTGCGTCGCTCAAGATAGCGCTCGGCCAGCGTCCCTTTGACGCCAACGGCCTGCTCCCAGATGCGCGAGACATTGGCGCTGCCTTGCGGTCGATCCTGTTCCGGTATTGCATAATGTTGGCCGGTTCGAACCCGACGCAATTCCCGCAGAACATCATCGCGTGCGCAACCCGCGAAGCACGTCACCAGAATGCCGCGGTCACCTTGGCGGATCGAAAGACTTGGATCGTTGTCGCCATGTGCCGGGCAACGGGCCATAGCCCTGTAGCCGGTCCAGGTGCCGCCAAGAGCGCCTACGAGGTCAACAAGTTCCTGGGTCGGTCGTTTGGCCGTGAGTGGCATAGGACTACCTCCTGCTCGGTAGCCACATCCCCCCTTCCCTCTTTCAGCGCATGGCGCTGTGACCCGGACCTATCAACGATGAGGGTCGGCGCGCTCACGTTGATCGCTTCATCGGGCACGACTCGGGCTCGTTCGCAGGCGACGAACGGCTCGGACATCATCGGTCAATCGTCAGGCCGGTTCTTCCGCCGATCCGCATATTTGATCACGAAGGCCTCCCAGAGCCGCATCCATTCGGTGTCGGTCCGGGGCCTCTTGATATCGGCGAATCCCTTGCGGAATGCGTTGGCCATATCGTCGACTGACCAAGGATGGCCCTTAGTGAGACCGACACTCCGAAACGCCTGTTCGCGGTCGCCATAGGAAAGCGTTCCCGGCGGGAATGCGTGAAGCGGTTCGTCTGATTTCGCTGCGGGTTTCGTTGCCTGCGGAACGGTGCGAACCGATGATCTCGGTGCCGTTTCGACGCCTGGCGCCCCAACAAGTCGCAAATGGGGTCCGACCAATTTACGCTCCATCGGCGCTGGAGACGGATGAAGGACCACCTTCCTGCCGGAGAGATCGACGTTCGCGTTGGGATAAACCGCCGAGACGAGCTGCATCGTCTCCCGCACCGTTTGACGAAAGCGCTTGCTGTCAGCCTCGTTGCCGAGGTGCTTTGCCAGTTGATCCCAAGAAATGATCTGCCCCTTGTCGGAGCCGATCCGTGGGAGGCGATAGGCAAGATAGGTATAGAGATCGAGCGCCGTTGGCGTCCCTTTAAGCTCCCGGATCGCTACTTCGTTTAATGGGACAGCGTGCTCGATAAGGTGACTGTAGAAGACCTCCGACATACGGATTTCCCGCGCGAAGGTGCCGTTCTTGTCGAGTGAACCAGCATATTCATTTGAGATCTTCACATCGCGGACCGCAAAGGCGTTGTCGTCCGTTTCGGTGCCATCCCAGCGAATCTGCCACTCGCACGCCAGCAAGCGGTCGACCTGTTCGCGCATCAGATTTGCGGTGCCACGGGGGCCATAGGACACCGTTTGATAGCCAAGCCGCCGCATCCATTCCGTGAAGTTGCGGCCGAGATAGACGTCGCGCGAACGCTTCATTACCGCCTGTGAAAGCAGATAGATGAGCGCAACCCTGGGATAGGCCCCATATGGAACACCCAGGCTTCTCATGACCGACTTGCCATCGATATTTTGAAGAACCGGCCGAGGGTTGATTGCCAGCGCGTACTTGCCGTCTTCCCGGATAATCGGGAGCGTGTCGTCCTTCGGGCGCTTGGTCGGGAGCGACATGGCGCAAAGCGCGGAATGGAGAAATGCCGGGACAGGCTCTTCGTCGTGGACTCGCAGGAAGGCGTCGAGCGTCAATTGGGTTCCGGCAGTGGAGGCAAGCTTCCGGACATTCTCTGCACCGCCATCGATCATGGCGAGTGCATATTGGTGCCCAATCGGCCTATGCTGATCTCCGTTCATTGTTCCGCCCTTCCCCGAATCTCCGGGGTCTGTGATGGCGCTGTCTCAACAGGTTTGGGTTTCGAAATCAACCCTGTTGGCAGTTTTGGCGGGAAATCAGGGGTGAGAGTTGCAATTCGACCGATGATCTCGGTGCCGCTTTTGCCGAATCGCCCCTTCCCACTTTCAAAAATCGAAATTTTGAAGCCGATTCGCGAATCGGATTGATTCAGGGATTCATGTAATAGGTATGCGCTCCGAGATCATCGGTCTGTTGGCACCGAGATCATTGGTAGGACGCACCGAGATCATCGGAAGGTACTGAGATCATCGGTATTTATCCACAGGGCATCGCTCGGTGCAGCCGGACGCAGCAAGTTTTCGAAAAGCTTGCACCGACTCGGAGATCATCGGTGCGCCTCTACCAGGGCGCATTGGCATTACCTTGAAATCCGAAACGGCTCGGAGATCATCGGTAAAGTTGTAAGTTCGATGGCCAAATCGTTGCTCGAAACTGCCAACGTCGCTATTGTGGGCCATCAAACCCACAAAAGCGGAATCTCATGGCCACTGATCCCACAAATGTCCCCGCCGATGACCTTCTGGAAGGTGGCCTGGATGTGCTTCACCGTAAAGCGCTCACGATCCTCAAGCGGATCCGCGACAGCGCGGTCGATCCAGAGACAGGGCAGAAGCGAGCCCCCACCTTCCCTATCTCCAAGGCTGCATCACTTGTCGGACGCACCGCGTCGGCGATCCGAGAAGCTGAACGCGACGGGCGTTTGCCGGAGCGTGGGCGGACGGCTTCCGGTCATCGCGTCCAATATACGCTCGAAGAACTCGATCATATGCGTGAGGTGTTCGGAACGCGTCCGTGGCGCAGCCCGGAAGATCCACCCGCCATTCTCTCGGTCTGCAATTTCAAGGGCGGTGTCGGCAAGTCCACGATCGCGCTGCACCTGGCTCAGCACTTCGCGATCAACGGCTATCGTGTGCTGTTTATCGACTGCGACAGCCAAGCTTCATCGACAATGATGTTCGGCTACCGACCAGACGTCGATCTGGAGGAGGACGACACGCTCTATGGGCATTTCCATAACCCGGAATTGCTGGGTGTGCGAAAGATCATTCGGAAGACCCACTTCCATGGGCTCGATCTGATCCCTGCGAATTTGCGGCTCTACAATCTCGAATACGAGATCGCCGGCTACCTCGCGCGCAATCAGAACCTGAACATCATCGACCTGATCGCCGAGGCCATCGACTCGGTGGTAGAAGATTACGATGTGGTGATCATGGATCCGCCTCCAGCACTCGGCATGGTCTCCATGGCGGTCCTTCAAGCAGCCAATGCGATGGTGATCCCCGTGCCGCCAAGCCTGGTCGACTTCGCATCGACGGTGTCGTTTATCGACATGGCGAAGACCACGATGAAGCAGCTCGAGCAGCTCGCGGGGAGGGGGCGCCCGGCTTACAATTTCATCCGTCTCGTCGGCAGCCGGGTCGACGACAGCAAGTCGATGCATCGTGAGATACTTTCGATGATGCGGAGCGTTTTCGGAGGCTCAATGTCTTCTTCGGTGATGGTCACCAGTGCGGAGATCGACAATGCCAGCTCGCGGATGAAGACGGTCTTTGAACTGGAAAAGCCCGTCACTTCGCACGAGGTTTACAACCGGTGCATGAGGCATCTGAATGAGGTTTGCCGAGACATCGAAGAAGACGTTTTGCGGACCTGGCCGAGCCGGGCAGGGGGGCAGCTTTGAGCAGCAGTTGCCACGTGGCAACTGCGGGCAATTGTTCGCCGTCTATGGGGCTGAAATCTGCTAAGAATGATGCGTTGTTGCCACGTGGCAACCGAGCAAGGAAAGCGTTTATAAACAGTATCATGAGCCAAATTCCAGGATCAGTTTTCCCTCAGAAAAGGGGAGCCGAAGGCGAGGCGAATTTCGGTTTGTTGCCACGTGGCAACAGACCAACAAATCGGGTCTCCAAGATGCCGGAAATTCGAGTAGGAGCGAGCCGATGACAAAAGGAAATAAGGGCTTCGGCTCGATGTTCACCGAAGGCCTGGATAATGAGGCCGAGCTTGACAATGCGAGCCCCTCGGAAGGGATCATCGCGAGCCGAAGCCAGACCCTGGCGCGGATAGCGAGCGGCAAGACGGTTACCGATCGAACGGAGTGGGTGGACCCGGCTCGTTGCCGTCCCTGGCGGATGCACAATCGCGACCTGGACCATTTGTCCGAAGAGAGCTGTCGCGATCTGATCGACTCCTTTCTCGCGGCGAAGCGGCAGCGCATCCCGGCGATCGTGCGTCGTCTGAAGGACGATCCTGACTACGATTATGAGATCATCGCTGGCGTTCGCCGGTGGTGGACCGTCCAGTGGCTCCGCGAACATCATCATCCAGAATTTGATTATCTCGTCACGATCCAGACCGTCACGGATGAAGAGGCATTCCGGGTTTCGGACGTTGAAAATCGGTCGCGAAAGGACATTTCAGACTGGGAGCGTGCAAAGGAATATGCGCGAGCGCTGTCGGAGTTTTACGAGAACTCCCAGTCCCAGATGGCGGAGCATCTCAACCTCTCGCGGTCATGGCTGAGCCGCCTGCTGGATGTTGCGAGGCTTCCTGAGGAGATCGTGGCGGCATTTTCGGACACCCACGACATTACCGTTCGAGTGGCGCGCGATATCAAACCGCTGACCAGCGAACCGAAAACTCTGAAGCGAATGCGAGACGAGGCCGAGCGCATCGAGGCCGAGCGTAGGAATGGTGGTTCCAGTCTGACCGGACCCGAGGTGGCGAAGCGACTTGTTCGTGCGACCGTTGAGGCAAAGAAGAAGGAGACTGGCGAGCGAGAGATCACGGGCAAAGGCGGAAAGACGATTCTGCGCTATGCCAGTGCCAGAGGTGGGGGGATCACGATCAAGATCGTGCCCCGGACCGGCGCCACGAAGGCCGAGCTCATGAAAGCGATCGAAGAACTGTTGCCGGCGAGCTGAGCAAAACAAGCGAGACGGCGTTTCAGTACGGAGGGCGTCCCGGTCGCTATTCGGCCCGCAGCCGGCGCTGCGCGGCAGGCGTGGTGGGCAGCGCCGCGAGGAGCTTTCGGGCACCCTGAGGTGTCACAGACAGCAGCTTCGAAACGGAGGATGCCTGGAGCCCTGGATAGGCGATCAATAGGCGCCCGAGAAGCGGCAGGCGACTTCGCTGAGTTGCACCTAAATTGGTGAGCTTGGCGACGTCATGCTCAATTGCGGAAAGCTCGCGGAGCCCCGCCGCGCTGATCTGCCCGATCTCCTTAGCGAGGAACCCGGTCAGCGCGGCAGGGGAAGGGGGCATGAACTTGGGGAGCGGCACCAGTGAGGGGATGATGCGGCTCGTGAAGCCAGCGCGGTAGAGCATGCGAGGAAGAGCGGTCGCGACGAGCCAGTTGCGATCGCGGCAGCGGGGAGGAAGCTCCAACGAGCGTCCGTCGATCGCAACAACCTCCGAGGCGCCGACCGGAAGACGCTCGGTCATTTCGGCAAGAGCGAACACGCGCTCGGCGATGGACCGGAGATCGGCGACGGGGAAGGGTGCATCCGCCGCAGACTTCACCTGACGCCAGAGCGGGCCGAAGTGTGCGAGATCGTCTCCACCATAGCGCTCAGCCTCTGCACGGTCGTCGAGGATGGTTCGGAGAGCATTGAGGGATGCGCGGCCAACCGGGTCTCTGACATCCTCGTCCCGACTTAGTGCGAGGTGGAAAATGGACGCCACCGATATCGGATCGTTGAGACCTTCGGAGGCGCGGGGAGGGGCGCTTCGCCCCGCGATCCAATCCTGCAGGTCGCCGACAGCGATCGGCACGCCGGCGAGACCTGCTAACGCCGCGGCGCCGTGAAGGCGCGATCGCGCAAGGAAAATGTCGGCGCTTGTACTATGATGAAGCCGGCCGTCGAGCCGGCCGAGCAGCAACATTGGGTCATTTGCGCGGCGGTCGACGATCTCCTGCATCGCTCTTACGCTTAGCGCGTGAGGAAACCAAAGTCAGCAGTTGGTTTCGCCTCATGCTATCGTCGAAAAGTTCATATGCGATAATTGTACTTATCACATAAGCGGAATTGACCCCTCCTTATAGGGTGTGTCGTTTCCAGAATACGACCGGACTCTCCGCCTTTCGGCGATTTCCAAGGTCCGATTGCAAGAATACGACCGGATTATCGCAAGAATACCAGCGGACGCCTGATGGCCCAAGCGGCAGAAACACGCGGCTTTCCGAAGCTCCAGAGTCCGAAATGCAGGTCAGCGGAAGCTGAGTGATCGGGGGCTTGGATATAGCCCCCTTCCTCGAAATCGGCCTTCCACAGCGTTGCCGAGATCACGCCAATTGTCGCTGGTCATCGCGCGCCTAAATTTATATCATACGGAGGCAACCGACCGAATGCCCTCATTATATGATATGTGACAAATGACCCTGATCGGCTATGCCCGCGTTTCGACCGACGAACAGGACACGGCGGCCCAGCAGGATGCTCTTCGCGCGCAGGGCTGCAGCGTAATCTTCGAGGACAAAGCCAGCGGGGCGAGCAAGGAGCGTCCAAGCCTCGCCAGAGCCCTGGATCGCGTGGGGAAGGGGGACACGCTGCTGGTGGTCCGCATCGACCGCCTAGCGCGGTCGCTGGCGCACCTGCTTGAAATCGTCGAGACGCTGCGGGCCAAGGGCGCGTACTTCCGCTCGATCAATGATCCGATCGACACGTCGAGCGCTCAGGGCATGCTGATGACGCAGATGCTGGGCGCCTTTGCCGAGTTCGAGCGTGCGCTGATCCGGGAAAGAACGCGGGCCGGATTGAAAGCGGCGGTTGCGCGTGGCGCACAGCCTGGCAATCCTCGGATGCGCGCCAGAGACCCCGTCGCGATCGACGACATTCGCTACAGCCTGAAGCAGCGCCATCTCAATGAGCTGCTCGACGGGCGCCACCGGTGGCTGCCGACAGTCGAGCGCTTGCGCCCCCATCTGCCCTGGGCGTTGGTGCTACGGCAGGTAAGGGCGATCTCGCCGCCAGTCCGCTCGTTCAGCGAGCGCACGCTGGTCAAGGCGTGCCGCACCATGGTGCAGGCCGGATACGCGGATCCGGCGATCCTGGAAGCCGCGCCTCGGCTTCCGCCCGATACACGGGTTGCGAGGCTGGTGGCCGATCGCCTCAACAGTCATCCAAATGCGTCGCTGCGGGAGATTGCCGCGTGGCTGTCGCGTGATTTGCGCGAGCCGACGCCCAGAGGGGGGCTGACGTGGTCGCCAGAGGGGGTGAGAAGGGTAATCGGGCAGGCCCAAGCACTACGATTGATCGACGGCTGATTGGCTTTTCAGCATGCCAAAGCGGTCAAAGTGTTGGGTTACACAATTGTATCCCCCATTGCCCGCGTAACAAAGCTATCGAACGCGAATTCGACGACCGCCAAACCGCGCGTCCAGTCAGCGGGGACTATTCAGGGCATGCGCATCCTTCTTGCCGAAGACGATGTAGACACGATTGAGTTCATCGAGACTTGTCTCGTTGATCTGGACCATGTCGTGTCATCCGCCGGCTGTGGCGAACAGGCCCTGCTCCTCGCGTGCTCGTCGCCATGGGACGTGATCATTCTCGATCGCATGCTTCCAGAACTCGATGGACTGACCCTGCTCAGGACATTGCGCGGCCGCGGCGTTATGACCCCGGTGCTGATGCTTACCGCGCTCGGGCGGATCGAGGACCGGGTCGACGGGCTTGACGCAGGCGCCGACGACTATCTGGTCAAGCCGTTTGCGCCTGCTGAACTTGTCTCTCGAGTGCAGGCGCTCGGCCGCAGGTATGCCCAGGGCGGGATCGCCACGAAACTACGGGCAGGGCCGCTGGAAATCGACCTCATCGCCCGCGAGGTGCGGCGGGGCGGCAGGGTTGTCACGCTCCAGCCCCGGGAATTCCGGCTGCTGGAAGTGCTGATGCGGCAGGCCGGCGAGTACGTGACCCGGACTATGCTGCTGGAGCAGGTCTGGGATTTTCATTTCGATCCGCAGACCAAGATTGTCGAGACCCACATGAGCCGGTTGCGGGCGAAGCTCAACGAGGGCGGCCTTCCCGATCTCATCGAAACTGCGCGCGGCGCGGGCTACCGGGTTCGCACAACATGAACTTGGGCCGCGGCAGCGCCGCCAACCGGATCGCGCTCTGGGGCTGGCTGGCTTATGCAGCGGCGACGCTGCTGCTGGGCGTAGGCGTCTACGTTGCGACCCATCTGGCCTTCTCACGCCAGATCGACGCCCGCATTGAGCAGGCGACGAACGCGCTTTTGGTCGAATACCACGATGACGGAATCAGAGGAGTGCAGTCGGCGCTCGACCAACAGGGGGTGAACCGCCCGATCGGGCTTGGAACTGCCTTGTTCGACGTCAATAGGATAAGGATTGCTGGCAATCTGGCCATTCCGTCCGCACCAGCGGGTTGGCACACAATCGGTTTCGATGATCCGGGCGAAGGGCGCGAGCAGGCCCGCGTGCAAGTGACTGAGCTGCCGGGCGGCTACCGCCTGGTTGTTGCCGCAGATCTCGAATCGCTCGAGGCGATGGACCACACGATCCTGGCGATGTTCGGCAGCGCTGTGCTTGCCCTGTTATTGCTGGGTCTGGGCGGCGCCCTGTTGCTGGCGCGCTATCTGCGGAAACGGCTTGAGAGCATCGAGGCGACCGCCAGCGCAATCATCGGCGGCGATCTGGAGCAACGTGCCGACGTTGGCGCTGCGGGTGACGAGTTCGACCGCGTGGCGCAATCGCTCAACGCGATGCTCGACCGGATCGCCAGCCTGATCGCCAACCTCCGGCAAGTTTCGGCCGATCTGGCGCATGACCTGCGCACGCCGCTTTCGCACCTGCGCAACCATCTCGAACGCATGCGCGGGAGCCAGGCACAGGCCGCCACCAGTGCGTCCATTGACGAAGCCGTGGCGCAGGCAGACAATGTGCTTGCCCTGTTCAACGCGATCCTGCGCATTTCCGAAGTCGAGGAAGGCAGCCTGCGCCGCGCTTTCACGGCAGTCGATCTGTCGGCACTCGTCTCGGAACTGGGCGAAACGCTTGAACTTCTGGCTGAGGATGAGCAGCGAATCCTTCACGTCGCCGTGGGCTCCGGCATCAGGGTCCACGGCGATCGCGAATTGATCGCCCAAGCGCTCACCAACCTCGTCGAGAACGCCTTGCGGCATACGCCGCCGGGATCGGTGATTGGCCTTCAGGTCCGCTGCGACGATCGCGGCGCGCTGGTGACCGTCAGCGACAACGGCCCGGGCATTCCAGAGGCCGACCGCGAGCGCGTGCAGCAACGCTTCGTTCGGCTACAATCCGCCCGCTTCGCTCCCGGCCACGGGCTGGGTTTGAGCCTGGTGCGGGCCGTAGCACAGGCGCACGGCGCAACCTTCGCGCTCGGCGATGCAAGGCCAGGCCTTCGCGCCGAAATCCGCTTTTCCCGAAGGACTGCCGCGTGATCGCGCAAACCCGCAAACAGTCAGCGATCTTCAAGCGCCGCGGCCAGTGGGGCCAGGGTGCCTGTGTAGCCGCAGCCGTGCTCGCACTCGCTGGCTGTACGCACTATACGCCTGAGCCCGTCAGCATCGCGACCACCGCAGCACGGTTTTCTGCGCGGACCGTCGATCTCGACAGCGCCGCTGCCGCCTGTCGGATGGCGGCGCCGCGCGCGCCGTGCGATGCGGGCAATCCCGACAAGCTGGTGCTGTTCGAAGTGCTGCTCGCCAACAATCCTTCCGTCGCGGCTGCTCGAGCCAGGGTGGCGAGCGCCGAAGCGGCAGCGCGTGCCGCCCATGCACCAACGGGGCCAACCATGACCTTGAGCAGCGAATATGCCGGCGCGGATTCGCCGCCGTGGTTGCTGGGCATCGGCGCGGACATTCCGCTCGACACGGGCGGACGCCGGGCTGCGCGCATCGGCACGGCCGAGCTTGGCGTGACCGCGGCGCGCTACGATCTTGCTGAAGCGGTCTGGACTGCGCGGATGGCGCTCGTCCGCGCACTGGCCGAGCAACTGGTATCCGTGCGGCAGGGGATTGTCGCCGATCGCCTCCAGGCCTTGCAGGAGCGGCGTTTTGCGGTGCTGCAACGACGGGTCGCGCAGGGTGAGGCTTCGCGCGCCGAACTGGAGCACACACGGGCTGACCTCGCCGATGCCCGCGCCCGCGTTGCTGCGGCCCGGGCCCGGGGAGAAGCCGCCCTCGTCCAGATTGCCGCTGCGCTGGGCGTGCCGCCCGAACAGGTGCAGCCACTGGCTCGCAGTTGGCCGGAGTTTGCATCGCCGACGTCAGCCAACACGCCATCGGCTGCGGATCGTGCCGCGGCTTTGCTTGGACGCCCCGACTTGCTCAAGGCGATGGTGCTCTACGATCAGGCCGAGTTCGATCTGCGCGGCGAAGTCGCGAAGCAGTATCCGGCGCTGAGCGTCGGGCCGGGGTTCAGCTGGGACCACGGGCTGGTCAAGATTCCCTTCAACCTTGGGCTGGCGCTGCCGCCGTTCGATCTCAACCTGCGGGCAATCGCGGCAGCTGAGGCGCGCCGCAGCCAGGCAGGCGTTGACGTGGAGGCGCTTTATGCCTCGGCCGTAGCCGGGATCGATCAGGCAATGGCCGAAGCGGCGGCGGCAAGGCGTTCGATTAATCAGACGCGCGAACTCGACCTGCCGATCGCCGTTCGGCTCGCCGCACAGGCCGACCGCGAACTGGCGGCAGGGGCCATCGACCGGAACGATTGGGCTGCGGCGCAAGCCGGGCTCGAAGTGGCGCGCCTTGCCGAGCTTGACGCGCTGGCGCGGGTCCTCGCCGCTGATGCGGCGCTGGAAGAGGCCCTGCGGCGTCCGCTGTCGGGGCCGGAAACATTGCTGGAAGGAACAGGATCGTGAGCGGGGGCAAGGGAGCGGCGCTGGTCGCCTTGGGCGCAGCGGCGGGCGCTTCGCTGCTGGCGCTTGCGCTCTATCTGGTGGGTGAGCTTGGCGAAAAGGAAGGCGACGCCGATGGCGACAGGCCGGTAGCTGCCGCCAGTCCCGACCCGGTTCGCAATGCGGCGCTGCGCCAGCGCCTCGGCATAGTCGAAGCGCCGCTCTCTGCCTGGTCCGGGGCGCAGCAGGCCAGTGGCTATGCGAGGGGTCTCGACGCCGGACCGCTTGCCGCCATCATTGCTGAAATCGACAGCGCGCAGGCCACGGCCGCCGCTTCGCAAGCCCAAGCGGCCCGGCTCGACGCGCTTTATCGCAATGACATCAGCGCCTCGCGCCGGTCGGTCGAAGCGGCGCGAGCGCAGGCGAGTGCGGACATTGCCCGGCTTCGCCTTGCCCGACAGCGGATCGCCCTCGAATATGGGCCGGGACTTGCCACGCTAGGGGACACCGGCGTTCACCAGCTCGTTTCGCGTATCGCCGCGGGCGAAGCTGCACTGGTCCGGATCGATATTCCGGGCGTGCTGCTGACTGGCGGCTCGATCGTGCAAATAACAGCGGGAGAGGGTCAGACGAGCGCCCGCGTGCTCGGCGCGGCCGCTGCATCGGACAGCAAGCTGCAATCCGCCGGCGTGCTGGTGGTCCTGACGGGGCCGGTGGTGCGGCAGGTTCTCACCGGGCGGGTTCTGGCCGCGCAGGCCGCCGCCTCGGGCACTGTTTCCGGTGTGCTCGTGCCGCGCGACGCGATCGTGCGCTATCAGGGGCAGATGTGGGTCTATCGCCGCGAGGGCGGCAAGTTCGAGCGCGAAGCCCTGGTCGAACCGATCCCCGTCAGCGAAGGCTGGCTGGTGCGCGGCGGCCTGACGCCAGGGACGGTGGTCGTCGTGCATGGCGGTGCCAGTCTGTTGGCGCTCGAGACGCGCCCGGCGCAGTCTGCTGGCGAGGACGACTAGGCCCATGCTCGATCGGCTCGTTCGCTGGTGCGTGGGCAATGCCTGGGTTGTGCTGGGTATGGCTGCGATCCTGCTCACCTACGGCATCGTGGTGCTCGAACGCGCGCGCTACGACGTGTTTCCCGAGTTCGTGCCCGCGCAGGTCACGATCCAAACCGAATCCCCCGGCCTCGTCGCCGAGCAGGTCGAGGCGCTGGTGACCCGGCCGCTCGAAAACGCCGTCAACGGTGCCAATGGGGTCGAGACGGTGCGGTCGGAATCGGCGCAGGGCCTGTCGATCATCCGGATAACCTTCAAGGAGGGCTCGGATCCACTGAAGGTCCGGCAGGTCGTGGCCGAAGCGTTGGCCAAGGTCTCCGGCCAGTTGCCTATCGGTGTGGCGACGCCCGCTCTTTCGCCGCTGACCTCCTCGACGATGGACATGCTCAAGATCGGGCTGGTCAGCAATCGGATGGATCAGCGTCAGCTTCGTGCCTTCGCCGAATGGACCTTGAAGCCGCGGCTGCTGGCGACCCGCGGCGTGGCGGGTGCGGTGATCTATGGCTCGGCCGAATCGCGCTTCGAAGTGCGCGTGCGGCCCGAAGCCCTTGTGGCCCGGCAGATCTCGCTGGCCGATGTCTCGGCGGCGGTATCGGCGCTAACCACGGTGCGCGGCGGCGGCTTTGCCGAAACCTCCAACCAGCGCATTCTCGTGCGCCCGACCAATGGCCGCATCGATGCGGCAGCGCTGGGCAATGCGTTGATCTCCAGCGGCGGCGGCCCGGCGATCCGTTTGCGAGATGTTGCCGATATCGATCTGGCTGCCGGGCCGCAGATGGGGGACGCCCTGATCATGGGCCGCCCCGGCGTGCTGGTCTCGCTGTTCAGCCAATACGGCGCCAATACCCTCGATGCCACGCGCGCGGTGGAGGCGACGCTCGATGACCTGCGCCCCTCACTGGCGGCGCAAGGCGTGCAGATCTATCCGGCGCTGCACCGGCCCGCCAATTTCATCGAGACGGCGCTCGACGGCATGTCGATCGACCTGTTGATCGGTGCGGCGATGATCGGCTTCATCCTGATGGCGTTCCTGCGCGACATCCGGGTGGCGCTGATCGCGTTCCTGGCGATCCCGCTGTCGCTGCTGGCCGCACTGATCGTGCTCGATCTTCTCGGGCAGACGATCAACACCATGACGCTGGGCGGACTGACCGTGGCGCTGGGCGTCGTGGTCGACGATGCGGTGGTCGATGTTGAGAACATCGTTCGGAGATTGCGAGGAGCTAAAGGCGGGGACCGCCGCGCCATCATCGCCGCCGCCAGTGTCGAGGTGCGCGCGCCGGTCGTCTATGCGACCTACGTGCTCGCACTGACCATCGCGCCGATCCTGTTCCTTACCGGACTGCAGGGCGCGTTCTTCGCGCCGCTGGCGCTGGCGATCCTGCTGGCCGTGCTGGCCTCGCTCTGCGTTGCGATCACGCTGACCCCGGCGCTGGCCTACCTGCTGCTGTCGCGTACCGAACCGCATGCCGAACCGGCGCTGCTCGGCCGGGCAAAGGCGTGGCACCGCGGCTTCCTGACCAGGGTTTGCGACAAGTCGGCGATGGTCGTGGGGGCGACTGCAATTACCGGCTTGGTCGGAATTGTCGGCTTGCTGGCCTTTGGCGGCGAGCTGTTGCCAGCCTTCCGTGAAGGGCATTACGTGCTCAAGGTCAACGGGCCGCCCGGCGCGTCGATTGGCTGGATGCGCGAGACCGGCACGCGGCTGTCGCGCGATCTGATGGCGATCCCCGGCGTCGCCACGGTCGAACAGCAGATGGGCCGGGCGGAGACGGGCGAGGATCCGTTCCCGCCCAACCAGAGCGAATTGCACGTCGAACTCAAGCCTGGCGGCGCGCGCAGCCAAGAGGCGGCGTTGGACACCATTCGCCGCACGCTCGGCAACTATCCCTCGCTTCAATCGGAGACCCTGACCTTCCTTGGCGACCGGATAGGGGAGTCCCTCTCGGGCGAGACCGCGCAGTTCGCGGTCAGCATCTATGGCGCCGATCTCGATACGCTCGACAAGGTCGCGATGCAGGTGGCGAGCGTTGTCGAGCAGGTACCGGGCGCGGCCGACGTAAGGGTCAAGTCGCCGCCGGGAACGCCAGTGCTGACCATCGAGCTCGATTCCGCCCGGATGGCCGCGCACGGGGTGACCGCAGCCGATGCCAATGACGCGATCGAGATCGCCAACCAGGGCCATGTCGCAGGGCAGGTTGCCGAGGCCGACCGAGTGACCGACGTGGCACTCATCCTGCCCGCCGAACTGCGCCGCGATCCGGAGAGCGTTGGCGACATGCTGGTCCGCTCGGCCGATGGCTCGTCGGTCAGGCTGGGCGATGTCGCGACGATCTATCTCGAGGAAGGGCGAAGCAGTATCAATCGCGATGGTGGCCAGCGCCGCCAGGTCGTCACGCTCAACCCGACCCGCACCGACGTCGCCGGGTTCGCTCGCGATGCACGCACGGCAATCGCCGCCAAGGTCAGGCTGCCGGCGGGGGTCACACTTGCCTACAGCGGCGTCGCCGAAGGGCAAGCAGCCGCCGCGCACCAGATCATGCTCAACGTGGCGATCGCCGCTGTTGCCATCGTCGGTTTGCTGATCCTGGCGTTCGGCGGACTGCGCTCGGCGGCTTTGATCCTTGCGGGAACGCCCTTCGCGCTGGTCGGGGGCGTGGTGGCGGTACGTCTGTCGGGCGGCGTACTTTCGCTCGGCGCACTGGTCGGGTTCGTCACGCTGTTCGGCATCGCCGCGCGCAACGCGATCCTGCTGGTCTCTCATCTCGATCATCTCGTTCAGGAAGAAGGCGAGAGCTTCGGCATCGCCACGGTGCTCAGGGCGACCGAGGAACGCGTGACCCCGATCCTTATGACCGCGCTGGTCACCGCGCTCGGACTCCTGCCGCTGGCGCTCGAAAGCGGGCAGGCCGGCCGCGAGGTCCAGGGGCCGATGGCGCTGGTCATTCTCGGCGGCCTCGTTACCTCGACCATTATGAGCCTGTTGTTCCTACCCGCGCTGATTCTCCGGTTTGGCAGGCATGGGACTGCCACGAGCGACCTGCCAATGTCCGCGCAAGGCTCCGACTCGTGAGAGGCGCCCGGCCCGGCCCGGCTGCGCGGGTGCCGCGCACAGTCTGGGCGTTGGGGCTCGTCAGCCTGTTCATGGACCTGTCGTCCGAGATCATCCACGCGCTGCTGCCAGTGTTCCTGACCGGGACGCTGGGGGCCAGCGTGGCCATGGTCGGGCTGATCGACGGGATCGGCGAATCCACTGCGTCGATCACCAAGATGTTCTCGGGCTACCTGTCCGATCGGTTCGGACGCCGCAAACCGCTCATCCTGCTGGGGTACGGGCTGGGCGCGTTGTCCAAACCGTTCTTCGCGATCGCGGCGGGGCCGCTGCCAGTACTCGGCGCCCGGTTTGCCGACCGGATCGGCAAAGGCCTGCGCGGCGCGCCGCGCGATGCCCTCGTCGCCGACGTGACCCCGCTCGAGATCCGAGGCCGTGCCTATGGACTGCGCCAGGCGCTCGACACAGTCGGGGCGTTCCTCGGGCCGCTGGCGGCGATCGTCCTGATGTTTGCGCTGGCCGACAACATGCGTACTATCTTCTGGATCGCGCTCGTCCCGGCAGTCATCTCGGTCCTGCTGGTGGTTTTCGGCGTCGGCGAGACGGAGCGGCGGGAGGTGGGTAGTGCCAAGCCGCCGCTCAAGCTCGCAGACTTGCGATCGTTCGACCAGGGGTTCTGGATGGTCGTGGCGCTGGGCGTTGTCTTTACCTTGGCCCGGTTCAGCGAATCCTTCCTCGTGCTGAGGGCCAATGGCGAAGGGCTGCCGCTGGCATGGACGCCCTTGGTGCTGGTAGTGATGAACCTGGTCTATTCGTTGGGAGCCTATCCGGCGGGGGCGATATCTGACCGGGCCGATCCGAGGTGGCCCATGGCTGGTGGTCTGGTTTGCCTCGTGATCGCGGATTTGCTGCTCGCATTCGGATCGGGGCTGATTGCGGCCTTTGCCGGGATAGCCATGTGGGGTCTGCACATGGCGCTGACGCAAGGCATCCTTGCAAGGCTGGTCGCCGACGCGGCACCCGCGCAGTTGCGGGGTTCAGGCTTTGGCTTGTTCAACCTGGCGACCGGGATCGCCATGCTGCTTGCCAGTGTCCTCGCCGGAATGCTGTGGTCGAGCTTGGGGCCTGACACAACGTTTCTTGCCGGAGCCCTGTTTGCGCTGATCGCCGGCGGAATGCTGCGTTTCGTCAGGCCTAAGGACTCTGGCGCTAACGCGTGAGCTTGCGGGCCTTGCCGGCATCGCCGAGGATTTCCAGCGCCTCGCGCATGACAAAGAGGCCAATCCCCAATCCAACGACAAGGTCGAAATAGCGATTGCCGGTGAGCAGGACCGCCAGGCCCGACACGATGACAGCGGCGTTGGCCACCACGTCGGCACGGGTGAAAATCCATGTGGCGCGGATGTGCACCTCATCGCGGTTCTGCCTGCCGAGCATCCGCAAAACCGCCGCATTGACGGCCAAGGCAACCAGTCCCACCGCGATCATCATTTGTCCTTCAGGCTGTTCGGCACCAAAGTAGCGGCGTGCGACCTCGATCAGTACACCAAGCCCGAGTACCAGCAGGATCGTTCCGCTCGTCATGGCGGCATTTGCCTTGAAGCGCGGGCCGCGGGTGATGGCGCCAAGGGCAATGCCATAGGCAGTCGCATCGGCAAGCATATCGAGGCCATCGGCGATGAGGCCGGTCGAGTGGGCGACCAAGCCTGCGCCGGTCTCGGCTACGAACATCACCACATTAAGACCGAGCGCAATCCGCAGCACCCGGCGCTGGGCAAGGGTGTCGGCTTTTATGGAACTACCGGCACAATCAGACATGCGATCTGGTTACGTTGCGGATGGGGGTGTTGCCAAGCGGTGGCTGGCAGTATTCCGCTCTGCGCTGAGAGGGTGAACCTGGCCTATGTTGGCATTGCCGGGCCGCCACTCCTTGCAAGGCCGAGCCATGACGCAAGAACAGGTATGTCCTTGAGGAAATCGAAGTCGGCCTTCTGATCCATCCCATGCATTCGGAGCCGAAGACCCATGAGGCATAAAATCGGGATTTATGCCTCATGGGCGCATCACATGCCGGGCTTTTAACATCAGCGATGTTAGATAGCGGGAGGGCGCTAAACCGTGCTCCGGAAGAGGCTTTCCAGGCTCTTGACGGCGTGGCGCAGCTGCCAAATCCGCTCACGTCTTTCGTTCCGCTGCCGCGCGGCGCTGACTTGCCTCTCCAGCGTCGACGAGCACGCTCGTCGATCCCGAACGAAGCGATCGACCGCACTGTCCGACGCTATCTGTGCGAGCAGGTCCAAAGCCGGTTCACCATCTTCTTCCCAGACGTTGCCCGTTTCGAAGCTGGAATCGAGAATTGCGGCGCAAATTGCAAGCACGCAGCGGCGGAGCGGAACTTCGGCGAGTGCCAATGGCATCTCGTAAGGTAGGTCTTGGTAGCAATCCTGACTTAGTGTGAGAGCCGGGCTTGCGAAGCGTTCGAACAGTAAGTCGCGCAAGGCAAGGCGGGCATGACACCGGCTGAGGAGGAGGCATATTTCGGACGTCTCCTCCAAGAGTTGCCGCGCCGAGGTGTTGTTGAAGCGGAACTGGTTCGGAACCTTTTCGCCGAGTGCCCCCCGTAGCGCTGCCTCGAAGGCGGCGATCTTGTCCCAGAAAGGCCGCGCTACCACCTCGACTTCGAGCGCCTTGGGGTGGGCGCGCTCCAGTGACCGGTGGCAATTGTTGCAAAACATGCGCGGCGGGCCGCGCGTTGCCCGCTTGATGGTCCAATTGCCACTCCCGCAGGTAATGCAGCGATCAAGCAGCGGCCATCGGTGCCGCGGGCAGAAACTCAAGGCGGCCACGACCCAATCAGCGCGGATGTAGGCGGTGCGGTCTGCCGCAAAGTCCTCTGCGAGACACCTGCTACACCAGGCCCGTCGCAAAGTTGGCTGCGGAATGCTGCCCCAGACGGGGTAATCGGGTGGGAAGTAGTGCCAGGCGATGAAGGGATCACTGATCTTCCGGTAGCGGAAGCCAAGCGCAAGGTGGGAGATCTTGTCGGGCGCTGCGTCGTAGCGCGCGGCGATCGCATGGATCATGGCCTGCTGAGGGTGGACGTCCGGATGGTGCCAATGGCCTTTGGCATCCTGATACGCACGAAAATTGGCATCGAACGGTGGTGGGTGCCCGCGCCGACGCCTCTCCAGCCACGAACTGAGCAGTTCGTCCGCGAATGGTTCTAACCACGCGCTCATGGCGCCCGTCGGCCGACCGTCTTCCGCTTGCTGGCCGAGGCATACATTGAGACCAGAGGTAGTGTCAGATCATCGTCGTCAAAGCTCTCGGCGTTGAGCATTTCACGCCCGTCGCGGATCGCCGCAACCGCAGCCGCCTCGATCAGTCGAAAGATGCGGCCCGTCACACCCTGGGTCAGGGCCAGCACGCGTTGGCGCGCTTCGGCGGTGTCGAGCTGAGAAAGACGCCTGAGGGGCAGCAGCCCTGAAAAGCTTGCGAGCAATTGGCGCAGTGCATGATCGTTGTGCCACGCCGTGAGCTCGAATGCACCAAACCGGTCGGCAAGGTTGGGATCTGTCAGTACCGCCATGCGCGCATCCTCGGTGCCCGCGCAGACGATCGGGATCTTGAGGTCGTTGGTCAGAAAGCGGATCGTGTTGAGGAACACCCGCTGTTGTCGCGGGGTACCGGCGAGCATCTTGTCGATCTCATCGAGGACCAGCACCTTGATCTCGACCTCGGCGAGCAATTGCCGGGCTTCGGCGCGCATCGTGCGCACCGACAATCGGCCGAGCTCGACGCAATTGAGCGCGGTCAGCAGCTCGGTGTAGAATTCCTCCTCGCTTGGCTCGGGCGGCATCTGGACGAGCACCACGGGCATCTTGCTGAGGCCGGTCGCGGTATCGAACTCGGGACCATGCAATTTGAAGAAGCGGTTCACAATCTCGGTCTTGCCCATGCCGGTTGAGCCAAACAGCAGCAGACAGGGCATCCGCCCTCGTGGCGGATAAATGACCAGGTCGTCCAGGTGGCGGAGTGCCGCTTCGGCCTGGGGCAAGGAAATCCAGCGGTCGCGGCGCAGCCAGTCGATCCGCGCCTCGTCAGTCAGCTCGGCGTACTCGCGATAAGCCGGGAAGAGGTGGCCGTAGAGTACGCTCATGATCGCTCCTCGATCGCGAGAGGAACGACTGGGCCTTCGAGTGTCGGACGGGGTGATTGCGCGTCCGCTTTGCGGGTCACGGCGAGATCGGGCGGCGGCTCGCCCCGGCCGAGCGCATCGACAAGACGCTGGGCAGAGCGGCGCGCTCCCCGGGTCTTGGCGACGGCTTCGAGCACGATCCGGCGCTGGGTGCTCACCATCTCGTACAGCATCTGTTCGTCGATGGCGCTGCGCCCGCGTTCGCGAAGCGCCCTCAGCGCATGGTCGTGCTCGAACTTGGTGATCGCCGGGCGCCGCTTGTCCCGCAGCGGTACGGTGACGTGCTCACCGCTCGGCAGTTCGAGATAGACGGCCGAGAGGTTGAGCGGGTTGTATTTGATCGGGAACTTGTGCGTGCTGTTAGCGATCAGCGCGGTGAGCGCCCCGTGCCAGTAGAATACGTGGAAGAGCTTGATCCCCTCGCGCCTGACCCGGCGCATCTCGAAGGGCAGGAAGTCGAGCAGGAAGCGCTCTTCGTCAACAGGCAGGCGCAGCGGGCCAGGGCGCCTGCTCAAGTTGTAGTGCCAGGCGGTCAACGGCGGCACGCCCAGCGCACTGTGGATGGTTCCGTGGTAGATCCCGACCTGCAGGGCGAACCATCGTTCGAATTCCTTTAAGGTCATGCAGGCCTTGCCCTCGGCGTCGTAGTCGCCCTTGTCCTTGACGTTCGAGAAGGTCGTGCCCGGCAGCAGATGCACTTCGCCGATGGTGGTGCCGATCAGGCGCTCTATGTGCCCGCCATAATGTGGGGTGCGCCGGGGGCGGTAATGCAGCTCGATCCCGAATTGTTGGCAGCCCCGCGTCAACGCGCGCGAATGGAATTCCGAAGCATTGTCGAGGTGGAGGACAACGGGCAGGCCGAAGACCGGCCAGGCGAAAGTCAGCTCCCGATCCGCCAACCAATCGTCCTTGGGCAGAACCGCATGGCGGATCGCCATACCGACCGAGGTCGCCGACGGGCTTTCCAGCGAAATGTAGAAGCCGGGGATTACCCGCGTCGCGACGTCGATCTGCAGGGTCAGCGTTGGCCGACCGAGCGGCCTCCTGAAGTACTCGTCGACGATGATGATGTCGGCAGGGGTGTGATCCATCTGCACGACCTTGAGCGGATAGTCCGCGTCATAGGAGGCCGTGACTGGGCGAAACCGATCCGCCGATGCCTTCGCGCCGTCTCGGGCCTTGATCAGGCGTGCTTTCTCGACGGCATTGACGCGAAGCACGATGGTCTGCCGGGCCGGTGGCCGCAGGTTCCGCTCGAGGCACGCATAGCGGATCTCCCGAACGAGTTGCGACAGCTTCGGTTTTGGGCGGCTGAGATAGAATTTCTCGATCTTGGCATCGATGACCCGGTCGAGCTCGGGTTCGAGCCGGGACCGACCCTTTGGGAAACCGTCGCGCTGGTCGACGAGTGAACTGGTCACCGGACATTCCCGGTACCTGGCGACAAGTTCGTAGATGCGCGACCTGCTCAAACCGAGCCCGGCTCCCGCTTCCATGATTGCATTGCGGCTCAACCGAGGCTCGGCGGCAAGCGCACGGATTGCGGGCTCGCGCTCGCAAGCTATGCGCCATTGGGTTGGTTCGACCCTCGTGAGGGCAGTACCCGTTTCGGCCATGACCTATCCCCGATTTTCGCCAGGGACTCGTGTTGCCGGGTCCGCCCGTATTGTAGCAAAATTGAGCGGTCAGGTCGAACGTCCAGAGGTATTCTTACATATGACCCACGCTGTTCCGTCGCTTGCGCGTCCGTCCGTATTCTTCAACTGACAGGGTGCGCTACAAGCCCGCCTGAGGAGCGCGGCGCGTCATGGCCACCGAAACCGCCCTGAAGGGGCCAGAAACCGCTGTGGCGCCGCCTGAGGCGGTTCTGCCGGCTGTCAGGGCGCCGGCCGACCTCGCGTGGACGATCGTGCAGATGCACGCCGGCGAGCGCATCACCGTCAACGAGGCGCTGATCGCCGCTTATCAGGCCGCCTCGTCACCCCACAGCATCCGCGCGCTTAAATCCGACATCGAGGCGTTCGACGCCTGGTGCCGGCGCACCAACCGGATCGCGTTGCCGGCAACGGCCGAGACGGTGGTTGACTATCTCGATGCGCGGGCGGGGAAGGGGAGCCGTCCCGCCTCGCTATCCCGGTACAAGGCGTCGATCGCCAAGATCCACCAGCTGCTCGACCTCAAAGACCCAACACCCGCGCCGCTGGTCAAGCTGCGGCTGCAGGCGGTGCGCCGTGAGAAGGGCGCGGCGCAGAAGCAGGCGCGGCCATTGCGGTTCAAGGGGCCGGTGCGCGACGTCGAGCGCGACAAGGCGCGCGGGCTCAACATCCGCGCTTTGCTCGAGAGCTGTGGAGACGATCTGCCGGGGCTGCGCGATCGCGCGCTGCTCTCTGCTGCCTACGATACTGGGCTGCGCGCCTCGGAGCTGGTGGCGGTTACCGT
Source organism: Sphingobium estronivorans (assembly GCF_008692605.1). GTDB lineage: Bacteria > Pseudomonadota > Alphaproteobacteria > Sphingomonadales > Sphingomonadaceae > Sphingobium > Sphingobium estronivorans. Next base: position 79,962 of record NZ_LFCT01000001.1, read on the forward strand.
TGAGCATATTGAGGAAGCGATCGACCCCGAGGCGCGGCTGCTGCAGATCCTACGAAGCAAGGGCGATCAAGACGGGGAGGGGGCGACCGCCTATCTTAGCCCTCGGACCGTCGCGGCGATCGCGGCCTGGACTGTGGCGGCCGAGATCACGGCAGGGCCGCTGTTCCGGCGGGTGCAGGTGCGGCGCTACAAGGCGCGCGCAGCGGTGCGTGGTCGGCCGATCGACAGCATCTCGGGGCGGGAGACCTGGGACCTACGTAAGACGCTGTCCAAGCCTGCCGTGAAAGCGCGGGTCGAATATGACGTCGGCACCGTTGCGCTGCACCCGGGGTCGATCGGGCCGATCTTCCGGTCGATCATCCAGCGCGCGTTCGATCGTGGCGCTTTGCCCGATCTGACTGCGGAAGATCTGGCGCGGCTGCTGAAGGGGATCAGCGCGCACTCGACGCGGATCGGGCTCAACCAGGACCTGTTCGCCAGCGGCGAGGATCTGGCCGGAATCATGGACGCACTCCGGTGGAAATCGCCGCGCATGCCGCTCGCCTACAATCGCAATTTGGCTGCGGAGCAGGGGGCAGCGGGGCGGCTGATGGCAAAGATTGGGTAGAAACGACCTTGGGCGCGATAACGCGTTCGAAAGGCAAGATCGGTGCCAAATCCGTCAGCGCGGGTTTTCGGGGCCTATGAAAATCATCATTCCGCCGACCAGCAATCCGATAATCCTTTTGGCCGCCTTGAACCCTGCTTGCGCGCGGCTCTGAGCGAAGCCCGATTTAACGTAATCGACACAATCGGCCGCCTCGCCGCAGATAATGAGGCGGCGCATGTTCTGGTAGTAAAACGCGATTGGCGTTGTCAGGAAGCTTCGCGATTTGGCCCTCTCAGACCGGCTTCAACCTGATTTTCTTCTCGATCACCGCGGCCGCCTTTTCGGCTTTCTTGCGAGCGTTGAACACCTTGCGCATGTAGCGCTGATCCTGCTCGGTCAGCGTCTTTTCCGCTTCAAGGAACTGCTCGGTCTCCTCCTCGAGGATGTGATCGAGATATTCTTCCTTGAGGCCCGAAAAATGGCGCAGCCAACCCGGTGCGGTGATGTCGCGCGCGGCGGCATCCGCCATCAGCTTGTCGAGCTTATGATGATCGCCGACGGCGTGACGCGCGAACGGGGTTGTTTCCGGATTACGCATCACCGTCGACCACAATGCCTGCTCTTCGGCCGCGGCATGCCCATGAACATCGCGAACGAACTCGTCGAACAACGTTTTGCGCGCCGGATCCTTAGGGCTCGTCGCCTCGATCATCGATAATAGTGCACGATGCTTGTCGTGATCTTCCACCAGGCGCCCGAAGATTGCGGGGTTGCCACGGTATCGCGTTGCGGGCGTTGAGCCGAGCCGCGCCGACACATCTGGAGCAACCGTACGGGCTTCAGCAACAGAACTGGCCTTGGCTTCCCTTTGCGTAAGCGGACTCGCCGGGCGGGCCATTTTCGTTCCTTTGCCTTTGGGGGGAGCCGAGCCGCTCATGCGAGAGTCCGAAGCTTCGGCTCGCGGTCGTAAAACCGCTTGGCGGCAGCCTTCACGAAATCAGCGCCGACGTCGGTAACGCCATCATCAGGTTCAACACCTGCCTTCGCAAGCAGAGGCTGTGCTGCCGCGTTCGCGCCGATCGCTTTCAAATGGCCGAACGCGTCCATCGCCCATTGGATAGCTGCTCCTTCTTTCATCATCGCGGCACAGCCCGCTTCGGAGAGGATAATCGCCGCCGCATCGAAGATCTGGCTCGGAGAGCCAGCGAGCTGACCATCGGCCTTTTGCAAGCTCCCATCGGAAAGCTTGGCACCACCGACCTTGGGCGCGACGATCACGGCCTTGCCCTTAGCCTCAGTCACGGCGGTTACGACCGACTTCAGTTCGCCAGCGTCGGTGCCGTCAGCGATCAGGATGCCAACCGCGCGCCCTTCGAGAGTGTTCTTCATCTTCTTGTGGATGGAGAGCGCATCCGACACCGGCATGTCGAACGGCTCACGTGCTGCCTTGGCCTTATTCGGCAGGGGAATACCGAGGCCTGTCGCTACGCGCGCGGCAAGGTCCTCGTCGACGTTGCGCAAATTAGCAACCATCCGCGGCGGCACTTGGTCGAGCAGACCAACCTTGGACAACTCGAACACAAAAGATGAAGCGATATGCGCCTGCTCGCTTTCAGTCTGGGAACGATAAAATAGCCGGGCCTGGCTATAATGATCCGCGAAGGTTTCAGAGCGGATCCGTAGCTTATCTCCGGTCTCCTCAGGGCCGGTCGCGGCGTCAACGGTGGCAAATCCCGCCGGCGCCTCACGCGGGCCGCCATCCTCGCCGTGGGCAGCAAGGCTGTTCGGCTCGTAATTGGCGCGCCCCTTGGGAACCATGGTCTGCATCAGCCCGTCCCGCTGAAAATTGTGCATCGGGCAACGCGGAGCGTTGATCGGTATCTGATGGAAGTTGGTCGTGCCGAGCCGCGATTTTTGCGTGTCCAAGTAACTGAACAGCCGGCCTTGAAGCAGGGGATCGTTCGAAAAATCGATACCCGGTACGATGTTGGTCGGCAGGAAAGCGACCTGCTCGGTTTCGGCGAAGAAGTTATCGACGTTGCGGTTGAGCGTTAGCGTGCCAATCACGCGAAGCGGTACATCCTCTTCGGGGATGAGTTTAGTCGCGTCGAGCACGTCATAAGGCTGGGCGTTGGCAAAGGCCTCATCAAATACCTGGATCGCCAACTCCCACTCGGGAAAGGCTCCTGTATCGATCGCCTCAAACAGGTCGCGGCGATGGTAGTCATTGTCTGCCGCCTGGAGCTTCAGGGCCTCATCCCAGATCGTCGACTGAATGCCAAGCTTGGGCCGCCAGTGGAATTTGACGAAGCTCGCCTTGTCCTTGGAATTGACGAGCTTGAACGTGTGGACGCCGAAGCCTTCCATCATTCGTAGCGATCGCGGCAACACCCGATCGGACATCGCCCACATCAGCATGTGCGTGGTTTCGGGCATCAGCGACGCGAAATCCCAAAAGGTGTCGTGCGCCGTGCCCGCTTGAGGATAGGCGCGATCGGCCTCCATCTTCACGGCATGAACGAGGTCGGGAAATTTGATCGCATCCTGGATGAAGAACACCGGGATATTGTTGCCGACCAGATCCCAATTGCCTTCGCGCGTGTAGAATTTGACGGCAAACCCGCGCACGTCGCGCGGTGTGTCGACCGATCCTGCACCACCAGCGACGGTCGAGAAGCGCACGAACACTTCGGTCTTCTCGCCCTTGGTGAACACGGCCGCCTTCGAAAGGTCGGAAATATCGTCGGTTGCCTCGAACACGCCGTGCGCACCGGAACCGCGGGCATGGACGATCCGCTCGGGGATGCGCTCATGATCGAAGTGGAAGATCTTCTCACGAAGGACGAAATCCTCAAGCAAAGTCGGACCCCGCGCCCCGGACTTCAGGCTGTTCTGGTTGTCCGAAACCGGCATGCCATGATTGGTCGTCAGCATGTTTCCGCTCGCTGCCTGCTGATGGGTCTCACCGCCATTGCCGGCAGAAGTCTTGATGTCCTCGCTCGCCATGATGCTCTCCTGAAAGGCTGGCGACAGTGCCGCGCTATAGGCTAAACGCGTGAGCCTTGATTTAGGCTGGATCGGCCTGACCTATTTGCGAATAAATACGAGGGTCCGGATATTGGTGTAATCAAGATCAATCGTTTGGTGTTCAATCTCCCAGGATGATCGGACACGCGACCAGTCTTTAGCATGGACCCCGCCTGCAATTCTCTTCAGCCGGTCAAGGCACCCGAACCTGCGTCGAGAGTTACGTGCACCATGGCCGATGCTTCCTTTTCCAAACCGCCGCAGTCCGTCGCGATCGTTACCGGCGGCGAGTCCGGTATCGGCCGGGCGGCCGCTCTGAAGATCGCGATTGGGGGCACGCCCGTCGTCATCACTTACTTCGCTGATCGGGGCGCTGCCGATGCCGTGCTCGCGGAGATCGAGAACGCTGGAGGCCACGGCATCGCGGTGCAGACCGACGTCGGCGACGAGCAGGCGGTGGAAGCACTGTTCGCGCGCGCCGAGGCCGAGTTCGGCATTGTCGACCAGCTCGTAAATTCCGCAGGACTCAATATGTCCGGCGTGATGCTGCGCGACATGGCGCTCGCGCAGTTCGACCGGCTGATGCGTGCCGATCTTTACGGCCCGTTCCTGACTTGCCGGCGGATGGTGCGCGCGCTCGAGGATGCCGGACGAGGCGGTCGGATCGTCAATATCTCCTCGATCCACGAGAAAGCGCCCCGACCAGGCGGCGTCGACTACGACGCCGCCAAGGGTGGGCTGGCGCAGTTGACGGCAACGCTCGCGCTCGAACTCGCGCCGAAAAAGATCGCGGTCAACGGCGTCGCGCCGGGCATGATCCTGACGCCTATGAATCAAAGTGCGCTCGACCATCCCGACGAGCTGAAGCGTAAGGAGGCGGCGATCCCGTGGGGACGCGCGGGGACGCCCGAAGAGGTGGCCGAGCTCATCGCCTTCCTGCTGTCGCCTGCGGCCGACTATATCACCGGAACAACGGTGACGATCGACGGGGCGTTGTCGCTCACCGTGGCGCAGGGGGCCTGAGACGATGGTCGCCTATGTCGTCGAGGAGCTTCAGGACGTGACGCTCGATATCGCCGGACCGGAGGGCCGACTTGCCGGTCACGACCTGATGAGCCCGTTCGTCTGGACCGAGGGAAAGACGTTCCGTCTCCTCGTTCGTGTGCTCAACAACCCGCTCGGCCCGACCGATCCGACCGGGGTAATCTGGGGCGGCGATTCCGATGACGGCGTCATGTTCCGCATGCGCCATGTGCCAGCGATCGTCCCTGGCCCCAATCCCGACGATGCCGGCGGGTGCGAGGATCCCACCGTGGTGCGCGGCGAAGGTGGCAACTATCTCGTCTTCTATACCGGCGTCGATGCAGCCCGGTCGCAAGGGTCGCTGCTCGTCGCCAAGGGGCCGGAACTGACCGAGCTTCACGAGCAGCGCGTCATGCTCAAGGCGCCGAAAAGCGAAGGCAATATCAAGGAGGCGACGCTGGCACGGGGTTCCGATGGCCAGTACCGTCTGTTCTACGAATATGCCAAGGACGGCGCTTCGCGGATCGGCATGGCGGTCGGTCAGTCGGTCGAAGGTCCGTGGACGGTGGTCGATGACCCTTTCCCGATCCGCGAGGACGCGTGGGACAATTGGCATCTGTCGACCGGCCCCATCGTGCAGGAGGACGGCCGCGACCCGGTGATGTTCTACAATGGGGCGACGGTGGACGCGCGCTGGCGGATCGGCTGGGTGAGCTTTGCGCCCGACTTCAGCCATGTCACCGGCCGCGGCGTCGAACCCGTCCTGATGCCGCCTCCGGCCAAGGTGCGTGACGCGACCGATATCGCGTTCGCGGCGTCCTGCGTCGTGATGGGCGAAAATATCTGGCTCTACTACTCGCTCGAGGACAAGATCCTGCGTCGCGCACGCGTCCGCTATTACACGTGAGCGGCCGCCTTCAAGCGAGCCAGAGCCCGGCCAGCGCCGCGATCGACACCATGACCAGGAATCCGTTGACGAGGATCAATAGCCAGCCGGGTAGCTTCGCCGTGTCTGGCTTGGGCGGCGGCACGCCCGGCGAGAACTCGCGCCAGATCGCGGCTATGAAGCAAAAGGCGCTGAACAGGATCAGCACCGAGCCGGTGCCCGCGATCATCCAGTCGGGAACCAGCTTGTCGAGCAAGGCGCGCGCACCGATGCCGGCGGCCATGGCGGCAAGCCCGGTGCGCACCCAGGCGGCATAGGTCCGCTCGGCCGCGAGCACCGTCCGATCGGCGGCGAGAACAGTGCGGCGATCGGCGCTGTCGGTTTGCTGCTCGGCGCTGGTCGCGAGCTTGTCGGCGCTCTTTACCAACTGCTTGGCCGCATGGGCGGGCTTCGCGGGTTCTGGCGGAATGTCGTCAGTCACAGGTCGACCCCGTCACCGGGGTGCAGGAGCCGGTGAAAGGTCATGCCAGCTTCCTCGAAATAGGGCTGATAGGTATCGTAGCGCTGCGTCAGGAACCAGTCGCGGGCGTAGCCGTCGTGAACGGGGATGACTTGGCTCGGACGCATCGCCTTGGCGAACTCGTAGGCGCCGATCTCGGTGAGGAACGGCGCCATCACCGGCAGCGCCAGCGCCTCAATTCCAGAGAACTGGTGGAGCCGCTCGTCGAAGCTGTCGCCGGGATTGAGAAAGCGATCATTGACTAGGAACGCTAGGACGGTCGGAATCTCTGCGGCGAGGATCGGCTCGTGGCGCACCGGCAACGCACCGACCGTGAAGGGTCCAAGGTCCAGGCTTTCTTCTCCGACCTCGTCGGCACTAAAGCCCTGGCTGCGCAACATGGCTGCGACCTTCGTACCTCCAAATATTCGCGGCGCGTCGTCGCCGACGATGGTGCGTAGCGCCTGGCAGTCGAGATGATCGGGATGGCCGTGGGTGAACAGGATAAAATCCACATCGCTGAGGTCGCGAGGGTCGACGCGCCCATCGACGAACGAGAATTTGCCCGGGTCGAACAGCAGCCGCTTGCCCTCGAGCGTCAGCCTCAAGCAGCTATGGACAAATTTCTCGATACGCATCGGGCGCCTCCTTCATCCGATCAACGCGGCGCGCGGCGATAAGTCACTCAGCCAGTCCCGCCCGACGCGTCGGGAGCGACCTGACTTCCGGATTCCTTGCCGGCCGGCGCCGCGCTGCCCTGCTTCGCGCTCAGCGCCGTCAGATACTCGACAATCGCCGGGATATCCTTTTCAGCGACCGGCGCCTTGTAAACCTCCTTCATCTTGATGACCGTTGACTTCCATTGGTCCGACGTGAGCGCAGGCTGGGTCAGTGCCATGCTCGCCGAGTGGCACGACGTGCAGTTCGCGTTGATCACGTCGGCATGAGGGCCATCGGGATATTGCTGGTCGTCGATCGGCAGGTCGATGGCGGCCGAGGTCAGAGTGAACCCGCCGAATGCGACGTTAGAGGGGGCCGGCCCACTGGGCGCTGGCGGCGGCGGGGGCACATGGCTACCGGGCGGGCCGATCGCGATAAGGACGACGGCTGCAAGGCCGACCGCGCCGAACGAGAGCGTGCCGATTGAAGGGACTTTCATCTCGGCTCTCCTCAGGACGCGGTGATGTTGGTAGTTTCGATATTGCCGCGCATGAACCCGCCCGGGTTCCAGATCGGCGCCATCGGCTGCGCAATCCCTGCCGTATTCCAGCAGCGCGACATGAGACGCACATTGCCCCGGCCCGGCAGCGGCACCTGCGTATCCCAGCGGCGGAAGCTGTACTTGCCGTGATCGGGACCGAGCCGGGTGTGATACCAGGTGCGGCCGCCATCGGTGGAGACATCGACCTTGGCGACCCCGCAATCGCCGCCCATCGCGATGCCACCGAGCGGAATCGTCCGGTCATAGGCGATCGCCTGGCCCTCGCCGAGACTTGTCACCCAGGAGCGCGGGATCATCCGGTTGATCGGGACGGTCGGGAAGTCCTTTGCACCGGGCTTCACATTGGCACCCGGGGTCGCCGGGATCTTGTAAGCCTTGGCCATCCAATATTCGTCGTCGGGGCCGGGCAGCACCTCGATGTCGTTGAGCATCTTGACCCAGTAGGTCGAATACCAGCCCGGCACGATCAGCCGGCAGGGAAAGCCGTTGAGCAAGGGCAACTGCTCGCCGTTCATGCCGAAGGCGATCATCACCTCGCCGTCGCGGGCATGGTCGATGTCGAGCGCCTTCTCGAAATCCGGCGCGCCGGCGACGACGGGCTGGTCGAGCGCGCCGAAACGCACCTGCACCGCGCCGGGCTTCACGCCGGCAAAATCGAGGATGTCGCGCAGCCGGACGCCGAGCCATTTGGCATTGCCCATCGCACCATTGCCCCATTGTGCGCCGGGCACACGCGGCTGGAACAGGCCGCGGCTGTTGCCCGAGCACTGATTGACCGCCGCCATCTCGACGCGCGGCAATCGGAGCAGCTGCGCAAGGCTGATCGAAAGCGGTCTATTGACGTGGCCGCGGACCGTGAGCCGGAAAGTATCAACATCGATCGAGGTCGGGATGTCGGCCCAGTGCCAACGCACGAAAAACTGGTCGTTGGGCGTGAAAACGTCGCGGTCGAATACCTCCATCGGGGTTTCGAGCAGCGGCGGGTGCATGCGCTGAAGGATCATGCTGCCTTTGCCGGGAAAGGCGCTGGTCATCGGCCGCCCGGCATTGCCGCCGGGAAGATGCAGGTCGACGAGACTCTGCGCGAGTGCGGGGCCGGCAGCGAGCGCGGCGCCGCCAAGCGCGGCCTGACCCAGAAAGCGGCGACGACTGCTTTCAGCGGCGAGCCAGGTGTCGAACTTGTCCATAATCGCATTCCCTTCTTCGGGCGAGCGTGGCCGACCCGGCTCGCTGAGCCAAGCGATCGGATTGTCGATTTTGATCGCCTCAGGCGATCAGTTCGGTGTTGCGATGCAGGGCGATACGAACAGATGGCCCTTCCATGCACCGGCGAGTGTCTTCGCCGCGACGACGATCCACATCAGCGCCAGGGCAAGGGTGAGCACCGTCCCGACGATGCCGAAGAAGGCCAGGTCGAAGGTCGTGCCGAGGCGAAACGTCGCGACCGTGTAGACGCCGAGCGGGAAGGTATAGCCCCACCAGCCGAGGTTGAACGGGATGCCAGCGCGCCAGTAGCGCCAGCTGATCAGCATCGCGAGCGCCAGCCACCACAGGCCAAAGCCCCAGAGCAGCAGCCCGGCGATGCTGCCGAGGCCCTGTGCCACGACGGCGATCGACGCGAGGCCGTGTGCGGAAAGGATGGCGGGCGCGTCGCCTCCCAACACCAGCATGCCCAGCGCACCGGTGCCGATCGGGCCGAGCGCAAGCCAGCTCGACGCGGCCATGCCCTCGTGCGGCAGCTTGTGCAGCGCCATGCGCAGGATGAGCAGCGCCAAGATGCTGCAGGCGACCGGCACCGAATAGGCCCAGAGCACGTAGGAGGTGAGCAGCGTCACCAGCTGCGCGTGCGGATCGACGAGATGCGGTGCGAGCAGGCCACCGCTTGCCGCCGCGACCTCGGCCGCGACCACCGGCAGAAGCCAGACGGCGGTCATGCCGTCGAGGCTGTGCTCGTGGCGAGTGAACATGAAGTAGGGAATGAGCACGCCGCAGGTCAGCGCCATCGCGACATCGATCCACCACAAGACATGCGCTACACCGACGATGCCGTCGCCGAACCGGGCAATCCCAAAGGCGAGGCAGCCGTTGATGATCGTGGCGAGGCCCATCGGGATCGTGCCGATGAACATCGACACCGTGTTGTGGCCGAAGATCCGCCGCGCCTCATGGCCAAACATTATCCAGCGCGCCGAATAGAGGCCGGTGAACAGTGCAAAGAGCGCGATGTTGAAAAGCCACAACGCCTCGCCGACCGGCTTTAGCGCCGGGCCGATGCCCGGCACCTGCGGCAGTGCCAGCGCGAGGATGCCGGTGCCCATGGTCGCGGCGAACCAGTTGGGGGTGAACTGGCGGATCATCTCGCGGGGATGATCGAGGCGCGAGAGTGGACGCAGGCCATTCAGGACGGAGGGCATATCGTCATTCACTGTGCCTGCTCCTTGATAAGGTCCGTCAGCGCATCGGCCGCACGGGTGCGGTAGCGCTCTTTGTGACGTAACGCGTGGAAAGGCCGGTCAGGCAAGCCGAGCGGCAGCTCGACCAGATCGCCGGCGTTCAGAGCGCGCGCTACGACCAATCGCGACAGCGCGGCGACCCCAGCGCCCGCTTCGACCGCTGTGCGGACGGCTTCATTCGACGGCAGCGTCATCGCGATCTTCATCCGTGCCGGGTCGAAACCGCGCGTCCGCAGCGTCTCCTCAAAGGTCGATCGGGTGCCCGATCCTTGCTCGCGGACGATCCAGCGGGCCTCGCGCAGCCAGTCCTCGTCGACCCGTTCCGTATCCTCGCTACCAACCAACACCATCGTGTCACGGCCGACCACCCAGTGCGCCAGCGCTGGCTCGTCCACCACGCCCTCCACGAACCCAAGTTCGGCCGCGCCGCTCAGCACCTGCGCGGAGGCACCCTCGGTATTGTCGATAGCTAGCTCGACAGCGATCTGCGGGTGGCGCTCGTGAAAGGCGGCGAGTTTGGACGGCAGCCAGTAGCTGGCGATCGTCTGGCTGGCGACGAGCTTGAGCGTCCCGCGCTCCAGCCCACCATATTCGGCAAGCATCATTTCCGCATGCGCGGCACGGCCCAGCACAGCGCGCGCTTCATCGAGAAACGCAGCACCAGCCTCGGTCAGCTGGATACCGCGCCCGACGCGGTGAAATAGTGGCACGCCATGGCGCCCCTCCAGGGCGGCGATCGCACCCGATGCTGCAGACTGTGTGACATTCAGCGCTTCGGCCGCACGCGTCACATGCTCTCGCTCTGCCACGCCAACGAATATTCTCAATTGCTCAAGCGTCATGATTGATCTCCTGAAGCGAGCGATACACCTCGCCGATCAATCTATCCAACGCCTTGATCAGTTCATTCCAATCTCATTTGACGATTGATTGACTGCTACAGCCACTGCCTTGTCGAGCGCCGGGCGGTCGATAGCGCCTGGGATCACCAGCTTGCCGATGACGATGCCTGGCGTACCTTGCAGGCCATAAGAGCGCGCGAGGGCGTCGGTATCGCGCAACGTTGCCGAGATCGCGCCGCGGCGCGTGTCGAGATCACGATGCAGGCGGTCCGTATCAAGCCCGGCCCGCTTCGCGGCCTGCGACATGTCGTTCGCGCTCATCTCCATTGGTGTGGTCATCAGCGCATCATGAAAAGCTGCGTGCCTGCCCTGCATCGCGCTTGCGATCGCCCACCGCGCCGCTTGCTCGGACTGCGCGCCCAGCACTGGCCAGTCCCTGTAGACGATCCGGACGTCAGGATTGTCGTGGCGAAAGTCCTCCAGCACTGCATGGAAAGCGCGGCAATGCCCGCACCGGTAATCTGAAAAGACGCTGACGACGGTCGTGGAGTCGCGCGGGCCGGCGGCCGGGATATCCCCTCCGTTCGAGAAGATCGGCTGGACGTCGGCATTGCTGCACGCGCCGGTGAGCATCATCGCGCAGGCGGCGAGAGTCTGGGTGAAGGTTCGCATGGAAGCGGACCTAGCCTCCGATCGCCACATAGGTCCAAATGGGATCGGCGATCATTTCGATCTGCTTGTACAGCTTTCGGTGCGAGCTCGTCCCTGCGATCAAATTCAGCGCCCCCGGGCATACCGTCGCCTGCTGCCTTTAAGCGAAACCCCCTTCCTTATATATTGAGCCGAGCCGGGCGGCGGCTGCGGACAGCGCATCGCGGATCGCAGCGGGGACGGCCGGGCTGGTGCAGACATTGGCCGGGCTGGGATGCGGCATGGTGAAGAGGGCAACATTGGGTCGCGCGGCGGCGATGACCGGCGCAGCTTCGCGCGCAACACGGCCTGCCAGCACGACGGTCGTCAGGCGCGGCAGCACGGCAAGCAGGCCAGGCAGCGTTGCCAGCCCCTCTCGGATTTCAGCGCGACGCAGCGGACGGCCGCGCGCGCCAGGTGCGTGAACGATCCACGGCACGCAGTTCCACAACAGCATATCCGTCCGCGTGATGCCCGCACCGTCCAGAAATCGCGCGAGGTTCCGCTGAGTGCCGCCCGCATTATCCCGCGACACAAAGCGGACCGGCGCGTCACCCGGCCCCGGCGTTTCCAGCAGGATCAACAGCCGCGCGTCGATGCCCCCATCGCGCGGATCGAAATGCGGTACTGGTCGTCCCTGCGCAACCGTGTTGCGCCAGTTTTCGAGCGGAACCATGTGCGGAAACCGGAGCAACCCTTGTCGATCATCGGCATCCGGATCCATCGATCTCCTTTCCGGATTGGAATCACAAGAACGATCGGTTGGACCGATCCGTTGCAGCGGGCCATCTTCCCTACACGACGCCGCGCATTCCGCGCTCCGCCGCAAATGGAGTTACGATGATGGCGATCCCTGCCCCGCAAGTCGAGCATAACGTCCCGGCGGTGGACCTGATCCCGCACCCGATGCTGACCCTTGTCCATGATGCCGACAATTATGACGCGATCGAGCGCACCGCGCCCGGTGTTGCCTCGCGCGGCGTGCATCCGGGTGCGCAAATTGCGCTGGTCAGCCTATATGCGGCGATGCTCGTCAGCTTCTGGGCCTTCTTCGCCCGTGACACCGAAGCCGCGCTTGTCATGGCAATGGTGACAGTGGTGATGATCGTGTATTTCGGCCTGATCGTCGGCGGGATCCTGGTCGCGGATGCGCCGGTGCCCGGCGAACCGCGGCGCAGCTTCACGGCCTTTCTGGACGGTCCGGTTGAGACGCTGAACGAGGTCATCACCGGCCGTCAGGCAGTCATACAGATGCTGTTCCTGCCGGCCTGTATGCTGATGTTGGCTACCATCATCGGGATAATCGCCCGCGTGTCTCAGGCGAGCTGAGGCAAACCCCACGGGTGGCAAAACGGACATCGGCAGGCGACCGAGGAACCCATCTCTTATAGAGAGGTAGTTCCAGTCGGCGCCTGAACCGGTTGAGAGAGGAACTTTTTGTGATGGAGCATCTCGATCCCGTGATCCTCGCCCGCGCGCAATTCGCGTTCACGGTTTCGTTCCATTTCATTTTCCCGGCCTTCTCGATTGGGCTGGCAAGCTATCTGCTTGTGCTCGAAACGTTATGGCTTCGCACCGGGCGGCAACTCTATCTCGATCTTTTCCGCTATTGGGTGAAGATCTTTGCCGTCGCCTTCGGCATGGGCGTCGTCTCTGGCATCGTCATGTCCTACCAGTTCGGGACCAACTGGTCGGTGTTCTCAGCCAAGGCTGGCCCGGTGATCGGCCCGATCATGGCCTATGAGGTGCTGACCGCCTTCTTCCTCGAGGCTGGTTTTCTCGGTGTCATGCTGTTTGGGAGGCGCAAGGTCGGACCCGGTCTGCACCTGTTTGCAACCGCGATGGTCGCACTCGGCACGCTCATTTCTGCCACGTGGATCGTCAGCGCCAACAGCTGGATGCACACGCCAGCCGGGTTCGCGATCAACGCGAAAGGACAGTTTGTGCCGGCCGGCTCCTGGTGGCCGATCATCTTCAATCCCAGCTTCCCGTACCGGGTCGTGCATACAGTGATCGGCGCCTACCTCACGACGTCACTGGTGGTCGGTGCGGTTGGTGCCTGGCATCTGCTACGCGACACCGGTAACCAGCACGCGCGCAAGATGTTTTCGATGGCGATGTGGATGGCGGCATTGGTGGCGCCGTTGCAGATCTTCGCCGGCGACACGCAGGGGCTCAATACGCTCGAGCATCAGCCTGCAAAGATCGCGGCGATGGAGGGGCATTTCGACAGCCACCCGCATGGAGCGCCACTGATCCTCTTCGGTATCCCCGACACAGCGAAGCGACGCATGGACTATGTTGTCGAGGTGCCAAAACTCTCTTCGCTGATCCTCAAACATGATCTTAATGCGCCGCTGACGGGCCTCGATGCCTATCCGGCTGACCGCGTGCCGCCGGTCTCGATCCTGTTCTGGTCGTTTCGCATCATGGTCGGCCTGGGGTTTGCAATGCTGGGACTGGGATTTTGGAGCCTGTGGGCGCGCTGGCGCGGACGTCTCTTTGAGGATCGCTGGCTACAGCGCGCGGCGATCCTGATGGGGCCGTCGGGTTTTGTCGCGGTGCTTGCCGGCTGGGTCACCACCGAGGTCGGCCGACAGCCCTGGACGGTTTACGGCCATCTGCTCACCGCCCAGTCGCATTCCCCACTGGCCGCGCCGGCCGTCGCAGCGTCGCTCACCGCCTTCGTGCTGGTCTATTTCGCTGCATTTGGTGCCGGCACCTGGTATATCCTTCGCCTGATGGCGCATGCGCCCCATGCTGGCGAGCCCGAGCCTGCCGCCATGCCGTTGCGCGCTGCGGGGATTACCCCGGCACCCGCAGTCGATGCCGATGGACCGAAAACGGAGCCAGACGCATGAGCTACGATCTCGATCTGTCGACCGCCTGGGCTTTCATCATCGCGTTCGCCGTCTTTGCCTATGTGGTGATGGATGGTTTCGACCTCGGCATCGGCATCCTGTTTCCAACCCTCAAGGTTGGCGACGAGCGCGATGCCGCGATGAACAGCATCGCGCCGGTTTGGGACGGCAACGAAACCTGGCTGGTGCTCGGCGGCGGCGGCCTCATGGCGGCATTTCCCAATGCCTATGCGATCATCCTGCCGGCTACCTATCCGTTGATGATTGCGATGTTGCTGGGGCTCGTGTTCCGCGGCGTGGCGTTCGAGTTCCGCTGGCGGCATGCGCCACACCGCGCGCTGTGGGATGCCGCCTTCACCATAGGCTCAGTCGTGGCCACGCTGGCGCAGGGCATTGCCCTCGGCGCGATCCTGCAGGGTATCAGCGTGCGTGACGACGCCTATGCCGGCGGATGGCTCGACTGGCTCTCGCCGTTCACGCTGCTGACGGGCGCGTCGCTGCTCGTCGGCTATGCATTGCTCGGCGCGTGCTGGCTCGTCTGGAAGACCGAAGGCTCAGGTCAGACTCACGCCCGCCGCATGGCGTTCAGACTGGCGATCGCGATGCTGCTCGCGCTTGCCGCAGTCAGCGCCGCTACACCTTTCCTCAGCTACGATTACTGGCGGCGATGGTTCGCCGTGCCGGGCGTATTCGTGACCGCGCAGGTTCCGGTGCTGGTGCTCGTCACCGCTGTCCTGTTCTTTCGCTCGCTGGGCAAAGGCGGCGAGCGGGCACCGTTCCTTCTGGCGCTGGCGTTATTTCTGTTGGGCTTTGTGGGGCTCGGGATCTCCATCTATCCCTATATCGTGCCGCGCAGCCTGACGATCTGGGATGCGGCGGCACCTGCATCGAGCCAGCTGTTCATGCTGGTTGGTGCGGTCGTGATCATACCGGTAATTCTCGCTTATACCGGCTGGGCCTATTGGGTGTTTCGCGGCAAGGTCGCTGCGGACGGCTATCATTGAAGCAGCCACCGTTCTGGCAGCGTCTCACATGGATGGCCGCGATCTGGCTTGCGAGTGTGACCGCGTTGGGTTTGATTGCCGCCATGCTCCGCTGGTGGCTGACCGGACAAGTCGGCTAATTGCCGCGCATCGCTCGCACGCGGTAGACCAGCCGATCATCGGCGTCGCCGGCAAGCCTATCAGCGAACCCGCATGGCGTTGAGCGTCACGAAGCACGAACTCGACAGCATGGCGACGGCGGCAAACAGCGGTGTCAATAGGCCCAGCGTCGCGAGCGGCAGCGCGATCAGATTGTAGCCGAGAGCAAGCATGAAATTCTGTCGGATCACCGCGCGCGTCCGAAGCGCGAGGTGCCAGGCCGGCAAGAAAGTCTCGATCCCGCCGTGCTCGAACAACAGGCCGGCGGTCGCCGCTGCGGCGGCATGGGCTCGGGACACAGTAATTCCGCAGTCCGCGGCAGCGATCGCCGGGGCGTCGTTGACGCCATCGCCTACGACGACAACCGGGCGCAATGTCGTTCCCACCAGGCGTGCCTTGTCGGCGGGCGAGCAGCCCGCATGCACCGCCTCCTCGGGAATGCCGACGGTCTCCGCGACCGCACCAGCGGCGTCCGCGCTATCGCCGGTGGCAAGAAAGACGGTCACACCCGCGTTCCGCAATGCGGCGATCATGGTTGCGGCCGCCGGTTCGACCGTATCGGCCAGACCGATCGAACCGACCGGCAAATCGTCCAGAGTGACGTCGAGCCATGTCCGACCGTCCGTCCTGGCCGTGGCGGCCGAGGTGACCCGGATACGTCTGCCCGAAGCGTCCGATCCTTCCGCCCCGCGTTCCATTCGCTTGCCGCCGGCACCCGATCCGTCGCCGCCCAGCGCCCGTGCGATCGGATGATCGATGCCATGCTCGGCGTTCGCAGCGCAGGCGAGCAGGTCATCCGCGTTGAACGGTGCGGTTGGCTCCACCGCGTCAATTCGCAATACACCCTGCGTCAGCGTGCCGGTCTTGTCGAAGACGACGGTACGCAGCGTCGCCAGCGCCTCAAGCGCGGCCGGGTCGGCGATCCGAATCCCTTGGTGACCACCCACCACCGCAGCCCGGATATGTGCGAGCGGTGCGGCGATGGCCAACGCGCAGGGGCAAATGATGATCAATGCGGCAAGTGCGCGCGTTGCGGCCTCGGCGAGCGAGCCTGCATGTGCAAGGCAAAGGACTGCGGCGGTTGTCGCTGCAAGGGGGGCAGCGACCAAAAGCCGCCCGACCCAGCGATCGAGCTCGCGGGCCGGCTCGCCACGCGAAGCGATCTCGATCGCGATCCGACCGCCCATTCGGTCGATGTCCCGGTCGCCATGGACGCGATCTACCTGGATCGTCAGCCGTCGCTGGAGATTGGTGACGCCTGCCTGAATGCGATCACCCGGCCCGACGGGAACGGCGATCGACTCGCCAGTCATCACCGCGCGGTCGATCATGCTTTCGCCAGTGACGATGACGCCGTCAGCAAGCGCCGTCGCACCCGCGTCGATCATGATCGTAGCATTGAGTTGCAGCGAGCATATCGAGACAATCGTCCCTTCAGCGGTCGTCACAAGCTCAGCGGCCGCAACTTTCTCAAGCGCCGACAAGGCCAGGATTGCGCCGCGTCGCACGCGCGTCTCGATCAATCGCCCGACCAGCAACAAGGTCACCAGCATCGTTGCCGTATCGAAATAGACATGCGCCTCGCCACGAAGCAGCGCTTCAAGCGACAATAGTACCGCGCCGGTCGCGCCGATCGCGATGAGGAGGTCCAGGCCTGGCGCGCCGAGCCGGACCGATCGCCACGCCATGCGGAAGACTGCGGCACCGGAATAGAGCAGCACCGGCACCGCAAACAGGCCGGATGTGAGCGCGATCCACCAGGCAATCGCGGAAGGAATATCCGGTTGGGCATAGAGGATGAGGGCCGCACCCATCGACCACATCCCAAACACGACTGCTACCGCGAGGCGGATCGTGAGTCTGCGGACCTCGCGGTCGAACCGCGCGGCGATTTCCTCGAGCCCATGCCGTTCCACCAATCTGTAGCCGGCATCGGCGACCTTGCGACTGATATCCGCTACCTCGCACCGAGCGCTGTCCCAGCGGATGAGCGCCGACGAGGTCACGAAATGGACGCCGGCGTCCATGATACCGTCGAGACCGGATAGCCGACGCTCAAGCCCGTGCGCGCAGCCCGCGCAGAACAGCCCGTCGATGGCGAAGAGCTGCCGACGCTCCATCATGTTCAGCGGCGAGACGCCTGGACAGGCACTTCGGTCCCGCTGCCGAGCAGGTGGCCGTCTACCGTCTTGCCGTAGAAGGTCTTCTCACCGCTATGGAAGGCGACGACATTCTCGGCGACGGTGCCTTTCTGTCGCGGGTCCTTCGGACGCTCCTGGCTGTCGATCCAGGCAGCCGCGTCCCAGGCCTGCTGGTCGGTCAGTGTGTTGCCGGCGCCGAGCGGCATGTTCGCCTTGATGAAGCCTGCCGCATTGTTGAGCTGCGCCATGCCGGCACCCCAATTGTAGCTGCGTGGCCCCCAGAGCGGCGGAAAGACCTGCCGCCCGTTGATGTCTGTTCGGCCTTGGCCATCATCGCCGTGGCAAGACGCGCAGTGCTGCGCATACACAGCGCGTCCGCGATCGCGATCATATCCCGATTGCGGCAGCTTGAGCTTGAGGAAACCGGCACCCTTCAGCTTGGCGCCGGTCGGAGCGTTGCTCGCCAGCCAGTGGAAATAGGCCTCGAGATCGGCGTAGATCGGGTCGCCCTTTGGCGGAGGTCCTCCGCTTGGGCTTCCCTGCGCGTTCATCGAATAGCTGAAGCAACCATTGAGCCGGTCCTCCATGGTATTCATCTTTTTGTTCTTCGCGCGATATTGCGGATAGCTGACCCAGGCCGCCCACATCGGGGCGGAGTCGGCTTTCCGCCCGGCGTCGAGATGGCAGCTGCGGCACGCCAACTGGTTTCCGACAAACGGTTTCGCCTCGGTGCCGGTATTCTCGAAGATCGCCATCCCGTGCCGGATCGACGTGCCTGCCGGTCCATCGGGAATCTTGCTCATCGGCGGCGGCGTGAAGGAAAGCGGCCCACTGGCTTCCGGCGGCGCGCTTTCCTGTCCTCGGAAGTGAAATTCATCACGGACCAGCACCGCGAATACGAACAACAGGACCCCGCCCGTCAGCGCATAGATGCTGGTTCGGG
Source organism: Sphingobium estronivorans (assembly GCF_008692605.1). Taxonomy (GTDB): domain Bacteria; phylum Pseudomonadota; class Alphaproteobacteria; order Sphingomonadales; family Sphingomonadaceae; genus Sphingobium; species Sphingobium estronivorans. The sequence continues at coordinate 98,280 of NZ_LFCT01000001.1, forward strand.
CGACGCGGCCATGAATCTGATCGCGTGCACCTTCATCGGTCGCGGGCTGTTGCTTCCTGTCGTTCATCGGGCATCCTTGGAGGAAGTTGCAGGCGATGGCGGAAGTGTCGCCAGATAGTCGGCCACCGCCCGCCGATCAGCGTCACTGAGCCGTCCGGCGATCGCTGGCATTATGGAGCCCGGCTGCCTGCTGGTCAGGCGCGCAAGAGCCGCCAGGCGCCCGGCGGTATAGCTTGGCCGCTGTGCTGCAATTGATGGGATATTTGGCGAGACGCCGAAACCCGATGGGCCGTGGCAAGAGAAGCAGGACGGCAGGTTTCGGCGATCATCGCCTTGAAGCGCCAGTTCCGCCCCGCGGGCAACGTCACCTTCCAACGCAGGATGAGAGGAGGATGGCGTTGCGAGAGAAGCAAAGAGGCGACCGAGCGCGACACGGTCCGCTGCGGTGAGTTGCTGCGCGACGGGTCGCATGATGTCATTCGGCCGCGAGCCGTCGGTGAAGGCCAGTAGCTGTCTCGCGATATAGTCTGGCGACAACCCGGCAAGTCGAGGGACGCCATCGCGGCCTTCGCCGTGTGAGCCGTGGCATGAGGCACAAGACCAGCCGCCCGCCTTGCCGATTGACGCGATCGATTGCGCCGTAAGGTCGTCCGGTGAACGCGGTGCTGGGAGGTAGGCCGGCTGCACGCCGATTGTACGATCCAACGTCGTCGCGATTTCGTCTCCGCCGTGCCACGGTGATGTTCGTTGCGCGGTGCGAGCGCGCTCAGTGGCGACAAAGCCGGGAGATATGCTTCCGCCCGGTCCCCATGTTCCTCGAACCGATGTCGCCAGTCGCGCGAGTTGATCATCGTCGAGAACGCTGCCGAATGCGGGCATATGGCCGTCGAAATCGCTTCCGTTTACAGAAATCGGTCCCTCAATGCCGTGGAGGAGGATCTGGACGATGACGCCGGGGCTGGCACCGACGAATGGTGATCCTGCCAGCGGTGGGATCGCACCGTCCACACCTGTGCCATCGGCCTGATGACACGTGGCGCAGCGTTCGGCGAACAGCGCCGAGCCGGTCGCTGTCTGGCGCCGTTCCAATGTCGTCGCTTCGGCGATGCGCTGCTTGGCCCCTGTGCGATCGGCAGAACTGTCTCGCAACAGCGTAAGCGCGCCCCATAAAGCGAGTGCGATCGCGACCCAGTAAACGGGCAAGGGCACGCGCCGCTTGGGTTCGTAAGGCTCGAAGGCCTCGTCGACCGATTCGCGATCGGTCGTCATTGTGTCGCTCCGCCACGGCTGTAGCCGTCATCGCGGATTGCCGATCTCGGCACGGGATAGGTTCGATCAAGCGAGAGCAGGTACGCGACCAGATCCCTGGCTTCGGGCTTGGCGACGACGACCTTGCCCGGAATGCGCCGATCCTCGGGAAGCCAGACGACACGATCCCCCGGACTTGCCCGATCCTTCACCTCGAACAGGAAAGGATAGGCCGGCATGATGCTCCATGCCGACACCGCTCTTGGCTGGTAAAGATGGGTCAGTTGCCAGGAGGCGCTTGGCAGGCGCGCGCCGACATTCAGCAGGTCGGGACCGGTACGCATCGTGCCCATCAGATGCGGGCTGTCATAGGCATAATCGGCGGCGATCGATGCGCGCCCCCATCCGCGTTCCGCATCCGGTGCCTGATCCGGCGCGCGGGGCTGCTGACTATGGCAATAGACACAGCCAAGCGACGAGTAGAGCGCCCGGCCACGCAATTGTTCGGTTGTATAGGGCTTCAGCCCTGCGGCAGCCGGCTCGCGGCCAATCTGGACCTTGGGTGCGACGACCAGCATCACGGTCGCGAACGCCAGGATCGCCATCGCGAGAATGACGAGGGGAAGCGACCGGTTCATGCGAGCGCTCCGTTGCGCGACCCGGGCCGGGCCAGAACAAAAATGCTGACGACATTGATCGCCAGCAGGACATGCCCGATCGTCATCACCATGCCGCCGACCGATCGCGCTTCCAGATAGGGCTTGAGCAGGATCACGCTGTCCGCAAAAGGGCGTCCGGCATCGAGCATCGCCACGCCTTGCAACCAGCCGCCGACGCTCAATGCGATGAAATAGATGACGAAACCGACCACGACGCACCAGAAATGGGCGGTGATGAGGCCTGGCCACGGCCAGAGGCGTCCGGTGATGCGGGGCAGCATGTAGTAAATGCTGCCGAACATGATGAAGCTGGCGAAGCCATAAGCCCCCAAATGCGCGTGGCCGATCGTGAACTGGGTGAAATGTGTCACCGTGTTGATCGAGCGCAGTGCCTCGAGCGATCCCTCGAACGAGGCGAGCGTGTACATGATCGCGCCGAGCGAGATGAAGCGTAGCGGCAGCGACGCCTTGAACGCCCAGAGGTTACGCGCGACGACGACATGCTGATTGATGGCAACCGCGAGCACGGGCACGAACATCATCACGCTCTGTACGATCGAGAGCGTCACCACCCATGTCGGCACCGGACCACCGATCAGGTGGTGGATACCGACCTGGCTGTAGAACAGTGCCAGCGCCCAGAAGCCGATCAGCGAGAGCGAGTAGGAATAGACCGGCTTGCCGATGATCTTGGGAATGAAATAATAGGCCGCGCCCAAACCGAGCGGGGTCAGCCACAAGCCGAGCACATTATGGGCGAACCACCAGTTCACCGTCGCCTGTTCAGCGCCGACGAAAATGCCCGGAATGTTGGCGACGATGAACAACGCCGGAAACCAGCACAGGGCGGCGAGGAAATACCAACCCGAGACGTAGATATGCTCGACCGATCGCGCGAAGGCAGTCCGCAGCAGCGGCACGACGGCGAGACCGCCACCAATCGCGAGCAGTGTGTCGATCTGCCACGGAATTTCCAGCCACTCCTCGCCATCGGTCCAACCGCTGGCAATGGCGATGCAACCGGCGGTCAGGCCGGCGTTCCAGATGATCGCGCCCCAGGTGGCAAAGCGCGGTGATCGCAGCGGGGTGTGGAATATCCGCGGGACGATCCAGGTTGCGGTGCCGATTCCGGCGAGCGACAGCCAGCCATAGATGACGAGCGTGAGATGCAACGTCCGAATCCGGCCAAACGTGAGCACGGCGCTTCCATCGAGCCAGTCCGGCAGGTGTAGTTTCAGCGAGGCGACAAGGCCGAAGAGCGAGCCCAGAACGAGCCACAGTACCGCAACGCCCAGAAACAGGCTGACGGGCCAGGCGGTCGATGCATCGATCGCGGCACGCTCGGTATCGGTGGGGGCGCTCCCGGCGGTCGGATCGTCAAGGCGGCCTTCCTCGCCCTCATGAAAGATGACGCGCGCCTGCTTCTGTCCGAACGAGAATTGATCGGTCGATACCGCCCAGATCAGCGCTGCCAGCCCCGCGAGCGAGACAAGAAAGCTGATGGCAAGAAAAAGCCCGATCGTCAGCACCTGAATTCGTCTCCGCTCGTTCTGTCACAGAACCGTGACGATAGGTGATGCGTTCCAGCAAAACCAATCACGGATTCAGATTGAAATGGTCAGCTTTCATCGTTGGTTATCCCGGTGGAAAAGGCCCAGCTTATGATCATCGGGCAGAGCCCACAGGAGGATTACGATGCGAAGGCTGATGAAGACCGGTGCCGCTGCCATTGCACTTGGATTTGCCGGGATGGCGATGGGAGCGGATATGCCGAAGGATTTCTGGACGACGCCGACGATCCACGGATATGGCAAGATCCATTACGTGGCCGATGCCGCCTACAAGCCGCGCGCGGACCAAACTTACAAGATCATATTCGCGCTCACCAAAGGCTCGAAGCAGCCCGGTGAGGTCAATCCCGCGCTCGATCGCGTCGCGCGGACGGTGAACCTGTACGTCGCATCGGGCGTGCCGCTCAAGAATTTGAAGTTCGTGGCGGTGGCCTATGGCGAGGCGACACCGCTCGTCCTCAACGATGCGCAATATCGCGCCAAGTTCGGTGTCGCGAACCCGAACCTTCCGCTTGTCGAGCAATTGCGCACGGCGGGTGTCGATGTTTCGGTCTGCGCACAGGCGGTTGCCGAGCATGATTTTCAGGATGATTGGGTCGACAAAAGCGTGACGCTAGCCCTGTCCGGCCTGACCACCGTCACCACGCTGGAGCATGACGGTTATGTGCTCATGCCTCTTTGATGCCAGCCCGGGAGTTTCAACGATGCACTATGCAAAGCTCGCCGCGCTTGCGGCGGCCGTCCTGAGCCTGGCTGGAGCCATGCCCGCCGCCGCCCAGTCGCAGGACGCGAATAAGGTAACTGATCTCGGCGTCTATCCGCCGTGGCAGGGGGGGAGAAACAATGATGCCGCCATGCGCGGCTTCGAGTTCACTATAGCGGACGCCGACAATCTCGCCGACTTCCACGGCAGCCCGCAGGATCCGATGCTGTCGCTTTATGTGGGCGGCAATTACTTCTTCGCGATGGCACCGCTCGTCGCCGCGTTCGAGCAGCGCTACCCCGAATATAAGGGGCGCCTCTATTGGGAAACGATCCCGCCGGGACTGCTTGTCCGGCAGATGAAAATGGGCGGCACGATCACGGTTGGCAACATGACGTGGACGGTCAAGCCGGACGTCTATTTGGCCGGCAAGAACGCCGTTCAAAAGCAGATGGATGACGGTTTGCTGGTCGGGCCGGTTGTCCCCTATGTCACCAACACGCTGGCGATCATGGTGCCCAAGGGCAATCCGGCCAAGGTCACCGGGCTTGCCAGTCTGGGAGGCGCCAGTATCAAGCTGGCGATGCCCAATCCCGAGTTCGAAGGGATCGCACGGCAGATTTCTTCCGCGCTGGAAGCCGCTGGTGGCAAACCGCTTGCCGACAAGGTCTACAAGGCCAAGGTAGCCGATGGCACTTCGATCCTGACCCATATTCACCACCGACAGACGCCGCTTTGGATCATGCAGGGCAAGGCGCAGGCGGGCGTGACCTGGCAGTCCGAAGTTGCGTTCCAGATGCAGGCTGGGCACCCGATCGAAGGCGTCGAGATTCCTGCCGCACAGAATCAGACTGCCATCTATGCGGGCGCCATGGCCAAGGATGCGCCGCACCCGGAAGCCGCCAAACGCTGGCTGGAATTCATCCGGTCGCCGGAGGCGCTCGCCATCTTCGGCCGCTACGGCTTCAAGCCCTATCAGGAGACCACACAATGAAATCCCTGCTGCTCGCAGCCGTTGCTGCTGCAACCATGGCGCTCCCGGCATCTGCCGAAACCATCCATGTGTACGGTCCAGGCGGTCCTGCGCCTGCCATGAAGGAAGCGGCTGCGACCTTCGGCAAGGCGAATGGCGTTGAGGTGATCGTCACGGCCGGCCCGACCCCGGAATGGTCCGACGCGATGAAAGCCGATGGTGACGTCATCTACAGCGGGTCCGAAGTCATGATGAGTGACTTCGTCGCGACCTTTGCCGGTGCGATCATGCCCGCGACGGTCACGCCGCTCTACATGCGTCCAGCTGGCATTCTCGTCCGTCCCGGCAATCCGAAGCACATTCGCGGTTTCGCCGATCTGCTCAAGCCGGGCATCAAGATTGCGGTCGTCGATGGCGCCGGCCAACAGGGCATGTGGGAAGACATCGCCGGCAAGGATGGCGATATCGCCACGCTCAAGACGTTTCGCGGCAATATCATGCTCTATGCCAAGAACACGGCACTTGGGCTGAAAGGCTGGAAAGCGGATCCGAGCATCGACGCCTGGGTCACCTTCCCGATCTGGGCGAAGGCCAATCCTGGCGTTGCCGACGTCGTGCCGCTTGAGGCCAACCGCCGCGTCTACCGCGATGCAGGCGTTGCGCTGACCGCGCGCGGCAATGACAAGCCGGGCGCCATGGCGTTTGTCCGCTTTCTGTCCAGCCCGCAGGGTGCTGCGATATTTCGCAAATGGGGTTGGCAGCAATAGTGCGGCGGCTCGAGAAGTGTAATGTCACATGGTGCGTGGCCTCGCGTGTTTATCTTCCACGGTTTCGCGAGGCCGCTGCGAAGGTTCGCGCAATTGGCAGCGAAGTCTGCTCGCCAATACTTTGCCGTTCTGTTGGCTTGGTCGCCATCTGCCTCGAATGCTAAGGTTATGTGATGTTGACAAGAAGATGCCCTTGAAACTGATCCTGGGCCTTGCCGGCCTCAGCTTCGCGGCATCGGCAGGCGCGCTTGCGGCGGCGCCACAGGACCTCTCCACCGATATGGCCGCCGCGATGGAGCGCATGCACCACGCAATGATGGTGGCGCTGTCCGGCGATCCTGACCGAGACTTCGCGGCGATGATGATCCCACATCATCAGGGCGCGATAGAGATGGCGGAGGCGCAGCTTCGCTACGGCAAGGACGAGCGGCTGCGCCGGCTCGCGCAGGGCATTATCGTCGAACAACGCCAGGAGATCGCCGTCATGCAGGCGATCCTGGCCGAGAAAGGCGCACCACAGAATGCGCAGCATCAGCATCAGGGAGACGGACAATGAAGACCTTCACGATGGTGCTCGCCGTGCTGCCAGCGATTAGCCTGCTCACCGGCACGGCATTCGCGCAGCAGGTTCCCAATGCAAAGCCCGACCGCCCGATCAGCGCGCAGGACCGCTTTTACACCTCGGACCAGTTCTCCAACACTGTCTCGGTCATCGATCCGTCGACCAATCGGCTGCTGGGCGTGATCAAGCTCGGCGATATGACACCCGCCAATCTCAGCCCGCTCTACAAGGGTCAGCTGCTTGTCCACGGCATGGGCTTCTCGCCCGACGGCAGGACGCTTGCGGTCATCTCGATCGGGTCTAATTCGGTGACGTTCATCGACACCGCCACCAACGCCATCAAGCACACGACCTACGTCGGCCGCTCGCCGCACGAAGCGTTCTTCCGTCCCGATGGCCGCGAGGTCTGGGTGAGCGTGCGCGGCGAGGACTATATCGCGGTGCTCGACGGCAGCAGCTTCAAGGAGACCGGCAGGATCGCCGTTCCAAACGGGCCGGGTATGACGATCTTCTCACCCACCGGCAAATACGGTTACGTCTGCTCCAGCTTCTCGCCGGAGACCGTCGTGATCGACGCCCACACCAAGCGCATCGTCGGGCGTGTAAAGCAGGACAGCCCGTTCTGCCCCGACATCGCTGCGACGCCGGACGGCAGGCAGGTCTGGCTGACGCTCAAGGACGTCGGCAAGGTCATGGTGTTCGATGCCAAGCCACCGTTCGCGGTGCTCAAGTCCATCGACACCGGCGCGATCACCAATCACGTGAACATCGCCCGCACGCCACGCGGCCAGTTCGCTTATGTGACAGTCGGCACGCAGAATATCGTCAAGGTCTTCCGCACCGATAACTTCGAACAGGTTGCGACCGTTCCTGTGGGCGCGTTGCCGCACGGCCTGTGGCCATCGGGCGATGGCAGCCGTATCTATGTCGGGTTGGAGAATGGCGACGGCGTCGCGGTGATCGATACCGTTACCAATCGCCTGCTCACCACGATCCCGATCGGACAGGGGCCGCAGGGCGTCGCCTATGTGCCCGGCGCGGTGCCTTCAGGGGATGGCATGACCAATCTCGTCCCGCTCGAAAAAGCGAACGGCAAGGTGCAGTTGACCCTATCCGGCCAGGGCCAGAGCCAGGTCACATTGTTCGATCAGGGACAGGTCCAGATCCTGCAGGCGGCCGTCGCCGGCCTACCGCCCAAGCAGCCGTTCACGCTCGGCCTCGCCGCCAATCCCGATGGAACGGGCGCGGTCCAGCCGCTTGCCAAGTTCATGACCAACCCAGCGGGAGCGGCCATCGTCAACGCCGTAGGGCCGATCCGGCAGATCGTGACCGACGCGACGCCGGCGCAGCGGCGCTATCTTGTGATCCGTGTCGGCGATCCCGACGCTCCGGGCGCGGTTGTGCAACGACAGGCCACGACAAATTGATGAGTCAGTTGCGATCAGCCCGCGCACCAGACGAAGAGCCCTGCGATGTAATGCCGCTCTTTGAGTATCGCTGATGATCCTCGAGCATCTCATCGCCGACTACGGCCTGTGGGCGGTCGGTCTTGGTGCCGGCATTGAGGGCGAAACCGTTGTGATCCTCGGCGGAATCATGGTTCATCGCGACATACTGGCGTTTCTGCCTGCTATTCTCGCGGCATCGCTTGGGTCGTTCCTCGCCGACCAGCTCTTTTTCACGCTCGGCCGCCACTTTCGCAATCATTCCTACGTGCGACGTATCCGGGCGCGTCCGGGTTTCCAGCGCGCGCTAGGCGCGTTCGAGCGTCATCCCACTTTGTTCGTTTTCGCGTTCCGATTCCTCTACGGGCTGCGCTCGATCAGTCCGCTCGCGATCGGCACGACCAGCCTGCCAGCTTCTCGCTTCCTCCTGATCAACGCGGTCGCGGCCCTGGTTTGGGCTACTGTGTTCATCAGTCTGGGCTATGTGTTCGGGCAGGCGATCGAGGCGATGTTCGGCCACGTTCGCGCCGTGGAGCATGTCCTGCTTCCGTTGGTCGCTGTCGCTATCATCTTCGGCTTGGCCATTCATCTCATCCGGGGTCGTCGCGAAGCTAGAGCAGGGGGCTAACGAGTCGCGCCAGGTTTTCGAGCAGGCGCGCGCCTATGGAGCGGCGCTTCCATCCGTCCAGGGTGAGAAGCTCGCTGCGGTCGATATAGACCTGCTGGATCGCGGCGAGTTCGGCGCTGGCGTCGGGATCGTGAAGAATGAGGCTGATCTCGGCATTGAGCATGAACGAGCGCACGTCCGCATTGCTCGAACCGATGATGCCGATCGCGCCGTCGATCGAGACATTCTTCGCGTGGAGCAGATGGTCGCGATATCGGTGCAGTCGCACCCCGGCTTCCAGAAGCTCCTGATAATAGGATCGCTGCGCGAAGCTGACGAGGCGCTGGTCGACGGCCTGCGACACGATCAGATCGACCGTGACGCCTCGTGCGGTTGCATTCTTGATGGCGGTCAGCAGCGCCTCGTCGGGGATCAGATATGGCGAGACGATCGCGACACGCTGCGCCGCGCCGTGCACCAGTTCGACCAGGAGCCGCTCGAATCCGGGCACCCCGAAATCGGGGCCGCTGGGCATCGCCTGAAGGATTGCGCTGCCCGCGACTCCAGGAACTGCCAAGGGGGCGATCACTCGCTCGGTTTCCATCTACCAGTCGCTGGCGAAGACCGCGTCGAGCGCAGCGACGACCGGCCCCTCGACCCGCGCGACCAGTTCATCATTGACGATGCCCGGCTTGAAATCGCGATCGACAATATTCTGAGACCCTACAAATCCTATTTGCCCGTCGATCAGGCACAGCTTGCGGTGGTTGCGCAGGTCGCTCCGGGCGCGGCGCAAAACGGCGAAGCGGACCGGCAGAACCAGCCGGGCGTCGATGCCAAGGCCTGCCAGCAGCGCCATGCTCCGCTTTGCCCAAGGCCGGGAGCCCAGCGCATCGACCAGCACGCGTACGTCGACACTCCGCGCCTTCGCACGTCCGAGTGCCTGTGCGACCTTGGTGCCGGTGCGGTCATCGGCGAAAATATACGTCAGGAGATGGACGCGCGTTTCAGCCTCGTCGATCGCGACGACCATCGCGTCGATCGTCGCGTCATAGTCCGTTAGCAGTGCGACGGCGTTGCCATCGCATGCAGGAAATCCGCCAAGGTGGCGGGCGAGGCGCAGGAGCGGGAACAGGTCCTGCCCGCAGCTGTCCAGCCCGGTGGATACGGACTCGCGTTCACTGGCCGTCCGCTCGAATCGCTCGCGCCGCCAGGCCGGAAAGCCGGCTCGACCAATCATACGGTAAAGGATCAGCGCGGGCACCGGCAGGAACAGGACTAGAAGCAGCCAGCTCCGCGCGGCCTCCGGTGGGCGCCGAAGCGGGATGACGACCACCATGACGAGGCGGATCGTCCATTCAAAGAGGAGATAGGCTAGGGCTAGATCGGACGCTGAATTCATGCGCCACAATTAACCGATCACGCTCCCCTAAGCGACCGCGTGCTGATGCCTAAAGGGAAGCAATCTGTGATAGTCGTATCGCGTTGCCGAAGCGGCAGGCCAAGCCGCGCAATCAATATGGTGGTGAACGAGGTGAACAGTGAACATTGATCAGTCGCAACATTCGCGGCCAGGATCGCGCCTGTGATGGCATCTCTGCTTGTCGCGCTGGGCGGCGCCCTGGGATCGCTAACGCGCTACTGGATCAACATCGCAATTGTGGCGCGGACCGGTGAAATGTTTCCTTGGGGAACGGTGCTAGTCAATATCAGCGGCTCGTTCATGATCGGGTTGCTGGCTTCGCTCACCGGGCCCGACGGGCGCTGGGCGGTCTCGCCTGAATTCCGCCTCTTCATGCTCGTTGGTTTCTGCGGTGGCTATACGACGTTTTCGTCTTTCAGCCTCCAGACGCTGGCACTGCTCCAGGCAGGCGACCCGGTCCGCGCGGGCGCCAACATACTATGTTCCGTTGTTCTCTGTCTTTTCGCCGTGTGGCTCGGTTATTCCGCGCCGATTTCCCTTTCCCGCCTCATCCGGAACTGACCCATGAAGATCATAGCCATCCTCAACCAGGCGGACAGCGTCGAAGCGTGCCTGGATGCGACCGTCAGAGCGGCGATCGCGGTGCCTTCCGCCGAACTGGAGGCGCTGCACATCGTCGTCGATCCCGAGCACATCATCGCGGCCAGCGAGGAAATCGAGTTCCAGCGCATGCGCGAAGCGCGCGAAGGAACCGCGAGCGACAAATGCAAGGCCATCAAGGTCGCGTTCGATGCATGGTCGTCCGACCATGGCGGCAGCGCCATCCAATGGCGAACCTTGGTCGCTCAGGAGGAGGAAGGCCTGATGCAGGCTGCCCGTGATGCTGACCTGCTAGTCATGGTGCGAAACCACGACATGGACACGGGCGACGCATTTCACGCTGCTTTGATGCGTCTGGACAAGCCGCTGCTACTTATACCTCATACGCTCTCTCCTACGGGCAGCGACGGGACCGGGTTCGGCACGGTAGCCATCGGCATCGCCGACACGAGTGCCGAACACCATGCGCTAGTCGCCGCGCGGCCTTGGCTGGAAGCAGCCCGACGCATCGTTGCGCTGCATATCGGCGATCAAAACTCGAAGGGTGTGCTCGCCGAGAATGGCCTGGGGGGGCTCACGATCGATCAGCGTCAGGCGGACAAGAAGCCCGGTTCGAATATCGGTGCGCAGATCGCTGAAGAAGCAGGGTTGGCAGGCGCCGATCTGCTGGTGTGCGGAGCGTATCGGCATAATCAGCTCATCGAATGGCTACTCGGTGGGACCACCCGACATTTGCTCGACAACGCGACGATGCCGGTTCTCTTGGCTCATTAAGGGGAGGAACGTCCTTCGATCCTCTGCGACGTTGAAGCACTGTCGCGAAAATTGGTGCCAGTAGCGGATCGTGCGCGTTATTCGGTGCCGCCCTTCTGTTGGGACTCCGCGACTCAGTGCCAGTTCAGGAGTGCCAAGGCCACAACGCCGGCGCCGATCCGGTACCAGCCGAATATAGTGAACCCATGGCGGCCGACAAATTCGACGAGCCATTTTACAACGATTATCGCGACCAGGAACGAGACGATCGTTCCGACTACTATTGCCATCATGTCGCCAGCCGAGATCAGGTCGCGATTTTTGAAAAGGTCGAGCGCCGCCGCTCCGAACATCGTGGGGATCGCAAGAAAGAAAGAGAATTCGGTTGCTGTCTTCCGATCTATGCCGATCGCGAGGCCGCCCATGATCGTCGCCCCCGATCGCGACACGCCCGGAATGAGCGAGAGCAACTGGCAGAAACCTACGCCTAGCGCGCGCGATGCAGATAAATGCTCGACGTCGGCTTCAGTCGTTCGTCGCGCAGCCCATCGTTCGATCACGACGATAGCTGCACCGCCCAAGGTCAAACTGACCGCCACGACATGGGGTGAGAAGAGCGTGGTCTTGATGAAATCATGTGCTAACCCCCCCACGATGACGGTCGGCACGACAGCGATCATCACGTTGCGCGCAAAGCGCCGGGCGTCCGAATCCGACGGCAGACCGCGTGCGACGGACCAGAGGCGAGCACGATAGAGCCAGCATATGGCAAGGATTGCACCGACCTGGATTACGACTTCAACGATTCCGGCCTGAGCGCCACGATATCCAATCAACTGCTCGGCTAGAATGAGATGGCCGGTGGAAGATACCGGGATAAACTCGGTAAGACCCTCGACAATGCCGAGAATGACCGGTCCAAAAAGGGAAGTCGCGCCCGTCATTGGCCGACCTTCGACCGCGAAGCGAGGCCTAGGGTTCGCCCGGCAAAACCGCCTACGTCGAGATAGCGGATGGAGCCCACTTCCTGAAAACTCAGCGTGGTGCGCAGACCATTGGCAGCAGGTTTGGATCGTATTTCGCGAGAGCGTGTCTTCGGCATGGGTTGGCCGGGCATCGCCTCGCCCAAGACTCGCCCGACGAGTTTGCCGCTGGCCGGAGGTGCTAACCCAAGCAGGTGCAGCATCGTCCGACCGACGTCCACATTGCTGACGGGTGCAACATCCACAAAGCGGGTGCGGAAGTCCGGCCCGATCGCCGCAGTAAAATTAAGAGTGTCGCCTCTCCCGAAACTGCCATGCATTCCCTGGCCCTGTTGCAGATTACTGTCGGCCACTTCGACCTGACAATTGGTCGGTATCGCGCAGCCGGAACTTGTCGATCGGAAGTTGACGACGATCGATGGCGTCGGCGTCGCAGCACGTCCTTTGAGGTTGATTGCCGAGAGCGGCAGCGTCCCCGCATATTCGCCAAGGGCATCATCGACGAAAATGCCGCTCACATAGTCCTGTGCCAGCAATGCGTTGATCGTCCTCGCCGCGAGAGCACGATCATGCGTCGGCAGATAGAGCAGATCGGAGCCACCGTTTTCAGCCACAACGAGCCAGGGATTCGCCGGGTCCGGGCCAAGCAGCGCATTGCCCCGGCTTGGATGGGCACCTTCGGCAAGCCGGCTGTCATGCGCTTCGGGATCGAAGATTGGGAAATCCAGCGCGTTTGCCAGATCAAGGGCGAGAAAGCCCGGCGGCAGGAGGCCGGGCGGCACATCGGTGTATGTTTGTTTGGCCGATGGGCTGCTCCCGCTCTGCTTGGAGATGGTCGAGAAGCCGTGATCCGAGGTGACGATGATGTCGGTCGTTGCCGCAAGGCCGAGCCGATCGAGCGCCGCACGCAGCTTGCCAAGATCGCCATCGGCGTTGCGGATCGCGGCGAAGGTCGACGGTCCGTTGATGCCGGGCGTCAGCCGATTGAGGCTGTCACCCTGATTGTGCTGGGTGCCATCGGGATCGCGCGACCAGAACACCATCGCGAACGGCCGGTTGCGCGCTTTCAATGTCGGCAGGACGACTCTAGTTGTGGCATCTATAAAAAAGTCCTGCTGCGCATTGTTGGCCGATATCGTGCCCGGAGTGCGGCAGTCGCCCGATTTGCCATTGGCGCCGCGACCTGGCGTAGAGAGCGGCAGGCCTGCAGCGGTCAATTTCGCGGCAATGTCGGACGAAAGTGGGATGCCGCCATGCTGTCCGGTCGTATCGTCCAGTATGATCGTCGTCGCACCATCGCGGGCGACATGATCCTGGATCAGGGCTGGCCCGAGCTTCCCGATCGCGGCTGTGCCGTATCCGGCTTGGCGCGCAGCCTCCAGCACCGTCGTCTCGTCGAGATAATTGCCGCCGAATGCCGCGTCGAGCTCGCCCAGCACGGCGTCATTTTCGAGAAACGGTGTTACGCTGCCGCCCGCGCTCGCGATCTGTCTGGCGGTGTAGATTGTGTTGCTGAAATCGCCCGTGTCGCCGAGCTGATGGCCGGTTGCGAGCACTGAAGCGTTGGCGGTGGTGAAGGTCGGAAAGACCGAATGGCTGTTGGGGAAATAGCTCCCCGCGTCGCGCAGTCGTGCAATTTCCGGCGCGGTCTGCGGCGTGACGATCCTTCCCCGCAAACCGTCGATCACCACAAGGATGACGTTGTGCGGCGGTTGGCGTTGGAGCGCTGGTAGGCGGGCACCGGCGGCGCTTGCTGCCACACAAAGCGTCGTCGTCACAAGCCATCTCACCAATCGCATTTCGGTCTCCCTGTGATCATGTTCGAAAAGAGTTTCAGGCCGTAGCGACCAGCACCGCACCGCCGCCAATCAGGACGATGCCGAGCCATCCGCGCAGCGAGAGATGCTCGCCAAGCACTGTCACGCCGATGATCGCGACAAAGACGACGCTAAGCTTGTCGATCGGCGCCACACGTGCCGCGTCGCCGATCTTGAGTGCGCGGAAATAGCAGAGCCAGGACAGGCCGGTCGCGAGGCCAGAGAGCCCGAGGAAAAGCCAGGATCGCGGGCCGATGTCACCGATGGGCTGGAACTTGCCGGTCACGCCCAGCAGCGCGCCGAGAACGACGATGATGATGATCGTGCGGAAGAATGTGGCAAGATCGGAATCGATCCCCTCCACACCGATCTTGGCAAAGATCGCGGTCATGGCCGCGAAGGTGGCGGAGAGCAGAGCCCAGACGATCCAGGATGCGGAGGCAGCGGATGCCATCGGACGAGCCCCGCGCTTGCTCATTCCGCCTCCATTGTCAGTTCTTCCGGTGCGGCGTCATCTTGCCGGACGCCGGCGGGGCCAACGCTCCAATGCTCGAGATGCTTGTATACGATCACCTTCGTCGTCAGCATCTCGCCATGCGCCCGGCAGAAAGCCTCGAGCTGCGCGCGCTGGCCGATCAGCTCGACACACATCGTCAGATGGGGGTCGGCGATCTCCGCACCGTTCTCGCGCACCGGGCCGTGATTGCTATAGCCATAATGGGTGTGATGGGCGACGGCGTTCATGATGCCGTCTGCCTTCGCCTGCGCGACGAGCGTCCGGTAGAGCGGTTTGGCGCCCCAGCGTGATTTGGATGCACCCTTCGGCGCTTTATCGCTGGGCTTCAGGTAGATGCGGATCATGCCGATTTCGCTCGGCGTCACATGATGAATGTCGGACATGGATATGCGTTCCTGGCTGCTGGGGGCGAAGAGACTGGAAAAATCGGGTGCGGCCCGCAGTGCGCGGGCATCACGCAGCGTCATGTCGGGCGGCAGGATGGCACGCGACCGCTTGGGCACAGCGACACGCTGCGACAGATAAATGCCGTTATGCCCCGAGCAGACATAGGCGACGAAGCATGCCACCGCGAGGGGAACCGCCGTGTCCGCGCCGAACAGCTCGATACCCATGATCGTGCAGGCGAGCGGCGTGTTGGCGGCGCCCGCGAACACCGCGACGAAGCCGAGCGCCGCGAACAGATCTACTGGCACACCGAGCGGTGCGGCGAGCGCATGACCTAGCGCGGCGCCGATGAAGAAGAGCGGCGTGACCTCGCCGCCCTTGAAACCAGCGCTCAACGTCACGACCGTGAACAGCATCTTGACCGCCCAGCTCCAGCCGTCCGGGCCGGGCTGGAAAAAGCCAGCGATGGTCGGGTCTCCGGGGATCAGGCTCCAGACGCCGAGTCCGAGATAGGCTCGCGTGCCGACAAGATAGGTGAGCGCGATGACGGCCACGCCGCCGATCGCCGGGCGTGCCGGACCATAAGGCATCAGCTTCTTGAGCCAGCCGCTCAGCGCATGATTGGCCTCGGCGAAGACAAGGCTCGCAAAGCCGAAGGCGATACCGGCAAGAGCCGCCTTGAATAGCAGGACAGGCTCGAACAGCAAGCCGTGCTCGGCGGGTGCGAACGCAGCGACGGTGTAGGCGGAGTGGTGGATCCCCCAAGCATGGCAGGTCCAGTCGCCGACCAGAGCCGCGACCAAACAGGGCACCAGCGCGGCATACTCGACCCGGCCGACCGCCAGCACCTCAAGCGCGAATACCGCGCCCGCGAGCGGCGTGCCGAACACCGCGCCGAAGCCCGCGGCGACCCCGGCCATCAGGATGATCTTTACGCTCGATGGATCGAGCCGGAACCAGCCGGCCACCGCGCTGGCCAGGCTGCCGCCAAGCTGCACCGCCGTTCCTTCGCGGCCCGCCGAGCCGCCGAGCAGGTGTGTGACGATCGTGCCGAGGAAGACCAAAGGCGCCATGCGGAGCGGGACGCCGCCGCCGGGTTCATGTATCTGCTCGACGATGAGGTTGTTGCCGCCCTCCACCGAACGGCCGAGCCGGTGATAGAGCCAGCCGACCCCGGCACCGCCGACGGGCAGCAGGAACAGCAGCCACGGATATTCGAAGCGCGCGCGCGTCGCGGCGTCGAGGCTCCAAAGGAAGGCTGCGCACAGCGTGCCGACCGCGGTTGCCATCGGTACGAGCAGCAGTGTCCAGCGCAGCACCGAAGCGGCATGGCCGCGCTGGGCCATCGCACGCGACGTCAGGTTCAGCAATTGGACAAGATTAGCAAAAGACGCGCGCACGATTCCTCCTTGTTGCGTGACCGCAGCAGGTAGGAATCATCAGCTCCGAGGAGCGGTTCGGCCGAAGCCCGGCGGAAATCCATCGCCTCGAAAGCGTGCCTGACCTATCGACGGCGGCCTGTCAACGACTGCCTCGCGCGGGGAGACGAGAAGCGGCCCTTATTCCACCGTTTTTCGCGTGCCGATGCCGGTTCTTTCGTCGGTTTGAGGGGCGGGGGGCGCGTACCGAGATCGCGACAAGACTTGAGGTCTGGCGCGCCGGCAGGCACCGGATTGGCTTGCAAGCGGGCAGTCATCCGCTTCATCTGGGCGATCTCTCGAACCTGGGCGTCGATGATGCCGTCGGCCAGTCTGCGGACCTCCGGGTCACGGATATGCGCCCGCTCGCTCGTCATGATCGCAATCGAGTGGTGCGGGATCATCGCCTTCATGTAAGCGACGTCGTCGACAGTTTCCTGGCTGCGCACGAGCCACAGGGCGCCGGCGAACACGACGGCGGCGCCGGCAACGATGCTAATGTTCACGCGCCGGTTCGCGTACATCCCCCACATGAACCCGATCATGATGATCGCCATGACCGCGCCCATCAGGAGTGCCATCCACATCCGGGTCTGGCTGAACTCGACATGGTCGAGCGCATAGGTGTTAAGGTACATAAGACCGAACATCACGATCGTCGATGTCGCGATCATCGCGGCGAATCGGCCGTATCCCATGCCGTCGCCGATGCTACGGGCTTCCTTTTTGCCAGGCTTTTCCAGTCGACTGTCCTCTCGATCCTGGTTTCGTTATCCAAGTCAGTGGATGGCGACGAAGCTTCTCATCAGAACCAGACCCGCACACCAGCGACGAAACTTGTCGTCGTCGAATCGTCACCGTCGGTGCGCGCATAGCGGGCGCTTTGACCGGTTTTCGCTTCGTAGGAGATGCCGACATACGGCGCGAACTGGCGCGTGATCTCGTAGCGCAGGCGTAGGCCCAGCTCGGCGCTGCTAAGCCCGGCGCCGATGCGATTTTCCGGCACGTCCTGCGCAGCGAGGTTAAGCTCGACGCGCGGCTGCAGGACCAGGCGCTGCGTCAGGCGCTGATCATAATAGCCTTCAAGGCGGCCGAGCACGTCTCCCTTGTCAGACAGAAATGCCGCGCCTTCGACCTCGAACCAGTAGGGCGCGAGGCCCTCGAACCCGATCACGGCATAGGTGCGCGACGGGCCAGGCTTGAAGTCGTGCCGGACGCCGGCCTGGAGGTTGAAGTAGGGGCCGATGGCGCGGCTGTAGAGCGCCTGCACCTCGGCGGCTTCGACGCCCTTGCGCAGCACGCCTTCGCCCTCGGACTTGATGGTCAGCCGGTTGATGTCGCCCCCCAGCCACGCCTCGCCGTCCCAGCGATAGCCGTCGCGGCCTTTGCGCGCCTGATATTCGGCGAGGTTGAACATCACCGTTGCCATCGTCTGCCCGCCGCTCTCGCGCATCATCATGTCGCGGGCATGCGCCATGTCGGCCGGCGGGAACTGGCGATCGGCATAGTGGTCCATCGGCGGTGTTGGCGCGGGCGCGCTTCCGGCAGGCAGATCGGTGCCGACTGGTTCTCCGGAGGACATCGCCGCCATGTCATGTCCGCGATGGTCGGCCGGCATGTCCATGCCCGGCATCGTATCCTGATCCTTGGCCGGCGCCGACTGAGCCGGACTGGCCATGCCGCTCATGTCGTGGCCTTCGTGACCAGTGGGCGCTGGGGCAGCAGGCTTCGCTGCGGGTTGCGGTCGGCGCGGCGCGGGTGTGGTGGCCTTGGGTTTTGGCTTCGGCTTAGGTTTGGGTTTGGCCGTCGGCATGACCATGCCCGGCATGTCATGCATCGAGTGCTCCTGTGCGGCGGCCGGCGTCGCGAGCGCAAAGACGGCGCTCGCCGACAGCAGCATGGCGAGACGCATCAAGCCGCGTCTCCCTTCGGGCGCACGCTGACGACGCGCATCATGCCCGCGGCCATGTGGTAGAGCAGGTGGCAGTGAAACGCCCAGTCGCCGACCGCGTCGGCGGTGAAGTCCCAGGTGACGATGCCGCCGGGCTGGACGATCACCGTATGCTTGCGGGGGCGATGATCGCCATGCCCCGTCACCAGCTCGAAGAAATGGCCGTGGATGTGGATCGGGTGGGCCATCATGCTGTCGTTGATGAGGTTCACCCGCACCCGCTCGCCCTCGATGAACGGGATCGGCTCATGGACGTCCGACATCTTCTCGCCGTCGAGCGACCACATGAACCGCTCCATGTTGCCGGTGAGGTGAATGTCGATGCTGCGCGAGGGCGCGCGGACGTCGGGATTGCGTGTCAGCGCCATCAGGTCGCGATAGACCAGCACCTTGTGCCCGACATCGGCGAGGCCCTGGCCTGGTTCGCCAGTGCGATCGACCGGCATTGGCGAGATCGTCTGCACGCCCGGTCCGCGCTTCACCTGCGGCGCATTGCCGAAATCGCGCATGCTCATCGAGCCCATGTCGTGGCCGGCCATTGCGCCGCCCGACATTTCGCCATGATCCATCCCCGGCATCGCCGAATGGTCCATTGCACCATGATTCATCGGGCCGTGATCCATCCCGGCCATCGGCACAACGGCAGGGGTTCCCGGCGTCGCGAGCGTTCGCGAGACATTCTGCTCGGCGCTGGGATCGACGCCGCGCGGCGGCATGTCGCCGCCCATATCCATGCCCATGTCCTTCATGGTGGCGAGCGGGCGCTGGCGCAGGGGCGGGACCGGCGCGATCATGCCAGCGCGCGGCGCGAGCGTTGCGCGAGCCATGCCCGACCGATCGACCGCCTCGCCTACCAGCGTGAACGCCTTGTCCTCGGTCGGCGTGACGATCAGGTCATAGGTCTCGGCGACGCCGATCTGGAACTCGTCGACCGCGACCGGCATCACATTCTGTCCGTCGGCCTGCACGATCATGAGCTTGAGCCCGGGAATGCGGACGTTGAATGTCGTCATCGACGAGGCGTTGATCACGCGGAGCCGAACACGCTCGCCCGGGGTGAACAGCGCCGTCCAGTTATCGGCCGGCCCATGTCCATTGACGAGATAGGTGTAGGCCGCTCCGGTGACGTCGGAGATGTCGGCTGGATCCATCCGCATCTTGCCCCAGTCGATCCGGTCCTTGAGCTTCTGGTCGCGACCCGAAAGGAGTCCTGACAGCGTCTGGCGCTGGAAGTTGAAATGGCCCGGATTGACCTTCATCCGGCGGAAGATCGCCTCGGGCGACAGCTGGCTGTGGTCCGACAGCACGATCACATGCTCGCGGTCAAACTGGACCGGATCGGTGCTGGCGGGATCGATCACGATCGGGCCGTAGAGGCCAAGCTGCTCCTGGAAGCCCGAATGGCTGTGATACCAATAGGTGCCGCTCTGCCGCACCGGGAACTCGTAGAGATAGCTCGAGCGCGGCTTGATCCCCGGAAAAGAAATGCCGGGCACGCCGTCATGCTCCGGCGGGACCAGCAGGCCATGCCAATGGACAGAACTGTCCTCGTCGAGATCGTTGATGACGTTCAGCCGTATCTTCTGGCCTTCGCGCAGCCGGATCAGTGGCGCGGGCACCGTGCCGTTGATCCCGATCGCGGGCGAGCGGTGGCCGTCAATCGTCATCATCTGCCGGGCGATGCGCAGCGTTATGTCGTCGCCCGAGACGGTCGGCAGCGGCGCGATCAGGCCTTGCGATACCGGCTGCGCCCAGGCGGGCATCCATGCCGCGAGCGCTGCGGTGCCGCCGGCCAATCCAAGTCCGCGCAGCAGCGCGCGCCGATCGACGGTCGAGAAATCCATGAAATTGCAGTCCCTGTCGCGTGCGTATGGGTGGTTTACGCAGCGATGGCTTCAACCCCTCAGCATCTCCTCCAGCTTTTTGCGGGCGCGGTAGAGCCTGGTCTCGACAGCCTTGTCGCCGATCCCAAGGGTCTCGGCGGTCTCGGCCTGGCTCATGCCCTCGATGGCGCGCAGGACGAGTACCTGCCGGAGGTTCGCCGGCAGTTCGGCGATGGCCGCCATCGTCCGTTCCAGCTCCCGCCGGTCGGCGATCTGCACATCGCTTGCGGCAGTGGTGTCGGCGACGGCATGCGCCTCCTCGATCGGCCGGGCGAAGGTGAAAAAGCGGCGGACCGCCCGGCGCCGCGACCAGTCGCGCGCCTTGTTGATCGCGATCCGACCGATCCATGCGCGGAAGGGGCGCTCGGCGTCATAGCGCGCCAGCGCGGCAAAGGCGGCGATGAAGGTCTGCTGGGTCAGATCCACCGCTGCGTCGCCATCGCCGACGAGGCCGCGCAACAACCGGAATACACTTTCGCGATGCCGCCGCATAAGTTCCGAATAGGCCGCCTGCCGCTTGGCCAGCGCGAGCGCCGCCAGCTCGCCGTCCGAGCAGCCGGCGAGATCGAGGCTCACCGGTCCTTGGCCGTCAGCGCCTTGACGACTGCGGCATCGAACTTGGCCGCCTGATCGGGTTTGAGCACGGCACGCATGGCGAAGATGTGTTCGAGCGTCTCCTTCTGGAGCTGGCCCATTGCTTGGTGCGAGCGATCGACCGCCGCGCCGACGGCGGGGCCATAGCCATGTTCGGACTGGATGGCATCGGCGAGCGTCGCATTGTCGGCGCGCAGCTCAAGCTCCAACGCCTGTTTGCGCAGCGCGAAGCGGCGTTCGATCTCCTCCATGCGTGCCCTCTGGCCGCTGTCGAGATCAAGGTCATGGTGCAGCAGCGCATGGAGTTCATTCTCGACCGGAGCGGGCCGTGCGATGAAAGCGCGGCCGATAAACGCGCCGGCGACCGCCGCCAAAAAAGCGATGACGGCGATCAGGAGCAACCGACGCCGGTCGGTCATTCCGCCGTTCCCAGCAGCGTCGATGGCGCGAGCGCGGTGGGGGCACCGAACGGGGCGATCGAGGGCGCGGGTTCGGTATAGCCGGGGAATGCCGCGCCGAGCAGCCCAACCACGAGCGCGAAGCTGGCGGCGATCCCAACCAGCGAGCCCGACAGCGGTTGGCCATGTGCGTCCCGTGCGGCGATACCGTCGAACACGGCGGCCTCTATTCCAGCAAGCCGCGGATCGACCGGCATGTCATGCAGGCGCCGCAAGGCTGTATCGACGTCCATCATCATCACTCCATGCGTCTCGCCAGCATACGCAGCCGGGCGTCTCGCCCCTCGGCCCCATGCAGATATTTTGTCGTCGAGGGATAGCAGATCGGGCTGCGTATTGAATGCTTGTAAACAGTTGGAGTGGTTCGATGAACAAGACGATGATGCTCTCTGCGCTGACTGCGCTGTCGTTGGGTGTGGCCGCTCCTGCCTTTGCGCATCCCAAACTGGTGAGCAGCACGCCTGCCGCCGCCGCGACGGTGAGCGCGCCGCGTCAGGTCACCTTCACGTTCAGCGAGACGTTGATGCCCGCGCTGTCCGGCGCCGAGATCGTGATGAGCGGAATGCCCGGCATGAAGGATCATCCGCCGATGAAGATCAACGGCGCGAGGACCAGCGTGGGCGCCGACGGCAAGACCTTGCAGATCACATT
This sequence comes from Sphingobium estronivorans, assembly GCF_008692605.1. Taxonomy (GTDB): domain Bacteria; phylum Pseudomonadota; class Alphaproteobacteria; order Sphingomonadales; family Sphingomonadaceae; genus Sphingobium; species Sphingobium estronivorans. The sequence goes on from NZ_LFCT01000001.1 coordinate 120,250, forward strand.
CGGCCGGCCGCTTGGCGTAGGCAGCTATGCCGTCAACTGGCACGCGGTTTCTGGTGATACCCACCGCGTGACCGGCAGCGTAACCTTCACCGTCCGGTGATGCCCGACTGGTCGCTGGTGGCGGTGCGCTGGGGGCTGTATCTCGCCCTTGGCGCTTTGTTCGGCCTTCCTGCATTCTCGATCTACGGATTGCCGCGGGTGGCGCGCGCTACGGCTTTGACGCTGCGATTGCCTGTGATCGCACTGTCGGGGATCGGCGTCGCCTTGAGCGCGGCCGCCATCCTGCTAATGACGGCTGCGATGTCGGGGGTCGGCGTCATGGCGATCGATCGCGCAACGCTGACCATGATCTTGACCCAGACCAGCATCGGCTGGGCGTGGATCGCGCGCGTCGTCGGCCTGTTCGGTATCCTGCTGCTCGCCTTCCCGGCAGGGCGCTGGACCCGCATTCATAGCTGGTGCTCGACTGTGCTGGCCGCGATAGCTGTCGCCAGCCTTGCCTGGACCGGGCATGGCGCGGCCGGCGAAGGCGCCCTCGGCACCGTCCAGCTCGTCGGCGACATCATCCATCTGCTAGCAGCGTCAGCCTGGGTCGGTGCGCTGGTCGCATTCCTGATGCTAATGAGCGCGGCCCGCGAGCCCGAGGCGCTTGCAGTCGCGCATGCGGCCCTGACGGGCTTCTCGCGCGCGGGAACGATCATCGTCGGCCTGCTCATCGGGACCGGCCTGCTCAATCTCTACATCCTCGTCGGGCCAGACCGCCTGCTGGCGCTTGGCGCGAGCGACTATGGACGTCTGCTGCTCGCCAAGCTCGCCTTGTTCGGGCTGATGCTGGTGCTTGCGGCCGGCCATCGCTGGCGACTCGCACCGGCTCTGGGCAATGACCCCGGGCCTGCCGCTATCGCCCGACTGCGAACCAGCCTCTGGCTGGAATATTCCGCAGCGCTCGCGATCTTGGCGGCGGTGGCGTGGCTGGGCACGCTGGCGCCGCCCTCCGCGCTCTAACGCCCGTCAGCCATGCATCATGCCGAGCACCGCTGATCCCATCCAGATGGCCATCGCAACCATCATCACATTCTCGGTCAGCGAGACGAAGCCGAGCGGCACCTTGCTCGATCCGCCGACACAGGCGCATTTGATCTCGCGCTTGTCGATATAGACCGCCTTGAACACCGATACCGCACCGATCCCCCCGATCACCAGCGCCACCGGCGCCGACAGCCAGGTCAGGACACCGGCGGTCATCAGCACGCCAGCCGCACCTTCGGCGAACGGATAGACATAGGAATAGGGAACCCAGCGCCGCGCCAGCAGGTCGTAGTTGAGGAACATCGACGAGAACCGCTCGACATCCTGCAGCTTGAGCAGCGCCAGCACGCACATGCTGAGCGAGATGAACCATTCGGCGGCGTGCATCGTAAGCGGCGTGCCATAGACCGACTGGCTCAACGCCAGCGCCATGAGCGTGGTCATCGCGAAGACCGCGATCACCGGCGTATAGCTGGTCGCGTCGGGATCGGGCACCGACTTGCCGAAGAAGCGGCGCAGATCGTCATAACCGCCGATCCGCTGGCCATTGATGAAGGTCTGCGGCGTGGTCTTCACATCATGCTCGGCCTTGAACGCGTCAGTCTCAGCACGGGTTGTCAGCCAGCGATCCTCGACCGCATAGGCTTGGGTCTTGAGCAGGTGCTTCGCCTTCAGGCCGTAAGGACAGATATGCTCGGGCATTACCATGCGGTAGAGCGTCGCGCGCTTGGGGGATTGGTCAGTCATTCCGGGTCCTTATCGCCTTGCGGTTGATCGGTTCCCATCCATATAGGTGCTGTACCATGGTACGGAGTCAAGGCATGGGAACGCTGACGATCGGCAAGCTCGCTGCGAAGGGTGGCGTTGGCGTCGAGACCGTGCGCTATTATCAGCGGCGAGGGTTGTTGGCCGAGCCGACGCGCGACAACGGCATCCGGCGGTACGGCGACGACGATGTCCATCGCTTGCGTTTCATCCGCTCGGCGCAGGCCGCAGGGTTCACGCTTGAGGAAATCGGAGAATTGCTTAGCCTGGACGCATTGCAGGACCGCACCCGGGCGCATGCACTCGCCGAAGCTCGAATCGTGGCGATCGACGCCAAGATCGTCGAATTACAGTCAGCGCGGGCTTCACTTGCGCGTCTCGCCACTGAATGCGCTGGAAACACCTCTGTTGCATGCCCGATCATCTCGGCATTCGAGGCCTAGCGTGATCGAGCATCCGTCGGCGGTGGGTGAGGGGCTTAGCGCCCTCCTGTAGAAGGCGCGTGTAGAAGACAAGAGTCGATTAGAGGTGCCGAGCACGGCGCAATCTGCAATGTGCGAGAGTGTCGATGCTCAAAGCGTGGCGTAAAATCGCGGATTGAAAGCCGGACCCGTGGCAGAATCATGGGGATCGTGAGAATGTGGTAGATGGTCCAGTCAAGATCGCGCGTGCCGCGCCTTCCAAGAGCGCTTCGGCGCGGTCCGGCATGGCTTCGCTGGATCGGTGGTCAAATCCGGTCCTTCGAGATTCTGTTCGTCCTTCTTGCAATTCTGATTGGAATGGCTGCGGGACTCTTCGCCGTCCTGCAGGGCGCGATCGCACGAACCCTCCAGCATTATCTCTTCGGCCTACCTGACGGTGTGCGGTTGAGCGGAAGCCCGTCGTTAAGTTGGTGGCAGCTGTTCCTGCTACCGGCCGGCGGTGCGATCCTTGTCGGGTTCAACTACGCGGTGAAGGCGCGGCGGCGATCACTGGTCGATGCCGTCGAGGCCAACGCACTGCACGGTGGCCGCATGTCGTCGACCGACAGCGCGATCGTGTCCGGGCAAACGATCATATCCAATGGCTTTGGCGCATCGGTCGGGCTTGAGGCTGCCTATGCGCAGCTCGGCGCACTCGCAGGTTCGCTCTCGGCGCGTTGGCTTAGCCTTCGGCGCACGGACGTGCGAACTTTGGTCGGCTCGGGAGCGGGCGCAGCCATCGCGGCGGCTTTCGGTGCTCCGCTTGCAGGCGCGTTCTATGCGTTCGAAGTCGTGATCGGCGCATACAGCCCTGCGGCGATCGCACCGGTTGTGGCGGCCGCCCTGGCCGGCGCACAAACGGCGCAGCGGCTGGGCGTGGTTCCGTACATTGTCGATGTAAGACCAGGCCCGGAGATTCATACGCTCGGCTATCTCATCTATGCCGGGTTGGGCGTCGGCTGCGCGCTGATCGGTATTGCGATCATGCGCGCGGTCGCGCTGGTCGAAAGCTCGTCGCGCGCTGTCTTTCCTTCCTGGGCACGCCCTGTCGTCGGCGGTGCCATTCTCGCCCTGATCGCTCTGGCGTCTCCCCAGGTTCTCTCAGCGGGGCACAGTGCACTGCACATCGATTTGATATCGTCGGCGCCATTGATCGTGCTCGCGATCATTCTTGGCGCCAAGGCGCTGGCGTCGGTCGTATCGCTTGGGTTCGGATTTCGAGGAGGCCTGTTCTTCGCGTCGCTCTTTCTGGGAACACTGGTTGGCCAGCTCTATGCGGGCGGTCTTGCCTGGGTCGCCGGGCAGCCGGTCGTCGATCCCGGAAATGCCGCGATGGTCGGCATGGCTGCGATGGCTGTGGCGATCATTGGTGCACCGTTCACCATGGCGATGCTGGTTCTCGAAGCGACCGGCAATTTCAGCCTGACGGGCGCGGTCCTTGCGGCAAGCCTGGTTGCATCCATCATCGTCCGCCAGTTCTTCGGCTATTCCTTCTCGACCTGGCGCCTGCACCTTCGCGGCGAGACGATCCGCAGCGCCCGCGATGTCGGATGGGTGAAGACGCTGACGGCTGGTCGGATGATGCGACGCGAACCCAATCTGGCGGCGACCAACATCTCGATCGGCGAGTTTCGTCGTCGCTTCCCCCTGGGATCGACGAGTCGGGTGGTGCTCGTCGACGACGCGCAATGCTACGCCGGTATCATCGATCCAGCGCTGGCATTTGCCGAGGTGCACGAAGGAAGCGCGCCGGTAGGCTCATTGGATGTGTCGAGGGATTTCATCCTTCGCCCCGACATGGACATCGTCGAGGTGATGCAGGCGTTCGATGAGGCGCAGACGGATGAACTCGCTATCATTGACGATCGGTCACAGGTTCTGGGCATCTTGACCGAAGCCTATGTGCGCCGGCGCTATGCCGAAGAGTTGGAAAAGGCGCAGCGCGAGATGTTCGGAGAGTGAGCGCAACACACTGATCGAGCTGCGCGGGCGCTTTTTCGTGCAATGTCTCGACCGAGAGCAAATGCTCGCCGAAATTCACTCTCGTTCATTGCTCCGGAAACGAGATACGGCCCGGCGAGATACGCAGGCGTGCCGACGATGTTCAGGCGAAACGCGTCACCTTGGTTCCGAGCGAGCGTCAGATCGATCGCGGTAGACTTTTCGATGAGATCTCGCTCGATCCTGTTCCAGTCGCCGCCCGCCGCCTCAACGGCCTGACGCAATACAGCAGGCGTCAGCGCTCGACGCTCATCCATCAACACACGGTGAACCGCAGGGTAAATGCCCTGAAAATTCGAAGCGATGGCGACGCGGGCCGCCTTCTTGGAAACTGGCCCGAAGATCGGCAGATCTCGGTAGAGCACGCGGACGCGGCCGTCTGCTTCGACCGCCCGTTCCATAGCGGGATGCGCGAGCTTGCAGGCGGGACACTGATAGTCGGTGAAAACGACAAGGGTGAGGTCCGCATTCTTGGCCGGTCGCTCCGGGCCCTTCTTGCTGACCAGAATCTCGCGCGCTCCACTATTGTCGCTGACATCCTGTCCGAGTGGCGCCGTGTATTGCAGGACGAAGCTGATCACGAGGCCGATGGTCACCACCACCCCCAACCATATCAGCTCGCGCCGGGAGAGCGATTTTGCCATCACTCACTTGGCCTTTCTCGCGTCGGCACGGGCCTGCGCGACAGCCGTACGCATTGCCGGGAGATCGAGCGCGCCAGGCACGAGGTAGTTGCCGATGATGAGGCCCGGCGTCCCACTCAAACCGATCGCCATTGCCTGCCGGTTGGTCCGCGCCAGCAGTGCATCAATCTCACTCTTGTGGGTCTTGAGGTCGGCTTGCAGGCGAGGCCAATTGACACCGGCGCGATCGGCGGCGGTGCGAATGCCGGCGCTGTCCAGCTTCCCGCTGGCCGAATGCAGCGCGTCGTTGAATACGGCATGCTTACCCTGCCACTGGCTGGCGATTGCCGCGCGGGCAGCCTCGACCGAGGCTCCGCCAAAGATGGGCCAGTCGCGATAGACTAGACGGATCTTGGGGTCCGAGGTGAGAAGCGCCTTGAGGACGGGGTGCATGCGCTTGCAGTAAGGGCAGTTATAGTCGGCGAACTCGACGATCGTTATGTCATAGCCGCGTGGCGCGACCTTTGGCGCGACGGCATCTTCAAAGATCGCAGCGCGCGATACGTCAGCAGGCTGCTGCGCGCATGACGATGATAGCGGCACTGCGACCAAGAAAAGCGCGGCCATCACGCGTGGCAAATGCCTGTGCAGGGTCATCGATGGTTCCTTGCGATGTCGATACCGTCTGCAAGTGCGGCGCGCGATATCTCGCCAAGCTGGAACTGGACGATGGTGCCGTCGGCCGCGACGAACGCGGTTGCGGGATATCCGGCGATCGCAAGGGCTCGACTGAGCGAACGATCATGGTCTAGCGCCACGCTGCTCTCGCCAAGCTTCTCCCGCGCCATGAATGCAGCGACCACTGCGGCATCCTCGCCCTGATTGGCGAGGAGGATCGGCACCGAGTCTTTGCGATTGGTCGCTCCGACAAGCATCGGCAGTTCACGCCGGCACGGACCGCACCAGGTTGCCCAGAGGTTGACGACAAACGGGCGACCCCGGAGTTTTTGCAGATCGAGAGAAGTGCCGTCGATCGCCGCGAGCTTTGTGTGGTAAGGGAACGGGCCATAGTTCACCGGCGGGATCCATGCCTGGAGCGCAATCCACAGGAGCGAAGGAACCGCCAGCGCGCCAAATGCCGGAACGAGGGCGCGTGTAAGTCCGAGCCTGACGGCCAGCAGAATGGCCGCGCCGACGATCCCAGCGACGGGCGAAAATCCACCCTGCCAGATCGCCAGGGCTGACCAGGGATCGTCGCGGTAGCTCGACCAGCGCAGCGCAACATAGCCTATGCGGGCGGCGACCAATCCGGCCACGACCGCACTTGTTGCCACGGCCGAAACACGCGCTGCGCCGCGCCGCTCGGCGAAAGCCGCCAGCGCAAGAAATGCCACGGTGCAGAGAACGGCAAGTCCGCGATCGACTGCGATCAGCAGCGGCCCGACGGTAATGGCACGTCCCATCACGCAAATGCGCCCGCGCTTTTCCACAGCATGTAAGCGGCGACCGCGAAGATCAGCACGGCGAACACGGTGGTGAGCGCGCCTCGGCTTTCCGACAGCCGCCGCGCGGCGACAATGCCCAACAGGCCGCCAACGATGCCGCCGATGATGAACACGCCCGCAAGCGGCCAGTCCACCAGTCCGGAAAAGGCATAGTTGAGCGCCGTGGTGAGCCCGAACGCCGCCACTGCGACCAGCGAGGTGCCAACGGCGTTCAGCATCGGCATGCGCGTCGAGCCGATCAGGCCGGGGACGATCAGGAACCCGCCGCCGATCCCGAAGAAGCCCGAAAAAAGGCCGGTTGCAAGGCCGAACCCCAGCACCTTGGGTGCATTCTCACGGTTGCACTGAGCGCCGGGAATACCCTGCGCCTTCCGGCCGCGGATCATCGCGATGCCGACCACCACCATGACGAGCGCGAACAGGAACAGGAGGCGACCGCCGTCGAACGCCTTGCCCGCGGTCGAGCCGGCGAGTGCTCCCACGACACCAGCGGCGGCATACATCCCGCCACATCTCCATTTTACCGTGCCGGCCCGCGCATGCCCGATCAGCCCGGTCGCGGCATTGGCAGCAACAGCGAACGCGCTGGTGCCGATCGCCATATGCGCGCTCGGCACGCCGACCAGATAGACCATGAGCGGCACGGCGAGGATCGAACCTCCGCCGCCGACCAGACCGAGCGTGAAGCCGACCAGTGCGCCCGACACCGCGCCGAGCAGATACTGGATCGGCTCGAGCATCATGCGGAAGCGCCGATCCGGTGCGGCTTGGCCATCAGCTCATGGCCCTTGAGCATCGCGTTCCAGTAGAGGGGCGGCAGCAGCCGCTCCTTGAGGAACCAGGCTGCCCTCGTGGGCCTGGTTCCGTCGATCAGCCAGCTTGGGAAGCTTGGCAGCAGCTTGCCACCATAACCGAATTCGGCGAGCACGATCTTGCCCCGCTCGACGGTCAGCGGGCACGACCCATAGCCGTCATAGTCGGCGACCGGTGGTTTGCCATCGAGGGCCGCCAGCACATTGACTGCGACCACCGGAGCCTGCTTGCGTGCTGCCGCAGCAGTCTTCGCATTGCTGGTGCCAGCACCGTCGCCCAACCCGAAGACATTCTCATATCGCTTGTGGCGCAGCGTTGCTTCATCGACCTCGATGAAGCCGCTGGTGGCTGCAAGCGGACTCTTCGCCACCACGTCGAGCGACACCTGTGGCGGTACAGCGTGGAGCATGTCGAACTCGCGCTCGATCCGAGTGATCTCGCCGTCTCTCTTGCGTTCGAAAGTCGCGATGCGCCGATCCCCGTCAACAGCGATCAGGTTGGATTCGAGCTGCAGGTCGATCCCGTACTTCGCGATATAGTCCATCAGTGCCGGAACGTAGGTCGCCACCCCGAATAGGACGGCGCCGGCATTGTGAAACTCGACATCGATCTGAGGCAGAACACCGGCTTCACGCCAGATATCGCAGGACAGATACATGGCCTTCTGCGGAGCGCCCGCGCATTTGATCGGCATCGCGGGCTGGGAAAACAGCGCGCGACCCGACTTCACCTGCTTGACCAGCTGGTGCGTGTAGGGCGCAAGATCGAAGCGATAGTTGGAGGTGACGCCGTTCTTGCCCAGCGCCGCTTCCAGCCCGTCTATCTTCTCCCAGGCCAGGCGGAGCCCTGGTGCGGCGACAAGGACGCGGTAGGTCAGCGTGCGACCGTCAGCCAGTTCGACCGCGTTGCGATCGGGCTCGAAGCCGCTGGCCGCGACCTTCAACCACTCGACGCCTGCGGGCATGACATCGGCCTCCGCCTTGCGCGTTTGCTCTGGCGTGAACACGCCCGCGCCGACCATCGTCCACCCGGGCTGGTAGAAATGGTCAGTGGCAGGATCGACGATCGCGATCGTCACCTTGGCGTTGCGCTTGAGCATGCTGGACGCGGTGGCGATGCCGGCCGCACCACCACCGACGATAACGACGTCATAGGTCATGGACTGGCCCTTTCTGCGGCGCTGAAGTTGCGGTTCGAGCGAAGCGATGTCGTAATCAGCCCCGGCCGCTTGCCGCACGAGACTAGCCGGGTCCGAGGCCTTGGCATTCGCCAGCGCCCACAGCGTCGTCGATCGCGCGCCACTGCGGCAGTAAGCGACAATCGGCTTGGGCAGCGTCGTGAGCGCCTGTGCCATCGCGTCGGCGTCCGCGTCGCCGGCTTTTCCGGACTCGATCGGAATATGGGCAAATGCCATCCCACGCCGCTCTGCTTCGGCCTGAACGGCGGCCGCTTCGGGCTGGCCGGTCTCCTCCCCGTCAGGACGGTTGGAAATGATCGCGCGGAAACCCTCGCGCGCCGCGCGGGCGACATCGCCGAGGCTAAGCTGCGGCGACACTGAAAGGCTGTCATCCAGCCGTTTGAACGCCATGTCGCTCTCCTTTATTGATGGGCCGGGCTGTCGGCAGCAAGCGGAACAGGCCGAAGCCCGCCGCCATGCCGATGCAGAAAATGAGCGCCGGGACCGGCGCGACCGCCAGCGCGGCGACTGCGGGTCCGGGACATAGGCCGGCCAGGCCCCAGCCAATGCCGAACAATGCAGCGCCGGCGATCAGCCGTGTGTCGATCGGTCTTGTTGGGGGCAGGTCAAAGTCGGTTGCGACGACCGGTCGCTGACGACGACGAACGACTGCCCAAGCGATCGCCATAGGGACGAGCGCTCCGCCCATCACGAAGGCAAGGGTCGGATCCCAGGCGCCACCGATATCGAGGAAGGCTCGGACGCGGGCAGGATCAATCATGCCCGAAACTGCGAGACCGGCGCCAAACAGCATGCCGCATCCAAGCGAGACAATCACTTGCCGGATCATAGGCCAGCCCCAAAGGTCCGGAGGATCGTCACGGTGGCGATGCCGGACGCCATGAACGTAGCCGTCGCCGCCAATGAACGGGGTGAAAGCCGAGCGATGCCAACCACACCGTGACCGCTGGTACAGCCTGAGCCCAGCCGGGTTCCGAACCCCACGATGAGGCCGGCTATCGCCAACATCGCGAGCGATGCGGGGAAATGTGCCTCGATCTCCGTCATCGCGCCGATAAGTGCGGCACCAAGCGGCAGACCGAGGGTGAATGCGATCGCGATCGCGCGCGGAGCACCGGATGCGGCAAGGCCCGCGGCGCGGGCGAACAAGCCGCTGCAACCCGCGACACGACCATTGGCAAGCAACATCAGCGCCGCAGCACAACCGATCATCAGGCCACCGATCAGCCCGTGGAGCGGAACCGCCTGCGGAAAGCCCGGTATCACAACACGTCCAGCGGGATTTTCAGGTAGCGGGTACCGTTTGGCTCTGCCTCGGGCAGATGACCGCCGCGCATATTGACCTGGATCGATGGGAAGATGAGCTTCGGCATCGAAAGCGTCGCGTCGCGCTTCGTGCGCATCGACACGAAGTCATCTTCGTCAACGCCTTCATGAACATGCACATTGCCGGTGCGCTGCGCCCCAACGGTTGTTTCCCAGACATATTTGTCGCGCCCGGCCGCCTTATAATCGTGGCAAAGGAACAGGCGGGTTTCGGGCGGCAGTTTAAGCAAACGACGGATCGACCGGAACAGCTCGCGAGCGTCGCCGCCGGGGAAATCGGCGCGGGCTGTGCCATAGTCCGGCATGAACAACGTGTCGCCAGTGAACACGGCGTCACCGACGACATAGGCAAGGTCTGCCGGAGTGTGGCCCGGCACATGCAGTGCTACCGCGTCGATCTCCCCGATCGTGAAACGGTCGCCGTCATCGAACAAGCGATCGAACTCGGATCCGTCGCGCTCGAACTCGGTGCCGGCGTTGAAGATCTTGCCGAACACATTCTGCACCCGGATGATCTCGCGCCCGATGGCAATCTTCCCGCCGAGAGCCTTCTGCAGATACGGGGCCGCCGACAAGTGATCGGCATGGGCGTGCGTCTCGAGCAGCCAATCGATCGTCAGACCCTCGGCTTTCACGAACGCAATAATCGCATCAGCCGACGCGGTGTCTGTGCGGCCGGCCGCCGAGTCGAAGTCGAGGACACTATCGATGATCGCCGCGCGCTTGGTCACTGGATCCCACGCCACATAGCTCGCCGTGTTGGTCGGTTCGTCGAAGAACGAGCGGATTTCGGCCTTTATGTTGGTCCGCAGCGAAGCGCGGACCAGCTTCGTCGCATGGTCAAGCGCTGGGTCCATCGCGCAAATCCTTTAATGATTACATTGTTTATGTAATTTATAAATTATGTTGCGTCAACGCGCCGGCGCTGGCATTGGATCCCGATGCACGATGAGCTTTCCCCACCACCGCTGCGGACCGGCGATCACGCGCCCAACTTCACGGCGCGCACGACGCAGGGAGAGAAAAGCCTCGAAAGCTATCGCGGACGCTGGCTGCTCTTCTTCTCGCATCCGGCGGATTTCACACCGGTCTGCACCAGCGAATTCATCGCGCTCGCCAAGGCTTTCGACCAGTTCGAGGAGCTGGACTGCGCGCTCTTGGGCCTGTCGGTGGACAGCCTCTATGCACACCTCGCCTGGCTACGCGCGATCGAGGAGGCGTTCGGTGTCACGGTGCCATTCCCGGTCGTTGAGGATCCCTCGATGGCCGTTGGTCGGGCATACGGGATGATCGACCCCGATGCGTCTGACGCATCGACGGTTCGCGCAACCTATTTCATCGATCCTGATGGTGTGATCCGCGCCATGAACTGGTATCCGATGACCATTGGGCGTTCGATCACCGAGATGTTGCGCACGCTCGCGGCGCTCAAGCGTTCGACCGAAAAGGGGGTCTTGACGCCCGCTGACTGGCATCCCGGTGACGACATCCTGCTCCCGCCCGAATTGCCACCGTCCAAGGACAATTCATGGTTCCACCGATCGGCACCGGACACATGACCTCACTGCATCAGTCGCGCGAGCTCGCGGAAGCTGCCGCCGAGAAGTTACGCGTCTTCGCTCAGCCGCAGCGCCTGATGATCCTCTCCTGCCTTCTTGGCGGTGAGCGGCAGGTGGCCGAGATTGAGCGCCTCACCGGCGTGTCGCAACCCGCGCTCAGCCAGCAGCTCGCCGAGCTTCGCCGCGCTAGTCTCGTGATGACCCGGCGCGATGCAAAGCTGGTCTTCTACAGCCTTGCTGACGGTGACGTCCGGACCTGTGTCGCGACGATGGAGCATATGCTTGCTGGCGCGGATGGTCCCGCACCGATTTCGCAGGCCACCCCTCCCTCTATCCGCAGACCCATCGCGATCGCTAGGGGCAGATCAGACCCGTCGTTTGGCGCGGCCGCTTTTGCGCGCATCGGGTGACATACAATCGATGAACCCGAGCGCGATCAGGTCATCAAGCGAGGAGGAAGCTGACATGCGGGGTTCGTTGCGCTCGCATTGGCGGCCTTGATGCTAACGATGGATGCGGCGGTGCAGGAAGATCCACTGTCTGGATTGGTCACCTCCGACTATGGCAGAATTATCCTACGCCCGATGCACAGGCACATCCCGACCCTAAGCTGATCTATCGTGGCGTATTCAGCGTTACCAAGGCGGCGCCGACGGCTGACAAGGTCGGTCCATCGCTCGACAAGGTGCCTCGATTCCTCAACTTGCTGAGGGGGAACGGTGTCCGCATCACCCCGGCAATGTCGTTGTGATCACTCACGGCCCCGCAACGCGATCGTGACCAAGGCAGACGCCTACGCTCGGAAGACGGGCACAACCGGTAACCCGAAGCTCGACCTCATAGCGAGGCTGCGCGCCGGTCATTTGCGGCCTGCCGACGTTTCAGCATCAAGTCCCAAGGTGCGTCCGGCAAAGCCACCCGCATCGAGATAGCGCGCTGTCCCGACCTGCTGGTAGCGCAGGGTCGTGCGCAAGCCACTCGCTGCCGGTGTCGATCGCGCGGTGACGGAGCGCACCTTCGGAAGACCAAATCCAGGCATCGCCTCCCGGAAGACCCGACCGATGAGATAGCCGTGAGCCGGCGGCCTCAATCCCAGCAGATGCAACATGGTCTGCCCGACATCTGCGTTGCTGACCGGTACCGGGTCGACGAAACGCACGCGGAAGTCTGGGCCGATTGCGGCGGTGAAGTTCAGCGTGTCGCCGCGCCCAAAGCTGCCGTGCATCCCCTGACCCTGCTGGAGCGTGCCATCGGCGACCTCGATCTGGCAGTTCGTCGCGATCGCGCAACTCCCCGCTTCCGACCGGAAGTTGACGACGATCGAGGGCGTCGGCGTGGCCGCGTGGCCTTTGAGATTGATCGCGGAGAGCGGCAAGGTGCCGGGTATCACGCCGAACACATCGTCGACGAAGATGCCGCTGACATAATCCTGGGCAAGCAGCGCCTCGATAGTCTTCACGGCAAGCGCGCGATCCTTCGCCGGCAGGTAGAGAAGGTCCGATCCGCCATTGGCCGCCACGACGATCTGCGGCCGGGCCGGATCGGGACCGAGCAGGGCGTTGCCACGGCTCGGATGTGCGTCATCTGCGAGACGGGCATTCCTTGCCTCCGGATCGAAGACCGGCAGCGCGAGCGCCTTAGCGATATCGAGCGCGAGAAACCCGGGCGGCAGGAATCCGGCGGGCACGTCGCCGTAGCTTGCCTTGGCGGCCGGGCTGCTCGCGCTCTGCTTCGAGATCGTCGAGAAACCGTGATCGGACGTCACGATGATATCCGTCGTGTCGGTCAGGCCCAGCGCATCTAGAGCTGCTCGCAGTTTGCCAAGATCACCATCGGCATTGCGGATCGCCGCAAAGGTCGAGGGCCCGTTGATACCGGGTGTCAGCGCGTTGAGGCTGTCGCCCTGGTTATGCTGCGTGCCGTCCGGATCGCGCGACCAGAACACCATCGCAAACGGACGGCCTCGCGCCTTCAAGGCCGGCAACACGACCTTGGTGGCCGCGTCGATGAAATAGTCCTGCTGCGTGATGTTCGCGGATGTCGTGCCGGGTGTCTTGAAATCTCCCGATTTGCCATTCTCGCCGCGGCTGGGCGTAACCAGCGGCAGGTCGGCGGCGGTGAACTTGGCGGCAACGTCTGCCGAGAGCGGGATGCCGCCTTCATGCCCGGTGCTGTCGTCGAGAATCACCGTCTTCTGACCATCGCGGGCAAGGTGATCCTGGATCAGGGCGGGCCCGAGCTTCCCGATTGCGGCCGTGCCAAACCCCGCGCGACGCGCGGCCTCCAGCACCGTCATCTCATCGAGATAATTACCACCGAACTGGGCATCGACTTCACCGAGCACCGCATCGTTCTCAAGGAAAGGCGTCACACTGCCACCGGCGCTCGCAACAGGCTTCACCGTGTAGATCGTGTTACTGAAATCACCGGTATCGCCCAGCTGATGTCCGGTTGCGAGCGCCGAGGCATTGGCCGTGGTGAAGGTCGGAAAGACCGAGTGGCTATTGGGGAAATAGACCCCGTCATCGCGCAGCCGGGCGAGTTCAGGCGCCGTCTGCGGGGTCACGATCCTCCCTCGCAGACCATCGATCACGACAAGAATGACATTGTGTTGGGCCTGACGACGCGGGGCCGCGTTTTTCGCGCATGCGGGCAAGGCTGCGACCAAGGCCGTCGTACCTGCGAGCATCGCCAGAATTCGGACCACGCCGCTCATTGTGCTGCCACTCCTGCGCTAATCAGCTCGGCCTTTGCGCGACCGAACTGTGCCAGAAAACCAGGCTGCTGCATCAGACGCTCCCCGATCATGGTGCCCCAAATCTCGCCTGCGGTGACGTCCGTCTGGAAGTGCATCGCGCAGACCAAGCGGCTACGCGCATAATCGGCCGCGCGCGCCATGATAGCCGGTGCCCTCCGCGGCGCGAGCCGGGCCAGCACCGTCGCCATCGCGAATCCCATCGTGACATGACCGCTCGGGTAGCTGCTCTGCGGCGGATCATCCGTCGAACAGCCATGGAGGCTCTGATCAACGATCCATGGCCGGTTGCGCTTGAAATGGTCCTTTGCCCGATTAGCGGAGGCCTTTTCCTCCGCCTGCAGAGTGTCGAAAAGCGCCTTGGTTTCAGGCAGGCGGGCGAGATCGAAACCCGGCCCCATCGCCTCGGCGAAGACGGTCACGTTCTTGAGTTTGAAGTCGGCATCGGCATGCGCGAACTCCGCTGCGGTTCGCGACGCCTCTATGTCGTGCAGCTGCTTGAGTTCGAGTGTCTGCTCGGGTGAGCCTTCGGCTGGCGGGTTGGGCAGGACAAGAGCGGGCAACAGCAAGACGAGAGAATTCGAAAGACGCATGGTCCGGTGTCCACTTCAAAGCGACTGAGATTCAAGGAGGTGAGAAAAGGCGCTCAGGCGGTGGCTACGAGCACCGCGCCGCCGCCGATCAGGACGATGCCCAGCCAGCCACGCAGCGAGAGATGTTCGCCCAGCACCGTCACGCCGATGATCGCGACGATGACGACGCTGAGTTTGTCGATCGGCGCGACCCGAGCGGCATCACCGATCTTGAGCGCGCGGAAGTAACAGAGCCACGACGCGCCCGTGGCGAGACCCGACAGCGTCAAAAACAGCCAAGATCGGGGAGAGATGTCACCGAGCGGCTGAAACTTCCCGGTAATCGCGAGCAAAGCGCCGAGTACGGTGATGATCACGATGGTGCGGAAGAAGGTGGCGAGATCGGAGTTGATGCCCTCTACCCCGACTTTGGCGAAGATGGCGGTCATTGCTGCGAAGCTCGCTGAGAGCAGCGCCCAGATCAGCCAGGAGGCGGACGCGATTTCCATGGGACGCCCGCTCATTCCGCTTCGCCCGCGAGCTCTGCGGGTGTGGCATCGTCGCGGTCGACTCCGGCCGGCCCGACGCGCCAATGTTCGAGATGCTTGTAGACGATGACCTTGTCGGCGAGCAGATCGCCGTGGCGGCGGCAGAACCGCTTGAGCTCCTCGCGATGGCCGATCAGTTCGACGCACATCGTCAGATGCGGGTCGGACAGCTCCGATCCGTTCTGGCGAACCGGCCCGTGATTGCTGAAGCCAAAGTGGGTGTGATGCGCGACGGCGTTCATGATCCCGTCAGCCTTGGCCTGGACTACGAGTTCCCGGTAAAGCGGCTTGGCCGACCAGAGGCCGCGCGCGCCCGACCGGCCGATCTTGTCGCCGGGTTTCACATAGATGCGGATCATGCCGATTTCGCTCGGCGAGACGTCATGGGCAAAGCACATGGCGGGGCTTTCTTCGACTAAGGTGATCGGAAACGGTGGGGCGATCGAGCGGGCCGGACGGGTCGCGCGGACGTCGCGGAGCATTATGTCTGGTGCCAGCAGCCCGGTGCTGTGCTTCGGCACCGCAATGCGCTGCGAAAGATAGATGCCGCTATGGCCCGAGCAGAGATAGGCGGTGAAGCAGGTGACCGCGATCGGCACGGCATTGCCCGCGCCGAACAGCTCGATGCCCATGATCGTGCAGGCGAGCGGCGTGTTGGCCGCGCCCGCAAACACGGCGACGAAGCCGAGCCCGGCGAAAAGATCGACCGGCGCGCCGAGCGGCCCGGCGAGCGCGTTGCCCAGCGCCGCGCCGATGAAGAATAGCGGCGTGACCTCGCCACCCTTGAAGCCGAACGAGAGGGTGACGACGGTGAAGACAATCTTGAGCAGCCAGCTCCAATGATCAACCGGACCGGAAAAGAAGCCGGCAATCGTCGCGTCGCCGGGGATCGCGGTCCAGACGCCGAGACCAAGATAGGCGCGCGTTCCGAACAGATAGACCATGCCGATCACGGCGACCCCGCCGAGCACCGGGCGGAGCGGGCCATAGGGGATCAGGCGCTTGACCCAGCCGCCGAGCGCGTGGTTCGCCTCGGCGAAGGCGAGCCCGGTCAGGCCGAACAGGACGCCGGCGATCGCCGCCTTGGCCAGCAGCGCGGGTGCTACGCCGAGCGCCGCCCTCGGATCGATCAGGAAATCGATATGGTAGGCCGTATGATGGATACCCCAGGCGTGGCAGGTCCAGTCGCCGACGACCCCGGCGACGAGGCAGGGCAGCAGCGCACGATACTCCACCTGTCCGACCGCCAGCACCTCGAGCGCGAAGACCGCGCCCGCCAGCGGTGTCCCGAACACCGCACCGAAACCAGCAGCGATGCCCGCCATGAGAACCACCCGCACGCTCGGCGCATCGAGCTTGAACAGGCGTGCGACCGCGCTCGCCAGGCTGCCGCCAAGTTGTACGGCAGTGCCCTCGCGACCGGCGGAGCCGCCGAATAGGTGTGTGACAATCGTGCCAAGGAAGATCAGCGGCGCCATGCGCAGCGGCACTCCGCCGCCGGGTTCGTGAATCTGCTCGACGATGAGATTGTTACCGCCCTCCACCGACTTGCCGAGTGCGTGATAGAGCAATCCGACCGCGCCACCGCCGATCGGCAGCAGGAACAGCAACCACGGATGATCGAAGCGCGCCTTTGTCGCGACGTCGAGGCTCCAGAGGAATGCCGCGCACAGCGTGCCCACGGCCGTCGCCATCGGCATCAGCAGCAGCGCCCAGCGCGCGACGGAAACTGCATGATCGTGCCGGTTGCGCAGGAACCCGATCACATCGAGTGTGTCGAACAGATTACGAAACGTTGCGCGCACGATTCCTCCCTGCTGCCTTGCGGCGCCTGGTAGGAATCATCGGCCCTTGCGAGGGCGGTTCGGCTCGAAAGCCCGGCAGAAATCCATTGCCGTTACGCTGACTATGACGTCCGAGCCAAAGCGGGTCAACGGACCGAAACTAGAAAATGCTGCAATGCGACGTATGGCTGTCCGAAGATCTCGAACCACGTCCGCTCATTGGCCGTTGGTGGTCGCTATCCGCTTGCCGACAATACGCCGGTTGAGGGCCCAGACGATGAGCGCCCAAGCGGTGCCGAAAGACCACCCCGCGATTACATCGCTCGGATAATGCACCCCGAGATAGATACGGCACATGCCGATCAGGATGACGATGAGGCAGAAGAAGGCGACGATCGCGATACGGCCGACACGAGCGCGTCGATCCGCAGGCGTGATGCTGTCCGCAAGCATCAGCGCCAGCGTCAGATAGGTTGCCGCCGAATTCATCGCGTGCCCGCTCGGGAAGCTGGCGCTGGTGGCTTGGGCGAGGTGAGGGACCAGGTCGGGACGCGGCCGCGCGATCCAGACCTTGATGGTGTCGCTGATCAACGAACTGCCGATCATCGAGCAGGCTAGCCAAAGCGCCTCCGCACGCTTGCGAGCGTAAGCCAGCCAGATCACACCCGCCGATCCGCACAGGCAAAGCAACGTGACACCGCCGAGTGCATTCACATCGATGACCGACTGCAACAACCAGCGCGGTCCGATCGGCGTTCCCAGGTCTCCGGGAATGCGCAAAGCCAGCAGAATTCGGCAATCGAGAGCGAAGCGCTCCCCTTCCATCAGTTCATGTCCGAGATAGACGCCGAGCAGGATGAGCGAAATCATGAGTAGCCCGATAGCGGGCCACAAAAACGTCGCTGGTCGACGCGCGCCGGTGCTGCCTTGAGACACGCGGATCATCGAAGATACCCGCCGAACTGCAACACGATGATCACAGCGTATTGAACACGACAAGGCTCGCACCATTTGATCCATCGGTGGGTGCAGCGACGATATATTGCCGACGGCTCGAGATCAGCAGCCCCGTTCTCGCCCCCTTGGGCGTGACCAATCGCTTGATCTCGACCGTCTGATCCGGGCGTGACACGTCGTAGACGCCAAGCAAGCCGTCACCTCCCGGGACATAGACCCGGTGGCGCGCTGCGTCGAAGGCGATGTCATCCGAGTCCGTCGGCACATCGACCGTTTGCGTGATCGCGCCGGTATCCGCGTTCAGCACCGTCATAAAACCACGCCGACCAATGACAAAGAGCCTGTGGTGGAGGGCATCGAAGGCGATAGCGGAGTTGCGCTCGGCCTTTCCGACCGGCCATTGAGCTCTGAGCCGCAAGGTTTTGGCGTCGACGACCGCCACCATGTTGGTGTCGGCCATATCGACGAACAGGCGGTTGTTGGCTGGGTCGAGGGCAATGGGCTGGAGGTGGATCGAGGGCAGCTCGGCCGATTGCAGCACCTTGCCGGTGTCCGGGTCGATCGCGATGATAGTCGACTTCGCCATCTTCACGCGGTCGCCGCCCGTGGTCACGTAGAGGCGATTGGTCCGCGCATCGTAAAGCGTGCAGTTCGCGCCGAGTTCGAGCGGTAGATCCCGGATCGTGCGCAACGTTGCGGCGTCGATGAGGCGCGATTTCGAGGCTTCGCTGTCGACGATCAGGATCGTAGGTCGGCCCGATCGGATCACGATATTGTGGGGACTAACGAACCCGGTGAGGCTCAGGACCTTCGCGCCCTTGCCGAGATCGACAACCTCGACGGTGCCTTGATCCGAAGCCGTGGCGAACAGGCGACCACGACGTTCGTCGAACGCGAGGTGATCAAAGCCGCCGCTCACTCCTGGAAGGCTGATTGTCCTGGCTGGCTCGTCAGCCTTTGATGCAGGCGCATTGGCCCCAAGGGTGATAGGTACTGCTGACAGCGCGAGTGCGGCTCCAAGGCGACCCGCCATGAGCGGGCGTAGCCCAAATCGTTCTTTCATCTCGAATGCTTTCCGCAATTTGGAATTTTAACGATGCGTATCACTGCGCTTGCACGGCGGCTTCCGGCGGTTGCGGTTTCGGATCGCCACGGCCGAGGGTCAGCCGAACCATCACTGGCATAGCGATCAGCACGAGAGGATATTGCAGTAGCAGACCCGCGATGATGGCGATCGCAAGCGGCTGCTGGATGCCCGAGCCCTGGCCGATAGCGAGCGCCAACGGCAGGAGGGTGAGGATCGCGGCGGCGGTCGTCATGGTGATCGGCCGCAATCGGTTCCGGCTTGCCTCGCGGATGGCATCGCGCAGCGGCATGTCATGAGACAGCTCTTCGAGTTCCGACATGTAGAAGATCGCCATCTCGGTGCCGATGCCGATGATCATCGTCATGCCCATCAGCGCGGTGATGTTGAGCTCGACGCCGGTCAGCCACAGCGCGGTGAACACGGCGGTGGTCGAGAGCAACGAGCAGGCGATGATGATCGTCGGGCGCCAGAACTGGCGATAGAGGATCAGGAGAAGCACGAACTCGGCGATGAGCGCCGCCGCGAACACTTTGGTCAGGCCGGCGAACGCGATCTGCTGTTGGGCATAGAGGCCACCCAGCTCGTACCGAATGCCGGGAGCGAGCGTCCCGGGCTTGTCGAGCAAAGTCTTCACGTCTCCGACCGCAGCGCCAAGACCCCGGCCGTCGATGCGGCCGGTTACCGCGATCATCGGCTCGAGGTTCTCACGGGTTATCTGCGGTTGCCCTGCCTCCGCCGTGATGTCGGCGACGCGTTCCAGCGGGAAGATGTGACCGTCGGTGGCGCGAATCGGCAGCCTGGCGAGCTGGGCCTGGCTAATCGTCATGGCGTTCGGCAGGCGCACGCGGACATCGACCACCTTGGTCGATTGCGGAACCGAGGTGGCGACCGTGCCGGTGAGCGCGGTGTTGAGTGCGGCCTCGACATCGGCGGGAGCCACGCCTTCGACGCCAGCGCGTATCGGGTCCACCTTCACATTAAGGGCATCGCCGGCGAGTTTTACGCCGCTCTTCACTTCGACGACACCGCCGATCTTCTTGATCGCTTCGGCGACTTTTTCCGCTTGAGGACGCAGCGCAGCGATGTCCGAGGAATAGAGCTTTATCTCGATCGGCTGCGGCACGGCCGTGAGGTCGCCGATTAGATCCTCCATCAACTGCGCGACCTCGACATCCACGCCGGGGACGGTTTCGAGCACCTTGGCGCGCGTCTCCGACATGATCTGCTCGGTCGGCTTGCTGTGGTCGGTCTTCAGCTTGACGAAATAGTCGCCGCGATAGCTTTGCCCGAGATTGCCACCCAAGCTTGTGCCCAGCCGCCGCGAGAAGGTTTCGACATCGGGGTTGGCGCGCAGCAGCGCGTCGATCTGGCCGATCTCCCGGTCGCTCTCCGCGAGCGAGGTGCCGGCCGCGGTGTAGTAGTCGAGAATGAAGCCGCCCTCATCGACCTTCGGCATGAAGCCGCTCGGCACCTTCGAATAGCCAAGATAACCAACGGCCAGCAGAGGCACGAGAATAACCGCAAGGATCCAAGGGCGCCGGTTGAGCCCGTCGAGCGCCTTGTCGTGCCGCTTGGCGAGCCAGCCTTCGCCGGCGGCACCCGGATCCTTCCATTTCTTGAAGTCGATCAACTGGCGCGCCAGAACGGGCACGATGAAGGCCGTCATCGCCCAGGAAATGGCAAGCGCTGCGGCCATGGTGATCGACAGCGCCTTCGAGAAGGCTCCTGTCACTCCGGTGAGGAACGAGAGTGGCAGGAAGACGATCAATGTGGCCAGACTTGAGCCTGTCAGCGGCTTCATGAATTCGTGCGCGGCCGGCAGAACGGCGGCGTCACCTGCGACTTCACCTTTTTCGTTCGTGGCGCCCGCACGCCTCGCGATATGCTCGATCATGACGATGACGTCGTCGATGAGCAGGCCGACAGCGGCGGCGATGCCGCCCAGCGTCATGATGTTGAAGCTCATGCCGAGGACGCTGAGCACCAGCACGGTCGTGGCCAGGGTTGCGGGCACGACGATGATCGCGACCAGCGTCACACGCCAGCTGCGCAGGAAGAAGAGCAGCACTGCCGCTGCGAGGACGAGGCCGATCAGGACGGCGTCACGGACGCTCGCCACCGATTGTTTGACCAGAATGCTCTGATCGTACCAGTTGACGATCTTCACGCCCGGCGGGAGCTTGAACCCGGCAAGCGCCTTGGTGACCTCCTTCTCGATCTGGACCGCGTTGCCGTCTGGCTGTTCGTAGATCATGAACAGGACGGCCGGCTTGCCGTCCTCGACGATGCGCTGGAACTGCGGGACGATGCCGTTCTGGACGGTCGCCACGTCGCGCACCCGCACCACGCCAGCGGGATCGGACTTTATGACGATGTCGCCGATCTGCTGCGGCGTGACGACGCTGCGATCGGCGATGACGAGCGAGAGACGCCCGCGGTCCTGAACCTGGCCGACCGCGCTTAGCACATTGCCGCCGCGGATCGCGGTCGCGAGATCGGTCATTGCCATATTATAGCTGGCGAGGCGCGCCGGATCGGCCAGCACCTCTATTTCGGCGGTCTCCATGCTCTGGACGTTGACACGCGCAAGGCCGGTAATGCCCGAAAGCAGCGGCGTGATCTGGTAGCGCGCGATATCCTGCAACTCGACTTGGCTGACCGTGTCGGATTCGAGCGCGTAGGAGATGATCGGGAAGACCGTCGGGTCCATCCGGCGGACGTTGTATTGCGTGCCGGCCGGCAGCTTGGTCAGCGTGCGCGAGATCGCTGTATCGACCAGCAATGTGCTGGCGATCATGTCGCGGCCCCACCCGAAATCGACTGAAACCTGCGAGGAACCGCGCGTCGTCTCCGACCGGACATCCTGCACGCCGGGGATGGCGCGGACGGCCTCCTCGACCGGACGCGTGACGAGGAGCGCCGTCTGATCGGCCGGTCTGCTCCCCGCATCGAGATCAACCACCACGCGCGGGAAGGATGTCTGCGGGAACAATCCGATCGGCAGCGCCAATGCCGCGACGATCCCCGCCAAGGCTAGAGCGATGGCGATGATCACGAAAGCGCGCGACTGGCGCTGTAGCAGCCGTTCGATCACGAAGGGCGCCCCGTCCGGACGGCGTCGCCGTCATTCACCTGATAAGCGCCGTCCAGGATCAGCAGGCGATTGGGATCGATTGGGCCATCGACTACGTCGGTCTCGTCACCGGTCAGCAACAGCTTGACCGCAACCGCCTTTGCCTTGCCCCCCACGAGTTGAAAAAGACGCGGGGGACCGCCGGCCGTGACAATCGCCTTGTGGGGGACCAACCAGCCTTGGACCTCTCGCACCGCAATGTCGGCCTTGAGCGCCTCGTTGGGCATGAACGCGCCTGCCGGAAAGGCCACGCCGATGTCGATCTGGCGCGTGCGCGGATTGAGGATGGCGTTGGTCATGATGACCTTGCCGACGATTGGTGGCGAGCCGTTGAGACGAGCCACGCGGGCCCGCTGTCCGACATGCACCTGCCCCGCGATCGCCGCGTCGATTCCGACGGTGGCGATGATGTCGCCGGCATGCGCGACCGTGATGAGCGGCGCGCCCGGCTGCGGGCGATCACCCTGCGCGACCGCGATGTTCGTGATGACACCGTCAAACGGCGCAACGATCGAGCGCACGGCAACGCCCGCCCCCTCGCGCTTCAATGCGGCGAGGGCGGCTTGCGCATCCAGCACGGCCTTCTCCGACTGGGCGAGTTGATCCTTGGTGGCAAGCTGCTGCGAGAGAAGTTGCGCGGTGGTCGACCGCTGCTTCTGCGCCGTGGTCAGCGCCGTGACGGCCTGCTCATAGGCGCTGACCGCGGTCGGCGCGGTGGTGAAGACGGCGAGTGTCTGTCCGGCCCGCACCGCCGTTCCGGCGACCACGAGCAGGCTCGTCACCTGCCCGGGTTGATTGATGCTGAGCGTCTGGGCGCCGTTCACCGCCGGCATCGCGCTGCCATAAGCGGTCACCCATTCCGGCTGCGAACCGCGCCGCAGCAAAGCGGTCGTAACGAGCGTCTTGGGCGTGGGCGTCGGGTCCTGCTGCGCGCTCGATCCGCATCCCGCCAACAGCAGCAGGCCCGAAAATGCCGCGACCTTCCTCATTTCGCGACTGCCGCGGTGCTCGGGATCGCCGGAAGCGTGTCGATGCTCGGAAGCCCCGCTCCGAGCAGCGTTTGCAGCGCCACCTGCCGGTCAAGCAGTGCCAGCTCCAAGGTCATGACTTCCTGTTCCTTTGTGTATCGGTTAGTCACCAGCTCGACGTAGCTGCGCTCGTCGAGCAGCGAGGAGCCGAAGGCGTTGGCGGCGCGCTGCGCCGCGAGGCGCGCGGCCGGCAGGTCGCGGCGGACGACATCGAGTTGCGCCTGCAACTGCTCCATCTCGCTGAGCGTCGCGCCGACTTGTCCGGTCGCGGCAGCAAGACGCGCGGAATAATCCTCGTGAAGCTTAAGCCGCGTCGCGCGCTCGATCGCGATATTCCCCTGATTGCGGTCGAAAATCGGTAGCCCCACGGTTGCGGTGGGGCCGCCGTTGATGACTTTGGCATTGTCGCTGCTCGACTGGCCGCCGAGGACGAGGTCGGGGAATTGAGACAGGATGGCGACGCGCAGCTTCGCATCCTCCGACGCATAGCCTAACCGCAGGGCCAGCAAGTCCGGACGGCGGTCGACGAGCATCGCCAGATTGGCGCGAATCCCGGCCGGATCGAATGGTGGCAGATCGGCTGTGGGTGCGAGCCGGATTTCGGCTTCCGGCACCAGGCCGAGCAAGGCGTTGAGCTGGTGCCGGCGCGACAATTGCGTCTGATCCAGCTGGTAGAGGCTGGTACGCGCCGCCTGCACGGCAACGATCGTCGGAGACGCCGTTACGAGCGTCGCATTGCCGGCGGCGACCGCCTGCTGAACCACCTGCCTGCGATGATCGAGAAGTTGGAATGCCTCGACGAGCAGCGGTCGGCTTCGTTCGCCGGCGATCAGATCGGCGGCGAGTTGCCGCGCCTGACCGGCGACCTGCCACTCCTGCCAGAGAATATCTGCGTAGACCTGCTGACCAGCATAGCGCGTGGCACGCCGACTGGCGCTGTAGGTAACAAGCGCCTTGATATTTTGTGAGAGACCAACGGTCCATGCGGGGACGGTCCCGACGCCTGAGATGAGCGGCAAGAAGGCCCCGGTGAGCGAAGGATTGGGCAGGATGCCCGACTGGAGCAGCTGTGCGTCGGCCAGACCTCTCTTGGCACGCACAGCGCGCAAATCGGAATTGTTGGCGAGTGCCAGCCTGACCACGTCATCGACGGACAACTGCGCTCCCGGGGGGGCATCCGGGAGCGCAGTTTCCGCTGACGACAGGGGAGATGACGTGGCCAGCGGAAGGGATGTGTAATGCGCGCAGCCCGAAAGGAGCGAGAGAACCAGCAAGGGTTTCCAGCTCGATCGGACCGTGCCTGAAAAGATCGTCTTCGGCATTCAAGCTCCCGTCCATCGCGTCCCCAGCGGCCGCATCAGCTATTCGGCCACTGGGGTGGCGCGTCGTTCGGGCCGGGTGATCAATCCGGGTTCTTGCCTTCAGGCGCATTCTCAAGCACCTTGCCGGTCTTGGCGTCGACGCCGACCTCGAAGGTCTTGCCGCCGCTCGAGATGTCGAACGAGTAGCGCAGACCCGAGCCGCCCTTCTCCTTCTCAAGCTCTTCGTCGGTGATTTTGCCGGGGTGCGCTTTCAGCGCTGCGGCGCGCGCCGCAGCGAGACCGACCTTCGCCTGGCCGGCGAGATTGGCGCCCTTCATCGCGGCGTTCGCGCCAGATGCGATCAGGCCCATGCCGGCGAGCGTGATTATGATTTTACGCATGCTATCCTACTCCGGAGGCTGGATGCCTCTGCGGGTCTTCTAGGGGACCGTACATGCGCCCAGCCTCCGCTCCTCGTTCGGAATTGCGAACTTGCGACTGGACCGGTCCGGAGGTTCACTTCACGATTGATTCGACGAGGATGAGATGAAGATCCTGCTCCTGGAGGATGATGGAACGACGCGCTCCCATATCGCCAAGGCGCTGGCCGCGGCTGGACATGTTGTCGACGAATGCGGGTCTGGAGAGGATGCGGTGCATCTCGCGACCACGGGCGAATATGCCGTGCTGATCCTCGACCGAATGGTGCCGGTGCTCGATGGGTTGACGGCGCTGCGACAGGTGCGGAACGCCGGCGTCGTGACGCCGGCGCTCTTGCTCACCGCAATGGATGGGATCAGCGATCGTGTCGAGGGCCTGCTCGGCGGGGCTGACGACTATCTCGTGAAGCCCTTTGCGACGTCGGAACTGCTGGCCCGGGTCCAGGTG
The DNA here is from genome assembly GCF_008692605.1 of Sphingobium estronivorans. Classification (GTDB taxonomy): domain Bacteria; phylum Pseudomonadota; class Alphaproteobacteria; order Sphingomonadales; family Sphingomonadaceae; genus Sphingobium; species Sphingobium estronivorans. Next base: position 145,583 of record NZ_LFCT01000001.1, read on the forward strand.
CTGGCGCGGCGCCCACCGACGATCGAGTCGATAACAGTCCTGCGCGTCGGCGATCTCGAATTCGACCTGCTTCGACGCACGATCTCTCGCAATGGACGGCGCATCGATCTCCAGGCCCAGGAGGCAAAAATCCTCGAATATCTGATGCGTCACAAGGGCGAAGTCGTGACTCGCACGATGCTGCTCGAAAATGTCTGGTCGCTACATTTCGACCCCGGCACCAATGTGATCGAGGGGCATATGAGCCGGCTGAGGTCGAAGATCCACCAAGCCGGCGAAGTGCCACTGATCCAGACGGTTCGCGGATCCGGCTATCGGATGGAAGAGCAGGTCTCGTGAAGGCGTTGCGCTCGTTCAACAGCGGCGCATTCAGGTTCGCGGTCGTCGTGGCGTCGCTGTTCGCGGCAGGCTCGACCGTCGTGTTGTTCGTCGTGGAGCGGTCGATTTCCACCTACGAGTTGGAGGCCACGCGTTCCAGTCTGCAAGCAGAGACGATCATTCTGACGCGCGAACTCCCGGACGGCGGGGTCTCCGAATTGATCGATACGATCGACCATCGTCAGGTCCAGGGAATCGAGCAACAATTTCGCTATGCGCTGGTCAGTCCTGCCGGGGAGCGACTTGCCGGCGACATGCCGCTTCCAGCTATCAGGATGGGATGGGGAAGCGTCCGGTTCGTCGAGGATCATCCGCCGCCGGGTGAGGAGGGCGTTCCCGAGACCTTGCAAACGCTCGGGTCGAAACTGCCCGGCGGGCTGTTGCTGGTCGTGGGAACCGACACCTACGACATCTACAAGCTGCGCGAGCGTCTGCACAATGTGGAGGTAATTGCTGCGGTCATCGTCACGCTTCTTGCGCTTGGCGGTGGCTATGCCACCGGCGCCGTGTTCCTGCGTCGTCTCGAGCGAGTGAACGGTTCGGTTGCGCGGATCATGGCTGGACGACTTTCGGAACGGCTGCCACCGATCGGCATGGCGCCCGAATTCGATAATCTGTCGGTCAACCTGAACCTTATGCTCGACCGTATCGGCGAACTCATGGAGGGCCTGCGCCAGGTTTCGAACGACATCGCGCATGATCTGAGCACGCCGTTGACGCGCCTTCGGCAGACCCTCGAAACGATCCAAGACGGGGAGTCCATGGACGTGATGCGGGAACGCGCCGAGATCGCGCTGGCGCAGACCGACGACATGCGGACCATGTTTCGCGCCTTGCTCCGGATCGGCGTTATCGAAGCCGGAGAGGCGCGCGAACTGTTCGGGCGGGTCGATCTCGCCGAGATCGCGGATAAGGTCATTCAGATCTACCGCCCGGCGGCGGAGGACGGCCATCGCTGCTTGGTTGCATACCTGCAGCCTGCGGAGATCATTGGGGACGGAGAGCTGCTCGCTCAGGTTTTTGCCAATCTGATCGATAACGCGATGAAATACACACCTCCGGGGACCACGATCACCGTCACTGTCGAGGCGGGCAGCAGCGGTGCGACCATCACCGTCGCCGACGATGGACCCGGCGTTCCAGACTCCGAAAATGACAAAATCCTGCGCCGTTTTTACAGGCTGGATGCCAGTCGCCACGCGCCCGGATCGGGACTCGGACTAGCGATGGTCCAAGCCGTCGCCCGCCTCCACGGGGGCTCCATCGCCGTTGCAGCAAACGACCCCGGACTGCGCGTTACCGTCACGATATCCTAGATTATTTTTTGACGCTCGAACGACGGCTTATTTCACAAGCTGACGATCGAGCGGATTAAGGTGAGTGGCGAACTTTGGTCGTAAGCAGCCGCCAAATCGCCTCACGGATCAACGCCCGTATCGCTGATGGGCCTGACGGCATGTACTGCGCTGGCATTCGCACCGCCGCGAACGCGATCGTCGGCCGCGCGAGCAGGGACATGCCTCTCCTGATTGATCCGTTCGCGATCGGCGAATGGCTTGACGAACAGGCGCCGCTCCACGCCCTGGCGCCGGCCTGTTGCGAGGAAGGGTATTTCCTGAAACCGAGCGACGAGCGTTGGTCGACCGGAGCCAGTCTGGACGAATAGGGGTCGGTTTTCTATTCGGCGCCACAAAGCCGCAGGTTGACCAAATGTTCCTATTGTGTTCTCGTTATGACAACGGTTTTTAGCCGTTTCCATCAATCCGCCTGAGCCAGCGTGAGTCGAGGAGTCGATCCAGATTTCTTTATTTCTGTCTTTCCAGATTTCAGGAATTCCGTCTTTCCGGATTGCCAGAAAGGCGGAAATCTGTATTTCTGCCCAAACCGAAGCAGCCGAGAGGGAACATGGCCGCAGTGGGAGGGCGTATCTTGGCCAGCAGTCGAACCGATCCGGCCGACGAGGATCATGGGGGCGACGGCGAGAACAAGTCGCTCAATTTCAAGGTGAGTCCCGACTTCAAGAAAGAGTTCAAGGGCTTCGCGGTCTCCCAAGGGATCACGATGACCGATCTGCTGAAGGAGGGCTTCGCGCTCTCGAAGAAGAAGCGGCAGAAATGATCGTGGTGCCGTTCGCCCTTCCATCCGCCCTCGGTCCGAGGAGGCGGATGTGACGCTCCACACACCCGGCGCTGCATTCGAAGGCGCTGAATGGCTTTTCGCGATCGGGCGCGGGGGCGATCTGCCCGCCGTCGATGGCCTGGTCGCTGTCGATGGCTATGTTCCGGCGGGGCGGCCCCCCGAGGAAGTCGCCTTCATCGAGAAGGCCGCGAGCTACGGCGCGCGCGCGGTATTTTTCGAAGCTGGCCGGCATGGTCGCGCATCGGTCGCGCAGGCCTTCGTTTTCGATGCTGCCGCGCATGCCGACGATCGGGCTTTCGCTGAGCTGCACAAGCGGCTGTGGAGCTGGAGCGGCGTCCCGATCGTCTACCGCGCCGGTCCGGGGCAGATTCAGCTCTTCCGCTGCGCGCATGCGCCCGATTTCGTCGGTCCCGACGACACGCCAATCTGCCGGCCGATCCGCACGCTGGCGATCGGCGCGGAGATCGCGGTGCAGGACGTATGGTGGGATGCCGCTCGCATCCGCAATGGCGCCATCTGGGACGACCCCGATGCCTGCCGCCTGATGCTTTCGGCTCAGAAATCGGCCCATCGTAAACTGGTCGAAGAAGTCCGCGAGCTCGCTAGGCAGATGGGCGAGCGTAGGTTGCTCGATGGCGGGCTGCAGCGGCGATTACTGATCCTCTCACTGCTCATCGCCTATCTCGAGGAACGGTCGGTCCTTCTGCCGGACGACTTCGCTCGCGCCTTGCCTGGCGCCACCCACTTTTTCGAGGTTCTGGGCAATGGTCCGGCGTTGATAACATTGCTCGAAGCGCTCGAAGAGCGGTTCAACGGACATGTGTTCCGCCTGAAGGATGCAGAGCGCGCAGCGCTGGCCGACAGCACCGAACTCGCCAGCTACGCGCGGTTGGTCGAGGGCTTCGAGGATTCGACGGGGCAGTTCAGCCTCTGGCGCCTCTACTCCTTCCGCGACCTGCCGGTGGAGCTTATCAGCAACATCTACCAGCTCTTCGTGAAAGACGCGGCCAGCTCGATCTACACGCCGCCGGCGTTGGTTCGGCTAATGCTGGAAGAGACGCTGAGCTGGGACCGTATCGACCGGCTCATGGCCGGGGACGGGGTCATCCTCGATCCGGCCTGCGGATCGGGCGTCTTCCTGGTCGAGGCATACAAGCGGCTGGTGCTGCACTGGCGCTGGCGCAACGGCTGGGCGCGTCCGGATGTCGACGATCTGCGTCCGCTGCTCCAGCGCGTGCATGGTGTCGATCTCGAAGAGGGGGCGGTCGAACTGGCCGCGTTCAGCCTGTGCCTGAGCCTGTGCGACGCTCTCCAGCCCGAAGAGATCCGCTCCAGCGTCAAGCTGTTTCCGCGGCTCGCCGACAACACGCTCCACTGGAGCTGCTTCTTCGAGGCCAAAGAGCGCGGCCTGGTCCAGGCGCCGGTCGCGGTCGTCGTAGGCAATCCGCCGTTCGAATCCGCTCTCACGACGGACGGCGCGAGGCGAAGCTATGCCGCCTATACCAAGGCGCATGGGGCGCTCGCCGACAACCAGCTCGCCTATCTCTTTCTCAGCGAGGCGATGGAGCTGCTTTCGCCGGGCGGCGTGCTCGCGATGGTCGAGCCCGCGGGCTTTCTCTACAACCAGCACGCTCTCACGTTCCGTCAGTCCTTCTTCAGCCGCTGGTCGGTCCGTGAGGTTCTGGACTTCGTCTCGGTTCGGGGCCTCTTCAAGAAGGGCGAGGCCGACCCGAAGGTCGTCGTGGTCATTGCCGAGGCGGTGCAGCCGACCGCCGACAGCCGCCTCCTTCATGCCGTGTTTCGCCGCAACGGCCGGGCGACGGCCGAGCAGGGCTTCGACATCGACTATTATGACCTGCACTGGTTCGGCAACGCGATCGCGGAGAAGTCTCGCGACATCTGGCGGGCGAACCTGCTCGGCGGAAGCCGCGTCCACGACCTGATCCAGCGCTTGCGCGATTATCCGACTCTGCGGGATTTCGCGCAGAAGCATCAGTGGGATTTCGGCGAAGGCTATATCGCCGGCCGGAAGGGCATCTCGCGCCCAGCGGAGCACCTCGTCGGCAAGCCGCTGCTTCCGACCAGCAACCTGTCGCGTGATGGGCTCGATACGCGCTTTCTCGACGTCGTGCCCGACAAGCCGATCAAGGACACCAAGACCGCGCGGCGTTTCACGCCGCCTTTGCTGCTCATCAAGGAGCACGAGGATCTGCACCATGGCGTGTGGAACGGCCACTACCTCGCCTACAAGCACGAGATCGTCGGCTTGGCGGCCCCGGCGGAGCAACTCGGTGCGCTGAGCGCGATCAACGATTGGCTCTTCCGAGAAGCGACGGTTCTGCGTGCCTACGTGGCGGGGATCAGCGCTCGGCTCTTCACGCAGCGCGCCACCGCCATTCTGAGCGCCGACGTTCTGGCCGTGCCCTATCCCGAGGATCATGACCTCGACCTCAGCGAGAACGAGCGGATCGTTGCGGCGGATGTGGTCGAACACCAGCGCGAATTCATCCGCCTCGGCACCGGCGCCGCCGTCATGCGGCCCGCGCCGGGCGAAGCCCTTGCCGAATTCGACGACGTTTTCGCCCGGCAGATCAATGCGGTTTATCCGCGTACCGCCCTGAAGGCGCTGCCGGGTCAGCGCTGGCCTGGGGCGATCTGCAAGGCCTATGTCTTCGGTGATGGCGAGGTGGATTGGACCGGCGCGGATGGACTGCGCCAGAAGCTCGATGCGCTGCTCCAAGAGCGCCGGGGCACCAGCCTGACGATCACGCGGATTACCCGGTTGTACGACGACGACTTCGTGTTCTTGTTGAAGCCCGATCGCCATCGTTTTTGGACGCCCGCCATCGCGCTTCGGGACGCCGACGACGTGCTCGCCGACCTCAGAGCGCAGGGCTTCTGAGGTGCTGGCGGACGAAGGCGAACGCGGTAGACCGGCGGGAGCGCTGAGTGTCGGTATCCATCAGCCCGGAGAATGGCTGTCGGCGCTGGTCGGTTTCATCGGCGGTGCGCTGGCGGGCTGGCGCGATGATCCGGCGCGCGAAGCGGCGACCGGCGAGACCAAGCTGACGGCGCAGCTCTGCTCGCGGCTGAATAGTCTCTCTCGCCACGCGCCAGGCTGGGATTTCATCCAGTTCAAGCGCGAGGAGCCTGATGAAGCTGATGGCCGCCGCGCGATCGACCTTGCCGTCGCCCCGAGCGGAGCCATCATCTGGATCGAAGGGCGCGAATACACCGAGTATCGCACCTTGCTCCCGATCGAATGCAAGCGCCTGCCCACGCCCGCAGCGGCGGATCGCGACGAACGCGAGTACCTGATCAGCCGGTTCAGTTCGACGGGTGGGATTCAGCGCTTTAAGGCTGGGCACCACGGTGGCAGCCATAGCCGTGCCGCGATGATCGGCTATGTCCAGGTCAACGACATCCCGCATTGGAAACAGCAGCTCGATAGCTGGGTTGATGCGATCGTAGGCGACACAGTGGAAAACTGGTCGGTCACGGATAAGTTGGCGCTGCTAGGCCACGATGCAGCGCAGCGCCTGGCGTTCCTGCGATCCCATCATCAACGACTCGCCGGCCTGTCTCCGATCCAGATCGATCATCTCTGGATCGAGATGTAGAACGCGATTCCCGACCGGGCCGGCGAAGTCGTGACGTGGCGTCGGCCAGGGAACCGAAAGTCCTCGAAGATCGGGTTCGGCAAACGCCTTCGCGAATGATCGCCCATTCCCTTGCTGGGACGTAGCACTGGCATGAGCGGATCAGGGCCAAGATCAAAGACCGCTTCTCCATCTTGGCGAGTAAATCCGGACAGTCCCAAACGTCCGACTTTTCTGACATTGGGCGACCCGGAAGCAAGCGGGAAAACATGTCCGCATTTGGGAAGTCGGAAACCGGCTTTGAATGACAATGATTGGTCGACTGCTGACGGCACTCCATGGTGCTAGATCGAGAAAACGCTTATTGCGATAATACAGTTATCACATAAGCAGATTTGACCGTTCTTTATAAGGTGGGCTACAAGCGCGGCTGAGGAGCGAGGCGCGTCGTGAGCACCGAAACCGCCCGGGAAGGGCCAGAAATCCCCGTAGCGCCGCCTGAGGCTGTCCTGCCGGCCGTCAGGGCGCCGGCCGACCTTGCGTGGACGATCGTGCAGATGCGCGCCGGCGAGCGCATCACCGTCAACGAGGGCCTGATCGCCGCCTATCAGGCCGCTTCATCGCCCCATAGCATCCGTGCGCTCAAGTCCGACGTCGAGGCGTTCGATGCGTGGTGTAGGCGCAACAACCGGATCGCGCTGCCGGCCACGCCCGAGACCGTGGCCGATTATCTCGACGCGCGGGCCGGGAAGGGGAGCCGGCCGGCCTCGCTATCCCGCTACAAGGCGTCGATCGCCAAGATCCACCAGCTGCTCGAGCTCAAGGATCCGACGCCGGCGCCGCTGGTGAAGCTGCGGCTCCAGACGGTGCGCCGCGAGAAGGGGGCTGCGCAGAAGCAGGCGCGGCCGCTGCGGTTCAAGGGCCCGGTGCGCGACGTCGAGCGCGACAAGGCGCGGGGGCTCAACATCCGCGCGCTGCTCGAGAGTTGTGGCGAGGATCTGCCGGGGCTGCGTGATCGGGCGCTGCTATCGGCCGCTTATGACACCGGGCTGCGCGCCTCCGAACTGGTGGCGGTCGCCATTGAGCATATTGAGGAGGCGATCGATCCCGAAGCGCGGCTGCTGCAGATTCTGCGTCATAAGGGCGATCAAGACGGGGAGGGGGCGACCGCCTACCTCAGCCCGCGCACCGTCGCGGCGATCGCGGCGTGGACCGAAGCGGCGGGGATCACGACAGGGCCGCTGTTCCGGCGGGTGCAGGTGCGGCGCTACAAGGCGCGGGCAGCCGTGCGCGGTCGGCCGATCGACAGCATCTCGGGCCGGGAGACGTGGGATCTGCGCAAGACGCTGTCCAAGCCGGCGGTGAAGGCGCGCGTCGAATATGACATCGGCACCGTGGCGCTGCACCCGGGCTCGATCGGACCAATCTTTCGGTCGATCATCGGCCGCGCGTTCGACCGTGGCGCGCTGCCCGATTTGACGGCGGACGATCTGGCGCGGTTGCTGAAGGGGATCAGTGCGCACTCGACGCGGATCGGGCTCAATCAGGACCTGTTCGCCAGCGGGGAGGATTTGGCCGGCATCATGGACGCGCTGCGGTGGAAGTCGCCGCGGATGCCGCTCGCTTATAATCGCAATCTCGCGGCAGAGCAGGGGGCGGCGGGGCGCCTTATGGCGAAGATTGGCTAGTCATGACGGCCTAAATAGGTCTTTGGATGATGCCGTGCGACCACACGACGGCGGCAGGTAGATCGAGGGATTTGCGCAGCGGCAAGAACCGGAGAAGGGAGGCTGAGCCCCCGGGGTCTTGAGCTACAACGTTAAGCCTAAGAAACGGGCAGGGGCCTGGTAGCGCGTAGTGTATGAGCGAAGCCACCATCGCTCAAACTCATCAGCACAGTCCAATTTCGAAGAGGAAACAAGAAAGTGGTTCCGGAAACGGTATGGATCTTATCCTGTGTAAACGCTCGCGCTAAATGGCGGCGTTCTGATCGCGCTATTTGTCAGTTGCCGGGTCCGATGACGAGGCAATCGCGCGCGGCCTGAACGATGTCAGCGGTGACCTCCTCGACGCGGTTGAGGGTCATGATCCGCCGCATCTGCGCGAACAGGCGCTCCATGAGCCGGAAGTTGCCGCGCGTGATGCGGATCACGGCTGCCTGCGCTTCGATCGCGTCGAGTTGGGCCGGGTCGAAGCTGATCCCGAAATCGCCGGCGTGGGTCGCGAGCAGCAGCCGCATTTCGGTCTCGGTAAGCGGTTTGAACTCGTGGACGAAGCCGATCCGCGAGTAGAGCTGGGCATAGCGGGCGAGGCGCTTCTCCAAGCCCGGCATACCCATCAGGATCAGCCCGAAGCCGTGGCGATCGGCCATGTCGCGGAGATGTTCGAGCGACTTTATGGTCAGGCGGTCGGCCTCGTCGACGATGACGAGGGGGCAGGCGATGCGGGCGGCGTCATGGGTGATTTCGTCCTGCGAGCCGCCCGCGACCGTCAGCCGGGCATAGCCCAGCTTAATGAGGTTGAGGCCCAACACCGCGTCGATCGTCTTGGGCGTGTTGCTGACCGACACGGTGTAGAAGACGGCGCGGCAGCGAGCGACCTTTTCGCCAAGGAGCGCGGCAATGGGACGGAGCGCGGCATATTCCCCCAGGTCGGGGAAGCTGGAAAACTCGCGCGCCGATCGCGTCTTTCCGACGCCCGGCCGGCCATGACACACGCCGATATAGCGGTAGTGCGCGCAGGCTTCGGCAAACTCGACGAACCGGGCATGTTCGCGGGTCGCCAGGAACGGCTGCTCGACCAGGAACTCAATCGTCAGCGGCGTAGAGCCGGAGCCCTCGGTAGGTGGTGGGCCGGGAAGCCGTATCCTCTTGGTCGCCATCGAAGGTCTCCGTGGGGGCAGGCACCTGCTTGTCGCGCTCCTTCGCGCCGCGCCGGGCGCGCTGGATCGCGCGCAACGACGGGTGCCCAGCGTGCTCGGAGCTGAGCGCACGGCAGACGAACCGGCCCTGGTGGTAGACGTGGATCTCGGTCAGGTCGCGGGGGTCATAGACCGCCTCGACCTGCTCGCCGACGAAGGCCGCGAGCGTGGGTTCGACATAGCGCCTGCCCATCAGACGGATGCCGTCGCGCAGCACTTTACGGGGCTTGGGCACGTGCACGAGCAGCATGTCGAGCTGTTCAAGGCTGTCGGGCATTGCGGGCAGGAACCCGCCCTTCTGCCAGCGCGTGATCGGCGGTTCGCCGGTGCTGCCATGCGGGCGACGATGATAGACGCCGCACACGAACGCCTCGAAGCGGGCGCGCAGCTCGTCGAGCGTGAGCACTGGCGCCGACAGCGGCTTGCCCGCGATCAGGTGGCCGGGCAGGTCGGGCAGGAACATGTCGTTGATGGTGCGGAACAGCCGCTCGATCTTGCCGCGCCCGCGAGGACGCCCCGGCAGCGAATGGATGAGGCGGATTTTGAGGGCGATGCACGCCTGCTCGATATGCTCGGAGATGAAATCCGAGCCGTTGTCGACGTAAAGCTGTTCGGGAATGCCGCTGACGATCCATTCGGGATTGGGCTTGCGCCAGATCGCCTGCCGCAAGGCGAGCGCCGTGTTGAGGGCACTGGGGGCATCGAGGCTGAGGAAGTAACCGGCGATGGCTCGGCTGTGATCGTCAACGATGACGGTCAGCCAAGGACGCACCGGGGTTCCGGCATCATCGAGCACGAGAATGTCGAGAACGGTATGATCGGCCTGCCACATCTCGTTCGAGGTCGCGGCTTCGCGCCGATGCACTAGCTCGTGCTGGTCGCGGTAGACGGCCGGATCGGAGGCTGCGGCGATCTGGCTTGCCGGTATCGCCCTGACGACACGCGCGACGGCCGCATAGCTGGGGGTTCGGTGTCCATGCGCGATGGCGAGTTCCTGCACCTTTCGGTGAATGGCGGCGACCGGGGGTCGCGGGCGCTTGGTGGCGAGAGTGCGGGTCAGTTCGACCAGATGTTCCGGCAGGTGCAGCCTGTCCCGATCGTTGCGCGGCAGACGCGCGAGACCGGCAAGTCCTTCGGCACGGTAGCGCCCGAGCCAGCGCTGCAACGTCCGCTCGCTCAGCGTGCCGGTGCGGGCGAGGTCCGCGAGCGGGATGCCATCGGCGAGGTGCGGTTCAAGGACGCGGTAGCGCTCGATCGCCAGCGGCGGGACAAGCGCCGGATGCGTCACCGCCGACGGTCCGTGTCGCAGGTAAGGAAAACGGAGATTTGCCTGCCCATCGCCATGCGAGTCCGCTCGCGTTGCCAAACCGGCCTGTTCGACGTAAATCTACCCGGTAAAGAAAACTAGGGCAACATAGACCTGCCGATGACGACTTTCTTCCCAAACCGCGCCCGATCGGGGCGCCACCGGCCCTACGCATGAAAATCGGTTACGCCCGCGTATCGACCGCCGAGCAGAACCTGGACCTCCAGCGTGATGCGCTGAAGGCTGCCGGCTGCGAGAAGGTCATCACCGACAAGGCCTCCGGGGCGACTGCCGCTCGCCCTGGATTGGAAAAGGTGAAGGAGCTGCTTCGCGCCGGCGACACACTGGTGGTCTGGCGCCTCGACAGGCTCGGCCGCTCGCTCCGTGATCTGATCGGATGGATGACCTACCTCGACGAGGAAAAGGTCGGGCTGCTGAGCCTGCACGAGGCGATCGACACGACCACCACGTCGGGCAAGCTTACCTTCCACCTGTTCGGGGCATTGGCGGAGTTCGAGCGCAACCTGATCCGCGAGCGGACCCAGGCCGGTCTCACCGCAGCCCGCGCTCGCGGCAAGAAGGGTGGCCGGCCGGCCGCACTCGGCAAGGACAAGCGCGACCTGCCCGTCAGGCTCTACCACGAGAACACGATGCCGATCGCCAAGATTTGCTCGATGCTCGGCATCTCCAAGCCAAAACTCTACGCCTATGTGCGATCGGCCGAGACCAAGCCGGTAGCCGCGTAGCGACGCTCGCCGACAAATAGCGCGATCAGAATGCCGCCACTTAGCGCGAGCGTTTACACCGTTCGCGGTCCCGATCGGCCCAGCGTCCCCCGGAACCGTTCGTTATCGGGAAGGCATCTAAGCGGTCTGCACCATCCTTCATCTAAAGTTCTCCAAGCGCTTCTGAGGATTTTCGGGCGCACCAAAAGCACTTGCTCCTCCAGTGGCTGGAGCATGTAACCGCAATTTGCTCTCCTGCGGACGGGGGGCTGGAGGTGGCTTTTTGACGGCCCGTGTTGAAGCAATCGGTATGTCTCGACGCTCATTAGTGGCGCGGCTGGTGGCCTGTGGAACCGGCTTGGTGCTCGGTTCTCCAACGCTCGCGCGACAGACTTCCCGGTCTGCGGGCTCGTGGAACTTCGGTGCGGCTCACCTCGAATGGGAGCCGCTGGAAGTCGGCACGGGTGATACCCTCCTTGTTTCGGCACAAGTGCGCGGAGTGCCGGTGCGGGCGGTGCTCGACAGTGGCAGCGGCGCGTCGATCATGAGCACGGCGCTCGCGGCGAAGCTCGGCTTGAACGATGGTGAGCGGCGCATGATTAGCGGGCTGAGCGCCAAGGCCCCGGTGCTGCTGGTCCGCGACATCGACGTACAGCTCGCCCGCGAAACCCGTCGCTTACCCTTTGCCGTCGTTGGTGATCTGAGTTCAGTGTCGGCGGCCTTCGGACGACCGATCGATATCCTCCTCGGTGCCGATATGTTCGCGGGTAGCTGCATCGCGCTCGATTTCGCGAAAAGGCGTATGGCGGTCGTCAAGTCAGGCACGTTTCTCGCCGGTCCCGACTGGCGCGCTGTCGCGCTCGGGCGCGGTGCCAAGCAGGAGCTGTTCATTCGAGCTTCCGTCTCGGGTTTGCCTCCCGTGCCCTTGATGATCGATCTTGGCAGCTCGGCCGCGCTGATGCTCTCGTCGGCCTATGCCCGCGATCAAGGGCTGTTGAACGGGAAGCTCGTCTCGACCGCGGCGATCGGCGGCGTCGATGGTGTGCGTATCAACGATGCTTTCACGATCCAGAACATCAACATCGAAGGGCTTGGCGTCTCGAACGTCCCCACACTCGGGATGAGAGCTTGGCTCTCCACCAGCACGGTTGGCAATGTCGGCCTACCGCTGATCGCTCAATTCGACGTGGTGTTCGACGTGACCGCCGGATTCGTGTGGCTCCGGCCACTCGGTCCTCGTCGTCGCCTGCCGATGCTGAAGGACCGTAGCGGCCTTGGCCTCGCAGCCTCACCAACGGCGCTCACCGTTGTTCATGTGGCGGCGAACAGTCCCGCGGAAAAGGCTGGCTGGGCGGTCGGCGACCGGATCGTGGCGGTGAACGGCCATTCGATCGATGCGAACTATACGCGTGGGGAGCTCTGGCAAGTGCGCTCCCGGCCTGCTGGCACCCTCGTAAAGCTGACGATGGCCTCGGGTGATGTGCGCGAGCTCAGGCTGGCCGATTATTATTGATCGGCTTGAGGGTGGCCTTTGCCGATCGCCTTCATGATCCGACAATCGGCCATGCGCGCCTTGGTGCAGCTCTGGCTGAGCATTGCCAACTCATCCCGCAACACCGCGAGTTGCGCCAGTCTCTCCTCCACATCCTTGAGGTGCTGAGCAGCGATAGCTGAGGCGGCACCACAATCCTGGTCCGGGTTCTGCGCCAGCCCCATCAACGAACGGATCTCGTCGACGGAGAAGCCAAGCCGGCGACCGTTGCGGATGAAGTGCAAACGCTCAATGTCACTGGCATCGTAGGTTCTGCGACCCGACGCCGTGCGAGGGGCGGATCGGAGCAACCCGATCGACTCATAAAAGCGGATCGTCGTCACCTTCGTCGAGGTCTCGCTGGCGAGCTGCCCAATCATCACCGGCTTCATCATGCCATCCTTGCTTATGCGAACGTGTCGCACATTTCGCTTGCTTCTACAGCGACTGGAGGTGGTAAGGAAGGCCGCATGAATGCTTCTACCGAAAGCTGCGGGTGCCACGGGGAGCCCGCGCGCGCGCAAACCGATCCGGCCTATCGCCGTGCGCTGCTGACCGTCGTGGTGCTCAACCTCGGCTTCGGAGTCGCCGAGCTGTTCGGCGGGTTCATCGCCGATAGCCAAGCGCTGAAAGCGGATTCCCTCGATTTTCTCGGGGACGGGTCGATCAGCCTTATCGGTCTTCTCGCGCTTGCCTGGTCCGCACGGGCGAGGGCAAAGGTCGCGCTGACGCAGGGGTTGTTTCTCGGTGCGCTTGGCGTGGGCGTAATCGGTTTCGCGATTTGGCGCGCCCTGAACGCAACCGCGCCCGATGCCGAACTGATGGGCACAATCGGCGTTGTCGCGCTCGCGATCAATGTCGTGTCCGCCTTGGTGCTTGCGCGTTTCCGGGAAGGGGACGCCAATGTTCGCGCGATCTGGCTGTTCAGCCGCAACGACGCGCTCGCCAACGTGGCGGTGATCGCCGCGGCCGGTCTGGTGGCGTGGACAGGAAGCGCCTGGCCGGACCTCGCCGTCGCCGGCCTCATCGCCCTCCTGTTCCTCCACTCCGCTTATGAAATCGTCACTGGCGCTCGGCGCGAATTGGGAGAGCGGTAGTGCGTCTGCTCGCGTTGATCCGGGCAATGCTCTCGTTGCGGCTGCTCTCCGCGCTCGCGGCGCTGCTGATCCCTGCTGCGGCAATCGCCGAACCCGGCGACGTGCAAACCGCATGGCGGCTGCTCGACTATATGGCCGTCGATTATGGCGGCGCGGTCGCCAACGGTCGGATCAAGAGCACGTCGGAATATGCCGAGATGACGGAGTTCGCCGCGTCGGTCTCGACACGGCTTCAGGGCCTGCCGGCGAAGCCGGAGCGTCAAGCCCTCATCCAGCGGGCTGCCAACCTCCAGGCGGTGATCGCGGAAAAGGGACCGACTGAACAGGTGGCAACATTGGCGCACGGGCTCGCGGCCGATCTGTTGCGCGCCTACCCGGTGCCGCTCGCGCCCGATAAGGCTCCGAACCTCGTCTCCAGCGATGCACTGTTCCGACAATCCTGCGCGTCCTGCCACGGGATGACGGGCAACGGCCGTGGCCCTGACGCCGCCAAGCTCGCTACGCCCCCGATTGCTTTCACCGATGCCGAGCGCGCGCGCCAGCGCAGCGTGTTCGCGCTCTATCAGGTGGTGACGCAAGGCATCGACGGGACCGCGATGCAGAGCTTCGCCGATCTGCCCAACGATCAGCGCTGGGCGTTAGCATTCCGAGCCGGGAGCTTCGCCTTCACGGATGCGCAGGCGCGCGAAGGCGAGCGGCTTTGGAAATCCGACCCGACCCTTCGCCGGCGCATTCCGGACCTGAAAACCCTGGTCGCGCTCACCCCGGCCGCGCTCGGCGCGGCGATCGGCGACGCCAAGGCTGACCCAGTGCTCGCGTTCCTGCGTCGTCATCCCGAACAGGTGATACAACAGGCTCCCGGCTCGCTCGCGGTCGCCCGCGCCAAACTCGCCGAAAGCGTGGCGGCTGCGCGGCGCGGCGATGCGCGCATGGCGAAAGAGCTGGCGCTGTCGGCCTATCTCGATGGGTTCGAGCCGATCGAGCCAACACTCACCGCGCGCGACGCGACGCTGATGGGTCGAATCGAGGGCGCGATGGGGGAGTTCCGCGCCTCGATCGACCGGGGCGCGTCGCCCGATGATCTCGCGGAGAAGGTCGCAGTACTGGGCGGCCTTTTCGACGATGCGGAAGCGGCGCTCGCGCCTGATGCCGCCACCGAAGCGTCCACGTTCCTGGGCGCGTTCACGATCCTGCTGCGTGAAGGGCTCGAAGCCCTGCTCATCGTTGTCGCCATGATCGCGTTCCTGCGTAAAGCCGAGCGCGGCGAGGCGCTGCGGTACGTGCATGGCGGCTGGGTCAGCGCGATCATCGCGGGCGGGATCACCTGGGCGGTCGCCACCTATGCGATCGGGATCAGCGGTGCGAGCCGGGAGCTGACGGAAGGGTTTGGCTCGCTGTTCGCCGCGGTCGTGCTGCTCTCGGTCGGGATTTGGATGCACGGCAAGGCGCAGGCCGATCAGTGGCAGCGCTATATTCGCGAGAAGATGTCGCGGGCGCTCTCGGGCGGGTCGGGCTGGTTCCTGTTCGGGCTGGCGTTCGTCGTAGTTTATCGCGAGGTCTTCGAGACGATCCTGTTCTATGCCGCGCTTTCGGCGCAAGGTGACAACGGGATGCTTCTCGCGGGGGCCGGGTCGGCGATTGGACTGCTCAGCCTGATCGCTTGGGCCATGCTTCGCTACAGTCGCAAGCTGCCGATCGCGCAGTTCTTCCGCTATAGCTCCTGGCTCATGGCGGTCCTGACCGTCGTGCTGGCGGGTAAAGGCGTCGCCGCGCTCCAGGAAGCCGGCCTTATCAACATCGCACCGCTCGCGGACGTGCCACGGCTGTCGATGCTCGGCGTGTTTCCCACTTGGCAATCGGTGCTGGCGCAACTCCTGATGGCGGTCGCCATTGCGGTCGGGTTCGCCTGGAACGGGCGCGACCGATCCCGCTCGGGTTCCGGCTCAGTGACCCTTGGTTCGAATTAGTGCAATGACATGAAAACCCTTCCGTGATAGAGGCAAGCTAGTGCGAGCCTTTTTGCCTTTCCTGACATGCCTGATGCTGGTCCTGACCAGCTTCTCCGGCATGGCCCATGCCGCCGATCTGGCGGGGGGAAGCATCGCGGGCGTTGAGTTCACGGTCCATACCGCCGGTGACATCGATCAGGTGCCATCGGACTCGGACAAGAATGTCCCGCATCATCACAATTATTGTCACGGACACGACGTCGGCGCGCCTGCGCGCACGACGATGGAATATACCCCCGTCCTCACAGTGCCCAAGCCGACAATCTCCGCCTCTGCGTCGCTCGACGGCCGCACCGGCATGGTCCATTTGAGGCCCCCCCAAGCCTGACGTCCGATTTGGGCGTGCGTTGGCGCGCCCCTGTCGATCATCGTCAGGAGTCCTATTTTCATGAATCGTATCCTCGCGGCCATGCTGGCCGCAGCGTCTTGCGCCACGATGGCGCAGGCGCAGGTCGGACCGTCCGCGCCTGTTGCGCAGGATGCGCCGGTCTACACGCTTGACCAAGCGGTCAGTGCAGCGGGCGGTTCGGCCCCTGCTGCGGAAGCGGCGACAGCTGGAATCGACGCGGCCCGTGCAGGTCGCACAGTCGCCGGCTTGCGGCCCAATCCGGTGGTTCAAGGCCAAGTCGAGAATGTCATCGGCTCCGGGCCGTATCGGGGGGTCCGCAGCGCGGAAACCACGGTCGGCTTTGCGATCCCGATCGAGCTAGGCGGCAAGCGCGGCGCCCGCGTCGCGGTCGCCAATGCGCAATTGTCCCGGGCCGAGATCCAGGCCGCGATCATCGCGGCGGATGTCCGGCTTCAGGTAACGCAGCTCTATGTCGAAGCGGTCGCGGCCGATCGCCGGGTAATGACAGCCCGCGATCAGGCCCGGATCGCCAGCGATGCGCTGCGGGCCGCGAGCGTTCGCGTGCAGGCAGGGCGGGCATCGCCACTCGAGCAACAGCGCGCGGATGTCGCGCGTATCAATGCCGACGCCAATGTGGAGCGGCAGCTTCGCTTGGCCGAGGCGGCCCGCGCCAATCTGGCGCGTCGGATCGGACGGCCGATCGACGGCCTGCTCGATGACACGCTGCTCGATCGCCTTCCCGATGTGAACGTCTATGGGCCGTTGGCACCGGTCAACACGACCGGCACACTCGCGCTGGCGGCAGCCAACGCGGATTTCTCCATTGCCGAAGCCGGCGTGCGGCTCGCGCGCGCCAATCGCGTGCCTGACCTGAACGTCGGGCCGTCGATCCGCCGCCTGGAAGCGACCAACGACATGGCGGCGGTGTTCAGCGTGTCGATCCCGATCCCGGTGTTCAACAATGGTCGCGCCGCGATTGCGCAGGCGACCGCGCAGCGGACCCAGGCGGATGCGCAGCGCCGCGTGACCGCGCTCGACATCGAACAGGCGATCACGGACGCGCAGGCGCAGGCGGCCAATGCCGCAACGACGGCTCGTGCGGCGTCGGGGCCGGCGCTGGCGGCTGCACAGGAGGCCGCCCGCATCGCGCGGATCGGCTATCGCGAGGGCAAGTTCGGCCAGCTCGAATTGCTCGATGCTGAACGCACGCTCGCCGAAACGCGGGTCGCCGCGATCGACGCGCTTGCCAATTACCAGAATGCCCGCGCGCAAGTGGAGCGACTGACCGCTCGTGCGCCCAATGGGGGGAATCAGTGATGAAGAGCTTTTATCTCGCGGGCGCGGCGTCGCTCGCCCTGCTCTTGGCTGCCTGCGGCGGCAAGGATGGCGGAAACGAGGCAACTGCCGAAGGCGCAGCTGCCAATGAGACGGCAGCGGGCACGGAAAAGGGCGGTGCTGAAGGCGGTCATGCCGGTGAAGGCGTCGTCACATTGGGTGCCGACCAGATCGCCACAGCGGGCGTCCAGGTCGGACGGCCGATCATCGGCGGGGCCGGGACGATCGAGCTGCCCGCGATCATCGAGGGCGACCCACAGGGAACGCAGGTCGTCTCGGCCGCAATTGCGGGACGCGTGGTCGCGCTCACCCGTAACCTCGGCCAATCGGTCGGACGCGGCCAGACCATTGCGGTCATCGAAAGCCGCGAGGCGGCGCAGATCAAGGGCGAGGTCGAGGCGGCGCGGGCGCGGCTTCAGCTCGCTAATTCGAACCTCGCGCGCGAACAGCGGCTGTTCGCGCAGAGAGTCTCCCCTGAACAGGATCTGATCGCCGCCCGCACAGCGGCGACGGAGGCGCGGATCGCCCTGACGCAGGCGCAGAGCATGGTTTCGGCGGCGGGTGTCGGCGGCGGCGGGCTCAACCGGCTCGGCATTGCCGCGCCGATCTCGGGCCAGATCATTGCGCGCCCCGTGACGCTGGGACAAACGGTCGCGGCGGATGCCGAACTCTATCGCATCGCCAACCTGAGCCAGGTGTCGATCGCGCTTAATCTCAAGCCCGAGGATGCGGGCCGGGTGCGTCCCGGCAATACGGTGCTGGTGAAGGCGGCAGGCCGTCAGGCGACCGCCCGCGTGACCTTCGTGTCGCCGGCGCTTGATCCGCAGACGCGGCTCGTGCCTGCGCTCGCCACCCTCGACAATCGCGGTGGCGAATGGCGGGTCGGCGAGCCTGTGACGGCAGCCGTGCAGCTCACGGGCAGCGGCGGGAGCGGGGCGGTCCGCGTGCCGACGACGGCGGTCCAGAGTTTCGAGGGCAAGTCGGTCGTGTTCGTGCGCACGCCCACCGGCTTCAAGGCGACCCCGGTCCAGCTCGGCGATGCGTCGGGCGACACGGTGATCGTCCGGTCGGGCCTGACCGGCAACGAACAGATCGCCACCACCGGAAGTTTCACGCTCAAGGCCGAGATCGGCAAGGGCGAAGCGAGCCACGAGGATTAAGCCATGATCGCCCGTATCGTAACCTGGGCGGTCGAGAAGCGCTGGCTAGTCCTGCTCCTCACCGTCATCGTCGCCGCCATCGGCGCCTTTTCCCTCTACCGGCTACCGATCGACGCGGTGCCGGACATCACCAACAATCAGGTCCAGATCAACGTCCGCGCGCCTGCCCTCTCGCCCGAGCTGGTCGAGAAGCAGGTGTCGTTTCCAATCGAAACCGCGCTCGCCGGCACCCCCGGCCTGGAATATACGCGCTCGTTGAGCCGCAACGGCTTCGCGCAGATCACGGCGGTCTTTTCGGACGCGACGGACATCTATTTCGCCCGCCAGCAGGTGGGCGAGCGTCTGCGGGGCGTGCAAGAGAATCTGCCCGACGGCGTGAACCCTGAAATGGGTCCGATCGCGACAGGCCTGGGCGAGGTGTACATGTACACCGTTCGTCTCGATCATCGCGAGGACGACAAGCACAAGCCCGGTGAACCGGGCCAACAGCCCGATGGCAGCTACATCACGCCAGAGGGCGAGCGACTGACGACCGAAGAGGACAAGGCGACCTACCTGCGCACCGCGCAGGACTGGATCGTGACGCCGCTTCTGAAGACCACACCGGGCCTCGCCGGTGTCGACTCGATTGGCGGTTACGCCAAGCAGTTCCTCGTCGTGCCCGACGTGCAGAAGCTGGCCTCGCTCGGCATCACGCTGACGGACCTGGGAAATGCGCTGGAGCGCAATAACACCAGCGTCGGCGGTGGCTTCGTCAATCGCAATGGCGAAGGTCTGGCTGTTCGCTCGGATGCGCTCGTTCGCAATGCCAGCGAGTTGGCCAGGACCGTGATCGCGACACGTAACGGCGTGCCGATCACGGTCGAACAAGTTGCGACTGTGAAGACGGGTCAGGCGATCCGCATGGGTTCGGCATCGGAGAACGGTACCGAAGTCGTCGTCGGCACGGCGATCATGCGGATCGGCGAGAACAGCCGCATCGTGTCGACCGCGGTCGCTGAGAAACTGAAGACGATCAACGCTTCGCTGCCTCCTGACGTCGTAATTCAGCCGGTGCTGAACCGCACCGAGCTGGTCAATTCGACGATCAAGACGGTCGCGAAAAACCTGTCCGAAGGCGCGGTGCTGGTCATCGTCGTGCTCTTCCTGCTGCTCGGCAACTTCCGTGCGGCCCTGATCGCGGCGTTGGTCATCCCGATCACCATGATGCTGACAGGCTTTGGTATGCTGCGCGCTGGGGTCTCGGCCAATCTGATGAGCCTTGGGGCTTTGGACTTCGGTCTGATCGTCGACGGCGCCGTCATCATTGTCGAAAACGCGCTGCGCCGGCTTGCCGAGCAACAGCATCATGAAGGCCGATTGCTCAGCGTCAAGGAACGGCTCGCGACCGTGGCAGCCGCTGCGCGTGAGATGATCCGTCCCTCTGTGTACGGGCAGGCAATCATCATCCTCGTCTACGTACCGCTGCTCACGCTGACCGGCGTGGAGGGTAAAACGTTCGGACCGATGGCGCTGACCGTCATCATCGCGCTCGCCTTCGCCTTCATCCTCTCTCTCACCTTCGTGCCGGCGATGATTGCGATCTGGCTGTCGAAGAAGGTCGAGGAGAAGGACGGCCGCATCATCACGTGGCTGAAGAAGCGCTACGAACCCGGTCTCGACCGGGCCATGAAGCGCCCGACGCTGACGATCGGTGCGGGTGTGGGAAGCCTTGTGGTGGCGGCGCTTGCTTTCACTACGCTCGGCTCGGTGTTCCTGCCGCAGCTCGACGAAGGCGATTTGCTGATCCAGTCGCTCCGCATTCCGGCAACGTCGGTCCAGCAGAGCCAGGCGATGCAGGTGCCGATCGAGCGGATGATGTCGAAGCAGCCGGAGGTGCAATTCGTCTATTCCAAGACGGGCACCGCCGAGCTGGCGGCCGACCCGATGCCGCCGAACGCGACCGACATGTTCGTCATCCTGAAGCCGCGCAAGGATTGGCCGGATCCTGAGCTTCCCAAGGAGGAGCTGGTCAGCCGGATCGAGGGTAATCTCGCGAAGATTCCGGGAAATGCCTACGAGATCACCCAGCCCATCCAGATGCGCTTCAACGAGCTGATCGCCGGCGTGCGCGGCGACATCGCGGTGAAGGTGTTCGGGGACGACTTCAACCAGATGAACCGGACGGCCGAGCAAATCGCGGCGGTGCTGCGCAGAACGCAAGGCGCAGCGGACGTGAAGGTGGAGCAGACGACCGGTCTTCCCATGCTCGACATTCGCGTCAACCGCGACGCGATGGCGCGGTTGGGCGTTACGGCTCAGGATGTGCAGGACACCGTGACTGCGACGATCGGCGGGCGAACATCGGGCCAGATCTTCGAGGGCGACCGTCGCTTCCCCGTGGTGATCCGCCTGTCGGAGGCGCAGCGTGCCGACATCGGCCTGCTCCAACAGGTGCAGGTGCCGGTGGCAGGCGGCGGCTATGTACCGCTGTCCAGCGTCGCCGAGATCAAGGTGGTCGATGGTCCGAACCAGATCAGCCGCGAGAACGGCAAGCGGCGCGTGGTGGTGCAAGCCAACGTGCGTGGCCGCGACGTCGGATCCGTCGTGGCGGATGCGCAGGCGGCGATCGGCAGCCAACTCCGGCTGCCTGCCGGCACCTATCTCGAATGGGGCGGCCAGTTCGAGAACCTCCAATCGGCAAGCGAACGGCTGAAGCTGGTCATTCCGGCTTGCTTCATCTTGATCCTGCTGCTCCTCTACGGGGCGTTGGGATCGGTCCGCGACGCCGCGATCGTGTTCACCGGCGTGCCTTTCGCGCTGGTGGGCGGCGTCCTGTTGCTGTTCCTGCGGGGCATGGACTTCTCGATCTCGGCGGCAGTGGGCTTCATCGCCCTCTCGGGCATCGCGGTCCTCAACGGCCTCGTCATGGTCAGCTCGATCCAAGATCTGATCCGATCAGGGATGAGCCGCGAGGAAGCCGCGCATGTTGGCGCGATGCAGCGTCTGCGACCCGTCATCATGACCGCGCTAGTCGCCAGCCTCGGCTTCGTGCCGATGGCGCTGGGCGAAGGCGCCGGCGCAGAGGTTCAAAAGCCTTTGGCGACGGTCGTCATCGGCGGTCTGATCTCGGCGACGCTTCTTACGCTGTTCGTGCTGCCGACACTCTATGCCCGGTTCGGGCAGAAAGTGATCGAGAAACCCGAGCACTACAATGAGGAGCATGAAGGGGACGACCACGGTCAGACCTTCGTGAACAACTTGGCCTGATGGATGGGCGGGGCGATCCGCGATCGCCCCGCCCATCTCTGGGAGATGGGGATATGCCTCGCACCATAACCAGCTCGATGCTTCACGGCGGGCCACTGCGCATCTGGTCGGCACTCACCGATCCGGATCATCGCCGGGCGTGGAGTCCGCTCGTATTTCTCGATGATCCGTCCCGGCTCGGCGACACAGAATGCACCTTTGCGATCCAGGGCATCACCCGGCCAATTCGGACGCCAGCACGGATTGATCGATTCGATAAACCGCACGCCTTCGCTTGGTCCTGCGGCATCCCCTATCTGTTCACGCTCGAAGAGCGGTACGAGCTGGCGGGGGACGATGGCGGCACCAGGCTAACGCATAGCTGCACGCTGCGCGGGGCGCTCTCCCTGCCGTTCGCGGCGATGATGTTGCGCCGCCTGCGATCCCTGATGGTCGAATCTGACGATCGCCTCGCAACCTATCTCCGCTGGCGGGTAGGTCAGCCTGCCCGGGCTATCAATCGTCAGCGCGTCCCCTTCCGCTACAGGAGGAAGGCGCGATGATGATGCACTGTAAGCGGGTGCTGCCCGCCGTCATCCTCGTTGTCGGGCTCGCGGCGTGCTCGGAAAGAAAGCCGCCAGCCCCGCCAACGGAGCAGCAGATCCATTCGTCCGACAGCGCCGTGACGACCGGGGAAATGGGGCGGCATAGATATCGCTGTTCCGACGGGGAACCGCTGTTCGTCGATTACAAGGACAACGGCCTGCAGATCGATTTGCGGCGCTCCAACGGGGGACCGCCGATGATGCTGACCGCGCCAGCGCAGGGCCTGCAATATGTCGGCGAAACAGCCACCGCGACCTTCAAGGGGTCGCAGCTCACCATCGTGGAAGGCGATGGCCGTACCCGGATCTGCGAGCAGGAAGGCACGCGATGAACTGCCCTGCCTTCGAACGCCACAGGGCGCTTCGTCGGAAGAGACCGATGTCTGACACGTCGATTTCAAATGTGACAACCTTGTGCGGCCTGAATCGGGCCGGTCTGGCGATCGCGCGCCTCGGCGTCGTTCTCGTCTCCGGGGCGGTTATAGGGGCGTGTAATCCAGCGCCGACCCAGCCTACCGAGCCGGCGCATGAAAAGCATCTGACGTCGAAACTAATCGCGCAGCGCATCATGTACTGCGACGACGGCACACGCGCCGATGTCGACTTCATCGATGAAGGCTTGAAAATGGCCGTCACCTGGCTGCCGAAGGGCAGGACCGAGATCCTGCGCGCGCAGCGAACCGGTGACGAGTTTCGCGGCGACCATTCGCGGGCTGTCGTGGCGGGCGGATCGATCGCGTTCACGCGACGCGGGAAGATCCGCGTCTGCCACCGAACCCCGGAGGAGTCCTAGGAAATGCAGGCACTGCTCTATACGCTTGCGCCTGTGCTGGCGGTCGTGCTCGGCGCGATTGTCGCGAGCCGCACCAAGTTGAAACCTGGCCTCGTGGCGGGCCTACAGCATCTCGCTGCCGGCGTCGTGTTCGCGGCGGCAGCGACCGAAATCCTGCCGCAGGTCAAGCATGAGGCATCGCCCAGCGCGACGTTGATCGGCGGGGCGGCGGGCGTCGCGACCATGCTGGGGCTCAAGGCTCTTGAGGCCCGCTTCAAGGGGCCGATGGCGCTACTCGCCGCGATCGGCATCGACATTCTGGTGGACGGCCTGGTGCTCGGCCTCGCTTTCGTGGCGGGCGAGAAGGCAGGTCTCCTGCTGACGATCGCGCTCACTCTGGAAGTGTTATTTCTGGGACTGACGCTGACCGACGAGCTGGCGGAAACCTATCGCTCGCGCTTGCGCATCATCGTGATCGTCTCGGCATTGGCCCTGCTGCTGCCGATCGGCGCGCTCGCTGCCGTGCCGGTCGCCGCGCTGTCGCCGGTGATGATCGCCGGCTTCCTCAGCTTCGGGCTGATGGCGCTGCTCTACCTCGTCACGGAGGAGTTGCTGGTCGAGGCGCACGAGAAACCCGACACCCCGCTCATCAGCTCGATGTTTTTCGTCGGCTTCCTGGCCCTGCTGACACTTGAGGAGATGATGGGATGATCCCGGGCAACGACAACAATGGCGGGCAGGAGCGCCGCACACTGTGGATCGTCCTGCTGCTGAACGCGGCGATCGCTGCGGGCTTCTTCGTTTCCGGCTTCTTCGCGGACTCGAGCGCGCTGATCGCCAACGGCGTCGACAACCTGTCCGATACGGCTGTGTATGCGCTGAGCCTTGTGGCGCTCACCCGGGGCCAGACATGGAAGACACGCGCCGCGGTCGCTTCGGGCGTCATGCTGCTGATCTTCGCGGGCGGCATCTTGATCGATGTCGGACGGCGCTACGTGCAGGGCAGCGAGCCCATCGGACCTACCATGATGGTCATGTCCGCGATCGCCGGCGTCGTGAATTACCTCTGCCTGCGGCTGCTCCAGCGCCTCAAGGATCCGGACGTCAATCTCCGGGCCGCAACCACCTTCAGCTTCAACGACTTCATTTCCAACGGCGGCATCCTGATCGCCGGCGTGCTGGTGCTGTGGTTGGGTACCAATTGGCCGGACCTGCTGGTCGGCTTCGCCACCGCCATCATCGCCATCAAGGGCGGTGTCGAAATCCTGCGCGACGCGCGCGCCGAAACCAAGAAAAGCGAAAGGAGGTCGTCATGAACGACAAGCTCGAACTCGACATTCCAGTGTTGTTGCCGGACCTTCCTGACGCGGCCGATGCCTGCCTGGACCGTCTCGTATCAACCCTGTCAAAGCGCGAAGGTGTCGAGCGGGCGCATGTGATCTGTCTCGACGGCAACACGCCAGCGGCGCTGTGCATCCATTTCGATGCCGCCAAGCTGCCGCTGCCACGGTTGCGCGAAATGGTGCGCGCCGCAGGTGCCGAAATCACCGAGCGCTACGGCCATGCGATCTGGCAGGTGACGGGGATCAACCACGAACGTCGGGCGCGCACGGTCAGCGATGCGCTGTGCGCCTTGCCCGGCGTGGTCCAGGCAAGCGCCAGCACCAGCGGGTCTGTCCGGGTCGAATATGATCGCCGCGAAACCACCGAAGAGGAGGTGCGCGCTGCGCTTCGCAAGCTGAAGGTGAGGGTGGGCAAGCGGGTCGCTGCCGATGAACATGCCGGCCACGACCACGGCCCCGGGGGCCACGGCGCGGGCGAAGAGAAGCACGGCCCCGGCGATGGCCACGACCATAGCCACGCCGAATTTCTCGGCCCCAATACCGAGCTGATCTTCGCGCTCGCCTGTGGCGCGCTGCTGGGGATCGGCTACGCGATCGAGAGGCTGGTCGCTGGCGCGCCCGAATGGCTGCCGACCGCCTGCTATATCGCAGCCTATTTCTTCGGCGGATTCTTCACGCTGCGCGAGGCGATCGACAACCTCCGGATGAAGAAGTTCGAGATCGACACGCTGATGTTGGTCGCTGCGGCCGGCGCCGCTGCGCTGGGCGCATGGGCCGAAGGTGCGCTGCTGCTGTTCCTGTTCAGCCTCGGCCATGCGCTTGAGCATTATGCAATGGGCCGCGCCAAGAAGGCGATCGAGGCGCTGGCGAAGCTCGCGCCCGAAACCGCGACCGTGCGACGCGGCGGGCAGACCAGCGAAATCCCGGTCGAGCAGATGGTCGTCGGGGACATTGCCATCGTCCGCCCGAACGAGCGCCTGCCTGCCGACGGCTTCGTCATCAAGGGCACCAGCGCGATCAACCAGGCCCCGGTCACGGGTGAAAGCATCCCGGTCGACAAGGTGCCGGTCGCAGATGCCGCAGCGGCACGCGCCAAGCCCGATGCAGTCGACGCGGAAAGCCGGGTTTTTGCTGGTACGATCAACGGCGGCGGCGCGATCGAGATCGAGGTGACACGCCGTTCCAATGAAAGCGCGCTTGCCAAGGTCGTGAAGATGGTGAGCGAAGCGGAGACGCAGAAGTCGCCGACGCAGCGCTTCACCGACCGGTTCGAACGGATCTTCGTGCCCGCCGTCCTGGTCCTGTCAGTGCTCCTGCTGTTCGCATGGGTGGTCGTCGACGAGCCGTTCCGCGACAGCTTCTATCGCGCGATGGCGGTGCTGGTGGCGGCAAGCCCGTGCGCGCTCGCGATCGCAACGCCGAGCGCGGTCCTGTCGGGCGTTGCCCGTGCAGCGCGGGGCGGCGTGCTCGTGAAGGGCGGTGCACCGCTCGAAAACCTCGGGTCGCTCAAAGCGATCGCTTTCGACAAGACGGGCACGCTGACCGAAGGTCGTCCGCGCATCACTGATGTCGTGCCCGTCGATGGCGCCGATGAAGGCGAGTTGCTGGCGCTGGCTGTCGCCGTCGAAGCGTTGAGCGACCATCCCCTGGCCCAAGCGATCGTCAAGGACGGCCGCGAACGTCTGAACGATCGTGCCGTGCCGACTGCCGGCGACCTCAAGAGCCTGACCGGTCGGGGCGTCACCGCGAGCGTGGATGGCGAGACGGTGTGGATCGGCAAGGCCGAGATGTTCGGAAGTGAGGGCATTCCGGCGCTGGGGCAGGGCGCGCAGGACGCAATCGCGAAGCTGCGCGAGAACGGCCGCACGACAATGGTGGTCCGCAAGGGGGACCGCGACCTGGGCGCGATCGGCCTGATGGACACGCCTCGCGAAGCTGCCAAGACCGCGTTGCGTCGGCTGCACGAGATGGGCGTGTCGCGGATGATAATGATCTCCGGCGATCACCAGAAAGTCGCCGAAGCGATCGCCGACGAAGTCGGGATCGACGAAGCGTGGGGCGACCTCATGCCCGAAGACAAGGTTGCCGCGATCAAGAAGCTCGCCGGCGAAGACAAGGTCGCGATGGTGGGCGACGGCGTGAACGATGCGCCGGCGATGGCAAGCGCCACGGTCGGCATCGCGATGGGCGCGGCGGGGTCGGACGTTGCGCTGGAGACAGCCGACGTGGCGCTGATGGCCGACGATCTGGCGCACCTGCCATTCGCAGTCGGTCTTAGCCGCCATACCCGTGGAATCATCCGGCAGAACGTCTTCGTCAGCCTGGGTGTCGTCGCCTTCCTGGTGCCTGCTACCATCCTCGGCCTCGGCATTGGGCCAGCGGTGGCGGTTCATGAGGGATCGACGCTGCTCGTCGTCATCAATGCGCTCAGGCTGCTCGCCTACCGCGATCCGGCAGGGAAGGCGGCATGAAGTGGCTGATCGCCTTCGACCTCGACGGCACGCTTGCCGAGAGCAAGCGGCCGTTATCGGAGGATATGGCCGCAATCCTCGCCCGATTGCTCGCCATCACGGATGTGGCGGTGATCTCGGGCGGGGACTGGCCGCAGTTCGAAAAGCAGATCGCCTCGCGCCTTCCTGCCGGCGTCGCGCTCGACCGTCTCTGGTTGATGCCGACCACAGGCACGAAACTCTATCGGTTCATCAATGGCGCTTGGCGCGCGGTCTATGCCGAACTGTTCGACGACGCGGAGAAGGCGAAGATCCGCACGGCCTTCGATCAGGCGCTGACCGATGCCGGTCTCGCCGACGAACGTATCTGGGGCGAACGGATCGAGGACCGGGGCAGCCAGATCACCTTTTCGGGCCTGGGGCAGGCAGCGCCGCTGAAGGAAAAGGAAGCGTGGGATCCTGACCGAAAGAAGAGGACCGCGTTGCAGGCCACGTTGCGCGCGAAGCTGCCGGAGCTCTCGATCAATCTCGGTGGCACGACATCGATCGACGTGACCAGAGCAGGGATCGACAAGGGCTATGGCCTGAAGCGCCTGAGTGCCGAGAGCGGTGTCCCGCTCGACGGGATGCTGTTCATTGGGGATGCGATATTCCCCGGTGGGAATGACTATCCCGCTGCTGAAATCGGCCTCGACACAGTGAGGGTGCGCGACGTCGCGGAAACCACCGCCGTCGTGACCGCCATCATCGCGTGTCTGCACCGATAGGATCAAGATACATGGTCGGCTCCATCGCGGAATGCCGCATTGTCAAAGCTCTGGCTTCTGTCGCTTAGGGCAGCGCTTCCTAAAACGAAAAGAAGGCAATGTGCGCGTCTCCGCGAACAAAGCCTCCAGCGATCAATCTAAGAGATTCCGCCGCGCTTCTCAATCGTAGGGGGCGTTTGCGGGAGGGGGCGGAATCCTACGCTAAGGATTTGGGCCAGCGATATTCCCCGGTTAGATTGATGTGTTCCCATCCCAACGGCGAGACGTGGGCGAGTAGATCAGGCGCGATATGGGTACCGCTGGCGGCCCGGGTATTGACGACCTCGCCGAGCTTCATGGTGTTCCAGAATATGATGATGGCGGCGAGCAGGTTCATTCCGGCGATGCGATAGTGCTGGCCTTCGCCGGATCGATCCCGGATTTCACCTCGGCGGTGGAAGCTGATGGCGCGCTTTAGGGCGTGGTGGGCCTCACCCTTGTTGAGGCCGATCTGAGCCTGGCGCTGGAGGCCGGCATCAAGAATCCAGTCGATCATGAACAGGGTTCGCTCGATGCGGCCCACCTCTCGCAATGCGAGGGCCAGCTCATTCTGGCGTCACCTCAAGGTTTGTTCGCCAGACAACGATTTCTCGGACATAAGCGGAACATGGGCTACGCTACACGCTTCAACCGCGCCATTGGCTCGTTGAGTGGGTGGAATTCACCTGCTGGAAGTCGCCTGGCCTGCTCCCAGAGGTAATCGCCGGTCAGACTGATGTGCGCCCAGCCCATCGGAGAAAGGTGCGCAAGCAGTGCCGCATCGAACGTCGTGCCGACAGCGTTGAGGTGCTGGGCGGCCCGGTCGAGATAGACCGTGTTCCAGTAGGAAATCGCCGCAATCAGCAGGTTCAGCCCAGATGCGCGAAATTCCTGATTTTCCAGCGAGCGATCGGTGAACCGACCCTGCCGGTTGGTATAGATGGCGGCGGCAAGCGTGTGCCTCGCCTCGCCTTTGTTGAGACCGGCCTGACAGGCACGTCGCAGTTCCGGTTGTTCAAGCCAATCGAGCGTGAACAAAGTGCGCTCGATACGGCCCAGTTCAGCCAATGCAAAATCCAGCCTGTTCTGGCGTTTGTAGGCGGCAAGTTTTCGCAAGATTACTGACGGCGCCACCGTGCCATCCTTGATTGAGGCGACAATCCTGACGATGTCATCCCAATCGGCCTCGATCGCTGCCGTTTTGATGGTGCGGCCCATCAGATTTTCGATGCCCTTGTATGTCGATGGCGCAGCGATCGAACCCAGCTTGCGGTCGCCAATATCGCGCAGCCGGGGCGCGAAGCGGAACCCGAGTAGGTGGCAGAGTGCGAAAACATGATCGGTGGCGCCGCCGGTATCGGTATAGTGCTCATGCAACGGAAGGTTGCCGGCGCCCAGGACAAGCCCGTCGAGCACGTAAGGCGCTTCACCTGCCGTCGCGGACATGATCCGTGATCCGAATGATGCGAAGTGATCGGAAAGGTGAGAATAGATTTTCACGCCAGGTTCGGCGCCATATTTGGCATTGACGTCCGCCGCCCCTGAACGGCTCCGCCCCGACCGGAAGAACTGGCCATCGGACGACGAACTGGTGCCAGCGCCCCAATGCCGCGCGAAGGGTAATTCGTGATGGGCTGAGATGATCATGGCCAGCGCGGCCTGATAGTTCTCGGGTGAAAGATACCAGTTGTGGGTCCATGCGAGTTGGGCATAGCTGACGCCTTCGCTGGCATTGGCCATCCGCTCCAGCCCGAGGTTGGTGCCATCAGCCAGAATTGCGGCGAGTACCGTGCTGGGGTTGTCGTGCTCCTTGCCTGAGCGCAGGTCACGGAATGCGTTCAAAAAACCAGTGCGTTCGGCGACTTCAAGCAGCAGCTCGGTGATGCGCACGCGGGGAAGCAGGGTATCGAGCTTGCGATCGAGGGCTTCAGCTTCCGGTGGGGTGACAGGCGGCATTTGCTGAAGCTTGAGCCGGTCTCGTTCGAGCGACACTCCCTCAAGCTTGTTTGTTTTCAACTGCTTGGCAAATCGGCGCAGCCGCCAGTCAAGATTTCGTGCCCGGTCAGCGAGGTAGGATGCAGCATTTGAATCGAACGGAAGCACATCCGCCACTTTGGCGGCGTCGCGCCGACCCAGCAAATAGGCATCGAAGCGCTGATAGTTGCGGGTTCCCTCGATCCATACATCACCGGCGCGCAAACGATCACGCAAGGTTGCCATGATCGCAATTTCATAACGTCGGCGGTCGATACGGCCGCTTTCGGTGATGAGACGCTTCCACTGCCGATTGGGGAATGGCAGTGGAACGCCATCGGGAAGGTCGCGCGACTTTCGTGTGTTCGCATCGCGAATGACATCGATGGCTTTGATCAGTGCCGTCCCTGTTCCAGACGCCTTGAAGGTGAAGGCGTCCAGAAATGCCGGGCTGAAACGCCGTAGCGTGGCGTAACGCTCGGTTGCCGTTACCAGTGCGTCCTCGCCGGCAAGATCAGCAAGGGCATCTACTTGGGCCTTTGCCGCAACAAGCCGGTGCCAGCCCACCGCTTCGTCAATCAATTCGAGCGGATCGCCGCCATTCTGGACAGCCTCATCAAGTGCTGTAATCGTGGCGCCAAACAGCCGCATGAGTTGCCCCACCGACTGAATACTATCTTGGTAGCGACGCTCGCGCCCACGCCGCGCGCGCGTGAACATGCCGCCGATAAGTCGGTCAAACATTTGGATCGCGGCATCGGCAAGTCTGGCCTCAAGGTCGATCACTGCGGCCGTCAACGTCGCCCGCCTGCGATTGACGCTGTAATCCGAAAGCAGGAATGCCGGTGCCACGCCGCCCTCGCGGACAAATTGGGCAAAGCGGAATTCCGGAATGGCGCCCCCAACTACCGGGTGGATACCTATGCCGCGAACATAGCGCAGGCGCTCAAGCAAGCCATTGATATTGGCCGCAGTCGGGGCTTCTTCGAAATTACGCAACCACGCCAGCGGTGTCATGCCGAAATCCGGGTTGTTGATTACGAGTTCGTCTAGCCGTGTCAGTTCAGCAGAGCTGAGGCCTTCGACGATTGCGGCTGCGGCAGCTTTGCGTGCGCGTGCCCGGCCAGCAAGACCGGCGCGTTCCAGTGTGTCGCCTGACGGAAGAATGAACCGCTCACCCTTCAGGCCAACCATGAGGGCGCGAACAATCGGTTCACCTCTGTCTGTATACTCGGCGGCTTGCGCGGCAAGATTCAGGGCAAGTGCCAGGTCGCCGCGTCGAAACGGGCGTATGCCAAGATAACGCGCCACGAGATCGGCATGATCGGTACGGGTTTGCGCGCGCTGACCATATGCAGAGAAGGAGGAAGGATCGACGAATAACTGTGCCGCGAGGTACTGAAGAATGACGTCGGGAAGCCCGATCTCGGGTTGCAGACCAAAGCCGGGATGTCGCATCAAAGCGATTTGTGCAGCCAGACCGAGGCGATTTGCTGGACCATAGCGGCGCCCAACCAATTCAACATCTTCCGCAGAAAGGGTATAATGCCCAATGATCGCGGTTTCTTGGACAGGAGGATCGAACAGGCGCCGGCGCTCGTCTCCGGTCAGAAGTCGGCGTCGTGCCATTTTGCTCTCCCGCTGAGGCGAATAACAAAATTGACACCAAAGCGGCTTGCACTGGAGGGAGGCCATTCGTTGCCGGTTGATCCCCGAGCAATCACCCGGCGCAGCAAGACAGTTTGGCGACATCCTTATCAAACGTTTGGGCCGCCAGTTTGAGGCCTTCCACAGTGGTCAGGTAAGGAAATATCGTTGCACCCAATTCCAGGGTGGTCATGCCGTGTTTGATCGCCAGCACCAGTGTCTGGATCGAATCCGCGCCTTCGGGTGCCATGATCTGGCCGCCCAGCAAACGGTCGTTCGCCTTGTCGGCAATCAGTTTGATGAGACCCCGCGTATCGCGTGCTGCCAGTGCCCTTGGCACAGCATCGAGCGGGAGCAGCGAAACCTTGATGTCCAGGCCTTGCGCCCGTGCTGTCGTTTCAGTGAGGCCGGCGCTGGCGACTTGCGGGTCGGTGAAGACGACGGATGGCATGGAGGAATTGTCGTAGCGGTATTGGTTGCCCGTCACCGCGTTGCGCGCGGCCAGTTTTGCGCCATAGGCGGCCATGTAGACGAACTGGTCCCGTCCCGTTACATCGCCCGCCGCGTAAATGCCTGGAACCGACGTTTCGAGGTGGTCATCGACGACGATTCCACCATTACGGGCAAGCACTATGCCGCGCTCCTCCAGCCCAAGCCCGTCGCTATTGGGTCGGCGTCCGGTGGCGATGAGCACCTGTTCCGCCGCGACGGTGTCACAATGCCCCTCGCAGGTCAATTCGACCCCGCTCTGTGTTTGGGCGATACGCTGATAGCCGACACCTGCGCAAACCCGCACGCCCTCGGCTTCCAAATAGTTTTTCAGCGCGGCACTCACTTCCGGGTCCATTTCGGGGAGCAGGCGGCTTCGGCAGCAGATGGTGACATCAACGCCCAGACGCGAAAACATCTGTCCCAGTTCTACCCCGATCACCCCGCCACCGATCACCAGCAGCGATTTGGGCAAGCGATCCAGCGCCAGCGCCGATGTGCTGGTTAGGTAGGGCACGCTGTCCATCCCCGGAATCGGCGGCACGGCGGCGTGCGCACCCATCGCCAATATGACCTTGCCGACCTTCATGGGCGCATCGCCGACAATCAGCGCACCATCGGCAAAGCGTGCCTTGCCCTCGATATAGCTCACACCGTCATAGGCGGGCAGCAGATCGACATATTTTTTTTGGCGCAGCGTCGTGACAAGATCGTCCTTCGACGCCGCCAATACGGACCAGTCATCCATCTGGACAGCGCCCCCAAGGCCGGGAAAGCGCGCGGCGGCAAGCCCACCATGCACCGCTTCGGCGGCGCGGATCAGCGTCTTGGAAGGAACGCAGCCAACATTGACACAGGTGCCGCCAATCGTGCCGTGACCGACGAGCGCCACTTTCGCGCCCAGATCGGCAGCGGCGATCGCGGCGGAGAACCCGGCAGAACCCGCGCCGATGACGGCCACGTCAAATCCTTCCTGCCCGGGGCGGTTGCAACAGTCGTTCATTGCTTATCGCTTTCTTGAGGCGCTGGCGGCGCCCCGCTCAGTTTTGAATAGCGCGCGCCGGATAACCCGCGTTGGTTGATGCAGCGGCAATCGCAGCAGCATTGGTGCGGCGCGGGTTATAGGTTGCGCGCGCGGTCTTGGCTGCGAAATCGACCGTGACCGCCGTTACCCCGGCGACGCCTTCCATCGCCTTCTTCACGGTGATCGGGCAGGTGGCGCAGGTCATGTTCTCTATGGCAAAGGTGGTTTGCTTCTGAGCGGTTGCGGTAGCCGCGGGGCGATCTTGCGCCGTGCCACTAACTGCATAGGCGACCCCGCCGCCAGCCATAGCCAGCACGGCCATAGCGATACATACTGTCTTTTTCATGGGTATTTCCTTTCAATAGAACCAGGGTGCCCACCAGTCGATGGTGAGCGCCAGGATGGCGACGGCAAGGCCCAGCCACAGCACCGCCTTGGTGGTCCAAGCCGATTGTGGACGAGCGCAGTAGGAACCGTCTTCACAGGGCGGTTTCGGCTTGAAATAGACATGCCAGAAGCCGTAGCCGAGCAGCGCGAGCGTTACGCCTGCGACATAGGGCTTGTAAGGTTCGAGCGCCGTCAGGTTGGCGATCCACGCGCCGGAAATTCCGAGCATAACCAACAGTAGCGGGACGACGCAGCAAGCCGAGGCGAGCCCCGCGCCGATCAATGCGCCCGCCGCAACCCAGTTTGCCTGCTTCGGCTCGTGGTTTTCGGTGAGGGCTGGCTGTCCCGCTTCCGGCGTTGAGACCATGGCTTGAATCCCTTGTTCCAACTGAGTGATTCGCAGTGTAGGCTCTGTAGCCACTACAGACTCAAGAGGTATTTTCATGGAGCAACAGGTCGGCATCTTGCGTGCCCAGCTTGCCCGGAAAACAGGCTGCAATCTCGAAACCATCCGCTATTACGAGAAGGTGGGATTGCTGCCGGGGCCGCCTCGCAGTTCCAACGGCTACCGCGTCTATTCGCCGGAACTGGTGCAAAGGTTGCAGTTCATCCTGCGCGCGCGCGACCTTGGCTATGCAATGGATGAGATACGGTCATTGTTGTCGCTCACCGATACCGGTGCACAAACCTGCGCGGAGGTTATGGCGAGAACCGAACTCCACCTTGAAGATGTCCGCCGCCGCATTGCAGATTTGCAGAAGATAGAGGTGACGCTGGCGACCACGTTAGCCAGATGCACTGGAGATGACGTTGCCGAATGTCCCATCCTGGAAGCACTCCAGTTTTTACCCCATCAAGGCAATTGACGCCATCTTTGAGGGATTTGATTTTGTGATGTCAGCTTGGAGTATAGCCTAACTGGACGTCAGGGCGGTACTGCGGTTTCTGTCAGATTAGGGTGATAAACGGAATTTGTTGACGAATTTCGTTACGTATCATAGATTTCAACCTGACATTTTGATGGAGAGAGTGCGCAGTGAAGGGGCAACGGATCGGCTATGTCCGGGTCAGCACGTTCGATCAGAATGTGGATCGCCAATTGGAAGGTCAGTCGCTCGATCGGACCTTCACCGACAAGGCATCGGGCAAGGACGTCAACCGCCCCCAGCTTGAGGCTCTGCTCACTTTCGCCCGCGAAGGCGATACCGTCGTCGTCCACAGCATGGATCGGTTGGCCCGCAATCTGGATGACCTGCGCAAGCTGGTCCAGGGCCTCACCAAGCGAGGTATCCGGATCGAGTTTGAGAAGGAAAGCCTGTCCTTCTCGGGGGAGGACTCCCCGATGGCCAATCTGATGCTCTCGGTCATGGGTGCGTTTGCTGAGTTCGAGCGCGCTCTGATCCGCGAACGGCAACGCGAAGGCATTGCGATCGCTCGGCAGCGCGGCGCCTATCGGGGGCGGAAACGGTCGCTCTCGGATGAGATGATTGCCGATCTGCACCGCCGCGTTGCCGCCGGTGAACGCAAGGCGACCATAGCGCGCGACATGGGCATCAGCCGCGAAACCCTCTACCAGTACCTTCGCGCCGCTGCCTGACACCAATGTTCACATTATGTCCGGAAAATCGTTGTTCAGCGTACAAAGCTTGAGGTGACGCCATTCTGGCGCGGGTAAGAGGCGAGCTTGCGAAGAATCTGGCTGGGGGCGACGATCCCCGCTGCGATCGTCGCCATGATGCGCAGGATGTCGGGCCAGTTGCGCTCGATGAGCGGTTCATTGATCTTACCTCCGACCAGCGCTCGCACATTGGCCGGCGTCGCGTTGGGCGTGAAGGCATAGAGTCTTTTCTGAGGGAGATCGCGGATACGGGGGGCGAACCTGTAGCCGAGCAAGGCGCAGGCGGCGAACACATGATCGGTGAAGCCGCCCGTGTCGGCAAAATGCTGGCGAACGCGGCGGCCCGCGTCATTCATGAGCAGCCCGTCCAGGATATAGGGAGCCTCGCTGACCGTTGCCGGGATCACCTGGGTTGCGAACGGCGCATATTGATCGGACACATGGCTGTATCCCTTGAGGCCCGGGACGTTGCCATATTTCGCGTTGATCAGATTCATCGCCTCGCCCTGCTCGGTAGCAAGGAAGAACTGCCCGTCGCTGGATGCCGATTGCCCTTGTCCCCAGAAGGCGGCCATGGGCAGGGCGGCGTGGGCCTCCACGATCATGGCGAGCGCCCGATCATAGGCGCTGCCTTCGACATGCCAGCGCGCGATCCGCAGCAATTCCCAGAAGCTGTGCGTGTTGGTCGCCGCCGCCATCTTGCGCAAACCGAGATTGACGCCTTCCGCCAGCAACACGTTCATCAGGCCGATCCGGTCGCTGCAGGGCGCGCCGGTGCGCAGATGCGTGAACGCCTCGGAAAATCCGGTTCGCTCATCGACTTCCAGCAACAGATCGGTGATCCTCGCGGGCGGGAGCTGTTGATAGAGATCGAGCACGAGATCCTCGGCCCCTTCGGGCGTGTCGGCCCTCAGCTTGTCGATGTGCAGCTTGCCGTTCTCGATGATGCCGCCTGGGATCGTGCCGGTTCGCGCCGCGCGGCCAAACTCCTTCAGCCGTGTATCCAGTCGAGCCCTGCGCTCGGCCAGCCATTCGCCGGGTCGCAGCGGCACGGCGAGCCGCGCGGTCTGCTCTATCGCCTGTGGCGGGACCAGAAGCTGCTTGAGGTCGCCATAGCGGCGCGATCCCGCCAACCATATGTCACCGGACCGGAAGGCGTCGCGGATGTGGAACAGCACCGCGATTTCCCAAAGCCGGTGGTCGCCGCTGGGCTCAGCGCGAAGATGACGATGCCATTTCAAGTTGGGACGTAGAAAATCCACCGGCGGATCGACCTTGATCCCGTTACGCAGCATCGCAACGGCCGCCAGAAGAGGCGTGGCGATCGGCGCCGCCTGCATGTCGAGCAGGCGCAGCATCCTGGGCGCGTAGAGGCGGAAACGGTGATAGCCGTCCAGCACACGGCTGAGCGGGTCGGCCGCGAGCACGTTGGTCAGTGCGGAGGCCGTGGCGACAAGGGTTCTGAACCGTTCCCAGCCAGGCCCGGTGGCGATTATCCCGTCCAGGGCCGTGCCATCGTCCTGCGCTCCAAGCAAAGCACCACCGATTTCGGCAAAGGACTTCAGCGTGTCCCGAACGGCCGCCTTTGCGTCGGCGATCCTGGTGTTGCAAAGGCGTTCGGAGGCCCGATAGAGACGGCCTACGATGCGATCGTGGGTCTCCACGATGACATCGGCCAGCGATGACCGCCATTCCAGGGTGCAGACAGCGAGGATCGCAAGCCGCCTGTCTTCGGGCAGATCACGCATGCCGTCGGCGTAATAGCGCTCGCCCTGCCGGCGAAGCCGGGTCACACGATGCGCCGGCACGCCGTCCAGCAAATCCGCCGGAAGATCGAACCTTTGAAGATATTCCAGTCGATCCATCAGCCGGTTAGCGGCTGCTGAATTTGCGCCAACCTCGAACTGTCGCAGCCATACGAAGCGCGTGACGCGACCATCCACCGTATCCTCCAACAGGTGAGCCAAATTCTCGCTCAGGGTTGGCGTGATGCGATGGGCGATAAGATCCTCGATCCGGCGCTCGGCCTCAACCAGCGCATCGGCGCAAAGGCGCTCGATCGTCGAGGAGCCGGGAAGGATCGTGCGGGTGCGGCGACACTCCGCAACGAAGCGACGGGCAAGATCCTCATTCGATGTCGCCGCCTCGGCTTCCCGAGCGATCCATTCGCGCAAATCCCGTGCGCCCCGCCCCGAAAAGGAGCGATAGCCGTAGATTCGGCGAAGGTCCGCCAGATGCTCGTGCCGGGTCTCCTCGCGCGCGGCATAGAGGAGTAGATCGTCGCTGGTCAGGCCGAGCTGGGCCGCGATGAAATCCGATACCTGCGCCGGGATCAACTCGCCAGGAGCGAGCACCCGGCCCGGGTAGCGCAGGACGCACAGTTGCAGCGCGAAGCCAAAACGATTGTGGGCGCGCCGGCGCTGGCGGATATGCCCGAGATCCTCATCGCTGAGGGTATAGTGCCGCAGCAGCTCACCTTGATCGACCGGCAAGTGAAGCAGCGCCTCGCGCTGTCGATCGGTCAGGGTCACGCGACGCGGCATACATGCTCCTTATTCTTTCCGAGCTACGGTTTGAGATAGCTTGATTGAGATGCTGGTTAAGATACACAATAGCCCAATCTTATGTGCTCATGTTCGTCACCGCCTCAAACCTTCGTTTGTGATCCATGCTGATCGGCTACGCCCGCGTGTCCAAAGCCGACGGCTCGCAGTCGCTCGACCTGCAGCACGATGCCCTTCGCGCTGCCGGTGTCGAGCCAGGCAATATCTATGATGATCGTGCATCCGGTAGCCGTGATGATCGCCCCGGTCTTGCCGCCTGCCTGAAATCGTTGCGCGACGGCGATGTCCTCATCGTTTGGAAGCTCGACCGGCTCGGCCGAACGCTCACCCACCTGGTCAGCACGGTGCAGAATCTGTCGGATCGCGGTATCGGTCTGCGGGTGCTCACCGGCAAGGGCGCGCAGATCGACACCACGACGCCATCGGGCCGGATGGTGTTCGGCATTTTTGCCACACTGGCGGAGTTTGAGCGGGATATGATCCGCGAGCGCACCATGGCTGGCCTGGCCGCTGCCCGCGCGCGGGGACGCAAGGGTGGCCGCAAGTTCGCCCTCTCCAAGGCCCAGGTGCGGCTCGCTCAGGCTGCTATGGCCCAACGCGACACGTCCGTTTCCGACCTCTGCAAGGAACTCGGGATCGAGCGCGTCACTCTCTACCGCTATGTCGGTCCCAACGGGGAACTCCGGGATTACGGTCAGCGCGTGCTTGCTGCCAAAACGCGATGATGATGACGGGAGCCCCGATCAAACTTACCCAAGCGGACGCCGCAGACGTTGCAGACCTGTACAACCGTTGCAGCGACTATTTCCTGTTGCAGGACGGGGCCGCGCCCACGCTGGACGATGCTCGCGAGCTTTTCTCCGATGTGCCGCCCGAAAAGAGCGCCCACAATCAAGCTGTCCTGGGATGGAAGGGGCCTGGCGGCCTATATGCAATCGCGGCCATCCTCCGCGATTATCCGCGTGATGGCACATGGTATCTCGGCTTCATGATCGTAGATGCCGCACAGCGTGGTCGTGGCGTCGGACGCTCAATTTACTCGACGGTCGAAAGCTGGGCCGCTGCGAGAGGTGCCACAGAGATTCGGTTGGCCGTGCTGGAAGCGAATGAAGCGGCAGAGCGATTTTGGCGTTCTCTCGGCTTCATTGAGTATCGGCGCGTTGGGCCAGACACCTTCAAAATGCGTAGCCATCGCCGGATAGAACTGAGCCGTCGCCTTTCTGGCGCGACCGTAGAAGGCAGCAACAAGTAAGATCTCGCGCCGGCTATCTGGGCGAGCTTGGCGTAGGATTCCGCCCCCTCCCGCAAACGCCCCCTTTCAGGGAAGGGGGCTTGAGATCGCCTTGATGGCCTTCAATCCCGTTCCAAAACGAGCGATCGCGTCCCTGTTTCTCTCCAGCTCGCCATAGGGCAGATAGGCGAAGTCGAGATCGGCAATACGGCTGAAAGCCGGGCGACGGAGTTGCGCGCGAACGTCCTGCTCGCGCGCATTCGGTGCGACCAGGAATAGCCCGGCGGCAGCGTGCAGATCGCTCCCCGACAGCGCCAGATCGAGCATGCGCACGATCCCCGAGTAGATCGAGGTCGAATGTTCAACCTCGAACGCGGCGGCGACGCCGTCGCCACCCTTCGCCAGCCACAACACGTCGATGAGGCGGATCGAGTCCGCTCCGGGAGAGGTCGCAATGGCGTCTGGAAGGCGCTCGAGGCATCCCTGTCCAAGCGGGCAGCCAGCGTGAAGTCGACCGCGGTCATTGGCGGCGATCCACACATCGTAACCGAGGGCATGGCCGAGGTCGCGCAGCCAGGCCTGGATTTCGGCGTGCGTGCGATCGGTTTCGCCCTGCGCGGCGGCTGTCTTGTCGAGCCGGCTTGCCTCCGCTCTGGCATGTTCCAATCTGCCGAGCCAGTCGTCGGCCGCCGTTGCGTCATCCTCCAGCGGTGGCGCGGGATAGCGGCCCGAGCCAATGTCGAACAACAGTCCGCCGATCGCGCCGAGATCGTTGGAGAGCAACTCGCGGTAACGGTCGTTGAGGTCGAGGATGCCGGCGCGCATGGCGAGAAAATGATCCCATGACCCGAGCTTCACCTTGGCGCCGGTGACGGCATTGTAGCCCTTGACGATCGCGGTATTGAAGGGCGGCACCAGCGTCGGGTGAAGGAAATAGAGCAGGTTGGCCGCCGCCGGCCCCAGCCCCTTGATCTTGAGCGCGTCTATGCTGCGGATGTGGCTGATGATCTCCTCGGCGGTATCGCAGCACGAGCAATTGTCGAGCAGGCGACCGAACGCCCGCTGGTTGTCCGGGCTTTCGTAGATGTCTGGAATGCGCAGCTTGGGCTTCCACAGCCAGGCATGGTCGGCGCCCTTGAAGATCTGCCGCTGTTCGGCGATCGAGTGGACAACCGTTTCCAGTGACGAGCCGCGATAGGCGACGCCGAACCGCCCACTTTCGATTTCTGCGACCACCTGCTGCAGCCCGCGACGGATGGAGCGGAAGTTTTTCAGCCGTTCGTCCCACAGAAACCAGGAGCGATAGGTGGCGCCGGGATCGTCTCGCCAACGACGGACAAGCTCGCTCACGAGATCATGATGTGTCGCGGGTAACAAGGTCATACTGGCTGGGTCATCTAAACTGGGCTCCTTGCCGTTCAGGCTATCGCGAGCAAGGGCGGCTTGCACGTTCAATGTGCGATCCGCGAAGCGTGCTCAAATTGTCGGTGATCGCGCAGGGAAACGCCGCTGGCATTGGGCGTTGCCGGTCGCAACCGTCGACCGGGCGCACAGCCAGGCAGACGGCCGGCACGGGCGTCGCCGCCCGGGAGCGGCGACGCAACCAGCTTTTTCCGGTCGAACTTAGCGGATCACTGCTTTGCGATCGCGGTGACCTCGCCATCGCTGCCCTTGAGCGAGAGGTCGAAATCGACCTTGTCGCCGACCTTGACCGCATCGGTGATCGACGGCGCGGCCTTGAACGCCATCGTCATCGCGGGCCACTTGGCCTCCGGGATCGGACCATGATCGAGCGTGATCGTGCCTGCCGCCTTGTCGATCGCGGTGACGGTGCCATGGCCCTTGGCCTTGATCGCGGCGTTCGCGTCAGGCGCCATCGACATGTTGCCCATGTCGCCGCTCATGGTCGCGGCGGGCGCCGCCTCGTTGGTCTCAGTCGCAACCGGGGCCTCCGCCTTCTTGCCGCACGCGGCAGTCAGGGCGGCGAGGCCGAGGGCAATGGTCAGTCGTGCATGGTTCATCGTCTTCTCCTTCATGATGAAACGGGTTGAGGGATGGGATCGGTCTTGGGCCGGCGCAACAGCAGATAGGCGGCGGGCAGGACGAACATTGAGAGCAAGGGCGCGGTCAGCATGCCGCCGATCATCGGCGCGGCAATCCGGCTCATGACCTCCGAACCCGCGCCTGATCCCAGCAGGATCGGCAGCAGGCCGGCCAGGATCACCGCCACCGTCATCGCCTTGGGACGGACGCGCAGCAGCGCGCCTTCGCGCACGGCGGCCTCGACTTCGGCGGCGTCCGGATTTGCGGTGTGCTCCGCCAGCGCGTTCTTGAGATAGATCAGCATCACCACCCCGAACTCGGCGGAGATGCCGGCGAGCGCGATGAACCCGACCCCGGTGGCAACCGACTGGTTGAACCCCAGCAGATAGAGCGTCCAGATGCCGCCGGTCAGCGCGAACGGCAGCGTGCCCATGATCAGCGCAGCCTCGTCGAAGCGGCCGAAGATCAGGTAGAGCAGCACGAAGATGATCAGCAGCGTCGCGGGCACGACCAGCTTCAACCGGTCGACTGCGCGCTCGAGATATTCGAACTGGCCCGAATAGGCGATGCTGACCCCCGGCGAGAGCCGAACCTGTCTCGCCACCGCGCGTTGCAGATCGCCAACCACCGAGGCGAGATCGCGCCCGCGCACATCGACATAGACCCAGGTCGAGGGCCGGGCATTCTCGGTCTTGAGCATCGGCGGCCCTTCGGCGATCGTGACATTGGCGACCGTGCCGAGGGTGATCTGCTGGCCCGCGGGCGTCAGGATCGGTAGCCCCCGCAGCCCGTCGAGGCTGTCGCGCAATTCGCGCGGATAGCGCACGCTGATCGGGTAGCGGGCGAGGCCCTCGACCGTCTCGCCGATCGTCTCGCCGCCGATCGCGCCGGAGACGATGGCCTGGACGTCGGCGATGTTGAGCCCGAACCGCGCGGCGGCGGCGCGGTCTATGTCGACATCGACATAGCGTCCGCCGGTCAGCCGCTCGGCGAGCGCCGAGCTGACGCCGGGCACGCTCCTGGCCACGGTCTCGACATCATGCGCGATGCGGTCGAGCTCGGCGAGGTCACTGCCCGACACCTTGACCCCGATCGGGCTCTTGATGCCCGTCGCGAGCATGTCGATGCGGTTGCGGATCGGCGGCACCCAGATATTGGCGAGACCCGGAAGCTTCACCCGGCGATCGAGCTCGTCGACAAGGCGTTCGGGCGTCATGCCCGACCGCCACTGGTCGCGGGGCTTGAATTGGATCGTCGTCTCGAACATTTCGAGCGGCGCGGGATCGGTCGCGGTCTCGGCGCGGCCGGCCTTGCCGAACACGCTTTCGACTTCGGGCACGGTCTTGATCAGGCGGTCGGTCTGCTGGAGCAGCTCACTCGCCTTGGCGGCCGAGAGGCCCGGCAGCGCCGAGGGCATGTAGAGCAGGTCGCCCTCGTCGAGATTGGGCATGAACTCGCCGCCGAGCCGGCTGAGCGGCCAGGCCGTGGTGGCGAACACCAGAGCCGCGATCAGCAGCACTGCCTTGGGCCGCTTCATCGTCCAGTCGATCGCGGGCCGGTAGATATTGGTGAGCCAGCGATTGACCGGATTGGCCTGCTCGGCCGGAATGCGGCCCCGGATCAGCCAGCCCATCAGGATCGGCACCAGGGTCACCGACAGGATCGCGGCCGCGCCCATCGCATAGGTCTTGGTGAAGGCGAGCGGCGCGAACAGCCGGCCTTCCTGCGCCTCCAGGGTGAAGACCGGAATGAACGACAGCGTGATGATCAGCAGGCTGAAGAACAGCGCCGGCCCGACCTCGGCCGCCGCCTCGGTGACGACGATCCAGCGCATCTCGCCATCGAGATGTCTGTCCGGGTGATCCTGCTCCCAGCGTTCGATCCTCTTGTGGGCGTTCTCGATCATGACGACCGCCGCATCCACCATCGCGCCGATGGCGATGGCGATGCCGCCCAGCGACATGATGTTGGCGTTCACCCCCTGGAACCGCATTACGACGAACGCGGCCAGCACACCGAGCGGCAAGGTCAGGATCGCGACCAGCGCCGAGCGGACGTGCCAGAGGAACAGGGCGCAGACCAATGCGACGACGATGAACTCCTCGACCAGCTTGCGGGTGAGGTTCTCGACCGCGCGATCGATCAGCTGCGAGCGGTCATAGACCGTGACCACCTCGACGCCCGGCGGCAGACTTTTCCTGAGATCGGCGAGCTTGTCCTTGACCGCCGCGATGGTCTCACGGGCGTTCTTGCCTGACCGAAGAATAACGACGCCGCCGGCGACCTCGCCTTCGCCGTTCAGTTCGGCGATGCCGCGCCGCATCTCGGGGCCGACCTGGATCGTGGCGACATCGCCGAGCCGGACGGGCACGCCGCCCGCCGCAGTCTTGAGCGGGATTGCCCGGAAATCGTCGAGCGTTTTCAGATAGCCCGAGGCGCGGACCATATATTCGGCCTCGGCCATTTCCAGCACCGAGCCGCCGGCTTCCTGATTGGCTTGGCTGATCGCCTGCACTGCCTGGGCGTGGGTTACGCCGTAGGCCGCGAGCTTCACCGGATCGAGCAGCACCTGGTACTGCTTGACCATGCCGCCGATGCTGGCGACTTCGGCCACGCCGGTCACGGTCTTCAGCTCGTAGCGC
Organism: Sphingobium estronivorans; assembly: GCF_008692605.1. Taxonomy (GTDB): domain Bacteria; phylum Pseudomonadota; class Alphaproteobacteria; order Sphingomonadales; family Sphingomonadaceae; genus Sphingobium; species Sphingobium estronivorans. The sequence goes on from NZ_LFCT01000001.1 coordinate 188,933, forward strand.
AGGAACCAGTCCTGCAACCCGCGAAGCTGCGAGAGATCGTGCCGGCCGGTGCGGTCGACCAGCGCATATTCATAGACCCAGCCGACCCCGGTCGCGTCCGGCCCGAGCGCGCTGCGGGCGCTGGCCGGCAACCGACCCTGGACCTGGTTGAGATATTCGAGCACGCGGCTGCGCGCCCAGTAGAGATCGGTGCCGTCCTCGAAGATCACATAGACGAAGCTGTCGCCGAAGAAGCTATAGCCGCGCACCGTCTTGGCGCCGGGCACCGACAGCATGGTGGTGGTGAGCGGATAGGTGATCTGGTTCTCGACGATCTGCGGCGCCTGACCCGGATAGGAAGTGCGGATCACGACCTGCACGTCGGAAAGATCGGGCAGCGCGTCGATCGGGGTCGAGCGCACCGCCCACAGGCCCGCGCCGACCAGCGCGAGCATGCCGAGCACGACGAAGAAGCGGTTCCTCACCGACCAGCGGATGAGATGGGCGATCACTGGCCCGCCACCTTCGCCATATGCCGCAGCGTCGGTCCCGCCGGGGGCCGGTCGAACCCGAACCGGACCCGGTCACCCGCCTTGAAGCCGCGCGCGATGCCCGGATTGGCGAGCGCGAAGGTCATCGTCATCGCCGGCCAGTCGAGCGCGGGAACGGGCTCGTGGCTGAGCGTCACCGAATTGGCCGTGATCCGCTCGATCTTGCCCGTCGTCTCGTACAGCGTGGCTTTCGACGCCGGCGCGGCGATGGTCGCCGATGCCGCACCGCCGCCGATCGGCCGCGCCTCGATTCCCGACAGGCTCGCCTCGGAATCGATCAGGAACTGCCCCGAGACGACGACGTTCTCGCCGGGCGACAGGCCGGCAAGGATCTCGGTCTCGCCGCCTGCCTCGCGGCCGATGCGGACCTCGGCGGGATGATAGCGCCCGTCGCCTGCGGCCAGCATGACGAGCGTGCGCCTGCCCGTGCGGATCACCGCTTCGCTCGGCACCAGCAGCGCCGGCTTGGCATCGCCGCCAAGCGCGACGCTGGCGAACATGCCCGGCCGCAACCGGCCGTCCCGGTTGGGCAGCTCGATCCGCACGGTGAGCGTGCGGCTGTCGGCCTGCGTGGTCGGCAGGATCGCGATCACCCGGCCGGCGAAGCGCTCGCCGGGGAAGCCCGCCAGCGTGGTGCTGGCATTCTGGCCGACCCGGACATCGCCCGCGCGCGCTTCGGGCACCGCGGCATTGAGCCAGACGGTGCCGAGCCCGCTTACCTGGGCGAGCGTCTGGCCCATGGCGAGCGTCACGCCGGCACGGGCGTCGAGCGTCTGGATCGTGCCCGAGATCGGCGTCGTGATCGTCACCACGCCGTTCGGGCGTCCGCTCCGCTCGACGCTGGCGATGAGGCCGTCGGACATGCCCATCAGCCGCAGTCGCTGGCGCGCGGCCGCGGTGAGGTCGGGCTTGCCGAGCCGCCTGACGCTCAGATATTCGGTCTGCGCGCCGCCCCATTCGGGCAGGAGCAGGTCCGCGATCGGCGCGCCGGCGCGGACCACGTCCCCGGGCGCTCGCGCATAGACGCGGCTCACGAACCCGCCCGAACGCGCCTGGATGACGGCGACGTCGCGCTGGTTGAAGTCGATCGTGCCGGTGACCTCGAGGGCCGAGGCAAGGCTGCCCATCTTCGCCGCGACGACCCGCAATCCCAGGCTCTGCCGCGCGGCGGGATCGACGGCGACCGTGGGGGCCGCGCCGGCGCTTCCTCCGTCCGCGTATCGCGGCACGAGCTGCATATCCATGAAGGGCGACTTGCCGGGCTTGTCGAACTTCTGGTTGGGGAACATCGGATCGTACCAGTAAAGGACTTTGCCTGCCCCGGCGGGCGTGGTCGCCTCCGATTGCGGTGCCTGGCGATGGCCAGCCCAATAGCCTGTGCCGCCGGCCAGCAGCGCGACAGCCAGGATCGATGCGCCCCAGCGCAGCGCGGATTTATCGAGCGTCATGGCCGCTCCTCCCCATAGGTGATAGTGATGCGGACCGCGTCGCGCGCGACGTCGGCTTCGCGGTTGAGCGCCTCGACCTCGGCCTCCGCGAGCCCGAGCGTCGTGAGCAGCGCGGCGCCAAGGTCGAGCTTGCCGGCGCCATAGCTGTCGCGGTCGAGCTCGGCGCGGTGCCTGGCGAGTGGCACCAGCGTCTCGCGGGCATTGCGCAACCGGGAGAGATGCATGGCATGGTCTGCGAGATCGGCGTCGAGCTGCGCCACCAGCTCGCGGCGGATCGCCTCGCGGTCGAACCGACCCCCTTGCGCAAGGCTCTCGCTTGCAGCGATCCTGGGGTTCTGGCGCTTGCCGGCGAACAGCGGCAGGTCGATCGACACGCCGACCGAGGCCATGTCGCCGTACATGGGATCGCGCCGGCCATAGGTGACGCCGACCTTCCAGTCGGGGCGCTTGTCGGCGCGCGCGAGACGCACGTCCGCTTCGGCGACTGCGATCCGCGCGTCCTGCGCGCGCAGGGCGGGAAGCGCATCGATTTCGGCCCGCAGCCGGATCGGATCGACATCGAGCATCGGCGGGTCGCCCGTCGCCTGCGGGTCGGGGTCGCCGGTATAGCGCGCGAGCCGGGCCCGCGCCTGCGCCACCACCGCAGCCATCTCGGCGCGGCGATCGGCGATGGCGGCGCGGAGCTGGTCGGGCTCGAGCGCCTGGCTCGGGCGCGCGCTGCCCGACGCCAGGCGTGCGGTCACGGTCTTCTGCAGGTCGTCGAGGCTGGCATCGAGCAGGTCGAGCTGCCGGAGCCGGCGTTCTCCATAATAGAGATCGACCCAGGCGAGGGCGGTCTCGAGCCGCACGTTGCGGCCTTCGACCAGCTCGCCCGCCTCGGCGATACCGATATCGGCCGCGGCGCGCGCGGCGCGTGCATGGCGCTTGGCGAGATTGGGGAAGGTCTGGCTGAACCCGATCGTCGCCATAGTGAAATCGTCGCGCGTGAAGCTGCCGGCATTGGGGCCGCTCACCGGGAAGTTCTGCAGGCCCAGGTCGAGCGTCGGATCGGGCAGGCGATCGGCCGCGACCGCCGAAGAGCGGGCGCCGGCTGTCGCCGCCGCGCGCGCCTTGAGGCTTGGCGCGTTGGCGGCAGCGAGCCTCACTGCCTGCTCGTAGGTGAGCGGGCCGGCCGACACCGGCACGGCCCAGGCGCTCGCAAGCGTCGCACCGATAGAGAGCAACAGGCGTCGCACAGCGCGCCTCGGCATCATGATCATGGATATCATCCCCTCATGACAGAGGCGGCGCGCCAAGATGTGACGCGCCGCTCCGGAGCGGGTTTAGCCCTTGTCCGACCTGACTGCGCCGCGCATGCAGTCGGCGGCGCTTGCCTGCATCATCGCGCAATCGCAGCTGGCCATGTCCCGGCTGTCGGGCACCCATATGCGGACACGCGCAGGGCCAGTCGCCCGCGGACCATATTGCGGCGCCGACCGCCATTCCCAATGGCCTTGCGGCGTGCGGCTCGCGTCGGTTGCAAGCGCAGGCGCGGCGAGACTGAGGGCCGCCACAAGGGCGGCCGGAAGCAGTTTGATCATCACGAAAACCTTTGACTGAAAAGAAGGAAACCGGGCGCGCACGCATCGATCGATGCGCGCAGCCCGTGCTCGTTCAATCAGGCAAGGCTGGTGGGAGGATCCGGCTCGGGCGCAACCGCCTTGCCGGTCAATATCGTGTCGGTCGTCCAGAAGCTGGGCGCGTCGTAGAGACGCGCAGGCGCAACGCCGCCTGCCAGGTCCGCTGCGACCAGCGGGATCACGCACCCCATCGCGGCGATGCAATCGAGCGTCAGGCCCTTGCAGGGCTTTTCGCTGGGCGCAGGCTGCTGCTTGGCCATCATCGCCATGCAGTCCGCATCCATGCCCTTGGCCAGCGGCGCGCCTGCCGCCTGCGGCACGCTGTGCGCGGCCGCCATCTGGGCTCCGAAGAGACCGGACAGCGCTCCGATGACGAGCAGGAGGGCGAGCAGGCGTTTCACGGGCCTCGATATCTAGCGGGTTTCGCGGGCGCAGCCAACCAAAGTCTCGCGCCGCGCGGATTTTGAAGTGCTGACGGCTGATTCCGTCAACTCCGCGTCAATAAAGATCCGGCCCGGGGAAGAAGATCGGCTGCGGCCTCTACGTATATCGAGGCTGGACCCGGGACCGTAGTCCCAAGCCTGAAGAGACGCTCTTCCCCTCGGCAAAGTCCGGGCGGTGGCTTACCATCCAAGGAGGTGAATATGGTCAGAAAAACTCTCATGGTCGCGCTTGCCGGCATTTCGATGCTTGCTGCCGTCCCCGCTATGGCCCAGGGCATCGGGCACAGCCTGTTCATGCGCGGCTCGATCGTCGACACGGGCAGCAACGGCACGGTCGTCTGCATCGGCAAGGCCGATGGCGCCGAGGTCGGCCAGAAGCTCGAGGTCTATCGCGTCGTGACCCATCCGGGTCCGTCCAAGGGCGTGGCGCCGACCTATCACCGCCAGCTCGTCGGCCATGTGACGATCGACCATATCTTTGACGATCACTTCGCGCACGTGTCCGTCGCCGACGGCACGCCTGCCAGGCACGACATCGTCGAGCTTCGCAAGAACTGACAAGCCGGTGGCCCGGCGGCACGGGCTGCCCTGCGACGCGTCGGGGCAGCGGGCCGCCGGCGACGAGGAGACCGTTCGGGGTCAAAGCGAAACCGCTTGACCCTGGACCATGGTCCAACCGGCATGATCGAGCGGATGACATGGGCAATTTCAAGATCGGCGAACTGGCCGCGGCCGCAGGCGTGGGGCGGGATACGATCCGCTATTATGAGCGGATGGGCCTGCTGCGCGAGCCCGCGCGCACGGCAGCGGGCTACAGGCTCTACGACGCGACCGACCTCGAGCGCGTCAATTTCATCCGCTCGGCGCAGGAGCTTGGTTTCACACTCGAACAGGCCCGGCAGCTGCTGGCGCTCAGGGCGTCGGACACCGCGCATGCCCAGGCCGTGCTCGATATCACGCTTGCCAAGATCGCGGACGCCGAAGCCCGGCTCGAGCGCCTGTCGGATATCCGCGACATGCTGCGGATGCTCGCCGACGAATGCCCGGGCGAAGTGCCGGTCTCCGATTGCCCGATCCTCGCCTTCCTGACGGCGCGGCGGAAAGACCAGCAGCATAACAAGAAACATCAGGCAGCGCAGGACGAACGATCACCACGAGCGAAAGGGGTTTTGTCATGAAGAAAATGCGTTTGATCGCCGTCCTCACGCCGGCGCTGCTTCTAGGCGCCTGTGTGACCACGCGGCCGACCTCGGCGCAGGTCGAGAGTTGCCGGGCGATGGAGGGCAATATGGGTCTCCAGACGCCGCATGATCATGGCGAGATGAAGGGGCAGGGGCGCAACCCGATGAACCTCTCGCACGACCGGTGTCTCCGGATTCTGCGCAGCGCGCAATGAGCCGGTCCGGACGCCAGGGATGGCGCCCGGACACAGTTTTCAAGCCAAGGAGCAAAGCCATGATCGACCATGCGAAGAAAGCCCTTCCACTTGTCGGCGGAAGCCTGTTGCTGGCGCTCGCGCTTTCGGGCTGCGACCGCCAAGCCGACCAGACGGTGCCGCCCGCGGCGAACAGCGTCGCCGCCACCCCGGTCCTGACCGACAGCGGCAACGCTGCAGACGCGGCGCCGATGGACGCGATGAGCAACCAGGCCGAGATGGAGCGGCATCACCGTCAGGCGATGGACCATGACGCGATGCGCGCCGGGGCCGGCAACCAGACCGCGCCGGCACCCGATCCCGCGCCGGGCAATGCGGCGATGCCGATGAAGGATATGTAGGCTCGCACACTAAGGGGATGAGGATGTCCAGGCGGATCAGCCTTCGACGCTTGAGCCTCGGCTGCGCAATCGCTCTCAGCCTGTCCGCGAGCGCGGGCGCGCAGGAGGGCGAGGATCATGCCGCGCATCATGGCGCAGGCATGCCGGCCGGCGGGGGCATGTCCGCACCGGCAGAGCCGGGGTCGTCGGACATGGCGAAGATGATGAACCCCATGATGGATCGCATGATCAATGGGGAAGGGGAGAATGAGCACGGCCACGAATCGCGCCGGACCGGCTTCATCTCGCAGCTGCTCGCCTTTCCCGCGCTTGACGAAGCGGCAAGGCAGCGGGTCGCTGCGCAGGCCGGCGAACGGGTAAGCACGGGTCTGGCGATGATCAACGCCGCCTCGGCCGACGGCGCGCGTGCGACCACGGTCTCGGCCCGGCTCGATGCGGCGCGGCGCCTGCGCGAGGGAACCGACCTGTTCCGCTCCGGCACCGCCGCGCAGGGCGCGATCGGGGGCTTGCAGCCGCCCCGGGAGGTCGGGCTTGCCTGGCTGCGCGATCAGCTCGACATCGACCAGGCCGCGCCCGGCCATGCCGATCACTGGTTCGGCATCTCGCCCTCGCACCTCCTTCTCATGCTGTTCCTGGGGCTGGTGAGCGCCACGCTTATCGCGCTGCAGATCTTCCGCCTGCGGCGGATCGGGGCGATCGCCGGCGGTGTCGCCACCGCCAAGGTTCCAGCAAAGCCGGAGCCGAAGGCTGCCCCTCCCGCTACCAGGGTTGCGCCCGCGCCTGCACCCGTTGCCGACAGCGCCGGGCTCGCGCCGAGCAATGCGGCCGCACCCGCTGGGGCGTCGCTGCGCAAGCCCAAAAGCTGGGCGGGGCAGCTGCGCGTGGTCCAGATCGTGCGAGAGACGCCGAGCGTGCTGACCTTCCGGCTCGCGGACCCGACCGCCGACCGGCTGCCGTTCGACTTCCTGCCGGGCCAGTTCCTGCAGGTCGAGGTAGAGCCCGAAGCGGGCAAGACCGCGCGCCGTTCCTACACGATCGCCTCTTCGCCGACCCAGCGGGCCTATGTCGAACTGACGGTCAAGCGCGAGGAGCAGGGCGTGGTCTCGCGATACCTGCACGACAAGGTCGTCGCCGACGATCTGCTGAAGGTCAGCGGACCGTTCGGCGCCTTCACCTTCACGGGAACGGATGCCCAGAGCATCGTGCTGATCGCGGGCGGGGTCGGCATCACCCCGATGATGTCGGTGCTGCGCTATCTCACCGACACCGCGTGGAAGGGTGATATCTTCTTCTTCTACGGCGCACGGTCGACCGAGGAATTCGTGTTCCGCGACGAGCTCGAGCGGCTCGAACGCCGTTTTCCCAACCTCCATGTCGTCGCCGCGATGCAGCGCGCGCCCGGCACCGTCTGGATGGGCCCCGAAGGGCCGATCACGCGCGAGATGATCCTGGCCGCGGTGCCGGAGATCGCGAGCCGGCGCATCCATATGTGCGGCCCGCCGGCGATGATGGGCGCGATGCGCGGCGTGCTGGCGGAACTCGGCGTCCCCGAAGCGCAGCTGCACACCGAGGCGTTCGGTCCGGCCTCGCTGCCGGCCGACCACGAGGATCTCGAGGTCAAGCCCGCGCCCCCGCCAGCGGATAAGCCGGCCCCGAGCGCCGAGGTGGCGCCGAGCACGGTGACCTTCTCCGTGTCGGGGGTGTCGGCGGCCTTGCCCGCGGACGAGACCGTGCTGGAGGCGGCCGAGGGCGCGGGCGTCGAGATCCCCTATGCATGCCGTGCGGGCACATGCGGCGCCTGCGTGGTCAAGCTGCTGCAGGGCGAAGTGACGATGGAGGTCGAATCCGGCCTTGCGCCCGCCGACAAGGCGCAAGGCTATGTGCTCGCGTGCCAGGCGAAGGGGACGGGCACGCCGCTCGTGGTCGAAGCCTGATGCGCGAACGCAGCGACATTGCCGTGGGCCTGCTGGTCGCGTTCCTGCTGCTGTTCCCGTTCGGCTATCTCGTGCATGTGTCGCCCCGCTTTCCGGGTAGCCTGGCCGGCGGGATCATCGGGATCGCAGCGCTCGTGCTGATGCTGCTGACGCTTCCTTATGTCGCGGCCAAGCACATCGCCTGGGTCGACAAGGCGCTCTCCCGGGTCGTCAGCAAGCCAACCCTGCTCGCCATCCACATCTATGCCGGCGTGCTGGCGCCGATCCTGGGTCTGGTCCACGCCGCGCACAAGCTCGAAAGCCCGGTCGGCCTGCTTCTGACCGTCCTCCTGCTGATGACGGTCATCACCGGCTTCATCGGCCGCTACCTGCTTGCCCAGCTTGGTCGGGCGCTGCGCGGACGCAGGTCAGAACTGGCCTCGCTTCGCGCCGCCTTCCTCGAGGAGCCGGCGGCGCCGACGCAGGCCGATACCGCAGCCCCGCCGCTGTCGGGCTGGAAGCGCTATCTGTTCGTCGCCGGGGATGCGTCCGCGGGCCAGCGCCCCCAGGACAAGGCGGGGATCGCCGCAGCGCTGGCCGATACCGAATTCGCGATCCGTGCCGAAGAGGCAACCAACACCCTGTTCGCGCGGTGGCGGTTCCTGCACATCCTGCTGGGCTGTCTCATCTTCGCGCTGCTCGCGCTCCACGTCGGCGCGGCGATCTATTACGGGCTGCGCTGGCTATGAGCTGGCAGCGTCTTTCCTACGCCGTCTTCATCGCAGCCCTGCTGGTGATGGTCGCCGCGGTCGCGATCCGGATGCGATCGGACGCGCCGAGGGATGCCGGCCTGGTGGCGCAGCTCGTCTCGCCCGGCCCGCTCTCGAGCGCGCACCAGTCCTTTGCCGGCCAATGCACGGCCTGCCACACGCCGGGCAAGGGCGTCGAAACCCGGACCTGTCTCACCTGCCATGCGGGCACCGATTTCGGGACGAAGCAGTCGACGCAGTTCCACGCGAAAGCGACGCAGTGCACCTCCTGCCACGTCGAACATGAGGGAGAGCGCGGCATCATCCGCATGGATCACGCCGCGTTGCTCGACATGGCGAAGTGGCGGCAGCCTTTGGCGGGCATGTCGACAAACACTCGAAGCCTGACCCCCGAGACCGCGCTCAATTGCGCGAGCTGCCATGCGTTCCGCGATCCGCACCAGGGCCTGTTCGGCACCGACTGCGCGAGCTGCCACAAGACCGACAGCTGGAAGATCGCCAATTACCGCCATCCATCGGTCAATTCGACGCAGTGCGCCGAGTGCCACAAGGCGCCGCCGAGTCACTTCATGGAGCATTTCAGCATGGTCTCGCAGCGCGCAGCCGGATCGAAGGCGCGCGTCGACCAATGCTATGCCTGTCACGCCACCGACAGCTTCAACAATATCCGCAAGCGAGGCTGGTATGATCACCATTGAGGCCGACTGGCTGAGCGCCTTCTTCCGGCTCGCGGTGATCGGCCTGGAACTGGCGGGCACGCTGACCATCCTGGTCGGCGCGGGGCTCGCAACCTTTCTGTTTGCGCGGCGGGCGAGGGCGGGCGACCGAACCGAGGCCTATAGCGCGTTCCGCTCGGCGCTCGGCCGCAGCATCCTGCTCGGCCTGGAATTTCTGGTCGCCGGCGACATCGTCAAGTCGCTGGTGATCAACCCAACGCTCGACGATCTCATCGTTCTGGCCGGGCTGGTGCTGGTGCGGACCTTCCTGAGCATCTCGCTCGGGGTCGAGATCAACGGCCACTGGCCCTGGGAGGAAACCCGGATGGCGCGGGAGAAGGCGCGTGCGGCGTCGGATGGGTCGCCTGCGACGGCTGAGGCCGCCGGATGCGGCACAGCGCTCAAGGGATAGCAGATGGGAGGTGCATGATGATCGAGAGACGCGAATTGCTGATGGCCGGCGCCGGCCTTGCCGCCGCCGGAACGCTGGCTGTGCCGGCGGCGGCGCAGCAGCATCGAATGGAAGGGATGGCGATGTCGATGACGGACTGCATCGACGATTGCGTGGCTTCGCACCGCATGTGCCTGGAAACCGCCGCTTGGCTGACGAAGCAAGGCGGCGCGTCAGCTACGGCGTCGCTGATCGCCATGCTGAACGACTGTGCGGAACTGTGCCAGGCGACCGCCAACTCGATGCTGCGGGAATCTGCCCTGCACCGCATCGTCTGCCGCGCCTGCGCCGACGCTTGCGAGCGCTGCGCCGAGGAATGCGGACGCCATAGCGCGGACCAGCGGATCGCGCGTTGCTCGGCCACCTGCAAGAAATGCGCGGCGAGCTGCCGAACGATGGCGGACATGTCGAGCTGAGCGGCGCGCTTCGCACGTGCCCCACATAGTCACGTTCAGGCCAGAGCCCCCGGTCACAGCTTGTGTGTCCGACAACTACGCCAGGACAGCGATCATGGCACGTGGCACAAAGTCCGAGTATCCGGCAACGGCGGAAATCATCGCACCCGCCATCGCCGGAGCCTTCCGTGCCGCCACCCGATAGTCGGGTAATGCCGAGCACCATCTTTACGATTGCGTGAACGCTCCACGGTCGATCTGTATTGGAGAAGTCAGTGTCAACCGCCGAATTTGTCAACCGGCTACCCGAATTGCTCCGCCCCAATCCAGCAAGGGTAGTGATCAGACCCTATATGCCGTCGACGGAAACCTATAAATATGCGGTACCGGATCAGCCACGTGCGCAGCGCATCGCCGACCGCGTCCTGGCGCTCGACCCAGCATCGCTCCACGATGAGTTGCAACGCATTCTTGATGATTTCTCGGGAAGGCATCGTGAGGTTCCGTCCCTGTTTTTGCGGCGGTTCCACGAGGTTGATGGCATCATCGTCTGTGATTGCGAGGTCACCCATGAACAGGCGCTCTTGATCGGTGCCCATTTTTGCAACGAATATTCCTATGAGGCAGCAGCGCTTTTCAATCCGAGCATCGTCCTGCATCCTGATCAGTCTGCTGTACCTGAAAACTCTCTCCGATTCATTCTTTCCCTGCGAGGCGTGGGCGAGGGGCATATCTCCTCCGTCACCTTTCGCACCGGGTTTTGCGCCGCGGACGGAACCATAGCAATCAATCCTCCGAGCCCCATGCCGCTCGTGCTGGAGACTGAAAACATCTCCGGCGAGGACGGGCCGGACGCGGGCATTCGGATCAAGTGCGATGGCAGCCACGATCTCTCGGAGATCGTGATCTTTCCGACAACCCCCAGCCAGCGTGGTGGCATCGAAGACCTTCGCTTGGTCCGCTTCCTGGACGACGATGGCCGAGCCACCTATTTCGGTACATATACGGCATTTAGCGGCCAGTCCGTCCGGCAGGAGTTGTTGTCCACGCCGGACTTCCGGACATTCGAACTCAGACCGCTGCGTGGGGATGCCACCGGTAGCAAGGGCATGGCGCTTTTCCCCCGACGCATTGCCGGGCACTTTGCCATGCTTGGGCGCGAGGATAACGAAAATATCTGGTTCCTGACGTCCGCGGACATTCACGACTGGAGTGGCGGAGCGAAAGCCATCGAACCTCGCTGGCCTTGGGAGTTTGTCCAGATCGGTAATTGCGGATCGCCGATCGAGATCGACGAAGGCTGGCTGGTCGTAACTCATGGAGTCGGCGCTGTTCGGAACTATTGCATCGGGGCGTGCCTGCTGGACCGTGACGATCCCTCGAAGCTGCTGGCGCGGACGAAGCTACCGCTTTTGCGGTCGGACATGGATGAGCGCGAAGGTTATGTGCCAAACGTAGCCTACAGCTGCGGCGCGATGGTACATAATCGGGTGCTGGTACTGCCTTATGCCATTGCTGACAGCTTCACCACTTTTGCCACTATTCCTCTCGAGCGTCTGCTGGCCGCCATGGATTAGTCACTGTTGCCGACCTGTCCTGCTCTCGAGTCCGAACCATAGTTACACATCGGCACAACAACGATGCCAGTGCGATAATTTATGGCCATCTCAGAGACGGACTTCGCACATTACGTATACAGCAAGGCGGAAGGTGACACCATTTCACGGGCAAGCTCCGGAAGGGGCGACAATCGACCGGGCATATGCTCGATCGAACGGGAAACCCAGACTTGAAGGAATGGATACTTGCGCAAGAAGACGGCAATGATCGCTTCGCTCGCAGCTCTCGGCTTCCTCGCCGTCAGTGCCGGACCGGTGCTGGCGGACGGGATGCCGCCGGGCATGCCCGATCTTGAGGAGACCCTCAAGGCCAGGCCGGCGCCTGCCCAGCCCGATCCTGCCCACATGCAGGGCATGGCTCACGGTAAGGAGCAGATGCACGGCCAGATGATGCAGGGCCATCGAATGGCGATGCGGGATTCGCAGGACCAGGACGGCGCCTCCGGCATGTCACACAGGTCGGACGGTGGTTGCTGACCCTGCCATCATTCCATCAGACGACAAGGTTGACGGACAAGATCATGGCCGCTTTCAACCGAAGCCTTGGTCCGCCGTTCCCACGGCGGGCCAATCGCTTTTCTGGCCGGTCTCAGGACGAGAAAACCAGGCCGGGTCACATTTTTGATCGATCCCGGATCATCATTTTACGCGCCTGCTCCAGCAGGCACACGGCCGATCGGATTTCGATTCGTAACTTACGTATACAGACAGCGTCTCGCTAGCAGCATTGAAGCTTCGGAATTGCCGGGATCGGAACGTCGATCGGGCAACAGGAAGAACACTCGGAGACCCTCAATGCGACAGACGACATTTCTCGCGGCGCCCGTCAGCCTCTTCGCGACGCTAACCTTCGCCGCCGGCACCGCTCTCGCCCAGTCGACGCCCGCGCCCGCGCAGGCTGCGCCGGCCCATGCCCACCAGCAGGGCATGGATCATGGCGGGCAGCAGATGCACGATCAGATGATGAAGGATCATCAGGCCGGCGCGCAGAAGCAGCAGGGGCAACCGGCCCAGCAGGATCAACAGGGCATGTCGGGGATGGCCGGCATGTCCGGCGGCTCGCCTGCATCGAACGGCTCGGGCATGGCCGGTAAGGCGAAGAGTGGCTGCTGCAAGATGCCGATGAAGAAGGCCAAGCCGGCGGCGAAGAAGAAGACCGCCAAGCCCATGGCCGACAAGCCGATGAGCGACATGTGAGGTTTCCAGCCCCGAGAACAGACCCCAGGGGCTGAGGGCCCGCCGTTCCCCCGCGGCGGGCCAGTTCTTTGACGATGCCCAGCGTCGCCCCGTGCTCCCAGCTTTCAAAACCGGGTCCGAGCGTCTGACTTGACAGAGGAAACAGCGATGCGAAAACATCTTGGCGTCGGTGCTGCTGTTGGCTTTCTGCTCTTTGGCAGCACGCCGCTCCTCGCACAGGGTATCGGCCATAGCTTGTTCATGCGCGGCAAGATCGTCCGTATGGATGCGGGCGGCACAGTGGCCTGCCTGGGTAAGGCCGATGGCGCGCACATCGGGCAGATACTCGAAGTCTATCACGCAACGCCGCGCCACCGCCGTCTTGTCGGTCATGTCGAAGTCGACCAGATTTTCGACGACCATTATGCTCATTTCCGCGTGAGGGACGGGACGTTTCAGAAAGGCGATTGGGTGAGCCTAAAGCGCGCCCGGGCGTAACGCCAGAATTGGAATGCCAAGCGCCGCCCTCGCCAAAAGAAGACTCGGCCGAGTAACGCCTGTCTCGGCATAATTCCGATCAGGCGTGCGCGAATAGGTTCAGGAGTCGATGAATATTCATCGGCTCCGTTGGCGTGTCCGACCCTTAAAGCCCGCGACACCGATACCAGACTACCTTCTGCGGAACTTACTTATAGGCCGCCCGGGCAAAGAGACTACTCCGTCAGGCCATAGATAGAGATGGAGTCAGGTTATGTTCGAGAAGGCGATCGGGACCATTAACGCGGCGGCCTCCTTCCGACACCGCTATGATAATTTCATCGGAGGCCGCTGGAGCGCTCCTGCGAGCGGCGAGTATTTCGCCGACAAGAGCCCGATCAATGGCGCCCAGATCGCCGAGTTCGCGCTGTCGACGCCGGAAGATGTCGAGCGCGCGCTCGATGCGGCGCACGCCGCCAAGGATCAATGGGCAAGGATCGCGCCCGCCGAGCGCGCCAGGATTCTCAATCGCGTCGCCGACCGGCTCGAGGATAATCTGGAGCTGCTGGCGCTTGCCGAGACGATCGACAATGGCAAGCCGATCCGCGAGACCCGCGCTGCCGACGTGCCGCTTGCAATCGACCATTTCCGCTACTTCGCCGGCTGCATCCGGGCGGAGGAAGGCGGCATCTCGACGATCGATGCCGACACCATCGCCTATCATTTCCGCGAGCCGCTCGGCGTCGTCGGCCAGATCATCCCGTGGAACTTCCCGCTGCTGATGGCGGCGTGGAAGATCGCCCCGGCGCTGGCGGCGGGCAACTGCACCGTCATCAAGCCCGCATCCCAGACGCCGCTCACCTTGCTGATGTTCGCCGAGCTCACCGCCGACATCCTGCCGCCCGGCGTGCTCAATGTCGTTACCGGCCCGGGACGGACCGTTGGCCAGGCGATCGCCGCCAATCCGCGCATCGCCAAGGTCTCGTTCACCGGCGAGACCGTCACCGGCAAGCAGATCATGCATGCGGCCGCCGACCATCTGATCCCCCAGACGATGGAGCTTGGCGGCAAGTCGCCCAACATCTTCATGGCGGACGTGCTCGACGAGGACGATGCCTTCTTCGACAAGGCGCTCGAAGGCTTCACGCTGTTCGCGTTCAACAAGGGCGAGGTCTGCACCTGCCCGTCGCGCGCGCTGATCCATGAGTCGATCTTCGATCGCTTCATCGAGCGCGCCGTGGCGCGCGTCGCCGCGATCCGCCAGGGCGATCCGCTCGACCCCTCGGTCCAGGTCGGCGCGCAGGCGTCGGAGGACCAGCTCCACAAGATCCTGGGCTATATCGATATCGGCAAGGCCGAGGGCGCGCAGTGTCTGGTCGGTGGCGCCAAGGCGCTGCCGGGCGGTGCGCTCGACCAGGGCTATTTCGTACAGCCGACCGTGTTCGTGGGTCAGAACCACATGCGCATCTTCCAGGAGGAGATCTTCGGTCCCGTCCTGGCGGTCACCACCTTCAAGACGGTCGAGGAGGCGATCGCACTTGCCAACGACACCGCCTACGGTCTTGGCGCGGGCGTCTGGACCCGGAGCGGCAACACCGCCTACCGTCTGGGCCGCGCGATCGAGGCCGGGCGGGTCTGGACCAACTGCTATCACCAGTACCCCGCCCATGCCGCCTTCGGCGGATACAAGGCGTCGGGCTTCGGGCGTGAAAATCACCGGATGATGCTCGACCATTATCAGCAGACCAAGAACCTGCTCGTCTCCTATGACGAGCACGCGCTCGGCCTGTTCTGACCCCTCGCTCAAAAGGAGAAACGGACATGGCGAAAACCATGAAGGCGGCGGTCGTCCGCGAATTCGGCAAGCCCCTGGTCATCGAGGACGCGCCGATCCCGACGGTCGGCCCCGGGCAGATCCTGGTCAAGATTGCGGCAACCGGCGTGTGCCATACCGACCTGCACGCGGCAGAAGGGGACTGGCCGGTCAAACCCAACCCGCCCTTCATTCCTGGCCATGAAGGCGTCGGGCATGTCGCCGCCGTCGGTGCGGGCGTCACCCATGTGAAGGAAGGCGACCGGGTCGGCGTGCCCTGGCTCTACACCGCCTGCGGGCATTGCGTGCATTGCCTGGGTGGCTGGGAGACGCTTTGCCACGAACAGCAGAACACCGGCTATTCGGTCAATGGCAGCTTTGCCGAATATGTCCTCGCCGATCCCAACTATGTTGGTCACCTTCCCGACAATGTCGACTTCCTCGACATTGCGCCGATCCTCTGCGCGGGCGTCACCGTCTACAAGGGATTGAAGGCCACCGAGGCCCGACCCGGCGAGTGGGTGGTCGTCTCAGGGATCGGCGGGCTCGGCCACATGGCGGTGCAATATGCCCGTGCCATGGGTCTCAATGTGGCCGCGGTCGACATCGACGATAGCAAGCTCGACCTCGCTACACGCCTTGGCGCCACACTGACGGTCAACGCGCACAGCGAGGACCCTTCGGCAGCGCTCAAGAAGGCGATAGGCGGCGCGCACGGAGCGCTCGTCACCGCCGTTTCGCCCAAGGCGTTTCAGCAGGCGCTCGGCATGGTCCGGCGCGGCGGCACGGTCGCGCTCAATGGTCTGCCGCCGGGCGACTTCCCGCTGTCGATCTTCGACACCGTGCTGAACGGCATTACCGTGCGAGGCTCGATCGTCGGCACGCGGCTCGATCTGCTCGAGGCACTGGCGTTCGCCGGCGACGGCAAGGTCAAGGCCACGGTCCATGCAGACAAGCTGGAGAACATCAACGACGTCTTCTCCCGCATGCACCATGGCGACATCGAGGGCCGGATCGTCCTCGACCTCGCCTGAACCCGACTTCGCGAAAGTACAGTTCATGTCTCCCTTACATATCCGGCCGATCGCACGGCGCCGTTTCGTCCAGGGGCTGGCGATCGGCGGCGCGGTTGCCGGCTTCGCCCCGGCGCTTCTCGCGCGATCCGCCCCAGTCTCGCCCGCCGAGCTTAGCGGGACCGAGTTCGACCTCGAGATCGCCGAGCTGCCAGTCAACTTCACCGGCAAACGCCGTATCGCGACCGCCGTGAACGGCAGCGTGCCCGCGCCGGTCCTGCGCCTGCGCGAAGGCGACACGGTCACGCTCCGTGTGCGCAACGGCCTCAAGGAGATGTCGAGCATCCATTGGCACGGCATCATCGTGCCGGCGGAGATGGACGGCGTGCCCGGCATCAGCTTTGCCGGCATCGCGCCGGGCGAGACCTTCACCTATCGCTTCGAGGTCCGCCAGAGCGGAACCTACTGGTATCACGCTCACACGCTCGCCGAGCAGACGGGACTCTATGGAGCGATCATCGTGGAGCCGAAACAGGCGCCGGCGGCGCGGGCGCCCGATCGCGACTATTGCATCGTGCTCAGCGACTGGTCGGACGAGCCGCCGCTGCAGATCTTCCTCAATCTCAAGAAGCAGAGCAGCTACTATAATTTTGCGCAGCCGACAGCCGGCGACTTCCTCAAGGATGTCGGCGCCATGGGCCTTGGGAAGGCGCTCGAGCGGCGGCGGATGTGGAACAGCTCGCGGATGAACCCGACCGACTACAGCGATGTCTCTGCCGCGACCTACACCTATCTGATGAACGGCGCGCCGCCCGCCGGCAACTGGACCGGTATCGCCGCGCCCGGCGAACGCGTGCGCCTGCGCTTCGTCGGCGCGGGGACGGCGACGTTCTTCGACGTGCGGATCCCGGGGGTCGAGCTGACGGTCGTATCGGCCGACGGGCAGCCGGTCGAGCCGGTCACGGTCGAGGAATTCCGGATCGGCCCGGGCGAGACCTATGACGTCGAGTTCACCATGCCCGAGGGCGGCGCCCGCACCATCTTCGCGCAGGCGATCGATCGGAGCGGCTATGCCCGCGGCACGATCGCACCGGCTCCGGGCATGGCGGCAGCCGTGCCGCCGCTCGATGCCCGGACCTGGCTCGAGCCGGTCGACATGATGGGCGCGATGGCGACGATGGGCGCAATGGGAGGCGACGCGCATGCCGGGCACGGCATGACCGAGATGCCGGCCAGGGCACAGCACGCCCGCACCGAATATGGCGCCAATACCGACATGCGCGTCGACTATCCCCGCACCAATCTGGACGATCCCGGCGCCGGGCTGCGCGGGCGCGGCTGGCGCGTGCTGACGCTGGCCGATCTGCGCACGCCGGGCGGCGATCCCGACCCGCGCGAGCCCGAGCGCGACATCGAGCTGCATCTGACGGGCAATATGGAACGGTTCATCTGGTCGCTCGACGGCATCAAGCTCAACGATTCCCGGCCGCTGCATTTCAAGCCGAACGAGCGGCTGCGCGTCACCTTCGTCAACGACACGATGATGGCGCATCCGATGCATCTGCACGGCATGTGGAGCGATGTCGAAGGCCCGGACGGCGCCTTCCAGGTCCGCAAGCATACGGTCGTGGTCCAGCCCGCCCAGCGGGTGAGCTTCCGCGTCACCGCCGACGCCATGGGCCGATGGGCCTTCCACTGCCATCTGCTCTATCACATGGCGGCCGGCATGTTCCGGGAGGTGGTGGTCGCATGATCCGGATTATCCCCTCGCGCGGCATTGCTCTTGGCGTTGCCCTCTTCCTGGCGCCGGCGATCACGGCTCCCGCCCTCGCGCAGGATGCCTTGCCCCCGTCGCCCGCCGCCACCCCTGCCCAAACGGCCACTCCCGATCCAAACTCACCTTCCGCGCAAGGCTCTCAGGAGCATGCGGGCATGGACATGCCGGGCATGGATATGACCGACACGAAGGCGTCCGGTAACGGCGCCACGATGGACATGGGCTCGATGCAGGGTGGCAAGGCCCCGCCGGACGCGCGCAACTCGGACGATTATGCCGACGGCTATCGCAACTCGACGCTGCCGGGCTATGAGATGGCCGACAAGCTCTCGATCCCCAAGATACTTGTGGATGAGCTCGAGTTCACCAGCGGCAACGAGGGTCAGGGCGTGGGCTGGACCGTGCTCGTCACCAAGGGTCAGGACAATGACAAGCTCTGGCTGCGCAGCCAGGGGCTCAAGAACTCCCGCGACCAACGTCTCGATCCGGAGAGCAGCGTCGAGGCGCTGTGGTGGCACAGCAAGAACCCGTTCTGGGGCACGCTGCTCGGGGTCAGGCAGGATCTCGGCAAGGGTGCGACCACCTGGCTCGCCGCCGGCGTCGAGGGACTGGCGCCCTATTGGTTCGACGTCCAGCTCACCGGCTATGTAGGAACCGATGGGCGTCTCGCGGCGCGCGCCAAGGCCTCCTATGAGGTCCTGTTCACCAATCGGTTGATCCTTACGCCGCAGGTGGAAACCAATATCTATTCGAAGCGGTCGAGCGATCGGCAGCTCGGCAGCGGCTTCAGCAATGTCGAGCTGAGCGGACGGTTGCGCTACGAGGTGTCGCGCAAGTTCGCGCCCTATATCGGCTTCGTCTGGGAGCGCGCATTTGACGGCACGGCCGATTTCCGTCGCCTGCGCAGGGAAGGGCCTTCCGAACACAGGCTGGTGATCGGCTTGCGCGCCTGGTGGTGATCCGCGGATGGCCACTCGAGGGATCGACCGCGAACGCGCCGCGTGACAAGGCTGGATCGCAAGCCAACGGTCGCTGGCCGGCCTCCTTTTTCGTCTTGTTGCTCGCGGCGGCTGCGGCGTCGGCGGGACAGACGGCCATTCTCGCCTTCCTTCCGGCACTGGTCGACCCGGCTCGTGGCGCGCTATCGTCAAGCGCTCATGATTTTCACGTCGCGAGCCTGACTGCGGTCCATCCCCTGGCAGCCTTGCTGGCGGCGCCGCTCTGGGGCTGGATCGCGGACCGGGTCGACTATCGGGCGATGTTGCGCGCAGCGCTGGTCATCCTCGCGCTGGTGACCGCGCCGATCGGCCTCGTCGGGTTGCCTGAGCTTTATGCATTGCGTCTGGTGGCGGGGATGGCGTCGGCCGCCATCATACCGTTGGGCTTGCTCTGCGCGAGCTTTGCCGCAAGCGGGCGCGCGGACCAGGCGCGCCGCTTCACCTGGCTGACCGCCTTCGTGTTTCTGGGCGATCTCGCCGGTCCGCTGGTGGCGGAGGTCTCGGCCGCGATCCTGCCCCGCGCTCCCCTCATGATCCTCGCTCTCGGCATCGGTGCCGTCGGGGCGGCGCTTTGCGCCGTGCGTCTGCCGCGCTGGTGTGCACCTTGCATCGATGGCGGAGACCTGCCCGCGCCTACGCTCGGCGCGACGTTGATCCTGCTTTTTATCACGATCGTCGCGGGCGGCGGGCTGGCGGCGATGCATGTCAATCTCCTGGTGACGCGGAGCGCCATTTCGCTGAGCCGCGAAGAGATCGCCTGGATGCTCAGTCTCTGCGGATTGGGCATGCTGGCGGCACAGATCTTCCATGCAAAGCTGGATTGGCTGGTCACTGTGCCGAGGCGGCTTGCCGGATTGACGCTGGGCCTGCTGGCTGTGGCACTTTTCATGTTTCCTGTCGCCGCGAGTATGGCCGAGCTCAGTGGGATCATCGTTGCTGCCGGCTGGAGCTCGGCAACCCTTCGATTGGTCACCAGCTTCTGGATCAGCGGCGGCGGGGCCCCTTCAGGCGTGAAGCTCGGTTTCCAGCATTCCGCCGCCAGCATCGGGCAGGCGCTCGCGCCGCTGGCGATAGCCATCGTCGCTCCCGGGGCGCAGCCGCTCGTTCTGTGGGGGATTGGTGGTCTATCGCTAGCGCTGCTTGTGTCCCTGCCGCTAGCCTGGAGGCCGCCCGCCATCGTAAAATCATCTGCGTGATGAGGGGAGGGGCGCATTGATGCGTATAGAAAAGAAGGGGCCTCTGCCCCATGCTTATCGTTCTTCCGGGAGTCATTTCATGAAGACCCGCCTATTCGTCGCCTTGCTGTTCCTCGCCATGCCCGGCGTAGCGCTTGCGGCCAGTGATATCGTCGTCCACCGGGATCCGGGATGTGGATGTTGCGAGAAGTGGGCGCAGGCCGTGCGCGCGAAGCTGGGACGCAAGGTCGTCATGCGTGACGATGCGTCGCGCAGCGAGCTTCAGCGCAAGGCCGGCATGCCCCGGACGCTGGCATCTTGCCACAGCGCGATCGTCGATGGCTATATGATCGAGGGCCATGTCCCGATATCCGACGTCAAGCGCTTGCTGGCGACCCGTCCTGCGGGCGTCAAAGGCATTGCGGTTGCGGGGATGCCGATCGGTTCGGAGGGCATGGAAGTGGCAGGCGCTGCCCGCCAACCCTATACGGTGGTGGCCTTCGGCAGCGCCGGTCAGCGAATTTTCGCCCGCCATTGATATCGCGCGGTTTGCAGCATCCTGCAGAATTGCCCGGTGGTAGAGGACCCCGCTGTCGAGTGTAGAACCTTGTGTCAAGCGAGCTGATGGCGTCCCTACCCCTACCTACACTGAAAAAGCAACGATTTGTCTTGTAAGTTGTTCGCGGTCGTCTCCCTGATTTGCCTGAATTTGGCCCAAAATGTGGGAACGATTGTGGGACCGTTTGCCCACCGAAAGTGTGAGAACGGCCCCAACATTCCCGATCAGGGCCCCGAACCGATGGCACTCACAGCATTGAAGGTGAAAAACGCGAAGCCCGGTCGCCATGTCGATAGCCGGGGCTTTGCCTGATTGCACTTTGCGTTCGCTTGCATTACATCGTCATGCAGAAAGGAAATCGACATGGCCGCAAACGCTCTTGTGCAGACCCGGATCGACGGAGCGGTGAAGGAGGAAGCCGCGACCGTGCTGGCTGCTATGGGGCTGACCGTCTCCGATGCCGTGCGCCTGATGCTGACCCGCGTTGCCCGCGACAAGGCCTTGCCGTTTGAACCGCTGGTGCCCAATGCCGAGACGATCGAGGCCATGAAGGAAGCGCGCGAGGGAAAGGGCAAGCGGTTCGCCACGGTGGTCGACCTGATGGCCGACCTCAATGCGGACGATTGAACGCTTCGGGCGGTTCAAGCGCGACTACAAGCGGGAGAAGAAGGGGCAGCACGCCAAGACGCTGGACGCTGACCTGATCCCGATCATCGAGGCGCTGGCATCCGACGAGCCGCTTGAACCGCGCCACCGCGACCATGCGCTGACCGGCGACTGGCGCGACCATCGCGATTGCCACATAAAGCCCGACCTCGTGCTGATTTACCGCAAGCCCGATGACGACACCTTGCAGCTTGTGCGCTTGGGATCGCACGCGGAATTGGGTTGGTGACGCCCGCGCATGGCGAGCTTATACGTTTGTCGGGTATGTCAGCCAGAGGCACGATTACGGGTTAGGTGTGATCAGCGAGCATCCGATGCCAACAAGCTTTTGCAGAAGACATCAATCGCAGAGATGCATTCGGCAGGCGCTGCTTGAAACAAAAATGAGGGCCATAAATCACTTTCACCCTCAAATTCTGACAAATTTGCCGTTAGTTCACGACTGGTGAGCGAGAAATGAGCCGATCGCGTTGGGCTTGAAGAGCCGACCGCTCGCTCCACCGTCGTGACCCCTACGTTGATGACCGGCGGATGCTGGCCCGGTAGACGATGCTGCCGAGAGCGACGACGACGCCCATGATGGCAAAAGATTCCATGCTCGAATGGCTCAAAAGCCAGATCGTGAGAAGGAAACCCTATTTCCGTGATTTGCTCGATCACATGCTCAGGGTTGAGAGCGCCATCACCGGCATCCGCGACATCCTGATCTCGGTGTTCGAGGCGAGTCACCTGCTCGAACAGCAGCGCCAGGGTGCGATCACGCGTCAGCTTGCCGCCTGGGCCGCGATCCTCGCGGTGCCTACCGCGATTGCCGGAATCTACGGCATGAATTTCGAGAATATGCCCGAACTGAAGACGCAATGGGGATATTTCGTCATCCTCGGCGTCATCGCTGCGGTCTGCATTGGGCTCTACATCCGGTTCAAACGTAGCCACTGGCTTTGACGGCGCAGATCGGCTTTCCACATCGCGCCGGGCTGAGGCTGCCGGGGGCCGGCCGCCATAACTCAATGCTTTCGCAGAACCTCGGCGCGGTGCCGGTCCAACGCATCGAGCAAAGCCCTGCCGATCAAAGGCTTTGCGAGAACGTGATCGAAGCCCGCCTCGGCGGCCCGCCAGGCCAGCAGCGTGTCGTGAAAGCCTGAGATCATGATGGCGCGTCCCGACCATCCGATCTCGCGAAGGTGACGCAGCATCGCGAATCCGTCGATGTCGGGCATGCGATAGTCGAGGATGACGCAGTCTGCCTCCTTCGCGCGGGGGTCGGCCAACAGCGCGTGGCCGGTCGTATATCCCCACACGGCATAGCCGCGCGATCTCAGCAGCAGCTGGAGGCCACGCCGCACGCCGGGATCGTCGTCGGAGACGAGGATGGTGTATCTGCCATCATGCTGAGTGGAACGGACCGATGGCATTGCGAGAAGCGGACACCCGTGTGACGATTGCACCATCGATCGCATATCGCGCCTCGTCCCGTCGCTACGTAGAGGTCGCAGTCACTTCGGCTTGCGGCCCATGCCCGCGGCAAAGGCGATCCGCAGGGCTTCGGACAAATTGCGGACCTCGAGCTTGGCCATCAGGCTCGCGCGATGGACCTCGACCGTTCGCGATGAACAGCCCAGGTCATAGGCGATCGTCTTATTGGGCAGGCCGTTCGCCAGCCCTTCCAGCACTTCACGCTCCCGGGGCGTCAGTGCAGCGACCCGCACGCCGGCTTCAGAGGTTTCCAGAGTGCGAAAGTCGACATCGTCGAGACGCGCGAACGCGCGGCTGACGGCGCCGAGCAGGGCCGCTTTCTCGAAGGGCTTCTCGAGAAAGTCGACCGCGCCGCCTTTCATGGCCTGCACCGCAACCGACACGTCGCCATGGCCGGTCAGGACGATGACCGGCATGTTGACCCCGCGTGCTGCCATGGCGGCCTGAACCTCGAGACCGTCCATCTCGGGCATGCGCACGTCAAGGATGACGCAGCCGACGGCCGCCGACTTCGCCTCCTTGAGAAACTCCACGCCCGAGGCATAGGTCACGACGTCGTAGCCCGCGGTCTTGAGCGCAAAGCTCGCCGCCTTGCGGATGCTCTCCTCGTCGTCGACCAGATGGATGACGCGTCTATCCCCCATGTTCCTCCTCCGCCCGCGCATGGATCAAGGTAAAATGAAAGCGGGTGCCGCCGCGGTCGGGGCGCTCCATCCAGATACGGCCGCCATGCGCTTCGATGATGGTCCGGCAGATCGAGAGGCCGAGGCCCATGCCGTCGGCCTTTGTCGAGTTGAACGCCGTGAAGAGCTGCTCGCGGATTCCGTCCGCGATGCCGGGACCGGTATCCTCCACGGTCACCTCGATCAGCCCGTCAGGGCGCAACCTGGTCGCCACCTTGAGGTCGCGAACCGGACACTCCGCCATCGCCTCGATGGCATTGCGCATCAGGTTGACCAGCACCTGCTGGATCTGCACCCTGTCGACGAGGACCAGCGTCGCGGCGGGATCGACCGCAAAGAAGCTGCGGATGCCGCGCTCGCGTGCACCGACCAGCGCGAGCTGGCTCGCCTCGGCGATGACCTGCGGCAGCTCGTGGAGGCTCTTGTCGACCTCGCCGCGGGCGACGAAATCGCGCAGGCGCCGGACGATATGGCCGGCCCGCAGCGTTTCCTGTGCCGCATCATCCATCACCGACCGTAGCGACACGAAGGGTTCGTCGTCCCGCTCGTCGAGCATGTCGCGGATCGTCTCGAGATAGAGCGCGACCGCGGCAAGCGGCTGGTTGAGCTCATGCGCGAGCGTCGAGGCCATCGTGCCCATCGCGCTCAGCCGAGAGACATGGACCAGCTCTGCCTGCAGTTCCTTGAGCCTGAGCTCATCCTGCTCCTTGGCGGTGAGATCCCGGATAAAGCCGGTGAACAACCGCTGCCCGTCTTCACCGGCCTCGCCGACCGACAGCTGCATCGGGAAGGTTGAGCCGTCGCGGCGCTGGCCGACCACGACGCGACCGAGGCCGATGATCCGGCGCTCGCCGGTCTGCAGATAATGCGCGAGATATTCGTCGTGACGGTCGCGATCGGGCTGGGGCATAAGGCAGGAGACGTTGCGGCCGACGAGCTCGGCTTCGCTGTAGCCGAACAGGCGTTGTGCCGCTGCGCTGAACGACGTGATGGCGCCGGTCTCGTCGATGATGATCATCGCATCCGGCACCGTCGCCAGAATCGATTGCAGATGCTGCTCGCGGGTCTCGATCGATGCGCGGACCGCCGCCTCGTCGGTGACATCGCGGCTGATGCAGGCGAAGCCGCGATGTGTGTCGCCTTCGAACAGTGCGGTGATCGTCAGGCGCGCCAGATATTCCGCGCCGTTCTCGCAGACCCGCCACGCTTCGCGCTCCAGCGTGCCCTCGTGAAGGGCGGCCGCCAGGTCTGCGCCTGGACGCCCCGCCGTAATCTCGTCGGGCGGGTAGAACAGGTCGTGGGGCTGTCCCAGGACGCGATCGAGCGGCCAGCATTCGGCACGCTCGCCTTCTTCATTATAGCTCAGCACCATCCCGGAAGGATCGAGCAGCGTCAGGACGTGGCCGCCAGCCTGTCGCAGGAACAGCGGCGCAAGCCGCGCCACCTCCCTGGCAATCTCGTCGGGCCCGCGCCTCGTGTAGACCATCGGCCGGCTCACACGCCCGGCCGGGCGCACGTATCCGGGCGTAGCCGGACCGTGCCACTCAGCGCCGCGCGAGTATGGCCTTCATCTCGTCGATTTCCTGCCGCTGCGAGCGCTTGATCGATTCGCAAAGCCGGATGACTTCCGGATCGCTGAGCTTTGCTTCCTGGCACATCAGGATCGCGCCGGAGTGGTGTGGGATCATCGAGCGCAGAAAGGCCGTGTCGCCGATCGTGGTCTGCGTGCGGATGAACGCGAAGCTGCCCAAGAAGGCGACCAGCGACGCGGCGATCAGCGCGATGTTGGCGGCCTTCGACGGGAACATGTGCCGCATGGCGAGGATCATGAGCACCACCATCGGTGAGACCATCATCAGCGTCATGTAGAGCATGTTGAGGTTGTTGTAGAAGCTGTCGAGCCCGTCGATCATGACGAACATCACCAGATACATGATGACGCCGCTGATGACGGTCTGGAAGGCCAGGCTCCAATAGGCGCCCATCTTCCGTGTGCTCATGTGGGACGAATGATCCATGGCGTATCTCCTTCGTTCGGCGCAGGCCGACCTGGGTCTCAGTGTAACGCCCCGCTCTCCTGTTCGCCCCCGCCATCAGCCGTCCCGATGCTAGAACCAGAAGCGGATGCCGGCGACGAAGCTGGTGGCATGGACGTCCTCGCCGGCAAGCCTCGACAGCCGCGCCGTGTCGCCGGCTTTGCGCAGATAAGAGACGCCGATATAGGGTGCGAACTGGCGGCTGAACTCATAGCGCAGGCGCGCGCCGAGCTCTATGTTGACCAGCCCCGAACCGATGTCGTTCTCCGGAATATCCTGCGCGGCGAAATTGACCTCGGCGCGCGGCTGCAAGATCAGGCGCTGGGTAATGCGCTGGTCGTAATAGCCCTCGACCCGGCCCAGAACATCGCCCTTGGTCGAGAGGAACAGCGCGCCTTCGACTTCGAACATGCCGGGAGCCAGGCCCTCGACGCCGACCGTCGCGTAAGTGCGGTCGGGCCCGCGGCCGAAGTCCTGGCGGATACCGCCCTGAAGATTGAAATAGGGGTCGATGGCCCGGCTATAGAGCACCTGCACCTCCGCGCTGTCGATGCCGCGGCCGAACTCGCCTTCGCCCTCGCTCTTGAGCCAGAGCCGGTTGATATCGCCGCCGTAAAAGCCTTCGCCATCCCAGCGATAGCCATCGCGACCGCTATGCGCTTGATACTCGAACAGGTTGAGCAGCACCTGCCCGAAATTGTTGCCGCCGCTGTCCTTCATCATGATGTCGCGTGAGCGCGCCATCTCGGCGCCGGGAAAATCACGATCGGCGAAGTGGTCGCTGGGGGGAGGCGGCGGGGGCGCATTGCCGGCCGGAAGCGCCGTGCCGGTCATTTGCATGCCGGGCATGGCGGTCTGGCCATGCTGCGAATGGTCCATCCCGGGCATGTCCGGCATCGCGCCGTCCTGATGCTGGGAGTGGTCCATGCCCGGCATGTCCGGCATCGCGGGAGACGCGGGTTGCGGCTGACCGGCCGCATCTCCCTGCGGCGCAGGACTGGCCTGGTGCTGCGAATGGTCCATCGCCGAGGTGGCGTCTGGCGCTGGTGTCTGAGCGCGCGGCCTGGCGGCGGCCTTGTCCTTCTTCTTCTCCTGCGCCGGCGGCACCTCGCCCGGCGGCGCCATGCCGGGCATGCCGTGCATTGAATGATCCTGGGCAAAGGCGGGCGCGGCAGCGAAAAGGGCGATCGCGCTCACCAGCGGCGTGAGGATGCGGGTCATTACGCGTCTCCCTTCGGACGGACGCTCACGACCCGCATCATCCCGGCATGCATGTGGTAGAGGAGATGACAGTGGAAGGCCCAGTCGCCGACCGCGTCGGCGGTGAAGTCCCAGGTCACCTTGCCGCCGGGCTGGACGATTACCGTATGCTTGCGTGGCGCATGATCGCCATGCCCCGTCACCAGCTCGAAAAAATGCCCGTGAATATGGATCGGATGCCCCATCATCGTGTCGTTGATGAGATTGACGCGCACCCGCTCGCCTTCGATGAAGGGGATCGGCTCGTGATGGTCCGACATTTTTTCGCCGTCGAACGACCACATGAACCGCTCCATGTTGCCGGTGAGGTGAATGTCGATGCTGCGGCTCGGCGCGCGCACGTCCGGATTGCGATCGAGCGCCATCAGGTCCCTGTAGACAAGCACCTTGTGGCCGACGTCGGCGAGGCCCTGGCCGGGCTCGCCGGTGCGGTCGACGGGCATCGGCGAGATGGTCTGGACGCTCGGGTCGCGCTTCACCTGCGGCGCGTTCGAGAAGTCTCGCATCTTCATCGACCCCATCGCGTGCCCGCCATGGTCCATGCCCGCCATCTGGCCATCGGCGCCCATCGCGCCGTGGTCCATCCCGCTCATCGCGGAATGATCCATCCCCGAATGATCCATGCCTGCCATGGCGCTATTGTCCATGGTCGCCATCGCTGCCGCCGCGCCGGTCGCGAGGCGCGCGGACGCGTTCTTCTCGGCCGTCGGATCGACGCCCCGCATAGCGCCGCCCGACATGTCCATGCCTTCCATGCCCGGCATCGAGGACATGTCCATGCCCATGTCCTTCATGTCGGCGAGCGGCCGTTTGCGTAAGGGGGGAACCTCGCCGGCCATGCCGGCGCGCGGCGCGAGCGTGGCACGCGCCATGCCCGAGCGGTCGATCGCCTCGCCGACAAGGGTGTAGGCCTTGTCATCGCCTGGGCTGACAACGACGTCGTAGGTCTCGGCAACACCAACCTGGAACTCGTCGACGGTGACCGGCACCACATTCTGCCCGTCGGCCTGGACGATGGTCAGCGGCAGGCCGGGGATGCGGACGTTGAAGGTGGTCATCGCCGACGCATTGATGACCCGCAGCCGCACCCGTTCGCCCGGGGTGAAGAGCGCGGTCCAGTTGTCCATCGGACCATGGCCGTTGACGAGATAGGTGTAGGTGGATCCGGTCACATCGGAGATGTCGGCCGGGTCCATCCGCATCTGGCCCCAGTCGAGCCGGTCCTTGAGCGGCTGATCCTTGCCCGACAGGAGCCCGGCCAGGGTCTGGCGCTGGAAATTGAAATGGCCGGGGTTGACCTTGAGGCGCCGGAAGATCGCCTGCGGCGAGAGCGCGCTGTGATCGGCGAGCACGATGACATGCTCGCGGTCATAGGCGACCGGATCGGCACCGGCGGGATCGATGATGATCGGGCCGTAATGGCCTTCCTGTTCCTGCAGGCCTGAATGGCTGTGGTACCAGTAGGTGCCGCTTTGCACGACGGAGAACTGGTAGAGGTAGTTCGAGCCCGGCTTGATGCCCGGAAAAGACACGCCCGGCACACCGTCCATATTGGCCGGCAGGATCAGCCCGTGCCAGTGGATCGAGCTGTCCTCCTCCAGCTGATTGATGACGTTGAGCCGCACGCGCTGGCCCTCGCGCAGCCGGATCAGCGGGGCGGGGACCGTGCCGTTGAGGCCGATTGCCCGGAACTTGCGCCCGTCGATGGTCATCGACTGCCGGGCGATGGTGAGCGTAATGTCTTCGCCCGACACGGTCGGCAGCGTCGGTCGCATCCCCGGCGAGATCGTCTGCGCCCAGGCCGGCAGCCAGGCTGACAATGCTGCGCCGCCGCCGGCGAGGGCCGCGCCGCGGAGGAACTGGCGGCGGTCGAGAGCAGAAATCATTCGGTTGTCTCAGCTTTAAGAAAGAGGGCGTACCTATTGGGAATACGCAGCATGGCCTCATCCCCCTCAAACTTTCTTTAATATTTCCGAAAGGCGTGCCCTAGCTCGATAGAGGCGCGTTTCGACCGCCTTCTGGCTGATCCCGAGAATTTCGGCGGTTTCAGCTTCCGATTTCTCGTCGATCGTACGCAAAATAAGCGTGTCCTTGAGGGAAGACGGCAGGGCAGCAATCGCTTTCATTGCTTGCGCGAGCTGCTGTTCGGCCCCGATCGCCTGATCGGGCAGCGGTGCGTCGTCGGCGACGCCGTCCGCCTCGCCGAGCGGTAGGGCTAGGGCAAAGAAATTTCGAACCGCTCGCCGACGCCGCCAGTCATGGCATTTGTTGATGACAATCCGGGACATCCAGACCTGGAAGGGTCGGGTTACGTCATAGCGGTTGAGTGCGGCAAAGGCCGCGACGAAGCTCGCCTGGGTGACATCCAATGCCTCATCCATAGATCCGACATGGCTGCGCACGAGCCGGTGAACCCAACCTTGATGCCGGCGGACCAGCTCGCCATAGGCCGCTTGCCGGCCTCCAAGCGCCAGAGCCGCGAGCTCCCCGTCCGAGCAGTCGGGGAGGCACGCGGTCATTCGGATTTGGCCGTCAGCGCTTTCACCACGGCGTCGTCGAATTTGTCCGTCTGATCCGGGCGCAGCACGGCCCGCATCGCGAAGATATGCTCAAGTGTTTCTTTCTGCAGCGCGCCCATGGCCTGGTGCGAGCGATCCACCGCAGTTGCGACTTGCGGGCCATAGCCATGCTCCGCTTCGATCGCTTCCGCGAGACGCGCATTGTCGGCGCGCAATTCGGCCTCCAGCGCTTGACGCCGGATCGCGTAGTTCTTCTCGATTGTCTCGAGTCGGCTGTGTTGCGCTGAATTCAGCTTCAGATCGCGATGGAGCAGCTCGTGCAGCTCATTTTCGACCGGGCGCACTGGAACCACATAGACGCGGCCAATGACAACGCCAGCGATCGCCGCGGCGAAGGTCACCAGGACGAGGAGCAGGAGCCGGCGGCGGTCGCGCATCACTGCGAGCTCAGCAGCGTCGAGGGCGCAAGCGCGAGCCGAGCATCGAAGGGCGATAGCGGTTTGGCATCAGCAGACCGTGTCGGAACTGCCGAGCCGGCAATTCCGATGAACAGCGCGGTTGCGGCCGCGATGCCGAACGTCATAGCGCCAAGGCTTGGTATGGCCCGGATGCGCGCTATTTCCGCCATGACCCGGCTTTCCAGGCCGCCGAGCCTGGGATCGAGAGGCGCATCGCGCAACCGCGAGAGCAGGTGGTCAAGTTCATCCATGGTGCTTCTCCGTCTTCATCCTTCAATACGCACGATGGTCCAGGAACCCTTGCTGTAGATTGAAAAGAATAATTGCGAGGGGTGGGGGCTCGGGCTGCGTATTGTCTCATGGGATCTACAGGAGAATGTTCCAATGCGTTTCTTTTCGCCTCTCGCAGTTATCGCCGCCGTCGGCCTGAGTGTTTCTGCTCCGGCCTACGCGCATCCCAAGCTTGTGTCCTCGACGCCCGCCGCGAACGCCAGCGTCTCGGCGCCTTCGCGTATCACGCTCACCTTCAGTGAAGGTCTGATGCCGAAGCTGTCGGGCGCCGAGATCGTGATGACCGGCATGCCCGGCATGCCCAACCACCGCATGGCGGTAACCGGCTTCAAGACGTCCGTCGAAGGCGACAAGACGCTCGTGCTGACGCTCGCCAAGCCGCTCATGGCGGGCAGCTATCAGGTCGCCTGGCACGTCGTCTCGACCGACACGCACCGCATCCAGGGCAATCTCGCCTTTACCGTCAAGTGACGCCATGAACGACGTGGCACTCGTCGCCGTCCGCTGGGCGCTCTACGTCGATCTCGGCCTGTTGTTCGGCCTGCCGCTGTTCGCGCTCTATGCGCCCGGCGGCGGCCGGATGGTACAGCGGCATCTGCCGATGGTAGCAATGGTGGCCGGTCTCGCCTGTCTCGCCCTCCTGCTGTCGGCGCTGGGGTTCGCGTTGCAGGCAGCGGCCATGACCGGGCTGCCGCTCACCCAGCCTGATCTTTCCATGGTCGCAGAGCTGTTCAACGGCACGTCCATGGGAACGGCGCTGAAGGCGCGCCTCGTCGCGCTCCTCGTTCTTCTGCTCTCCATCCCCTTCTATCGCCGGCAATCCCGTCCTGCCTTCATCGCCTCCACTCTGGCAGGCGCGGTCGCACTCGCGACCCTCGCCTGGAGCGGGCATGGCGCGGCCGGCGAAGGCGAGGCGGGCTGGCTGCAACTGGGGGCCGATCTCATCCATCTGCTCGCCGCGGGCGCCTGGGTCGGCGCGCTTGCCGCATTCCTTGCGCTGGTTCTTACCAGGCTCGCAACCGATGATCTCGCCACTGAAGACATGGACCGGGTCATGCTCGCCGAGGAAGCGCTGCGGGGCTTCTCCCTCGTCGGCACGATCATCGTCGCCCTGCTGATCCTGACCGGGACGGTGAACGGCTGGTTCCTGGTCGGCCCGGGCAACATCGCGTCTCTCGGGCAGTCGACCTACGGCCTGCTGCTCATCGCCAAGCTGCTGCTCTTCGCCGGCATGCTGGGCCTGGCCGCGCTCAACCGTTATCGCCTGACCCCGGCACTTGCGCAGGCGATCGAGGAAGAGGACGCGCCACGGGCGCAGGCGCTGCTGCGCGCGAGCCTCGTCGTCGAAGGCGGTCTTGCGATCGTCATTCTCGGGCTGGTCGCCTGGCTGGGGACACTGTCGCCACCCATGTCGATGTAGTTTATCGTTTCGAACGCCTCGCGTTGGGAGAAGCCAATGCAATCCTACACCCCGCCGCTCGGGACCGGATCGACGAAAGACTATGATCGCGCGATCCGCCTGTGGACGCGGGAGAAGCGGTGGCGTGCCGCCATGCTCGCCGCCCTGGCGCCCAAAGCCGGTGAGACGGTCGTCGACGTCGGCTGTGGCACCGGCAGCTTCGCGCTGATGCTCAAGCAAGCCGAGCCCAGGACGCAGGTGATCGGTCTCGATCCCGATGCCGAGGCGCTCGACATCGCGCGGCACAAGGCCGCTGTGCGGCGGGCCGATATCGACTGGCGTCAGGGATTTGCCAGGGACGTGGCCCCGGGTACCGCCGACGCTGTCGTGTCGAGTCTCGTGCTGCATCAGATGCCGGTCAGGGAGAAGGCGGCAACCCTGCGCGCCATGTTCGCCATGCTGCGCCCGGGTGGGCGCCTGGTGATCGCCGATTATGGCCGCCAGCAGGGTTTCATGCGGCTTGCCTTCCGCCTGACCGTGCAGCGGCTCGATGGCATCGATGATACCCGGCCCAATGCCGACGGCGTGCTCCCCGGCCTGATCGCGGCGGCCGGCTTCAGGCATGTGGCCGAGACGTTTCGGCTTTTGACCATCACCGGCGCGATCGACTTGTTTACGGCGCATCGACCGGCGCAGGACCACGGCCTTACGGTTGCCAATGACCTTGGCTGATGGCGGCCAGGCGAACGGGCCCGCCGATTTGTCCGCTTAGGCGATTACGTATTGACCCTGACACGGTGTCAGACCCTAGATCGTCAGGCGTCGAAAGGAGCAAGGCGATGAACGAGACACATGGAGCGGCGCATGGCGGCGGTTGCTGCGGCAGCCACGGCGCTGCGAAACCAGCGGCTGGCGTCAAGGACCCGGTCTGCGGCATGACCGTCGATCCTGCGATCACTGCGCACCATGCCGAGCATGGCGGTGAAAGCTATCATTTCTGCAGCGCGGGCTGCCGGGCAAAATTCATCGCCGATCCCGAGCGCTATCTCGGCCCGCCGGCACCGCCAGTCGCGGTGCCAGAAGGCACGATCTGGACCTGCCCTATGCATCCCGAGATTCGGCAGGACCATCCCGGGTCCTGTCCGATCTGCGGCATGGCGCTCGAGCCCGCGACCGTGACTGCCGACAGCGGCCCCAGCCATGAGCTGGTCGATTTCACACGGCGCTTCCGGGTCGGCCTGATGCTGGCCCTCCCGGTGCTGATCCTCGAGATGGGCGCGCATCTCTTTCCCGCGATCCATCGCCTCGTGCCGATGTCGATCTCGGTATGGATCCAGTTCGTGCTGGCGACACCCGTCGTGCTCTGGGCGGGCTGGCCCTTCTTCGAGCGTGGCTGGGCCTCGCTCAAGACCCGCAACCTCAACATGTTCACCCTGATCGCGATGGGGACCGGGGTCGCCTGGATCTACAGCGTCGTCGCGACGCTCGCGCCCCAGCTGTTCCCGCCCGCCTTCCGCGGAGAGGACGGCATGGTTGCCGTCTATTTCGAGGCGGCCGCGGTGATCACTGTCCTCGTGCTGCTCGGCCAGATGCTCGAACTGCGCGCGCGCGAGCGGACCTCGGGCGCGATCAAGGCGCTGCTTAACCTTGCGCCAAAGACCGCGCGCCGGATCGGTTCCGATGGCAGTGAAGAGGAAATCAGCCTCGATCTCGTTGCGGTCGGCGACCGCCTGCGTGTGCGTCCCGGCGAGAAGGTGCCGGTCGATGGCGTGGTCGAGGACGGCCGTTCCTCGCTCGACGAGTCGATGGTCACCGGTGAGTCCATGCCCGTCACCAAGGCCAAGGCCGACACGGTGATCGGCGGCACGCTCAACCAGACCGGCGCGCTCGTTATCGTCGCCGACAAGGTTGGCCGGGACACCATGCTGGCGCGCATCGTCCAGATGGTCGCCGAGGCGCAGCGCTCGCGCGCGCCGATCCAGCGCATGGCCGATCAGGTGTCGGGCTGGTTCGTGCCCGTGGTCATCGCGGTCGCGGTGGTCGCGTTCATCGCCTGGGGCATCTGGGGCCCCGAGCCGCGCTTCGCCTACGGGCTGGTTGCGGCGGTCGCCGTGCTGATCATCGCCTGTCCCTGCGCACTGGGTCTCGCCACGCCGATGTCGATCATGGTCGGGGTTGGCCGCGGCGCCGGGCTCGGCGTCCTCATCAAGAATGCCGAAGCGCTCGA
This sequence comes from Sphingobium estronivorans, assembly GCF_008692605.1. Taxonomy (GTDB): domain Bacteria; phylum Pseudomonadota; class Alphaproteobacteria; order Sphingomonadales; family Sphingomonadaceae; genus Sphingobium; species Sphingobium estronivorans. The sequence goes on from NZ_LFCT01000001.1 coordinate 222,616, forward strand.
GCATATGGAAAAAGTCGACACGCTCGTCGTCGACAAGACCGGCACGCTGACCGAAGGCCGGCCTGCCGTCACCCAGATCGTGCCGGCGCCCGGCTTCGACGAAGCCGAACTGCTGCGGCTTGCCGCCTCGGTCGAGCGGGCCTCCGAGCATCCGCTCGCGCTGGCGATCGTCGAGGCCGCCAAGGATCGCGGCATCCCCACGAGCGACGTCACCGACTTCGATTCCCCCACCGGACGCGGCGCGCTCGGCACCGTCGACGGCCGCCGGATCGTGCTCGGTAATGCGCGGTTCCTCTCGGAAGAGGGCATAGCAACCGACGCGCTGGCGGAGCAGGCCGACGCCCTGCGCCGGGATGGCGCCACCGCGATCTTCATCGGCGTCGACGGCACCGTCGGCGGCGCCTTTGCAATCGCCGATCCCGTGAAGCAGACGACGCCGGAGGCCCTGGCCGCACTCAAGGCCGAAGGCATTCGCGTGGTGATGTTGACCGGCGACAACCGCACCACAGCAGAGGCGGTGGCAAGGCGGCTCGGCATTGACGATGTCGAAGCCGAGGTACTGCCCGACCAGAAGAGTGCCGTCGTCGCGCGGTTGAAAAGCGAGGGGCGCGTGGTGGCGATGGCCGGCGACGGGGTCAACGACGCCCCCGCACTGGCTGCCGCCGATGTCGGTATTGCCATGGGCTCGGGCACCGACGTCGCGATCGAGAGCGCGGGCGTGACGCTGCTCAAGGGCGATCTCATGGGCATCGTGCGGGCACGGCGGCTGAGCCAGGCGACCATGTCCAACATCCGCCAGAACCTGGTCTTCGCCTTCATCTACAATGTCGCCGGGGTGCCGGTGGCGGCGGGCGCGCTCTATCCGCTGTTCGGCATCCTGCTCTCGCCGATCATCGCGGCCGCCGCCATGGCGCTCTCCTCGGTCAGCGTGGTCACCAACGCGCTGCGCCTCAACCGGAAAGCGCTGTGAACATCGGGGAGGCGTCGAAGCAAAGCGGGGTCTCGGAGCGGATGATCCGCCATTATGAGAAGATCGGCCTCATCCCGGCGCCGCCGCGCCGGGGAGCGGGTTATCGCGACTATGGCGAGAGTGACCTCCATCGCCTGCGGTTCATCGCCAATGCCCGCGATCTCGGTTTTCCGATCGAGGAGATCCGGACCCTGCTCGGCCTGTGGGCCGACACGGGCCGCAGCAGCGCCGATGTAAAGCGGGTCGCGTTGGCGCGGGCGGAGGAATTGCAGCGCAAGGCCGAAGCGCTGACGACCCTGCGCGAGACCCTCGTCGATCTCGCCGAGCGCTGTCATGGCGACGAGCGGCCAGATTGTCCCATCATCGCCGAACTGAGTCTCGACAGAAAATGTTAGCGCCGGCCGCCTCTCGGACCAGACCCGCTCTGGCGGCCGGGGTGCTGATCGCACTTGGCATTCTCACGACGGGCCTCGCGATATATTTCCTCGCAGTCCGCCCGCCACTGCTGGCGGAGGATCTTCGCCATATCGGCGGCAACCCGCAGACCCTTTCGCCGGTATTGCGGGACTGGTTCGGCGGGATAGCTGGCTCGCCCGTGCGACCGCACTGAGCCTCCTGATCGTATTTGGCCGCTTTTCATACAGCAATGTCGTGCTGAGCTCTGACTTCTGGGGCTGGCATATGCGAGGCAATCCCTCCGTAGGACTACGGAGTGCGCAGAGGCTTCCTGCGCTTCAGGGCTTGTTGCACCGCAGCAGGAGCGAAAATGTGCAGAGTCGAAGCAATATCCCTGACCCGTTGGACGGTCTGGCCACGACGCTGGATCGGTCGAGCTTCGCCGCCATCGCGCAGCTGACTTCAGGCCAGTCGCCCGCCACTTTGGCGCAGTCTTTTTCCGACTGGTGGACGCACATTCTCTGCTCGCCAGGCAGGCAGCTGCAGCTCGCCGCCAAGGGCGGGCGCAAGCTGATGCGGCTCGCCGACTATGCCATGCGCAGCGCATCCGGCAGCGATCCCGAGCCGGCGATCGATCCGCTGCCCCAGGATCGGCGCTTCGCCGACGCAGCCTGGAAGCGCCATCCGTTCGACCTGATCGAGCAGGCCTTCCTGCTCCAGCAGCAATGGTGGCATGCCGCGACGACCGGCGTGAGCGGCGTCACCGGGCACCACGAAGCGATCGTCGAGTTCGCGACCCGCCAGATGCTCGACATGGTGTCCCCGACCAATTTCATCCCGACCAACCCCGTGCTCCAGCAGCGCATCCTCGAAACCGGAGGACAATGCCTTGTCGAGGGTGCGCGATTTTTTTGCGACGACCTGGAACGCCTGGTACGCGGGGAGCCCGCAGCGGGCACGGAGGCCTATCGGGTCGGCGAGAAGGTCGCAGCCACGGCTGGCAAGGTCGTGTTTCGCAACAGGGTCATGGAACTGATCCAATATGCGCCCGCAACCGAGACGGTGCGTCCGGAGCCGATATTGATCGTGCCGGCATGGATCATGAAATATTACATCCTCGACCTGTCGCCGGAAAATTCGCTCATCCGCTGGCTGGTAGGGCAGGGCTACACCGTGTTCTGCATCTCCTGGCACAATCCCGACAGCGCCGACCGCGATCTCGACATGGAGGATTATCGCCTGCTTGGGCCGATGGCCGCCGTTGATGTCATCCAGGCGATTACCGGCACCGAGAAGATCCACGCGGCCGGCTATTGTATCGGCGGCACGCTGCTCGCCATCACCGCGGCCGCGATGGCGCGCGATGAAGATGAGCGTCTGGCGAGCGTCACGCTGTTCGCCGCCCAGACCGAGTTCAGCGAGCCGGGCGAACTTGGTCTGTTCATCGACGAGGCGGAGATCAACCTGATCGATGCGATGATGTGGGCGCGCGGCTTTCTCGACAGCAGCCATATGGGCGGCGCCTTCCAGATGCTGCGGTCCAACGATCTGCTCTGGTCGCGCATCCTCTCGACCTATCTCATGGGCGAGCGCGAGCCGATGACCGACCTCATGGCATGGAACGCCGACGGCACCCGCATGCCCTATGCCATGCACGCGCAATATCTTCGGCGCCTGTTCCTCGACAATGACCTGTCCGAAGGGCGCTACGAGGCCGGCGGCCACCCGGTCTCGCTCTCGGGGCTGCGCATGCCGATCTTCATGGTGGGCACGGAAACCGACCATGTCGCGCCGTGGCGCTCGACCCACAAGCTCCACATGCTGACGGGCGCGGAGATCCGCTTCGTGCTGACGAGCGGTGGCCACAATGCCGGGATCGTCTCCGAGCCCGGGCATCCTCATCGCCATTATCGCATCGCGACACGGATGCAGGATGGCCCGGCGCCAGGTCCCGATGCCTGGCTGGAGCGGGCCGAGGTGCGCGAAGGGTCGTGGTGGCCGGAATGGAGTTCATGGCTTGGATCGCACTCGGGCGAGGCGGCGGCCCCACCGGCGATGGGCGCGCCCGAACGGAACTATCCGCCGCTCGGTGATGCCCCCGGGCGCTACGTGCTGGAGCGCTGAGCCATGGCCGCCGCCAACCTCATCGAGAACCGCACGTTCGACGAGATCGCCGTCGGCGATACGGCCAGCCTCACCCGCACGCTGTCCGCCGACGACATCCAGCTCTTCGCGGCGGTGTCAGGCGACGTGAATCCGGCGCATCTCGACCCTGTCTATGCCGAAACGGACATGTTCCACAGGGTCATCGCTCATGGCATGTGGGGCGCGGGGCTCATCTCGGCGATCCTGGGAACCGAGCTGCCAGGGCCCGGTGCGATCTATCTCGGCCAATCGCTTCGCTTCACCCGCCCGGTGGGCGTCGGCGACACCATCACGGCCTGCGTCACCGTCGCGCAGAAGCGCGCCGAGCATCATGTCATCGTTCTCGACTGCACCTGTGTGAACCAGAAGGGCGAGACCGTCATCAGCGGCCAGGCCGAGGTCAAGGCGCCCACCGAGAAAGTCAGCCGGCCCCGCATGCCGCTTCCCGACGTGCGGATCGCCAGCCACGACCGCTTCCGCCAGTTGATGGCGCGCGCCAAGGACGGATCTGCGTGCGTCACGGCCGTGGTCCATCCGTGCAGCGCCGACGCCATGCGCGCAGTGGCTGAGGCCGCCGACGCCGGCATCGTCGTTCCGATTCTCATCGGCCCTGCGGCGCGTATGACGAATGCGGCGAAGGACGCCGGTGTCGATATTGCGGCCTTCCGGGTGATCGACGTCCCGCACAGCCACGCCGCCGCCGCCGAAGCCGTCGCGCGCGTGCGGGCCGGCGAAGCCGCGCTGCTGATGAAGGGCTCGCTTCATACTGACGAGCTCATGGGCGCGGTCGTATCGTCCGACACGGGCCTTCGGACCGAACGCAGGATCAGCCACGCCTATGTGATGGACGTGCCCGGCTATCCGCGCCCGCTCATCATCACCGACGCCGCGATCAACATCGAGCCGACGCTTGAGGACAAGGCCGACATCGCGCGCAACGCGATCGACCTTGCCCATGTGATCGGGATCGAACAGCCCAGGGTCGCGATCCTCGCCGCCGTCGAAACGGTCAATCCGAAAATGCGCACCACATTGGATGCCGCGGCGCTCTGCAAGATGGCGGACCGGGGCCAGATCGAAGGCGCGCTGCTCGATGGCCCGCTCGCCCTCGATAATGCGATCAGCGAGGCGGCCGTGCGCGAGAAAAGTATCGTCTCGCCGGTCGCCGGCCAGGCGGACATCCTGCTGGTGCCCGATCTGGAGGCCGGCAACATGCTCGCAAAGCAGCTGACCTTCCTGGGCGGCGCCGATGCCGCAGGCGTGGTGCTCGGCGCGCGCGCTCCGATCATCCTCACCAGCCGGGCAGACAGCGTGCGCACGCGCCTCGCCTCCTGCGCGCTCGCGGTGCTGCTGGCGCGGGCTGCGACCAAGGCGGCTCCCGGCGTTGCGGGACAGCGCCGCGATGGCTGAAATCCTGTGCCTCAACGCCGGTTCGTCGAGCCTTAAGTTCGCGCTCTACGCCGAGCCGGGCACTGATGAGCCCTCTTTGCTGGCGAGCGGCAAGATCGAGAATATCGGCCTTGAGCCGCACCTGATCGCGCGCGATGCGAAGGGGGATGTCCTTGCCGAGCGGCGCTGGACGAAAGACGGCACGATCACGCACGAGACGCTGCTCGAGGATTTGCTGCGGGAGATCGAAGCCTCGGTCGGCGACGATCTGATCGCGGTCGGCCATCGGATCGTTCATGGCGGCACCGACTATTCAGCGCCGGCGCGGGTCGACGCGCCACTCCTCGCCGCGCTCGAGGCGCTTTGCCCACTGGCGCCATTGCATCAGCCCCATAATCTCGCCGCGGTCCGCGCCGTCTCCAGGCTGCGCCCCGCTGTGCTGCAAGTCGCCTGCTTCGACACCGGCTTCCATCATGGCCAGCCCCCGATCGCGACGCGCCTCGCGCTGCCGCGCGCGCTTGGCGAAGAGGGCATGCGGCGCTACGGTTTTCACGGCATCTCCTACGAATATATCGCGCGGCAGCTGCGTTCGATCGATCCCGATACAGGCGGTGGCCGCACGATCGCCGCGCATCTCGGCAACGGGGCCAGCCTTTGCGCGATGGCCGGGGGGCGCAGCATCGACACGACGATGGGGTTCACCGCGCTCGACGGGCTGGTGATGGGTACGCGCTGCGGCGCGCTCGACCCGGGCGCGGTGCTCTATCTTTTCCAGCAGAGGGGCATGACGGCGCGTGAAGTCGAGCATCTCCTCTACAGTGAGTCCGGCCTTTTGGGCGTGTCCGGCGTCTCCAGCGACATGCGCGCGCTTCTCGGCAGCGAAACGCCCGCCGCTGGGGAAGCGATCGAGCTCTTCGTCTGGCAGATCGCGCGCCAGGCCGGCGCTCTCGCGTCCTCGCTCGGGGGTCTCGACACATTCGTGTTCACTGCCGGGATCGGCGAGAATTCGCCTGAAATTCGCGCCCGCGTCGCCGGTCGGCTCGGCTGGCTCGGCGTGGACCTCGACGCGGACGCGAACCTCCGAGGAGATGCAGTCATCAGCGCGCCGTCCAGCCGTGTCGCCGTCCGCGTCATCCCGACCGATGAGGAAAGGATGATCGCTATCCACGCCGCCGATCTGCTGCGTGAGGAGCCGAAAGCATGAAACCTCTCGTCGATCTTACTGGCAAGCGCGGCCTGGTGATCGGTATCGCCAACGCGCATAGCATCGCGGCGGGTTGCGCCCAGGCCTTTCACGACTGTGGGGCGAGACTGGCGGCGACCTATCTCAACGGAAAGGCCGAGCCGTTCGTGGCGCCCGTCGCGGAGACCCTGGGAGTCGAATGGCTCGCCGCGTGCGATGTCCGGGTGCCGGGCGAAGTGGAGGCCCTGTTCGAGCGGGTGAAGTCCGAATGGGGCGGCCTCGATTTCCTGCTTCACTCGATCGCTTTCGCGCCGAAGGAGGATTTGCACGGCCGCGTCGTCGACAGCTCGGCCGAAGGCTTCGCGCTGGCGATGGACGTCTCGTGCCACAGCTTCCTGCGCATGGCGCGTCTCGCCGAGCCGCTGATGTCGGATGGCGGCTGCCTGCTGTGCGTCACCTTCTACGGGTCGGAGCGGGTGGTCGAGCACTACAACCTGATGGGGCCGGTCAAAGCGGCCCTCGAAAGCGCGACCCGCTATGTCGCGGCTGAGCTTGGCCCCAAGGGCATTCGCGCCCATGCGATCTCGCCAGGCCCGATCGCGACCCGCGCTGCCAGCGGCATCGACCGCTTCGACGAGCTGCTCGAACGGGCCGCGGCGACGGTCCCGCAGCACCAGCTCGTGACCATCGAGGATGTCGGAGGGCTCGCCGCCTTTCTGGTGAGCGATGCCGGCCGCCATATCACCGGCACGATCATTCCGGTCGATGGCGGTCAGCACCTGCTCGGCTAGGGCGGCTCGCCGCGATCGGGGGCTATCCTATTTGTCGCTGGTGGCCTGCTTCTCGCCGTCGCCCGGGCTTTTCTGCCCGAACCATGGTCCGACAATGGCAGCAAAGGCATCCAGCGCCCCGGGAGCCGTCGGAGCGCTCGCGACGGCCTGCCAGGCCTGCTGCCATTCCTCGAACGCCGATCTTGTGCCGGCAATCATATGCTCGCGGACCGTGGCCATGTCCTCGAACAGTGCCCGCGGTCCGGCCGGGCTGACCGCGCCGGCGTCCGACGTCTTGTCCGTCGCGCCCGCAATCGAGGCACGCGCCTCTTCGGCGAAGCGGCCGGCGGCGCGGTTGCCGACCTCGAGCGACTCTTCGCCACCTTTCCGGGCGACTTCGGCGAGCTTCAGCATCAGGCCGACATTCGCTTTGGCGAGCGCGGCGAGTTGATCAACGGGATAGGGCATGAAACGGTGAACCTTTCTCTTCGCGTTTGAGCTCTGGCATATCGGGCATAGCGCCCTGGCCTGAGGCCCATCGCGTCGCGCCGCCGTTATTCGGCGAGGCTGAATCAGAGAGAATCGGTAACTCTACGTATGCCGAATCTGCGGCTTGCCTGCGACGCTCAGCCAATGCACTTTTGGCTTGTCGTCCATGTCGTGCCCGCGGGCAGCGACTTCTACCCGTCCCGTCATGATCGCGGCACGGTCGGGCATGATTATGGTCTGACCCGGCAACCGGCATGGGCGTGATACCGTCCATAGCCAGGCTCGGCCGGATTGCGGCGCTGCGCGGTCCCGTCCTCGACGTCGAGTTCGACGAAGGGCCGCTGCCCGCGGTCAATGAAGCGCTGCGCGTCGATGCATCGTCAGGCCCGCTGGTCGCGGAAGTGCAGAGCCATATCGATGACCGCACCGTCCGCGCCGTCGCGCTTCAGCCGACCTCCGGTCTCGCTCGTAATGTCGGCGTGACGGCCTTGGGCGCCCCCATCGCGGTCCCGGTCGGAGACAAGGTTCTGGGGCGGCTCCTTACGCCGACCGGGCAGGTGGGTGACGGCGGCGCGCCGCTTGGGCCGGATGTTCCATTGAGGCCCATTCACCGCGCACCCCCGCCGCTCGAAGACCAGAACGCGGCGACGGCGATGTTCGAGACTGGCATCAAGGTCATCGATCTGCTCGCGCCGCTCGCCCAGGGTGGCAAGGCGGCGATGTTCGGGGGCGCGGGGGTGGGGAAGACCGTGCTGGTGATGGAACTCATCAACGCGATGGTCGCGCGCTATGAAGGTGTTTCCGTCTTTGCCGGCATCGGAGAGCGATCGCGCGAGGGCCATGAGCTGCTCACGGACATGCGCGGCTCGGGCGTGATCGACAAGACCGTGCTCGTTTTCGGGCAGATGAACGAGCCGCCGGGCGCGCGCTGGCGGGTAGGGCTGACCGCGCTCACCATCGCCGAATATTTCCGCGACGAGCAGAAGCGCAATGTCCTGCTGCTCATGGATAATGTGTTCCGCTTCGTCCAGGCCGGCAGCGAAGTCTCCGGCCTGCTCGGACGCATGCCTTCACGCGTCGGCTACCAGCCGACGCTGGCCAGCGAAGTGGCCGCGCTGCAGGAGCGCATCGCCTCGGTGCATGGAGCGGCGGTGACCGCGATCGAGGCGGTCTATGTGCCCGCCGACGATTTCACCGACCCTGCGGTCACCGCCATCTCCGCCCATCTCGACAGTTCCATTCTGCTCTCGCGCGCCATGGCGGCCGAAGGCATCTATCCCGCGGTCGATCCCCTGGGATCCTCGTCGATCCTGCTCGATCCGCAGGTCGTGGGCGATCATCATTACGCGCTCGCCCAGCAGGTCCGGGAGACGATCGCGCATTATCGCGAGCTCCAGGACATCATCTCGCTGCTCGGTATCGAGGAGCTGGGCCGCGAGGATCGGCTGATCGTCGGCAGGGCGCGGCGGCTGCAGCGCTTCCTGACCCAGCCCTTCATGGTGACCCAGGCCTTCACCGGGCAAGCCGGCCGTTCTGTGGGGCTGGCCGATACGCTGAAGGGCGTCGCGGCCATCCTGGCCGGCGCGACCGACGACTGGCCCGAGAGCGCCTTCTACATGGTAGGCGATATTGAAGAGGCACGCTCTCGCGTGGGGCAGGGCGCATGAAGCTGCGGATCACCGATCCGACCGCGATCCTCGTCGACACGGACGTCAGGTCGGTTCGCGCCGAGGATGCCAGCGGCAGTTTCGGCATCCTGTCGGGCCACGCCGATTTCCTGACCGCGCTTGGCGTCTCGATCGTCTCCTGGCGGGGCGCCGATGGCGCTCCAGGCTATTGCGCGGTGCGCAACGGCATTCTGACCGTAAGCCACGGCACGGGGGTCGCGGTCGCGACGCGCGAAGGCCATGTCGGCGATGACCTCGGAACGCTCGAGCATGACGTGCTCGCGCGCTACCGCGAGCGCGACGAGGGCGAACGATCCGAACGGACCGCGTCGGCGAAGCTCAGGATGCAGGCGATCCGCCATATGGTCGAGGCCCTGCAGGGTGGTGGCCGGGAGCTTGGTCTGTGACCGCGGACAAGCCCGAGCAGCCGATCGTCGAAGCCATCCGGACCCGCGCGGAACGGCGGCGGCTTGCGCAGCGGCTTCCTTCCGTCGCCCGCAATCTCGGCCAGATCGGCGTGCTCGGCTGGCAGATCGTCCTGCCCGCGCTGGTCGGTCTCGCGATCGGCCGCTGGCTCGACCACCGGCTGGATAGCGGCATCTTCTGGACCGCGCCGCTCCTGCTCGTCGGGCTCGCCCTCGGCTGCTGGTCGGGCTGGCGCTGGATGCACCGGCAATGAGCCAGCTCTCCCCCATCCTGTTCCTGGCCCTCGGATTTGCGGTCGGCCTCGCCCATTTCGCGGCCATCGCCAGAGAAGCCGACCTCGTCACCCATGGCGGCCCGGCATCGCGCGCGATCCTGCTCAGGCTCGGGCGTCTCGCCGTCACTATTCTGGTTCTCGTCATCGCCAGCCGGCAAGGGTGGCCGGCGCTTCTTGCCGCAACAACCGGCTTCATGGGCGGGCGCCAGATCATGCTCCACCGGCTCGGAGGCGCCCGATGAAATTCGCGTCACCACTTGAAAGCCATGTGCTGTTCGCGATCGGTCCGGTGCCGATCAGCCAGCCGGTCGCCACGACCTGGGGCATCATGGCCTTCCTTACAATCGGAAGCTGGCTGCTGACCCGCCGCCTTGCGTTACGCCCAACCCGAGCCCAAGCGGCGCTCGAGCTGGTCGTCGAGACCGTCGCCGGCCAGATCCGCGAGACGATGGAGGCGGAACCGCAGCGTTATCTGCCGCTGATCGGCACGCTGTTCCTGTTCCTGCTGGTCGCCAACTGGTCGTCGCTGATCCCCGGCGTCGAGCCGCCGACCGCGACCCTCGAAACCGACGCGGCGCTGGCGCTGATCGTCTTCGGCGCGACGCTCTGGTTCGGCGTCCGCGCGCTCGGGCCCAGGGCCTATCTCGCGACCTTCGCGCGCCCCTCGATCCTGCTCGCCCCGCTCAATATCGTCGAGCTCTTCACCCGCAGCTTCTCGCTGATGGTGCGCCTGTTCGGCAACGTCATGAGCGGCGTCTTCATGATCGGCGTCGTGCTGAGCCTCGCCGGGCTGCTCGTCCCGATCCCGCTCATGGCGCTCGAAATGCTGACCGGCGCGGTCCAGGCCTACATTTTCGGCGCGCTCGCCATGGTCTTTATCGGGAGCGCTATCAGCGAGAACGGCGCCCGCCCGCCATCCAAACAGGAGTCCCCCGCATGAACTGGATCCATCTCGCCAGCATCCTCGGAGCCGCTTTCGCGATCTCGATCGGCGCAATCGCCCCGGCGCTCGGGCAGGGCAGGGCCGTCGCCGCCGCGATGGACGCGATCGCGCGCCAGCCCGAAGCCGCCAACACCGTCTCGCGCACGCTGTTCGTGGGCCTCGCGATGATCGAGACGATGGCGATCTACTGCCTCGTGATCGCGCTGCTGCTGCTCTTCGCCAACCCGTTCGCCTGACATGCGGATCGACTGGTGGACGCTCGCGCTGCAGGCGGTCAATGTCCTCATCCTCGTGTGGCTGCTCGGACGCTTCCTGTTCCGTCCGGTGATGGATGCCATCGCTGCCCGCCAGGCATCGGCCCAGGCGCTGCTCGACGAAGCGCGGGAGGCAAAGGACCGGGCACAGGCCGAAGCGCAGGCGCTCAAAACGCAGAATGACGGCTTCGTCGCGGATGCGGCGGCTCGCCGCGCCGAGATCCGGACCGAGGCCGAAGCGGAGCGCCAGCGCCTCCTCGCGCAGGCCAGGCTCGAGGCGGACGCCGTCGTCGAGCAAGGCCATGCGGCGATCGATGCCGAACGCGGGCGGGTGGCGGCGCAGTGGCGGGAAAAGGCAGCGAACCTCGCCGCCTCGATGGCAGGCACGTTGCTCGCTCGTCTCCCGCCCGAGCAGACGGTGCAGGCCATGGTCGACGCGCTCAAGGCGCGGCTCGGAGACCTTTCCGAGGCGGATCGCCGCAGCCTGGCGGCCGCCGGGCCCGTCACCGTCGCGACGCCCGCGCCGCTGACGGCCGATCTGCAGACGCAGGTAGCGCGCGCGCTTGGCGAAATCCTGCCGGATACCGCGACCCCGATCTTCGCAGTCGATCCAGATCTCATCGCCGGCGCGGAGCTTCGCACGCCCCACGCCGTCGTGCGCAACAGCTGGCGCGCCGATCTCGACGCCATGGTTGAGAGCCTCAATGAAGACGATCATGCCCGGATCGCCTGAAGACTGGCTGACGCAGGCCCAGAGCTGCATCACGCGCGCCAATCTCGGGCCGCGTGTCGATGCAATTGGCCGGGTGGAATCGATCGGCGACGGCGTTGCCATGGTCTCGGGCCTTCCGGACGCGCGCCTCGACGAATTGCTCTATTTCGCCCGGGGCCAGACCGGATTCGTCCACACGCTCGACCGGGACCGGATCGGCTGCGTGCTGCTCGACGATGCCGCCCAGGTGGAGGCAGGAGACACCGTAACCGGCTCGGGCGAGGTGGTGCGCGTGCCGGTTGGCGAGGCATTGCTTGGCCGAGTCGTCGATCCGCTCGGCCGTCCGCTCGATGGGGGCGCGCCGATCCGGGCCAGGCGCTTCGATCCTGTCGAACGGCCGGCGCCGGCGATCATCGAACGCGACCTCGTCGTCCAGCCGGTGCAGACCGGCACGCTCGCAATCGATGCGATGTTCGCCATCGGCCGGGGGCAGCGCGAACTCATTCTCGGCGACCGCGCCACAGGCAAGACGGCGCTCGCGGTCGACACGATCATCAACCAGCGCACCAGCGACATGATCTGCGTCTATGTCGCGATCGGCCAGAAAAGCTCGGCGGTCGCGCGCGTGGTCGACCAGGTGCGGCGGCATGGCGCGCCGGACCGCACCATCTTCGTCGTGGCGAGCCCCGCCGCGGCGCCGGGGCTGCAATGGATCGCGCCGTTCGCGGGCTTCACGATGGCCGAGTATTTTCGGGATGGTGGCGGCCATGCGGTGGTGGTGCTCGACGATCTCACCAAGCATGCCGCGACCCATCGCGAGATCGCCCTGCTGACCGGACAGCCGCCCGGGCGCGAGGCCTATCCCGGCGACGTCTTTTTCCTCCATTCCCGCCTGCTCGAACGTGCGGCGCGTCTCTCGACGGAGAAGGGGGGCGGTTCGCTCACGGCTCTGCCGATCGCGGAGACCGATGCCGGCAACGTCAGCGCCTATATCCCGACCAATCTGATCTCGATCACCGACGGTCAGATTATTCTCGACGCGAAGCTGTTCGCGCAGGGGCACAAGCCCGCCATCGATGTGGGCACGAGCGTGAGCCGGGTCGGCGGCAAGACGCAGCTTCGCGTCCTGCGCGACGCGAGCGGGACCATGCGCCTCGACTATGCGCAGTTCCTCGAGCTCGAGATGTTCACCCGCTTCGGCGAGCAGCCCGAGCCGCGTGTCCGCGCCCAGATCGAACGCGGCAAGCGCTTGCGCGCCTTGCTCGTGCAACCGCTGTCGAGTCCACTACGGGTCGTCGACCAGGTGGCGCTGGTCGTGGCGCTCGGCGAAGGGTTGCTCGATGGCATGGCGGTCTCGGAGATATCGTCGCTCCGCACGCGGCTGCCCGCCTGGATCGACGATCACGTCCCCGATCTATGCGCGCAGATCGAGCGGACTGGACAGATCGACACCGCGCAGCGGTCCGCTCTGATGACGACGGTGAAAGCGCTGATCGAAAGCCAGCCGGCCGGTTCTGCATCATGAGCGATCGCCTCGCCGAGATCGGCCAGCGGATCGAGACCGTCCGCCAGCTCGGTGCGGTGGTCAACGCCATGCAGGGCATCGCCGCGCAGCGGGCGCATCAGGCGCGCGCGCTGCTGCCTGCGGTGCGACGCTATGCGGAGACCGCCCGCACCGCCATTGGCCAGGCGCGCCGCCTTGACGAGCCACTGGCGCGTTTTCCGGCGCGGGCGGTCGGTGGTGCGAGAGGCGGCCTTATCCTGTTCGGTGCGGAGCAAGGCTTTGCCGGGGCCTTTCCGGAGCAGCTGCTCGACGGCGCCGCGGCCGACATGCAGGACAGGCATATTCTTCTGATTGGCGCGCGCACGGCCACGCTTGCGGCCGAGCGCGGTCTGCGCATCGCATGGAGCGCGAGCATGCCGAGCAAGGCCGATGCGCTGCCCGCACTCGCGACAAGCATCATCGACGCGCTGTACGACTATCTGGACGAGGTCGGCGCGGTGCCCATCACCATGGCTTATCCGGTCTGGAGCAGCGGCAAGGGCGTCTCGATCGTGCGCGCGAGCCTCCTGCCGCTCGACCTCGACACTTTCCCCGCGTCCACGGCGGATTTGCCGCCGCTCGTCAATATCAACGCGGCGGACCTTATCGGCGACCTGACCGCGGAATATGTCTTCGCCCACATCTGCGCGGCTGCGGTCGAGACGTTCGTCGCCGAGAATGAGGCACGGCTGCGCACCATGGCGACCGCCCGCAGCCACATCGATCGCAAGGGCGAGGCCCTGCGCCTCGAGGAGCGCCTCACGCGTCAGGATCAGATCACCAGTGAAGTCGTCGAACTGAGCGGCGGGCGACATCGGCGAGAATGAATGCAGGGCAGGCATTTCTGCTGTTCAGCAAGAAACCGCAGAACCGCCATTGTCGTCGGGATCAAGGATGGAGTTGAGCATGCACTATAGTAGCGGGAACTACGAAGCTTTCGTGCGGCCCCGCAAACCTGAGGGCGCTGACAGGAAGACGGCCTGGTTCGTCGGCTCGGGTCTTGCGGGACTGGCAGGCGCGGCGTTCCTGATCCGCGACGGCGGCGTCGCCGGCGAGCATATTACCATCCTTGAGGAGCTGCATGTTCCCGGCGGCGCGCTCGACGGCCTCGACGTCCCCGAAAAGGGGTTCGTCATCCGCGGAGGGCGCGAGATGGAGGAGCATTTCGAATGCCTCTGGGATCTCTATCGCTCGATCCCTTCGCTGGAGATCGAGGATGCGAGTGTGCTCGACGAATTCTACCGGCTCAACAAGGACGATCCCAATTTTTCGCTTCAACGCGTGACGCAGAACCAGGGCCAGGATGTGCCCGACAAGGCTTTGCTGACACTCGGCGGTCGCGCGCAAAAAGATCTGATCTCCGTCTTCCTCGCGACGCGGGAGGAGATGGAGAACAAGCGGATCAACGAAGTCTTCGGCGATGATTTCCTCAGGAGCAATTTCTGGCTCTACTGGCGCACCATGTTCGCCTTCGAGGAATGGCATTCCGCGCTCGAGATGAAGCTCTATCTGCATCGCTTCATCCACCATATCGGCAGTCTGGCGGATTTTTCCTCGCTCAAGTTCAACCGCTACAACCAATATGAATCGATGGTCCTGCCGTTGGTCAAATGGTTGCAGGATCGCGGTGTCAGATTTCGCTACGGCGTCGAGGTCACCGACGTCGATTTCGACATCCAGCCCGGCCGCAAGCAGGCGACCCGGATTGCCTGGATCGAAAACGGCGTCGAAGGCGGCGTCGATCTCGGCGCCGATGATCTCGTCTTCATCACCATCGGATCGCTGACCGAAAATTCCGACAATGGCGATCATCATACACCGGCCAGGCTGAATGAGGGGCCGGCGCCGGCCTGGGACCTGTGGCGCCGGATCGCGGCCAAGGACCCGGCCTTTGGTCGTCCCGACGTGTTCGGATCGCACATCCCGGAAACCAAATGGGCGTCGGCGACCATCACCACGCTCGACGCGCGCATTCCGGCGTACATTCGCAAGATCGCCAGGCGCGATCCGTTCAGCGGCACGGTGGTGACTGGCGGCATCGTCACGGTCAAGGACTCGAGCTGGCTGCTGAGCTGGACGGTCAGCCGGCAACCCCACTTCAGGAAACAGCCGAAGGACCAGATCGTCGCCTGGTTCTATGCCTTGTTCGTCGACCGGCCGGGCGACTATGTGAAGAAGCCGATGCAGGACTGCACGGGCGAGGAGATCACGCAGGAATGGCTTTATCATCTCGGCGTGCCGGTCGAGGACATCCCCGGCCTCGCCGCGACGGGGGCGAAGACCGTGCCGGTGATGATGCCCTACATCACCGCCTTCTTCATGCCGCGCCAGGCCGGCGACCGGCCGGACGTGGTGCCCGAGGGCGCGGTCAACTTCGCCTTTGTCGGCCAGTTTGCCGAGTCGAAGCAGCGTGATTGTATCTTCACGACGGAATATTCGGTGCGCACGCCGATGGAGGCCGTCTACACCCTGATGAAGGTCGAACGCGGCGTGCCGGAAGTGTTCAACTCAACCTATGATATCCGCACGCTTCTGGCCACAATCGGGCCGCTCAGGGATGGCAAAGGGATCGACATTCCCGGCCCGTCCTTCCTGCGCAAGCTGTTGATGAAGAAGCTTGAAGGCACAGAGATCGCCCAGCTGTTGGAAGAGTTTCATCTCCTTTCGCGATAGCAATCAAGCGCGACCCTTCGCCTGGGCTCACGAAAATTCCGCCAAAAGCTGATGAACAACGTCGATGCATCCCGGCAGGCACTATGTCCGCGCCATCAGGTGACACGCAGAGATTCAACCGCAGCAGCCCTGGCCGCCTTTACCTACAGCGGCCTTCCCATTCCAGCCGCAAAGGCGATCCGCAAGGTTTCGGCAAGGGTACGGACTCCAAGCTTGGACATGATGCTCGCGCGATGGACTTCGACCGTCCGTGAAGAAATGCCCAGATCATAGGCGATGGTCTTGTTCGGAAGGCCTTGCGCAAGGCCTTCGAGAACATCCCGTTCGCGCGGTGTCAGTAGATCGACCTGTCGGCATGCCTCGGCTTCTTCGAGAGCGCGCCCCTCGGCCGTGTCGATGCGCGCGAACGCTCGGTCTATCGCATCGAGCAGCAGCGCCCGTTCGATAGGTTTGGCCAGGAAATCGACAGCACCCGCCTTCATCGCTTGGACAGCAAGCGCAATGTCTCCGTTGCCGGTCAGCATCACGACTGGCATGCTTATATCCATCTGCGTCAGCGCTGCCTGAACCTGTAGACCGTTCATGTCCGGCATGTGCATGTCGAGAACGATGCTACCTCTTTCAGCTTCATCTGCAATTTTCAGAAAGTCGACTCCCGAGCCATAGGTCTCGACGGCAAATCCCGCTGTCCTTAATGTGAATCCTACAGCTTTCCTGATTGTTTCTTCGTCATCAATGACATGAACGACGCGCTTGCTCTCCATGGCCCCCCGGACGTGTTGGCATTGCTGCGCACCCCAGCGGGCACAGCTTCAAAGGGGAGACCTTCTACGGGTAGGGCCATGGTCCAAGGTCAAGGCCGAAATACCGCCGCATCACAACAGGCAAGGCAGGTGCTCGGCGAGAGGGGGGTAAGCGACCCGGCATCATGTGCCGAACTTTGCGAGATGACCGCTCTTGCGAACGGGGCGGCGCTCCCTCTGGTCTCCCGGCGGCAAGGCGCCGCAAGACGCTGCCGCCGGGAGTGGGCACGCCTCTTGGGGGATGAGCGCGCTGGTTGCTCCTAAGCTCGACGCGTCATGTTGTCATGGCAAGAAGCTGATAATCGCTATTCTGTGTCAGCAGCGCGCCGTAACGCCGATGTCCGGGGCGGATCGCAGCTCCGCTCGCGCGCCGCTACGGCACGGCGAATCCGATTCAGCACGAACCGGTGATCATAGGGTTTTGAGATCGAAGGCTGATCATCGCAGAGATCGCCCGCCTTCCGTGTCGCAGTTTCGATATTCCCGGCGAGGATGGCACCGATACCGGGTTGTTCCTGACGAACCAAGGATGCCAGGCCCGCGCCGCGCTCAGCGCGATCGAGCCAGCGCAGCGCTGCCATCACATCGTCGACCGGCACCGGGATGCTGGCGGGCGACGGAGGGCCGGTTGGCCCTCGACGGCGGAGCGATCGGACGCCCAGGATGCAAGGATGGCGGGCTTCACTTCGGGCTCAAGCTGCGGGTCCGAGCAACGATGAAGGGATCAAGGAAAGAGCGTGTGTGCGACATGACATATCCTCCTTTCCTGCCGCGACTTTCTCCGAAAGCGAAGTTCCCGGAAGATTGGTTCGGGCTCGTGTAGGGTCAATGGATGGGAATGCGCCCGGCGTTTGCCGGGCGTTCGTTTTCATCGTGCATTGAGCATTGAGTACTGAAGAACTGACGCGCAGCGCACCGTTCAAATTCCGTGACGAACGGCCTCCGCAATCGCCGGCATCACGTCGATATCATTAGAGGTATGCGCAACAGCGTTCGTGCTCACGATCCTCTCGACGAGCCCACCCAGGACTTGCGCTGCATCGCCGGCGAAAAGCGGATGCACGACCACGCAATCCGGTCGCGCGAACCCCATGCCGACCAGCTGGCGCGCCGCCTCGGCGAGGGTCCGGCCGGATGAGGCGATATCGTCGACCAGCACCGGCTGGCGATCGAGAAACGCTGGGGCATTCGGAATCGAGATGGTGACGTCACGGTCGCCGGACCGGATTTTCTCGCACACGAGAAACGGAGCATCGGCATCGGCCGCCACCTGCGAGACCCACTGTTCGCTTTCCAGGTCCGGACCGATGATCAGCGGACGAGCGACATTGCGCTTGATCCACGAGGCCAGAAGCCGCGCAGCATGAACAACCTGGGTCGGGATGCGGTAGATTTCCGACAACGCATGATAGCGGTGGAGATGCGGATCGACCGTCACCAGCCAGTCGAGATGGCGGGACAGGATCGCGGCAAAGGTTCGCGACGTCACCGCCTCGCCGGGATGGAAGCGAATGTCCTGGCGCATGTAAGCGAGGTAGGGGGCGACGAGCCCGATCCTGCGAGCGCCCAGATCGCGCGCGGTGTCGGCTGCGAACAGCAGCGGCAACAGCTTGGCGTCCGGATGATCGAGACTGCACAGCAGGATGACCTCGCGGTCGCTGATGTCGCTTACGACCCTGAGATAGGTTTCCCCGTCAGGAAACTGACGATGCTCGATCGTGCCGACCTCTGCATCGAGCGCGGCGGATAGCGGCTGTGCCAGGGCCTCGCTGCCAGACAGCGCGAACAGCACGGGACGGTTCATAGCGCTTCAATCCCGAAGATCGGCCCGTCGCTCACCGCATAGGCCGCCGCATAGTCGAGCTCGCCCGGGCTCTCGGCATGAATGGTGCACAAGGGAGCCCCGGCATCCACCATCTGGTTCAGCCGACACTGCAGCGCGACGCCGGCGGCCTTGGCCATCGGCGCGCCGGCAAGCTTCGCGACCGTCGCGAGCTTGCGATTGTCGATACTCACCAGGCGGCCGCTATAGGGAGCGATCATATCCTGTTGGAACCGGGCGACCGGTGGAGCCCGCATGCCGCCCTGCGCTTCGCAGATACGTTGGAACTTGGCCCAGGCCCGGCCGCTTTCGAGGCACGCCCGCGCACGCGCATAACCTTCGCGGGCCGGGGCTGCGTCCGCGAGCTCAAGCAGTCCTCCCGCCAGCTCGCAGGCCCGGTGGGCGAGATCCTCGGCGCCCGGCTGCCCCTGGAGCACGGCAAGGATATCCTGCGCCTCGAGCGCCGGACCGATGCCCCGTCCGATCGGCTCGGCGCCGGGGCCGCGCATCACGCGCGTGCGAAGCCCGAAGGCTTGGGCGACCGAGCTCAGCGCGCGCTCGAGCGTGTCGGCGGCATCGGCGCCGCGTACCTTCGCCGTCGGCCCAACCGGGATGTCGATGACCAGATGGGTCGCACCGGCCGCGATTTTCTTGGACAGCACCGAGGCGACCATCTGCCCGACGGCATCGATATCGAGCACGCGCTCCACGCCGATGATCACGTCGTCGGCAGGGCTGAGATTGACGGCGCCGCCCCAGGCGATGCAGCCGCCTTCGCGCTCGACCACCTTGCGGATTGCGGAAACGTCGAGGTCGACAGGTGCCAGCACCTCCATCGTGTCCGCCGTGCCGGCCGGCGAGGTGATCGCCCGCGACGATGTCTTGGGCATGATCAGGCCCTCCGCGGCCATGATCGAGACGATGATCGGCGTGGTGCGATTGCCCGGCAATCCACCGACGCTATGCTTGTCGACGATGACCTCTTCGGGCCACTGCAATCGCTCGCCGACATCGACCATCGCCCTGGTCAGGCTGATCGTTTCGTCCGTATCGAGCGGGACCGCTGAGCAGGCCGTGACGAACGCCGAGAGATGGACATCGCTATAGCGTCGCTCGGCGATGTCGGTGATGATCGCTGAAAAAGCCCCATCGGAAAGCCGATTGCCATAGACGCGCCGACGCACGTCGCTGAGCGAGGCGAGAGGCTGGGCGTGCGCGATCTCGACCGGATCGCCGTCACTGACGCCGAGCCGCTGCCAAGCGGATTCGGACAGGCCGATCTCGCCTGGCGCTGGAGCCTCCGCGGAACTATGCAGCAGCGAGACGACGATTTCCCGCCCGCCGGCGCGCAGCGCAACTTGCGCGCGCGACGCGAGACCTTCCGAGCGGCAGACCGGACAGTCGTGGCGCATGACCGCGATCTGATCGCTTCCGGCAGCCGACAGGCCGATGCGGTGTGCCCGCAGCGTCGTCGCGACAGGCTCTGCTTCGGCGTCCTCGATAATCCCGGGCTTCATGCGAGCATGCCCCAGCTACCCAGCGCCGGTACGCTGCATGCCCAGCCCAGCTCCTCCGAGACGCGCTTTGCCAGAACCTGGGCGCCGGTCGGCTCGCCATGGGTGACATAGACATGGCGTGGGGCCTCGTGCAGAGACCCGAGCCAGCGCATCAGCTCGTCACTGTCGGCATGGGCCGAGAGCATCGTCAGGTTGGCGACCTCGGCTTCGACCGGGATATACTCACCGTGGATCTTGATCGTCCGGGCGCCTCCGATCATGGCGGCGCCGCGGGTGCCCGCCGCCTGGAAGCCCGAGAAGAGGATGAGGTTCTTCCCATCCGGCGCGAAGCGCTTGAGATGGTGGAGCACGCGGCCGCCCGTCGCCATTCCACTGGCCGAGATGATGACCTTAGGGGCGGGGTTGGCGGTGAGTTCTTTGGATTCTTCCACTTCGCGCACATAGTGCGCGACCCCGCACGCCGCTTCACACTCGGCGCGTGTCAGGCGATGCTCGTCCATGAAATCGCACATCAGCCCGCTCGCGTTGATCGCCAGCGGGCTGTCGAGGAAGATCGGGATGTCGCGCAGACGGCCTTCGGCGCGCAGCCGGGAAAAATGGTAGAGCAGGGACTGGACGCGGCCCACGGCGAAGGCGGGGATCACCACGGTCCCGCCACGCTTGACGCACCGTTCGACATGGTCCCCCAGGGTCTTGGTCGGATCGACCTGTTCGTGGCGGCGATCGCCATAGGTGGATTCCACGAGGACATAATCGGCACGGGCAGGTGGCTCGGGATCCTTCATGACTGCGTCGCCATAGCGCCCGACATCACCTGAGAAGAGGATCGTGCGGCCCTTCCAATCGATCTCGATCGAGGCGGCGCCGAGGATGTGGCCGGCGCGATGATAGCGCGCCCTGATGCCGTCCGCGATCGGGTGCCACGCCCCGAACTCGACCGTGCGGAACAGCTGCAGCGCAAGGCGGGCGTCAGCCTGCGTGTAGAGCGGCAGCGCGGGCTGGTGCCTGGAAAAGCCGTGGCGATTGGCGAACTCCGCATCCTTTTCCTGGAGGTGCCCGCTGTCGGGGAGCAGAAGCTCGCACAAAGCTTCGGTCGCCCGGGTGCTGAGGACGGTCCCGTCCCAGTCAAGGCGCGCCATGCGTGGCAGCGCGCCGGAATGATCAAGATGCGCGTGCGTCAGCAGCAACAGGCCGACATCGGCAACCTCGGGCGCGATCGGCGCCCAATTGAGGCGGCGCAAATCCCTCGGACCCTGGAACAGGCCTGAATCGACCACGACCTGCGTATCGCCGTCGTCCACCAGATAGCGCGACCCTGTCACCGTTTCCGATGCGCCGAGGAACGCGACGCCAAGGCCGTCGGCAGGTCGCGTGGCGAGGTCGATCCTTGCTTCCCGTTCGAGCAGGTTCACCCCGACATGGCCGCGGGAATGATGCTTTTTCCTTTTCTTGTGCATGAACTCTGGCCTGCCTCTCACGCTTATTGTCCTTAGCGCAGCATTGGTGGACGACCAGCGCACGCCTATACGCAAAAGCCGCAGAATGACGGCCGCGTCATGACCACTGCGTAACGCCGATAGGGATGGTGAGGTTTGTGAACCAGCCGGCATCGCCTTCTTGGGCGAATGACGGACTTCGGTCTCTACTTATACCTTGCTCCCGGGACTCGGATCTATGCTCGCAAGACATTGGCGAGAGAAGAGCGGCATATGGACGGGCATGACCATCGCATGCGCAAGCGTGGAAAGATCGTTTTGATCGGCTTCCTGCTAGTCGCGGGCTTTTTCCTCATCACCGAGCACACCGCACATTTCCTGGGTGTGTTGCCCTATCTGATCCTGCTCGCCTGTCCGCTCATGCACCTGTTCATGCATCACGGTCATGGCGGCCATCAGCATGGCCATGACCAGATGCCGGGTGCTGTCCCGACCGGACTGCCTGCGAATTCGAACGAGCGCGTGGAAGGGGGGCCGCGATGACGCATACCGATTATGGCTATGGTCTTTGGGGGCTGGCGCTGGTCAACGCCTCCGTGTTCATCCTATTCGCGTACAGCTTCTTCAAACCCGCCACCGGGCGCGACTGGCGCAGCTTCGGCGCATTCAGCGCATTCATCGTTGCACTCTTCGCCGAAATGTATGGCTTCCCGCTCACCATCTTCTTGCTCTCGGGTTGGCTCCAGTCGCATTTCCCCGGCCTCGACTGGTGGAGCCACGATGCCGGCCATCTGCTCGAGATGATGTTCGGCTGGAGGGTCAACCCACATTTTGGCCCGTTCCATCTTGCCAGCTTCGTGCTGATCGGCGCGGGCTTCTGGCTGATCTCGGCCGGATGGGCGCCGCTTCACGCAGCCCAGCGCGTTCACAAGCCCGCAACGACGGGAATCTATGCCAAGGTTCGCCATCCGCAATATATCGGGTTCATCCTCGTGATGCTCGGATTTCTGCTGCAATGGCCGACGTTACTGACGCTCGCCATGTTTCCGGTGTTGGTGGTGATGTATATTCGCCTTGCCCGGCATGAGGAGAAGGCGGCGCTCGCGGAATTTGGCCAGGCATATCGTGCGTATATGGACCGCGTACCCGCCTTTGTTCCGCGGCTACGTGGTCGGTCGGCTCGTTTCTCCGACTCCAACCCCGCTCGGGGGGAGGCGGCAGGTAAGGCGATGAGGCCCGAAGAGCAAGCTCCGCCGCGCCGAGGCTGAGGGGTTGGACGCTTCGCCGCGTATTATATTCGAACGGTGACGCACGCATCAGGCGCGTTGCACTGCGGTACTTTGATTTGTCGGGAGTAGCTTCACTTGATTTGGCGGATCGCGTGACATGAAATCCGTCGTGGTGCCCCAGAGTCGTCCCTCATCGGACCTTCGCGCATCGGCAAATCGTGATGTCAAAAAGCGCCTTCCCTCATCTGCTCTTCACTGGGACGAAGACGTACCAAGGCAGTGGTGGTCACAAGTTCGGCCGCTCGCCGCCGCCGTTCGCGCACGCCCTCCGCAATTGTCCATGAGCGGGTCGGCGACCCTCCAAGCACCGCCAAGCCGGGCCCGACGGAACCGCGAACGGCGTAGCTGACTCAGTCCGGCCGTGCGCCTTTTAGGGTGAGAAAGTAACTGGATGTGCATCGAGTCAGAAAGACAGCTTTTTCAAGCGATAGACCCTGCGGCGGCCGACGCGATATTCCATACATTGAGTGCCCGATGGGTGTTGCACATCCTGGTAGCCCTGAGCAAAGACGAGCTGCGATTTACATCCATTCGTCGAGCCATACCGAAAATCAGCGCTAATGTGCTCACGGTCCGCCTACGGGAATTGGAAGGCGTATCTCTGGTCTCGCGAATGATGTCGCCACCGCCTGAATCCTATCAACTCTATGGCTTGGGGCCATTGGCGCATGGTTTGAGACCTGCGCTCCAACATCTGGAGCAATGGAGGACTAAGCTCAGCTTACTCGAATGAAATGCAGCGTTTTAGGTCGATGCTTTATCGTCGACTGCGTTGAGACCACTCAACAGTGGATTTCCTGCTCCCCCGTGGTTGGCCCCTCGGCAGGAGAACAGCCGCGATCTCATCGTAGCTGATCGGGTGGACACGGTCGCTCGTGCGGAAACGCGCGATGTCCAACGTGTCGTCGCCGAACGTCACAGCAATCGAGTTTATGAGATAGGCTCGCTCCCGGGAGTAGGGCAGCATCCAGATCACTCGTTTTGTCGCGATATTTTGGCGTAGTCTGGTCAGTTTGAGCGTTAGCTGTCGGCTCGGCTGATCGTTGGATCCGACGGCGAGGACGGTGGTGCCATATAGCCTGGCGGGTTTACGCCACGCCAGTATCTGGTCGATGGTAGCGCCTGCCTCGACCACCGAATCGCACCCACTGGCGTATCGGTTATTGATCGCTCCCGACAGTCCGACGCCAATGCTGTCACCGATAACAAGGCACGCGAACATGCACATCCTCGTGTAGAGAGGCGACTGAGATTGCCGGACGGTACAGAACTTGGAACCAACTCGGCCTTGCTTAGTCTTCCATTGCCATAACGTGTGCAGCAAGCGCCGACACGTCGGCATGGCCTAGGATATAGGATGCACCCGTCTCGGAAAAGAATAGTTTGACGCGCTGCTCTTCTGAGGCGGGGGTAGAGGTCAGCACCGCCACGTCAGAATTCTTCCAGAAGGCGTCGACAAAATTTACAAGTTCAGACCAGGCCTTATCACTGTCGTCGTGAACCGTGATGCGCTCTCGCCCACGATAGAGTATCACAAGAACCGATACCTGCATGACACCTTGAAGCTCGCCCTGTGTACCTACCAATTTATGAACTGTCTCCAGGCTGCTGACCATGCTAAGCCCGACGCCGTTCGAGATCGCTGAAAATCGTCTCCAAATTGGAGCAACTTTGCGTGTGTAGTCGATTGATTGCGACTGGTGTAAGTCTCATGGAAACGACGGCCGTGGTCGACTGATACGACCAGAGCGGATGGAAGGGTTGTGAACCGTGGAACATCTTTCGGCCGCGGAGCTTCAGAATTGGATCGCGCTCTATGCCGCTGCGGGGCTTTGCTGCGCCCTTGCTCTTATCATGTCCTTGGGTTTCATCACCGTCGAGCTGTGCCGCGAACGGACATGGGAAACGGTCACCACGCCGAGGAACCTGCTCCGGCTCATCCCTAAAACCTGGTGGAGATGGCAGAAGCTGTACCTGCTTTCGACCCCTGTTACGCTTGCCATCGTGAGTGCATTCGCCATGACATTGTCTTGGCCTTAGGGCTACGCCCTTCCATCAGGATCGGTAGAACGCTTCGACGATCAGGCGCCAGATTTGTTCATCCTCAACGTCCTTCGGCGTGATTGAAAGAACGGGAGCGATCTGTTCAAGGCTCCGGCGAGCAGCCAGCTTCGGGATACGTAGCTCGACGCTCGTCTCCTCTAGAGCTTGCACTATGAATCGTCGAATCTCACCAGTAAGACGCGAGCGCGCTTCGAGGAGGAATTCCGGTCGACAGCTTCCAAGCGGGGTCAGCCGGTCAAAAACTGGCTTCTCAATTGCTAGTTCGATGCCATCTTGCATGAGGCGGTGCCTCGATCGGAGGAGGGCTCTCAACAAGGTCCTATGGAAATTGCTATCGACCGGTATGAACCTCAGACCCGAATAAATCGGTTGGGCGTAGGCTCGCAGTGGCGCATAGCCTTGCGCTTCGGGATATTGGCCGATAACGACAATCACCAGATACGGCCCTGTGATCGAGTTATCCCGCACCGATGGCGACTGGACGCGATTGGCGACTGCGATCGGCTCGGATCCTGCCGGAAAGATCGTGGAGCCTTTGAACGACTTGGCAAAGATCGTGAGAAAGCCTTGGGGTGCATGGCCGCGCGGCCATCGGCGAGATAGCGCTCGGATGCCTGCGAAGGCCCGCCTGCTGTGAAGCGCGTCGCCGTGAGTCCAGAGAACACGATCGAGTTCGATTCCAGGGGCAACTTCGATCCTCGCGGCGGCCGCTGCGAGCAGCTTGAACTCCGCGCCGATGGCACGCTCTGACGGCTCCTGATCGCTGGGGACGGCA
Source organism: Sphingobium estronivorans (assembly GCF_008692605.1). Taxonomy (GTDB): domain Bacteria; phylum Pseudomonadota; class Alphaproteobacteria; order Sphingomonadales; family Sphingomonadaceae; genus Sphingobium; species Sphingobium estronivorans. The sequence goes on from NZ_LFCT01000001.1 coordinate 248,156, forward strand.
ATGTTGAGACCGGCATTGGCGATCAGCCTCCAGAGCAGGCGGGCGAGGCGCGGAACGGAAGCACTTCGCGTGCGGTCGTCGCTGGCGTCGTCATCTGGTCGTTGAGCGAGCTTTTCCGGCGCCGGGCGCAGAACCTCGAAATAGCCGACGGGGGGGTCTGCCGGCGTCTGGGCTCTCCGCGTTTCCGTGATGCGGTTCGTGGCTTGGTCCCGAAAGAAGGGACAGGACGAAACGTGTTCGGGCCGGTTTGTGCTTGTGAGCCGCCGCAGGTAATAGGTCTCCGCTTCCGACAGGAACGCGGGTGTCAAAATGGGTGGTGCCTGTTTGGTGCCACGGCAGTTGCAGGCAATCCACTTCGAGCCGATACGCGCCTGCTGCACCAACGTGATGCCGGCCTCTTCGTCATGTCGGGATCCTTTACCGATGTACCAGCGCACGAGAGCCGCCCGAAGGGGGAGCGGAAGGGGGATGCGAGCGGCGTCAAGTCCGTCGCTATGGCGATCAATCAACCACATGGACTAACCTGTCGAAGCGGGTTTCGATCCGATCGTCCCTGAAGCGTTCAGGATTGACAACAATATTCGCCCTGACCTCCACTCCCCATGAGCACGGCTAGGAGGTGCGAAATGAGATCAATCTTGCTCGTGGCGGTCGCCCTATCCGTTGCCTTTCATGGCTCGGAAGCCGGTGCCAGCCAAAAAGGCAGGGAGCGCAGGTCGGTGGAGGTGATCGTGATGGGGACGGAGCCAGCGCCGAGGGGATCTGCTGTCGATGCCACAGCTCCGCGCGCAGAGGATAACGGAGGCAATCGTCAAGTGACGGCTTCCAATTCGCTTCCTACGGCATTTCGGACCCATGACCTGAGCAGGCGTTGGGTCGCCTTTGAGATGGCGAACAGCTTCGCTGCGGCGACAGCGCAAACCGATCCCAATGACCAGGATCCCTTTGCGCATGTAGGAGTCGCGTCAACTGCGCCTCTTCAGTCGCAGGACGCCGTGTCATTCACTTCCCCAATAGCAATCCCAGGTTGGATGCGCGAGGGTGTGGTCTTCTCGAGTGTTCCAACGAGTAGTGCGCCGGGCTGCGCCCCAAGCGGCTATCGACCGGCGAGTTTCCTTGATTCCCGCACCGAATATAGACGATCCGGATACTATGAGATGATGAGCAGCATCGCTTGTGAGTACGGCATTCCGGTCGGCCTCTTCGATGCGATGATCATCCGGGAGAGCGGTTACAAGGCAGGGATCTATTCGCCAAAGAACGCTTTCGGATTGACGCAGCTCATGCCCGGCACGGCCGCCGACCTTGGAGTCAATCGCTACGACGTCGAGCAGAATCTGCGAGGCGGGGCGCGATACCTCCGGCAGCAGCTCGATCGCTTCGGACAGGTCCACCTGGCTCTTGCAGCCTATAATGCCGGACCGAGCCGCGTGAGGGACGGGATGCTGCCGCGGATCGCCGAGACCCAGGCCTATGTCGATAACGTGCTTCTAAATTGGCGACGTTTGGCGGCGCTGCCGCCGCGGGCGACGGTCCAGGTCATGTCGGAGCTCGCTGCCGTGCGGCAGCAGCACAGAGCCCGAAGGGTAACAGTTTTTTCGTACTAGGCGAGAAGCGGATCGAGCAAGTCCGTGGCCATCGTCGACATCCACAAGAGCAGGCTGAGGGTGGAAATCTGAGCGAGTTGTACCCGCCGAGCCATCACGGCACTGACCTCCTTGACTAGCTTCTCAACTACCGCTTGTCGTAGCGGCCCGGCCCACTCCTTGCGTACCTCTGTGCCATCCATCCCTTCGATTTCGTCGAGCGCCGCCACGAGCATCGCCGGGAGGCCTTTGAATAACTCGGCGAGCATCACAAGCGAGGTTTGGAAGCGCTCGTCGAGGAAGAGGGCTGGATCACTGTAGGTCTCGATCGCGATCATGGCTTGCACGATGTTGATGTCCAGGGCGGCCAAAACCTGCTGGAGTTCATACACGAACATCGGCGCGCGCTTAGCGGGATCACTGTGAAGTAGGAGACCGAGACGCGTTTTGCTGATGCCGGTCTTCAGCGCCAGCTTGCGTTGGCCTACATTCTGTTCAGACATTGCTTCGAGGATCAGCGGGATGAAGTCCCACTGCTCGACCCTGGCCGGAACGCAGCCATCGTCGGAAGCTTCGATATGGGCAAGCGATGACAAGTCATGGCCCCCTTTTGCACGCAAGGCCTGAAACGAAACACACAGGCAGTGACTTAGCAAGCCTCTGCATTTTGTGCGCCTGCAGCAAAAGCCAGCAGCAACTATCTTAGCGGGACTATCTTGTCGTTACCCAGTTCTTCGCTGATCGCAGATTTTCGTGGCGGATTATCTGTGCCCTCCAATCCCAGTCGCTCAAGAACGCGCGCAGCTTTCTGGCCGACCACGTAGTGGAAGAGCATGATCGAAAGTGTGTCCCCCAAGCTTATTTCGGACCCAAGCCCCTCAGAGATGAGCTTCTTTACTGCATCCAGGCTGTCGGCACTTGATCTGGTGATGGTCAGATCGATTCGAATGTCGCCTGTTGTAGGGATCGCCGACAGATGCTCCCGGATTGTTTCAGGTGCATGGTCCTCCAGCGCACACGGCAACCCGATCCGATCGGAAACCAGATTTCCGAGGGTCTGATAGCACCTGGTTTCGTTCGAACGCAGGCGCAGGCTCTCCGTCGTCAAATTGAAGAAATGCTCCGATATGTCGAGCGCGAGGGTGCACTGATCTCCTGTCATGGCACCTGCACCTGGCTATCCTCCATCCTTAGCTGTGGTTCGATAACGTAGACACGATTAAGCCGGGCTGACGGGATCCCCCCGAATCCGGTTAGCGATTCTAACTTCGCCCGTCATTGATCGCAATTAGAGGCGCGGACGCCGAATCAAAAATTCGTCTGCCCCGAGAAATGGGGCGGCGTGCCCCAGATAGTGGGGCGAGCTGCCCCGCATGCCGGGGCGCGCCGCCCCGGCCATCGGGGCAGGGTCCGATCAGACTCACATAAAATTCGTTTGCGAGACCGTGCCGTCGGGAACTGCGTTGCCGCCGATCGCTCGCCGGGACCACCCTTCAATTGGGCGCGGGTCAGTCGCGTTCCGTTTGAAGGGAAACTCTCATGCAGTCTGTCATAAAGTACAGCGGTCGTGCGGAGCTGGCGATCTTCGCTTTGGTCGCACTCGCGTTCGCGCTCCTGCTCTTTGCCGGCCCGGCCCTCGCCGGTGCCGACACGACGTTCGATACGGCGCTCACGAAGTTCACCGACTTCCTCGAAGGGTCGGGCGGCAAGATCATCACCGTCCTGTCGCTCGCGGGCGGCATCGTCGCGTTGGCCTCAGGCCGCTTCTCGATGGGCCAGATCGCCATTCCTGTCGGCGTCGGTGTGGGTGCCGGGACCGGCATTCCGATCGTCACCTCCACCGTCACGGCAACAATCTGAACAGTCCAAGGGTCGGCCGGAATAGCAGATCCGGTCGGCCTGCGGGGAGGGTGGTGATATGGCCGCGGACAAGTACGTCGTTCCGTCTCATCTGGATGATCCCGAGCTAATCGGGCTGTGGACGCTGGATGAGTTCCTAGCGATGGTTTTGCCATTCGTCTGGGGTATCCTGTCTCAGCATATTCTCATTGGCATGTTGCTTGCGGGCGCAGGCTGGTGGGGACTGAAGAAGGCTAAGGCAGGACGGGCGATCTCCTGGCTGCTTCACATGGCCTACTGGCATCTTCCGGCCGGCTTCACCGGCATGAAGGCCACACCGCCCTCCTATCTCCGGCTGATGGCGGGCTGAGATGGAAATCTCCTACACCCACGCTCAAAGCCAGCGGGTCCTGAAGCAGCGCAACCTGCTTGTGATCGTCGCCGGCGTCCTTGGCAGCCTGTGCGCCATCCTCGGTCTTGTGACAGTCACGCGCGACAGGGAGATTGTCCTTCAACCGATCCTGGCATCGCCGTTGGTCGTGAACTCTTCAGGTGTCTCGCGGCAGTATCTCGAGCTGGTCACCCGCGACACCGCGGTGCTGACGCTCGATCGCAGCCCGGCGAATCTCGAATACTGGATGAAGTCGGTACTCGATATCACCGCGCCCAGCGCGCAAGGAAAGATCCGCGCCGACCTGATGAAGATCGTCAACGAGCAGCGCGGCTCGTCGATCGCCCAGTTCTTCACCATCCAGACTATGGAGCTGGATACGAAGAATCTGCGGTCGACCGTCACCGGCGACCTGCACACGATCGTCGGCAACAAGGTCGTCTCCAGCGAGCGCCGCTCCTTCCGCTTCGATTGGCAATATTCCGGACTGTCCCTGAAGCTCGTGGGCTTCGGAATGGTGACGACCGGCAAGGAAAAGGATCAGTGATGTCGGTCTACATCATCGGCAGCGCCGCGACCGGCGCGGTCTTCCTGTCGCGCTATTATTGCATCGTGAGCCGGATGATCGGCGTTGCCCTAGTCGCCGTGAGCTTCTTCCTCATCACCTCCCCGGCTTGGGCGGACCAGACGGTGATGGCAGCCGACGGCAGCCAGGTTGATTGCGCAGCGTCGGCAAAGGATCTCACCAGGATCAGCTTGGTCGAGGACGAGTTTGCGTCGGTCTCGAAGATCTCGACCGGCAATCCGCAGGATGACTTTTCCGTCGTCAACGAACCGGTGCGGGGAGACATCTACCTCTCGGTGCCGGAGGGCTTCGCGCGCCCGGCGCTTTCGTTCTTTGCGACCAGCAAGCGCGGCTACGTCTACAAGATCGTGTGCCGGATCGCCGGCGAGCAGGCCGTGCAGCTCTTCATCTCCAATCCGGCGATCGCGAAGGCCAACGTGGAGGAGAATGGGGCGCCCCAGGCGGTGGTTGCAACCAGCCCGCAGGAAGCGGCGGTCGTCCTCATCCAGGCGATGTATTCAAACAGCGTCGCCGATGGCTACGAGATGCGCCAGCGCACTCTGCGGCCGGTCTATGTCGGCAATCTCAAGGTCCAGATGATCGCTGAATATCGGGGGTCGGAACTGACCGGCCGCGTGCTGCGCATAGAGAATCGCGGCGGGGAAGCCGTCACGCTGACGGAGAGCACGGTCGCGCCGAGCAGTGCGCTCGCCGTGTCGATCGCCGAGCCGAAGCTGGAACCTGGGAAGGTCACCACGGCCTACCTCGTCTCACAAACCGGGAGGCAGTGACATGGCCTGGAATGACTTCCTAAAACGCAATCGTGAGCCGTTGGATGGCAGCGATACTGAGGGCGTCTCGCCCATCTCGGCCGACCTGTCCGCGAACGAAAGCATCCGAAAAAAGCAGCGCATGCTGCTCGCCGGGGTCGCCGGCGTCGGCCTGGTGGCATCGTCCTTCTGGATCTTCGGCGGCGACGAGAAGGCGACCGGTACGAACGACGACGGGACCGCGAAGGTCGAGGTGTCGACCAAGGACATGGTCAACAAGAATCTCAACCAGCAGGAGTGGATGGCGCTCTCCGAAAACCAGATGCAATCGGTCGAGAATCAACTGAAATCGGTCAACGGCCAGCAGCAACGCCTGGACCAGCTTTCGCAGCAGGTCGAACTGCTCAAGGGGGAAAATCAGGCGATGCGGGCGGACGGCTCGCGCGTCCTCTCGGCTTATCAGCAAGAGAATGAGGCGCTGCGCCGACAGGTGGCTTCCGCCCGAACTACGCCGGCGCCAGCGCCCGCGACCGGGCCGGGCGCGATGTACGGGCCCAACGGGACCCAGGCCTATCAGCGTCCGGATGGGCCGAACGCGTCTGCCAATGGTCGCCCGATGCCGATGGGAGGCGCCGCCGAGGTCAAGCTGGTCAGTTTCCAGACCGCAGATGCCGGCAATGCCACGCGCGTCGCTAAGGGAACGACCACCTTCAGCGACAGCATCAACTATCTGCCGCCCAACAGCTTCGCCAGTGCCAAGGTCATAGTCGGCGTTGACGCGAGCGCCGGCGTCAACAGCCAGACCGACCCCTTGCCGGTCGTGCTTCGCGTCACTGGCCCGGCCCGTTCCGTCTATCAGAACGGGCGCCTCCTAACGACCAAGATCGAAGGCTGCCTCGTGAACGGTGCCGCCCGCGGCGAGCTCTCGAGCGAGAAGGTCTACGTCAAACTGCAAAAGATGACGTGCCCGCAGCCTGGCGGGCGCTACGCCGTCTCCGAGGTCAAGGGGTTCATCGCCTTTGGCGGCAAGACAGGGGTGCGCGGCCGAGTGGTCAGCCGGGAAGGCTCGCTTGCCATGCAGGCGTTTCTGGCCGGTCTGGTCAGTGGTGGCGGCAACGCTCTCAACACCGCTTTCAATCAGCCGCTCGCCAGCATCAGCACCGACGGGGAGGGGGGCGTCAACCGCACGCCCAACTTCGGCAGCGTCGGCCTGCGCGCGCTCGGCGGCGGTGCCGCGGAATCGGGCAAGGACGTCTCGAAATATCTGATCGAGCGGGCCGAGCAATATCAGCCCGTGATCGAGATGCCGACCGGCATCGATGTCGAAATCGTTTTCCTGGAGGGTGTCTATGTCCGCAATTGATCGTCTGCGAAAGCTGCGCGCGTTCGCTCGCCCGGCGCCGATTGTAGCGGCCGCTGCCGCGCTCGGCGTTGCCGGAATCGCTCTTGCAGCCGATGTCGCCGGCAAGGATGACGCCAAGGTCAGCCTGCTCCTGAAGACCAGGCTTCCGAAGACGCCGATCAACAAGCTCGATTGCGATAAGATCGACGGGCTGTGCGAAGTCACCTCGGGCGCGAACCTCTTCTACGTCAATCATGGCGCGCGCTATCTGATCATCGGTCGTGTCTACGATATGGAGACGCGCCAAGACCTGACCGCGGCGCGGCTGCTCGAGATCAATCCGGACATGCTGGTGGGCGGGGCCGCCAAGGCGAACGCCGCGGTATCCGATGACGGCGAGGCTGGCGAAATCGCAGCGACGGCGCGCGGTGTCGGCAAGACATCCGCGCCGGTCCGCCCCGTCTCGCTCAACCTGTCTGGGCTTCCGGCCGACGGGGCCATTGTCTGGGGCAACCGGTCGGCCAAACAGAGCATCACCATCTTCACGGACTTCCGTTGCGGTTATTGCAGGGCGCTCGCCAGCGTCTTGCGCGGCATGGATGTGAAGGTGGTCGAGCGTCCGATCTCGGTCCTCGGTAGCCGCGACATCGCCGACCGCGTCTATTGCTCCAAAAACCAGGAACAGGCGCTGCATGCCGCCTATGCCGGTGAGCCATTCAAAGCGCCGGCGAGCTGCGACACCAAGGGGCTCGATGCAAACGAGCGCTTCGCGCGCGAGCATGGGCTTAATGCGACGCCAATCATCGTTCGGGGTGATGGCGCCGTCCTGGAAGGATATCGGCCCAAGGAGTTTCTCGAGGCCTGGCTGCAGGGGACGCGGTCGTGACGGCGCGGCACGCCCTGTCGCTGCGCGGCTGCGCGATCGCCGCTCTGTCCCTGCTTGGCGGGTGCGCCACGTTCGGCAGCAATGTGAAGGGAAGTTTTTCCTGTAAAGCGCCCGATGGCATCTGCGCGCCATCGTCCTCGATCGACGATCGAGCACTCGCGATGATCACCGGAGAGGGCACTGTCGAGCGTTCATCGCCGGCCAGCAGCGGGCCGGCCAGGCAGTCTGCACCCAGATCCTCGCACATCGCCTTTTTAGGACAAGCGCCGGCACCTCAGATCGATGCGCGCCGTACCCAGGAGCGCGTGCTGCGCATTGTCTTTCAGCCATATATCGATGAGCGTGGCCGCCTTCATGAGGTGACGGCAGTCCATGCCGTGGTGCAAAGCGGGGAATGGCAACAACAATTCCTCGTCAATGCAACAGCGATACCGGACCGAGATGCGATTGTCGCTGCTGAGCAGCCGGAATCGCTCGCCGAAGCGGTCGATCGAGCGGAACTGGCAAGCCGAGCGACGGGCGGCGTCGACCCCAATCTACCCGATCCTGCGGCCGTCGCGGCAGCCCGCGCCCGTGCAGCCGACCCGGTCAAAGCGATCAAGGACGATGTTGCGACCCGTCTAGCCCCCAAGGCGGGCCGCACACCGACGCCCCCGGCCACTAACGTCTCCTCCAGGCGCGCGGAATCGCGCAGCGTCGAGGGAGCAGTGCCGGGGGCGCCGACTATCGAAGCGAAGGTGCCGCCGCTCGCAACGGCAGACAAAGCCTCGGCCGGGACCGCCCCGGCGCCGGAGGGCGCAGACAGTGCGACCGCGATCGGCGAAGCAATCACGCGGGTGAGAGGCTCTACCGAATACCAGGCGCGCTCGGCTCAGGCAGCGAGCGACGCGAAGGCAGCAGCTCTGCCCGGATCGACGCCGACACCCGAGCCCAAGACGAAGCCCACCGTGCGCGCGGCGAACTTCCCGGCCGCTGCTCCAGAGGAAAATTGAGATGGCGAGCGGCTTCCTCGATGAGTTGCTGTCCGGTATCTTCGGCGACAGCAAGCGACCGGACACCCAGCGGCCGGACCTGGTGGTCCCGATGCTTGCGCATTGGCTCCCTTATCGAAGCTTCGACCCGAAGACCGGTATCTTCTACAATAGCGCCTCGCGCGGCTTCGTGATCGAGGCCGCGCCGCTGGTCGGCGCGGACGAGCGGACGGGTGAGATCCTGGCGCAGTTCCTGTCCGAAGGCATTCCCGCGCCCGGCTGCCTTCAGATTCACCAATGGATGTCGCCGCGCATCGGCGAGCAGCTCTCGAAATGGTATCTGCCCCGCTACTCGGCGCGCGGCGTTTACGAACGGATGGCCAAGCACCGGGTCGACTTCCTGACGGACGGCGTCTGGAATTCGCTTTCAGCCGACGCGCCGTTTTGCCTTCGCCATCATCGGGTCGCGATATCCTACTCGACGCCGGAGTCCTCAAACATCACGATCGAGCAGATCGTATCGCTCATGGACGGGCTGATCTCGGCTCTTCAATCGGTGAACGTATCCGCCCGCAAGATGGACCCGGTCGCGCTCATCGGCTGGATCGACGATATCACGTCGCCGACCACCGCCGCTGGCGACGATGCGGTGAGCTACAACCCTCTCGACCCGATCGCCGATCAGGCGATCCGAAGGGATATCGAGCTGCATATCGAGCCGGACCGCATGTTGCTGCGGACCGAGCGCTTCCGGCCGACCGGAAAAACGCTGAAGGGCGCGCCGGAGATCGGGGAGATCTACCCCGACGTGTTCGATGTGCGCTCCTTCTCGGTGCGCAACCTGCCCACGCGCTGGGCGCCATGGGACGTAACCCGGCTGATCGGCGACATCTTTACCGACAAGCTGCGCATGCCATGCCCCGTATCGACCAACCTGTGCATCGAGTTCCCGGACCCGCAGGCGTCGACCAACAAGGCCAGCTACAAGTTCATGCGAACGACCAGCCTGGCCGATTCCAAATCGTCCCGCTTCCTGCCGCAGCTCCGCGAGCAGTCGCAGGAGTGGCGACACGTCAATGAAGAGATCCGGCAGGGCAGGAAGCTCGTGCGCGTGTTCTTCAGCGTCACGTCGTTCTCGCCGAAAGGGCAGGGCGACAGCAACGAGCGAGTGCTGAAGTCGGTCTACCGTGCGGCGGGCTGGGATCTTCTCGATGACCGCTACCTGCAGGTGATGGGTCTGTTGTGCGCGATGCCCATGACGATGGCCAATGGCCTGTCAAAGGATCTCGAGCGCATGAAGCGGATGCGCACTCTGCTCACGACGACGGCCGCAAATCTCGCGCCGCTGCAGGGGGAATATCTCGGCGGAAGCATTCCCCACCTGCTGCTGATCGGCCGGCGCGGACAGCCCTTCTTCTGGAGCCCCTTCGAGAATGCCGCCGGCAATCACAACGTCGCCGTGTTCGGCAAATCGGGCTCCGGCAAGTCGGTCGCGCTGCAGGAATTATGCGGCTCGCTCTGCGGTGCCGGCGCGCGAGTGGTCGTGATCGACGACGGGCGTTCGTTCGAGCATTCGGCCAAACTTCAGGGCGGCGCCTTTGTCGAGTTCACCATGAGCTCGGGCTTCTGTCTCAATCCCTTCTCGATGATCGACGAGGCCCAGGCCGCCGAAGACGAGGACTATCTCCTCGACTGCATGGCAATGCTGAAGGCCATCATCAATCAGATGTCCCGGCATATCAACCTGCTCGACGACACCGAGCGCGGGCTGATCGACGGTGCCGTGAACCAGGTCTGGGAGGCGCACGGCAGCCGCGGCTCGATCGATCTTGTCATCGAGGCGCTCGAGGCAACCGGAAACGGGCTGGCCGCGAACCTTGCGATCGCGATGCGGCCCTTCTCGTCGGGCGGCACCTACGGCCGCTTCTTTCAGGGCGAGGTCTCGTTCGAACTTTCGGCCCAGCTCACGGTCTTCGAGCTCTCCGATCTGTCTGCCCGTGAGGAGCTGCGCAGCGTCGTCCTGACGGCGATCATGTTCATGTCGCAGCAGATGATGCGCAAGCTGGATCGTTCGATCCCGAAAGCGCTACTCCTCGACGAAGCATGGCAGATGCTCCGCGGCGGGGCGATGGCCGATTTCATCGAGACCTACGCGCGTACCTGCCGGAAATATGGCGCATCGCTGGTCACGGCGACGCAATCGCTGAACGACTATTACAAATCGGCCGGATCGGTCGCGGCGCTCGAAAATTCCGACTGGTTCGTGATCCTCCAGCAAAAGCCGGAGACGATCGCAGACTTCAAGAAGCATGACCGCTTCGAGATGGACGATCACACCGATGCGCTGTTGCGATCCTTGAAGCGCAACGGCTTCGAATATTCGGACATCATGATCAAAGGGCCCGACACCCTCGCTGTCGGCCGCCTGGTCCTCGACCCCTATTCCGCAGCGCTGTTCTCCTCGAGTCCGAAGACTTTTGCGGCGATCGACGCTCTGATCGCCGAGGGCCTCAGCATGGACGAGGCGATCGAGCGGATCGCGTTTCCGAACAATCCCGAAAAGTGGGTCAGCAATCTCGTCCCGGAGGACGAGATCGCGATCGCGGCGGAGTAGCAGGGATGGCGACGCATCCGGTCCCGACCACCGCCCGGCGATACATCGGGTTCACGCGCCATGAATGGCAGACCATGCTTCATTTCCTGCTGCATGGGCTCGGCTTTGTCGCGTCGACGATGCTCATCACCTGGGGCCTCTTCTGCCTCTTCTTCCTCGCGATCGGCGGCTTCTCGTTCGATGGTTTCGTCCATCAGCTCAATAATTTCACGACGCGCTACGTTGCCGCGGACCCGGCGCGCACCGCCGCCTTCCTCAACATGTTCGCGATCGCGCACATGATCCTTTCCACCGCCGTCGTCGCTCTTCGCGCCAATCGCATCCTTCCGCAGCGTGCGGATGAGGGAGTTCCGCCTCATGGCTGACCAACCCCAACTCGACCTTCCTCCCCCTTCCGCGCCTGAGACCCGAGCAGCGAAGCGCAGGGTCGGTTTTGGCGGCTTCACGCGCGTCCAGATGCTGATCCTGTTGCTGCTCGTCGCTGCGATCATCTGGGGAATGTGGGTGACGCGGGCACTGACCCAGTCGAAACAAGACCATATCGTTTCGGCACGGTTGTCGGCGCTGGTCGGCGACTATGTCGAGGCACAGCGCTTCTCAGGCTCGCCGCCCGACCGCGTGCGCGCCGAGATGCAGGCGTTCATGTCCTCGCTCGACAAGGAACTGCAGCGCAGGAGCCAAGACGGCCAGATCGTGCTTGTCGGTGAAGCCGTGCTCACCAAGAACGTGCCGGACATCACCGACAGCCTGAAAATGGCGGTCTTTGCCTCGGGCGTTCCCGAACCCAAGCGTATGTCCGTCGAGGAATTGCAGCGGATGCAGGAGCTCTCGGCTGCCCAATCGGCGCTGGCCGCCTCGCGTGCAGCACCGCTGGCGGCGCCGGGGGCAACCATCGATCCGATGGCTGGCGTCCCCGGCGCCAGCCCTCAGGTGCCCGCGGGCCAGGCTTTTCCGGCCCAGCCAATCCCGCCGCAGATTCCCGGTGCGTCCGTCTCGACGTTCGGAGGACCTGATGGCAACGGCGGCCAATAGGGTGGAAGCCCTGCGTTGGCGTCCCCGCACGCGCATGTGGGGGATGCTGGCGGTGGCCGTCGCCGGGACGCTTGGCTTCGGCGCGATCGGCGAATGGCGTGATGGCCACGCCCTTTTGATCAACACGACGGACTCGCTCCCGAATTGGGCGTTTCTCATCCAGCGCCACAAGCTGCCGGCACGCGGCGACTATGTGTTCTTCGATCCGCCGCCCGGCGAGCTCCTCCGCCGCCATTTCGGCGCGAAGCCACAGATGTTCGGGAAGATCGCCTACGGCGTGCCCGGCGACATCATCAGCCATATCGGCCGGACGGTCGCCGTGAATGGTCACCCGGTCGCGCAGATGAAGCCCTTCACACGCTTCGGCGAGCCGCTGACTCCTGGCGCCACCGGACGGGTGCCGGCCGGATGCTATTTCGCGGCGACGCCTCACAAGGACGGCTTCGACAGCCGTTACGGCGAAATTGGCTTCGTCTGCGGGCGCCAGATCATTGGGACAGGGGAGCCAATCCTATGAGGATGCTTGTCACGAGCTGCGTGTGCGCGGTTGCGGCGCTAGGCGCGGCGCTCGTCTTTCCCCCGATGCGGTCGGAAGCGAAGGATTATGGCCAGGCGGCACAGGCATTTCCGGTGATCGAGCCGGATCTGCTTTCGACGATCGAAGCCCGACTGCGCAGGGCCGAGGCGAGTGGCGAACTCGCGCGCACCAATGAGATGTTTGCCAAGCGCGTCGAGGCGAAGGTTCGGCGTCCTGATCCCGTGGCGGGGATAACCGCGGCGCGAGCGGCCCGAAGCTGGGACTTCGATCCTTCGGTCATGATGGAGCGCGACATTCGCGATCAGAAAGGAAACCTGATCGCCGCGGCCGGCCAGCGTATCAATCCGCTCGACTTCGTCTCGGTCCGACAGGACCTCGTCTTCATCGATGGTGACGACCCCGCGCAGACGGCGTGGGCCATCGAGCATTACTCCGACATCAAGGCCAAGATCATCCTGGTCAATGGCTCGCCGGTCGAGCTGATGACCGCGAAAAAGCGGCGTTTCTATTTCGACCAGGCAGGCAAGCTCACGACCCGGTTCGGCATCGAGCACACACCGGCAATCGTCACCCAGGCCGGCAGGGTGATGCGCGTGTCCGAAGTCGCGCTCAAGCCCGGAAAAACAGGCTGATGCCACCTTGGCTAGACATGCTTCGCACGCCGATGGCGGCCCCCGAGACCGGCGCGCTGCGACGTCTGCGCCTGATTTGGCAGATGCTTTGTCTGATGCTCGGCGCCGCGATTATTGGCCTGCAGCCGCTATCGCTCGCCTTCGGGCGGGCGGCGCCATGCGCGATCGCAGTACTTCTGCTTGCCAATATCTGCACGACCGCCGTCTACCTCGCGCGGAAGCATCGCGCCGACACCTCATTTCTGGAAGCAAGCGGGGAGGAGCAATGATGCATAGCGCGCGATGGGCTCTGCGGCTCCTCCTGACGATGATCGCCGCCTTCATTCTCGCGCCGAGCGCTCAGGCGGCGGGACCGACCTGTCACGGGAAGTTCGTCAACCCGATCACCGATGTCTGTTGGTCGTGCCTCTTCCCGCTGTCGGTGGGCGGCCTCAAGATCTGGCCGAGCGGCCGGCCGGATACAGCCAATCCGGCTTCGCCTATTTGCGCCTGCGGCAGCCCCATTCCTCGGATCGGTATCTCCGTCGGTTTCTGGGAACCAGCGCGCCTCGCGGACGTGACCATGAAGCCTTGGTGCTTTCCGAACCTTGGTGGTATCCGCATCGCACCCGGCTTCGACATCGGACAGGGCTATTTGGCCGGCCCGTCGATGGTGGGCGGCCGCTCCCAGAGCACGGCCAAATGGCACGTCCATTGGTATGTGTACCCGCTCCTCTACTGGATGGAAATCCTGACCGACTTCGTCTGCTTCGAGCAGGCAAGTTTCGATATCGCGTACATGACCGAGATCGACCCGCTCTGGCAGGACGACTCGCTGACAGCACTTATCAACCCGGAAGCCATCGTTTTTGCCAATCCGATCGCCCAGGTTGCCTGCGCCGGAGACTGCATCGCCGGCACCGCCCATTTGCCGCTCGATCCGCTATTCTGGTGCGCTGGCTGCCAGGGCAGCATGTATCCGCTCAATGGAAACGTGCCGTCGTCGATCGGCCACGTTCAGTCCTCGCGGCTCGCGCTGTCGCGCTTTGCGTACAAGATGCACCGCGAGGCGCTGGCGTGGGGAACGATGGGGTCGGCGGGCCTCTGCAAGAAGTACCTCATGCCGATCATGCGGAAGCAGCAATACCGCTTTCAGATGGTCAATCCGATCCCGACCGTGAGCGGTCGCTTCGCTTGCTCCGCGATCGGGGCATCCACCATGCCGCCCGACGCAGGCCGCGCCTATCCCGCCGGTGGCGAGGACATGGGCTACCTGGTCTGGCGCAAACGCAACTGCTGCGTTCTCTAGGGGGGCCTTTCGATGCGCGGATATCTTTGGGCTTCTACTGCTGTTCTCGGCATCGCCAGCATATCGGCGGTGCTTGCGCAGAGCGTCGATGGGATCGACGTTCAGGCGATCAAGAAGCGCTCAGCCGAGCTTCAGGCTGATGCCGAGGCGTTCGTCAATCAGGTGAAGGACAGGGGTGATGCGTTCCGCGAGGAGGCGGCCAATGTGAATGACGGTGGCATGGCCAACATGCAGCGCGTTGCGAAGACCGATCTGCCCAAGGGGCCCGCTGGTCCGGTCGACTTCGACGAAATCGTAGCGGGCGCCGCGTCGAACGCGACGGTGGGGAAGGGCGAAGCACCCCAGTTCATAGTGTTTGCCAGCCTGTCGATGCCGCCACAGGCGCTCAAGCAATTGATCGGCGATACCGCGCGCGCGGGCGGTGTGGTCGTCTTCCGGGGCTTTCCGAACAATTCGATGAAGGAGTTTTCGTCCGCCCTCGGGAAGATCGTGACCCGGCAGGACGATTTCGCCAATGTCGGTATTGATCCGCGCCTCTTCCGCGCTTTCGACGTCCAAGCTGTTCCGACCTATATCGCCGTCTCGTCCGATTTCGACCTTTGCGCCGGTTTCTCGTGCCAGACCAAGGTTCCGCCCCACGACCGTCTCATTGGCAACGTCTCGGTTGAATATGCGCTCGAGCAGTTTGCCGAGGGGAATGGCCCGGGTGCCCGCGTCGCCGCCGTTGGGCTCTCCAACATGCGCAAGGTCAATCGGTGAGGTCGATCCCCGCCTCGGCTGCGCTCGTTGTCGCGCTGATGGTCGTAACGCCGGCGCTGGCGCAAACGACCGTCGAGGAGGCGCGGGAGCAGGGCAAGGAGCTCGGCACCCAGAAGCGCAACGATCCGACGCTCGTA
Source organism: Sphingobium estronivorans (assembly GCF_008692605.1). Taxonomy (GTDB): domain Bacteria; phylum Pseudomonadota; class Alphaproteobacteria; order Sphingomonadales; family Sphingomonadaceae; genus Sphingobium; species Sphingobium estronivorans. Next base: position 263,506 of record NZ_LFCT01000001.1, read on the forward strand.
CCGTCGAGTGACGCCCAGGCGGCAGCGGTCCCCGGCTATTCCGGCCCGAGCCTGCCCGAAGGTTCCTATTTCGACGATCCCGAGCGACTTGAGGCGGCCGGTCAATCGGCGAAGTCCTCGAACGAGCAATATCGCATCACGACGGACGCCGATCGGACGCGCGCGACGTTCAGCAATTCGGAGATCTTGGCGGCCACGCAGAGGGCGACGTCGGTTGAGAACGATCCATCCACCTATCTGGCCGGTGAAGATTATAGCGGCGGTGGCGGGTCTTGTGTGCCGTTGCCACCGGCGGTTGGGAACGCAGGCTACTACGAAGCGACCTGCAATCAGGGCACGAAGATCGAGGACCAGCCGCGCTCCTGCTCGATCACGATGGTGCCGGAGACGACGACGGTCGACGCCTTCAAATTCTTTGTGGTTCCCAACAGCGCCTACGGCACCCCGTTCGCACGGTACGATTCGATGGCGCCGCATATAACGGCCGGGACATGCCGTCCGACTGGCGTGGTGATGCAGGCGTGCGCCGCCCATCGCATCTACGGCGTTTCGACGAACAAATTTTGCGACGATTACAACGCCACCGAATATGTTTGCTCCCAGGACCTGACGGGAATTGCCTTCCTCCCTAGCCCGATTACCGGACGGGATTGGCATGCCAAAACGACCGACACGCAGGTCACCGTCAAGAGGGCCGACGGCTGTGGACCTCTTACAGCGGATGCCATGTGCACGGCCGATCCTGCGGGGGAGATTTGCACCGAGGGCCCGGAGACCCGCGTCATCAATGGGGTGCCGATAACCCAGGCATGCTGGGCGTGGAAAAGAGACTTCACCTGCCACACGCTGACTCCCGCCAGCGACTGCGGCGACCTCGAGAGCAATCGGGCCTGCACCTATTTGCGGACCGAATGCCTTGATGACGAACCGAACGGCGGCGCATGTCAGGTCGAAAACCGGGTTTATAAATGCCCGACGCCCTTGAGTGGGACCAGCGACGCACCGCAATATATTTGCGGCGACGATGTCTACTGCATCAACGGTGATTGCGAGCCGATCGTTCGCGAGGCGTCGACCGAATTCAAGGATGCGCTCGTCGCCTTGCATTCGATCGACCAGGCCGGTGAGGAGTTCGACGAGACCAATTTCACGGTCTTCAAGGGCAATCGCGAGACCTGTCACAAGCCGGTGTTCGGGCTCATCAACTGCTGCGCCGGCAAAACGTCAGGCCTGCTGACGGTCGGTGCAGGCGCAGCCGCACTGGCCGGCGGGCCTGCGGCGATCGCCGCGTTGGCGACGCCCTTCCTGACCCTGTTCGCTTGTTCGCAGGACGAGATGAAGCTCGACATCAAGGATCGGATGGGTCTGTGCCACAATCTCGGAACCTATTGCTCATCGAAGATCCTCGGCATCTGCACAACGAAGCGGACCGCCTATTGCTGCTTTGAAAGCAAGCTCAGCCGCGTGCTTCAGGAACAGGGCCGGCCACAGCTCGGCAAGCCTTGGGGGAGCGCCAAAAAGGAAACGTGTCAGGGCTTCACCGTCGACGAATTTGCCCGCCTCGACCTCTCCGTCATGAATTTCACCGAGGTGTATGCGGACTTCATGGATGCGGCGAAGCTGCCTGACGAAGTCCAGACGATGACGGACATCCAGGCGAAAATTCAGTCCTACTACGACCTCCACGGAAAATGAGGCGGGTCAGATGTGCACCACGCCGGGGGGAGGCCGTCCGAAGCCAGAAAGTCAGGGAGAATGATCATGTCGATGCCGCTTCTTGAGCTGCCCGTCATCGCGGCAGCGCTGCTGCTTCAGCCAGCGCACGAGAGCCCGTCGCCGCGCCCGCCGTGCGCCTCCCGGCACGCCGCAACGGTGGCCGATTGCTGTGTTCATTTACCGGATTGGGAAGCGCGCAAAGAAAGCCCGCCCCGCGAACGCCCTGCACAGTCGCCCGGTAAGGCCGAGGGAGGGACGGAACATGGCAATTCTTGACCGGACGGTGATCCTTGCGGCAGCTCTCTCGGCGGCGATTTGGGCGCCCGCGCTTGCCCAGGACGCGCCCGCGGCCCGAAATGATACCATCGAGCAGGATCGGCCGGACGAATTCTACTGCGGCGAGCGCAGGCTGGGGCAGTGGTTCTATTGCGCGAAGCCAAAGCCGATGGACAACGCCAAGCCGGCGACGCCTGTCGAAGCGGATCGCGCCACGGATCGGATCGCCGCGATCGCCAAGCAACTCGACGAGCTGAAGGCCAAGGCCATCCTCGAGCCGACGGAAGCGAACGTCATCAACTATATCCGCTTCCAGCGCGAACAGCTCGATCGCGCGTCGACATTCTCGGACACCTGGCAACGCGCGCTCTGGCAGAACCCGGACCTCGACTATACGCTGCAACGCCCGGTTTCGACGGTCGGCAAGCGTCTGTGGCTCGATAATCGGAAGGCCGACCGCGATGCTGTCCTCACCAGCCTCGGCCAGCGCTACGGGCTGTTCTATTTCTATGCCCAAAGTTGCGGCGCGTGCGAGGTGTTCGCGCCGATCCTGCGATCGGTCACCGATAGTCATCGGATGACGGTGATGGCCGTATCCATGGACGGCGGGCCGAGCAGGGATTTTCCGAATTACGTCGTCGATTCCGGGCAGCGGGCACGAATGGGTGTGCCGGGCAATGAAACGCCTGCGCTGGTCCTGTTCGATACCCAGACCAAGCGGACGATTCCGGTCGGCTACGGCGTGCTCAGCGCCGACGAAATCATGGACCGCATCTTCATGCTGACCAACACCAAGGTCGGGAGCGACTATTGATGACACAGGCAAAAAAGGGCGTCCTGCGCCGGAAGTTCGGCTCTGGTCTGGCGTTAATCGCAGCTTCCCATTTCGCGATCGTCGGCGTCGCGCACGCTGATGTCGCGTCTGAGATGAACGGCTTCTTCAACGATGCCGGTGGCGCCGCAAATGTCACCGGGCCGACGGCATTCCAGGGTCAGTCCGCGGGCTATTACTCGCTTGGCAACGTGTGGACCCGCTTTCCGCAGAAGAGCGTCTCGCCGTTCAATCTGCAGCTTCCGAGCGCGCGGGCGGGCTGCGGCGGCATCGACCTGTTCGCAGGCAGCTTCTCCTTCATCAACGCCTCGGAAATCGTGGCGATGTTGAAGGCGACCGCCAACAATGCCCTTGGTTTCGCCTTCAAGCTCGCGATCGATTCCGTTTCGCCAGAGATCGGGAAGGTAATGGATGAGTTCAGCCAGAAGGCGCAGCTTCTCAACCAGATGAATATATCGAGCTGCGAGACGGCGCAGGCGCTGGTCGGTGGAATCTGGCCGCAGATGGAAACCACCCGCTCGACGATCTGCGAGGCGGTCGGCAACAGCCAGGGCATATTCTCCGATTGGGCCGCTTCACGGCAAGGCTGCAACAACGGCAACCGCCGGGACAGCACAATCGCTGGCAATACCGATGCGAGCATGAAGGACCAGCTCGTCGGCGAGCCACACAACTACACTTGGGAGGCGCTGAAGAAGTCCGCCAAATTCGGGGCGTTCGACCAGTCATTCTCCGAATATATCATGACGCTCGTCGGCACGGTGATCACCACGCCATCAACCGATCCGAGCGTAGGCGGGAAGGTCATCATGTTCGGGCCCGCCGAGGAGGCGGTGGTTACGGCGCTGCTCGACGGCACGGCGAACGCACCGGCGGTGAAGATGCTCAAGTGCAACGACACGGATTGCTACGATGTCGGTGAGCAGACCCTGACGGTGCCGGCCTCGTCGGCGTTGCGGCCGCGGATCGCAGGGATGATCCGCTCGATGAGCAGCAAGATCAGGACGGACACCGCGCTCGACGGTTCGGAGAAGCAGCTCCTCAACCTCGCGACCGTACCGCTCTACAAGATCCTGTCAGTCCAGGCCTATGCGCATTACGCGCTGACCGACGGCGAAATCGAAACGCTCTCAGAGATCGTCGCAGTCGATCTGCTGGCCGCGATGCTCGATAACATGCTCGATCGCGTCGAGCAGGCGCAGACTCACTATCAGACGTTCGACCAGGCCACCGCGACGCAGTGGAAACAGCAAATCGCTGCGACGCGGCAGAAATTCGCGCAGCGTGACGTGAAGCTCTCCAACAAGCTGCAGGTGACGATGCAGATCATCGATCGCAGCATCATGCTCGAATCCACGCTCCAGAATTCGATGACGCCGGGCATGGCGTCCGCGCTCAATTTCTCGCGCGGGTTGAACGCACAAGGGCTGAATTAGGGCAGGGGAGCCGGCGCGATGCTCGAGGTCTTTACGGTCGGGGGCGGGGAATATCTCGTCAACACCTTCAACGCCGTCGCTGCCTGGTCCGGGGGAGGTGGATACCGCTCGCTCCTCCGCGTCGTGATGGTGATGGGGCTCATCTACTCTCTGCTCGTCGTCGCCTTCACGATGAACTTTCGCGTGTGGATGAACTGGTTTCTGCAATCGACGGCGATCTATCTCTGCCTCATGGTGCCGACCATCGACGTGAAGGTCACCGACCGGATCAATCCGTCACTGGCACCGGCAACGGTCGCGAACGTGCCGCTCGGGCTTGGTGTTCTGGCAAGTTTCACCACGCAGATTGGCGACTGGCTGACGCGGACGGCCGAGACCGTTTTCGTGATGCCGAGCGAGCTCAACTATTCGACCAACGGCATGGTCTATGGCGCGCGCCTGTTCGACGCCACTCGCAACTTCGTGATCCGCGATGCCGAGTTCTCGACCAATCTTGAGGAGCATTTCAAGAAATGCGTCTTCGGGGACGTGATGCTCTACCGGAAGTCGCTGACCGTCCTGGCGCAATCGAAGGATCTCTGGGCGGAAATCGGTCCCGGCTCGGAAGCCCGATCGCAGGAATGGCTCGAACGGCAGGGCGATGGGACCGTCACCAGCGCGATCGTCACCTGCCGGCAGGCTTACGACATGCTAAATGCGCGGTGGGCGCCGATGATCGAGGCGAACACGCCGTTCTGGGGGAAGGAGCTTTACCCGAAGCTGAGCAACGCGCTGGCGGCCGACAAGCTGAGGCACGATCTGCCGATCGCCAATGCCGCGTTCACCGGCTCGGGCAGCAACTACAGCGATTCCATGCGGCAGAACACGGCGATCAACGCCTTCATGCAAGCCCGCAACAGCATGGCGGGCGGATCGGGCGCGGCGACGATCGACACCTTCGCGCAGACCCGCGCCGACATTCAGGCACGCAACACTTATAATTCGATCGCACAGCAGGCGATGGCCTGGGTGCCCATCCTCAACATCGTGCTGACCGTGGTCTTCTTCGCGATGTTCCCGGTGATATTCCCATTGTTCCTGATGCCGCAAACGGGTCTCGCGACCCTGAAGGGCTATGCGATGGGCTTCTTCTATCTCGCAGCCTGGGGGCCTCTCTATGTCATCCTGCACATGATCTGCATGACAAGAGCCGAGGCCGCCGCCGCGGGGGTCGCGCCCGGCGGCGTCACGCTGGGCACCTATGCCGGCATCGGCGCCGTGAATGGAGAGACTGCGACGATCGCCGGCTTCATGCTGATGAGCATCCCATTTCTCGCCGCGGGTCTTGCACGGGGCGCGATGTCGATCGCGGGCCAGGCGACCTCGATGCTTGCGCCGGCACAGAACGCCGCCGAGGCTGCCGCGCTGGAACAGACCACGGGAAACTATTCTTACGGCAATGTGAGCTGGGCGAATGCGACGTCGAACATGCGCCAGAGCGACCAATGGTCGATTGCGCCGAGTTTCACGGGCGGTGCGACCAGCGTGGGTTGGCGCCAGGACAACGGCGCCGTGGTGTCGGGCTTCGGCAATGGACAAGATGTCATCGACATGTCGGGCGCGATCTCGCGGCTGGGGTTCACGCCAACCATGAACAGCGGCACCGTCGCGGAATGGCGGGAAATGTCGAGCGCGGCGCATCGCCAAGCGCAAGCGTGGGAGAATGCCGCGCAGGATATTCTGACCAGCACACACACGAACCGAAGTGCGTTTGGGGTCTCGTCCGAGCGATCCAGAGGCTTTGAATCTGGAAGCGGGTCCACCGCAAATACAAATGTCGAGAAGTTCGATCGTGTTACCGGGTCGAGCTCGCAGGGCCTAGAGGAGCGCTCCTCGACCGGGTTGACCGATCGGATCTCGATGGGCCGTGATCGGTCAGCCGGCACGCTCGATCAGGTGACCGGCGGGATCAATGGCGGCATCGGCGGCGGCGGAGGTCGTAAGGGTGGCGGTGGGCGGGCAGGCGGCGGGGGACTTCTTCCCAATGTCGGCGGTTCCCTTGGGGTCAGCAAGACCGGGCAACAGGTCGACAATCTTCGCTATGGCACGGATCAAACGCGTTCCTCCGACAGCTCCAGCTCGTCTTCAAGCGGTGTGCGCGACGAGCACTCCAACGGCAGCGGAGCTAGCACATCCGACGGCACTTATGTTCGTTCAGGCTCGTTCAGCCGGTCATCGGTGACGTCATCGTCCTCGGTGAGCACCGAGGACGCCCTTTCGCGGGCACGATCCTATTCCGAGGCCGCGCGGCGTATGGAAGAGCTATCGCAATCCCTCGCGCGCGATGCGAGCTTCGCCGAATCGCACGGGATGCAGCTCAGCGAGAATATGAGCCAGGATCTTGCGCAATGGTACAGGCTGCAACAGGCCCTTCATCCCAACCTTGATGCGCCCGAGCTTTGGGCGACCGACTTAACGCCGCAGAAGCGCGCGGTCCGTGACCAATTGATTCAACAGTGGGCACAGGAAAAACGAGACGCGCTTTGGTCCGAGATCAGCGGCGATATCAAGGACCCGTCGCTGGTCGACGTGTCGCGGATCGATCTCGACGCCGGCGATGTGCGCGGCTCCTATAATCCGCGCGGGGTTAGCGGGATCGGTAGCGGTGGGGGAGGCGGCGACCCTGGCGCCGCTGCCCGCATGATCGCTGATGGACAGGCGAAGCTGGACGGTGATCGGGCGGCAGCGGAAGCCGCCCGTAACAATCGCGGTGGCGCGAATGTTGATCTACAATCCGAGGTCGGCCGCGAACTCAATCGCGGTTTCTTCACCGATCCGAACTTGCGGAAGTAAAGGACCGGTCAGAGCGTCAGGTAAAGATAGGCACCCGTCGCCACGAGCAGGACAAGCGAAATCACGCCACCGATCAGGCGGCCACGCGAAAGCTCGCTAGTATCGTCATCGCTCTCGTCGGAATTGATCTCATGCGGCATCGGATCGGCCGGCCTATAGATTGGGCCGCCGGGTAGATCTTTGGTGAATGCGTATGTGATCGTATCAAACATGGGCGACTTTCTACCGCCGACATCATATCATTGAGTAACTTCGCATTCAAACCGGAATAGGCCGATGCGGACACGTGCCACAATCGCAAATTCTGTTAAACCAATTTTGAAAAGAGACATTCTCGCGCAAGTTAGAAACGAGACTCTCGCTGGCGATAGGGCTGCCCAACCGTCGTTATGAGCCGGGGCAGTGTGGAGCCCTCCACACAGCTCAACGCTGCCCCGGCTCATAACGACGCTCGCTGTCGACAAACCAAAGGAACCATCGCTCTGCGATGAGCTCCCTCAATATTGAACAGACAGAGCGAAAGCTTCGTTGGCGGGCGTCTTTTTAACCGCCACCGAAATGGCTGGCCAACGTGTCGGCATGGCTCCACGCGATCGATCGCATGAACGCATCGACGTAGTCTCCTGCCTTGGCGCCGTAATCCATCGCGTAGGCATGCTCGTACATGTCGAGCGCGAGGAGCGGCGTGCTCCCGGCGAGGGTCGCGGTGTGGTCGGAGGCCCATTGGTTGGTCAGCCGGTTGTCGCGGTGGCTCCACTGGAGCAGCACCCAGCCCGATCCTCCGCCGAGTGCCTTGCCCATCCCGGTGAACTCCGCTGCCCAGCGATCGAAGCTGCCGAAGTCACGCTCGATCAGCTGGCCAAGCATGCGACCCGGGCGCGACGTTCCGCCAAGGCCAGCGAAGTAGAGCTCGTGCAGAATCATCGAATTCCAGGCGATCAGTTCCTCGCGCTTGAGGCCGTTGACCGTGAACCCCGGCGCCTTGATCGGATCGATCCCCGCGAACTGCGTGCTGATCGCCCCGAGCCGCTTCACCGCGCCGACGTAGTTGTTGTCGTGATGACTGACGAGCAGCCGCTCGGACAAGCCGGTGATCGACTTCGGATCGAACGGCAGCGGAACGGGCTGCGGCGCGAACGCTTTGCCGGCGGGACCGGCCGCGGCCGGAGCCTGTGCCACGGCTTCGGCCGAACCGAGGGCGGCGGCACCAAGAGTCACCATCGCGCCGGCGGCGAGAAGGTTGCGGCGATCAATCGTGGGGTCAGTCATGGGCGTCTCCTTTGGAAATGGCTGTGGCCGGTCATCCGACCAGCCCGGCGAGGTGAAGGGCGACGCCTGCGGCCGAAGCGCCGCCGAGCGTCAGGCAGATACCGACCTTCAGGCGGAACATGGCGATGATCGCCGCAAGCGAGATGGCGAGCGCCCACGGATCGACGCTGGTCAGCATCGGCATGTCGAACTCGATCGGGCCGGCCCGCAGCGGCCGCACCTGCCGGAAGATCGTGTGGATCGCGAACCAGACGGCAAGGTTGAGCACTACGCCGACGACAGCCGCGGTGATCGCCGCGAGCGCGCCGGAGAGCGCCTTGTTGCCGCGCATCCGCTCGATGAACGGCGCGCCGAGGAAGATCCACAGGAAGCAGGGAATGAACGTTACCCAGGTTGCGAGCAGTCCGCCGAGCGTCCCCGCGAGCAACGGAGAGAGCATCCCCGGATTGCGATAGGCGCCCATGAACCCGACGAACTGGAGCACCATGATCAGTGGTCCGGGCGTCGTCTCGGCCATACCGAGACCGTCGAGCATCTCGGTCGGGCTGAGCCAGTGATAGCCCTCGACCGCCTGCTGCGCGACATAGGCGAGCACCGCGTAAGCACCACCGAACGTCACCACCGCCATGGTCGAGAAGAAGGTGGCGATCTGGCTGAACACATTGGTCCGCCCGAGGAGCAATAAGAGCACCGCAACCGGTGCCAGCCACAGCACCATCCAGACGACCGCCTGGCGCAGCGACTGACGAATCGTGGGATTGGCGTGCGCGGGCAGCGCCTCGCCGAGCAGCGTGTCGGCATCCTCGACGATCTCGCCCTTGGCCGCGCCGTGCCCGCCGCCGACCTGGAACGCGGCGATCCCCGCGCGCCCACCGAAATAGCCGATCAGGCCAGCGCCGAGCACGATGACCGGGAACGGCACGCCGAGGAAGAAGATGAGCAGGAATGCCAGCACTGCCAACCCGCGCATGATGGTGTTCTTGAGTGCGCGGCTGCCGATCCGCACGACCGCCTGCAACACCACCGCGAGCACCGCGCACTTGAGGCCGAAGAACAAGGCAGAGACGATGCCGACCCGGCCGTAGAGCGCGTAGATCCAGCTCAAGGCCATGATCGAGACCGCGCCGGGCAGCACGAACAGCGCGCCGGCGACAATGCCGCCACGCGTCTTGTGCATCAGCCAGCCGATATAGGTAGCGAGCTGCTGCGCCTCGGGACCGGGAAGCAGCATGCAATAGTTGAGCGCGTGCAGGAACCGATGCTCGCCGATCCAGCGTTTCTCGTCGACGAGGATGCGGTGCATCACCGCGATCTGCCCGGCGGGACCGCCGAACGAGAGCGCGGCGATGCGCAGCCAGACCCAGAAGGCTTCGCCAAGTGTGACCGGCGCGACCGGTCCCGGCTGCCGCGACGACGCGACGCCCACTTCCACGGATGCGGTGCTCATGCCGTCACCGGCTTCGCGCGCGCGCCTTTCGGTTGATGCGAGACCCAGTCATGGGTCTCCCCGGTCGCATCGCGGCACCAGCGATAGAGCGCGTCATAGACGAGCATTCCGGCGTCGAGTTGTTCGAGATCGTCGGCATACATGCGCGACAGACCGAGCGACAGCGCGACCAGCCCCGCTGCCTCGGGAATGATATCGGGACGCCCGGTATCGGCGCCGCGCACGATCATGGCGAGATGGGCAAGCGGCTTGACCCCGGCCAGGCCGAGCCCGTCGAGCATCACGTCAAAGGTGCAGCGATCGCCGTCGTGGCTCCAGCGGATGCCGTCGCCCTCGATGTCGAACGGCGCCGCACCGAACCGGTCTGCGACCCCGACCACCTCGCCGGGCGCAACGAACAGGAAGACCGCGTTCGGATCGACGAAGCGGCGGATCAACCAAGGGCAAGCGATGCGATCGACCTTCGGCCGCGCGCGTGTGACCCACACGGTACGACCCTGCGGATCGCGCGTTGGCAGGATCGCTTCGGGCACCAGCGGATAACCGGCATCGACCCACGCCTTGACGCCGCCGTCGAGTGCTTCAGCTTCCGCGCCATCCTGCCGCAACCATGCGGCAGCGCCCTGGCTGAGCTTGTGGCCTTGCCAGCACGCGACCACGACCGGCCTGCCGCGGAAGCCGCCCGCCCAGTTGGCGACCTCGGCCCAGGGTCGGCGCATCGCACCGGGAATGAGGCGCGGATCGGCGGCGAAGTCTTCGTCGGTGCGAACATCGATGATGACCGGCGCCTTGGGCGTGCCGATCAGGCGAAATAGTTTGTCGACTTGGATGGAATTGAGCGCAGGCATGATGCGTCCTTGAGTTATCAAGAAGGACGCGATGCTTCAGCCTGTCGCCTCATGGGGTGATCGCGATCCCCATGCCGCGAATAAGCCTCCGGAGCCCGCGACTGTCAAGAAAGCTCTGCGCAAGAAAGCGCATTGGTCAGAGATATTTGGAGATCGCGCGGAACTGCGCGATCGCCTCCGCCGGTCCTTCACCCTCCTCGGCATGGACGAGGCAATGGTCGATATGATCGTTGATCAGTGCCTTCTTCGCGCTGGCGATCGCGCTTTCGACCGCCTGGAGCTGCTGCGCGATATCGACGCACGGCCGCTCCTCCTCGATCATCCCGACGATGCTTTTCAGGTGACCAGCGGCACGGTTCAGCCGCTTGATGATCGCCGGATGATTGGAGTGTGCATAGTGGGCCATGAGATAGCATCGCATGCAGGCGACCGACTGTCGAGAAAATATCCCCCTGGGGGGATAGACATGTATCCCCCCAGGGGGATATGGGGCGGGCGTGCTTACCGTGCTCGCCAACCGGACCTATCGTCATCTTTTCCTCGCCCAGCTCATCGCGCTGGTCGGGACCGGCCTGGCGACGGTCGCCCTCGGCCTGCTCGCTTATGACATCGCCGGTGGTGATGCGGGCGCGGTGCTTGGCACGGCGCTGGCGATCAAGATGGTCGCCTATATCGGCGTTGGTCCGATCGCCGGCGCGTTCGCCGACCGCGTGCCGCGCAAGGCGCTGCTGGTCGCGCTCGATCTGGTCCGCGCGGCGGTCGCGATCTGCCTGCCGTTCGTCAGCGAGGTCTGGCAGGTTTATGTCTTGATCTTCGTGCTGCAGGCCGCGTCCGCAGGGTTCACGCCGACGTTCCAGGCAACCATCCCCGACGTGCTCCCCGACGAGGGCGACTATACCCGCGCTCTGTCGCTGTCCCGGCTGGCCTATGACATGGAGAGCCTGACCAGCCCGATGCTCGCGGCGGCATTGCTGACGATCATCAATTTCCACTGGCTGTTCTCGGGGACCGCGATCGGGTTCCTCGCCTCGGCGGCTTTGGTGGTCTCATCAGGCCTCGCCAGGAGCGCCGCTTCACCGAAGGCCGATACTGGCATCTACGACAAGACGACCCGCGGAATCCGTATCTATCTCAAGACACCGCGCCTGCGCGGCCTGCTCGCGGTGACGCTTGCTGCGGCCGCGGCGAGCGCGATGGTCATCGTCAACACCGTCGTCATCGTCCGCGGACTCGGCTTCGGCCAGTCGCAGGTCGCCCTGGCGCTTGCCGCCTATGGCGGCGGCTCGATGCTCGCGGCGCTGCTGTTGCCGCGCGTTCTCGATCGTATTGCCGATCGCGCGGTGATGGTGAGTGCCGCCGCCTTGCTGACCGTCATGCTCGCCGGCCTCGCCACATGGGGCGCGACCGCGGGCGGCGGGCGGATTGGCTGGACGGTGCTGTTGCTCACATGGCCGCTGCTCGGCATCGCCTATTCGATGAGCGTCACGCCATCGGGGCGCCTGCTGCGTCGCTCGGCCAGCGCCGGAGACCGGCCCGCGCTGTTCGCCGCCCAGTTCGCGCTCAGCCATGTTTGTTGGCTGATCGCCTATCCGCTGGTCGGCCAGCTTGGCGCGACGATTGGAATGCCCGCGGCGCTGACCGCGATGGCAGGTCTCTCCGGGATCGGGTTCTTTGCAGCCGTCGCGCTATGGCCGAAGAGCGATCCGCAAGAGATCGCGCATGATCACGAGACGCTTGGCCCGGACCATCCGCATCTTCGCCAAGATCATAGCGGCGGCAACCAGAGCCATGTCTTCGTGATCGACGATCTGCACCAGCATTGGCCGCGCCAATGATCGCGCGTTCGTCTTGTGAGTTCACAGCTCTCGCGATAGGTCTTGTCGTATGACAGCAATGTCGATCTCCACGCGGCGCTTCGGCTCCGGTGGCGCGCTCGGGCGCGTCGCCGCGCTTATGGCGTTGTTCGCAATGATCGGCGTGCTGGCGCTATCGACGTGGCACGATGGCATGCCGCACAGCCATGCCGCAGTTCATGCAACCAGTGTCGATCGCGATCATCACGAGCATGCGCCAAGCAAGACGCCCGACATGGCGGATGTCCTGCACATGGCGGCGCACGCCGTGATCCAGACGATCGATGTACCGCGCCAGCCCGTGCTGGCTGCGATGCTCAAGCCGGTGCCGCTCCAGTGGAGCATTGCCGGCCCGCAGGCGCCCGGCGCGATCCACCCCGACGGACTCCTGAGACCCCCGCGAGGCTGAAGTCGCGCGCCCGTCTGGCGCGCCCGATCTTCAAGCCTTCAAGGGGAAATACCGATGCAAGCCTTTCGAGGCCGGCTGCCGCGGCGTGCGGTTGCCGGCATGCTGGCCGCGACCTGCCTCATGGCGGTCGCCCAGAGCGCCTATGCGCAGGTAGCGCCGCCATTCGCCACGCTGCTGCGTGAAAGCGAGGACGCTCCGCGGCTCGCGGTAAGCGAAGCCGGCGTCCGCCAGGCCGAAGGGCTGCGCGATCAGGCGCGCGCACGGCCCAATCCGAGTATCAATGTGATGACCGAGAATGTGGCGGGATCGTCACCCTATTCCGGGTTCGGGCGCGCCGAGACGACGCTGCAATATAGCCAGCCGATCGAACTGGGCGGAAAGCGCTCGGCACGGATCGCTGCCGGAGAAGCCGGCGTGGTCGCGTCGCGTGCTCGCGACCGCGATGCCCGGGTCGTTTTCGCCTATGATCTCGCACGCGCCTACGCCGCCGCCGAAATCGGTGACCGGCGCGTTGGCCTTGCCGAAGACGAAGTCGAGGAAGCGCAGAGCGACCTGAAGGCAGCCGAAGCGCTGGTCGGTGCGGGCAAGGAAACGCGGCTCCGCGCGCTCCAGGCACGCTCGGCGCTCAACGAGGTCAGCGCCCAGCTCGATCTCGCCAAAGCGAACCGCATCTCCGCTTATGTCCGGCTGTCGGCACTGGTCGGAGCGGATGCGCCATTTGCCAGCCTCGCTGAATCGCTGCTCGATACCGGTCCCAGCCCGGACATGGTTGGCCCAGTCGATCCGACGGCCAGTCCCGCGCTGCTCGTCGCCGAAGCCGAACGCGCGGCCGCAGCGCGCCGGCTCGATGTCGAAAGCCGCCGTGCGACACCCGACATCACCGCGAGCGTGGGCGTGCGCCGCTTGGAATATGAGGGTGCGACCGCGGTGCTCGGCGGCGTGACCATTCCGCTTCACCTGTTCGACCGCAACCGCGGCAACATCGCCGCCTCGCGCGCCGAGGTCGATGCCGCCGAAGCCCGGCTTGCGGTGCTACGCGCCGAGGCCCGTGCCGAAGCGCAATCGGCGGCCGCCGAGCTCTCCGCCGCTGAAAGCCGGGTGACCGCCGCGCGCGGCGCGCTTGCCACCGCCGACGAGACCTATCGTCTCGCCCGCATCGCCTATGAGGCAGGCAAGTCGCCGCTCGTCGAACTGCTCGCCGCCCGCCACGGTCTCGGCACCGCCCGCAGCACCGTTCTCGACGCCGAAACCGCCCGGTTCGAAGCGCGCGCACGCCTAGCCCGCCTCGCTGGCCGCACCATCACGGGGGAACCCATCCAATGAACGCCAATCAGAAACTCACTGCCGGCGCTGCGCTGGCGCTCGTGCTGGCTGCCGGCGCCGGGTTCGGCATTGCTCGCCTGACCGCTCCCACACCACAGGTCGAAGCAGCCGCCGAACAATCGGCCGCGCCATCGGACAGCGTCGCGATGACCGCCGAGGCGATCAAGACCTCGCAGATCTCGGTCGCGCCCGCTGCCTCGGGCGAACTCGACGCGGCGATCGCGGCATCCGCAACGCTCGAGGCGACGCCCGACGCGGAGGCGGTGCTGACCTCGCGCGCCGCCGGCACGGTGAGCCGCATCTTCAAGCGGATCGGCGATCCCATTCGCGCCGGCGAGACGCTGGCGCTGGTCGAGAGTCGCGATGCCTCGGCGATCGCCGCAGACCAGTCTGCTGCCTCCGCGCGGGTGACGCTCGCGGCCCGGCAACTGGCGCGCGAGCGCAGCCTGCTCGCGCAGGGCGTCTCGCCGCGCGCGGACTATGAAACGGCTGAAGCCAACCTCGCGGTCGCCCGCGCCGACGCAATGCGCGCCAGCGCTGCCGCCGGCGCAACGCGGGTCGCGCGTGACGGGCGATCGGTGGTGGTAGCCAGCCCGGTCTCAGGTCGTGTCACCGCAGCTCCCGCCAACCTTGGCCAGTTCGTTTCGGCCGAGACCGAGCTGTTCCGAGTGGCCGATCCCAGCCGTCTCCAGATCACGGCGAGCCTGCCGTCGGCCGATGCGCCGCGTGTCCGTGCGGGAGATCGCGTCGAACTCAGCCTGGCTGACGGCCAGATCATCGAAGGCCGGGTGCGGTCTTCGACGGGCGTGGTCGATCCCGACACGCGCGGTGCGACGGTGGTCATCGAACCAAGTGCCGGCGTGTCGATGCTGGCACCCGGCCAGCTCATACAGGCCCGCATCTTCGGCAGCGGTGGCGCCGCCAAGGATGGCGTGATGGTGCCGCAGGACGCGGTCCAGACCGTCGGCGACCGAACGGTCGTGTTCGTCCGCACGGCGAACGGCTTCAAGGCGACCAATGTGGAGGTCGGCAGCCGCAGCGGCGGACTGGTTGCAATCGTATCTGGGCTAAAGGCCGGCACGCCGATTGCGACTATCAACGCCTTCCTGCTCAAGGCCGAACTCGAGAAGGAGTCGGCGGAATGATCGGCCGCATCCTCCAACTCTCGGTGCGCGGCCGCTGGCTGGTTGCGTGTCTCACCCTGCTGGTCGTCGCGTTCGGCGCCTGGCAGATCACCAAGCTGCCAATCGACGCGGTGCCCGATGTCACCAACCGGCAGGTGCAGATCAGCACCTTTGCGCCGACGCTTGGACCGGTAGATATCGAGAAGCAGGTGACCTTCCCGGTCGAGACAGCGCTCGCCGGAATTCCGGGCCTGCAGATGACCAGGTCCTTCTCGCGCAATGGCTTCAGCCAGGTGACGGCGGTGTTCGAGGACACGACCGACATCTATTTCGCGCGACAGCAGGTAACCGAGCGTCTCGCCCAGGCCAAGGACAGCCTGCCTGCCGGCATCCAGCCCAACCTCGCACCGCTCAGCACCGGGCTTGGCGAGATCTTCTTCTATTCGGTCGCGTTCCGGCATCCCGACGGCAAGGGCGGCGCCGAACATACCGACGGCAAGCCCGGCTGGCAGTCCAACGGGAGTTACCTGACGCCCGAGGGCGAGCGGCTCACCACCGAACTCGCCAAGGCGGCCTATCTGCGCACGGTGCAGGACTGGATCATCCGTCCGCAGATGCGCAACGTGAAAGGCGTCGCCGGCGTCGATTCAAACGGCGGCTATGTGAAGCAATATCTGGTCGAGCCGAACCTCAATGCGCTTTCGACCTACGGCCTATCGATCACCGACCTCGCCGATGCGCTGGAGAAGGCGAACCTTTCGGCCGGCTCCAACTATGTCCGGCGCGCGGGCGAGAGCTTCCTCGTCCGCGCCGATGCGCGGCTCAGATCGATCGACGAGATCGAGCAGGCCGTCGTCGCGACCCGCGCGGGCGTCCCCGTGCGCGTCAAGGATGTCGGTCAGGTCGTCATCGGCGGCGCGGTGCGGACCGGTTCGGGCAGCCGCATGGGATCGGAAGCGGTCATCTCGACTGTGCTGATGCTGGTCGGCGAGAACAGCCGCATCGTCGCCAACAGCGCGGCCGAGCGGCTCACCGAAATCAACAAGGCCCTTCCACCTGACGTTTTCGCCGAGCCGGTCTATAACCGCTCGAAACTGGTCAACGCGACTATTGCCACGGTCGAGAAGAACCTGGTCGAAGGCGCGCTGCTCGTCATCGTCATCCTGTTCCTGCTGCTCGGCAATGTCCGCGCCGCGCTGATCACGGCGGCGGTCATCCCGATCACCATGCTGATGACGGCGGCGGGCATGAATGGGCTCGGCGTATCAGGTAATTTGATGAGCCTCGGCGCGCTCGATTTCGGCCTGATCGTCGACGGTGCGGTCATCATCGTCGAGAATGCGCTCAGGCGCCTTGCGGAGCGGCAGGAGCATGAAGGCCGTCTGCTCACGCTCGAGGAGCGGATGGGCGAGACGATCGAGGCGGCGCAGGAGATGGTCCGGCCGACCGTCTATGGTCAGCTGATCATCTTCCTCGTGTTCGTGCCGCTGCTCACCTTCCAGGGGGTCGAGGGCAAGACCTTCTCGCCGATGGCGATCACGCTCATGGTCGCGCTGGCCAGCGCATTCGTGCTGTCGATCACCTTCGTGCCCGCCATGATCGCGATCGTCATCAAGGGCCGGGTCAGCGAGACCGAGGTCAAGCCGATCCGCTGGTTCAAGGAGAAATACGCCCCGCTGCTCGACAAGGCGGTCGCGCGCCCGATGCCGTTCATTCTCGGTGGGGTCGGCGTGTTTGCCGCGGCTGTGTTCGCGTTCGGGTTCCTCGGTGAGGAGTTCATGCCGCAGCTCGACGAGAAGGACATCACCGTCACCAACTTCCGCGTGCCCTCCGCATCGATCGACCAGTCGACCCAGATGCAGCTGCAGATCGAAAACGCCCTGAAGACGCTGCCCGAGGTGGCGCTGGTCTTCTCGAAGAACGGCAACGCCGATCTCGGCACCGACCCGATGCCACCCAATGCCTCGGACACCTATGTGATCCCCAAGCCCGAGAGCGAATGGCCCGCCGAGGTCAAAACCAAGGAGGATATCCTGCGGCGGATCGAGGAGCGGATGAAGCCGCTGATCGGCAACCGCACCGAGATCCAGCAGCCGATCCAGATGCGGTTCAACGAGCTGATCGCGGGCGTGCGCGCCGATGTCGCGGTCAAGCTTTACGGCGACGATCTTGATGCGATGAGCGCGCAGGCCAAGCGCATCGCCGGCGTATTGCGCACGATACCCGGCGCGGGCGACGTCAGCGCCGAACAGACTGACGGTGCGCCGACCTTCGATGTGAAGATCGATCGGCTCGCGGCGGCGCGCTACGGACTGACGGTTGAGGAGGTCGCCAGTACCGTCGCCGCAGCACTGGGAGGCCGTGAGGCGGGGCTGTTGTTTGAAGGTGACCGGCGATTCTCGGTGGTCGTTCGCTTGCCCGACGCCCAGCGCGACGATCTTGAAACGCTCGGCGCCATCCCGGTGATGCTGCCCGCGGCCGATGGCCAGATTGCCCGCTCGATCCCGCTGCGCGAAGTGGCGCGGTTCAGCTACACCCAGGGGCTGAACCAGATCAGCCGCGAGAACGGCAAGCGCATGGTGGTCGTGCAGGTCAACGTCCGCGGCCGAGATCTGGGCGGATTTGTGCAGGAAGCGCAGGCGAAGATCGGCAACCTCGATCTTCCGCCCGGCATGTATACAGCCTGGGGCGGCACATTCGAAAGCCTGCAATCGGCCCGGCTGCGCTTGCTGATCGTCGTGCCAATCTGCTTCGTTGCCATCTACGCACTGCTCTACATGGCACTCGGCGGGCTCGTGCCGGCAGCGATCGTCTTTAGCGCGGTGCCGATGGCGCTCGCCGGCGGCGTGTTCGCGCTGCTCCTGCGCGGCATCCCGTTTTCGATCACCGCGGCGGTCGGGTTTATCGCGCTGTCGGGCGTGGCGGTGCTCAACGGCCTTGTCATGATGAGCGCGATCCGCAAGCGACGCGAAGAAGGGGCGGGCGAGGAAGACGCCATCGTCAGTGGCGCGATGCAGCGCGTGCGCCCCGTGTTGATGACGGCGTTAGTCGCCAGTCTCGGATTTGTGCCGATGGCATTGGCAACCGGTACGGGTGCCGAAGTCCAGCGGCCGCTCGCGACCGTGGTCATCGGCGGACTGATCACCTCGACCGTGCTCACATTGCTCGTTTTGCCGGCGATCACGGCTCTTGCTGCTCGGTGGCAAGTCCGCCGTGATCAACGATCCAAGATCGACGCCGCTGTCCAGAGTTAACGGCGGGCCACGAAGGCTACACTACCGAGGAGTGGACGGTCAGCTAAGTTGACCGTCCGCTGGTTGGCGGGATAAGTCGGGCTTCGAAGAGCAGCATTGGATCGCGGCAGGGGCGTCCTCAAGAGACGAGTCTCATTTGGAAATTGCGGAGGTGTCTCTTTTCGAAGTTGCGCTTACAAATTCTTAGAGCGATAATAAGAATTATGTTAAATATC
>NZ_LFCT01000010.1 GCF_008692605.1 Sphingobium estronivorans
TTGAGCGAAATTTTCGCCGTTGATCGAGTGACATTGCCGCGACCCGGGCCGCCGAGCTCGCCGGCACCCGCTTGATGCCTGTTTTATTACCCCATTTTTAAACCGGCTTCACTACGCCGGTGCGGACCCGGGTCAGCGATGTTCACCATCGAAAGGAGTGAAGGGTGATTCGGGTCAATGGTTAAATGCTGCATATATGCCCCTCGCTAACCGAGAGGAGACGGCCAAATTCTTGTTTGTTAAGGCAGATTTGATTTGCGCTGAAACATCCCGATAAATTAAATGGAGAATATTCAAAGCAGGGCGAATAAAATATGTTCAATCGGGATGGAGAAGCATTTAAAAAGCTTCAGCAGAGATTTAGGAGAAAGCGTTTCCGGCATATAGAGGCCATGATCCGCAGACTTCTTGAGACGCGTTCAGAGGTGAAGATCCTGGATGCTGGCGGACGCGCTATTTATTGGCGGATGCTCGCACCAGATTTGCGCAGCCGGGTCCGCATCACCGTTTTGAACTATGACGCTGAACTGGCGCCAGACGACGTTAAAAGCGGAGACGGGTTGCGGATCGAAAAAGTCGTCGGCGATGCCTGCGATATGCCGCAATATGCCGATGGTTGTTTTGACATTGTGCACGCAAATAGCGTCATCGAGCATGTCGGCAGCTACCATAACATGATCCGTTTTGCGAATGAGGTGCGACGTGTTGGGCAGAATTATTACGTCCAGACGCCCCACTTCTGGTTTCCTGTCGATCCGCACTACGGCATCCCATTCTTCCATTGGCTGCCGGACTCGATGCGGGCTTATCTCTTTTCCAGCTTCCGGATCGGCGCACGATCGCTCAATAACATGTTCCCCGATGGCGATCATAGGCCCGAGCGTTTCATGCTGCTTTGGACAAAGTCGTTGATCGTCAGCAGGCAGGGCGCCTAACCGACCAACTATTCAGGCCCTTTAGCTATTCGCCGGCCGGATCGGCGGTCTCATGCCACCGGTCTCGCGCTTGCGTGCAATTAACGGGGCCATGGATGCCGATCGGTGAACGACATCCATGGCCAATAAGCGCGATCAGTTCAGCGCGCCGTGGCAATGCTTGTATTTCTGGCCCGATCCGCACGGGCATGGAGCGTTGCGGCTGATGTCCAGATTGGCGAAATCGCCCGGTTGCGCGCTGCCGACCGGTGGACGCGGGATGGTGGTCGTAATGCCAAGCCGGCCACCATCCATATCGGCGCTGTTATCTTCGCCCGAAAACGGGTCGATATGCGTGGTGATGAAGTCCGGTAGCACCGGCAGATCGAATTCGGGCAGCGGCTCTTCCATCCGGAACTGAACGCGCGCGATCGATCCGGTCACATCCTCGCGGATATTGCCCAACATCCGCTCGAACAGGGCAAAGGCTTCCTGCTTATATTCGTTGATCGGCGTCTTCTGCGCATAAGCGCGCAGATGGACGACCTGGCGAAGCGCGTCGAGGGTCGACAGATGCTCCTTCCAGTGATGATCGAGGCTCTGGAGCAGGATGCTCTTTTCGATCATGTGCCAGTTTTCGGGGTCGAGTTCCTTGACCTTTTCGGCGACCGCTGCGTCGGCAAGAGCGGTCAGCCGCTCCTCGATCATTTCCGGATCGACATGGTCTTCTGCCAGCCAGGCATCGAAATCGGGTTCGAGGTTCAGCACTTCGGCCGTACGAACTTTCAGGCGTTCCATATCCCATTGTTCGGGATAAGTGCCCGGCGGGCAGGACGCGCCGACCAGATCGTTGACCGTCTCATGACGCATGTCGGCAACGACGTCATCCACGGTTTCCGCGTCCATGATGTCGCTGCGTTGCTCGTAAATGACCTTGCGCTGGTCGTTCATCACATCGTCATATTCGACGACCTGCTTGCGGATGTCGTAGTTCCGTGCCTCGACCTTCTTCTGGGCGGTCTCGATGGCCTTGCTCAGCCATTTGGACGGCGGAAGCGCCTCGCCATCCTCCAGGTTCGAGCGGATCATCTTGGCGAACATGGTGTCCGGGCCGAAGATGCGCATCAGATCGTCGTCAAGGCTGAGGTAGAAGCGCGACAGGCCGGGATCGCCCTGACGGCCCGAGCGGCCGCGCAACTGGTTGTCGATGCGACGGCTCTCATGCCGCTCCGTCGCCAGCACGAACAGGCCACCGGCGGCCAGCACTTCGGCCTTTTCCGCCTCGATCTCGGCATCGATGCGGGCAATCGCGGCTTCGCGCTCCGGCCCCTCGGGCATGTCGCGCAACTCGTCCTCGACGCGCATTTCCAGATTGCCGCCCAATTTGATGTCGGTACCACGGCCGGCCATGTTGGTGGCGATCGTGACGGCGCCCTTGCGGCCCGCCTGCGCCACGATATGCGCTTCGCTTTCGTGGAAGCGGGCATTCAGGACCGCGTGCTTCACGCCTTCCTGATTGAGGAATTCGGACAGCATTTCCGACTTTTCGATCGACACCGTGCCGACGAGGACCGGCTGGCCCTGATCGGCATGGATCTTGATCGTCTTCGCGATCCCGCGGAACTTGTCTTCCAGGTTCTTGTAGAAGCTGTCTTCTTCGTCGACGCGCTGCACCGGCCGGTTGGTCGGGATGGTGACGACGTTCATCTTGTAGATTTCGTAGAATTCGGTCGCTTCGGTGGCGGCCGTGCCGGTCATGCCGCCCAGCTTGGGGTACATGCGGAAATAATTCTGGAAGGTGATCGAGGCGAGCGTCTGGTTTTCCGGCTCGATATCCACCGCTTCCTTGGCTTCCACCGCCTGATGCAGGCCGTCCGACCAGCGGCGACCGTCCATCATGCGGCCGGTGAACTCGTCGATGATGATGACCTTGCCGTCCTTGACGATATAATCGATGTCGCGGCGGAACATGACGTTCGCGCGCAGCGCCTGATTGACGTGATGGACAACAGCGGTGTTCTCGAAATCATAGAGGTTGGCGCCCTGGAGCAGCCCGGCCTCTTCCAGCATGCGCTCGATCTTCTCCGTCCCGTCCTCGGTCAGGGTGACGGTGCGCTGCTTTTCATCCTTCTCGTAATCGGCATCATCCAGCCGCTTCACGATGGCATCGACGGCGACATAGAGTTCCGACTTGTCGTCGGTCGGCCCGGAAATGATGAGCGGCGTACGCGCTTCGTCGATCAGGATCGAGTCCACCTCGTCGACGATGGCGAAGTTGAAGGGCCGCTGCACCATCGAAGCGCGGTCATATTTCATATTGTCGCGCAGATAGTCGAAGCCGAGTTCGTTATTCGTCGCGTAGGTAATGTCGGCATTGTACGCATCGCGGCGCTGATCTTCGGTCAGGTTCGGCACGATGACCCCGGTGGTGAGGCCCAGGAAGCGATAGACCTGCCCCATCCATTCGCAGTCGCGGCTGGCGAGATAGTCGTTCACCGTGACGACGTGGACGCCCTTCCCCTCCAGCGCGTTGAGATAGGTTGCCAGCGTCGCGACAAGCGTCTTGCCCTCACCCGTGCGCATTTCGGCGATCTCGCCGCGATGAAGCACGATGCCGCCGACCATCTGCACGTCATAGTGACGCTGGCCGAGAGTCCGCTTGGCGGCTTCGCGCACAGTGGCGAAGGCTTCGGGCAACAGGTCGTCCAGCGTCTCGCCCTGCGCCAGCCGGTCCCGGAATCGTACGGTCTGGGCCGTCAATTCCTGGTCGCTCATGGCCGAGATGGTGGGTTCGAAAGAGGCGATGCGTTCGACGGCCTTGCCCAGCGACTTCACGTAGCGATCGTTGGAGGAGCCGAAAATGGACTTGGCGAGTGCGCCGAACATGCAAGTTCCTGACAATAGGGGGACGCGTGCCCCATGGAGGCGACACGCGCAAACATGCGCGGCGATTTAGGGGGCGCACAGGCGTTAGTCAATCAGAGCGGCAATTATCGCCATGCGAACAGACGGAGGCACGGAGCGGATATTTCACCGTAAAGTTGCGTCGCGCGACTTTTCCCACGGCCCGCCCTCCGCCCCCGGCCTATCTCTTCGTTGACGGGCGGACATATTGCGCTAAGCGACGGACATGACACAGCGCTCTCCCCTTGCTCCCGCCGCTTTTCCCGCCCTTCCGCCCGTCGTCGGCGTGACCCCGCGCGTGGCACGAGCGCGCTACAAAAATTGGGATCGGTGCGACCTGACCTATGTCGAACTGGCCGAGGGCACGGCGGTGGCCGGGGTCACGACGCAAAGCAAATGTCCGTCTCCCGAGGTCGAATGGTGCCGGGACGCGATTCCGCTGGGTTCTGCGCGCGCGCTGGTCGTGAATGCGGGCAATGCCAACGCCTTTACCGGACATCGGGGACGCGCGGCGGTGGAAGCGATCGCTGCCAAGGTCGCCAATCATCTGGACTGCCAGCCTTCGGACATTTTCATTTCCTCCACCGGCGTGATCGGGGTCCCGTTGCCTGTCGACAAGGCCGAGGCGGGGCTGGACGCTGCCTTCACTGCCGAACCTTGCGGGTGGGAGGATGCGGCGACGACCATCGGCACGACCGACACCTATGCCAAGGGCGCCCATGCCTCCGCCATGATCGGCGGTACGCGAGTCGAACTGGTCGGGATCATCAAGGGGTCGGGGATGATCGCGCCCGACATGGCGACGATGCTCGGCTATATCTTCACCGACGCGGCTATCGATCCGCAGCTGTTGCAGCAGATGCTGTCGACGGCCAACAAGCAGAGCTTCTCCTGCATCACGGTCGATAGCGATACTTCGACCAGCGACACGGTGCTGGCCTTCGCCACGGGCAAGGCAGGCAATGACGTGCTGGCCTCCATGGACGATGCCGGGGCGGATGCCTTTGCGGCGGCGCTTGGGGATATCTGCCGCCAGCTTGCCCATCTGGTGGTGCGTGACGGCGAGGGCGCGTCGAAGTTCATCGAAATCACCGTGGAGGGTGCGGAAAGCGATGCCAGTGCGCACCGCATTGCCCTGTCCATCGCCAATTCGCCGCTGGTCAAGACCGCCATCGCGGGCGAGGATGCCAATTGGGGCCGCGTCGTCATGGCAGTCGGCAAGGCGGGAGAGCCTGCGGATCGGGACAAGCTCTCCATCCGCTTCGGCGCGACTCAGGTGGCTTCGGGCGGCCTGGCCCTGGAAGGCTATGACGAAGCGCCGGTGGCTGCCCATCTCAAGGGCCAAGACATATTGATCGGCGTCGATCTGGGGTTGGGCAATGGCCGGGCCACGGTATGGACCTGCGACCTGACCCATGGCTACATCTCGATCAACGCGGATTATCGGAGCTGATGCCGATAGAATTGCATGAGCCGGTCGTCGCGCTGATGCGCGAGGTGGCGCGGGATATCGTCATGCCGCGCTACCGAAACCTTGCCAGCCATGAGATCAGCGAGAAATCGGCGGCCGACGACCTTGTCACCATCGCCGACAAGGAAAGCGAAATCCGGCTGGCCGAAGGACTGTCCGCCATCTTGCCGGAAGCGGGAATCATCGGCGAGGAAGCCTGCGCAGCCGACCCGGCGATATTGGAACGCGCGGGCGACGGCCTGAACTGGATCGTCGATCCTATCGACGGCACGGGCAATTTTGCGGCAGGCAAGGCGCCCTTCGGCATCATGGTCGCGTTGGCCGATGCGGGGACGATCCTGGCGGGATGGATATTGGACCCGCTGACCGGGCGGCTGTGCCACGCCATATTGGGCGCGGGTAGCCATATCGACGGTGAGCAGCTCTACGCCCGCGAAAGCGGCGAGGCTCTACCCGTCGCCGCACTGGCCGTCTATTTCATGACGGAGGAAGAACGCGCCGACATCAAACGCCGGTCGCAGGATAGTTTCCGGTTGGTGGATATTCCGCGCTGCGCCGCCGAGCAATATCCGCGCCTGGTGCTGGGGCAGAATGACATTTCGGTGTTTTCGCGCACCTTGCCCTGGGATCATGCGGCGGGCACGCTGTTCCTGAATGAGGCGGGTGGGCGATGCCAGCGGCTGGACGGATCGCCTTATGTCGTGGGCGACCTGCGGCGCGGCTTGCTGGGGGCTTCGTCACCCCGGCTTTGGGATTTGGCGGCGGAGCGGTTGGTCCGCTGAACCGGACGACCGGCATAGTCGTGGGAAAGGCCGCGATCGGCCTTTCCCCCATTTGTCAGAGAACGCTTTCGATCCAGCCCTTGAGCGCGCTCTTGGGCGCCGCGCCGACCTTGGTCGCGGCCGCTTCGCCATTCTTGAACAGGATCATCGTCGGGATGCCGCGCACGCCGTATTTGCCGGGCGCGTCGGGATTTTCGTCGATATTGATCTTTGCGATGACGACCTTGTCAGCCAGTTCCTCCGAAATTTCTTCCAGAGCGGGGCCGATCATCTTGCAGGGGCCGCACCATTCCGCCCAGAAATCGACGAGGACGGGCTTGTCCGCATCGATGACATCCTGCTGGAAGCTGTTGTCGGTGACTGCCTTGGTAGCCATTGTTGGTATCTCCTTCAGTTGGCAGTTATCTAGGACGGGCGCGCATCCGTCTCAACGGTCGGAAGCGGCAAATTCTCCTGTGCGTCGGAAAAGCCCGGCTTGTGGCGAGCCAACAACGCCGGAGGCAGGGTGATGAGGCGGGCAGCAGCAGTATAGAGCAAGGAGGCCTCAACCCGGCGATCAGGAAAGATCACCTGCAACGCCGCCGAATAGGCCGCCATTTGCCGGACATGGGCAAGCGGAACCTCCGCCACGGAAAGCGGGGACACGCGCCCGGTCTTGAAGTCGACCAGTTGAACCAGATCATTGCTGATCCGAAGGCGGTCGACAGTGCCGGCGATCACCGCCTCCCCCACGACGGCTGCAATAGGCGCCTCACCCAAGGCATCAGGTCCGAAAAGCGCGGAAAATTGCGGGTCTTCGATCACGCGCAGGGCCTGGTCGATGACGTCATGCCGCCGTGCGGGATCGCCAAGTCCCTGTTGTTCGAGCCAGCTATCGGCCCGGACACGGCGGCTATCGGCCGGAACGTCGGCCAGCCGCTCGAACAGCCTGTGCAGCAAGCGTCCACGCTCGGCGGCATCGCGCATCGCCGGGGTTGGCGGCGGATAAGGCACATCGTCCTCCACGGCGGCGGAGGGCGCAAGCGGACGCGGCGGACGGGATTCGGCCGGGGCGGGCTGGCGCAGCCAATGCGGTTCGGCGTGAACGGCCCGATCTTCGGCAACGACAGGATCGGCGTCTTTGGGAAGCAACGTTTCCCGCCCCCGCCAACTGCGCCGCGCTCCCCAAAGCGGATCGGCCTCCCACTCCGCATCCAGTGAGATGAGTGCGCCCTCGACCGCAGCATACCAGCTTTCCGGCTTCACCTCGCCCTTGGCCCGTGGGCCGAGCGAACCGGCGACGACCAGCCTTTCTTCCGCCCGGGTCAACGCGACATACAGCAGCCGCCAGTGTTCCGCGCGTTCGACGGCGCTGGCTGCTTCGGCCACTTCCCCGATCGGGCCTTGCTTCTCCGCCTTGCGCGGCGCGACGATCGGCAGGCCGTTCCATTCCAGCGAATCCGCGCGATTGCCCGCATCGGGATCGAGACAAGCATCCGCCAGAATGACAATGGGCGCCTGCAATCCCTTCGCGCCATGCACCGTCAACAGGCGAAGCGAATCGCCCTGCGCGGCCGCATCGCGCACGATCTCCACTTCGCCCCGGTCGAACCAGTCGATGAAGCGCTGAAGCGAGGGATGATCGTCGCTTTCGAAGGCCAGCGCTGCGTTCAACAGTTCCTCGATGGGATCGGCGGCCTCGGACCCCAGCCGTTCGATCAGGCGGCGGCGGCCATCCATCGGCCCGGACAATATCGCCTCCAGATAGCGATAGGGCGTGGTGAAATCCGCCTGCCCCAGCAAACCACGCAACGGCGCCAACAGCGTTTCGTCCAATGTCCCGGTCAGATGCTGCCAAAGGCCGACCCGTCGCCCGATCAGGCGATCCAACAGTTCATTCTGCGTCCAGCCGATCAGCGGCGATACCAGCAGAGCGGCAAGGTTCAGGTCATCCTCGGGCTGCACCGCGAAACGCAGCGCCGCCAGCAGATCGCGCACCGCCAGCGGGGCGTTCAGGCGAAGCCGGTCGATCCCGGCCACCGCCACCCTTTCCTCGTAGAGCCGCGCGACGATCAGCCGCGCCAATTCGCTGCGGCGACGGACCAGGATCATGATGTCCCCTGCCGTCACCGGACGCCCCCGGCTTTCCAGCATCAACCCGTCATCGATCCACTGTTTGATCTGCCGCGCGATATTCTGCGCCAGCACGCGTTCCTGATCGGCGGCCCAATCCTCCTCCCCCTCGGCATCCTCGGACAGTCCGGCGATCACCGGTTTCCAGAGCAGCACTTCGCCGGGATGGCGGTTCGCGCTGATATGCCGGACCTCGCCTGCATCAAGGCCCAGCCGCTCGGCGCGCAGGGTCGATATGGTCCGGTCCACGACATCCAGTACAGCGGGAGTCGACCGGAAGCTGTGCTGAAGCGAGAGATCGAAAAAGGGGTGGCTCGCATCCTCGGCATGGCGTTGAAAAATGATCTGGGCGGCGCGGAAGGCTTCGGGGCTGGTGCCCTGAAAGCCGAAGATCGCCTGCTTGAAGTCGCCCACGGTGAAGATGGTGCGGACCTTGTCGCCCTTGGCTCCCTCGCCCGCGAAGAACTCGGCCGCCAGCGCGCCGACGATCTGCCACTGACTGACGTTGGTGTCCTGTGCCTCATCCACTAGGATATGGTCGATGCGCTGGTCGAGTTTGAAACGAATCCAGTCGGCGATTCCGGGCTGAGAGAGCAGTCGCGCCGTATTCGCGATCAGGTCGTCGAAATCGACGGCGCCTGCCAATTGCTTCGCCTCGGCATAGGCCCGCGCATAGGCCCGCCCGGCATGGAGCGCCTTGGCAAGCAGCGCGGCATAATCCGCGCGCAGCTTCAGCCCCAGCAGTTCCGCGCAACGCCCGTGCATGCGCGCAATGGCGTCGCCATAACCATCGACCGGCGGCGCCCACCCCTTGGCGGTCGAAATAAGCTCGCCATCGGATTTGGCCCACACGCCATGCAGGTCAGGGAGCGTGAGCGCCCGCGCCGCCGGATCGAGACCTCGCCAGCGCGCAATCCGGTCGCAACGGTCCAGCGCGCGCCCGGTCCCCCAATCCGCATTGGCCTGCGCTATCCATGCCAGCGTCCGCATGTCGAACAGGTCGTCCGCGCATTGATCGGCGATATGGGCGTCGATGTCGCCTTCGGGCAGGTCCAGTTCGCGCAGCAGCCAGGGTGCGATATCCCCCGGCAGGGCGTTCAGCGCTTCGAGCCGGGCGGTACAGCGGAGCAGGAAGCTTTCCGCTCCCCCCTCGCCCATGCGCAGGCTGAGCGCCTGTAGCGCCTCGATCAACCCGTCGTCGCCTTGTTCCTGCGCCACGACCACGACATCGGCCAAGGTCTGGCGCGCCAGCGTCGCCTGCTCCCGCTGGTCGAGCGGACGGAAGCCGGGCGGCAGGTCCGCTTCCAACGGAAAGGCCGTCAGCAATTGCTGGCAAAAGCCGTGGATCGTCTGAATCCGCAGGCCGCCGCCCGTCGACTCGAGCACCTCGGCAAAGAGCCGGCGTGCCCGATCGCGGGCTTCGGGGCCGGACTCCTCGCCCAGCGCTTCCAGATCATGGAAGAGATCGCCCTCCTCCATCTGCACCCAGACAGCGAGCCGATCGTGAATCCGGTCGGCCATTTCCGCCGCGCCCGCCTTGGTGAAGGTAAGACAGAGGATATTTTCCGGCCGGACCCCCTGAAGCAGCAGGCGGAAGACGCGGGCGGTCAGCACATGGGTCTTGCCCGTGCCAGCCGAAGCCGACAGCCACACATGGGCATCGGGCGCCGCCGCCTGCGCCTGCGCGCCCGCCAGCGGTTGCAGGGCTTTGGCCTTTTTAGCCATCGTCGCGGCCATACCATTCCTCCAGCCGCATGAGCTGGTCATAATCGCCATAATTCGCGACTTCGGGGTTCACCTGCGCGTCGAAGGGGGCGGAGCCGTTCAGGTAAGCGGCAGCAAGATCATCGAATTGCGCATGGACATGCGACGTGAAGTCGGCGGTCATGATCTTGTCCCGCTTGCCCATCGGATCGACCGGACTTTCGCGATAGCCGAAGGCGTCGCCCTTCTTGGCGAGCGACCAATATTCGAAACTGCCTGCCACGGGCGCCGCATCGGTGCCGGGAAAGCCGCCATGCTCCGCGATCAGGCCCAACAGCCCCAATTGCAGGGCATAGCCCGCCTTGACCTGCCGCGCACTCGGCGGCTTGCCCGTCTTGTAATCGACGATGCCGAGTTTCCCGTCGGGCAACAGGTCGATCCGGTCAGCCTTGCCGGTGAGCGCAACGCCAGCAATATCGGCCCGGCCCTCGATTTCGACGGAGAGGATTTTCCGCCCCGCCGCAAGGTCGCTCGCCACTTCCGCGGCAATCCAGCGAATGGCTTCGATCAGGCGGGGTTGCCAGAGCGCCTTCAGCAAGGGGTGCACATCGGGCCGGTCGAACATCGCCCGTGCACGGGCTTCCAGATCCGCGAGGTCGCCGTTGCCTGCCTCCGCCCATTGCTGGAGGATTTCATGGACTGCCGTTCCGCGCCAGGCGGGACCGGCATCGGCATCCACCGGGTCCAGCCGCGCGAGGCGCAGGATGCGCTTCGCGTAGAAGGCATAGGGGTCGGCCTTCAGCCGGTCGACATCGGTGACGGGTATCAGCTTGGGCCGTACCGAAAGCGGCGGGACCGGCGCGGGGCGGCGGGCGGGCCTGTGTTCGGATGGATGATCCAGCGACTGCGCCAGTGCCGAGTAGCGGTCGGCGCTTTTCCATTGCGCGCCAGCCATTGCCTTCAGTCGCAGCCAGAAGCGTGACGCGACCGCCGGACCACCCGCCCCACGCCGGGCGCGGGTGATAAGGACCTGGGGGGCACCAAGCGCACTCGCGAAATCATGAGCGGCAAGGCCGATGCGGCTTTCAAGGCCCGGCAGCCCCAATTCCCGGCGAATGCGCGGGGCCAGCCAGGGATCGGGCGCCGGCAGGCCCGGCCAGGTGCCTTCATTGAGTCCGCCCAGGATCATAAGGTCGGTCTGCACCAGCCGCGCTTCGATAAGACCCAGGATGCTGACACGCGGATGACCACCCTGAGGCGGCCGAACCGACAGCCCACTCAGCAGATGATCGAGCAGCGCCGGAAGCGAGCGGATGTCCGCCTGACGCGGCCCTTCGCTGGCGGCCTCCTCCATCTCTGCGAAGAGATCGGCGGCGGCATGCCCCTGATGTCCGGCCCAAATCGCATCCTGCGAAAGGCGACCGGCATGTTCGCGAATGGCGGCCAGTTGCGCGGCAAGATCAGGCGCGGCGAGAAACGCCTGTTCCAGTGGGTCGAGCAGCGCGCGGGCTTCCGACCACCATTCTCGCGTCCGGGCGCGCAGGACCCTTTGCCGATCCTCGCCTGCCTGGTCGTCCAGCAACAGGTCGAGGCCATAAATGCCCGCTTGTGGCCGGGGACCGCGCAACAGCAGGTCAAGTCCGCGTACCCCCTCCAGCCAGGCGACGCGCCCTTCGCCGCGCATCACCAACGGATGTTTCAGCAGGCTCAGCAACGCAACGGGAGCGAACCGCTCCGCCAGCGCTTCGGCCATGGCGATCAGCAACGTGCCGGGCGGCAGGCGGGACAGGGGCTGACCTGCGGAGTCGTCGGCCTCGATGCCCCAACGCCGCAGATGCGCCGACACGCGCGTTGCCAATTGTCGGTCGGGCGTGACCAGCGCGGCGGTGCGGCCCTCCGTTTCCACCGCTTCGCGCAGGGCGATGGCGATGGCCTGCGCTTCTTCGCCCGGCGTCGCGACTTCCAGCGCTTCGACTCCGGCCAGCGAGCGATCCGCCGTCTTGAGGTCACGCCAACGGCTGGTAAGGCGCGGCGGCAGCATGGCGTTGGAGATATTCCGTCCGCGCACCGCCCGGGCATCATGTTCGCTACCCCATCGCCAGAGCGCGACATCGTCGCGCGTTGCGCTCATCCGGTCGAGCAGACGCTTCAAAGCATATTGGGGATGGGTTTCGTGGCCCGCCGGCGCGCGGCCAGTGACCGGATCAGGATCGAAGGGACCGATGGCATCCCAGCTTTCACCGTCCATCTCCTGATCGAGACCGGCAAAAACCACGCCGCCATTCGACATGATGGCGATCCGTCGCAGCAGAGCGGCAATGGCCGGCGCGGTGGTGGATATGCCCGCCGCGATCACGAAGCCGCCTGGCGGCTCCTTGGCCCAGCGCGCAGCCATCCGATCCAGCAGCCGGTTGCGGCGGTCGGCCAGATCGATGCAGCCGAGGCGCACCAGTTCATTCGGCCATCGGGCCAGCAGGATGGAAAAGAGATTGAGCGAAGTCTGCCAATGCTGGGAAAGGTCCTCCGACAGCCCGAGATCGGCCAGCGCCGCGACGGGCACACGCTCAACCTGCATCTGGTCGAGTACCGTGCCGAGGGCCTGACCGAGTTTCAGCGCCTGTCCCGCATCGACGGAATGCGTCGATGCCTGCTGCACCATGCGCGCCAGGATCATCTGGCGGCGCATAGGGGTGATGGCGGGCGGCACCGCCTCGCCCTCGCCCAGCGGATCGAGTGCGCCGCCAATCTGTCCGCCCAGATCCGGGTCGCCCAGCGTCACCAGTCGCGGTAGCAGCAATCCGCCGCCCGACTTACGCACAAAGGCATCGCTGACCGCGCGGACGGCGCGATTGCTGGGCAGCAGGATCATGCCCTGCGCCAGCCGTATCGGATCGCCGCCATGTTGGGCAAGGATGCCCGCTACCAGCGCATCGGAAAAGGCGCGGTGCGCGGGGATGTTGAACAGAGCGGGCCGGGTGCGATCACCCATGGGCCAGCATGGACTCCACGACCGGGATCGCCTGCGGCGTGCCGACATCGAACCAGAGCCCCTGATGCGAAACCCCGTAAAGCCGCCCCGCCTCTATCGCCCGGTTCCAGAAGACATTGGTGGAGAAGACCTCCGACGGCGGATCGACCAGCAGGCTGGGTGACATGATCTGAACGCCGGTGAAAACGAAAGGCGCAACATGGGCGGGCTTTCGGCGGGTCAGGCGACCGTTCGCGTCCATATGGAAATCGCCCGGACCCTTGTGGCAATTGGCGCGGGCGAGAGGCACGAGCAGCAGCAGCGCGTCCATCCGCGCCGGGTCCCAGATCCTGCGCATCATGCCCAGCGTGTCCTGCGGCCCGTCGATCCACAGATTGTCGCTATTGGCGCAGAAAAAGGGCGCATCGCCCAGTTGTTCCTTCGCATGCATCAGCCCTCCGCCGGTTTCCAGCAGTTTCCTGCGCTCGTCGGAAATGGCGACCGTCATGCCATTATTATGTGCCGCCAGATGCGCTTCGACCGTGTCGGCCAGATAGTGGACGTTCACCACCACCTTCTTCATGCCGCCCGCAGCCAGCCGGTCCAGCGCATGATCCATCAGCGGCTTGCCCGCCACCTTGACCAACGGCTTGGGGCGGGTGGCGGTCAGAGGGCGCATGCGCTTGCCCAGCCCGGCGGCCATCAGCATCGCGGTATCGATCATGCGGGGGTAAATTCCTCAAGGGCGCGATGACGCTTGTCGGCCGGGATATTGGCCGCGAACCATGTGGCCACCGGGGCGAGGGCCGGATGGGCGAGATCGCGCTCCAGCAAATCCCACATGCGCGGCAGGTAGGACAGATAGCGCGGCTTGCCGTCCCGCTTCCAGAGGCGCGTGAAGATGCCGATGATCTTGGCGTTCCTCTGCGCTCCCAGCACCGCATAGGCTGCGTCGAAATCAGCGGAGGGATGGGCGATGGCGCGATAATGATCGAGCATTGCGGCCTCCAGCGCAGGCGGCACATCGCGGCGCGCGTCCTGAAGCAGCGACACCAGATCATAGGCGGGATGCCCCGCCAGAGCGTCCTGAAAGTCGAGCAGGCCCAGACCATGCGAAGCCGCCCGGTCGATCAGCATGATATTTTCCGCATGATAGTCGCGCAGCACCGTGACGGCGGGGCTGGAGGATTCCTCCACGATCGGCAGAACCGCATCCCAAGCGCGGACATAGGCGTCCTCATCCACCGTCAGGCCGATAGCGGGACAATACCATTCGGTCAGCAGGCCCGCCTCACGCTGGTAAACCGCGCGATCATAAGGGGGAACGTCAGCGGCGGGCAGGCGATGCAGCGCGGCGAGCAGATCGACAGCCCGGCTATAAATCTCCAGTTCGGCGGCGGGCAGATCGTCAATATGCTCCTTGACGCGCAAGTCGCCGAAATCCTCGATCAGCACCAGCCCCTGTTCCAGATCCCGCGCCAATATTTGCGGCGCGGCAAAGCCGTTCTCCGTCAGATGCTCTGCAATGGCGATAAAGGGGCGCGGGTCCTCATGCGGCGGCGGCGCATCCATCAGCACCGCACGGCGCGACCCGTCGATCACCCGGAAATAGCGGCGGAAGGACGCATCTCCAGCCAACGGCACGATGGCCGCATGTTCCCACCCCGCCTGCGCGAGAAAGGCGGGAGCAGCGGCGGGGGGGATCATATCTGTGACCATCGTCCTGTCCAAGCGCCCGGCACGCGCGCTGTCAAGCGTCGAGCGCCATCGGGTTCGATGTCGATGTGGAACCGCAGGGCATCGGGCCAAACGCCCTCGCCCAGCCGGTCTGGCCATTCGACGATCAGCAGGCTGTCCATCAGATAGTCGTTCAGCGCGAGTTCTTCCGCGTCCTCTGGTCCGTCGAGCCGGTAAAGGTCCACATGGGCGACAGGCAACCGGACTTCGGGAATATCATAGGGTTGGACGATGGCGAAGCTGGGGCTGGGCGCTTCGCCTTCCAGTCCCAGCCCTTCCAAAATACCCCGCGCGAGCGTCGTCTTGCCAGCGCCCAGTCCGCCCTCCAAAGCGATGACATCGCCGATGCGGACCAGCCCGGCCAGCTTCCTTCCGAAAGCCAGCATCGCCGCCTCTCCGGCAAGGATGATGTCGATCTCAGCCACGGGGCAACTCGATCACGATCATCGTGCCCTGCCCCGGTTCGGAAACGAGTTGCAGCGTGCCGCCATGCGCCTCCGCCAATTGCTTGGCGAGCGGCAGGCCGATGCCCGCCTTGCCGCCATTGCGCGCCTGTTCGGTGCGGGAGGATGCGTCGAAGATCGTCGCCTGCCGTTTCGCATTGATGCCCGGCCCATTGTCGGACACAACCAGCCGCGCGCTGTCCGGTCCGCCATCGCCATGGAGCAAGACCCGGCCGCCCCGGCTGCAATAGCGCACCGCATTTTCCAGCAAATGGTCGAGTGCCTGCCCGATCCGGCGCTTGTCACCCTGCACCACGCCCAGCGAGCCTTGAAGCGACAGGGCAAGGTCAATCCCCTTCGCCGCGGCGTCGCCCTTGATCCGCGCCGCAGCGTCGCGGGCCTCGACGGCAAGGTCCACGGGGGCCTTCTCAACCGGTAACATCCCCGCTTCGCTCTGGGTCAGATCGAGCACATTGTCGATCAGCATCGACAGCCGGTTGGTGCTTTGCAATATGCCGTCGACATATTCCTTGGCCGACGGGCTGATCTCCCCGGCATAGCCGGCGCTCATCATTTCCGCGAAACCCGCAATGGTGGTGAGCGGCGTACGCAGTTCGTAGCTCATATTGGTAACGAAGGCGGTCTTGACCTTGTCCGCCTGTTCCAGCGCATCATTGCGATCGCGCAGCACCTGTTCGACGCGGCGGCTGTCGGTAACGTCCAGCATGGTAAACAGCGCATTGCCGTCCGGCAGCGGAATGGCGGCGAATTCGAAGATGCGCCCGTCCGCAAAGCCGACATGGCCAACGCGCTGCTTGCGCTCCACCGTGGCGGCGCGCACCAGTTCGCGGACCAGATTGGCCTGTTGCGGCTTGGCGAGGCGCGATTGCACCGCACGCATCAATTCATCGATGCGCGGATGCTTGGCCAGCAAGTCTTCCGGCACGTCCCAGATCGACCGGAACCGGCTGTTCCAGAGCGAAAGGCGGCCATCGGACGAAAAGACGCCGATCGATTCGAACAGATTGTCGAATGTCGCCGTGCGGACGCGCAGCAGCGTGTCGCGGGCGCTGGAAAGCTGCACCTGCTCGGTCCGGTCCTCGAAGATGAGCAGCAGGCCGCCATCCGGCAGGGGCTGGGCATAAACGCGCAAATGGGTGCCGTCCGCCAGCAACCAATTCTCTTCCTTGGGATCGGGCGAAAGGAACCAGTCGCGTCGCTCCGCGCGCCACGCCGGGAAGTCGCGATTTTCGGGCAGGCGCCGGGCCTCGCGCATCTGGTCGAGAACGCGTTCGAACGGCGGATTGTCGGCCAGATGATCCTGATCCAGACCGAAAAGGCTCATGAAGGGCTGGTTCCAGAAGCGGAGCGCGCGGTCGGACCCGAAGCGCGCGACGCCTGCCGACAGTCGGTCCAACAGGTCGCGCTGCGCGGTCTCCAGGCGGCGATGTTCGACCCGCGACTGTTCCAGCTCATTCTGGTCCATGGCAAAACCGGCGACGCCCGCCGCGCCCAGCGGCACGTCGACCACGCGCATGGTGCGCCGTTCGCCATCGATGGTGGCAGGGACCATGCGCTCGACGGATCGGCCCTCCTCCAACGCTTGCGCAGCCGCCGCCTGGGGGGTGAGACCGGCTACCGTTTCGACAAGTTCGGTACCATTGGCGATGATGTCGCGAGCGCTTTCGCCGTCCACGGCCCGGACATAGGCGGTGTTGACCAGGCTCAATCGCATGTCGGCCGTACGGTGCCACATCGGGAAGGGCGCGGCCTCGACAAGTCCCGCCAGCGCCTCCAGCGCGTCGCGCAACTGCTCGACCTTGCCCTTCAGCGCCTGGATTTCGGACTGGCTGTCGGTCGAGTCGAAAATCCACAGTACGACGCCGCCGCTTTCCGCCAGAACCGGTCCAGCCGGCGCACCTCGGACCAGCAACAGCCGGGACGAATCGACTCCGCGCACCGCCAGGGCGAAACTGCGCCCCGCGCGCTGGGCTGCAGCGATTTCCTGCGCCAGCGCAGCGGCGTCATCCGGCTCCAGTCCGCCATCCGGCGCGGTCAATTCGGACAGGAAGGTCGGCACCCGTTCCTTGCCCAGCCATTTGGCGAGCCGGTCGGCAGCCTCCAGACGTCCATCGGGATGGACAACGATGGGAGCCGCAGGCGCGGATGCCAGCAGGACCGAAAGCCGGTCGAGCTTCCCTTGCGCCTGCATCCCTTCGCGGCGGCGGCGCTGTCCGCTCGACAGCGCCCAAATCGCCGCAGCCAGCCAAGCGGCCAGAACGACGCCCAGTATCACGGCGGGCAATGGGGTTAACGACGTCATCGCGTCCTACTTCACCCTCATCGCGAAATGCTTGCCCCCGTTCATGTTCGTTCAGGGGGACTAACCCATGTCGGATGCAGCGTGAAGCACTGAGATGCAAAGAATTTGCAGCTCGTGCGATGGAACAGTGCCCTGCTCCAACGAAAAAGGGAGGCTTTTGCGCCTCCCTTCCCTGATCTTAGTAGCGGTAGTGGTCCGGCTTGAACGGCCCCTCCGTCGACACGCCGATATAGGCGGCCTGCTTTTCGGTCAGCTTGGACAGCTTCACGCCCAGCTTTTCGAGGTGCAGCGCGGCAACCTTCTCGTCCAGATGCTTGGGCAGCACATAGACTTCGTTCTTATATTCGTCGGACTTCGTCCACAGTTCGATCTGCGCCAGCACCTGGTTGGTGAAGCTCGACGACATCACGAAGCTGGGATGGCCGGTGGCGCAGCCCAGGTTCACCAGACGGCCTTTGGCAAGAACGATGATCTTCTTGCCGTCGGGGAACTGAACCTCGTCCACCTGGGGCTTGATCTCGGTCCACTGCATGTTGTTGAGGCCGGCGATCTCGATCTCGCTGTCGAAATGGCCGATGTTGCAGACGATCGCCATGTTCTTCATGGCGCGCATGTGATCGACGGTGATGACGGCTTCGTTGCCGGTCGCGGTGACGAAGATGTCGGCGCGGGTGGCCGCTTCTTCCATCGTCACGACTTCATAGCCTTCCATCGCGGCCTGAAGCGCGCAGATCGGATCGACCTCCGTCACCAGCACGCGGGCGCCGCCATTGCGCAGCGACGCGGCCGAACCCTTGCCGACATCGCCGAAACCGGCGACGCAAGCGACCTTGCCGGCCAGCATCACGTCGGTGGCGCGACGGATGGCGTCGACCAGCGATTCCTTGCAGCCATAAAGATTGTCGAACTTCGACTTGGTCACGCTGTCGTTGACGTTGATCGCCGGGAAGGGAAGCTTGCCCTTCTTCGCCAGTTCGTAAAGGCGGTGAACGCCGGTGGTCGTCTCTTCCGACACGCCCTTGATGGCCGCGACGGTCTGGGTCAGATAGCCCGGACGCTCGGCCAGGAAGCGCTTCAGCGTCGCAACGAAGATTTCCTCTTCCTCATTGCCGGGCGTGAACAGTTCTTCCCCGGCTTCGACGCGGGCGCCCCACAGCGCGAACATGGTGGCGTCGCCGCCATCGTCCAGGATCATGTTGCAGGTCGTGTCACCCCAGTCGAAGATGCGGATGACATAGTCCCAATATTCCTCCAGCGTCTCACCCTTGACGGCGAAGACGGGGATGCCGCGCGCGGCAATGGCGGCGGCGGCATGGTCCTGGGTCGAGAAGATGTTGCACGAAGCCCAGCGGATTTCGGCGCCGAGGTCGGCCAGCGTCTCGATCAGAACCGCGGTCTGGATGGTCATGTGCAGCGAGCCGGTGATGCGCGCGCCCTTCAACGGCTTGGCGGCGCCGAATTCGGCGCGCAGGGCCATCAGGCCGGGCATTTCGGTTTCGGCGATCTCGATTTCCTTGCGGCCGAAGCCGGCAAGGGCGATGTCCGCGATCACATAATCCTGCGCCTGTGCGGCGGGTGCGGTGGCCACGAGCGTGTCTCCATTGTTTTAGAATGTGCCAGAGCCGCTCTGACAAGGCAAAGCGGCGGCGATGGGCTGGGCTTTACCAATCGCCGCCGTTCAAGGCAACTCAATATAAAGTTTTCTTTATATCATGCTGATCCCGCGCCGCTGACCAGGTGGGAAGCATCGACCCCCGCGGAAGCATAGGCGGCAGACCATTTCCGCGTCGCGGGAACATCGAACAGCAAGTCCGCCGTGCAACCGGTCGGAAACCAGCTTTCACCGCTCATTTCCTCATCGAGCTGGCCCGCGCCCCATCCGGCATAACCCAGGGCAACCAGATAGCGACTCGGTCCATTGCCCTCCGCAATGGCCTTGAGGATTTCGAGCGACCCGGAAAGGCCCCAGCCATCCCCCACCACGACCATGTCATGGCCCATCCAGTCGAGCGAATGCAGCACGAACCCGCGCCTTGGCTCAACCGGTCCGCCGCGCAGCACCGGCATGTCCGGAACATCGCCCGGCTCGATCTCGAAACTTTCGAGCAGGTCGTGCAGGGTGACGCCGTCGATCTCATCGCTGACGGCGATGCCCAGGGCGCCGTTTTCATCATGGACGCACATGGCGATGACGGAATGATCGAAACGCATGTCCTCCATGCCCGGCAGGGCGAGGAGAAACTGGCCGGCGTAGGAGCGCGCTGTGGTCATCCGCCGACTATACGCCCCTTCATCTCTTTGCCAATGCCGGGTTGTCGCTCGGATGAGGCGGTACGCCATTTTCGCTTTCCTGCCCCTTGACAGAAGGCCGCCCGGAACCAACCTGCCGCCCGTCCAAAAAGGGCCAGGAGACACAAGATGACCATTTCGAAGGGCGATCGCATCCCCAGCACCACTTTCGTCAAGATGACCGATAACGGCCCCGAAAAGGTCGCTTCGGACGATTATTTCGCGGGTCGCACCGTCGCGCTCTTCTCTGTGCCCGGCGCGTTCACACCCACCTGCTCGGCGCGCCATCTGCCTGGGTTCGTCGACAAGGCGGAGGATATCAAGGGCAAGGGCGTCGATGAAATCGCCTGCACTGCCGTCAACGACGCCTTCGTCATGGGTGCCTGGAGCAAATCCGCCAACGCCGATGGCAAGGTGACGATGCTGGCCGACGGCAATGCCGATTTCGCCAAGGCGGTCGGCCTCACCATGGACGGCAGCGGCTTCGGCATGGGGACGCGGGGCCAGCGTTTCTCGATGATCGTCAAGGACGGCGTCGTGACGGAACTGAATGTCGAAGCACCGGGCGATTTCAACGTGTCATCGGCCGAACATCTGCTGGAACAGATTTGAATGAGGAGGTGCGCGCCTGCCGTTTCGGGCGCGCATCTTTCTTCCGTCATATAAGTGCGTTACCACGTGTCGATGACAAGAAGCATCGGCAACGCCATCGTCGCCCAGCTCGACGATATCTATCGGAATTCCATCGAAAATCTGCGCGAGGCGATGCGTGCCTATGCCCGCGACGGCAGCGTGCCGCCGGCGGAGGCCGCGACGGACCGCCGCTTCTGCTATCCCGAGTTGCGCGTCACGCATCATGCCGAAACCGACGCGCCGCCGCCGGGCCGCTCCTTCGCGCGCCTGTCCAAGCCGGGACAATATGTGACCACGGTCACGCGGCCCGCCATGTTCGCGGAATATCTGGCCGAGCAGATCGACCTTCTGGTCCGCGACTATGGGGTGGAGGTCGAAACGGCGCTCAGCGACCAGCAGATCCCCTTCCCCTATGTGCTGGATGGGTTGGACATCAGCGCGCTGGACGGAACGCCGCCGACGGAACTGGCCCGCTATTTCCCGGCGACCGAGCTGGCGGAGATCGGGGACGAAATCGCGGACGGGCTGTTCATGCCGGACGCGGAGGGCGAAAGGCCGCTTGCCCTGTTCGACGGGCTGCGCACCGATTTCTCGCTCGCGCGGCTCAAACATTATACCGGCACCCCGGCCGACCATGTGCAGCGCTATATCCTGTTCACCAATTATCACCGCTATGTCGATGAATTTGTGAGTTGGGCCTGCGCGGAATTGCAGCGGGAAGGCACGCGCTACACCGCGCTTTCCGGGGCTGGCAGCGTCTATGTAACCCCCGAAACCGCCGACCCCGCGCGGATGATCGCGGACAGTGCGTGGCGCAAGCATCAAATGCCGGCCTATCATCTGATCGCGCCGGACCGCAGCGGCATCACCCTGGTCAATATCGGCGTCGGACCATCCAACGCCAAGACGATCTGCGACCATCTGGCGGTCGTTCGTCCCGAAGCCTGGCTGATGATCGGTCATTGCGGCGGCCTGCGGCCCAGCCAGCGGATCGGCGACTATGTGCTGGCTCATGCCTATCTGCGCGACGATCATGTGCTGGATGAAATGCTGCCCCCGGAAATTCCGGTCCCGGCCATTGCGGAGGTTCAGGTCGCGCTCGCCAAGGCGGCGGAGGCTGTGCTGGGCGGCAATGATCGGGAAGATTTCAAGCGACGGCTGCGCACCGGCACGGTCGTCACCACCGACGATCGCAATTGGGAACTGCGATATTCCAGTTCGGCACTGCGGTTCAGCCTGTCCCGCGCGGTCGGGATCGACATGGAATCGGCCACCATCGCGGCGCAGGGCTATCGTTTTCGCGTACCCTATGGGACGCTGCTCTGCGTCTCGGACAAGCCGATCCATGGTGAGTTGAAGCTGCCCGGGCAGGCCAATCGTTTCTATGAGGAAGCCATTGCGGGCCATTTGCGCGTGGGCCTCACGACCTGCGAATTGCTGCGGCAGGAGGGGCCGAAGCTCCACAGCCGCAAGCTGCGCGCTTTCAACGAACCGCCATTCCGATAAATGTAATGAGAGCTACGTTTCCGCAGGTCAGGCAGTGAGGAAATCCACCATCGCCTGCCCCAGTTCTTTTCGGGTAACGGCGTTCATATGGTTGCCCGGAACCTCGACATAGCGGCCATTGGGCAGCACATCGGCCAGTTCCTGCGCCACGCCATTGTCTCGGTCGTCCGCGCCGCAGACCACCTCGACCGGCTGCATAAACCCGGCAATGACCTCCTTAGGCGTATCGACGAAGGTGTTGAGGATGTGCAGCATCGCCACCGGATCGCCCTTGGTGGTCTTCAGGAAGGCTTCGGTCATCCATTCGGACGTGCCGCGCTCGAAGCTGCCGAGATTGGTCAGCACATTCCTGTAATAGCCGCCATTGTCGAGCGTCTGGACAAGACCCCGCAGCCCCATTCCCGCCAGGATCACCTTGCGCGGTGCGGCGCCCCGCGCCAGCATCCGCGTGGTCGTCCGCGCGCCCAGCGAATAGCCGCCAAGGTCATAGTCGGTCAGGCCAAGCTGATCAACGAGCGCCAGATTGTCCTCCGTCAGCGCGTCAGGGGGATAAGCGGCGACGTCATGCGGCTTGCCGCTTTCGCCATGACCGCGCAGGTCCGGCATGATCACACGAAAGCCCGCCTCCACCAGCTTCGCAGCATGGCCGTAGCGAACCCAATTGGTCCAGGCGTTGGAAAAATAGCCGTGGATCAGGACCAGATCTCGCCCCTTTCCCGCCACATGCACTGCGATCGGCAGGTCGCCCAGACCCTTGATCTCCAGCTTTTCGATCGGCAGGTCAGGCGCGGGGGCTGGCATG
Source organism: Sphingobium estronivorans (assembly GCF_008692605.1). Lineage (GTDB taxonomy): Bacteria > Pseudomonadota > Alphaproteobacteria > Sphingomonadales > Sphingomonadaceae > Sphingobium > Sphingobium estronivorans. Next base: position 22,589 of record NZ_LFCT01000010.1, read on the forward strand.
GGGGCTACTCCTCGGGATGATGTCCGCCCGCGGATATGGCCTCCGCGCGTCCTTGTCGAGTGGCCGCGAGCCCGATCAGGGCGAGCATGCTTCCGATTTGCGCCGCCGCCATGTCCTTTTGCGGGTCCCACATGTCGCCCTGCTGGCCATTATACCAGTCGGCGGTTTGCCCCGCCGCCATGACGGTGAGCAGCCATTCGAAAATCTCGTACACCGCTCCTACAAAGCCCACTGCAGTAAAGGCGAAAGTCAGGCTCCAACCCCTTCGCATGCCGCCATAGCGTCGCGCCATTTCGGTAAAAGGCGCAGTCAGCAGCGCCCCGAAAGCGAAATGCACCAGCCGGTCATAACCGTTGCGCGCAAGGCCGAAAGTGCCGGAAATATCATGCCCGCTGATCGCCCGCGCCCACGCGTCATAGGGCACATAGGAATAGATGTAGCGCCCGCCCAGCGTATGCAGCAGCAGGAAGAGCAGGATGCAGCCCATCGATTCATTCGACGAGGGCCAGCGGCGTAACAGCCAGGGTGCGGCGAACGCCAACAGCATTGTCGGCCCATGCTGAAGCGGCGCCAGTTCGGGATAGGGCTGATCGATATTGGCGGCGGCAATGGCCGCGATCAGCAACAGGATCATCCGGCGCTGCGCTTTCGGGACGGCTGTCCAGACAGCCCCAGCGCCGGAGATCATGGGAAAGGCCTTAGCCCTTCTTCAGGTGCCGGCGGCCCAGCAGTTCTGCAATCTGCACCGCGTTGAGCGCCGCGCCCTTGCGGAGATTGTCACTGACGCACCAAAGGTTCAGGCCGTTTTCAATGGTCGAATCCTCCCGCACGCGGCTGATGAAGGTCGCATAATCGCCCACGCACTCGACCGGGGTGACGTAACCGCCATCCTCGCGCTTGTCGACGAGCATCACGCCCGGCGCTTCCCGCAGAATATCCTGCGCTTCCTTGGCCGAGATTTCCTTCTCGAACTCGATGTTCAGTGCTTCGGAATGACCGACGAACACCGGAACGCGCACGCAGGTCGCCGTGACCTTCACCTTGGGATCGAGTATCTTCTTGGTTTCCGCAACCATCTTCCATTCTTCCTTGGTCGAGCCATCGTCCAGGAAAACGTCGATATGCGGGATCACGTTGAAGGCGATCTGCTTGGTGAACTTCTTGGGCTCGGCCGGATCGCCGACGAAGATGTTGCGCGATTGCTCGAACAGTTCGTCCATCCCTTCCTTGCCTGCGCCGGAAACCGACTGGTAAGTGGCGACGACGACGCGCTTGATCTTCGCAGCGTCATGAAGCGGCTTCAGCGCCACGACCATCTGCGCGGTCGAGCAGTTCGGGTTCGCGATGATGTTCTTCTTCGTATAGCCGTCGATCGCATCCGGGTTCACTTCGGGCACGATCAGCGGCACGTCCGGGTCCATGCGGTAGAGCGACGAATTGTCGATCACCACGCAGCCGGCGGCAGCCGCCTTGGGCGCATATTCGGCCGTCGGGCCGGAGCCTGCGGCGAACAGAGCAATATCCCATCCGGTGAAGTCGAAATGCTCGATATTCTTGCATTTGAGCGTCTTGCCGGTGTCACCGAAATCAATTTCGGTGCCCTGCGACCGGGGCGAAGCAACCGCCGCGATCTCGTCAATAGGGAACTCGCGCTCGGCGAGAATGGTCAGCATCTCGCGGCCCACATTACCGGTGGCACCAACGACGACGACCTTGTAGCCCATGACTTAACACTCCACTCCATGCAAAATTGCGGAGTGGGCGCCATAGCGGCATTGCGCCGTTTGTCCAGAGACAAGCAGTTTATTGCGTCAAAGCGCGGCTTTTGCTGCCCGACGTTGCCGCAGATTTTGCGCCGCGGCAACGTCCTTGCGCGTCATTTCGTGGAGGTTTCCGGCGCCAAGACATGGCGGGCGAGGAAATCTTCTATCGTGCGCCACAGATGCACGCTGATGCCCGGCCCGCCGACGCGGTGGGTCTGGCCCGGATAAACCATCATCTCGAACGGCACGGCGGCACCCTGCATCTTGGCCATCAGCGCCGTCGAATTGTCGAACACCACATTATCGTCCGACATGCCGTGGATCAGGAGCAGCGGGTCCTTGATCTTCACGGCCTCATCCACCGCGTCCGAACCGGGATAGGCGCTGGGCTGTTCCTGCGGCTTGCCGAGATAGCGTTCTGTATAATGGGTGTCGTACAATTCCCACTTCGTAACGGGAGCGCCCGCAATCGCGGCGAAAAAGGTGCCCGGCGCCTTCTCCAGCATTTTCAAGGACATATATCCGCCATAGGACCAGCCATAGGTCGCAATCCGCTGGGGATCGACATAGGGTTGCGACCTGAGCCACTCGACACCCTTCAACTGGTCCTCAACCTCGACCGTGCCCATGGCGTGGTAGATCTGATCCTCGAAAGCCTTGCCGCGATCCGGCGTGCCGCGATTGTCGACGACGAATACGATCCAGCCCTTGTCCACCAGATATTGATATATGGGCGAGCCCCAGGAATTCGTGACCTGGCGCCCGGTACCCGGCCCACCATAATGCAGCATGAAGACGGGATAGCGCTTCCCCGCCTCCAGCGGCGGCGTCATGATGCGGGTGTAGAGCGTCGACCCATCCGCCGCCTTGATGGTGCCGAACCTGGTCTTTGCATGGCTGGCGAGATAGGGCGCGTAAGGGTGGTCCCCCTTGATCGCATTCTCCGACAGCCATTGCAGTTGCTTGCCCGCGCTGTCGGCCAGATAGACCTGTTTGGGCTGATCCGTATTGCTGCGCGCGACGACAATCCGGCTGGTCGCGCCGTCCATCACGGCATCGTTCCACCAGCCGGTCGAGGTCAGCTGCCGGAGCGGCCCCGCCTTGGCGAGCGATGCTACGTAAAGCTGCTGCTCCAGCGGCGTTTCCTTGTTGCCTGTAAAATAGACAAGACCCTGGCCCTCATCAACGCCGACGACATCGCGGACTTCCCAATCGCCGCTGGTCAGCGCCGTCCACTTGCCGTCCCGCACATGATAGAGATGACCATGGCCGGTCTTCTCCGACCACCAGAGGAAGCTGCCGTCCTTGAGAGGATGGAAATTGTTGCTGAGGTTGATCCAGCTTTTCGCCTTTTCGGTCAGGATTACCCGGGCCTTGCCCGTCGCCGGTTCGACCGCGAGCAGGTCAAGCGTCTTCTGGTCGCGGCTCTCGCGCTGGACGTAGAGGGTCCGGCCGTCCTTCGACCAGTCGACGCGGGCGAGGTAAATGTCCTTCTCCGGTCCCAGATCGACTTTGACCTGCGATCCGCCGTCCGGCTTCATCACATACAGGTCGACCAGCGCATTGGGCTTGCCGGCCGCAGGATAGCGCTGCTCGTAAACCTTGGTCCCCTCGCCGCCAATGGCTGTGCGGGTGACGATGCCGACCGGGCTTTCATCGACGCGGGCGACGGCGATCAGCCTGTCGTCGGGCGACCACCAATAGCCGGTCCGCCGGTCCATTTCCTCCTGCGCCACGAATTCCGCCACGCCCCAGCTGAGTGTGTCGCTGGCGCCCTGCGTCAGTTGTTTCTCCGCACCGCCCATCGGCTGCACGAAGAAATTACCCCCGCGCACGAAGGACACATAGCCGCCCCTGGGGCTGACCACGCCGTTCAACTCACCATCTGGCGTGTCGGTGAGTCGCGTGACCTTGCCGTCCAGCGCGGCCAGATAAAGATCGCCATCGACCGGCACGAGGATCGACTTCCCATCCGGCGCCCAGTCATAGCTGACGATGCCGGTGCTGCCTGCCACCGAACGGTCGCGCTCCCGCTGCATTTTCTCCGTTTCGGAGAGTTCGGCGCCGCTTCCGGTCTTCTTGGAATCGACCAGCATGCGCTCAGCGCCCGTGGAGCTGTCCACCGCCCACAGGTCCAGCCGTTCTTTCTCGTCCTCCCGCGGTTTCAACAGCGTTATCAGCTTGCCGTCAGGCGACAGCTTCAAGGCCCGAGGCTGCGGCCCGGACAAATCAGGATTGGCAAATACACGCTCAAGCGTCAGCTTTTCCTGCGCTTGCGCGGAAATGACGGAAAGCATCAGCGCACCGACGGCCGCGCCGCATTTCAGATATGGCGACATTTTCATCCCTTGCCTGGCAGCGAAACCGCCGCATTCCACGCAGCGGAAATTAGCGCGATGCAGATGAAAAGATCAATGTTGGGAAATAATATTTCTCAAAACCATGACCTACTTCAAAAAGGTCATGGTGGGCGCGACAGGGATTGAACCTGTGACCCCACCCGTGTGAAGGGTGTGCTCTACCGCTGAGCTACGCGCCCCCTGTAAGGAGGAGGCGGCCATTGGCATCCGCTGCGTCGCCTGTCAAGCGGTGCACCAACCTATTTTCGGAAAATGGACTTATTCTCCTTTTGGGCGTTATAATCGATACGCTATCAAAAGGAGTGCATATCTCATGCGTCAAACTGTCGCGCTTGTCCTTGCAGGGCTGCTTCTCTCATCGCTTGCGGCCTGCAACACCGTGAAAGGTGCGGGCCGGGACATCCAATCCGTCGGCAGTGCCGGGGAACGGGCTATTCACTGATCCCGCAAGCGCGCGCTGGGTTCAAGTCGGACTCGGCGCTCGACGCCCCGAATTATTGAAGGATGCGGCCGATGACGGTCGCATCCTTTTCAAGACGCACACCGTCACAATCGGGTTCACCGCAATCGCAGGCGGAAATCGTATAGCGTACGCCGCACATCACCAAGACATCCTGGTCGAAGGAATAGTTGGATATTCCTGCCCGCTCGACCTTTTCCTGCGCCCTGACTTTGAGGGACATGAGATTTCCTCTCTGCAACATGCGACAATAATTGTTGCTGCATTGCACAATGTCAATCGACCCAGATTGGTTCCTGAACGAACTGAAATAAATCTGTCCAGAAAATGACACGATCCGACGCGTATGCTGGCGGCGCTTGCACGCCGCCGCCATCGCTCCCATATGCCGCGCCATGAACGACCAACACTCCAGCGCTCACGCCAGCAGCTTTCCGGTCTGGCATGGCACCACCATCATGTCGGTACGCAAAAACGGTAAGGTCATCGTGGCTGGCGACGGCCAGGTTTCCATGGGCCAGACAGTGATGAAGCCCAATGCCCGCAAGGTCCGTCGCCTCCACGATGGATCGGTCATAGGCGGCTTTGCCGGCGCGACGGCGGATGCCTTCACCCTCTTTGAGCGGCTTGAGGCCAAACTGGAACGCCATAACGGCCAACTGATGCGTGCCGCCGTGGAGTTGGCGAAGGATTGGCGGACGGACAAATATCTGCGCAATCTTGAAGCGATGATGATCGTCGCGGACAGGGAAGTGACGTTGATCCTCACCGGCAATGGCGATGTGCTGGAGCCGCTGGGCGGAGTCGCCGCCATTGGTTCGGGCGGCAATTTCGCGCTCGCCGCCGCCCGCGCGCTGGTGGAATATGAAGAGGACGCCGAAACCCTCGCCCGCAAGGCGATGGCCGTGGCGGCGGATATCTGCGTCTACACCAACGACCAGCTCGTCATCGAAGAGCTGGAAAGCGTGAACTGAGCTCTTTTCCCGGAATTTGCGGAACATCATGAACGACAATCTGACTCCCAAGGCCATCGTCGCCGCGCTGGACGCGCACATCATCGGTCAGGCCGACGCCAAGCGCGCTGTCGCCGTGGCGCTGCGGAATCGTTGGCGCAGACAGAGGCTTTCCGCCGACCTGCGCGATGAGGTGACGCCCAAGAATATTCTGATGATCGGCCCCACCGGCTGCGGCAAGACGGAGATCAGCCGCCGCCTCGCCAAGCTGGCCGATGCGCCCTTCGTGAAGGTCGAAGCGACCAAGTTCACCGAAGTCGGCTATGTCGGGCGCGACGTGGAGCAGATCGTGCGCGATCTGGTCGAGGAGGCCGTGCGCCTGGAGCGCGACCGGCGCCGCGAAGCGGTTCGCGAAGCCGCCTCCGAAGCCGCCATGGCGCGCCTGCTGGACGCTCTCACCGGCAAGGAAGCGAGCGAGGCGACCCGCCTCTCCTTCCGCCAGCGGATCGAAAACAGCCAGATGAATGACGTCGAGGTCGAGGTGGAAGTCGCCGATAGCCCTTCCATGCCGATGGAAATCCCCGGCATGGGCGGTCAGATCGGCATGATCAACCTCTCCGACATGATGTCCAAGGCTTTCGGCCAACAGCAGAAGAAGCGCCGCAAGCTGCGCGTCGCGGACGCCTGGGACAAGTTGGTTGAGGAGGAGCAAGACAAGCGGCTCGACCAGGACGATGTCGCCCGCGTCGCCATTTCCAGCGCGGAACAGAATGGCATCGTCTTCCTCGACGAGATCGACAAGATCGCGGTGAGCGATGTCCGCGGCGGCTCAGTCAGCCGTGAAGGCGTCCAGCGCGACCTGTTGCCGCTGATCGAGGGCACGACGGTTTCGACCAAATATGGCCCGCTCAAGACCGACCATATCCTCTTCATCGCTTCGGGCGCGTTCCATGTCGCGAAGCCCAGCGATCTGCTGCCGGAATTGCAGGGCCGCCTGCCGATCCGGGTGGAGCTGAAGGCGCTGACCGAGGATGATTTCGTGTCGATCCTCTCCGACACCAAGGCGAGCCTGGTTGCGCAATATCGCGCGCTGCTGGCGACCGAGGGCGTCACCATCGACCTGACGCCGGACGGCATCCGCGCAGTGGCGAAGATTGCGGCCGAGGTGAATAGCGAGGTCGAGAATATCGGCGCCCGCCGCCTCCAGACCGTCATGGAAAAACTGCTGGAGGATGTGAGCTTCGAAGCGGAGGATCGCCAGGGCGAAACGTTGGTTGTCGATGCGGCCTATGTCGATAAGCAGCTCGCCGTCGTTGCGCGCAACACCGACCTCAGCAAATACGTCCTGTAGATCCTGTCATCTCCCCTCCCCGCCTGGGAGGGGAGATCAAATCAGTAACTCCGCCCGACCAGCACGCGCTCCACGGCCTTCTCGCCGGTGAAGATGCACACGCCGTCAGCCGCTTCCGCATCCGTCGGTATGTTGCGCAGCGTCAGCTTCTCGCCCTTGAGCCACTCGACAACCTTGTCCAGAGCCGCGCCCGTCGGCTTGGCCCATTGGACCAGCGCCCAGCCGGGCTTCTTGCTCGCGTCGAAATAAGCCTTCAGCGCATCGAGCGATGTCATCGACTTGTCGATATTCCCCAGAAGCCGAGCCTGCGCGTCCGTGAACAGCGCCTGCTGAATCTCCGCCAGTATCCCTGTGGCGCGCCCAAGGAAATCTCCCTTCGCAACGATCTGGCTGTCCAGCTTGCCATCCTCGCGATAGAGACGGTCGCGGCGGATGACGGACACATTGCCGCCCGCGACATCGCGCCCGCCAACCTCGATCACGATCGGCGCACCCTTCTTGACCCAGCCCCAGCGCTTGTTCGCGGCCTTGGCCGGACGACGATCCAGCAACGCGCGCACCGGCTCGCGGAAGACGTCCTGCTTGTTGAGTTCCGTCACCAGTTCATTGCAATAGGCAAGGATCGCGGCATCCTCTTCCGTATCGCGCAGCATCGGCACGATGACGACCTGATAGGGGGCGATGCGTGGCGGCACGCGCAGGCCGTCATCGTCGCCATGCACCATGACGAGCCCGCCGATCATGCGCGTCGACATGCCCCAGCTCGTGGTTTGCGCCAGTTCCTGACTACCTTCGGCATTCTGGAACTTGATGTTCTGCGCCTGAGAGAAGGTCGTGCCCAGGAAATGCGACGTCCCCGCCTGCAAAGCCTTCCCATCCTGCATCATCGCTTCGATGGAATAGGTCGCGACGGCGCCGGGAAAGCGCTCATTTTCGGGCTTCTCGCCCGCGATGACGGGGAGCGCCACGCATTCCTCCGCGAATTCGCGATAGACTTCGAGCATCTTCATCGTCTCTTCCATCGCCTCATCGACGCTGGCGTGAGCCGTGTGCCCTTCCTGCCAAAGAAACTCGGCGGTACGCAGGAACATGCGCGTACGCATTTCCCAGCGGACGACATTGGCCCATTGATTGATGAGCACGGGAAGATCGCGCCAGCTCTGCACCCAGCGCGAGAAGGCCGCGCCGATCACCGTCTCCGAAGTCGGACGAACCACCAGCGGCTCTTCCAGCTTGGCCTCGGGATCGGGAACCAGTTTGCCGTCCTTCTGGATCAGGCGGTGATGGGTGACGACCGCCATTTCCTTGGCAAAGCCGTCGACATGCTCGGCCTCCTTCTCGAAATAGCTCAAGGGAATGAACAGCGGGAAATAGCAATTTTCGTGGCCGGTCGCCTTGATGCGCTCGTCCAGCAGCTTCTGCATCCGTTCCCAGATGCCATAGCCCCATGGGCGGATGACCATGCAGCCGCGCACGCCGCTTTCTTCGGCCATGTCGGCTTCGGAAATGACGGCCTGATACCAGGCGGCGAAATCCTGTTCGCGGGTAACGGAAAGGGCGTGCTTCACGGGATCGACCTTCATTTCGAGTGGATGGCGCGCCATAAGCCAAGCGCGCCGTCCATGTCGACCCCGAAGGCTTAAGTCAGCTTGTCTATCTTGGCATTGAGCGCGGCAAGTTGCGCCTTCAGTTCGGCAATCTCATCATCCTTGGCTTCATCGGATGCCGCTGACGGCACTGGCGAGGGAGAAGGCGTGGGCATTCCCGGCATCCCCGGCACTCCCGTGCCGAAAGCGCTCGCCGCCGCCTCGAACATCTGCATGTTGCGCTTGGCGATCTCGGCCAGCGGGCCGCCGCCGAAAGCGCCCTTCATGGCTTCCTGGAACTGCTGCTGGTTCTTGCGGAACGCCTCCATCGACGCTTCCAGATATTGCGGCACCATGGACTGCATGGAATCGCCATACATGGCGATCAACTGCCGCAGGAAGTTGACGGGCAGCATGTTCTTGCCCCGCTGCTCTTCCTCCATGATGATCTGCGTCAGGACATTATGCGTGATGTCCTCTCCGGTCTTCGCATCGACGACGACGAATTCGCGCCCCTCGCGAGTCATCTGCGACAAAAGATCCAGCGTGATGTAGCTCGACGTTTCTGTGTTATAGAGTCGCCTGTTAGCGTACTTCTTGATGACGACCGGCTCGGATTCGTTCGCGGTCTTAGATTTGGCCATGGATACCTCTCCCACACCTGTATTTTCCGCATTAGCACAGCCCAATGCCGCGTCGCAACATGGGCCGCGGCCGTTACCCCTTTTTCTCAATATTTTATGGCGCGAAACGCAAGACGATCCCGAACTGCGCCGCCGCGCTTTCCAGGGATTGCGGAAATATCAAGAGGCTAGCCGGCCATCGCCACCGCCAGCGCCGCCGACTTTCGCGTCCTCAGGCGGTGCCCGGCTGCTCCGCTATGGGGCGGACAATGGCCGCGCGCCGGTGGTTTTCGTGCCCTCGCTCATCAATCCGCCGCAGGTGCTCGACCTGTCGCCAAGCCGTTCCTTGCTGCGCCACATGGGTGCAGCAGGGCATGACGCCTATCTGGTCGACTGGGGCGTTCCGGCAGAGCATGACGCGGCATTGGGGCTGGACGGTCATGTGAGCGAGAGGTTGGTGCCATTGCTCCAATCCCTTGCGCGCGCTCCCATTCTGGTCGGATATTGCCTGGGCGGGAACCTTGCCATCGGCGCTGCGGCATCGATGGAAACCCGGGCCGTGGCGACAATCGCCACCCCGTGGAATTTCGATGGTTTCCCGGCGGCCGACCGCGATCAGATCGCAACCCTATGGCAGGGCGCAAAGCCCATGTGCGAACGGCTGGGCTATATCCCCATGGAGGTTCTGCAATCCGGCTTCTGGGCGATGGACCCGGCGCGGACGATCCGAAAATATGCGGCTTTCACCGAAATGCACGCCGGTTCCGAGGAAGAACGCGCCTTTCTGGCGGTGGAGGATTGGGCCAATGGCGGTCCCCCGTTAACGTTCGGCGCGGGCCGCGATCTTTTCGAAGAATTTTATGCTGCAAATGCGAGCGGCCTTGGCCGGTGGCATATTGGCGGCAAGCGGATCGATCCAGCCGACCTGACTTGTCCCACAGTTTCAATCCGTTCCGCGCAGGACCGCATCGTTCCTGCCGCAGCGGCGCCTGAAATGGCGGAAGAAGTGACATTGGCGCTGGGTCATGTGGGCATGATCGTCGGCGGCAACGCCCGACAGCGCCTGTGGGACCCTCTGTCCCAATGGCTTTGCACGCACGGCGGATGATGATATGTGCACCCGCGAAAACAATCACCCCGGAACCGAGGATCAAGACTTTGTCAGACATCGTCATTACCGCCGCCAAGCGCACCGCCGTCGGCAGCTTCATGGGCGCATTCGGCTCGACGCCCGCCCATGAACTGGGACGCACCGCGATCATCGCCGCTCTCGCTCAGGCCGGCGTCGCGCCGGAGGAAGTGGATGAGGTCATCCTCGGCCAGATCCTGACCGCTGGGCAGGGCCAGAACCCCGCCCGTCAGGCCGCCGTCAATGCCGGCATCCCGGTGGAACGCACCGCCATCGGCCTCAATCAACTCTGCGGATCGGGCCTGCGCGCGGTCGCGCTGGCGGCGCAGGCGATCCGGGCAGGCGATGCCCGCATCATGGTCGCTGGCGGCCAGGAAAACATGTCCCTTGCGCCCCATGCGCAATATCTGCGCGGCGGCGCCAAAATGGGCCCGATCTCGCTCATCGATACGATGACGCATGATGGCCTTACCGATGCTTTCCACAATTATCATATGGGCGTCACCGCCGAAAATCTGGCCGAAAAGTACCAGATCAGCCGCGAAGCCCAGGACGAATTCGCCGTCGCCAGCCAGAACAAGGCCGAAGCCGCCCGCGCTGCCGGCCGCTTCAAGGATGAGATCGTTCCCGTGACGATCAAGGGCCGCAAGGGCGACACTATCGTCGATGCCGACGAATATATCCGCGCGGGCGCAACGCTGGAGGCCATGCAGAGCCTCCGCCCGGCCTTCAAGAAGGACGGCACCGTGACCGCCGGCAACGCCAGCGGCATCAATGACGGGGCGGCCGCGCTGGTCGTGATGAGCGCGGAGGAAGCCGCCAAGCGTAACGCACCGGTTCTGGCGCGCATCGCCAGCTTCGCGACCTGCGGCGTCGATCCGGCGATCATGGGCATCGGCCCCGCCCCAGCGACCCGAAATGCGCTGGCGAAGGCAGGCTGGTCGCTGGCCGATCTCGACCTCATCGAAGCCAATGAAGCCTTCGCCGCGCAGGCGCTGGCCGTGGGGCAGGAACTGGGTTGGGACCCGAGCAAGGTCAATGTGAACGGCGGCGCCATCGCCATCGGCCACCCCGTCGGCGCTTCGGGCGCCCGCGTGCTGACCACGCTGATCTACGAAATGCAGAAGCGCGACGTGAAGAAAGGCCTCGCCACGCTATGCGTCGGCGGCGGCATGGGCGTTGCCATGTGCATCGAGCGCTAAGCCAAAGCTGAGCCGGATGAAAGGCCGCCGATCCTGGGAGGATCGGCGGCCTTTTTCGACTCATGCCAAGTCGCTGAGATGCCGACGCATCACGATTTGGAAACGCTCAGCGCCGCGCGGGCTTACCAGGATCCGGTGAGGCATCAATTCCAGAGCCGGTCGAACCTTGTGCCGAGCCCGGTCAGCAATTCATATTGCGACAAGCCTGAAATCCTGCCCGCTTCGTCGAGCTTGTAATCGACCGTCAGCCAATCCCCTTCCCCCACTTCGGGCAAGGTCGAGACATCCACCGCGGTCAGATCCATTGATACCCGTCCGATCACCGGCAGGACCATGTCCCCGGCCCGCATCCATCCACGCCCGGAAAACCCCCGCAAATAGCCGTCGGCATAACCCAGGTTCAGCACAGCGATTTCCATATCCGCTGTTGCAACATGGGTTGCATTATATCCGATTGTGTCCCCTGCCGGAACGCGGCGGCGCTGCAATATCTGCGCCTCGGGAAACACGACCTGCCGGATATGCCCCACCGCTTCGCTGCGCGGAATGCCGCCGTAAAGCGCCAGACCGGGCCGCGTCATATCGAAGCCATAAGTCGGCCCCAGGCAAATGCCGGCGCTGTTCGCCAGGCTGTACCGCGCCGCCGGGACGCTGGTGCGCAGCAGGGAAAAACGTTCAAGCTGCGTTTGGCTGAACGATGCATCCTCGTCGGCGGACACCAGATGACTGAGCAATGTCACGACGGTCAATCCGGCCGCCTGCCCCGCGACATCGCCCCGCCAGTCGAGGCCCAGCCGGTTCATGCCCGTGTCGACCATCACATCGCAGGGACCGCCATCGGCGGCCTTCCAGCGCGCAATCTGCCTTGGGCTGCAAAGCACCGGCCGGGCGCGGGAAGAAAGCGCGGTCGCCATATCTTCATCCCGCACGCCATGCAGCACCGAGAGGGATATGCCTTCCTCCACCAGAGGTTCCAGCGCCATGGCTTCCGCCCAGTTGGATACGAAAAAATCCCGGCAGCCCTCCGCCAGCAGGCGTCGCATCACCTCCACGGAGCCAAGCCCATATCCATTGGCTTTCACTGCCGCGCCACAGGCGGCGCCCCCGCCCTTCCCCTTCAGCCAACGCCAGTTGGAAAGCAGCGCGTCTTCATCCAGACGCAGGCGCAGCGGTGCAAAAAAATCAGCCATCCCCTGCGCATATCGGGTTGAAGCAGCCTTGTCATCGCCGGTTCGGCAGGTTCGTCGGCCAGCGGCACACAGCCCTCCGCCTGTCAGAACAGGCGCGCGCCATCGGGCACCGGCTTGTCCGGCGCGAACAGCCTCACCGCGCCGTTGCCATCGGCAAAGCCCACTATCAGCACTTCGGAAAGGAATTTGCCGATCTGACGCGGCGGAAAATTGACCACCGCAGCGACCTGCCGACCGGGCAGATCATCCACCCCGTAATTTTCCGTAATCTGTGCGCTCGATTTCCTGCGCCCAATTCCCGGGCCGAAATCTATCAGCAATTTATAGGCCGGATTGCGCGCTTCGGGATAAAGTTCGGCGTTCAGGATCGTGCCGATGCGGATGTCCACTTTCAGGAAGTCGTCGAAGCCAATCGGGTCGGCCGAGGGCGCATCGGGGGCGTGGGACAGGTGCATGGGAGCATCCTATCCGTTCGTGGCCAGCGGGTCGAGAGATCGGCAGCGCAGGGCTGCTCTCGTCGCGACCCGCCGGGAACCACCTGTTATTCCATCTCCAGAATGATCGCATCGACCGGCAGGCTCTCGCCCTGCGCGGCGGACACGCTCTTCACCACGCCCGCCTTTTGCGCGCGCAGGATATTCTCCATCTTCATTGCCTCGATCACGGCGAGCGGTTGGCCGGCCTCGACCTTGTCGCCTTCCTTGACGTGCAGCGCGACCAGCAGGCCCGGCATCGGGCAGATCAGGAAGCGCGACAGATCCGGCGGGATCTTTTCGATCATATGCTTGGCATGAACCGCGGCATGAGCCGGCAGAATGCGCAGCTTGTGGCTGGCACCATGAGCCGTCAGGACGAAGCCAGAACGCACCGCCGCGATCTTCACCGCCAGTTGTTCCTCGCCGAACTCAGCCTCGATCAGCCGGTCGCCGGGCGTATATTCCAGCGCCATGTCGAGTGCTTCGCCGTCGACACTCACGTCGTCGCCATTGATGACGACGTCATGGATGGCATCGCCGATCTTCACCTGCCAGTCCGTCGGCGCCTTGAGCTTCTTGCCCAACTGTCCGTCGATCCGGCGGGCGCGGTCGGCCTGCGCCATGGCGGCAAAGGCGCCAATGGCCGACAATTTCCTGAGCAGCGTCCCGGAGGCCGGAGCGCCCGTGAAGCCCTCGGGATATTCCTCGGCAATGAAGCCCGTGGTGATGTTGCCGGAGCGGAAACGCTCATGCTGCATCAGCGCGGAGACGAAATCGATATTATGGCCCGGCCCCTCGATCTCGAACTGGTCGAGCGCCGCGATCTGCTTGTCGATGGCCTCCAGACGGGTCGGCGCCCAGGTGACCAGCTTGGCGATCATCGGGTCGTAGAACATGCTGACCTCGCCACCCTCGACCACGCCGTCATCGACGCGCACAATGGCTCCATTCTCATCAGCGCCGGTCTCAGGCGGGTTGTACCGGATCAGGCGGCCCGTCGAGGGCAGGAAGCCGCGATAGGGGTCCTCGGCATAGACGCGGTTCTCGATCGACCAGCCGTTGATCTTCACATCCTCCTGACGGAAGGACAGTTCCTCGCCATTGGCGACGCGGATCATCTGTTCGACCAGATCGAGGCCGGTGATCTCTTCGGTGACCGGATGTTCCACCTGCAAACGGGTGTTCATTTCCAGGAAGTAGAAGCCGTCGCCGGTCTTGTCCGCGCCCGACACGATCAGTTCGACCGTGCCCGCGCTGAAATAGCCGACCGCGCGCGACAGGGCGACGCATTGCTCGCCCATCTTCTTGCGCATTTCCGGGCTGACGAAGGGCGACGGCGCTTCCTCGACCACCTTCTGGTGGCGGCGCTGGATCGAGCATTCGCGCTCGTTCAGATAGACGATGTTGCCGTGCTGGTCGCCCAGGATCTGGATTTCGATGTGGCGCGGGCTTTCGATGAACTTCTCGATGAACACGCGGTCGTCGCCGAAGCTGTTCAGCCCCTCGCGCTTGGTTGCCTCGAAGCCTTCGCGCACATCTTGCTCGCTATAGGCAAGGCGCATGCCCTTGCCGCCACCACCGGCGGAAGCCTTCATCATCACCGGATAGCCGATCTCGTTGGAGATGCGGACGGCATGCTCGGTATCCTCGATCACGCCGACGAAGCCGGGGACGACGTTAACGCCAGCCGCCTTGGCGAGTTTCTTGGACTCGATCTTGTCGCCCATCGCCGCAATCGCGTTGGCGGGCGGGCCGACGAAGATGATGCCCTCCGCGTCGAGCGCCTTGCGGAAGCTCTCGCGTTCGGAGAGGAAACCATAGCCCGGATGCACCGCATCAGCGCCAGTCGCCTTGCACGCCTCAATGATCTTGTCGGCGATCAGATAGGACTGAGCGGCGGGAGACGGCCCGACATGGACGGCTTCGTCGGCCATCAGCACATGCGGCGCGCGGGCATCCGCATCCGAATAGACCGCCACGGTCTTGATGCCCATCTTCCGCGCGGTGCGGATGACGCGGCATGCGATTTCGCCACGGTTCGCGATCAGGATCTTGGTGATTGCCATCTTGTGTCCTTGCCCAGTCCTATTCCTCTCGCCCCGCTTGGTGCGAGTTGTCGACGGCCAGCCCCCTCAAAAAGGAGCGTAGCCTTCGACCTGTACGTTGAATTATTCCGCCGCCTCCAGATGCCCGTGCGGCTGCGCCATCATCGGCGTCAGCCCGAGCTTCGAAAGCAGCGCGCTATCCTTGTCATCCCCGGCATTGGCTGCGGTCAGCAGCTTGTCGCCGGTGAAGATGCTGTTCGCCCCCGCCATGAAGCAGAGCGCCTGACAGGCCTCGCTCATGCTTTCACGCCCGGCGGAAAGCCGAACCATCGATTGCGGCATGACGATCCGCGCCACGGCGACGGTGCGGACGAACTCCACCTCGTCGATCTTGGCGAGCGGCGTGTCCTTGAGCATGTCGCCCAGCACGGTCCCGGCCACCGGCACCAGCGCGTTGATCGGCACGCTTTCGGGATGCGGCATGGTGCCCAGCGCATGGAGGAAGCCGATGCGGTCGCTCCGCGTCTCGCCCATGCCGACGATCCCGCCGCAGCATACATTGATGCCCGCGTCGCGGACATTTTCCAGCGTCTCGATCCGGTCCTCGAAAGTCCGGGTGGTGATGACGTTGGCGTAATTTTCCGGCGAAGTGTCGATATTGTGGTTGTAATAATCGAGGCCAGCATCGGCCAACTGCTTCGCCTGATCGGACGACAGCATGCCCAGCGTCATGCAGGTTTCCATGCCCATCTGGCGCACGCCCTTCACCATTTCGATGAGCTTGGGCATGTCCCGTTCCTTGGGATTGCGCCACGCCGCGCCCATGCAGAAACGGCCCGAGCCATGATCCTTCGCCTGCGCCGCCGCCTGGAGCACGGCCTGCACGTCCATCAGCTTGGTCGCTTTCAGGCCGCTTTCCGCCTCGGTCGACTGGCTGCAATAGCCGCAATCCTCCGGGCAGCCGCCGGTCTTGATCGAAAGCAGGGTCGATAGCTGCACTTCATTGCGCGGGAAAGTCGCACGATGGATCGACTGCGCCTCGAACATCAGGTCGTTGAAGGGCAGGTCGAACAGCGCGGCGATCTCGTCGCGGGTCCAGTCGGTGCGGGCGTCTATGGTCATTACGCGGCTTCCTCTAGCCCCGCCGGGGGCATGTTGTGGCCGAGGAGGCGCAGCACATCGGCGGCGCATTCCACGACGTTGGAGCCCGGTCCATAAATGCCCTGAACGCCTGCGTCACGGAGGAAGTCATAATCCTGAGGCGGAATGACCCCGCCCGCGATCACCTTGATGTCGTTGCGGCCCTTTTCCCGAAGCTGCCTGATGAGTTCGGGGATCAGCGTTTTATGCCCCGCCGCCAGCGACGAAGCGCCCACGACGTCCACGCCGCTGTCGAGCGCCAGAACCACCGTTTCCTCCGGCGTCTGGAACAACGGACCCGAGACGATTTCGAAGCCCATGTCTCCAAAAGCGGACGCAATCACGTTGGCGCCCCGGTCATGACCGTCCTGCCCCATCTTGGCGATAAGGATTTTCGGTTTGCGACCGAGGCGCCGCTCGACGGCCTGCACCCCGTCAAGAACCTGTTTCCAGCGACTGTCTTCCGCATAGGGCTTGGAATAAACGCCTTTCACCGGTGTCGGCACCGTGCCGTAACGGTTGAAGCTGTCTTCCATGGCCGCGGAAATTTCGCCCAGCGTTGCGCGAGCACGGGCCGCCTCTACCGCATGGGCGAGGAGGTTGTTCTCGATCGACTGCGGACCGGCAGCAGCCTGACGCAGCGCTTCCAGCGCGGCCTGGCAAGCGGCCTCGTCGCGCGCGGCCTTGACCCGGTTAATGCGCGCGATCTGCGCTTCACGAACCTTGGTGTTGTCGACCTCCAGCGTTTCCAGCAGGTCTTCGTTCGCGAGGCGATATTTGTTGACGCCGACGATGACGTCCTCGCCCCGGTCGACGCGTGCCTGACGAGCGGCGGCGGCGGTCTCGATCATCGCCTTGGGCCAGCCGGCGCCCACGGCCTTCGCCATGCCGCCTTCCGCTTCCACGCGGTCGATGATCTCCTGCGCGGCGTCGACCAGTTGCTGGGTCAGCGCCTCGATATAATAGCTGCCACCCAGCGGATCGACGACATTGCACATGCCGGTCTCTTCCTGGATGACGATCTGCGTGTTGCGCGCGATGCGGGCCGAGAAATCGGTCGGCAACGCAATCGCCTCGTCCAGCGCGTTGGTGTGCAGCGACTGGGTGCCGCCCAGCATCGCCGCCATCGCCTCGATGGTGGTGCGCATGACGTTGTTATAGGGGTCCTGCTCGGTCAGGGACACGCCCGACGTCTGGCAATGGGTGCGCAGCATCTTGGAGCGTTCGTCCTGCGCGCCCAGCTTGGTCATCACCCGATGCCACAGCACACGGGCGGCGCGCAGCTTGGCGATCTCCATGAAGAAATTCATGCCGATGGCGAAGAAGAAGCTCAAACGCCCGGCGAACTTGTCGATGTCGAGGCCCGACGCCACGCCGTAGCGCACATATTCCGCGCCATCCGCGATGGTGAAGGCCAGTTCCTGCACCTGCGTCGCCCCGGCTTCCTGCATATGATAGCCGGAGATGGAGATGCTGTTGAACTTGGGCATCTCGCGGCTGGTATAGCCGAAAATGTCCGAGATAATCCGCATCGAGGGTTCGGGCGGATAGATATAGGTGTTGCGGACCATGAACTCCTTCAGAATGTCGTTCTGAATGGTTCCGTCCAGCAGCTTGCGCTCGACCCCCTGCTCCTCGCCCGCGACGATGAAGAAGGCGAGGATCGGGATCACCGCGCCGTTCATGGTCATGGACACCGACATCTTGTCGAGCGGAATGCCGTCGAACAGGATTTTCATGTCCTCGATCGTGTCGATGGCCACGCCCGCCTTGCCGACGTCGCCGACGACGCGCGGATGGTCGCTGTCATAGCCGCGATGCGTCGCAAGGTCGAAAGCGACGCTGAGGCCCTTCTGACCGGCCGCGAGGTTGCGGCGATAGAAGGCATTGGATTCCTCGGCAGTCGAGAAGCCCGCATATTGCCGGATGGTCCAGGGACGGCCCGCATACATGGATGCGCGCACCCCGCGCGTGAACGGCGCGAAACCGGGAAGGCCCGGATCGACGGTCACATCTTCTGCGGTATAGAGCGGCTTGACGGTGATCCCCTCCGGCGTTTGCCAGTTAAGGTCCTTGCCCTTTACCTCCTTGGCGGCGGCGGTGCTCCATTGATCCAGCATCGGCTTCTCGGTCATATCAATGCGCGCCCTCTTTCGGCGTTTCCATGATTTCAGTCAGCACCCCGTTCATGTCCTTGGGGTGGACGAAGAAGATCAGCGTGCCATGCGCACCGATGCGCGGTTCGCCCAGCACCTTTTTGCCCATCCCTTCGAACCAGGCCTTGGCCTCATGAATGTCGGGCACTTCATAGCACATATGATGCTGCCCGCCCGCCGGGTTCTTGGCGATGAAACCATGGATGGGGCTGTTCTCGCCCAACGGCTCGATCAGTTCGATCTGCGTGCCGTTGGTGCCATTCTCGCCCGGCGTATCGACGAAACACACCTTCACTCCCTGCGCGGGCAGGTCGAAGGGCTCATGCGTGATCGTCGCACCCATGACATCGCGATAATAGGCGATGCTCGCTTCGAGCGAAGGCGTCGCGACGCCGATATGATTAAGACGGCCGAGTTTCATGGCTACCCTCTCCTCAGAGCGGAATATTGTCGTGCTTCTTCCACGGATTTTCGAGGCTCTTGTTGCGCAGCTTGCGCAGGCCCAGAGCGATCCGCTTGCGGGTCGAGTGCGGCTGGATCACCTCGTCGATGAAGCCCTTGCTCGCCGCCACGAAGGGGTTGGCGAAGCGGTCTTCATATTCCTTGGTCTTTTCCGCGATCTCTTCCGGCGTCTTGCCGCGGAAGATGATCTCGACCGCGCCCTTGGCGCCCATCACCGCGATTTCGGCGGTCGGCCAGGCATAGTTCAGATCGCCGCGCAGATGCTTGGACGACATAACGTCATAGGCGCCTCCATAGGCCTTGCGCGTGATGACGGTGATCTTCGGCACGGTCGCTTCGGCATAGGCGAACAGCAGCTTGGCGCCATGCTTGATGATGCCCGAATGCTCCTGCGCGGTACCCGGCAGGAAGCCCGGCACGTCGACGAAGGTGACGAGCGGAATTTCGAACGCGTCGCAGAAGCGGACGAAACGGCCAGCCTTCTTGGAGGAGTTGATGTCGAGCACGCCCGCCAGCACCATCGGCTGGTTGGCGATAATGCCCACCGTCTTGCCTTCAACCCGGCCGAAGCCGCAGATGATGTTGCCCGCATGGGCCGGCTGCACCTCGAAGAAGTCGCCCTCGTCCACAACCTTGCGGATCAGCTCATGCATATCATAGGGCTGGTTCGCATTGGCCGGGATCAGCGTGTCGAGGCTGTCCTCCATCCGGTCCCAAGGATCGGCGCTCGGCCGCTCCGGCACCGGCTCCTTGTTGGAAGCGGGCAGGAAGTCCACGAAATCGCGGACCGCCAGCAGGGCTTCGATATCGTTCTCGAATGCCACGTCGGCAACGCCGGACTTGGTGGTGTGGGTGATCGCGCCGCCCAATTCCTCCTGCGTCACGACCTCGTTCGTCACCGTCTTGACCACGTCCGGACCGGTCACGAACATGAAGCTCGAATCCTTCACCATGAAGATGAAGTCGGTCATTGCAGGCGAGTAAACCGCGCCGCCCGCGCACGGCCCCATGATGACGCTGATCTGCGGCACCACGCCCGAGGCCAGCACGTTGCGCTGGAAAATTTCCGCATATCCGGCGAGCGAAGCCACGCCTTCCTGAATGCGCGCACCACCCGAGTCATTGAGACCGATCACCGGCGCACCGACCTTCATGGCGATGTCCATGATCTTGCAGATCTTCATCGCGTGCCGTTCCGATACCGCACCGCCATAAACGGTGAAATCCTGCGAGAACACATAGACCAGCCGGCCGTTGATCGTGCCCGATCCGGTGACGACGCCGTCGCCCGGAATATGCTGTTCGTCCATGCCGAAGTCGATGCAGTTATGCTCGACATACATGTCCAGCTCTTCGAAGCTGTCCTCGTCCAGCAGCACTTCCAACCGCTCCCGTGCGGTCAGCTTGCCCTTGGCATGCTGGCCGTCGATGCGGCGTTGACCACCGCCCAGGCGCGCGGCTTCGCGCTTGGCTTCCAGCTGTTCGATGATGGCGAGCTTCGACATATCAGTTTTACTCTCCGGCTTGTCGCGGGCGTCTATGTTCGCCCCCTTCCAATTTTTCCGCATTTTCGCAAATGCAATTTTGCCAATTTGCAAATTGCGATTTTGCAAATTATGGGCGAACCATGGCTCGTGGCAATCGTATCTTCGCAGGTCCGCGCCTGCGCCAACTCCGTCTTGACCATCGCATGGACCAGGCGACCATGGCACAGGCGTTGGGTATATCCGTATCCTATCTCAGCCAGCTTGAGAATGATGATCGTCCTCTCACCGCCAAGGTGAAGGCCGCACTTGCCAGCGCCTTTCCGACCGACTGGGCCAGCTTCGACAGTCGGGAGGAGGAACAGTTGCTGGGCGCCTTCGCCTTTGCGCTGGCTCATCCCGAACTGCCCGGGGCGCCGATGGAACCAGAGCGGATTGAAAAGCTGCATCTGCAATTCCCTGAATTCGCAGCACGCTATGTCGACCTATACAATGCTCATATGCGCGCCAATGAGCGCATCAACATGATCGAGGAGGCGATCGCCAACGATCACGCGGTCCAGGCCCGCCTGCCTTGGGAGGCTGTTCGCGACTGGTTTCACGAAGGGGGCAATTACGTCCATCCGCTCGACTGCCTGGCGGAAGACATGGCTGCCAGCTTCACGGCGGGTCAATCGCTGGACGAAGGCATGCTGGTCGAAGCGCTGGCACGGCGGCACGGCATCGAAACGCTGATCGCGGAAACCCCGGATTTCGCGCTCCGCTCCTATACCAGCAGCGAAAAGCGCCTGTTCGTGAATGCGGCCCTTCCAACCGAAAGCCGCAAATTCATGCTGGCCCACCAGCTTATGATGCTGGAAGGGCAGGCCGTGATCGCGGACGTAGTGAGCAAGGCCGCCCTGCCCGTCATGGGTGCCGACCGCCTGCTCGCCATCGGGCTTGGCAATTATGCCGCGGGCGCGCTGCTGATGCCTTACGCCCCATTCCGGGAGGCTGCCCGCGAAGTCCGCCATGACATCGACCGCCTGGCGCGGCGCTTCGGCGTGAGTTTCGAACAGGCCTGCCATCGCCTCTCGACGCTTCAGCGACCGGGCCTGCGCGGTATCCCCTTCTTCTTCTGCCGCGTCGATATGGCGGGCAATATCACCAAGCGCCACAGCGCCACCCGCCTGCAATTTGCGCGGTTCGGCGGTGCCTGCCCCTTGTGGAACGTCCATGAAGCGGTCGCCGTGCCCGATCGGATCAACGTTCAGCTTGGTGAAACGCCGGACGGCGTGCGCTATGTCTCGATGGCGAAGGGGTTGGTCAAACCTTCCGGCAGCTACAGCCGTACTCCGCGCCGCTTCGCCGTGGTGCTGGGTTGCGAAATCGCCCATGCGGCGAACTTCGTCTATGCCGATGGGCTGCAACTGGAAGTGGAGGGCGCCGCGACCCCCATCGGCATCACCTGCCGCCTCTGCTCACGCCAAAGCTGCGATCAGCGTGCCTTTCCTCCTGCCGACCGGCCGATCCATGTCGATCCCGACAACCGGCAGATCGTGCCTTACTGGATAGGTTAGGGTATGGGCGGGGCCGCAATCCGGCTTGCGGAAACTGGCCCTGTCGCTCCTTTGTCTCTCCCGGTAGGAAAGGTGGATGATCGATACAGGCATTCCGACAGACAAGGCTCTCCAACATGAGTTGGAACATGCAGGCTATGCGCGCCTGCCCGGCCCCGGCCTGTTGGACAAGCTTGGAGTTGGGGCCGCCGATTGGCGCGCTTTTGCGCGAAGCTGGGACGATCTTGGGACCGATCTCTATATGGCTGACGGAGGCCGCTACCGCCGGCGCCGTCACGCGACCCTCTCAAGCGACAACGGAAACTTCATCCGTAAACCGCACCAGCCGCATTTCCAAAGCCGCGATTACAATCGCTTGAACGGCGACGTGCAGCGCTGGTTCGATCCCGTCGCACAATCGACGATCGACAATGCCGTCATGCAATCCATCTTCGCTTTTTGCGCCCGCAGCTTCCCCCTGACCGGGCGGCAGCATGTCGAACTGCACCAGTTTCGCATCGAGGCGCATGTGGACGAAACCGGCCGCCCCACGCCCGAAGGCATGCATCGCGACGGCGTGGATTGGGTCTTCGTCATGCTGATCGAGCGCCGCAATATCCGGGAAGGCACCACTCGGATCGGTACGCCGGAAGGGCGGGAACTGGGCGAATTCACCCTCGCCCGGCCCGGCGACGCAGTGCTGATCGACGACCGCCGCATCATGCACGGCGTCACGGCAATCCACGCGGTCGACGCCGCGCAACCCGCGTGGCGCGACGCCCTCGTCCTTACCTTCGCAGCAGAGCCGAAATAGCGCGGCTGCCCTCGATCCTTATTTCAGCAGCACCAGTTCCTCGGCCATGCTGGGATGCAGGGCCACGGTATCGTCGAATTCCTGCTTGGTGAGGCCCGCCTTCACGGCGATGGCGGCGGCCTGAAGGATTTCCGGTGCGTCCGGTCCGATCATGTGCAGCCCGACCACGCGATTCGTCGTGGCATCCACCACCATCTTGTAGAGCGCCCGCTCATCCCGCCCGGCCAGCACATTCTTCATCGGGCGAAAATCGGACGTATAGACCTTCACCGTCCCCAGCTTGTCCTTCGCCTGCGCCTCGGTCATGCCCACACCGGCAAGGGGCGGATGGCTGAACACAGCGGACGGCACGCAATGATAATCGACCGTCCGCGGATTGTCCCCGAACACCGTATCCGCAAAAGCATGGCCTTCGCGGATCGCCACCGGGGTCAGTTGCAGGCGGTCGGTCACATCGCCTACGGCATAGATGCTTTCGACATTGGTCCGGCTGTAATCGTCAACCTTGATCGCGCCCTTTTCGTTCAACTCGACCCCGGCATGTTCCAAGCCCAACCCGTCGACATGCGGCTGACGCCCGGTCGCGAACACCAGCAGGTCGCAGGCAATCGGATCGCCATTCTTGAAGCGCACGCAAAGCGTCCCGTCCTCATTCTTCTCGATCTTCTCCATCTCGGCGTTGAAGCGGAAATGGATCCCCTTCATCGTCGAAATCTGGAGCAGCCGGTCACGAATGCTCTCGTCATAGCCGCGCAGCAGCGTGCCCGACCGGTTCACCATCGTCACATGGCTGCCGAACTGGTGGAAGATCCCGGCAAATTCATTGGCGATATAGCCACCACCAACAATCACGATGCGCTTTGGACATTCGTCGAGATGAAACAGCTCATTCGACGTCACGCCATGTTCCGCCCCCTCGACGTCGGGGATCACCGGCCAGGCGCCGGTCGCGACCAGAATGTATTTCGCGCTCACTTCCCGCCCGCTGGACAGCTTCACGCGATGCGGCCCGGTGATCGTCGCGCGTTCGGAGATCAACTCGACCTTATGGCTGTCGAGCGTGTTCTTGTAGAGCCCTTCCAGCCGATCCACATCGGCCAGCACATTGTCGCGCAGCGCAGTCCATTCGAACCCGCAATCGGGCACATTCCAGCCGAAGCGCCGCGCATCCTTCAGATCCTCGGCAAAATGCGCGCCATAGATCAGCAGCTTCTTGGGCACGCAGCCGCGAATGACGCAGGTGCCGCCAACGCGATATTCCTCGGCAACCGCGACCTTCGCGCCATGGGCCGCGGCCACGCGCGACGCCCGCACGCCCCCAGATCCTGCACCGATGACGAAAAGGTCGAAGTCGTAATCGCTCATTCATGCCTCCGCTGGGGTTGGGCTCGCATATGGAGCCTGGCCCGCGCAGTTACAAATGAGATTTGCTCCTACATCCCGCCGAAAGCGAGATCGATCAACGCCATGGTCGAAGGATCGAAACCCTTCGGCCCTTCGGCTTCGATCGACCGGGCGATTTCCTTGCCCAGTTCGACGCCGAACTGGTCGAAGGGGTTGATCCCCATCAGCACCGCATTGGCGAAGGTCCGATGCTCATAGAAAGCGATCAGCGCGCCCAGCGCCTCCGGCGTCACATCGTCCAGCAGGATGGTGGTCGACGGCCGGTTGCCCGGATAAGCCCGCGCCGGGTCAGCGTCATTGTCCTTGCCCCGCAGCAGGGCCGCGCCCTGCGCGAAGCAGTTCACCAGCAGCGCCCGATGATGCGCCGGATCGAGCGCATGTCCCGGCTCGATGGAAGCGACGAACTCCACCGGCGTCAGGATCGTACCCTGATGCAGCAGCTGGAACACAGCATGCTGCGCGTCCGTGCCCACGCCGCCCCAGGTGATGGCCGCCGTCGGACCGTCGACTGGCTTTCCGTTACGGGTCACACTCTTGCCGTTACTCTCCATTTCCAACTGCTGGAGATAGGAAGGCAGCAGCCGCAAACGTTCGTCATAGGCAAACAGCGCCCGTGTCTGGCAAGCCAGGACCCGCACATAATATTGATCGACAAAGGCAGCGATCAGCGGCGCATTTTCCTTGGGATCGGACAGACGGAAATGCCGGTCCATCGCCGCCGCGCCCTCCAGCAAGCTTTCGAACGCATCCCAACCGAGCGCCAACGCCGCCGGAAAACCGATCGAAGACCAGAGCGAATAGCGCCCGCCCACGCTCTCGGCAAAGGGCAGCACGCGCGTTTCATCCACGCCCCATTCGATGGCCTTTTCCGGCGAAGCCGTGAGCGCGATGACCCGGCCATAGGGATCTTCCACGCCCGCCTCGACCATCCAGTTGATCGCACTCGCCGCGTTCAGCATGGTTTCGGTGGTGGTAAAAGTCTTTGACGCCACTGCGATCAGCGTGGCTTCGGGATCGAAGCGCGAAATCGCCCGCTCCAGCGCCGTACCGTCGACATTGGACACAATGGCAACGTCATAGCGCGCGCCGTCTCCGCCCAGCGCGTCCACGATCAGGTCCGGCCCCAAAGCCGACCCGCCGATGCCGATATGCAATATATGCCGGATCGGCGCCAGCGCTTCGCCTTCAATGGCGTCAATCAGCGCCCGCATCCGGGCGTGGAACATCTTGGCCCGCCCCACACTGTCGGCCTTGCCCTCGCCACGTTCGGCGGGATGCTCGGCCGCGCGCCCCTCGGTGTTATTGACAGCCTCGCCCGCGAACAGCGCGTCCCGCTGCGCGGCAAAGCCCTTTTCCTCAGCCAGCTTCAGGAATCCGTCGACAAGCGCATCGGTGAGATGCGTTTTCGACCAGTCGAAACGGATGGGTCCCTGAGCCAGGGTGAATTTGCTCAACCGGTCGGGATCGGTGGTGAAGATGGATTTGAGATCGGCCTGGGGAAGAGCCGCAAGCGCTGCCAGTGCAGGGCTGGACATGAGGAATATCCTTCATTCGTCGTTGATCGATACCGACGCTGCACCTGTCGATTCTTGTCTCTTTTAGCCAAGTCGTTGCGCTATTGCACCGTGGGACAGGAAAATTCAGGTTGCAGGGCAGCATAAAGTGATGAGCAGTTGGCCTCTAGCGCGCTTGACGGCGGCTTTACGAACCCGCAAAAGCCGCGACGGCCTGTTTTCAGGGCGAATTGAAGGAAAAGACGACCAAAGC
Source organism: Sphingobium estronivorans (assembly GCF_008692605.1). GTDB lineage: Bacteria > Pseudomonadota > Alphaproteobacteria > Sphingomonadales > Sphingomonadaceae > Sphingobium > Sphingobium estronivorans. Next base: position 48,492 of record NZ_LFCT01000010.1, read on the forward strand.
ATGAGCGCAAAATCCGAAACGCGGGATTTCCTCTGGTTTCTCGCAAAGCTGGCGGTGTTCGTCTTCATCCTGCGGAGCTTCATCGTTTCGCCCTTCAACATCCCATCGGAATCGATGCAGCCGCGCCTGCTGATCGGCGATTATCTGCTCGTGGCGAAATGGCCCTATGGCTATTCCCGTTATTCGCTGCCTTTCGGTGTGCCGCTGATCCCCGGCCGCGTCTTTGCCTCCACGCCCCAACGCGGCGACGTGGTGGTGTTCAAGGCGCCGCCGAACCAGAAGAACGACTATATCAAGCGCGTCATCGGCCTGCCCGGCGATATGATCTCGGTGCGGGGCGGCACGGTCTATCTGAACGGTCAGGCGATCCCCAAGCAGAAGGTCGCCGACCTCGTCATCCCCGTCACCCCGAATATGGAAGAAGCGGCGGCCAGGGAAGGCAGCCCCTCCCCTTGCTACCGTCCGAAGTTCGAGGAAGCCGCGCCCGGTGGCGGCCGCCAGTGCCGCTATCCGCAATTCCGGGAAACCCTGCCCGCTGTCGATGGCAAGCCGGGCAAAAGTTACAATGTCCTCGATCTTATGCCCGATGGCGCGGCGGACGACCGCGACACGGTGGTCGTGCCCGAAGGCCATCTCTTCATGATGGGCGACAATCGCGACCGCAGCGCCGACAGCCGTTTCCCGGCGGTCGACGGCGGCGGCATCGGTCTCGTTCCTGAGGAAAATCTGGTGGGCAAGGCAATGATCTCCGTCTTCTCGACCGATGGCAGCGCCAATTGGCTGCTGCCGTGGACCTGGTTCACCGCCGCGCGTTGGAGCCGTATCGGGGAAGGCTTTTGACCAAAGCGGACACCGAAGGCTGGCTGAAAGCCCTGATCGGCCGTGCGCCGAAGGACCCCGCTGCCTTCACGCAGGCGCTGACCCATGGCAGCGCCAATGCGGTCAATTATGAGCGGCTGGAGTTTCTGGGCGACCGTATCCTCGGCCTGCTGATCGCGGAATGGGTCTATGACCGCTTCGCCACGGAGCCGGAAGGCAAGCTGTCCCGCCGATTCAACGCGCTGGTGTCGGGCGAAACCTGCGCCGAAGTCGCCCGTGCAGCGGGCGTGCCGGCCCATCTCGTGCTGGGCAAACAGGCCCGCGACGATGGCGCTGCCGACAGCGACAATGTATTGGGCGATGTGATGGAAGCGCTGATCGGCGCGCTCTATCTGGAGGGCGGCATCGAGGAGACTCGCTCCCTCGTCCGCCGCTTATGGAACGACCGTGTCGACACCCAGGCCAGCGCGCCCAAGCATCCCAAATCGACGTTGCAGGAATGGGCCGCCGCCAACAAGCGCAAGCCACCGGAATATGCGCTCACCGACCGCTCCGGACCCCACCATGCGCTGCGCTTCACGGTGACGGTCTCGATCAAGGGCGCGGGCGAGGCGAGCGCCACCGGCGGTTCCAAACAGGAAGCCGAAACCGCCGCCGCCAAGGCATTGCTGGAAAAGCTGGAAGGCTGACCTTCATTTTATGTTATGACGTGCTTCTGCGAAGGCAGGAACCCAGTTCCAGTTCGATCTGGGTTCCTGCCTTCGCAGAAGCACGCTTCGCTTTTTTGAAACGGAGTGATTTTTGACGATCGATCTCGATAATCAACGTTGCGGCGTCATCGCCATTGTCGGTGCCCCCAACGCGGGCAAATCGACACTGGTGAACGCGCTGGTGGGCCAGAAGGTGGCGATCACCAGCCCCAAGGCGCAGACCACGCGCACCCGCGTGATGGGTGTCGCAATAGAGGGCAATGTCCAGATGGTGCTGGTCGACACGCCCGGCATCTTTGCGCCCAAACGGCGACTGGACCGCGCCATGGTACAAGCCGCCTGGGGCGGCGCGCAGGGCGCTGACCTGATCGCCCTGATCGTCGATGGCAAAGCGGGCCTTGGTCCCAAGATGGAACCGATCATCAGCGCTCTGGCCGCCCGGCCGGAGAAAAAATGGCTGATCCTCAACAAGGTCGACATCGCCATTAAGGAAAAGCTGCTGGTCCATACCCAGCGTCTCTACGAACAGCTCGACATTGCGGAGACCTTCTTCGTGAGCGCTGCGACCGGAGACGGCCTTGCCGAACTCAAGACGGCCTTCGCCCATGCCATGCCCGAGGGTCCCTGGCACTTTCCCGAGGATCAGGTTTCCGACGCCACCGACCGGATGTTGGCCGCCGAAATCACCCGCGAGCAGCTGTATCACCAGCTCCACGCCGAACTGCCTTATGCAGCCGCGGTCGACACGGAAAAATATAGCGAGCGCGAGGATGGCTCGGTCGAAATCCACCAGCAGATCCTGGTCGGCCGCTCCAGCCAGCGCGCCATCGTGCTGGGCAAGGGCGGACAGCGCCTCAAGGAAATCGGTTCTAGGGCACGCGCCGAACTGGCAAGCCTGCTCGGCGTCAAGGTCCACCTCTACCTCCACGTCAAGGTGAAGGAGGATTGGGAGGACGACCGCTTCATCTATCGCGACATCGGGCTGGATTGGGTGGAGTAACGCTCCCATCCGATCGCCGTCATTCCCGCGCCGGCGGGAATGACGGCGATCGGATTATTCCGCCGCCGCCTTCTTCTTGGCGGGCGCTTTCTTCGCCGCAGGCTTCTTCGCTGCTGCCTTTTTCGCGGGCGCCTTCTTCCCCTTCTTGGCCGGAGCCGCCGCAGCCCGCACATCGATCAGTTGCGCAGCCTCCTCCAGCGTCAACGCATCCTGCTCGATCGTCTTGGGCAAGGTCGCGTTGGTGGTGCCATCGGTCACATAAGGCCCATAGCGCCCCGCCATCAGCTTGATCTCGGCCTCGGTACGCGGATGCTTGCCCAGCACCTTCAACGGCTCGCGCGAGGACGCCCCGCGCCCGCCCTTGTTCGCCGCATCCGCCAGCTTGGCGACGGCGCTGTTCATGCCCACCTCGAAAATCTCGGCGGTGGAAGACAGCCGCCCATATTTGCCGTCATGCAGCAGATAGGGGCCGAAGCGACCGATATTCGCCACAATCGGCTTGCCGGTTTCCGGATGAAGTCCGATCTCGCGGGGCAGGCTCAATAGCTTGATCGCCCAGTCCAGCGTCATCTCGCCATCGGGCAGGTCCTTGGGAATGGAGCCGCGCTTGGCCTCCTTGCCCTCGCCCATCTCGATATAGGGGCCAAAGCGCCCGGACTTGCGAACGATATCCTGTCCGGTCTCGGGATGCTTGCCCAGCACCTCCGGCCCTGTATCCTCGCCCTTGTCCCCGCCGGGCTGGCCGAATTTCCGGGTATATTTGCATTCCGGATAGTTGGAGCAGGCGATGAACGCCCCGAAACGTCCGCCACGGAGCGATAACTGCCCGTCGCCGCACATCGGGCAGGCGCGCGGATTGCTGCCGTCGGCCCGGGGCGGGAAGAGCATCGGCTCCAGAAATTTGTCCAACTCCGCCGTGATGTCGGAGGGCTTCTGCTCCATGACCTCAGCCGTCTTGGGCTTGAAGTCACGCCAAAAGGCCTCCAGCACCGCCTGCCATTGGGCGCGTCCGCCGGAAATATCGTCCAGTTCCTCCTCCAGCCCCGCGGTGAAGTCGTAGGACACGTAACGCTCGAAGAAACGCTCAAGGAAGGCCGTCACCAGCCGCCCGCTCTCCTCGGCAAAGAAGCGGTTCTTCTCCACCCGCACATAGTCGCGGTCCTTCAGCACCTGAAGCGTCGAGGCATAGGTGGACGGACGGCCGATCCCCAATTCCTCCAGCTTCTTGACGAGGCTCGCTTCCGAATAGCGCGGCGGCGGCTGGGTGAAATGCTGCTCGGCCGACACCTTCTTCTTGGCCGGGGCGTCGCCAGCCGCCATGCGCGGCAACAGCTTGCCGTCATCATCCTCGGCATCGTCGCGCCCTTCCTCATAGAGCGCCAGGAAGCCGGGAAAGATCACGACCTGCCCCGTGGCCCGCAGAGCATGTTGGCCTGTTCCGTCGACCAGATCGACGGTCGTCCGCTCCAGCCGCGCCGAAGCCATCTGGCTGGCCAGCGCCCGCTTGAAGATCAGATCGTAAAGCCGCGCATGATCGCCCGACCCTGCCTTGTCCCGGCTGAATTCGGTCGGGCGGATAGCCTCGTGCGCTTCCTGCGCATTTTTGGCCTTGGTCTGATACTGGCGCGGCTTTTCCGGCAGATAACCGCCGTCATAGCGATCCGCGATGGCCTTGCGCGCGGCGGAAATGGCGCTGCCATCCATCTGCACGCCGTCCGTACGCATGTAGGTGATCGCGCCGTCTTCGTAGAGCTGCTGCGCGATCCGCATCGTATGGCTGGCGGAAAAGCCCAATTTGCGCGCGGCTTCCTGCTGCAAGGTCGAGGTGGTGAAAGGCGGCGGAGGGTTGCGGTTGACGGGCTTGGTTTCGACCTTCTCGACCGTGAACCGCCCGGCCTCCACGTCCGCCTTCGCGGCCATGGCATCGCCTTCCTTGCCGATGGTCAGCCGCTCGATCTTCTCACCCCGCCAGCGCACCAGCCGCGCGGTGAAGCCCTGTCCGCCCTGCTCCATTTCCGCCGCGACGGACCAATATTCCTGCGGCACGAAGCTCTCAATCTCGCGCTCGCGGTCCACGACCAGACGCAAAGCCACTGACTGCACGCGCCCCGCCGACTTGGCGCCGGGCAATTTACGCCACAATACCGGCGACAGCGTGAAGCCCACCAGATAATCGAGCGCCCGTCGCGCCCGATAGGCGTCGATCAGATCCTCGTCGAGCGCGCGCGGCTGCGCCATCGCCTCGGTCACCGCCTGCTTGGTGATCGCGTTGAAGGTCACGCGATCCACTTTCTGCGGCAGCGCTTTCTTGGCGCGCAGCACTTCCTGCACATGCCAGCTGATCGCTTCTCCCTCGCGATCAGGGTCAGTCGCCAGGATCAGGCGGGTCGCCTTCTTGGCTTCGTCCGCAATGGCCTTGAGCTGCTTGCCCTTGTCGCCATAATTTTCCCACTGCATGGCAAAGCCCGCATCGGGGTCCACCGATCCGTCCTTGGCTGGCAGGTCGCGGATGTGACCATAGCTGGCGAGCACATGGAAATCCCCGCCCAGATATTTTTCGATGGTCTTCGCCTTGGCCGGCGATTCAACGATGACAAGCTGCATTAAAGCCCCGGTTCAAATTGCTCTCACGTACACGCGCGAGTCTGGAAGGTGATGACGGCCCCCGTCAAGCGCCCTCGATGTAAGAGGGGATTTACGTCTAGGCCAGCCCGCAGGATCATGAAATACTGACTTTTCCGCCCGCATGCCGTTCCAGCCGGGCGGCCAGTTCCAATTCCAGCAACACGGTATGCACGACCGCGGGACCAAGTCCCGATAGGCGGATGACCTCATCCACTGGCACCGGCGCCGCGCCCAACAGCGCGACGACCGCAGTCCGCTCCCGCTCGGCCACGTCCGAGGGCGTCGGTTCCCCGGCGAAATCGGATCGGCCCTGCCGCACCATTCGCGCGTCGATGCTGCCGATGGCCTCGATCACATCGGTTGCGTTCTGGACGAGCACCGCACCATCGCGAATAAGCTGATTGCATCCCTGCGCACGCGGGTCGAGCGGCGACCCCGGCACAGCCATGACCTCACGCCCCGCTTCCCCGGCCAGGCGCGCTGTAATGAGCGATCCTGATTTGGGCGCCGCCTCCACGACCACGGTGCCCTTTGCCAGTCCGGCGATGATCCGGTTCCGCGCCGGGAATTGCCGAGCAAGCGGCTGCGTGCCGGGTGGATGCTCCGTCAGAAGAAGCCCCTCTTCTGCCAATTGCTCCTGCAAAGCCTCATTTTCCGGCGGGAAGGCAATGTCGATTCCGCAGGCTATGACGGCAATGGTGCCGCTGCCGATCGATCCCTGATGCGCCGCGGTGTCGATCCCCCGCGCCAGCCCGGACACCACGGTTATGCCACGCTGCCCCAGATCCTGCGCCAGCGTCCGCGCAAAGCGGCAGGCGGCCGCCGAAGCATTGCGCGCACCGACCATCGCCACGCACTCCCGCGCCGCCAAAGTCGCATCGCCCCGGAAGATCAGCGCGGGCGGAGCGCCCTCCATCTGGTCCAGCAGAAAGGGATAATCCGCATCCCCTGCCAGCAGATAGCGCGCGCCCAAAGCCTTGCTGCGCGCGATTTCCCGTTCGACCAGCGCAGCATCAATGACGCTCGCCTTGCCACCGCCCCGTGTCGCCAGATCGGGGACCGCGCGCAGGGCTTCGCCCGCCGTGCCGAAGCGCGCCATTAACTGTCGGAAAGTGACCGGCCCAATGCGCGGCGATCGGATCAGGCGCAGGCGGTTGAACCGCTCCTGCTCACTCATTCCTCGGTCGCCCGTTCCTCGGTCGCCCGTTCCTCGGTCGCCCGTGCCTTGGAGGCGCCAACCTTGGGCTCGACGCCCTTGGCCAGCCGGGCGATATTCTCGCGGTGCCGCCACAGCACGATAAGCGCGAGTGCCAACGCTACCGGCACCAGATCGAGCCTTCCAAAGCACCACATGGCGACGGGCGCGCTCACCGCTGCCGACATGCCGCCGACCGACGACCATTTCGTGCCGAAGAGCGCCCCCAACCATACGAGAGCGAATATGATCCCCGCAGGCCAATAAAGCGCGGTTATGACACCCATCATGGTCGCCACGCCCTTCCCCCCGGCAAAGCGCAGCCAGACAGGATAACAATGTCCGATAAACGCCATGGCGCCCGCCACCGGCCCGCCGCCGTCAACCAGCGCCGCGCCGATCAGGACCGCCGCTGCGCCTTTCGCCAGATCGAGCAGCAAAGTCGCCGCCGCCAACCCTTTGCGCCCGGTGCGCAGCACGTTGGTCGCGCCGATATTGCCCGAACCGATCTTGCGGAGATCGCCCGCGCCAGTGAAGCGCGTCAGCAGCAGTCCAAAGGGGATTGATCCCAGCAGATAACCGATCACCAGGACGAAAGCGGGTATTAGCCAGGGAGGAGTCATGATCTCGCCGAAATTGTTGCGGCGCGACCATAGCGTCCCCGACGCAACGGGCAATGGCGAACGTGACCGATGTTGACAGCGTGCGTCGATCGCTCGAGATGTGACCGTCTATGACGGTCGCACCCCATGCTCCCCTGCTGTTCTTCGATTCCGGCGTCGGCGGGCTTTCGATCCTGGCCCCCGCGCAGGCCATGCTGCCTGACGCGCCCATCGTCTATGCCGCCGATAGCGCGGGCTTTCCCTATGGCACGAAGAGCGAGGCCGAAATCGCCGCCCGCGTTCCCGCACTTCTGGGCCGCCTCGTCGAACGCTATCGCCCGCGCCTCGCCGTTATCGCCTGCAATACCGCCTCTACCATCGCCCTATCAGCGGTTCGCGCCGCGCTCGACATTCCGGTGGTGGGGACAGTGCCGGCGATCAAGCCGGCCGCCTTGCTTTCGCAAAGCCGGGTATTCGGCGTCCTCGGCACGGACGCGACCGTCCGTCAGCCTTATGTGGACAGGTTGACCGCAGAATTCGGTTCGGACTGCACCGTCCTGCGCCATGGATCGGCCGCGCTCGTCCAACTGGCCGAAGCCAAGCTGCGCGGCGAGCCGATCGATCCCGTAATAGCCCGCGACGCGCTGGCCGGCCTGTTCGACCAGCCTGGCGGCGACCGGATGGACGTCGTGGTGCTGGCGTGCACGCATTTCCCCCTGGTCGAGCAGGAACTGGCCGCCGCGTCGCCCCGTCCCCTCCGATTCGTGCATGGTGGTGACGGAATCGCCCGCCGGATCGCTTATCTGACCCAGGGGCAGGACTGGCCTGCTGCCCCGGCCCCCGGAACCGCCGTTTTCACCAGGCTGGATGATAGCGTCAAACCGCTTCGACCGGCGCTGGCCCGCTATGGATTGCAGCGGATCGAGAGCCTTTGAAGGGGGTGGACCTTTGGTCCAATCGCAAGCTTTTCTATCACTGTGATAGGTAATTCCCCCTGGCGCTGCGAGCGGTTATCACTGGTAATGGGCCCCGGCAGCAGGTAAACGCCCCTGATGAAGAGGGGATGCGGGAATAGGGATAGGGCTTAGGTGAACTACAAGCACATCTTCACGCAGGCGATCGACCGACTTCACAGTGAGGGCCGTTACCGCGTATTCATTGACATTTTGCGCAACAAGGGCGCCTTCCCCAACGCCCGCTGCTTCCACGGCCATAATGGGCCGAAGCCGATCACCGTCTGGTGCTCCAACGACTATCTCGCCATGGGTCAGCATCCCAAGGTCGTTGCCGCAATGGAAGAGGCTCTGCACGATGTCGGCGCCGGTTCGGGTGGCACCCGCAACATCGGCGGCAACACCCATTATCACGTCGATCTGGAGAGCGAACTCGCCGGCCTGCATGGCAAGGAAGCAGCGTTGCTCTTCACGTCGGGCTATGTCTCGAACGAAGCGACGCTTTCCACGCTGGCGAAAATCCTGCCGGGCTGCATCATCTTCTCGGACGAGTTGAACCACGCCTCGATGATCGCGGGCATCCGCAATTCGGGCTGCGAAAAGCGCGTATTCCGTCACAATGACGTCGAACATCTGCGCGAACTGCTGGCCGCCGAAGATCCCGAAGCGCCCAAGCTGATCGCCTTCGAAAGCGTTTATTCGATGGATGGTGACATCGCCCCCATCGCCGCGATCTGCGACCTGGCGGACGAATTCAACGCGCTCACCTATCTCGATGAAGTGCATGCGGTCGGCATGTACGGCGCCCATGGCGGCGGCATTTCCGAACGAGATGAGGTCGCCGATCGCCTGACGATCATCGAAGGCACTCTGGGCAAGGCATTTGGCGTCATGGGCGGCTATATTGCCGCTGACCAGATGATCGTCGACGTGATCCGCAGCTATGCGCCGGGTTTCATCTTCACGACGTCGTTGTCGCCCGTGCTGGTCGCGGGCGTGCTGGCGAGCGTCCGTCACCTCAAGCAGTCGAACGAAGAACGCGAGGGCCAGCAGGCCGCCGCCGCGACGCTCAAGCGCCTGATGGCGGAATCGGGCCTGCCGGTGATGCCGTCGGTGACGCACATCGTCCCGCTGATGGTGGGCGATCCGGTCAAGGCCAAGCGGATCAGCGACATTTTGCTCGCAGAATATGGCGCCTATGTGCAGCCGATCAATTACCCCACCGTCCCTCGCGGCACGGAGCGCCTGCGCTTCACCCCCGGCCCGGCCCATAGCGAAGAGATGATGCGGGAACTGGTCGAGGCGTTGGTCGAAATCTGGGATCGGCTGGAACTGGAGCTTCGTCAGGCAGCCTGAGCAATTCCCTGAACTGCGGAACATTCATCTGGGCAAAAACCACCCTCTCCGCTTGCGCTGGAGCGCAGCATAGGCGGCTTGCTTCAAATCCGGATCAAGCCGCCCCTAACCGCATAGCCGCGATACAGGCTTCGGCTATGAGGAAAACCGCCCATATCGGCCGCCAGGCTGTTGATCGCGCGCGCCAGTTCCGCTCGTGGCGACACATGAAAGCGCGCCAGCCATCCGAACAGCGCCCGCTTCCAGAAGCGGGGCAAATTGTCCTGCTGCCCGAAATCCACGATGTCCAGCTTACCAGCCGGCGCAACGCAGCGCGCCGCCTGCCGAAGAGCGCCTTCCCAATCCGGGATCATCGACAGGGCATAGCTGATGAACACCCGTTCGAAATCGCTCCGCCCGAATAACGCCTGCGCGTTGAAGGCGCAGGCATCCCCCTGCGCCAGCACGACACGATGGGCCATGCCCGCATTCGCCACAGCCTTGCGCGCCGTTTCGAGCATCGCTTCGGAAATATCGACCCCATAAAGCCGCGCCTCCGGCCAGGTTTTGCCCACGGCGATCAAATTGCGCCCGGTGCCGCAGCCGATTTCCAGCACCGCGCCACCCTTGGGTGGAGCGAGATCGGCAATCAGCCCATCCCGCCCCAACAGATAATATCTCCGCGACAGGTCGTAAATATGCCTCTGGTGGCGATAAACGCTGTCCATCAGCCCATCATGCCCGGCGCTCATCAGGCGTCCTTCAGCACATAGAGGTGGACGCCGCCATAAATGGCCGAACGATCCCGCGCCGTGTAATCGCGCGACGCTTCCGCCCGATAATCCCAGCGCGACAGCACCGCATCGGCAACGCGCCCTGGCAGGATGCTCGGTTCGCCGGCGGTGCGGAAGAGCACCCGCGCGCCCGGCCGAGCCGTGCGGGTGATCTGTGTCCACAACGCATTCAACTGCGCATCATCCATCCAGTCCTGCGCATCGAGCAATATGTAGCGATCCGCCGATCCAGCCTCCTGCGATGCCAGAAAGTCGGTGAAGTTCACATGACGAACATCGACCCGCCCCGCGCGCTCCACCACCGCCTCATGGTTCGCGGCCTGCAAATAGGGCGGCAACGGCCCTTCGCCACCGGCATAGCCACGACCGAACGCCTGCACCGCGAAATAATTATCCTTGAGGTCGAAATCGCAGGCCAGTTTCTTCAGCCGCGCCTTCAGCACGCTGTCCATCCGGTCATCGCCAGCCAAGGCATCATATTGCGCGGGCGGAATGCCGAGGCCGAAGAGCGAAGCCGGCTGGCTCGTCAGCCAGCGCATGAAGGCACTGTCGAACACCGGCGCCAGTTCCTGCTCGAAAATCACCCGCTGCTCCTCGCGGGATTTCGCATCCAGCATCCGCCGGGGATTGACGCCATGCAGACGCGCGAGCAGATGCGCCGCGCCGATAAAGCGCCCCAGCAGACCATGTTTGTAAATCCCGCGCGCAAAGCCGCCGATGCGCCGCCGCCCGATAAAATCGCGCCCTTCCCAATAGCGCCGGGTGGCATCGTCCAGATGCGGCGCCACGAAGCTGCGATAGGCCGCTACATTCTCCTTGCAATCCGCCTTGGCGAAGAAGCGATGGAACGCCTCATGGTCCGGCAAGGCCCGCGCCGCCGCCAGCTTCAGACGATTGAGCGCGATATGCGCGGTGTTGAGATCAACCGCCGTGATCTTCGCCGGATCGGCGGTCAGATAGCTCAACACATTGCACCCGCCCGAAGCGATGGTGACGACATGGCTCTCCGGGGTGATCGCCAGCGCTTCCATATCGACTGCAGGGTCTTCCCAGATCTGTGCGTAAACCAGACCCCGAAACGCAAAGGTAAAGGCCCGTTCCAGCAATCCCTGCCTGGACAGATGCCGATGCCGATGCACCGCGCGGGTAACATTCTGGTGAGCCGTAGATGCCATGTGCCGCGCCTCCTCGCTGCCGGGTCGTTCGGCGGCTCGTAGGGCAACGGCATGTCGGCTGCGTGACGATGAGGTTACCGCAATGTGAAGGCCCTTGCGGAACCAAAACATTCCAATCACCTTGTTAATTCCACCATGGCCCATTGGATCGAACCGCACCCGACCGGCATCTATGTCCGCCCCGCCGACGCCTGGATCGATCCTTCCACGCCCCGGGAACGCGCCCTTGTCACCCATGGCCATACCGATCATGCGCGGGGCGGACATGGTCATGTCTGGGCCACGCAGGAAACGCTCGCCATCATGGCCCTGCGCTACGGCACGGCGTCCGGCACGGCAGTTCCCTATGGCGAGGAAATCCGCATGAACGGCGTCACCATCCGTTACGTGCCCGCCGGCCATGTGCTGGGTTCCGCCCAGATCGTCCTGTCCCATGCAGGCGAGCGCGTCGTTATCACCGGCGATTACAAGCGGCGCCCCGATCCCACCTGCAAGGCGTTCGAGCCGGTCCCCTGCGACATATTCGTCACCGAGGCGACCTTCGGCCTGCCCGTGTTCCGCCACCCCGACACCGGCAGCGAAGTCGACCGCCTCCTCACCGCACTGCACGCCAATCCCGATCGTTGCGTTCTTGTCGGCGCCTACGCCCTTGGCAAAGCCCAGCGCCTGATCTGCGAACTGCGCGGAAGGGGGCATAAGGACCCCATCCACATTCACGGCGCGCTCGAAAGAATGTGCGCTCTCTATGAGCAGTTCGGCGTCGAGTTGGGCGATCTCCGCCCAGCCACCGGCCTTCCCGCCAAGGATATGCGCGGACGCATCGTCGTGGCGCCGCCGTCCGCCCTCAATGACCGCTGGAGCCGGCGCCTGCCCGATCCGATCACCGCCATGGCATCGGGCTGGATGCGCGTCCGACAGCGCGCTCGCCAGCGCAATATCGAACTGCCGCTGGTCATTTCCGACCATGCCGATTGGGACGAACTCACCGACACCATCCGGGAAGTCGCTCCCCACGAAACATGGATCACCCATGGCCGGGAGGAAGCGCTGCTCCACTGGTGCATGACGCACCAGATGCGTGCCCGTGCGCTGGCCCTTGTCGGGCGCGAGGATGAGGAGGAGGGGTAATGCGCGCCTTCTCCCAATTGCTCGACGGGCTGGTCTATACCCGCTCACGCAACGGCAAGCTGAACCTGATCGCCAGCTATATGCGCACGGCGCCCGACCCGGACCGGGGCTGGGCTTTGGCGGCGCTCACCGGCAATCTGGACCTGAAAGCCGTCAAAGCCTCCGCCATCGCCGAAATGGCGCGTGCCCGCGTCGATCCGATCCTCTTCGAAATGAGCCGCGACTATGTCGGCGACCTTGCCGAAACCGTTGCCCTGCTCTGGCCCAAGCCGGAGGATCAGCCCCCGGAAATGGATGACGGCGCCCTCACCCTGTCCGCCATCGTCGAGCGTCTCCACGCCACCAGCCGCGCCTCCGCTCCTGCCACCCTCGCCCGGATGATGGACCATCTCGATGCATCGGGCCGTTTCGCGCTTCTCAAGCTCGCCACCGGGGGACTGCGCGTCGGCATTTCCGCCCGTCTCGCCAAGACCGGCTTCGCGCAAGCCTTCGGCCTCGACGTCGACGATGTGGAGGAATGCTGGCACGCGCTCGCCCCGCCCTATGCGGCGCTGTTCGATTGGGCGGAAGGAAGGGCCGAGCGCCCCGATCCCGCAGGCACGCCCTTCTGCCGCCCCTTCATGCTCGCCCACCCGCTGGAGGTCGAGAGCGTCGACCTTACCGACTATGCCGCCGAGTGGAAGTGGGACGGCATCCGCATCCAGATCGTCGGCACAGGGCGCGAAACCCGCCTCTACAGCCGCGCGGGGGACGACATCACCGGCAGTTTTCCGGAGATTGCGGAAGCGTTCACCACCCATGCGGTCCTGGACGGCGAACTGCTCGTGAAAGGCGAGTTCCAGGGCGGAGAGGCCGCCAGCTTCAACGCCCTCCAGCAGCGTCTGGGCCGCAAGGCGGTGACGGCGAAAATGATGAACGACTACCCCGCCTTCGTCCGCCTCTACGACATCTTGCTCCACGGCGACGAGGACCTTCGCCTGCTTCCATGGGTCGAGCGGCGAGCGGCCCTTGAAACCGTCGTGTCGGCTCTCGACCCCGACCGCTTCGACATCTCCGCCTTGATCGAAGCGCCCGATTTCGAAACGCTGGCCGACATCCGCGCGGGCGCCCGCGATGCCGCCATCGAAGGCGTGATGCTCAAGCGTCGCGACAGCCCCTATGTCGGGGGGCGCAAGGCCGCGCTCTGGTATAAATGGAAACGCGATCCGCTGACCGCCGACTGCGTGATGATGTACGCCCAGCGCGGCCACGGCAAACGCTCATCCTTCTATTCGGATTACACCTTTGGGTGCTGGACCGAGGAAGGCGAACTGCTGCCCGTGGGTAAAGCCTATAGCGGCTTCACCGACGAGGAACTGAAATGGCTCGATCGCTTCGTGCGGACAAATACGGTGAACCGCTTCGGCCCGGTGCGGGAGGTGGAAAAGTCGCTGGTGCTGGAGGTCGCCTTCGACAGCATCCACGACAGCAAGCGGCATAAATCGGGGCTCGCCATGCGCTTTCCCCGGATCGCCCGCATCCGGCGCGACAAGCCTGCGGGGGAGGCGGATACCGTGGAAGGGCTACGGCGTTTGTGCACATAACAGGATTTGGGTGATAAAGGTGACACGCTAGACCCGCGCCAATCCGTCATATCGAGGGAGAGCGTTGGAAACCCTTCGCCAGATCAGCCGTTCCATTCCCGCATCAACGCATCTATTCCTCGGCCCAGACAGGAGAGCCGCCATGCCCTACACCGGAAGCTGCCATTGCGGTGCCGTCACCTTCACCGTCGACGCCGACGCGCCAACCGAAGCGATGACCTGCAACTGTTCTCATTGCAGCCGCAAGGGCTTTGTCCTGACTTTCGTGCCCGCCGATCAGTTCACGCTCGACAGCGGTGAGGAAAAACTGACCGACTATCAATTCTACAAGCACAATATCACGCACCGCTTCTGCACCATCTGTGGGACCCAGTCCTTTGCGGAAGGCAAGTCACCTGACGGGCCGATGCGCGCCATCAATCTGCGCTGCGTGCCCGAGGTGGACATCGATGCGCTCAAGATCAAACAGGTCAACGGCGCCAGCTTCTGACAGACTGACTTTGCGCTGTCACGCACAGCCCCTATATGGGCGCTTTCGCGCGTCAGGCGCGGTGCAGCTATGGAGCAGTTGAATTGAGCAAGGTTCTGGTCATTGGCGCGGGCGGCGTGGGTTCTGTCGCGGTTCACAAGATGGCGATGAATCCTGACATTTTCAGCCATATCACGCTCGCCAGCCGCCGCATCATTTCCTGTGAGAAAGTGGCCGAATCGGTGAAGGCCCGGACCGGCGTGACCATCGACGTCGCGCAGGTCGATGCCGACAATGTCGACGAAACCATCGCCTTGATCGAGAAGGTCCAGCCCAGGCTGGTCGTGAACCTGGCCCTGCCCTATCAGGACCTGGCGATCATGGACGCCTGCCTTGCGACCAAGGTCGACTATCTCGACACCGCCAATTACGAACCGCGCGACACCGCCAAGTTCGAATATAGCTGGCAATGGGCCTATCAGGAGCGCTTCAAGGAAGCCGGCATCATGGCGCTGCTAGGTTCGGGCTTCGACCCCGGCGTCACCAGCGTGTTCGCCAGCTACATCAAGAAGCATCTGCTCGACCGGATCGACACGCTCGACATTCTGGATTGCAATGGCGGCGACCATGGCCAGCATTTCGCCACCAACTTCAACCCGGAAATCAACATCCGCGAAGTCACCGCGCCATCGCGCCACTGGGAAGGCGGCAAATGGGTCGAAGGCCCCGCGCTCAAGCACAAGCAGACCTTCAACTTCGATCAGGTCGGTGAGAAGAACATGTACCTCATGTATCATGAGGAACTGGAATCGCTGGCCAAATTCTATCCTGAAATCAAGCGCATCCGTTTCTGGATGACCTTTGGCGATGCCTATTTGAAGCATCTCGAAGTGCTCCAGAATGTCGGCATGACCCGCATCGATCCGGTCATCTACAACGGTCAGGAAATCATCCCGCTCCAGTTCCTGAAAGCCGTGCTGCCCGAACCGTCGAGCCTTGGGTCCACGACCAAGGGCAAGACCAACATCGGCGACATCGCGACCGGCATGAAGGACGGCAAGCAGAAGACCGTCTATGTCCTCAACGTCTGCGACCATGAGGATGCCTACGCCGAAACCGGCAATCAGGCGGTCAGCTACACCACCGGCGTTCCGGCGATGATTGGCGCCGCCATGATGCTGACCGGCGCGTGGAAGGGAGAAGGCGTGTTCAACATCGAGCAGTTCGATCCCGATCCCTTCATGGACATGCTGAACAAGCACGGCCTGCCCTGGCAGGTGAAGGAACTGGACGCGCCGCTCGACTTTTGACGGCCATCAGTCCGTCACCCCGGCGCAGGCTGGGGTCTCGTGCTGCTATGCCGTGCCCTCCCGCCTGAGACCCCAGCCGGTGCTGGGGTGACGGAGTATTGCCATGGAAACCAAAGCCGGCGATCCCGCCGCCTTCGCGCATTTCGATCTGCACCGTGTCCCCTCGCCCGCGTTCGTGGTGGATGAGGCTGCGGTGCGTCGCAACCTGACGGTCCTGCGCAACATAGGCGACCGCGCCGGCATCAAGGTGCTGGGCGCGCTCAAGGCTTTCTCCATGTGGTCGCTTGGTCCCGTCATCGGTGAATATCTCGACGGCGTCTGCGCCTCGGGCATCTATGAAGCCCGCCTCGCCCATGACGAATATCGGGGCGAAATCGCCACCTACTGCGCCGCCTACAAGTCCGACGATCTGGCCGAGATCCTCAAAATCTCCGACCATGTGATCTTCAACAGCCCCGGGCAGATCGCGCGCATGAAGCCCGTCATCGACGAAGCGCGCATGAACGGTGTGAACTTCGACATCGGCCTGCGCATAAATCCCCTCCATGCGGAGGGCGAGGTGCCCAAATATGACCCCTCGCAGCCGCATAGCCGTCTGGGCTTCCCGATCGACCAACTGACGGCTGAACATCTGGAGGGCGTCGACGGCCTGCACGTCCATAATCTGTGCGAACAGGATTTCCTGCCGCTGGATCGCACCTGGGCCGCCATAGAATCCCGCGTCATGCCGCATGTCGGCGGCCTTAAATGGCTGAACTTCGGCGGCGGGCATCATGTCACCCGCGCGGACTATCAGATCGACCTGCTGATCGCGTTTCTCCAGCGGATCAAGGCGCAGACCGGCCTCGAACTCTATATCGAGCCGGGCGAAGCCATGGCGCTCGACGCGGGCATTTTGATCGGCGAAATCCTGGACGTCATCGACAATGGGATGCCGGTCGCAATCACCGACATCTCGGCCACCTGCCACATGCCCGACGTCATCGAGGCGCCCTATCGCCCGGCCATGTTGCATGAGGAAGCGGACGGCCAGCCCACCCGACTCGGCGGTCCCTCCTGTCTCGCGGGAGACATCATCGGGGACTATCGAATCCCCGGCGGCGCGACTCCGGGACGGCGGATCGCCTTCCTCGATCAGGCCCATTACTCCATGGTAAAGACCAACACATTCAACGGCGTGCCCTTGCCCGCCATCTGGCTGTGGAACTCGAAAACCGACGAACTCAAGCAAATCCGCCAGTTTTCGTACGAAGACTTCAAGAGCCGTCTCTCCTGACGCACGTTTCGTAGCGGCAAGCGCAACAAATTTTACACACGCGCTTTACAGGGGGACCCCCGCCGCATATATCGCCGTTCCGCTGCCCCATGGGACTTCCACCGCAAGGCAGCTGATTGCCACGACTACACTGGAGGTCCCTTGAGTTGCACAAGCACCATAGCGCGCTGGGGGTAGCGACCGCCCTCACACCGGCAGCACCGGTAACGCTGATTCGTCCCCAGGCTGCGGCCCGGGCCGCCCGATTCTTCGCCGAGAAGTTTCCGGGGCGCTCGCTCTATGCGGTCAAGGCGAATCCGTCTCCCGATCTGATCCGTACGCTGTTTGCGTCGGGCATCACGCATTTCGACGTGGCGTCCATCGCGGAAGTGCGGCTTGTCGCCGAGACGCTGGAAGGTCAGGCGAAGCTCTGCTTCATGCACCCGGTCAAGGCCGAGGAAGCGATTGCGGAGGCTTATCACGTCCATGGCGTGCGCACCTTCTCGCTCGATACGCTCGACGAGCTGGCCAAGATCATGCGCGCCACGAATGATGCGACCGACCTTGAGCTGTGCGTGCGTCTGCGCGTTTCGTCCGAACATTCGGAACTCAGCCTTGCCTCGAAATTCGGCGCCGAACTGGGCGAGACCCGCGAACTGCTGATGGCGACCCGCCAGGCAGCCGACGCGCTGGGCATCTGCTTCCATGTCGGCAGCCAGGCGATGTCGCCTCAAGCCTATAGCGACGCGATTGAGCGCGTGCGCGCGGCGATTGTCGATGCGGCGGTCACGGTCGACATCATCGATGTCGGCGGCGGCTTCCCGTCCATCTATCCGGGCATGGAACCGGTGGCGCTCGAAAATTATTTCGAGGCGATCCATCGCGGCTTCGAAAGCCTGCCGGTCAGCTATTCGTCGGAACTGTGGTGCGAACCCGGCCGCGCGCTGTCCGCGGAATATAGCTCGATCATCGTGCGGGTGGAGCGCCGTCGCGGGACGGAACTCTACATCAACGACGGCGCCTATGGCGCGCTGTTCGATGCGGCGCATATCGGCTGGCGCTTCCCCGTGGCCCTGCTGCGCGAGGAAGAGAGCGAGGCGGAACTGACCGGCTTCTCCTTCTACGGTCCGACCTGCGACGACATGGACCATATGGTCGGCCCCTTCATGCTCCCTGAGGACGTGCAGGCCGGCGACTATATCGAGATCGGCATGCTCGGCGCCTATGGCGCGGCGATGCGCACCGGTTTCAACGGCTTCACGTCGGAAACCATCGTCGAGGTCGAGGACGAGCCGATGGCGAGCCTCTATGTCGATGCCGCACCGGTCCGCCGTCGCGCAACTGTCATCAAGCTGGGGTAGAGGCTCAAGCCTCCTCTTGTGAGAGGATGAAAATCCCTCGCCGCGTTTCCATGCGGCGGGGGATTAATCGTCTCAGCGCCGGAAAATCCCGACCAGTTCCACATGGGTCGACCAGCGGAACTGCCCAACCGGGCGCACGCTCTCCAGCCGATAACCGCCGCCCACCAGATGCGCCGCATCGCGCGCGAAGCTGGCCGGATTGCAGGACACATAAGCGACCAGCGGAACGGCCGAGCCTGCGATCTGCATGACCTGTTCCCTGGCGCCAGCCCGGGGCGGATCGATGACGATGGCCGCGAAGCGGTCCAGTTCCGCCGGTGTCAGCGGACGGCGGAACAGATCGCGATGATCCGCCACGAACCGCCGTCGCGCGCGGTTGGCGGCCGATTTGAGCGACAGCACCAGATCGCGCGCTGCCTCCGCCGCATAGACGGGACGGACCTCCCCCAGCGCCAGCGCGAACGTGCCCAGACCGCAGAACAGATCGGCCACGGCGCCCTGTGCCGGCAGGGCATCGCGGACGGTTCCCACCAGCGCCGCTTCCCCATCGGGGGTCGCCTGAAGGAAGGCAAAAGGCGGAAAGGCCACTGGCACGCCGCCGAAGCTGACGGTCACGGGTTCCGGCTCCCACCGCGTCTGTGGGCCGTCTCCTTCGTCGATGGTCAGCCGCGCCAGCGCGTGGTCCTGCGCGAATGCCGATAATGCTTCATCCGCCGCCAGTCCTTCGACCTTCACGCCCTCCAGCAGCAGGTCGATCCCCTGATCGGTCAGTGACATGCGGACATGCGCCGCCCGTCGATCCGGCAGGATCGTCCCGCACAGCCCCCGCAACGGCTCCAGCAGCGCGAACAAGCGGGGATCGAGTATCTCGCACATCGAAAGGTCAATCAGCGCATGGCTTCCCGCTTCCGCAAAACCGATGACCACCTTGCGCCCCTGACGACTCGCCCGCAGCGAGGCGCGCCGTCGCGTGCGCGGGGGCGAAATGTGCGGCGGCAGAACGGTATCCGCCTTTACCCCCTGCCCCGCCAGCGCCCCGATCACGCGCGCCGTGACGAAATCGGAAAAGCTGGCCTCGTCGACATGCTGCAGTTCGCATCCGCCGCAGGCCGGGAAATGGCGGCAAGGCGGGTCGACATGGTGCGGGCCACGCAGGATCGCTCCGTCAGGCGCGATACGGTCGCCCGGCGCGCTTAGCGGGATATGGCGGCCATGAACGGTTACGCCGTCGCCCTTGGCGGCGATGCGGACGATAAGGTCGGTTTCGGTGTCAGTCACGCTCTTGCCTTGTTACAGGCGCGAGGCGATAGCCGCTGGCAGCTCCGCAAGCAAATCGTCCGCGACAAAAGCGGCTCCCGCCCGTCGCGCCGCCTCGCCATGGAGCCACAGCGCCTCGCAGGCCGCGCGGTATCCTTCCCCCGTTACGGCCAGTCGTCCCGCCACCAATCCCGCCAGCACATCCCCCGTTCCCGCCGTCGACAACCAGGCGGAACTGCCCGAAGCGATCATCGCGCGGCCATCGGGCGCGGCGACGATGCTGTCGCTGCCCTTGTAGATCAGGATCGCGCCGGCCCGCCGGGCCGCCTCCAGCGCCCGGTCGATCTTGCTGCCCGGCAAATCCCCGAACAGCCTGACGAATTCGCCCTCATGCGGGGTCAGGATTGCGCCGGCCGGAACAGCGTCCAGGGACAGCAGGGTCAGTGCATCGGCATCCAGAACCAGCCGGTGCCCGCTCGCCATCGCCGCCTTCAGCCTGTCGGATGCGTCCTGACCACGGCCCAGTCCCGGTCCGACCAGGACGGCCCTGAGCCGCGCGTCGCCGAGCAACGACGCGACATCGCCAGCGCCGCCGGCGCTTTGCGTGACGATGGCATCCGGTCCGCCGCCTGCCGCATCCAATAGCAGATGCCGGACCATCCCCGCCCCGGAATGCGCGGCGGCGTGGCCGGCAAGCACGCCCGCCCCCGCCATTTCCCCGCCGACCACTGCAACCAGGCCCCTGCTATATTTATGATCCGAAGGGTGCGGCGTGGACAGTTGCGGCGCGGGAAGGCGATGGATCGTCGCCGCCGACAAGTCGATGCCGATCTCGGCGCAGACCAGCCTCTGCCAGCAGGCTGCGGACGGTTGAAGCAGATGGGCTGGCTTGAGCGCCCCCAAGGCAATGCAGACGCCGAAATTCGGAACGGAGGACAGGAGCGCTCCTCCATCCGTGTCGACGCCGCTTGGCAGGTCGACCGCATAGCTGAAGCTCGCCTGCCCGGTGAGCGCGCAGAAGCGGTCGGCCAGATGGGCGTCCAGCCCGCGCGACAGTCCCGTGCCGAACAGCGCGTCGACGACCTGCGTGGCTGGCGCCGCCTGGAAAATATCTTCCACCGGTCCGGTCCACCCGGCCCGCGCCTTCAGGCTGGAGGGCGTGCGGCTTTCGCCCAGAGCCGCCACCCGCACAGGTACGCCCCGCGCCCGCAGCAGCCGCGCAATGACGAACCCATCGCCGCCATTATTGCCTGGGCCGCAAAGGACCAGCAGGTCCCGCTTGCCGCCCGCCCGCCAGATGAACTCCGCCGCTGCCGCGCCCGCGCGTTCCATCAACTCATATTCGGGCACACCGGCGGCAAAGACCGCCTGCTCGGCCGCCCGCATCTGCGCGGCGGTCAGGACTGCTTCATGTCTCATTTCAACGCCTCGATCCATCGTGCGGGCAGGCGATAGCGATCCTGACCGATGCTGAGTTCGATCCTGTCCCCGTCCACCCTGCGGCTGCTCGATTCCTCCGCCCCGTCAGCCGGCATCAGGCTGTGGCCATTCTGGATGATCCGGAAGCGGCGAAAACCTCCGTCGGCATGGCGAACGGTCACAATATCGCCATCGCGTTCGACCGGGCAATCGCCGCTCCACTCCGTACCGGCGCCGATGGCGCATTCGATGGTTGGCTGGACATGTTCGGAGCGGGATTGGTCGCCGCATCCCATGAGCGGCAGGCTGAGCAGCAATCCGCCCCAAAACTGCGGCTGTTTCATGCCAGCCGGCTGCGGCATGCCAGCACGACGGGTCCCAATATCTCGGCGAAGCGGGCCTGGCCCTGGGCATCACCCACCAGATCCTGCCGCATCTCTATACCGAGATAGGGAATGCCATTGTCCTCCGCGTGGCGGTTCATCGTGGCGTTCAGCAGCTTGCCGGAATAGGGGAGCTGATCCCCGACCTTCAACCCCGCTTCCTCCAGCAGGGGGATGGCGATGCGGGCGGCCCGATCATCCTCATTATAGAGAATGCCGATGTCCCAGGGACGTTGCTGATCAGGATCGCTGGCAAGCCGGGGGGTGAAGCTGTGGACCGAAAGGATGAAGGGCGATCCCATGGCGTCCAGCAATCCTCCGATCCGGTGATGATAGGGATGGTGGAAGCGGATCATCCGTTCTGCCAGATCGGCGTGGCGGTTGCCGGGAATGGCATGGCCGTCGCTCATCACCGGGAGAAGCCCCGGCGCGTCGTCTTCCCGGTTGAGATCGATCACCAGGCGCGACACGCCGCCCAATATCGCGGTGCAGCCCAATTGCCGGGCCAGGCGCGCGCTCACCTCCGCAACGCCGATATCGATCGCGATATGATCGTGGAGCAGCGCCGGGTCGATGCCGAGATCGACATCCGCCGGGACATGGGCGGAGGCGTGATCGGCGATGATCAACAGGTCGAGATCGCCGCCGACAATCTCGGTAAAAGCCTCGCTCATTCCGTCCTGATCCTCGTTTCCGCGATCCACCAATGGCCGTGTCGGGCCCGCAGCGCCACAGCCGCCGCAGCCAGATGCCGGTCCGTGTCGAACAGCGCAAAACAGGTCGCGCCCGATCCCGACATGCGTGACAATTTCACCCCCTCGCAGGATCGCAGAGCGGCGAGCACATCCGCGATGACGGGCGCTGCTTCCATCGCGGGCGGCTCCAGATCATTGCGTCCCTCGGCGATGAGCTCCGCCAGATCGGCCGCCCTCAACGGACCGCGATCGATCCGGTCCCAGGCCCCGAAAATGCGCGCCGTCGAAACGCCTATGCCCGGATTGACCAGCAGCATCGGCGTTCCGGGCAGTCCTGCGACCGTCTGCCGCTGCAACAATTCGCCACGGCCGCGCACCGTCTGCGTCACGCTCGCAAGGCAGGCTGGGACATCGGAGCCCAGCGAAAGGGCGATTTCTTCCAGCATCTCAGGCGCGATATCGACATTCCACAACCGCACCAGCAGGCGCAGCGCCGCCGCCCCATCCGCCGAACCGCCGCCAATGCCCGACGCCACCGGCAAATTCTTCGTGAGCACCATCGCAGCGCCGCGCTCTTCGCGCATATGGGCCTGCAGGGCGTGGGCGGCCTTCATCACCAGATTGTCCGGACCGGCGTCCAGCGCATCGGCAAAAGGTCCCTCGACGCGCAGGCTGACCATCCCATCGAATCGCTCATGGCCGGAGAGCCGATCCCCCGCTTCGGCAAAGACGAACAGGCTTTCCAGCGCATGGTAGCCATCGGACCGCCTTTCCCGGACATGCAGGGCCAGGTTCACTTTGGCGAAAGCCGTCTCCACCCATTGGGCCGTCGAGGGCACTGGCAGCATTTCCGCGTCAACGTGCGGCATAGTCCGGTTTCATCCCCTCTATCGTCTTGGCGGCCAGGCGGCCCGCCGCCGCCCCTTCGGCGAAAACGGCAGCCGCCCGCCAGGCATAGCGCGCCTCATAACGCCGCCCCACCGCCCAAAGCGCATCGCCCAGATGTTCGTTGATCGTCACATCGGCGGGCGCCCCCGCCGCCGCCCGCTCCAAAATCGGCACCGCAGCGTCCAGATTGCCGGTCACGAATTGCGCCCAGCCGAGCGAATCGGTTATCGAGGCATCATCCGGCTTGAGCGCGCTGGCCCGTTTCAACAGATTGAGCGCTTCGGGCATATTCTGCCGCCGTTCGATCTGCGCATAGCCCAGATAATTGAGTATGGCAGGCTCTTCCGGCGCGATCCGGGCTGCCCGTTCAAGCACCGCCCGCGCTTCGCTCCAGCGCGCGTCCTGCTCCAGCGCACTCCCCTCGAACAGCAGCAGCGCCCAGGGAACGGCATTGTCGGGATAGCGCGCCTGCGCCGCCCGGAAGGCCACGGCCGCGCCGGCATAATCCTTCTCTTCCGTCAGCAACCGGCCCAGTTGCACATGGCGTTCCGCTTGGGCATCGGGCGCGGCGGCCAGTTTGCGGGCGAGTTCGATGGCCTCGCCCTGCCTGCCCGATGCCGCCAACGCCTCGACCAGTTCTTCCTGTCCAAGCGCGCCGTACCAGCCGGCAGGCGCGATCCTGCGCGCTTCGTCCACGCCATAGGCGGGATGCTTGCCACGCGTCAGGAGGCTGGCCGCGATCAGATGGATGGCGGGTCCCTCTGGGTCCGAAAAGCCGGCAATGCGCGCCAGCCTGATGCCGAGCGTTCCCGTGCTGCCATCTGTCGAGATGTCGGCGCCGAGCCGCGCGACAAGGCGCGCAAAACCCTGGGCCGCCGTGAAGGGCCTGCCCCATTGGGACAGGGATTTGCCACGGGCGATGTCCGCCCTCGCCTGCGCCAGATCTGCTTCACCCGCCGGCAGCAGCGCGAGAGCCTGCGCGCTTGCCCCACGCGCCGCCAATTGCCCGGCGAACAGCAGGCGCATTTCCGCCGCATCTCCGATCCGCAGGGCCAGGGCGCGATGGATCGCTGTCTGCGCGGTTTCCAGATCGCCCCGGCCGACCGCCTGCAACGCCAGATGCTCGTCGACATAACGCTTGCCGAGCGAGGCGAAACGGTCATCGACATCGATCGTCGGCGGAGCATAATGCCCTTCGCCGAGCGAGATCCAGCTTCGGACGATCGGCGCGAGAAAGGCGAAATTCCCCTCCTCCACCAGCCGATCGACAAGGCGCCGCGCCGATGTCCAATCCTTGCGCCCAAGCGCATCGCCGATCTGGAGCAGGGTGCCGTCGCGCGGCAACAGCCCCTCGCGCTCCAATATGGCGGCGGACTTGAGCGCCAACGGCCTGTCGCCGCTGATCAGGGCCTGAAAATAGGATCGCCGGGCCACCTCCGGACTCGCCGGGTCCTGCCCCAGCGCCTGCCGATAGCTGCTGAGCGCCATGCCGGGAGCGCCTTCGCCATCGGCCAGGCGCCCCCGCATATACGCGTGCAATGCGCTCGCAGGATCGAGCGATGCGCCCGCCGCGGCGGGCAGCATCACCATCGTCGCAGCAAACAGACGCCTACATATTGGGATAGTTCGGCCCTCCACCGCCTTCGGGCACGACCCAGTTGATATTCTGGGTCGGGTCCTTGATGTCGCACGTCTTGCAGTGGACGCAGTTCTGCGCGTTGATCTGGAAACGGGGATTGCCCTCGTCCAGCCCGACCACTTCATAGACGCCCGCCGGACAATAGCGCTGCGCCGGCTCGTCATAAAGGGGCAGGTTGTAGCTGATCGGAACCGACGGGTCCTTCAACTGCAAGTGGACCGGCTGATCCTCCTCATGATTGGTGTTGCTGAGGAACACCGAAGACAGACGGTCGAAACTGATCACGCCGTCGGGCTTGGGATAGTCGATCTTCCGGGCATGATCCTTGCGCGCGAGCTTCTCGCAATCGGGCTTGTGCTTCATCGTGAAGGGCAGGCCGATCTTCAGCGTGCGCATCCACATGTCGATGCCCGCCAGCATCGTGCCGATCGTGTTGCCGAATTTGCTCAGCAGCGGTTCGGCATTCTTGACCAGTTGCAGTTCGGTGGCGATCCAGCTCGACCGCAGGGTCGGCTCGTAATCGGCCAGAACGTCGCTCGAACGGTCGGCCTGAATCGCCGCGAAGGCGGATTCGGCGGCCAGCATGCCCGACTTCATGGCGGTGTGCGTGCCCTTGATGCGCGGCACGTTGACGAAGCCCGCCGAACAGCCGATCAGCGCGCCGCCGGGGAAAGCCAGTTTCGGGATCGACTGCCAGCCGCCCTCGTTGATCGCGCGTGCGCCATAGGACACGCGGCGGCCGCCTTCCAGATATTTGCGGATTTCCGGGTGCTGCTTCCAGCGCTGAAATTCCTCGAACGGATAGAGATAGGGATTGCTGTAGCCCAGACCCACGACAAAGCCCAAAGCCACCTGCCCATTGGCCTGATGATAGAGGAACCCGCCGCCATAGGCATCGGTCAGCGGCCAGCCCTGGGTGTGGATGACGAGGCCCGGCTTGTGCTTGGCGGGATCGATGTCCCACAATTCCTTCATGCCGATGCCGTAGACCTGCGGCTCACAATCGGCGTCGAGCGCGAACTGGCGCTTCAGGATCTTGGTCAGATGGCCACGCGCGCCTTCAGCGAAGAAGGTGTATTTGGCGTGCAGTTCGAGGCCCGGCTGATAGTCGGGCTTGCGATTGCCTTCGCGATCGATGCCCATGTCGCCGGTCGCCACGCCCTTTACCGAGCCATCCTCATTGTAGAGGATTTCCGCTGCGGCAAAGCCGGGGAAGATTTCGACGCCCAGCCCTTCGGCCTGTTCGGCCAGCCAGCGGCAGAGGTTGCCCAGCGATCCGGTATAGGTGCCCTTATTGTGCATCCAGCCCGGCGTCATGATGTGCGGCATGGCCATCTTGCCGCCCTTGGTCAGGAACCAGTGCTGGTTGTCCGTCACCGGGGTTTCCGCCATCGGGCAGCCCATGTCGCGCCATTGCGGCAGCAACTCGTCCAGCGCCTTGGGATCGACGACCGCGCCCGACAGGATATGGGCGCCGATTTCCGACCCCTTTTCCAGCACGCACACCGACAATTCCTGACCCGCCTCGTTCGCCAGCTGCTTCAGCCGGATCGCCGATGACAAGCCAGCCGGTCCCCCGCCAACGATGACGATGTCATAGGGCATCGAATCCCGTTCGCTCATATTCCCTCCATTTTGCTGGCGCCCCCGGTTCCCTCTCCGATCCGGTCGCCGCATGTCCCAAACGTTTTGCCATCAAGCGCGATGAAGATTCTTGACCACGGCGTCAACCTCTGGCCCAAGACAATCGATGCGGGGATCACTATTGGAAAATGAGGCGGAAACCGCCGACGCCTATCTGGCGTGGTGGAATTTGGCCGGCGTGGATTGCGCGGTCGGCGAAATGCCGACCAACTGGCTGCGACCGGCTCCGGCGCAGATCCAGCCGCTTGATGCCGCTCCCGAAAGCCCCGACCAACCGCGTCCGCAAAGTTTCGATGCGTTCCTGACCTGGCTCGCCGAGGACGCCGGCCAGCCCGAACGCCGGTGGCCCGGAGCACCGATTGTCCCCACAGGACCGGTCAACGCGCCGTTGATGATCGTCACCGACATGCCCGATCCTGCCGACATCGGCACCGGGCGGTTGCTGGCCGACAGGGCCGGAGAGCTGTTCGATGCCATGTTGCGCGCCATCGGACTGACGCGGCAGGAGGTCCATCTCGCATCGCTTCTCCTGTCACGCCCGCCGGGCGGCATGGTCGAGGCATCGGACCTGACGGCGGCTGCGGCGCGCATGCGCACTCATGTGATGCTGGCGGCGCCCCAACGCCTTCTGCTGCTGGGAGATCGTACGATCCGGGCGCTGATGTCGCAGGACGAACATCGTTTACCGATTTTTAACCATGATGGCGGCACTATGCCCGCCTTTGCCACATTTCATCCGCGTCTGTTGCTCGGTCAACCTGCGGCAAAGGCGGAATGTTGGCGTATATTGCAGAGTCTGGTCGAGGAAATGCCCCAGTGATTCGCGCTGTTATCCGTTCATCCTGCCTGGCGATGGCCGCCGCCCTGTCGGCTGCCATGCCTGCACATGCCGATACGGCCGTTTCCGTACCGTCTTTTTCGAACGCCTCTTCATCCCTGCCATTGCAGATCGGCGACGCCGACAAGGCGCGCTACACCGCCATTTTCGGTGCCTTGCGCGATCAGAGATGGATCGATGCGAAGGCGCTGGCGCTGGCGCTGGACGCTCAGGACGCGATGCGCCCGGTCGCGCTCGCCGAACTCTATCTCGCGAAAAACTCGCCGCGCGTCGAACTGTTCGAACTGCTCGACCTGATCAACAAGGCGCCCTGGCTCGACAAGGCGGACCAGCTTTCCCGTCTCGCGCAGAAGCGTGGCGCGACGATCTTGCCGACCCTGCCGCAAATCCAGAAAATGGTCTGGCTGGGCGGCGCGCCGCGCCGCGAATATGTACCTGCGGTCAAGACCGACATGCTGGCGCAGACGCTGGTCGGCCAGATCCAGCCCTTCATCAAGAATGACGATCCCGCCGGGGCGGAAGCGCTGCTGACGACGGGCGAGGCCGGGCTGACCCCGGAAGGACTGACCGAAGTACGCCAGCGCGTTGCCTGGGCCTATTATATCGAGAGCGACGACGCCAATGCACGACGCATGGCCGGCAAGGCTCTGGAAGGACGCAGCGGTGGGGATTGGGCGGTTCAGGCCCACTGGACCACCGGCCTTGCAGCCTGGCGGCAAAATGATTGCCGCACCGCGGCCCCCGCTTTCGGCAATGTCGCGGCGCTGGCGGGCAATGCCGACATGCGGGCAGCAGGCGCCTATTGGGCGGCCCGGGCCTATATGGTCTGCGGCGAGCCGGAAAAGGTCGAAAATCTGCTGAAGATGGCCGCACGGTCGAATGAAAGCTTCTACGGTCTGCTGGCGCGCGAGACGCTCGCTTTGCCGCTGGGCGGCGCTCCCGTGGCGGCCCGCTTCGGTTCTGTCGAATGGCAACAGCTCAAGGATAGCCCCAATGTCCGCGCGGCGATTACGCTCATGGCGATCGGAGAAAATGGGCGGGCCGATCAGTTGCTCCGCTATCAGGCGCGGATCGGCGGCACCGGGCAATATGACGCCCTGCTTCGTCTGGCGAGCGCGCTGAACCTGCCGGAAACCCAGCTTTGGCTGGCGCATAACGGGCCAGCGGGCAAGCAGCCGGCCAGCTTCGCGCGCTTCCCCGCGCCCGATTGGCGGCCCGATGGCGGATGGCGGGTCGATCCCGCGCTGATCTATGCACATACATTGCAGGAATCGGGTTTTCGCCGCGATGTCGTCAGCAGCGCCGGCGCACGCGGCCTGATGCAGGTGCTGCCCAGCACCGGCAACCTCATGGGCCTCTCCTCCTCCGACCAGCTTTTCGTGCCATCGACCAATATGGAATATGGTCAGCGCTATCTGGAAAATCTGCGCGATATGAGCGCGACCGGCGGGCTGCTGCCCAAGGTGATGGCAGCCTATAATGCCGGGCCGGTGCCGGTGGAGCGCTGGAACAGCGAAGTGAAGGACAATGGCGATCCGCTGCTCTTCATCGAATCCCTGCCTTATTATGAAACCCGCGCCTATGTGAACATCGTGATGCGCAACTATTGGATGTATCAGATTCAGGCGAAGGGCAGCGCGGATTCGCTCGCCGGCATGGCGCAGGGACTGTGGCCGACCTTTCCGGGCGCCAAGGGGACGCGACTGGTGCGTCTGACTCCCAGAATGCCGATGGCAAGCGCCAGCATCGCGGGTGGTTCGGACTGATGCCCATCGACGAAAGCCGGGACTTCCTGCCGGTTCGGATCGCGCTTCTCACCATTTCCGACAGCCGCACAGCCGATGACGATCGTTCGGGCGACATATTGGCGGGGCGGATCACCGCCGCCGGCCATGTCCTCGCCGCCCGCTATATCGAGAGGGATGAGCGAGCCGCCATCGTCGCCCGGCTTCACGCCTGGATCGACGACCCGCAGATCGACTGCATCATTACGACCGGCGGCACCGGCGTCACCGGACGCGACGTCACGCCCGAAGCGCTGGCCCAGGTACAAGACAAGGAAATTCCGGGCTTTGGCGAACTTTTCCGCTGGTTGAGCTATCAAACCATCGGCACGTCCACCATTCAGTCGCGCGCCACCGCCTGCGTTGCGCGTGGCACCTATATCTTCGCCCTCCCCGGTTCGACCGGTGCAGTGAAGGATGCATGGGACGGCATCCTCGCAAGCCAACTCGACAGCCGCTTCCGGCCCTGCAACTTCGTCGAATTGATGCCGCGCCTGACCGAACGTTGACGGAGAGGGCCTCGCCCTCTTGTCAATATGTTCTCTTTATGTTCTAATCTGCCCATGGCTGTTGAGAAGGGCAGAGGCGCGACGCTGAACGGCGAAAGCCGCCGGTTCCATGTGCCGGAGCGGATCGCGGATGGCGATTGGCTGGACGCGCTGGAGGAAGTCGACGGTCCCACGGCGCGCCGCAAGACGCATGTGACGGTCGAACAGCCGCGCACCATCATCAGCCGCAACAAATCGCCGGACATTGCCTTCAGCCAATCGATCAACGCCTATCGCGGCTGCGAACATGGCTGCATCTATTGCTTTGCGCGCCCGTCCCATGCCTATCATGACCTGTCGCCGGGTCTGGATTTCGAAACACGCCTTTTCGCCAAGCCCAATGCCGCCGAATTGCTGAAGGCCGAACTGTCGCGCAAATCCTATATCGTTGCGCCGCTTGCCATGGGGACCAATACGGACCCTTATCAACCGATCGAGAAAGATTGGAGGATCACCAGGCAATGCCTTGAAATATTACGGGAATGTCGGCATCCCGTCTATATCACCACGAAATCCGACCGCGTTCTGCGCGACATCGATCTTCTCGCTGACATGGCACGGACGCGACTTGTTTCCGTGATGATTTCCGTCACCAGCCTCGACCCTGCCATTGCCCGGACGCTGGAACCGCGCGCTCCCCATCCGTTGCGCCGGCTCGACGCCATTCGCAAGCTCTCAAATGCAGGCGTGCCGGTCGTCGCCAGCCTGTCCCCGATCATCCCGGCGATCACCGACCATGAGATTGAAGCCCTTGTCGCCCGCGTGGCAGAGGCCGGAGCACGCGAGGTCAGCTATATTCCTGTCCGCCTGCCGCATGAGGTCGCTCCGCTGTTTCGGGCC
This sequence comes from Sphingobium estronivorans, assembly GCF_008692605.1. Lineage (GTDB taxonomy): Bacteria > Pseudomonadota > Alphaproteobacteria > Sphingomonadales > Sphingomonadaceae > Sphingobium > Sphingobium estronivorans. Next base: position 78,741 of record NZ_LFCT01000010.1, read on the forward strand.
TGGCTGGAAGCGCATTATCCCGACCGCGCCGCCAAGGTCATGGGGATCATTCACGATATGAGGGGCGGGCGCGACAATGACCCGGATTTCAGCAGTCGCATGCGGGGACAGGGCGTCTGGGCCGATCTTATCCGCGCGCGCTTCCTGAAAGCCCGGAAGCGCGCAGGGTTGGGGAGCGAGCGTTTGGCGCTGCGCACCGACCTGTTCCGGCCGCCGCAGGGCGATCAACTGTGCTTGTTTTAACCGACGAGCCGTAATCCCGACCGTCTGTTGCGTGCCCGATAACCGTCAGCTTTCGCTTCCATCCGTTCGAAGCGGCCAATGCGCACACCGGGGATCAGCGCGATGGCATCGACCTGATCCGCACCGACCAGATAATCATCGCCCAGGAACAATCGTGCTGCCTTGCCATTAGCAACGGGCGCGCGAAGGAACACCTCGCTCCGCCCGCCCTTGGCACGCGCCAGCAATTGCGCCAATGCCTCGACCGCTGCCACATCGCTGACATCAACCACCAGTTCCATGCGCGAACTGTTGGCCAGTTGGCGGAACGGCTCAACCCCGCGAATGGTGACGCGCGGCGTTTCTTCGCCGGGCAGGCGGTCCAATTCCACCAGCAGCAAGGCACAATCGCCCTCCCGCGCCATGTCTTCGATGGCCTTGCAGGCATCCTCATCGAAGCAGCTTGCCTGGAACTGCCCGCTGCTGTCGGAGAAGGTGGCAGCGGCATAACGTGCCCCACGCTTGGTTTCGCGCCAGCGCACATCTTCGACCATGGCAGCCATCACGCCATTGGCGCGGCCACCCTCCGCCACCGGTTCAGCGCAGATCGCGCCATAGCTTTTCGCCCCCCGCGCCTCTGCCAGATGGCGGTAGCGGTCCACCGGATGGGCGGAGAAATAAAAGCCGAAGGCGTCCTTTTCCTGCGCCATCCGATCCGCCGTCGACCAGGTTTGATGCGGCGGGATGCGGACATCGGCATGAGGCGTCTCGACGTCTCCGAAGAGGCCGCCCTGTCCGCTTTCCCGCGCCTCCGCCGCGCTGGACGCCACGCTCAATATCGTCTCGGCCGCAGCATGTACGCCTGCCCGGTCGGCATGAACGCCGTCAAACGCCCCCGCCGCCGCCAGGCTCTCCAACTGTCGCCGGTTCAGCAGGCGCGGCTCGATCCGGTCGGCAAAATCGTCCAGCGACGTGAACGGGCCGCCGGCATCGCGCTCCGCAACGAGCTGCTCCATCGCCTTCTCACCCACGCCCTTCAGTCCGCCCAGCGCATAGCGCACGGCAAAGCCCAGACGTGGATCATCCCCTTCACACTCGACCGCCTCGACCGAGAAATCCGCAAGGCTGCGATTGATGTCGGGCGCAAGACAGCCAAGCCCCATGCGCCGCATATCGTCGACGAACACCGTCAGCTTGTCGGTCAGGTGAATATCGTAGGCCATGGACGCGGCGTAGAATTCCGCCGGATAATGCGCCTTCAGCCACGCCGTCTGATAGGCGAGCAACGCATAAGCCGCCGCGTGGCTCTTGTTGAAACCATAGCCGGCGAACTTGTCGATCAAATCGAACAGTTCATTCGCCTTGCCGGCCGCAATATCGCTCTTGGCGCAGCCTTCGACGAAGCGGGCGCGCTGGGCGTCCATTTCCGCCTTGATCTTCTTGCCCATCGCGCGTCGCAGAAGGTCTGCGTCGCCCAGCGAATAGCCCGCTAGTATCTGCGCGGCCTGCATCACCTGTTCCTGATAGACGAAGATGCCGTAGGTCTCTTCGAGGATCGGCTTCAGGAGAATATGAGGATATTCAATCTCTTCCTGACCGTTCTTGCGACGGCCGAACATCGGAATATTGTCCATTGGGCCGGGGCGGTAGAGCGATACCAGCGCGATGATGTCTCCGAAATTGGTCGGACGCACGGCGGCCAGCGTCTTGCGCATGCCCTCCGATTCCAGCTGGAACACGCCCACCGTATCGCCGCGCTGGAGCAGTTCATAAACGGCCGGATCGTCCCAACTGAGGCTGTTGAGATCGATCTCCACGCCCCGCCCGCCGAGCAATTGCACGGCCTTCTGCAACACCGACAGGGTTTTGAGGCCGAGAAAGTCGAACTTCACCAACCCCGCGCCCTCGACATATTTCATGTCGAACTGCGTCACCGGCATGTCGGAACGCGGGTCGCGATAGAGCGGCACAAGCTGCGACAAAGGCCGGTCCCCGATCACCACGCCCGCCGCGTGGGTGGAACTGTGTCGCGGAAAGCCCTCCAGCTTCATCGCATAGTCGATGAGGCGCTTCACCTGCCCGTCATTGTCATATTCCGCCCGGAACTCCGCCACGCCGTTCAATGAGCGCTCCAGCGTCCAGGGATCGGTCGGATGGTTGGGCACCAGCTTGGCGAGGCGGTCGACCTGGCCATAGCTCATCTGGAGCACGCGGCCCGTGTCCTTGAGAACGGCACGGGCCTTCAACTTACCGAAGGTGATGATCTGCGCCACATGATCCGCGCCATATTTCTGCTGGACGTAGCGGATCACCTCGCCGCGCCGCGTTTCGCAAAAATCGATGTCGAAGTCCGGCATGGACACGCGTTCCGGGTTGAGGAAGCGTTCGAACAGCAACCCCAGTTCCAGCGGATCGAGATCGGTGATCGTCAGCGCCCAGGCAACGACCGATCCTGCGCCCGAACCACGACCCGGCCCCACCGGAATATCCTGCTCCTTCGCCCATTTGATGAAGTCGGCAACGATCAGGAAATAGCCGGGAAAGCCCATCTGGATGATGATGTCGGTCTCGAACTTCAATCGGTCCAAATAGGGTTGGCGCGCCTCCTCTCCGGCGATGCCCGCCTTGGCCAGACGCGCCTCCAGCCCCTCGGCGGCCTGGTCGCGCAGCATCTTCGCCTCGCCCTCGATATCGCCCGCCAGGCTGGGGAGAATGGGCTTGCGCTTGGGCGCCGCAACGGCGCAGCGCTGGGCCACGACCAGCGTGTTCGCCAACGCCTCGGGCAGATCATCGAACAGCCGCTTCATTTCCGCCGCCGGTTTCATCCACGCGTCGGGCGAACTGGTGCGGCGGTCGGGCGTCTCCACATAGGCGCTGTCGGCGATGCAGAGCATCACGTCATGCGCTTCATGGAAATGCGGCTCGGCAAAGCAGGTCGGGTTGGTCGCCACCAACGGCAGGTTGCGCGCATAGGCAAGGTCGAGCAGTTCCGGCTCCGCCTTCCCCTCGACCGGATCGAGGCGGCGGCAGATTTCGATATAAAGCCGCCCGGGAAACAGCGCTTCCAGCCGGTCGGCATAGGCCCGTGCCGCGTCGGGTTGATCCTCGGCATAGAGCCGGGCCAAAGCCCCCTCCCCACCAGCCGTCAACGCGATCAGGCCGTCCGTGCGCCCCTCCAGCACCTCCAGACTGATATGGGGCACTTCCTCGACCGGCCGCTCCAGATGCGCCATTGAAACGAGCGCGCAGAGGTTGTCGTAACCCGCCGCATCCTGCGCATAGAGCGCGATCCAGTCATGGACGGGCGCGGCATTGGCCGGACGACCGGGGCGGGAGATGCCGATCATGGCGCCGATGACCGGCTGCACCCCTTCTCCCTTGCACGCGTCGGAAAAGGCCATGGAGCCGTAAAGGCCGTTGCGGTCGGTGATGGCCGCTGCCGGAAAGCCAAGGGCCTTGGCCTGTTTGGCGATCTTCTTGGGATCTATCGCCCCTTCCAGCATGGTGAACGAAGAAAAGACGCGAAGGGGAACGAAACCGGCATGAGGCATGAGGCCAATCTAGGCACTCACCCCGATTCGACGCCAGCCCCCTTCCCAAGAAAGTCGTGGGTAAATTGACGCCCCATCCGAAGAAACTCCCGAACCGACCGATGGTTAACCCATCGCCAAGACTTGGGGGTTAAGAGCGGACCATGCGTTTATCCACCATTACCAACTGGGCTTATGGCGCCACCGTGGTCCTGACGCTGGCGTCGGGCACCGTCATGCTGATGGCATCGGGCGCAGAACAGCGCGAACGCGCCGCCGTCGAACAGCGGGCCACCTTCGACCAGATGACCGCCACGCTGGAGGAAGACACCTTCCGCCAGAGCGAACAGGCACGCAGCTTCGCGATCACCGGCGATCCCACCCATGTCATCGCCTATCGCCGGGAAAGAGCCGAAGAACGGTCGGTGGAACAGCGCGTGGCCCATGTCCGCGATGCCGGCGCCAATCTCGGCGAACTGGCGGCATTGAAGCAGGCCTTGCACTGGGCCGACGCGCTGTCCGACGAGCAGGAAGCCGCCATCCAGGCTGCGCAAAAGGGTGACGGCGAAACCGCGCGCCGGATACTCTTCGGCGATGAATATGGCCGTGAACTGGACCGCATCGGCGCGCAGATCGGCAAATTCCAATATATGCTGGACCAGCGAACGGAAATCGCCGTCCGGCAGGCGACCGATACGGCCCGGCAATGGCGCTTCATGTCGGAACTCATGCTGGGCGCGACGGCGCTGCTGTTCCTGTGCGTGCTTTACTTCATTCTCAAGCAACGCATCCTGCGGCCGGTGGTGCGGCTGAGCGATGTGGTGACGCGGCTGGCGGCGCAGGATTTCGCGGCGATCCCGCCAGAACTCCCCCAGGTCGACGAGATTGGCGACATGGCGCAGGCCGTACGCATTTTCCGCGAAAATGGTCTGGAACGGCAGCGATTGGAGCAGGAACGCGACGCAGACCGCATGACCCGCGACCAGCTTTCGCGCATGACCCAGCGCTTGCAGGGCTGCGACAGCATCGGCGATCTGGTCGACGTGGTGGGCCGTTTCGCGCCGGAAATCGCGCCGGGCTTTGCGGGACGCCTCTACATTCAGGACATGCGGCGCAATGCCATGGTCCAGGCCTGCGCCTGGCTTGGGCCGCGCCAGTCGCAAGTTCATGAATTTGCCCCGTCCGCTTGCTGGGCGCTGCGCCGGGGCCAGACCCACAAGCCCACGGGCGAATTGATCGACATCCCCTGCGAACATCTCGCCGGCGAAGAGGCGATCGCCACCATTTGCATCCCCTTGACGGCGCAGGGCGAGAGCATCGGATTGCTCTATTTCGAGCAGCCCGAGGGTATGACCGCAGATCAGATCAGCCGCACGGAAAAATATCTGGAGATGCTGGCGGAAAATATCGGCCTTGCGCTCGCCAATTTGCGTTTGCGCGACGTGCTGCGACAGATGGCGATGGCCGATCCTTTGACGGGCCTCGCCAATCGCCGCCGTTTCGACGTCGTTTTCAAAGAACAGGTCGCGTCAGCGGAAAACAGGAATGAGCCGATGGCCTGCCTGATGGTCGACATCGACCATTTCAAGCGGTTCAACGACAATCATGGTCACGATGCCGGCGACGCGGTGTTGCGCGCCGTGGGCGCCGTGCTGCATGACGCGCTGCGCGAAAAAGATTGCGCCTTCCGGTTAGGCGGCGAGGAATTTGTTCTGCTGATGCCCGGCTTCACGCTGGATCAGGCGATGGAACGCGCTCGGACGGTACAGCAAAGGGTGCAGGATTTGCGCGTCGACCATCGGGGCGAGGAATTGGGCCCCATTACGGCTTCCTTCGGCCTTGCCGCTTTCCCCGATCACGGCCGCGCCGAAACGCTGTTGCGGACGGCTGACGCGGCGTTGCTTCGCGCCAAGAGCCAAGGCCGCGACCGGATCGTCATCGCGACGGTCCGGGATGCGGCCTCACATGTGGCCTGAGCCGTCTTCCAGCAGCCCCTCGTGAAGGCGGACCACGCGGTCCATCTTCTCGGCCAGCCGCTCATTATGGGTCGCGACCAGCGCCGCCGACCCTTCCTCCCGCACCAGCCGGAGGAATTCGGCCAGCACGATGTCTGCGGTGCGCTCATCCAGATTGCCGGTGGGCTCGTCCGCCAGAACCAATGCAGGTCGGTTGGCAAGCGCACGGGCTACGGCCACGCGCTGTTGCTCGCCGCCCGATAACTGGCTCGGACGATGTTCCAGGCGATGGCCAAGGCCCAGCGATCCCAACAGGGATTCCGCGCGGGAGCGGGCTGTCCCCATATCCACATCACGAATGACCTGCGGCAACACGACATTTTCCATCGCATTGAAGTCTGGCAGGAGATGATGAAATTGATAGACGAACCCCAGCGCATCGCGGCGCAGCCGGGTCCGCCCATCATTGTCGAGTTTCGCGGCTTCCTCGCCACCGATGCGGATCGATCCGTCGAAGCCGCCTTCCAAGAGTCCTACGGCCTGGAGCAGCGTCGATTTGCCGGACCCCGACGGGCCGAGCAATGCCACAATCTCCCCCGTTCCGACCGAGAGATTGACGCCGCGCAGCACCTCTATGGTGACGCCGCCTTGGGTAAAGCTGCGCTTGAGGCCGCTGACCTTCAATATGTCATTCATAACGCAGCACCTGCACGGGATCGGTATTGGCGGCCTTGAACGCCGGATAGAGCGTGGCAAGGAAGCTGAAGATCAGCGCCATCAGGCAGATGATGGCGATCTCCACCGGATCGGGCTTGGCGGGCAATTCGGTGAGAAAGCGGATCGATGGGTCCCAGAGATTCTGTCCCGTGAGGAACTGTATCGCGTTCACCACGCTCTGCCGGAAGAAGAGGAAGGTGAAGCCCAGAACCATGCCCGCCGCCATGCCCAACGTGCCGATGGTGACGCCCACGGTCATGAAAATCTTCACCAGCCCGATCCGGCTCGCCCCCATGGTCCGCAATATGGCGATATCCCGCGTCTTGGCGCGCACCAGCATGATGAGCGAGGAGAGAATGTTGAACACCGCGACCAGCACGATGATCGACAGGACTACGAACATCGCCACTCGCTCGACCGCCAGCGCCTCGAACAGGGAGGCGTTCATCTGCCGCCAGTCCGTGACGACGGCGCGGCCGGCCACCTTCCCCGCCAGCGGTTCCAGTATCGCGCCGACCTGGTCAGCATTGACCGTCTGGACCTCGATCATGCCGACCACGTCGCCCAGCAGCAGCAGGGTCTGGGCATCCTCCATCGGCATGACGATGAACGCCTTGTCATAATCGTAGATGCCGACTTCGAAGATCGCGGCGACCTGATAGGACACCTGACGCGGCACCGTGCCGAAGGGCGTGGATCGCCCCGCCGGATTGATGATGGTGATGCTGTCGCCCATCTGGATGCCGAGATTTTCCGCCAGCCGCGACCCGATCGCGACCTTGCCGCTATTGGGGGTCAACGCGTTGAGGCTGCCCGCCAACACCTTCGCCTTCAGCGTCGCATTGTTGCGAATATCGTTCACGGTCATGCCGCGGACCAGCACGGCCTCGACCCGGCCCTGAAAGCTGCCGAGCAAGGGCTGCTCGATCAGCGGCGTGGCGCTGGTGACGCCCGGCGTCGCCTTGGCTTCCTTGAGCACCGCCTTCCAGTCGGGAAGACGACCGCCATAGCCCTGAACCACGGCATGACCATTGAGGCCGACGATCTTGTCGAACAGTTCGGCGCGGAAGCCGTTCATCACGCTCATCACGATGATGAGCGCGGCCACGCCGAGCATCACCGCGACCAGGCTGATCCCGGCGACCAGGAAGATGAACCCCTCCCCTTTGCCGGGCAGGAGGTATCGCTTGGCGATCATGCGTTCGTATCGGGATAGAATCATGACGGCGCGGAACGGCCTTTTGATGGGGACATGGCTTGCCCGTCTAGCATGCTCTGAACCAACGGCAAGCGCTGCCGGATTGTTGCATGGACGCCACAGCCTGTTGGGGAAAATCACAGCGCAGGGAAATAGCCCGTGACAGCAGCCTGCGCAGCCCATAGCAAAGGCTCCGAAGCACAGGTAAAGGCCGTGGTTCAGGGATACTGCATCCCGCTTCGAGCTTAGGGGGCTAAGAAGCGGTTGAGGCAGACCAAGGGGGAGACGAGCAATCGTCCATCAGTACCCGGGTCGTAAAAACACGGCCCGGGTACTTTTCTTTCTGGGACAATTTGGGCCGATCGACGCGCCTGCATTCCTGCTTCTGGCCATGACGTCACGCGAAGACAGCTTTCGTATCTGGGCATGCAAATCGCTTTGAACGCCCACTTGAAACCCTCTGTCGTCAAACCATATCCACAGCGTCCGGCCGCCATTCGGGGTCGGACAGCGTTCCGCCGGATGCCAGATTTGGGTCCGGCCCGTTCATTTTGCTCTTTTGGAGATTATGACAATGCGTGGTTTTGACCTGACCCCCTATCGCCGTTCGACCGTGGGCTTCGACCGCCTTTTCGACCTGATCGAAAATAATGCCCGGTTGCAACAGGGCGATAATTATCCCCCCTTCAATATCGAGCGGCTGTCCGAGGACCGCTATCGCGTCACGCTCGCCGTGGCGGGTTTCCGCACCGATGAAATCGAGATCACGGCCCAGCAGAATCTGCTTCAGGTGACGGGCCGGAAGGACGAGGCGCAGGGCGGCGACCGCTCGCGCTTCCTGCATGTCGGCATCGCCAACCGCAGCTTCGAGCGGCGTTTCGAACTGGCCGATTTCGTCCGGGTCGAGAAGGCCGATCTGTCCGACGGGCTTTTGATCATCGAATTGGTGCGCGAAATTCCCGAAGCGATGAAGCCGAAGAAAATCGCCATCAACGGCGGCCAACTGGTCGATATCAACGGCAAGGATCGCGACGCCGCCTGATCCTCCGCGGCTGTTTCAGGGAAGGGGGCGCGGCAACCATGCCGCGCCCTTTTCACGTTGGTCAGATTTCGACCTGGCTTCCCAGTTCGACCACCCGGTTGGTGGGCAGTCGGAAGAATTCCATAGCGCTTTCCGCGTTGCGCAGCATCCAGGCGAAGATTTTCTCCCGCCACAGCGGCATACCCGGCTTGGCCGAGGGCAGCAGCGTCTGACGCGCCAGAAAGAAACTGGTATCCATCATCTTGAACGCCTGCCCGCAGCCGGTGACGTTCTTGAGCGCGGCGGGTACGTCAGGCTCCTGCATGAAGCCATATTGCAGGACCAGGCGGAAGAAGCCCCGGCCCAGATCCTCCAGCTTGCACCGGCCATCATCCTCGACCACCGGCACGTCCTTGATCTTCACGGTCAGCAGGATGACGCGTTCGTGCAGAACCTTGTTGTGCTTGAGGTTGTGCAGCAGCGCATGGGGCACGCCGTCCGGGGTCGACGTCATGAATACGGCCGTGCCCGGCACACGAACCGCACTGTTGGCGGCCGAGGCGACGAAGACCGGAATCGGCATCGCCGCTTCGCGCAGCCGGTCCTGCACCAGCCGGCGTCCGCGCGACCAGGTCGTGAGCAGCGTGAAGATCACGAAGCCGATCAGCAGCGGGAACCATCCGCCCGCCGGTACCTTGGTCAGGTTTGCCGCCAGATAGGCGCCGTCGACCAGGAACAGCATCGCCAGCAACGGCACCGAATAATACCAGCGCCACTTCCAAAGGCGATAAAGCACCACCGTCAGCAGCACATTGTCGATGAACATCGCGCCCGTGACCGCGATGCCATAGGCCGCCGTCAGGTTCGAGGACGTCTGGAACACCAGAACCAGCAGGATGACCATGACCATCAACCCCCAGTTGACCAGGGGAATGTAGATCTGTCCTGCGGTCGACGCGCTGGTATGGGCGATGCGCAAACGCGGCATGAAGCCCAGTTGGATTGCCTGCTGCGTTACGGAGAAGGCGCCGGAAATCACCGCCTGGCTGGCGATGATCGCCGCCAGCGTGGCAAGGCCCACCAAGGGAAGCTGCGCCCATTGCGGCGCGAGATAGTAGAAGGGGCTGTGCAACGCCGCCGCGCCCTCGCGAAACAGCAGGGCGCCCTGCCCCATATAGTTCATCATCAGCGCTGGCAGCACGAACGCCACCCAGGACACCCGGATCGGGTTGCGGCCGAAATGGCCCATGTCGGCATAAAGCGCCTCGGCCCCCGTCACCGCCAGTACGACCGCGCCCAGCGCCAGAAAGGCGGGCAAAGGATCGGTGACGAAGAACATGATCGCCCAATAGGGGTTGAAGGCATGGAGGATGCCCGGCGTCTTGACGATGCTGATCAGGCCCAGAACCGCTATGGTCAGGAAATAGAAGAGCATGATCGGACCGAAGAGCGCCGCGACGCGATTGGTTCCAAGGCCTTGAATCCAGAACAGCCCCAGCAGGATGATGATCGCTGCCGGCAATATCAACGGGGCCAGATTGCCGTTATAGACGGCCAGGCCTTCCACCGCCGACAGCACCGACACCGCCGGCGTAATCATCGAATCGCCGTAAAATAGCGACGTCGCGAACACGCCCAGCAAGACGATGCCGCGCGACCACCGCTGGGTCTTTGTCTGGCCGTTGATGAGAGCCAGCAGCGCCAGGCTGCCGCCCTCCCCCTTATTGTCCGCGCGCATGATGACGGTGACGTATTTCAACGTAACCACCAGCATCATCGACCAGAACATCAGGCTGATGACGCCCAATATATGATCGGGGTCGAGATCGAGATGATGATGCCCGGCAAAGGTTTCGCGAAAGGCATAGAGCGGGCTGGTGCCGATATCGCCGAACACGATCCCGATGGCTCCAACCACCAGTTTCAGCGTCGCCTTTTGTCCGGCATGGCCATGACCATGGGCGTCGTCGTCAGCATGCGCGCCGCCGTTGATGGTCGCATCAGCCATGAAGAAAATGCCGAATTGTCATGATCTTTGGACACCCGAAGGGGGAAGCGGCCCGTCTTGTCATTCCTTAAGCCCCCGCAAACCGCCGCGCCCTATCATGGCTCCATGGACTAGGCAATGCGCGGGCGCGGCTTTGATCGCCTCTACGGGCTTTGAGATCCCAGCATCGCATCGATACGCGCGATATTGCCTTCCAGTTCCTTGCGGATGTCGCTGCCTTCAGGCGCACTGGCCGCCAACGGCGCCCAGAGAGCGCGCGCTTCCTTCAACTGTCCGGCGCGAGCCAGGGCAAGACCGTAGAAATAACGCGGTGCCGGGCCTTCGGGATCGATCGCCATGGCCCGTCGATAGGCAAAATCCGCCGCGGGCGACAGCACGCCGCCCGCATGAGCGACCAGCGCATTCCCGAAACCGAGCCACAAATTGGGATCGTCAGGGGTTTCCCGCAGCCCCGAAATCAACACATTGGCCGCTTCCTCGGTCTTGCCCTGCCGCCCCAGACCGTCGGACAGCATCAACCACTGGCCCGCCTTGCCATAGCGCTCCGCCATGCCACGCCGTTGCTCGGCAAGTTTCTCGTCAAAGGCCGCACCGCCCTTTTCCTCCATTTGCCGGGGCGCGCCGGCCAGGCCGGGCCGTCCCTGCCAGGCATAGCCCGCAAGGCCGAGCAGCAGCGCCGCCGCCGTAATCTCCCACGCCGAACGCGGAATCCGGCCCACCGCCATGATCGCGGCCAGCGTCACCATCGCCAGGGCCGCTGCGATAATCCATCCCGTCATGGCCGCCTCCGTTTGATCCGGCCGCGCAGGATCAGCAGCCCCAGCCCCAGCAACAGCAACGGCGCCGCCCAGAGCGGCCAGAGGATTGGATCGGCCGTCGGTTCATAGCTCACCCAATCGCCGTAGCGCTCGATCAGCCAGGCGCGGATATGTTCGGGTTGCTCGCCCGCCAAAATGCGTTCGCGAATTTGCGAGCGGAGATCGCCCGCCATACTGGCATTGCTGTCGGCGATGGACTGGCTCTGACAGGTAAGACAGCGGATCGTCTCCATGAGGGTCCGTGCCTTCTTCTCCAGCGCTGGGTCAGCGATCTGTCGATCGGCATAGGGTGCGGGGGGCAGTGCAGACTGCGCGAAGGAAGGCACGCTCAGCATCAGCGCCAAGAGGGCAAGAAGCGCCTTCATTTCGCGCTTCTCAGCCGGTTGAGGATCATCGGCACGTCATCTTCGCGAATATCGCCCACATGCTGATAGGCGATCCGGCCCCGACCATCGATGACGAAGCTCTCCGGCACTCCGGAGGAGCCCAGCGCGATCTGCACTTCGCTCCGCGCATCGAGACCGATTCGGGCGTAGGGATTGCCATAGCGCTTGAGGAAAGCATCGACATCCGGCCGGGCATCGCGAATGGCGATGGCGTCGATCTCCACCCCGGCCTGCTTGAGCGCCATCAGTTGCGGCGCTTCGGCGGCGCAGGGCACGCACCAGCTTGCGAAGATGTTGAGCAGGCGCGGCTTGCCGGTCGCAAGCTGCATATTGGCGAGCGGCGGCCGATCGCTCGCTGCGGCGGGAAGAGCAAAAGCCGGGAGTGGCTTGCCGACCAGCTTCGAGGTGATGATCCGGTCGTCAGGACGCAGCAGCCCGCTCGCGAACAGCCCGAAAAAGCCCAGGAACAGGACCAGCGGCAGCCAGATCAGCAGCTTCCTCATGCGAAAGCCTCCTCGGCCTTCCTGGCCCGCCATTTGAGCAGCCATCCGCGCCGCTCGCGCCCGATCAGCGCCATCGCGCCGCCGAGCGCGATCAGGAAACCGCCGAGCCAGATCAGGGTCACAAAGGGCTTCCACCAGATACGAAGCTGCCAGCGGCCTGCATCCGCCTCCTGACCCAACACCACATAAAGCTGGCCATTCCAGCGGGTCAGCAGCGCGGCCTCCGTCGTCGTGGTCGGCGGCGAGGCGAAGAAGCGCGATTGCGGATGCATCAGGACCGGCTCGCCGCCGTCCCGGCTCGCTTCCATATCGGCCTGAAGCGCCGTCCAGTTATCGCCGGCGAGCGGTAGTATCTGCTTGAAGCGAAGCGTCCAGCCTGCCGTCTCCACTACCTCGCCAGGCCGCGCGGCCACCAGCTTCTCCACCGTGAACGCCGAATCGCAGGCCATCCCTGCCAGGCTGACCGCGCAGCCCAGATGCGCGATCACCATGCCCCAGGTGAAGAGCGGAGTCCGGCGCAGATTGCGTTTCCAAAGCGGCGCCACGCTCCCAACCGCGACAGCCAGCGCGATCACCAGCCCCAGGAAGGGCAGGACACCGATCTTCCCCCAGGCGAGCACGGCAAGAGCAACGAGCGCGATCGCTCCCACGGCCATCGGAACCGCGATCCGCCGGGTCACTTCCCGCATCCGGTCCCGCCGCCAGCGGGTCAGCGGTCCCAGGATCATCACGATCATCAGCGTCAGCGCGACGGGCCCTGCGATCCGATCGAAATAAGGCGCCCCCACCGATACCTTATGCCCGAAAGCCTCCGTCATCAGCGGGTACAGCGTGCCGATCAGCACTAGCCCCAATATCACCGAGAGCAGCAGATTGTTGACGACCAGCATGGTTTCCCGGCTGACCAGCTCGAAGGGGGCGCCTTCGCGCACCGCGCCCACGCGCCAGCCGAAGAGGGCCAGCGCTCCGCCGATATAGACGCCGAGCAGCGCGAGAATGAAGGTACCGCGCTGCGGATCGACGGCGAAGGCATGCACGCTGGTCAGAATGCCGGAGCGAACAAGGAATGTCCCCACCATCGACATCGAAAAGGCGATGACCGCCAGCATCACGGTCCAGGCGCGCAACGCATCCCGCGTCGCCAGCACGGTCACGCTATGCAGCAGCGCCGTCGCCGCCAGCCAGGGCATGAGCGAAGCATTTTCCACCGGGTCCCAGAACCACCAACCGCCCCAGCCCAGTTCATAATAGGCCCAATAGCTGCCCGCCGTGATACCCAGCGTCAGCAAAATCCACGCCCCCAGCACCCAGGGACGCATGGCGCGCGCGAAGGCGGCATCGACCTGCCGGGTCAGCAGCGCCCCCACCGCGAAGGAAAAAGCCACGGAAAGCCCGACATAGCCGAGATAAAGCGTCGGCGGATGGAAGGCGAGACCGGGGTCCTGCAGCAGCGGATTCAGCCCCTGCCCATCGGCCGGCGGCGGATCGATCCGCGCAAAGGGATTGGAGGCGAAAAGCAGAAAGGCGTAGAAGCCCAGACTGATCGCCGCCTGCCCGCCCAGCGTCGCCATATGCGTCTCTCGCCGCAGCGCCCGCTCGAACAGGGCGACAGCGGCGCCCGCGACGCCCATCACCGTCACCCAGAGCAGCATCGAGCCTTCATGATTGCCCCATGTGCCCGCGAATTTGTAGAGCCAGGGCTTCATCGAATGGCTGTTGGTCACGACCAGCAGAACCGACATGTCGGATCGCAGGAACAGCGCGATCAGCAGGGCGAAAGCGATCGCCGTGAGCCCGCCCTGCGCCACCGCGACGGGCCGGACAGCGCTCAGCAACTCGGTCTTCCCACCCGCAAGGCCGATAGCCGCCAGCGCCAGCTGGAGCAGCGCCAGCGAGGCGGCGAGCCACAATGCAGCCAAACCAGCCTCAGCAATCATCCGCGCAGATTCCCGCTCACTGACCAGCCTTCATCTTGTAGGTCTTTTCGTCATATTGGATGCCCTGCAATTCGCGCGGCATATAGCGTTCGTCATGCTTGGCGAGCAGATTGCTGGCCTGGAAGGTGCCGCTCCGGTCGAACGCGCCTTCCGCCACGACGCCCGATCCTTCGCGGAACAGATCGGGCGCGATGCCCTTGAAACTGGCCGGAACCGTCGCTTTCCCGTCAGTGACGTCGAAATGGATGGTGACGCCGTCGGGCGCTTTTTGGAGGCTGCCCTTGACCACCATGCCACCCAGCCGGATCGGCTTGCCCGGCTCGACGCCCTTGGCCTTGACGTCACCCGGCGCATAAAAATAGGCAGCCTCATCCTTGAGCGCGGACGCCGCCAATAGCCCCGCCGTGATCAGCGCGACCAACGCCACGACCGCAAGGATCAATCGCTGATGCTTTGCCTTCATGACCCGGCCTTCATGTCCGGTCCGACAGTTGCTGCGCGCTGGCCTCAGCGCCGCGCATCCCCCGCCAGCTCAAAAGGCTGATGATGCCGGTACCCGCAAAGGTCAGCGCATAGGCGCCGATCACGAAAGCCCACTGATTCATCCCCGCCCCCGCGACCTGTTATCCTCGAGCAAGGCGCTGCATCCGCGCCTCGATCTTGTTCTGCGCCAGAATGGCGCGCATGCGCATCAACAGGATGGCGACGAAAATCAAGGTGAAACCGATCAACGTGAAACCAAGGGGCCAGAGCAGGGCACTGTCGATGCTCGACCCGCGCAGCGTGATGCTGGGACCCTGGTGGAGGCTGTTCCACCACACCACCGATCGGTTGATGATGGGCAGGTTGACCGCGCCGACCAGTCCGAAAATGGCGGTCACGGGGCTGACTCCACCATTGCCCTGCCGCGCGCTGGCATTGGCGAGCGCGATATAGCCCAGATACAGGAAGAAGAGCACCAGCATGGAGGTCATGCGGCCGTCCCATTCCCACCAGGTTCCCCAAGTGGGCCGTCCCCAGATCGATCCGGTGACAAGACAGATGGCCGTGAAGAAAGCGCCGGGCATGGCAATGGCCCGCCCCGCCACGGCGGCGAGCGGGTGACGCCAGACCAGTTGCATCAGCGCAGCCACGGCAATGCCGGTCCAGCCGCCCATTCCCAGCCAGGCCGCCGGCACATGGATATAGAGAATACGCACCGTATCGCCCTGAAGATAATCGGCGGGGGTCACGAACAGACCGCAACCGGCTCCGATCAGCAACAGGGCAAGCCCGGGCCAGAACAGCCAAACCGTCAACGGTCGGGCAATTTTGAGGAAGCGTGCAGGATTGGCGAAACGATGCATGGCAACAGGCTCTTAGCCTTCCCGTTGTCGCAACGCCAGTACGGCTTACCCCGATTTCCGTTGAAGGGAGATCGGGCCTGAGCTCCTTTTTTATGACAGACAGGCGACAAATCGTCCCCGACACACTATATGCGCGCGACAGCCACCCCATCGGGGCGGACAGGATTGGCAGTGGACCATCAAGAACCCATGTTTACGACGAACCCGTTCGACGACGACAAACTGCGTGAGGAATGCGGTATTTTCGGCGTTTTCAATGCTGAAACCGCCTCCGCCATGGTTGCGCTTGGCCTTCATGCGCTCCAGCATCGGGGTCAGGAAGCCGCTGGCATCACCAGCTGGGACGGCCATGGTTTCCACACCCATCGGGCCATGGGCCATGTGGCGGGCAATTTCGACCGCGACGAGGTGATTCGGGCCCTGCCCGGCAGCGCGGCTTGCGGCCATGTCCGTTATTCCACGACCGGGGAAACCTCGCTGCGCAACGTTCAGCCGCTTTATGCGGAACTGAGTTCCGGCGGTTTCGCCGTCGCCCATAACGGCAATATCTCCAATGCCATGAAGCTGCGCCGCGAACTGATCCGGCGCGGGTCGATCTTCCAGTCGACGTCCGACACCGAAGTGATCATCCACCTCGTCGCGACATCTACTTACCGGACCTTGCTCGACAAGTTCATCGACGCGCTGAAGCAGGTCGAAGGCGCCTATTCGCTGATCGTCATGACCTCCGAAGGCATGATCGCATGCCGCGATCCTCTGGGCATTCGGCCGCTGGTGATGGGCAAGCTGGGCGACTCGACGATCTTCGCGTCCGAAACCGTCGCCTTCGACGTAGTGGGAGCGGAGCATGTCCGGTCCATTGAGCCGGGCGAACTGGTCATCATCACCCATGACGGCGAAGTGCGAAGCCATCGCCCCTTCGGCGAAAGCCATGCCCGTCCCTGCATTTTCGAGCATGTCTATTTCAGCCGCCCCGATTCGATCGTCGACGGTGCCAGCGTCTATTCGGTCCGCAAGGCCATCGGCGCGCAGCTCGCCATCGAAAACCCGGTCGAGGCCGACTATGTCATCCCCGTTCCGGACAGTGGCGTTCCAGCGGCCATCGGCTACGCCCAACAGTCGGGCATTCCCTTTGAACTCGGCATCATCCGTTCGCATTATATCGGCCGAACCTTCATCCAGCCGGGCGACAAGGTTCGCCATCTGGGCGTCAAGCTGAAGCACAACGCCAATCGTGCGCTGATCGAAGGCAAGCGGATCGTGCTGATCGACGATTCGATCGTGCGCGGCACGACCAGCCTGAAAATCGTGCAGATGATGCGCGAAGCGGGTGCCAAGGAAGTGCATATGCGCATCGCCAGCCCGCCGACCAAGCATAGCTGCTTCTACGGCGTCGACACGCCCGAACGGGCGAAGCTGCTCGCCCATCGTCTGGACATTGGCGGGATGCAGGAATTCATCCACGCCGACAGCCTGTCCTTCATCTCGATCGACGGCCTCTACAAGGCGCTGGGCGAGACGAAGCGGGCCGACATCCGGCCGCAATATTGCGATGCCTGCTTTACCGGCGACTACCCCACCACGCTGACCGATCAGGACGAAGCCGTGGTGCAGAACCAGCTCGAACTGCTCGCCGAACGGGTGGTTTGACCGCCTTCCCCTCCTGTTGAAGGACAAGTCCCGGGCTTTTGCGGCCCTGGACTTGCCCTGCCCCGCCCCTGACGAAGGGAAATCCATGTCGACCAAGCCTCTCTCCGGTAAACTCGCCCTCGTTACCGGCGCAAGTCGGGGCATCGGCGCCGCTGCCGCCGAAGCGCTGGCTGCCGCCGGTGCCCATGTGATCCTGACAGCGCGAACCAGCGGCGGACTGGAGGAAGTGGAGGATCGCATCCATAAGGCGGGCGGTCACGCGACCATCGCGCCCCTGGACCTGATCGACGGGGAAAGCATCGGGCGGCTGGCGCAGGCCATCACGGGACGTTGGCAGGCGCTCGACATATTGGTGCTCAATGCCGCGACGCTGGGCAGTCTGGCTTCCGTGCCAGCGATCGACGCGAAGGAATTTGCACGGCTGCTGACACTCAATGTCGGCGCGCCTCAGGCATTGATCGCCGCCTTTGACGGCATGCTCCGGGCAAGCGACGATGCGCGGGTGGTGGCCGTGACCTCCTCTGTCGGCCTTCAGCCCCGCGCCTATTGGGGCGCCTATGGCGCGTCCAAGGCCGCACTGGAAACGCTGGTGAGTGCCTATGGCGAGGAAGTGAAGAATATCTCCGCCATCCGTACCCATATCGTCGATCCCGGCGCGACGCATACGGCCATGCGCGCCCGTGCCTTCCCCGGCGAAGATCCGGCGACGTTGAAGGAACCGGCCGTCGTGGGGCAAGCCATTTTGGATCTGGTCCTCAGCGACACGCCTGACGGCTATCGGACACGGATCGACTAGGCGGGCTTTACCAGCGTCACCTGTGCGACATCGATGGTGCCCCCGCGGAAACCGCCTTCGCAATACATCAGATAATAGCGCCACAGATCGACGAAATGCTGGTCGAAGCTGGCCGGCAACAGGCCCTTGTCGATGGCGCGGTCGAACCGTTCCCGCCAACGCCGCAGCGTTTCGGCATAGTGGATGCCGAAATGGCGGACATCCCGCCATTGCAGGCCCTGCTCCTCGGCCAGCCGCCGGAAACGGCCCTCCGACATCAGCATCCCGCCGGGAAAGATATAGGTCTGGATGAAATCGGCGCCGCGCGCATAGCCATCGAAGATCGCATCGTCGATCAGGATATACTGGATCGCCGCCCGGCCGCCGGGCCTCAGCAGGCGGGCAATCGCCTCGACATAGGCAGGCCAGTAGCGTTCGCCCACCGCCTCGACCATCTCGACGCTGGCGATGGCGTCATATTGCCCCTCCGCATCGCGATAATCCCGCAGGATGATGTTCGCCCCCGATCCCAGTCGGTCGCGGGCATATTCTGCCTGCTCGACCGAAAGGGTGAGACCATCGTAGCGGACGGCGCACCGTTCCATCGCCCGCTCGGCCAGACCGCCCCAGCCGCAGCCGATCTCCAGCAGCGAATGGCCTTCCTCCAGGCCCAACCGGTCGATGATGGCGTCGGCCTTGCGCTGCTGCGCGCGTTCCAGGCTTTCGATCCGATCCTGAGGATCGCGGAACAAGGCACTGGAATAATGCATGTTCCGGTCAAGCCATAGACCGTAGAAATCATTGCCCAGATCATAATGATAGGCGATGTTGCGCCGCGATCCCTTTCGGCTGTTGCGGCGTGCCCTGTGCGCCGCTCGCCCCAACCAGCGCGCCGGACCGCTGGGCCGGGCGACATTGCCGAGGGGCACGGCATTGGCCATGAACAGTTCGAACAGCGCAACGGGATCGGGGCTGGTCCATTCCCCGCGCGCCCAGGCCCTGTACCAGCCCGCCGATCCTCCGGTGATGAGGCGAAGCAAGGCCCGCCACCGCAGCAGATGCACCTCGCATGCCGGTCCCGGTGCCCGATGCCCGAGCAGCCGCTGGCTTCCGTCCGGCAGGATCGCGTGCAGCGATCCATTTTCCAGCCCCTCGTCGATCCGGTCGAGCAGACGATGGAATTTCTGACCCGCCCACCGGCCCAGCCAGCCGTGCGGGTAGCGGTCCAGCGGACGCCGAACCGGAAGCGCTGCCCGGCCGCGACGGGGATCAATAGCGTTCATGGGACCACTGTGCCTGATGGTTTATCGCACCGCAATCATGGCTTGCTTCCACGATAGGCGGCCAGCGCCCTTTCCCGCCCTTCCTTATGGCCGATGCATTTGGGCGGATAATCGGGGGGACGCATGCCATGGGCGTCTGGATCATGGATTTGACGATCCTCCAGATGGGCGAGTTCAGGCACCCACTCCCTGATATAGTCGGCGGCATCGAACTTCTCGGATTGAGTGAGCGGCGCCATGATGCGAGAAAAGATATTGGCATCCACGCCGCTGCCCGCAACCCATTGCCAATTGACGCTGTTATTGGCGTAGCTCGCATCGACCAGCGTGTCCCAGAACCAGCGGGCGCCATGGCGCCAGTCGATCAGCAGATGCTTGATGAGGAAACTCGCCGCGATCATGCGCACGCGATTGTGCATCCATCCGGTGGTCCAGAGCTGGCGCATGCCGGCGTCCACGATCGGGTAGCCCGTGCGGCCCGTTTTCCAGGCCTTGAAATCCGCCCTTGCTTCCCGCAGATCGCGCCAGGCCATGGCGTCGAACGCGGCTCTGGCATTTTCCGAGCCATAGGCCGGCATCGCCCAGATCTGGGTATGCGCATAATCGCGCCAGATGAGTTCCTTGAGAAATATGGTCGCATCGCCGGACGCCTTGCTGACCCGATGCCACACATAGGCGGGCGAAACCTCCCCGAAATGCAGGTGCGGGGACAGGCGCGACGTGCCTTCCCGTGAGGGCAGGTTCCGGGCAACCGCATAATCGCCCACCTCATCCAGGAAAGCGGCGACATGGGCGCGCGCCCCTTCCTCCCCCGGTGTCCAGTCGCGGGAAAAGGCGGCCGCCCAATCCGGCTTTTTCGGCAGCAAATGCCAGTCGTCCAGCGAATCGCTTTCGGGCCATTGGGACGGAACGCCGATCCGGGAAGGCGCGGGGATCGGAGATGCCGGAGGCATCTGCTCCATCAACGCCCGGGCAAACGGGGTATAGATGCGATAGGTTCCGCCTCCGCCTGTCCGAACGGCACCCGGCGGCAACAGCAGGCCGCCATCGTGCAGACAAAGATCGAGTTCCCGGCCCACCGCCTTTTCGACATTGCGCCACCAGGGCTCATGATGGTGCAGGGCATGAGCCCCGCGCGCGCCCGTTTCCTTCGCGAGCCTGGCCAATTCAGCAACAGAGTTGCCGCGCCGGAGGATCAGGCGGGACCCCTTGGCGCGCAAATCGTCATCCAGGCTCTTCAGGCTGTGATGCAGCCACCAGCGCGATGCGCCGCCCATCTTCCATTGCCGGGGGGCGACGTCGTCGAGCACATAGACGGGAATGATCGGCCCTTCATGGACCGCAGCGGCCAGGGCCGCCTGATCGGACAGACGCAAATCCTGACGGAACCAGAGGATGACGGGAGAAGCCATGCGACCCCAATGCCATTGCGCCGACCCGGTTCCAAGCACCTGTCGCCGCAGTTCATTCCCTTTGGGACACAAATCGCCGTCCTTGCCCTTTTCATCCATGGACGCCGGGCATCCCGCCGTTTATTCTTGCGCTGCAATAAGGGTGTGCGACCGGCATGCCCGGAACAACGATCAGGGACGAAGATGGCCTCGATGCCAAATGATGCAGAACTCGCCTACCGGCCGTGTGTCGGGATCATGCTCGTCAACATGGATGGCCAGGTTTTCGTGGGCCAGCGGATCGATAACAATGTTGAAGCCTGGCAGATGCCGCAGGGCGGCATCGACGATGGGGAGGACATCAAGGCCGCCGCTCTTCGCGAATTGAACGAGGAAACGGGAATCGATCACGCCCATGTCGAAATCATTGCCAAGGCGCGGGAAGAGCATTTCTACGACCTGCCCGCCGAATTGATCGGCAAGCTGTGGGGCGGCAAATATCGCGGCCAGCGCCAATTTTGGTTTCTCGCCCGTTTTCTGGGCACGGACGCCGACATCAATATCCAGACCCAGCATCCGGAATTTCGCGATTGGAAATGGGCCGATCCCGAATCGCTGCCGGATCTGATCGTGCCTTTCAAGCGCAAGCTGTATCGCGATATTCTTCAGGAATTCAGGACATTGATCTGAAAAGAGGGTTAAAATCCGCCGCCATGTCGGTATGAGCGGCGCCATGCGGTATGCCATGGCCCTTCTTCCCCTGCTCGTTCCCGCGCCGGCATGGGCCGGCTATCCGGTATTGCTGCCGCCTTCCGTGCGGGAGATGCTGGAGGCAGCGATCGCCAACGGCAATGAAACCGAAATCGCCACCGTCGCGAAAATCGCCAGACAGACCAACCCCGGTTCGGCCGATGAAATCCAGCGCATGGTCAATAGCTGGAAAGAACGGACCAAGGCGACCCACGATACCGTCATCCGGGAAGCGCGCTTCACCGAATTGTGGACCGGCAAGGTCGAGGCTGGCGGTTTCCGCTCCACTGGCTCAACAAGCGAAATCGGCATCAGCGCCAGCGCCGCGTTGAAACGCAACGGCATCCAATGGTCTCATAAATTATCCGCCAGCGTCGATTATCGACGCGCCAATGGCGTGACGTCCCGCGAACGCTATACCGCCAGCTATGAGCCTCGCTACGAATTCGATCCACGCGGTTTCGCTTACGGGCTGACGCAATTCGAGAGGGACACCTCCATCGGCTATGATGAGCGTTACACCGCTTCGGTCGGCGTCGGTTACAAGATCGTGGTCAGCACGCCGCTGGACCTGTCGCTCGACGCCGGTCCGTCCATCCGTCATGCCAAATATGCGATTGGCGCGCGCGAAACCAAATTGGGCGCGCGTGCGTCCATGGACCTCGCCTGGCGGCTGGCGCCGACACTGGTCTTCAAGCAGGTGGCGTCCGGCTATGCGGAAAGCGACGTCTACTCGATCAATTCCCTGACCTCGCTGGAGACCAAGGTCAGCACGCGATGGGCGGTGGCGATGTCCTACAATGTCCAATATGAATCGGAAACGCTGCTGACGGCGCGGGATTTCGACACGCTCAGCCGGCTGACCCTCACTTATGCTTTCTGAACGGGGTGGTGCTTTCTGACGGGGGTGGAGCCGTCCCCGCTGCTCTGATAGGGTCGCGAGGATGAGAGGAATTTCATCGCTGGAACGGGACGTCATGGCGCGCGCGGCAGAGGCGCCCATGCTCGCACAAACTGAATTATGGGCCGGCGTGAACAGCGGATCGCGCAATCTGGCGGGGCTTGCCACCATGGCCGGAATGCTGGCCGATGCCTTCGCGATCCTGCCGGGCAAAATCGACCTTGCCGACCCGGCACGGGTCGAGGCGGTGGCGGCCGATGGACGGCTGAAGGACATTCCGCACGGACGGCATCTCCATCTGACTGTCCGCCCGGACGCGCCGATACAGATTTTGCTGACCGGCCATATGGATACGGTGTTTCCCGCCGACCATGCGTTTCAGACCTTGCGCTGGCTCGATCCGCTGACGCTGAACGGGCCGGGCGTTGCCGATATGAAGGGCGGGCTTGCGGTCATGCTGGCCGCGTTGGCCGCATTGGAGACGGCCCCCAACGCTGGACATCTGGGTTATGAGGTGATCGTCAACAGCGATGAGGAAGTGGGCAGCCCTTCTTCAGCCCCGTTGCTGCGGCAGGCGGCTGTGGGAAAGTGCGCCGCCTTCACCTATGAACCGGCGCTCCCCGATGGCACGCTGGCGGGCGCACGGGCGGGCAGTGGCAATTTCGCTATCGTCGTGACAGGCAAAAGCGCCCATGCCGGCCGCAATCCGCAGGACGGGCGCAACGCGCTGCTGGCGGCCGCCGACCTCGCGCTACGGCTGAAGGCAGGCAGCGGCATTGGCCTGTCCTGCAATCCGGCGCGGATCGAGGGGGGCAGTCCGAACAACGTCGTTCCCGACCATGCCATTCTCCACGTCAATTTCCGGCCCCGCACCCCCGCCGACGAAGATACGGCCCGGCGCATGCTGGATGAGGAGATCGACCGGATTTCCCGCGACCATGAGGTGACCATGCATTTGCATGGCAATTTCGGCCGGCCGCCCAAGCCGATGGATGCAAAGGCGGAAGCATTATTCTCGCTGGTCCGGCAATGCGGCCAGGATATGGGGCTGGCGATTGGCTGGCGGGATACGGGCGGCGTTTGCGACGGTAATAATATCGCCGCCTGCGGCGTCCCCGTGGTCGACACCATGGGCGTGCGCGGCGGGAATATTCACAGCGATTCGGAATATCTGATCATCGACAGTCTGGGTGAACGCGCCCAGCTTTCGGTCCTGGCGTTGCTCCGCCTTGCGCAGGGGCGTTTTTCATGAAGGGGATGAAGGCTTGAGTTTCTTCATGCGCACGGCGCGCGCCGACGATCTGCAAACCCTTTATGAAATGGCGAAGCTGACCGGTGGGGGATTTACCAATCTTCCCCCAGACCGAAAATCGCTGGCCGCCAAGCTGGAGCGGACTGAACAGGCCCTGTCGCGCCAGACCGAAAGCGTCGAGGACGAACTGATCGTCATGGTGCTGGAAAACAGCGAGACCGGGCAGGTTCGCGGCACCTGCCAGATTTTCAGCAAGGTCGGGCAGAACTGGCCCTTCTATTCCTATCGCCTGGGCGTCCTGACCCAGCATAGCCGGGAGCTTTCGCGCACCTTCCGCGCCGAAATGCTCTCGCTCGTCACCGATCTGGAAGGATCGACTGAAGTGGGCGGCTTGTTCCTGCATCCCCGCGAGCGGGCGGAGGGGCTTGGCCTGCTGCTCGCGCGCAGCCGTTACCTCTATATCCGCAATCATCGCGCCCGCTTTGGCGAGCGGATCATCGCGGAACTGCGCGGCGTGATCGACGAGGCGGGCGGATCGCCCTTCTGGGACGGGCTGGCCGGGCGCTTTTTCGGTATGAGCTTTCAGGACGCCGACGAGTTCAATGCCGTCAACGGCAACCAGTTCATCGCCGACCTGATGCCCAAGACGCCGATCTACACCGCCATGCTGACCGACAGTGCGCGGGGCGTCATCGGCATGCCGCATCCCAATGGCCGCGCGGCGATGCGGATGCTGGAGACGGAGGGTTTTACCAATCCCGGCTATGTCGATATTTTCGACGGGGGGCCGACCATGGTGGGCCAGATCAATTCGCTCCGGACCATCGCTCATGCCGCCGACGTGACGCTGGGCGCCGTGCATGACAAGGGCGGCGACAAGGTGCTCGTGGCCACCGGGCGGCTGGCGGATTATCGCTGTACTTATGGTTTCGCGATCGAAAGGGAGGATGGCGCCGTCTCGCTCGACCGGGAGTCCACGCAATTGCTGGGGCTGGAACCGGGACAGAATTTCACCATGGCGGAACGGGCATGACGGTCCGGGAAATCAATTTCGACGGACTGATCGGCCCCAGCCATAATTATGCGGGCCTCAGCCTCGGCAATCTGGCCTCCGCGCGCAATGCGGGGGCGGTGTCGCATCCCAGGGCTGCCGCGCTTCAGGGGATCGCGAAGATGCGCTCCAACATCGCTTTGGGGCTGACGCAGGGCCTGTTCCTGCCGCAATGGCGGCCGGACGGCGCATGGCTGTCGGCGCTCGGCACCGATGTCAGCAATGCAGAGGCGCATATCCGCGCGGCGGCGATGTCGGCCTCGTCCATGTGGGCCGCCAATGCGGCCACGGTTTCCCCGGCCGCGGACACATCCGACGGGCGAACCCATCTGACAGTCGCGAACCTCGTCACCATGCCCCATCGCAGCCATGAATGGCCGCAGACGCTGGCGCAACTGCGTCTAGCCTTTTCGGACCGGAACGCCTTTGCCGTGCATGGTCCCGTCCCTGCCCCCTTTGGCGACGAAGGTGCGGCCAATCACATGCGGCTGTGCGCCAGCCATGGCGAAGCAGGCGTGGAGATCTTCGTCTATGGTCAGTCGGGCGGCCCCTTCCCCGCTCGCCAGCATATCGAGGCGAGCAAGGCCGTCGCCCGGCTGCACCAGCTCGATCCGGGGCGCACACTGTTCGTCATGCAGTCGCAGGAGGCCATCGCGGCGGGCGCCTTCCACAATGACGTGGTGGCCGTCGCGAATGAACGCGTTCTCTTCACCCATGAGCAGGCCTTTGCCGACAAGGAAAGCTTCTACGCCGATCTGCGCGCCCTGCTGCCATCGGTCGAGATCGTCGAGGTGCCGGCCAGCGCCGTTAGCCTGACGGATGCCATCCGCAGCTATATTTTCAACGCGCAACTGGTGACGCTGCCCGATGGCGGCATGGCGCTGATCCTGCCCACCGAGGCGCGTGACATGCCGGGCGTTTGGGCATGGCTGGAAACGATGGTCGCGGGCAATGGGCCGATCCGGCGACTCATCCCCGTCGATGTGCGCCAGTCCATGGCCAATGGCGGCGGCCCGGCCTGCCTGCGGCTGCGCGTGGTGGCCGATCCTGCCAATATCGATCCGCGCTTTCTGGTCGATGAGGCGCGACTGGACGAAGTAGCCCGGATCGTCGACGCCTATTGGCCCGAAGCCATCGCGCCCGACGATCTGGCCGACACCCGACTAATCGCCCGGATCGAACAATCATGGTTAACGCTTGTTGACCATTTGCAGCTTTCGGGCGATTTAATGCCCTGATGGCAGTTTGACTGCCGTGAGTGGAACCGATGGACCGGATCAAGCGCCTTTTCACGATCAAGACCAAGTTCGAGGCGTTTCTGGTCATTTACGCCCTGGCGCTCGGTGCGACCGAGCGGGGCATCGTCTATATGCAGCAATATCCAGGCACGGGCGGCCATCTGCTGGCACTTGTCTGCACCGGCAGCGTATTCATGGCCGGCGGAATGATATTGGACGCCGTCGAGATGCGGAACAACCCGTTCGGCTGACGGCGATCCGCATCGCCTGAAACTCCGCCCTTGTATCCACCGCCCGCTCAATGCAGGAGCGGCGCCATGGCTGCGATCATGTTTCAGGGCACGGGTTCGGATGTCGGCAAATCCCTGCTGGTGGCGGGCTTCTGCCGCGCCTTGCTGCGCCGGGGGCATAGCGTGCTGCCGTTCAAGCCCCAGAATATGTCGAATAACGCCGCCGTGACGGTGGATGGCGGAGAAATCGGCCGCGCACAGGCGCTTCAGGCCATGGCTGCGGGGGTGGCGCCGCATACCGACATGAACCCCGTGCTGCTGAAACCGCAGGCCGACCGCACGTCCCAGCTTATCGTTCACGGTCAGCTGCGCGGCTCATTGGGTACGGGGAATTTTCGAGCGGCGCGCGGCGAATTGCTCGACGCGGTGATGGACAGCTATGCGCGTCTGAAGGCGCAATGCGACATCGTCGTCGTGGAAGGTGCCGGCTCCCCTGCCGAGGTGAACCTGCGCGCGGGCGACATCGCCAATATGGGCTTTGCGCGCGCCGCCGATGTACCGGTCATTTTGGTCGGCGATATCGACCGTGGCGGCGTGATCGCGGCGATTGCGGGTACGAAGGCCGTGATCGATCCCGCCGACGCCGCGATGATCCGCGGTTTCCTCATCAACAAATTCCGCGGCGATCCCGCACTGTTCGAGGACGGCTATCGCCATATCGAGCGTCTGACCGGCTGGAGGGGGTTCGGCGTCATCCCCTGGCTGACCGCCGCCGCCCGTCTGCCGAGCGAGGATGCGGTCGTGCTGGAGCGCGGACAGGCGCGATCCGGCGACCGGTTGACGATTGCCTGTCCGATCCTGCCCCGCATTGCCAATTTCGACGATCTCGACCCTTTGAAACTGGAGCCGGGCGTCGAGGTCGTGATGGTTCCGCCGGGACAGCCCATCCCCGCCGAGGCCGCCCTGATCGTCTTGCCGGGATCGAAGGCCACCATCGCCGACCTGCAAGCCGTGCGCGATCAGGGATGGGATATCGACATTCGCGCCCATCATCGGCGCGGGCGGCCGATATTGGGCATTTGCGGCGGCTATCAGATGCTCGGCCGGCGGATCGCCGATCCGGACGGGATCGAAGGACCGTGCGGCAGTGTCGAGGGGCTGGGCCTGCTGGATGTGGAAACGCGGCTTACCCCGGTCAAGACGCTGGAACGAACCGGCGGGACGGCGCTGGGGCAGGCGTTTTCCGGTTATGAAATGCATGTCGGCCTGACCGAGGGCAAGGATTGCGCCCGCCCCTTTGCCATCATGGATGACGGGCGCGCGGATGGCGCGTCGGACAGGGGCGGATCGGTGTGCGGCACCTATGTCCATGGGCTGTTCGGCAGCACCTCCTTGCGCGCCGCCTTTCTGGAGCGATTGGGCGGAAAGTCCATGCTGGGCGACTATCAGGCGTCCGTGAACGATGCGCTCGACGCCATTGCCGCGCAACTGGAAGAGCATGTCGATATGACGGCGATGATCGATCTCGCCACGGCCTGACCGAGTGTTTCAGGGCGGCACAACGGGCGGCCTTCTATGCTGATCGATATATTTACCGAAAATTTCCACAATATTATACTCGAACCACAGGGTATAGGACGAAGAATATAGCCTGATCGTTCGGGGCAAGGGGGGCGCTTATGTTGCTTGACCTGCAAGTACCGGCGGCCCCCATGAAAGCGGCCCTTTCCGCCTGCCGACGGCATTTCCTTTCGTCCCTCGTCTTCAGCGCGCTGATGAACCTGCTCTACATCGGGCCGGTGCTGTACATGTTGCAGGTCTACGACCGGGTGGTCGCCGGACAGGGACGGATGACCCTGCTGTTTCTGACGATCATCATCGTCGGTGTGATCGGCACCCTGTCCCTGCTGGAACTGGTGCGGTCGCGGCTGCTGGTGCGGGCGAGCATCCGGCTGGACCGCCAATTGGCCGGACTGCTGCTCGACACGACGCTTAGCGGGCGCGGATCGACCGGTGAGGCGATGAACAAACAGGTGCTGCGCGAATTCGACACGCTGCGCCAGGCACTGACCGGACCGACCATCCTGTCGATCTTCGATTTTCCCTGGAGTCCTGTCTATGTCATCGTCTGCTTCCTGATCCACCCCGCCATCGCCGCTCTGGCATTGGTTGGCGGGGCGGCCTTGCTCTATATCGCCCGCCTCAATGAAAAGCATACCAACGGGCCGCTGAAACAGGCGAACGAAGCTGCGAACAGGGCCTATGTCAGCCAGGAACAAACGCTGGCCGGCGCTGAGGTGATCCGGGCGCTCGGGATGCGGAATGCACTGGTGCGCCGTCACCTGCTCGAACGTCAGACGATGCTGAGCCTTCAGGCGAACGCCAGCTTCGCGGGCGGTCATTATGTCGCGATCAGCAAGTTCATCCGCCTGATCCTGCAATCGCTGGCACTGGGTCTGGGGGCATGGCTGGCGATCGACAACCAGATTTCGGCCGGCGCGATTTTCGCTTCGTCCTTCCTTGTCGGGCGCGCCCTGTCGCCCATCGACCAGTTGCTGAGCGCATGGCGCAGCGTCGTCCATGCCCGGGCGAGCTATGCGACGCTGAACGACCTGCTGGAGGCGCGGGAGGCGGATATCGCCCTCACCCGGCTCCCGCCGCCCGGCGGCCGGATCGCGGTCGAGCATTTGACCCATTTCATCCCCGGTCAGGAGCGCGCCGTGCTGGCCGACGTCAGCTTCACGGTCGATCCGGGCGAGGTCGTCGCCGTCGTCGGCCCCAGCGGCGCTGGCAAATCGACCCTGCTGCGCATGTTGTCCGGCGCCGCCAGACCGTTGCGCGGATCAATCCGCTATGACGGCGCGGACATTCAGGACTGGGACATGGAGCGGCTGGCTGCTTTCATCGGCTATCTGCCGCAGGATACATCGCTGTTCGCCGGCACGATCAGGGAAAATATCGCGCGGTTCCAGAACTTCCTGTCCGAAGACGACCAGGCCATAGACGATGCCGTGATCGAGGCGGGCCGGCTGAGCGGCGCGCACGACATGATCCAGCGTCTGCCGGGCGGCTATAATCTGACGCTGGGCTGGGGGGGGCGCGGGCTTTCCGCGGGACAGGCCCAGCGCGTCGGGCTGGCGCGGGCGCTGTATGGCGCGCCGCCGCTGGTCTTTCTGGACGAACCCAATGCGCATCTCGACGCCGAGGGGGAAGTGCGGCTGGTGGCGACGCTGGACGATCTCAAGAAGAAAAAGGTCTCCGTCATCATCGTCGCGCATCGCATGGGCATTTTGGGCGTCGTCGACAAGATCATGGTGATGCGCGACGGTCGGGTGGAAACCTTCGGATCGCGCGATGAGGTGCTCGGACGGCTGAAGGCGATCCAGTCGGACGACAATCCTGCGCCGCAAACCGCAGAAGGGTGACGCGCCATGGGGGATATTCAGATCAACGATGCCGGCGGCGCCATTCAGCTTGTCCGTCCAGGCGGTTATGACGTCCCGGCGATGGACGACCGGCCCGATCGCGACATGCGCGCGGGCATCGTCATCGCAGTGCTGTTCTTCATTGTTTTCCTTGGCTGGGCGGCCTTTGCCCGGCTGGACGCAGCGGCCTATGCGCCGGGCCGGCTGACCGTGTCCGGGCAACGGCAATCGGTCCAGCACCGGGACGGCGGCGTGGTGGGCGCCATCTTCGTCAAGGAGGGACAGCATGTCCATCAGGGGCAGCCTCTGATGGAACTGGCGGCGGCCGACGTGCGCGCGCAGGCGCGGATGTACGGCGCCCAACTCATCGCGCTGAAAGCCCAACGCGCCCGGTTGATCGCCGAGCAGCTCGGAGCGGGCCGTGTCGAATGGCCCACCGAATTCGCCACGCTCCAGGGGCAGGAAAAGCTGGATGCGCAGGAGGCGATCAAGCTCCAGACCACGCAGTTCAATGCCCGTTCCTCCGTACTGACGGCCCAGACCGGGGTGTTGCGCGAACAGGCGGGCCAGGTGCAGGAGACAGCGCGCGGCTACCGCTCGCAACTGGCGGCGTCCGCGGAACAGGCCCGGTTGATCGGGGAGGAATTGGACAGCCTGCGCGATGTGGCGGAGAAAGGCTTCGTCTCCAAATCGCGTATCCGGGCGCTGGAGCGCGCGCGCGCCGATCTTCAGGGGCAAGAAGGGCAATTTTCCGCCAATATCGCCCGGTCCGGCGCGGAAGCGGGCGAAACCCGCCTGAAAGCGCTGGAAGCCGAAAAGGCCTATAAGGAGCGCGCCGCGTCGGAACTGCGCGACGTGGAATTTTCATTGAACGAGGTGGCGCCCAAATATCGCGCCGCCACGGACCAGCTGGCACGACTTCAGATCCGCGCCCCCGCGACGGGCACCATCGTCGGACTGAACGTCTTCACCGTCGGCGGGGTGATCGCTGCGGGCCAAAAGCTGATGGACATCGTGCCGGATCATGCGGGGCTGGTGATCGAATCCCGCATCTCGCCCGACGATATCGACGATCTCAAGGTCGGACAAAAAGCCCAGATCCGCTTCAACAGCCTGCACGAACGCGACCTGCCGATCATGGACGGACAGATCACGCGACTTTCAGCGGACAGTTTCCAGGACGAAAAGACCGGCCAGTCCTATTATACGGCAGATGTCACGGTGCCATCGAAGGAGATGGAAGCGATCAGGGCCAAGAGGGGACAGAATTTCAACCTAAAGGCCGGAATGCCGGTGCAGGTGCTGGTGCCGCTGCGCGCGCGCACCGCGCTGCAATATGCGCTGGAGCCGCTGACCCAGTCGCTCTGGCTTTCCTTCCGGGAGCATTGATCATTGCAGCTCGGAAAATCGGGCCTGGGCGCCGAGCGCACTGTAGATATTCCGATATTCCGCGATGATCGCGCTGCGGTCATAATCCTTCACGACCCGTTCGCGCAGCGCTTCGCCCATGGCACGGCGTAACGATGGCGCGCGCAACAGTCGGACAATGGCGGCGGCCGTCCCTTCCGGGTTGACCAATTCCGTGACGATCCCGCCGGGCCGATCCACGGCGGGCGAGCGCCCCTCGATCATCTCCCGGCAGCTGCCGACATCGGGCGCCACCACGGGAACCCCGCAGGCGCCCCCTTCCAATATCACGAGCGGCTGCGCCTCCGACAGGCTGGTGAGGACCAGAAGGTCGATGCGGGGCAGCCAATCGACGACATTGACGCGCCCGGCAAATTGCACCGCGTTGACAATGCCCAGTTCCCTGACCAGCGCGTCGCAATCCGCGGCATAATCAGGGTCCTCGTCCAGCGGGCCCAATATGGCGAAGCGGACCTCCGGCATTTCCGCGAGAACCAGCGCAGCGGCGCGGATGAAGGTTTTCACATCTTTGATCGGCACGACCCGCCCAATCAGCGCCACCAGCGGCCGCGCGGGGTCGATCCTGCGCTCGACATGCGCGAACCGATCGGCATCGATGCCGTTGGGGATGACCCTCAGCCGGTCCTGCCGCGCGCCCAGCCGCCACTGGGTCCGGTTGTTCGCGCCGTAGAGCGCGATGATGGGATCGCACGCATCGTAGCAGGCACGCGTATAGGTCTGGAACACGGCCAGCCACAGATCGCGCAGATCATGTCCTTCCCGGTCGAGCGTCAACCCGGTTTCGATCTGGTCCCCGATCCAGTCGGCCATCATGATCTCGATCTGCCGCTCCAGCATATAGATGCCATGTTCGGTGATGAAGGCGGGCTGGCCGGTTTCATAGGCTGCCCGCGCCGCCAGAAGCCCGGCAAAGCCGGTCGAGATGGTGTGATATACCCTGGCCTGGGGCAAAGGCACCAACAGCATCTTGAGCAGGCCGCCCAGAAGAACCCGCATCGCCCAGAAAAAATGATGGAAGGAGGCTGAGCGAAAGGCCGTGTCGTAATATTGGATGAAAAGATCGAATATTTCTGGATTGGACAGCAGATCGCCCGCCGCCGGAACGGGTCTCAGCCCTTCGATCTCTCGCCGAATGCCGATCAGTTCGTCCTTCCCTCCCCTCGACAGAAAGGCCAGCAGCAAACGGCCGAGGCGTTTCATCTGCGGCGCTGGATAGCGGCGCGGCAGGCAGGGTTCGATTAGCAAGGGAACCTCGACCACCTCGACCACATTGGGCGGTGGCTCCACGCGCCAGGGCTGCTGGGCCGATCCCGCCTTGATGGCCACCAGCGAAAAACGCAGGTCGGGCATCGAAAGGATCAAATCCTGCAACCAGCTCGAAACGCCGCCGACGACGAAGGGATAGGCTCCCTCGACGATCAGGCAGATGTCGCTGCTCGCGCGGTCGGCCATCAGGATGACAACTCCATGCTCGAGACAGAGGCCGGTCGGAGCTGGGCCGCACGATGCTGCTCCATTGCGCGCCCGATCTGCGCCCGCACCGCGCGCAGCGAACGGCGGCGAATGTCCGAAGCGATCAATTGCCCCGCAATCTCGTCCAGCCTCTGTCCGGCCTCCTGACAGAGGCGCAAACGCTGGGATTGCGGAAGAAGCTGATTGAAGCAGCCATGATCCGCCTGCAACATGCCAAGCGCATAGCGGTCATCCAGATTCTGGCTGGCGGCGATGCGCATGTGCAATTCGCGGCTCTGCTGAGCCAGATTATGGCTGACCTGCGCGGCGGCGGCGGCGGCGAGCGCGCGGATGGTCTGATCCTCATCCTGCAGGGCCATGACGATCAGGGACGAAAGGCGCGGCTCGAAGGATGTCACCGCCGTCTCAAGCGCCCGGTAGCGCGCCTGGAGATCGCCATAGAGCAACATCGTCGCCAGCGATCCCACCTCATCGCAGTCGGGATACCGTACCCGCTCGTCGAGAATACGGCCCAGCCGCTCGACCGGCGAAACGCCATCTTCGATCCGGCGGACTGAGACATCGTCATAACCGATCTGCCGCCTGTCGCGGGAACTGGCCGCCAGCGGCGCCAGCAGCAGGCAGAGCAGCATGCCGGGAGGCCCCAGCGCCGCCCCCACCGGCAGCGCGAAGGATTGCAGCGTGGTCACGCGCCGCAGCCGGGACAGCATGAGCAACAGGGTCGCCGTGGTGAGCCCCAGATGCGCGGGCGCAAACCAGTAGACGGCAGCGGGTCCCGCCAGCAATGCCCGGACGAGCAGGAGAAGATCGATGATCGAAGCAAGGCAAAGTGCGAGGATCAAGCCACTTTCCCCTTCGGCACCAGCCATTTGGCGGCAAAGGCAGGTTCGCGACCGAACAATGCCGCGCTCCTGCCCAACAGGTCCGCGACATGCAGCAATTGCGCCATATAGGACTGGGTGATCCTGATCCCGGAAAGGCTGTGGATGATGATGATCCCCGCCAGTTGCTCGCCGGCACCGACGACCGGCAAGGCGATGGACCCGATCTGGGCCAGCATGGCCTGATCGGCGGGGTCATCGCCCTGCACCACACGGGGTCCGGCCAGCATCGCCTCGACCAGTATCGATCTGGTGAGATCGGACGGCTGACCCGAGGTTGCGCGACCGCCAAAGCGCGCCACGACCTGGCCCCCGCGCACATCGTAATAGGTGAAGTCCTCGGTCTGGGCGACCAGCGCGATCATGCGCGTAAGCGCGTCGACCTGCCGTTCCGGGTCCGCTTCCGACAGGTCAAGCCCCGCGGCAATCGCGTGCACGACCGTCCGTTGTTCCGTGGCGATCCGCACCTGAAGCCGTCGGTTCGTGTCGGTGAGGCGGGCGATCACATCCGCCAGCTTCGTCCAGTTGCGGTCCATCGCCTGTTGCTGCCGCCGCTGATCCGCGATGCGGTTGCGGCGGCTGGCGGTCACTTCCCCGACGATCAGCGCCGTCACCATCCACAGCATCGGCTGGACCGACAGGCGCAACTGCTGTTCCAGATGATCCGCCGGCCCGCTCCAGACGGTCGACCAGCTCAGCCAAAGCGCTGAGGCAATGACCCCCGCCAGCAAACCCATGCCTGTCCCATAGGCGATCGCCATGATCAGCACCGGCAGCCAATAGGGGTTGGGATTAAGGCCGGAAAAGGCGTCGCCATGCAAGAATCCCTTGTCGGTCGCCACCAGGGCCGCAAACAGGATCAGCATTTCGGCGCATTGTAGAAGGATGGGGTGCTTTTTCAGCATCAATGCCTCCCAAGGTAGCGCGTCAGCGCCACGCGGAAATAAAGCTGCCGTCCCGAAATGCCGGGCCGGCTGATGGAACTGACGCCGCCGCTCGCCTGTAGGCGCCAGCCGTCGCTGAGCCGCCCCGTGGCGCTGATATTGGCGGTCGGGCCATTGGTCTTGCCCTTGCGGTCGAAGGTCCAGCCTCCCGCGCCGGTCAGTTGCCAGCGGGTCCAGGCCATGCCGGATATGAGCTGGAAGCTGTGATTTTCCCGGTCGCTGAGCGGAATATAGGCAAGGGCGTTGGGCCTGATGTCGGTGCGGTCGACATATTCAGCGTCCAGCCTGTAGCTGAAGGCGAGGGACGGCTTTCCCCGGCGGAGCAGATAGTCGAACCCACCCGCCACCGTGAAGCTGGTGGTGCGGGCCCCCGTGCCCCGCAGGCCATAGCCGTTCCAGGCGCCATCGGCCTGCACCGTCAATTCCGGCGTCAGCCTGATCGTCCCGCCCAGACCGGCCCGGCTGATATGGCCGCCGAAGGTCGATTGTTCCGGCGTCGCGAGGTCGGGCAGATGATAGGCCAGCACCAGCCGCCCCTGCTTTTCGGGCGGCCCCAGGAACAGACGCATCCCGGCGCCGGCGATCTTTTCGTCGATCTGGGCACTGCCCTGCAATTCCAGCCGGGAAACGGGACCGAGGTTGAAGGTCGCGAACAGGTCGCCGATGGTCGAGTGCGAGGTACGGTTGCTCAACAGGCCCGTCGGACCATAGACCGTATCGGCTTCCGATCGGAACCAGCGCAGGCCCGCCCCTGCCGAAAATGTCCGGTTGAGCGGAACCATCGCGTTGAGGTCGCCTTCGGCCTGCCAGAAGACCTTGCCGCCACGCGCGATCGCTGCCGCCGCGACATTGCCGCCGGATTCCGCCAGCGTCTGCCGTGCAAAGGGATCGTCGGCCGCCAGATTGCGGTAACGCCCCGCTCCCATCGCCAGCGCGCCTTCGGCGATTTCCATGTCCGCCAGCAGACGCTGAAGGCGCTGGTCGTCGGGATGGGCCGCCGCCAGAGGCGCCAGCCGCCGCCGCGCCAGATCGGGATAGCCTGCCGCCGCATCGGCCTGCGCCCGGGCGATGGCGATTTCCCTGTCCATATCGGGCATTTGCGGCTGACCGGCGGTGGGGAGCGCAGGCGCGGCTTCCGGATCGGGGATGAAGCGGACGTGGAGATTGCGTCCTTCCGCGCTGGCCTCCAACCGGAATCCACTCGCAGCGCGCAACAACAGGCTGCTGTCGTTCCAGCGCAGATCGGCCAGATCGTCGCCCGCGGCTTTGGCAAAAGCCTTCAGCGTCTCATCGGCTATCGGCCGGTCGAAGCGAACCACCAGTTCATAACCGTTATTTTCAAGCTGCAGATGAACATCGTCGCGCCATTGCAGGTCGACCGTCCTCGCATCGACCGGTGCCGAAGCGCCGGTGTCGGGCGGCAGTGCCGCGATCACCAGTGGCAGAGGCGGCGTGGAAAGCAGGAGGGCCGCGATCAATGGCGTCATGGCTGCAATACCTTCCTCGCCCGTCCCGGATTGCCGGTGGCGATGAGCAGTTGCGAAAGCATGATGTCGAGCCTGCGGTCATTAGGCGACGCTCTGCGCAGCATTTCGACCATCGCCATGGCATCGGAGGTGCGGCCAAGCCTGTTCAACAGTTCGGCCTGTTCGATGGACGGTGGCGTGACGGCCAGCAGCCGTTCCAGCCATGGCCGGGCGGCTGCTTCGCCCTTGAGCCGGGTCTGTGCGTCGGCCATCAGGCGCAGGGCCGCCCGGTCATTGGGCCGGTCCCGCAAATAGCCCTGCAACTGTGCTGCCGTTTCCCCCGCGGCGCCCCTGTTCCAACTGTCCCAGGCCAGGCTGAGACGGTCGACGGATTCTCCCTGCCCCGCCGCGATACGGGCGCGGGCGAGGGCGAGCGCATAGCGCCCCGCCCTGTCAGCCGGAACAACAGCCGTGGCGGCAGCCTTGAGTTGCGCGGCGGACAGTTGACGCCCATCCAGCAACCCGTCCAGCGCCCTTGCCGCCGCCACACGGTCCCGCGCTGCATTGGCAAGCGCGATGCGCTGCACCAGCATGTCGCTACTATCCGCTGTCGGGCGGGATTCGACGAAGGCCAGCGCCTTGGCGGGCTGCTCCCGCTCAATATAGGCTGCCAGCCAGCGCGGGTCGGTCGACGCGCGGGACCGTAACCAGTTCAGGTCCTCCCCATCCGGGCGCGGTCCCATCAGATAGAGCATGCGGGCGGAGGTGCCGTCATCGCCGCCCCCTGAGGCCGATTGCTGCCGCAGCAATGCTATGGCGTCGGGACGGAAGCCCTTTTCCAACAGACGCTGGGCGATGGCGGGCCTGTCCGCTCCCTTGGCCTCCGCCTGCTCCAGCAAATATTGCCGCATTGCCTGCGGCTTGCCCGATGCCATGATGATGCTTTCCCGGGCGGCATCCCGGCCCGAAGGGAGCAGCGCGGCATAATGGAGCGCCGATCCGGTATCCCCCGACCTTTGCGCCAATGTCATGGCCAGCCAGGGATTTCGGACGCGCCAGCCGGGGGTGCCCGCCCGGTCGATGCGGGAAATGAGATCGTAGCGTTGGGCCGTATTCGCCCAGGACGCCAAGTCCAGCGCCTGCGCCTGGCTGAGCGGCGGGATCGCGCCATGTTCGGCGGCGGTGACCAATATGTCCGGCGTGGCAAGGGCATAGGCAGCCTCCACCACATCCTGCGGCGGCGCGCCTCCGGACGTCATGGCAGCGGCGCGCAGCAGATCGGCGGCGCCCTGCGCATCGCCGGTCTTGCGATGCAGGTCGAAGCGCAGCCGCCAATGGGCGGGCGCGGCCCGATCCGGGCGGCTTTCCAGAAAAGCCAGCGCAACGTCGGGACGGCCGCCCGCCATGACGTCATAGCTGATCCGGTCGGTCGCGACCGGCGCGCCCCCCTTGGCCAGCGCATTCGCCATGGCCGAAAGCGTCGAGGCGCTCGCCATAGCGGTCGATGCGGTCATCAGGCGCTGAAGATCGGGCACGGCGAGCCGCTTACCCTCCGTAAAACGCTGCATCAGTTGGGCGGTACTCGGCGGTGGAGGGGGGACGGCGACGGGCGGCGGGGAGAAAGTGCCCCGGCGGATCGCATCGGCGATCTGCCAATGGCTGGGCATCAGCAGGACCGTCGCGGCGAGCAGCAGCCCGCCCCCCACTATCGGTCCCACGAAAGCCATGTTCGGGTTGCGCAATGCCTGGATGTTCATGCTTGGGGCTCCGCTATGAGCCGGTCGAGGGCCAGGGTGGATACATAGGGCTGGAACCCGGCGGCGCGTTCGCGGGCATAGAGGCTGGCGACGGTCGCCGCGTCCTGCGGGTCCCAATAATCAAGCGTGGCAAGGGTCAGGCGCGGATTGACCTGGCGGGCGGCGAGCAGATGCCCGGCCTGCCATGCCCAATCGTCGGCGGACGTCATTTCATAGCGCCCCTCGTTGAAATTCCAGCGGGACGCCATGGCTTCGGCCAGCACCAGATCGATCTCCGTCGCGACCGCCGGCAGCAGCGCATAGCCCCGGTTCATCATGATGGTGATGCCGGGAAAGCGTTTCCGGATCGCCGCCACCAGCCGGGCGGCACCGGCGATCATGCCCTTGTTCCGTTCCGGGTCCTGCCGTTCCATGGCCTCGGCATTGTCGAGCGTGTCCATGAAAATGCCGTCATATCCCTTCTGCAAAATGGCGGGGACAAGCCGGCCGAGCACCAGCTTTGTCCAGGCGGGATCGCGCAGGTCCACAAGCCGGGCATCGGGCCAGTTGGGATTGGGCTGGCGGAGGGCGCCGGCCTTTTCCAACTCCGCGATGAAGGGACGACCGCCATGCACTTCGCCCAGGCTGATATAGCCAAGCAGGCGACTGCCCTGCCCTCTCAACGGCGCGATCGGGCGCGGGAAATCCGGCTCCAGCACCAGCAGTTCGAACCGGCGTGCCATGGCTGGATCGGTCGTGCCGCCATAATCGAGACCCCAGGCTGAGCTGTGATCGGATTGCGGTAGCGCGCGAGCCGACAGGCCGAAGACCATCAGCGACAAAGCGAACAGATCGCGACGGCGAAAGGCATGGTTCATGGCCAGAACCTCGCATTGCCGACAACGGCCGGATTATTGCCGACGAACAGCAGGTAGGTCAGGTTGCCGGTCGCCTGCATCACCAGCGCCACGGCCAGCGACGCGCCGGTGACGGCCCCCGCCAGATAGCCGAAACCGAACCCGGCGAAGCCCGCGTCGCGCAGCAGCAGCGTCCCGATGGCGCTGGCGATCATGAAACTGCCCCAGACGGCGACGATGCGGCCGGACAGGTCGTAATAGGACAGGATGATGCTCATCTGGATCGCGACGAGGTGGAACACCACGCCCAGCGCGGTCAGGCGGAATCCGAATATCGCCCGCGCGTTCAGGTCCAGCAGCCGGATGATCTCCGGCGCCAGTACCCAGCAGAAACAGGCCAATATCGCCTGTTCGACCATCAGCAGGCGCAGGTCGAGCCGGATCGTCCTGCCAACTTTCCGCCGCGCCTTTTCGATCCGGTGCCGGTTGGCGGTGCCCATGCACTGCGCCATCAGATCGGCAAAGACACGGTCGAAACGGGTTTCGGTTGTGACCAGTATCAGCGTCAGGCCGGGGATCATGGTCAGCAGGCCCAGGAAACTCGCCTGATCGTTGATTGGATTGACCCGCAGCGCACCCACCGCCTGCACGCTGCCGGGCGCCCACCAGAGCAGCCATTTGTCGATCCATATGGCCAATGCATTGGCCAGGCCCGCCGCGCCCAGCACGATCATGCCGGGCATCCGGCCGATGCTTTTCAGCCGCCAGACGGCACTGCCGGGAAAATCCTCCCGAATGGCGGCGATCAGCAGCGCCAGCGTCACGATCAGTCCGGCGGCGATGGCCGCCAGCACCGCTTCGGGCGCGGTTGGCCGGATCAGGAAAAGCGCGACTGCGGTCATGGCAATGCCCGAGACATAGGCAAGGAAGATCGGCCGATGTCGCCATGTCGCATGCAGGAAGGGGCTGGCGATCCAGATCTGCGCGAACAGGGTCAGGATCGCCGTTGCCAGCAGGAACAGGTCCGGGCGCATGGCGGCGGCGAAGCCGAACAGCATATTACCGGCAATCTGCGCGGCGATGGTGGCAAACACGAGCGCCGCCATCAATATCGGCGGAATGGCGTTACGTTCCCCCAGATAGAAGCGATCCGACGCCATGCGCGTGGCGATCATCGCCAGCGGCGCAGTGATGACCGTCGAAACGCCGAACGCATAGACCAGGCTGGCCTGAACGATCGCATGGTCGGCCGGCTGCATGACGGATCGGGTCCAGCCCTGAAGCAGGAATATGGCGAAGGCGGTCATCAGCCAAGGACCGGAACTGACGACGGCCCCGTGAAAGGCGGCACTGGCAATGCCGCCCAGGCCATCCTCCCGGGCTATCCGATCCAGTCTGAAACCGATGCCGGCCATTTCGTCGCCCTCTTCATGTCCAGGCCTAAAGCATGAAGTCGCTCTGCACCGCGTGGCTGCCGACCAGCCTGATCGCGAATTCGACCGTTGCCGGATTATTGTCCGTATTGGCTTCGATCAGCGTGTCGCTGCCGGCCGAAACGACGTGGAGTTGCCCCGGCGCGCTGAAGCCGAGATCCCCGATGAAGGTGAAGGCCTGATTGCCGCCGGTGGTCGTATTGGCGTCGATACCCGACAGGTCGATCTTGTCGATCCCCGACTGGAAATCCATGATCTGGTCCATGACCAACGGCGTACTCTGCTGTACGTTGGTGTAGATGAAGGTGTCGGCCCCACCGCCCCCGATCAATATGTCCGCGCCGTTGCCGCCGGTGATGCGGTCATTGCCGCCCATGCCGTTCAACGTATCCGCGCCGGCTCCGCCCGTCAGTTTGTCATCCTCCGGCGTTCCCATGAGCGACGAGCCGCTGCTGCCCGCGGTCAACGATATGCCGCCGACATTGCCGATCGTGACGGTGATATCCTGGAAATCGGTCGCCCCGTGCGAGTCCGTCGCGACCACACGCAACTGATAGACATTATTATGGTCCACATCGCCCGGATTTTCATAATCCGGGGCGGTGATGAAGCTCAGTTGTCCGCTTGTGCCGTCGATGACGAACAGCGCGCCGTCGCCGGAATTCGCAATCGAATAGCTGACATGATCGCCAATGTCGGGATCCGCGGCCACCACCTTGGTGACGTTGAGAATATTCTCCTTCATCGAGATTTTCGCCGTCGCGCCTCCCCCATTGGAGGTGATGACGGGCGCGTCATTGGCATCGACGACAGTGACGGCCAGCGCCTGGCTGGCGAACAACTTGCCATCGGACACGCGGACGATGACGTCATAGACATTGTTCGCGCCGCTGTCCGTGGGCGCCTCGAAATTGGGCGCCTTTCGGAAGGACAGCGCACCGGTTGCGCTGTCGATGATGAACCGGGCCGCGTCCGCCCCGCCGGAGATCGAATAGCGGAACGTCGTCCCGGCGTCCGGATCGGCGGCGGTCACGGTCGTGACGGCTGTCGTCCCCTCCGCCATCGAAAGCGATGCTGTCGCGCCGCCGCCGTTGGAAGTGATGGTCGGCGCTTCATTGACGTTGGTGATGGTGACGGCCAGCGCCTGGTCGTCGAACAACTGCCCATCCGATGCGCGCACGATGACATTGTAGACATGATCGCCGCCCGAATCGGTCGGATTTTCATAATCCGGCGGCGTGATGAAGGTCAGTGCGCCCGTGCTGCTGTTGATCGCGAACTTGTCCGCATCGACCCCGCCGGAAATCGAATAGGTCAGCGGATTGCCATCGGAATCGAAAGCCTGGACTATCGTCACCGCAGTCACATTCTCGGCTTTGGAGAGTGAGGCCGTCGCTCCGCCGCCATTGGAGGTAATGATCGGCGCCCGATTATTGTTGGTGATGGTGACGGCAATCGCCTGTTCGTCATATAGCGCGCCGTCCGACGCGCGAACGATCACGTCATAGACATTATTTGCGCCATTATCGGTCGGCGCGGTGAAATCCGGCGCTGTCGCAAAGGATAGGGCGCCGGTCGCGCTGTTGATGACGAACTTTGCCGCATCGACCCCGCCGGAGATCGAATAGGTCAGCACCGTCCCGACATCGGGATCGGTGGCGGTCACGGTGGTGACGGCCGTGCTGTTCGAGCGTACGGAAACCGATGCGGTCGCCCCCCCGCCGTTGGACGTGATGG
Source organism: Sphingobium estronivorans (assembly GCF_008692605.1). GTDB lineage: Bacteria > Pseudomonadota > Alphaproteobacteria > Sphingomonadales > Sphingomonadaceae > Sphingobium > Sphingobium estronivorans. Next base: position 120,283 of record NZ_LFCT01000010.1, read on the forward strand.
TCGGCGGCTCATCCGCATTGGTGATGGTGATGGCCAGCGCCTGCGTCGCCGTCAGCGAACCATCGGACACCCGGACATTCACATTATAGATATTATCCTTGCCCGCATCGCCGGGCAGGTCGAAATTGGGCGCCGTGATGAAGGACAGCGCGCCGGTCGTGCTGTTGATCGTGAACTTGCCGGAATCGGCGCCACCGGCCAGCGAATAGGTCAGCGTCGTATTGGCGTCCGGGTCCGTCGCAGTGACAGTCGTGACGGCCGTCAGATTTTCAGCCATGGTGATCGATGCCGAAGCCCCACCGCCGTTGGAGGTGATGGTCGGCGGTTCGTTCACATTGGTGATGGTGACGGCCAGCGCCTGATCGGCAACGAGCGTGCCGTCCGAAGCCCGAACGATCACATTATAGACATGATCGCCACCGGCATCGTCCGGCTGCTCGAAATTGGGCGCGGCTATGAAGCTCAGCGCGCCGGTCTTGCTGTCGATGGCGAATTTGGCTGCGTCCACCCCTCCGGCGATGGAATAGGCCAGGATCGTGTTGGCGTCGGGATCGGTCGCCGTCACGGTCGTCACCGCCGTCAGATTTTCTCCCATGGAGATAGCGGCCGTGGCTCCGCCGCCGTTGGAGGTGATGGTCGGCGGCTCGTTCACATCGGTCACGGTGACCGCAATGGCCTGTTCATCGAACAGCGTGCCGTCCGACGCGCGCACGATCACGTCATAGACATTGTTCGCGCCAACATCGCCCGGCGCTTCGAAATTGGGGGCGGAGACGAAGGACAATATGCCGGTCGCGCCGTCGATGACGAATTTGGCCGCGTCCGCGCCGCCGGAAATGGAATAGCTGATCGTCGTCCCGACATCGGGATCGGTGGCGATCACCGTGGTGACGGCCGTGCTGTTTTCCGGGACCGAAAGGGTCGCGCTATCCAGCCCGCCATTGGAGGTGATGACCGGCGCGTTCTGATAGGTCAATGTCACTGTGTGCAGGCCGTAACTGCCCAGATCCAGTGTCCAGATCTCGCCCGACTTGTCGACCACATTCGCGCCGGACACCACCACGCCGTCTGTGCCGGGATTGGCGATGTCGATGATGACCTTGCCCTCGCCCTGAAGCGAGAAGGCAAGATTATGGCCATCGCCCGTCACGCTGAGCAGGACAGCCCGCATCGGCAGGTCGGTGATATGCGTCACATCGTCGGCCGCCGCCCCCATGTGGATGGTGAAGGTGCCGCCGCTCTGGGGCAGGAACACGCTGTTGCTGTCATAGGCGTACCAGCCGGTCACATTCTGAATGACCAGCGATCCCTGCCGATCCACATCCAGCGAAAGATTGCCGACATTGGCCCCGCTGACAGACGCACTGATGGTGTTGCCGGACACGCTGGAGGTCACCGTGGAATTTTTCAGCGCCGTCATGCGCTGGGCCAGGTCGTCGAGCGTCACGAATTCCATGTTCGCCGCGACTGCATGCTGCAACCAGGCAGTGAACATGGAAATGTCATAGGGGCTGTCCGTCGTGGGACTTCCCGACAGAAAATCCGCCGCGCCATAATCGTGCCAGGGCCATACCACCACAGGCGTCTGGGCATTGGCGACGATCTTGTCGAATTCGGCAAGCCAGGCGGCGGTCGCGTCTGCCACGGACTTGTGCTGAAATTCGATCAGGGTGAAGTCGAAGGAGGTGTTGGGCGCGAAATAGATCTGGCTCTGATTGGCGGGCGTCAGATAGCCGAAGGCATTGGGATAGCCCGCCCCCTGCGCCGCATAGCCGCCCGTCAGATAATCCGTCACATATTGCAGTATCTCCTGCGATGTCGCCAGCGTTTCGGGCGCGCCGGGCACCGCCGCGCCGACGATCTGATAGGGCTGACCCAGATAATTGCTGAGCTGGGTGTTCAGGATGGTGGTGCTGTTCTGAAACTCGGTCTGGATCTGCGCAGCGGTCAGGACATTGGTGTCCTCCGGATGAGTCAGGCTGTGCGTGCCGAGTTCACTGCCAAGATCCAGTATCGCCTTGTAATAGGGCAGCGATATGTTCCAGTCGGTGCCGGTCCCGTCCGTGCCGTTCCCGACGTTCAGATAAAAGCTGCCGACGAAATTATAGTCGGCCTTCCATTGCTGAAGGATGGGGATCAGCTTGTCGTAGATGCCCGGCGTGCTGCCCGGCGGATTGACGTCCTCCAGTTCCTGGCTCTGGTCCATGTCGACGCGGGCGGCAACGATCCCGGCATCGCGCGTCAGGTGCAATCCGACCGACATTCCCGTGCCATTTGCCGAGTAGGAAATCGCCTGTTGCAGCATATTGGCGTCGGCCATGATGCCTTCGCTGGAGAAGAGGACGTTGCGCGCCGATCCCGTTTGCGTGGCGAGAGCGGCCGAATAGCTCTGGCCGCCATTGATGGTTTCGGTCGCGATCTGATGGCCAGTGCCGCTGACGCTGGCAAAGGCGTTCCAGCCGACATTGGTATAGCTGTTGACCTGCTGCCCATTGGCGTAATGATCCAGCACAAGGCCGCTGGCGTCTGTCGCTGTGATCTGCACGTCGCCCGTGCCGCCAGTGACCCGGGTGGCGTCGAACAGCACTTTCATCTGCGCATAGGGATCGCCCGGAAGGGGATCGCCGCCCACCGCGCCGCCCTGCACATAAGGCTGGTTCGTCATGAACTCGCCCGCAGCAATCAGGCCGATGCCCAGTTGCTTGCTGGCGATTTCCAGCGTGTGCGTGATCGCCTCCACCTTATCCGTCGGCACGTTGCGGAAAGAAGGGAAGACCAGCGCATCGTAATGAGACAATTTGTTGAGGTCGGTAAGATCGTCCTCCGTCAATATGTCGAAGGGGATTCCGGCCTGCATCGCCTGAGACTGCACCGACATGAAAAGCTGCGAATAGGCCGTCGAGCTGAAATAGGCGTCGGCGGTCGTCTGCGAGAAGACGATGCCGATCCGCATGTCCGGCGCCTCGGTCGCGGTCGTCTGATTGAAGACCGTGAAGGGCGCGGACTGATAATTGGACGGCATGAAAATCGCGTCATTAATGTCGTAATAGCTGTACATCGCCGCCGGGTTGCCCACGGACGCGGCGGGCAGGCGGAATTCGACCACAGTATGATCCGCAGACCAGGCCGCAGTCAGTCCGCTCAACACCAGCGTCTGACCCGCCGCGCCGGTATAGAGATTGATGGTGCCGTCGGCGGCGAAATTGACATTATATTCCGCGCCGCCCGCGAAACCGAATATCTGGTAGCCGGTCGAAGTCTTCCCGTCCGTGTTCAACCAGACGGTCGTATTCGCGCCAATGGCTACGGGCGCCTTCAGGGCGAAGACGAAATCGCCACTGTCGAAGGTAGAATATATTTCATAGCCGGACGTACCGTTGTCGTCGATCCGGTCGGTCGCGAACCAATCATTCAGCGATCCGTCGATGGTGACGCTGTGGCCAAAGGTCATGACAAACCCCCAAACTTATGGATATGAAAATCACGTCATAAGTTTGCGACCGAACAATTTTATCTTTTTTCAGTAAAACTCAATCGCCATACAGGCACGGCAAATATGCGCCGAAAATACGTCGCGATATTCGGCAATCAGCCGTTACCGCCAGGACGATTCCAGCCATATCAGCGCCAGTGGGACTATATCGGGTAGAATGCTTTTATTCTGTTCAAACATCTTCGCGGACCCGAGGTCGGGTAATCCGCATATGGCTATAGTCACACCGCGCTATCCAATGGGGCGACTCGGATTTTTGAAGTTTTTACCCATGGTTAATGTGCTGTTAGGTGGGTTCCAATGTCAATGTTAATGAAAAGATATCCCCAAAAAAATCGCAAATAGAGCAATAGACCTCGCCATAAAATATAATAACTTATGATTTATTCTATATGATCTATGTCTATAGATATATCCTTGTTTCACTTGTTTTCATTTATAAGACCATTGGCTCGACCACCTGTCCCGCCGGGGGCCGTTCTGCTGATTCAGGATCGATGTTCCGAAATGAAGGGACGATGATTGTGTTTCCGGCGCGCAAAAAATTATCGCAAATCAGTGCTCTTGCCATGGCCACGCTCATGCTGGCCGCATGCGGCGGCAGTAATGGCAACAGCGGCTCCCCCACGCCGACTCCGACGCCCGCGCCAACGCCTTCCCCATCCCCCACACCCGCGCCCACGCCGTCCCCCAGTCCCACGCCGACGCCTGCGCCGCTGTCCCGTTGGGATTGGATATTGCAGAGCCAGGGGCTGCCGGCGACGCCGCCCGCGGTCGCTTATCTCGATGTTGACGGCTTCGATACTCCCGCCAGCTATGTCGCGCTCGCCAAAAGCGCGGGCACCAAGATGATCTGCTATCTCGACATTGGATCGGCGGAGAGCAACCGCCCGGATTATGCCAGCCTGGCCGCCATTTCCGGGCTGCTGGGCAACAGCTATCCCGGCTTCCCGGGAGAACGATATATCGACATCCGCCGATATCCCGAATTCATCCAGATCATGGACGACCGACTGCGCATGTGCCGCGACAAAGGGTTCGATTATGTGGAGTTCGACGTCATGGATTCCTTCGAAGACGGGGCATCGACCACCGGCTTCGCTCTGACCGAACAGAACATGATCGCTTATGTGACAGCCCTGTCGAGCCGGGCGCGCGGTTATGGGTTGAAGCCCGTGCAAAAAAATGCGGGCAGTTCAGCGCCCAAGCTGGTTTCGCTGTTCGACGCGATCCTGTTCGAAGATTGCGTGCTGGACAATTTCTGCGCCGACAACGCGCCTTATATCGCAGCAGGAAAACCCGCTTTCAACGCGGAATATCCGGAAGAATGGCCGGCGGGCACATTCGATCGCGCACGCGTGTGCAGCGTCTCGGCCAGCGCGCAAATCTCGACGATCATCACCGTCGTGGCGCTCGACCGGCCCGCGCCAGACCGATGCACCTGACGGAGCGATCAGTCGCAAATTGCCTGATTTTGGGAAATGGCGCACCCGGAACGATTCGA
>NZ_LFCT01000011.1 GCF_008692605.1 Sphingobium estronivorans
CGTCCGGTGAGCAGCCATCTATGGGGGTCCGGAGATTCGGGCAAGCCCTAAAATGACAGTTTTTGGAAATTCCTGTAAAAAACTGGCAAAAATTCGATTATCACGTTGATTTGACGCTATTATTTCATTTCGCAGCCGCGAAGACCGATCAACCAATGGCTCTTCAGGCGCCCAATCAGCCACCCCAGCACATCGGCAAAAGCTGCTGCGTCCGTCAGCCCAGCGCCACAATTGCCAACCGCCCCTTCCTGTCGCATTCCTGTCAGGATCGTCAACGAAGAGAGAGTGAGGACCAGGATGAGTCAGGCAATGGGGAGCCGCCGCATGGCGGGCAAGGTTGCGGTCGTGGCCGGCGCCGCAACGGGCATTGGGCGGGCAAGCGCGCTGCGACTGGCCGAAGAGGGCGCGGCGATCGTCGCCGGATCGCCAGCCGGGGAAAAAGCGCTGATCGATGATCTTGTCAGCCAAATCGGGCAGTCCGGCGGTCGCGCGACTGGCTGCGTTTTCGATGCCACGGATGATGCATCGGTCGCGGCGCTGATCGATGCGGCGATGGCAGCCTATGGCGGCATCGACGCGGTTCATGCCAATTTCGCCGACCTGCGCATCATCTTCGAGGATAGCGATGCGATCAGCGTGACCGACGCCGTGCTGGAGCGGACGCTGGACGTCAACCTCAAGGGCATGATGCGGATCACCCGCCACGCCTTGCCGCGCCTGCAACAGCGCGGCGGCGGCGCAATGATCTATACCTCTTCCACGGCGGCGATTGCGGGAGAAGACACGCGACCCTGCTATGCCATGGCGAAGAGTGGGGTGAACGCGCTGGTGCGCCATGTCGCTTCGCGCTGGGGCAAGGAAGGCATCCGCGCGAATGCGATCATGCCGGGGCTGGTGATTACCCCGGAGAAGCGGGAGACGATGCCCAAGGATTTCCAGGCGCAGGTGCTGGCGGAGGGCCGTTCCCAACGGCTGGGCGAGCCGGAAGACATCGCCGCCATGGTGGCCCTGCTCGCGTCACGCGACGGGGAGTGGATCAACGGCCAGTGCATCGCGGTCGATGGCGGCGCGACTTTGAGTTGAGGGGAAAATCAGCGTGCTCCCGCCTGCCCCGGCAAGCAGGAGCACCAATATCATGCGTCGGACGCGGCCTTGCGCCCGGCGCGGCGACCGAAGAAGGTGCAATCCGCCAGGCTCATGCCCGAGCTATAGCCATGGCCCCAGGCCGGCAGGCCCGATGTGCTGCGCCCCGCCGCGAACAGGCCGGGGATCGCCGCACCCGCGCGATCAATCACCTCGCCATCGGTCGAGGTCCGCAGGCCGCCCAAGGTGAAGAAGCTGAAATAGCTGTTCTCGAAGTTCATCTCCAACGCGATGAACGGCCCCTGGTCGAGCGGCGTCAGAATCGGCGCGCGCTTGCCGAACAGCGGATCGCGGCCCTCATGTGCCTGGGCGTTATAGAAGGCCATGGTCGCGCTCAGCGTGCCGGGCGCCATTTCCAGTTCGGCCTCAACCTCTTCCCAGGTCTCACCGGTGCCCGCGATGTTCATGCCCGCCAGTTCCAGCGGCTGCGAGAAATGGGCGTTGTCGAGCAGCAGGAACACGCGATCGCCCAACTGGTCGACGGCGGCGCGGCTGACCCGGCCATGATAGCAATCTTCGTTGATGAAGCGTTGCCCGGCCTGATTGACCAGTACGCCATAAGCCTGCGGTTCCGGCATGGTCCAGGGGCAGGTGGTGAAGAACTGATCCATGTGGATGGCGTCGGCGCCCGCGCCAATGCCCAGTTCAATGCCCGATCCATCGTCCTGATCGCCAAGGGGGCTACTGAGGCGCAGCGTTTCGGGGCAATAGCGCCGCCGCATCGCTTCGTTCATCACAAAGCCGCCGGTGCACAGGATGACGCCACGGCGCGCCCGCACGAAGCGGTTCACATTGTCGATCCGCACGACCAGCCCGACGACCCGATCGCCATCCTGCACCAGCGCCACCGCCCGCGCATCGGTAACGACCTCCACGCCCAAGGCGCGTGCGCGCTTTTCGAGCAAATCGACCAGCGGACGACCGCCGCCCCAGCCGACATGCTGGATCACATGGCCGCGCGGCGCCGGGCGGGCGGTATTGCAAAAGGGTTCGGCGGCTTCGCTGCCCGACCAGATCAGCGTGGAATCGTCGACCGGCTCGATATGCTTGCCGGGCAGGTAGTTGCCGCGATAGGGGACGCCCTGCGCCTTCAGCCAGTCATAATGGTTGAGCGATTCCCGCGCATACAGATCGCATTTCGCCTCATCGGCGCACGGTCCGCCCGCCATTTTGAGATAGGCGGCGAGATCCTCGACATTGTCCTCGAACCCTGCGGCGCGCTGGGCATCGGTGCCGCCGCCGATGTAGATTTCACCGCCCGACAGCGCCGAGGCGCCGCCGCTGCCCGTTCCGCGCTCGAACAGCATGACTCCCGCGCCGGCATCCGCCGCCTCGATCGCCGCGCAGGCGCCTGCCGCGCCAAAGCCGACCACCGCGACCTCTGTGTCGAAATCCCAGGCAGCAACGTTCTGCGCCGGATAGGGCCGATGGAGCGAAATGTCAGTCACGGGCAATCCTCTTCCTGTGCGGGCTGAAAAATGCCCGAGCTTCCACGGGGTGATAACGCAATGGGACGCCCTTGCCAATAATGCGTCCCATTGCTCATTCAGCTTTTCGCAATGCGGAGTTTTATTCCGGTATTTAAGCCGTCATTGCGTATATTTAATCGAACCACGCCCCGCCATTGACGGTGACGATGCTGCCCGTTGCAAAGCTGCCATCGTCGCCCGCCAGGAAGGCGACCGCGCCCGCAATCTCGTCAGGATGGGCCAGCCGCTTCATCAGGCTGTCGGCAGCGATGGCCTCCTTCACCTCAACGGGCAACGGCGCGTAGATCGGCGTTTCGGTCGCGCCGGGATTGACCGCATTGACGCGGATGCCCCGATCCGCCAGCTCACGGGCCATGGCACGGGTCATGCCCAACACGGCCGCCTTGGCCGCGCAATAGGGAATCGGGCCGTCCCCCTTCACCCCCGCGGTGGAGCCGATATTGACGATAGCGCCGCCCGTCCCCTGCTCCGCCATCAACCGCACGGCGGCGCGGCTACATTTGAACGTGCCGTCCAGCGTCACCGCCAGCACGCCGCTCCAGCCCGCATCCTCGCAGTGGATGGTCTGGTCGACATGGACGGCGGGATTGGTCGCCCGCTCCGCCTGCGCGGCATAATAACGATCCATGCCATCGCCCGGCGCGCTGCCGCGCCCGGCATTGTTGACCAGCACGTCGACGCCGCCCAGCATCTCCTTCACCTGCGCGAAGGCACGGTCGACCGATTCCGTGTCCGCTACATTGCAGGCAATGCCGACATGCGGCGCGGGCAGCACCGCGCCCGCTGCCGCCGCATCCAGATCGAGCAGCGCGACCGTCGCGCCCTCCGCCGCCAGCCGCCGCGCGATCGACGCGCCGATTCCCTGCGCCGCGCCCGTGACGACGGCGCGCTTTCCCTTCAGCCTTTGCATCATCCTCAATCCTCGACTTCCGGGCGCCATGCGACACCGTTGATATGCCCGCCGCCATCGACGAAGAAGCTGTTGCCGGTGGTGTAGCCGCCGCCTTCGCTGGCCAGGAACACTGCGACCGGCCCGATATCGCGCGTCGCATCGCCGAAACGGCCCGCCGGCACCTGTTGCAGGATCGCCTGCGCCATTTCCGGGTTGGCGGCGAAATAATCCTTCGCCTGCGGGCTGGTAGCCGCGGGGCAGATGATGTTGCAGGTGATGCCGTGCGGTCCCCATTCGACCGCCGCCGTGCGGGTGAGCGCCCGCACCGCTTCCTTGCTGGCATTATAGGCGACGGTGAACATATGCGCGTTCACGCCGTTCAGCGAGCCCAGGTTGATGATCCGGCCATAGCCCTGCGCCTTCATCACGGGGAAGGCCGCGCGCATGGCGCGGAAAGCGGACCAGTAATTCAGGTCGAACGCCCCCGCCATATCGGCGTCCGTATGATTTTCGAACCGCTTGGGGAAGCTGCCCCCGGCATTGTTGACCAATATGTCGAGCCGTCCGCCAAGCTGCTCGACAGCGGTGGCGACCATGCGGTCCACCGCCGCCGCGTCGGTCACGTCCACGGCCTGGGCAAAAGCCTTCACCCCATGGTTGGCGCGCAGCCATTCCGCTTCACGCTCCGCCTCCTCGCCGCGCCGCTGGGCAATGACGATGTCTGCCCCAGCCCCGGCCAGCGCGCGGGCAATCCCCTGCCCCACTCCCTGCCCGGCGCCCGTCACGAGCGCCGTGCGCCCTTCCAATATCCTCTCCATATTTTTTCTCCTGATGGCGGGCGGTTCAGGCGGTCAGGGCCGGATAGTCGGTATATCCCCGATGGTCGTCGCCCTGCCCGGTATAGAAGGTCTCGCGATCGGCATGGGCCAGCGGCGCGCCGGCGCGGAAGCGCTCGACCAGATCGGGATTGGCGATATAGGCATAGCCGAAGGACACCGCCTCCGCCTTCCCTTCCGCCAGCACGGCCTGCGCCTTGTCGAGCGTCAGGCCGCAATTCTCGATCACCGATCCGCGCCAATGCGCCCGCACCAGCTCCAACGAATCGAAATCCGCATTGGGAACATGGATCAGGTGGACATAGGCAAGGCCAAGGCCATCCACCGCCTGCAACAGCGTCCGGTAGGTTTCCGCCGGATCGGCATCGGCCATGCCGTTGAAGCCGACGCCGGGACAGATGCGGAAGCCCACGCGACCCGCACCGACGGCGGCGGCCATCGCCTCCAGCACTTCCACGACGAAGCGGACGCGGTTTTCCGCCGACCCGCCATAGCGGTCGGTGCGCTGGTTGCTGTTGGAGGACAGGAACTGCATCGGCAGATAGCCGCTGGCGCAATGCAGCTCCACCCCGTCCAGACCGGCGGCGATGGCGTTGCGGGCAGCGGCGACATAATCCGCGACCACGCCCGCAATCTCATCCGTTTCCAGCGCGCGGGGCATCTCGGTCGGCTGCGGCACGCCGTCCGGGCCGGGAATGGGATCGGGGCAGGGAATGGCGGAGGGCGCAATCGTCTCCGCATCCGCCGCCTTGTTCGCGCGGACGCTGGCGCGGCCGACATGCATCAGCTGCACGACGATCCGCCCGCCTTCGCCATGCACGGCGTCGGCCACCTGGCGCCAGCCCGCCACCTGCGCATCGTTATGGATGCCGGGCGTGCGCCAATAGCCCTTGCCGGCGGGCGAAGGCTGCGCGCCCTCGGTCACGATCAGGCCCGCGCTGGCGCGCTGGCGGTAATATTCCACCATCGCCGCCGTCGGTTCATCCTGCGGTCCGGCCCGGTCGCGGGTCATTGGCGCCATGACGATGCGATTGGCAAGCTGGATGTCGCCCAGCTTCACGGGGGAGAAAATATCGGTCATGGCAATCAGCTCCGTACGCGCGGTTTGGGCAGCGGCGCGCCGCGCCGCATCGTCTCGATGAATTTTTCCAGCGGCGCGGCCGGTTCGACCGGCCCGTCATGGGGCTGACCCAGCCGGTCCCAATAGCTTTTCCAGCTCGGGAACAGGTCGTGGAAACTGCCATGATAGGGCGCGACGCCCGGCCAGCGCATCTTGCGGTCGCCGACCGGCGGCTTGTTGAGGTCGGTCGCGTACCAATAGAGCGGCAGGCGGCGGCGGAAATACCAGCGGCCCTCGATCCGTTCATACTGGTCGAAATACATCATCTGCATGATGACCCATTCGGGGCCGCATTCATGCTCGTTCTTCGAATAGACGACGCCCTGCGCATGGTCGGGATCGTCGAAATCGATGATATGCCCCCCGATATGATGCGACGTGCCGTCGAACTGCATCGAATGGGTCTCGTCGAACCAGTCGCGCAGCGCCTTGCGCCCGGTCTTGCCGCCGCCGACGCGGACATCCTCCGGGAACAGATTCACCCAGGCGTCGGAATCGCGCATGTCCAGCGCCAGCGAATATTTGGCGGGCAACTGGCGGATCGCATCCAGCGATTCCAGCCGGTCGATACGCGCCATCAGGCTTTCGGTCTCGCTCATGCTCTCCCTCGACTCCTTCGAATTTGCGTAGGGAACTTCACCATTGTCAGCGCAAAGTTAAATGTTTAAACGGGTCAAAAGAGATGACAAAGAAGCTCAACCGTCATTTTTCCCGCCCCGCACCGGGTCGCGCCTCGGCCACGGTGGCGCGCGACCTGCTGCGCCTGGTGGGCGCTTATGGCGGCAACCAGCCCGCCCTCCTGCGGGAGGCGGGGCTGACCCATCTTTCCGCCAGCCTGCTCTCCCCTACCGCCCCTGCCCCCGCTTTGTCCCATGAGGAGTTCACCCGGCTCCATGCCCATTGCACCTGGGCGCTCGACGAATGCGCCGCGCGGCAGGAGGGACGCGAGCCGCTCACCAAGCTCGGCGTCGACATGCTGTGCCATTGCGTCATCACCAGCCGCACGCTGCGCGAGGCGATCGAGCGGACGGACCAGTTTTCGCTGCTGATCGGCAGGCGCGCCGGCCGGCTGCGCCTGCACGAGGAAGGCGGGGTGGCGCGGCTGGACATGGAAACGGTGCGCACGGTGCGCAACGCCTGCGCCTATCTGTCCGACCTGACCGGCCTGTCGACCTATCATCGGCTGTTCGGCTGGCTGATCGGGGAAGACATTGCGCTGACCGACGCGGCGATGCGCTATCCGCCGCTGCTGGATGAACGGACCACCTTCTATCTGATGCCGCATCCGCTGACCCATGGCGCGGCGGAGAACAGCCTGCGCTTCGCCGCCGGCTATCTGGACCGGCCCGTCATCCGCACGCCGCAGGAACTGGAACCGCTGATCCGCAGCTTTCCCTTCGACCTCGCCGTGCCGCTGTCGAAGGACGCGCCTTTGTCGGAGCGTATCCTGCATCTCTTTGCCGCCATGTTGGCCAGCGGGGAGGCGCCCGCGACGGCGGCGTGGCTGGCCCGCTCGTTCAGCATCAGCGAGGCGACGCTGAAACGCCGGCTGGCGGCAGAGAGCACATCGCTGATCGCGCTGCGCACCCAGGCGCGGCGCGATCTGGCGGCACGGCTTCTGTCGGACCCCCGGCTATCGGTCAGCGAAATTGCGCGCCGCACCCATTTCAGCGACGCCACCGCCTTCCGCCGGGCCTTCCACCAATGGACGGGGCAGTCGCCCGCGGCCTGGCGGGCAGAGTTGCGGTAAGTCGCGCAACCTCAATCCAGCATCAAATGCATGCGCGCGGTGGCGATGGGCTTGTCCCTGTCCCCCTGCCAGCACAGCGCCGTGGCATTCACAATCCGCTTGCCGATCCGCACGATCTGCGCCTGCGCGAAGCTGTCCGCCATTTCGCCGCCGCGCAGAAAATCGAAGGAGATATTCACCGGCCTCGGCCGCCGGTCGACCCCGCCCAGTTCCAGGGCCACCGCCTCCAGACAGGCCAGTTCCAGCAGGCTGGCGATCACCCCGCCATAGAGGAAGCCCGGCCGCCCTTCCAGATCGGGCGATACCGGCATCATCAGCACACCCGCGTCCAGGGAACATATCCCCAACATCTGGGCATAGGGAGTCTCGGCGATCATGCCTCGTCCATGAAAAAGAAGCTGAGCGTGGCGGAGGCGACGCGATCCTCCGGCGATCCATCATGCACTTCGCAATTCAGGAAGGCGACCTGCCGAGTCAGATGATGGCAGGTGGCGCGGGCATGGAGCGTCTGCCCCACCCGCGCCGCACGCAGATAATCGACCCGCATGTCCAGCGTCGCCATCGGTCGCCATTGCCGCGTCCGCGCGATCACCGCCGCACCCGCCGCCGCGTCGATCAGCGAAAGGATCGGCCCCGACGCCACCAGCCCCTGATCCGCGTCCATCAACAAACGCGGATCATAGGGACAGGCCATTTCCACCCAGTCCGGCCCGTCGGCGACCGAATACAGCCCCAGCATGGCATGATGGCCACGTGGCGGCAGGTTCTTCAGCCGCTCGAACAGGTCTTCCTCTTGCGTCATCCCTTCGGGACGTAACGCGGTTCGCGCGGCAGGCCAAGGCCCCGCTCTGCGATCAGATTGCGCTGGATCTGGTTGGTGCCGCCATAGATGGTGTCGGCGCGGGAGAAGAGGAACAGATTGGGCAGCGTGTCCCATTCATATTCCGCATGGTCGGACACTTCGCCCGCCTGGCCCAGCACGTCCATCGCCAACTCACCCAGATTGCGGCGCCAGCTGGCCCACTGGATCTTGTAGGTCAGCGCCGCGCCGTCGATCTTCTTGTGATCGGTCTGGGACAGCATCCGCAGCGCGCCGTAACGCATCAGGCGCAAGCCGATCTCCGCTTTCGCCAGCCGCTGACGGATCAGCGGGTCATTGGCCGCGCCATTGGCCTTGGCTGCCGCGATGATATCATCCAGTTCGTTGCGGAAGCCCATTTGCTGGCCCAGCGTCGATACGCCACGCTCAAAGGCGAGCAGGCCCATGGCGATGCCCCAACCCTGCCCGACCGCGCCGATCAGGCTGTCCGCCGGACAACGCGCATCGGTGAAGAAGGTCTCGTTGAACTCAGAATCGCCGTTGATCTGGCGAATGCCGCGCACCTCGATGCCCGGCTGGTCGAGCGGCATCATCAGGAAGGTCAGGCCCTTGGGACCCTGCGACCCTTCCTCAGTGCGCGTGACCACGAAAATCCAGTCGGAAATATGGGCAAGGCTGGTCCAGATCTTCTGGCCGTTGACCACCCATTCGCCGTTTTCCAGCCGCCCGCGGGTGCGGACGCTGGCAAGGTCGGACCCCGCATTGGGCTCGGAAAAGCCCTGGCAGAAGATCGTCGTGCCCGCCGCGATGCCGGGCAGGAACTGGCGCTTCTGCTCCTCCGTGCCGAAGGCCAGGATGGTCGGCCCGGCCAGTTCGATGCCGATATGGTTGATGCGGCCCGGCACGCCTGCGCGGGCATACTCCTCCGCGAAGATCACCTGCTGCGCCAGCGTCGCGTCGCGCCCGCCCCATTGGGACGGCCAGCCGATGCACGACCAGCGATGGGCAGCGAGTTGCTGCTCCCATTCCTTGCGGCGCTCCGGGCTGCCGGTCAGCTTGGTGATGCCCTTGATGTCCTTGAACTCGCCCGCCATCTGGCCGTTCAGCCAGTCGGCGCATTCCTGACGGAACAGTTCGTCTTCTGCCGAAAAACCGAGCTTCATGCTGCTTCCCCCAGGATCATCGTGGCAATGCGTTCGCGATGCCAATTGCCGCTGCCCAACATGGACTGGAGCGAGCGGGCACGTTTGAAGAAGAGATGCGCGTCATGTTCCCAGGTGAAGCCGATGCCGCCATGAAGCTGGATCATGTCACCCGCGCACCGGAAATAGGTGTCGGCGGCGAAGCTCTTGGCCGCGTGGATCGCCAGATCGGCCTCGTCCGACTGTTCGTCCACCGCGCAGGCTGCCCAATAGACGACCGAGCGCGCCTGCTCGATCTCGATCATCATGTCAGCCAACCGGTGCTTGTACGCCTGGAAGGACCCGATGGGACGGCCGAACTGCACCCGCTCCTGCGAATAGGCGACGGTGCGGTCGAGACAGGCCTGCGCCCCGCCCAACGACTCTGCCGCGACCGCGATGAAGGCGGCGCGATGCGCGGCGGCGAGCGCGGCGGCGGGATCGGCCAACGCCTCGCCCTGCGCATCGGCCAGCGTCACGCGGGCGAACGGACGGGTCTGGTCCATGCTGGTCTGCGCCGTGACCGTGACGCCCGGATCGTCCGCCCGGACCACCCACATGCCGCGATTGTCGGTGACAATGAACAGCGATGCGCTGGCGCCATGGGTCACATAGTGCGCCCCGCCGGTCAGCCGGTCGCCCTCGACCTTCAGCGCGCCGTCGTAAAAATAGCCCGCAATCGCTTCACCGGAAATCAGATCGGGCAGCAGCGCCGCCCGCTGTTCCTGCGTGCCGCCGGCCGCAATCGCCTGCGCCGCCTGCACCAGACTGCCCAGCATCGGCAGCGCCGCGACCTGCGCGCCTGCGGCCTCCGCGATGATCGCCAGTTCGACCATGCCCAGCCCCGATCCACCCGTCTCTTCGGGCAGACCGATGCCGCTCAACCCCAGTTCGCGGCAGAAGGCGGCCCACAATTCCCGGTCGATGCCGTCGGCGGCCATGGCGCGGCGCACGCGCTCGCTCGTCGCATTGTCGCGGAAGAAGGCCTGTGCCGTCTCCGCGATCATCTGCTGCTCTTCGGTAAAGGCGAATTCCATTTCCTGGCAGTCCTCTTCCTTGACCCACTGCGCGGATTGTCGCCCGCTCTCGGTTCCGCAATGGCGGGTGCGCAAGCACAACCTGCCATCATTTGCGGATATATTTATCAAAATACCCGTAAATGACAAGATCGAAACCGGGCCATTTTCAACATTTGCGGATATTTTTTTGTTCTGTTTTCCGAAAAAGTCGAATCAATGCCGCAATTCAGTCCGCATCCTCACCATCCAGTGCGGCCTTTTCCGTGATGCGCACGATCCGCGAATTATATTTGACCGCGCTCACCGCGATGGAGGTTTCGATATGGTGCACCCCCGGCATCGCCAGAATGCGGTCCGCCGCGAAATGATGGAATTTGCCCAGATCTGTGAACAGACACGTCACCATGATGTTGAATTGTCCGGCCACGATCATCACCGCTCGGGCGATCGGCATGGCGGCGATCTGCCGGGCAACATCGCGGATATTCTCGATATCGGCCTGAATGCCGATGAAGGCGATGCGGATGTCCCGGTCCAGATCGAGGCTGGTGATCGCGGTGAAGGCCAGCAGCCCGTCCTGCTGCAACCGCTTGATGCGCCCGCGGACCGTGCCTTCATTGACGCCCAGGTCGGCGGCGATCTTGCGGTTGGACACACGGGCATCCTGGGCCAGCATGTCGATCAGCTGGCGATCGAGATCGTCGAGCGGCGCCTTGTTCATGCGCCGCCTCCCGAAACTTGGGGGCCGGATTCGAACTGATATTTGATGACGTCCAGCACGATGGAGGGCCGCATCGTCCGCACGCCCCGGACCTTGGACAATTTATCGATCATGAGCTCGGGCAGCTCTCCATATTCGCGCAGCGCGAGCAGCACGTCGATATTGTGCCGCCCGGTGACGAGGAACACGGCGAACACCTCGGGCAGCGCGGCCAGTTCCTCCGCCACATCGGACGAGGCGCGGCCGTCGACCTCGACCGCGATCTGGATCAGCACGTCCATGCCATGGGCCGCGAAGTCCGACACGGCGACCACGTTCAGCTTGTCGGACTGCTCCATCCGGCGGATTCGGCCCGACACGGTGGCGGCGGTCAGATCGAGCGATTCCGCGATCTGCTGGTTGGTGGACCGTCCGTTGCGGCGCAGATGGCCGATGATCTTGCGGTCGATCTCATCGATGGAAAGGGTTTCATTCATACCGGGTTCATGGCACAATGCCCGTCCGATGGAAACGGGGCCTGCGCCAGCGCCTGCCTATCCCGCTCCAACCGGCCGCCCACCAGCCAGCCCAACACCGATGCCAGGAAGCCGAAGGGAATGATCACGCTGAGCGCGACGGCGAGCGAATGCCCGTCATTGCCCAGCCAACCGCTGATCGCGCCGGTCGCCCAAGGTCCGACGAAATAGCCCAGCAGGGTGATTGCGGCCAGAAACAGGGCGGTGGACGCCGCGCGGATCGGCGCGGGCAGCATATATTGCAGCGTGGCGAGGAAGCCCACCGACCAGCCGCCGCCCAGCAGGCCCGACGGCACCGCCAGCCAGAGCGCCACTGTGAAGCTGTCCGCCCAGGTCGCGGCCAGGATCGCCAGCGTCGCCGCGCCGATGGCCAGCGCGGACAGGCGCGAGGGCCAGATCATGCTGCGCGCCGACAGCCGATCGGCCAGTGCGCCGAACAACAGGGTGCCGACCAGCCCCGACAGGCCGAAATTGAGCGCGAAGGCGGACTTGGCCACCACCGGGTCCAGCCCGTAACGCCGCGCGAACAGTTCCGGCCCCCAATAGCCGAAGGCGACGCCCGACAGCGCGCCCAGCGCAAAGGCGAGCATCATCAGCACGAAGGCAGGCCGCCGCACCAGCAACGCCACCAACCGGCCGAAGGGCATCACCCCGTCCTGCGCCAGTTTCGTGCGCGCCGGCTCGCGGATCAGCCACAGCGCCAGCGCGCCCAGCGCGACGCCCCCCACGCCCATGCCGATAAAGGCCAGGCGCCAGCCATGCACCGCCGCGATGGCGGGTCCGCCGGCCTGCCCGGCGATCTGGCCGAAATAAGTCGCCAGCCCCAGCAGCGCGAAGGCGAAGCCGCGCTTTTCGGGCCGGAAATAATCGGACAGCAACGAATAGGCCGGGGCGACAAAGGCCGCCTCCCCCACGCCGACGCCCACCCGCGCCAGCGTCAGGCTGATCGGGCCCGTCGCAAGACCGGTCGCGACCGTCGCTCCGCTCCACAGCACGCAGCCCGCGGCGATGATGCGAATCCGGCTCCCCCGGTCGGCCAGCCGCGCGAAGGGCACGCCCAGCACGACGTACAACACGACGAAGGCCGGCCCCATCAACAGGCCCATCATCCCGTCACCCAAGCCGAACTCCGCCTTGATCGGTCCGATCAACCCGGTGATCAGATAGCGGTCAGCGAAGTTGAAGATATAGATCGCCAGCAGCATCGCCAGCACGACCCAGGGATTGGAAGGAGCCGTAGAGGCCGACCGATTGTCCATGGCATCAATCCCTCAGCAGCGAACCACCGTTCACATGCCAGAGCTGGCCATTGACCCACACCCCGTCATCCGAAGCGAGGAAGGCGATGGCCCCGGCAATATCGTCCGGCTGGCCCAGCCGCCGATGCGGAAGCGTGGCCAGCATGGAATCGACATATTCCTGCGTCAGATGCTGGGCGACGGCTTCGGTCAGCACCACGCCGGGACAGATGCCGTTGGCGCGAATGCCCTGCTTGCCGAATTTGCGTGCGACATGGCGGACCAGCGCATGCAGCGCATTCTTGGTCATGGGATAGGCGACCTGCAACGGATTGCCCGAAATCGCCGCGCCGGAGGAGGTGTAGATCATCGCCCCGCCGCCCCGCTCGATCAGCACGGGCAGCGCCGCCTGCGTCGCCAGGAAATGGCTTTTCGCGTTGATCGCGAAGCTGCGGTCCAGCACTTCCTCGCTGCAATTGAGGATATCGATATCCCCTTCGGTCCCGCCCGCCAGATTGGAATGATAGAAGTCGAGGCCGCCAAATTCATCCAGCGCCGCCTGCACGATGGCCGCCTGCGACGCCGCGCTGGTACCATCCAGCGCCACGCCGATGGCCTTGCCGCCATGCTCGCGGATCGCGGCGGCGGTTTCCTTCGCCCATTCCGCCATGATGTCGCCGATGACGACCTGCGCGCCTTCGTCCGCCAGACGCCGCGCCGTCGCCGCGCCGATGCCGCGCCCGCCGCCGGCGACGATGCCGGTCTTACCCTTCAATCCACGCATAATCTCTATCCTTGTCTATCAGAGCGTCGGTCGCCGGTCCCACCAGGGCGCCGCCTTTTCGAGCTGCCCGGCGAGCCGGAACAGCGTTGCTTCGTCGCCATAGCGGCCCATGAACATGACCCCGACCGGCAGGCCGCCGGACGACATGCCGAGCGGCACCGACATGGCGGGCTGGCCGGTCATGTTGGCGATCTGGGTGAAGGGGGAGAAAGTCGCCGTCCGCTGCCCCCAGGTCGCGAAATCCGTATCGGGCGACAGGTTGATCTTCCCCAGTTCCAGCGGCGGCGCCGCCAAAGTCGGAGAGAGGATCAGGTCATAATTGCTCATGAACTGCGCCATGACCAATGCCGCCGTCTGCAAGGTGGCGTTGGCGCGGGCAAAGTCCATGCCGCTGGTCTTCTGACCATAAGCGACGAAGCCGAGCGTAATCGGTTCCAGCACGTCGGGACCGATGGCCATACCGGTCGCCTTCGCCCGGTCGAGCATGTCGGCCGCGACCGACGAACCGATCAGCACGAAGCTGGCCGCTCCCATCGCCGCCATGTCGAGCTTCGGCGCGGCCTCCTCGACATGATGGCCCAGGCTTTCGCACAGCCGCGCCGCCTTTTCGGCCACCGCCAGACATTCCGGATCGACTGGCGTTCCGGCGGGCGCGTCCTTCATGAAGGCGATGCGCAGCCGTCCAGGCGCCTTTTCCAGCTGGGAGAGGAAGCTGCCCTCGGGCGTCGGCGCGCCATAGCGGCTGCCCGGCTCCACCCCATGGGTCGCGTCCAGGATCGCGGCGGAATCGCGCACCGACCGGGTCACGGCATGATGGACCGACAGCCCGCCCCAACCCTCGGTGCGCGGCGGACCCATCGGCACGCGGCCCCGGCTGGGCTTCAACCCGAAGAGGCCGCAGCAGGACGCCGGAATGCGGATCGACCCGCCGCCGTCCGTGGCATGGGCGGCGGGCAACACCCCTGCCGCCACCGCCGCCGCCGCGCCGCCGGAAGAGCCGCCCGTGATATGGGCCGGGTTCCACGGATTGCGCGTCGCGCCGGTCAGCTTGTTCTCGGTCGTGCCGGTCAGCCCCATTTCGGGGACGGTGGTCTTGCCGAAGATGACGAAGCCGGCCCGTTCGATCCGGCGGACCAGTTCGGACGTCACTTCGGGCTTGTAGCCCTTGTAGAAGCGGCTGCCATTGTCGGTCGGCAGGCCGGCGATATAGGTGTTGAGATCCTTGATCAGCCAGGGAACGCCGCTGAACGGCCCCTGCGGCAAGCCCCGCTTGATGGCGGCGCGGCCATAGTCATAATGTTCCTGCGCCATGAAGTTGAAGCGCGGGTTCATCGTCTCCACCCGTGCGATCGACGCATCGAGCAATTCGGTCGGCGAGACCTTCCGGCGGCGGACCAGATCGGCCAGCCCCAGCGAATCATGCGTGTCGAGCGGGCTGGAGGATGTCGCCGCCTTCGCCGCCCCCGCCATTCCCAGCAGCGCCGCCGCGCCGACCCCGGCCATGCTTTCCCGGCGTGTCATGTCCATTGCTATCCTCTCTTGCCCGCAATCTTCACGGCTCATATGTTTCGCGCCCCTGCGGAGCCATCCTCCGCAGAAGCACGTCACGTCATCCGATCAGGAAACAGCCTGGTCGGCGTAATAACGCGAATAATATTTGCGGAACTGCGGGATCGGCCCGTCGCCGTCGCAGATGATCGGATTGGGTTCGAACTTCTGCCGGTCCCACACCACCTTGTCCTGATCGAACTGCTTGCAGATGTCGCGGATAATCGCCTTGGCCACGCCCGCGCGCTCGCCCTCGGCCTGCGCCTTGGGCTGGGTGAAGCACATGCGGACCTTGACATGGTCCAGTTCCACCGGCGCCAGACACGCTACCAGAAGCGTTTCGGAAATGCCGGTGAAGCGCGTCCAGCTCTGGCCCGGACCCATGGTGTCATAGCTGATGCAGCCGTCCACTTCGCCCCAGGGCGTGCCCATCTTTGCCTTGACGTCCGCGCCCCGGCCCCAGTCGCCCCAGCGCAGATCGCCCAGCGGCACGTTCGCCGTGCCGTGGATGAAGCGGAAATGGGCGACGTCCACGCCGTTTTCAGCCATGTTCTGGAGCGAGCCCCAGACATTCCATTCATACAC
This sequence comes from Sphingobium estronivorans, assembly GCF_008692605.1. GTDB lineage: Bacteria > Pseudomonadota > Alphaproteobacteria > Sphingomonadales > Sphingomonadaceae > Sphingobium > Sphingobium estronivorans. Next base: position 15,643 of record NZ_LFCT01000011.1, read on the forward strand.
GTCGTAATCGGTCCACTCGGGATCGCTCGCCTCGGGCAGCACGGCGACCTCGAACAGCGGATCGAGTCCCTCCGGGTGATACCAGGCCCAGATGAAGCGGTTGGCTTCGGTGATGTGCCAGTTCTTGGTGCACTTGCGCTTCACCTGCGGCGGAATGACGCGGGCATAGGGAATCTCCTTCACCGCGCCTTCATCGCCATCATAACGCCAGGCGTGGAACGGGCATTCCAGCAGATTGCCGTGCACCTTGCCGCCATGGCCCATATGCGCGCCCAGATGCTTGCAATAGGCGTCGAGCATGCGGACCTTGCCGTCCTCGCCCCGCCAGATCGCCAGATCCTGCGAGAAATAGCGCAGCGGCTTGACTTCGCCCTCCGCCAGTTCGGACGACATCAGGACCGGATACCAGCCGAAGGGAATGCCGATATTCAGATTGCGTTCCTCGATCGAGGCGCGACCCTTCACCTCGGCCAGGCGCCAGTCGGCCAGGTCCTGCCCTTTCAGCTTTTCGAGAAGCTGCCAGACCGCGACCGGAGGGGTGCGGGCGTCTGTTGCGTCATGCGTGTTCGACATGGGAAAGCTCCGCTATCTTATTTCAGGTTGAAAACCTTGATGGCATTTTCGCGCAGGAATTTCGGCCAGACCTCATCCTTGAACGGCACCTTTTCCATGTCGCTGAAGATGCGGTCGAGGCTGAGACCCATGGGGAAATAGCCGGCGTAGATGATCTTGTCGGCGCCGCGCGTATTGGCGTAGTCGATGATCGCCTTGGGATAATGTTTGGGCGCGAAGGCGCTGGTCGAATAATAGAGGTTCGGCCATTTCAGCATCAGCTTGACAGCCAGCGCCTCCCACGGCTCCGCACCGTGCCGCATGACGACCTTGAGGTCCGGGAAGAACCAGCAGACCTCGTCCAGATGCTCGACCTTCTGCGTCTCCATCGGGATGCGCGGGCCGGGAATGCCGGCATTCAGCAGGATGGGAATCCCCAGCTCTTCCGCGCAGGCATAAAGGGGGAACATATATTTATGATTGATCGCCACCTGCGGCAGCGTGCCCGCCGGGAAGACGCTGATCGCGGACAGGCCGACCTCGGCATGGATGCGCTTGATCCGGCGCACTTCCTCCATGCCCTTGTTCGGATCGCAGGGCAGGTCGAAGAAGAAGCGGTCGCCGTACATTTCCTTGGCGCGGTAGGATGTCGCATTGTCGTTCCAGCCGACCAGCGCCTTGTCGATATTGTGCCGGTCCATCTGCTCGACGGTCCAGGCGACGAAATCGTCGGTCTTGCCGGTCTGCGGAATATCCTTGAACATATATTGCGCCGGCATGGCGAATTGCTGGAGCGTCTGCTGGTCCTTGATCAGCGGCCGGAAGGGGTCGAACCAGTCGGATCGATCCTCTGCCTCCGGAATACCCAGCATGCAGTCGATAATTCCGATATCCTTGGGCATTCCCATGGGAAACTCTCCTATTTTAGGATGCCGCCAGTTGCGGCCACAGCGCGCGGAGCGCGATCTTGTCGATCTTGTCGAGATGAGTGCGCGGCAGCGGATCGGGAATCACGACCACGCGCGCAGGCGCCTTGTAGCGGGCGAGCCGTTCGAGCACCCAGTCCGTCACCGCACGCTCATCGACGTCGCGGCCGACGACAATGGCGACCAGTTGCTCGCCCAGCCGTTCGTCGGGGATGCCGAAGGTCGCGCATTCGACGACCTGCGGCATTTCGCCGATCACCCGCTCGACCTCCGCGCAATAGATATTCTCGCCGCCGGAAATGACCATGTCCTTCATCCGGTCGACGATGAACAGATAGCCGTCCTCGTCCAGCCGCCCGACATCGCCGGTGCGCAGCCAGCCGTCTTCGGTAAAGGCCTTGGCATTCTCCTCCGGGCGGTTCCAATATTGGCTCATCACCATGGCGCCCCGGACCTGGATCTCGCCGCTCTCCCCGACGGGCGCGGCCTGGCCGTCGGATCCGGCGATGCGCAGATCGATCAGCGGCAGCACCCGGCCGGCGGCGGCAGGGTTGTTCAGGAAATCGGCCCCCACGGCCTGCGCGATGGCGCCCGCCGTCTCGGTCATGCCATAGCCCACGCCGATCATCGCGTGCGGGCAGAGCGCCCGCACCTCGTCCAGCAGGTTTAGCGGCAGCGCCTGCCCGCCCGAACCGATGTTGCGCAGCGACGACAGGTCCATTTCGCCCTGCTTGGCATGGCGGATCATATCCCACAACATGGTCGGGACGGACGTCAGCATCGTGATCTTTTCATCCGCGATGATCCGCACCGCCTCCGCCGCATCCCAGCGGCGCATGATGACGACCTTCGCGCCCGACAGCAACGGCGCCAGAAAGGCCGAACCGAGCCCGGAAATATGGAACAGCGGATAGACCAGCAGCGTCGCCTGCGGCGGCACCTGCGCCATGATGCTTTCGACCGACACGCCGTAATTGCGCGCCATATTGTGCAGCACCATCATGCCCGTCAGCTGGGTGCCGAGCAGGCCCGTCATCAAGCTGCGATGCGAGAGTACCGCGCCCTTCACCCGCCCGGTGGTGCCGGAGGTGAAGAGGATCGCGCAGGGGTCGTCCGCGTCTGCGCCGCCGATTTCCGGCAATGCCCCCGCCGGCCCCAGATCTTCGGGCTGCAACGCGTCCAGCACCGGCACCGCGCAGCTGCTTTGCCGGATCAGCGCGGCGCGTTCCGCATCGGCCAGCACCAGCGCCGGATCCGCATCCTCGATCATCGCCGCCAGTTCCGCAGGCGCACCCCGGCTGTTGAGCAGCACCGCAACGCCGCCCATGCGGATCACCGCCATGAAGGCAACCATCCATTCGGCGCGGTTGCGCATGCAGATCGCCACCCGATCGCCGCGCCCGATTCCCAGCCGCGATGCCAGTCGATCGCGCCAGTCGAACATCTGCGCATAGCTCAGCCGTCGTTCCCGGCCGGCATCGTCCTGTTCGACAAGGAAGGTTGCGTCGCCATGACGACGTGCGCTTTCGATCAGCAGCGCCAGATCGTCCGGCGCGCGCCGGAAATAGCGAATGCCGCCCCGCTCCCCGATTTCAAACGGGGTGCCGGGCGCCGTGACGTCCGCGAAGACGGGATCGCCCCTAGCCATGATGGGGCGCCTTATCAAGATTTGCCATTCATCCTCACCCGATTCGCCGCATGGGCGGTGTCGCAGCAAGCATATTCTTCGCCGTGCGTATTTCAATGCAATTTATTTTACGCAATTCATTTTCGCCAAAAATGGCGGAAATGCGACATTTTCTATTCCCCCCTTCCCGATATGCGCGGGGAAATCCCTCTTCAATTTTACAGGATTCGGATTTTGGTGGTTTACATTTTCCGCATATATAGGACAATCTGCGCATAACAGGCTTCGTCCGGGCCCTGCCGGTCGAGCGGCTTTTTGCGACAGGAGAGGACTATGTTTCCGAATTTCGAGGGTCAGGTCGCCATCATCACCGGCGGCAGCGACGGAATCGGCCTTGCCACGGCCAAGCTGCTCGCTGCGGGCGGCGCCCAGGTCGTGATCTGCGGCCGGCGGCTTGAGATGCTGGAACAGGCCGAAGCGCAGATCAAGGCGGAAGGCGGCAAGGTCGAAACGGTCCAGCTCGACGTCGCCGACGATGCCGCGCTGACCGCGATGGTCGAGCGGGTGGCGGCGGATTACGGCCGGCTGGACATGCTGGTGAACAACGCCATGTCGACCCATTATGCCCCGATCAGCCGCCTGACGCTGGCGCATTGGCGCAAGGATTTCACCGTCAATGCCGACGCCGTGTTCGTCAGCACCAAGGCGGCGATGGCCGTCATGGCCCGCGCCGGCAAGGGGTCGATCGTCAATATCGCGTCGACCTGCGGCATTCGCGCGGCGCCCAACATGTCCAGCTATTCCGCGTCCAAGGCGGCGCTGATCCACTTTACCGCTGTCGCCGCGATGGAGGGCGCCCGGTCCGGCATCCGCGTCAACGCCATCATTCCGGGTCAGGTGCAGACGGCGGGCACCGCCGATTTCGCCGCCCGCGTGCCCGATGTCGCCGCACGCACCACCGATGCGATCCCGATGGGGCGCGGCGGCGCGCCGGAGGAACTGGCCCAGGCCATCGCATTCATGCTGTCCGATTCGGCGAGCTACATCACCGGCACGGCGCTCCCCGTCGATGGCGGGAAGGCCGCGCAGCTCTACATGCCCGGCTAAACGGTCGCGCACACTATATCGGATTTTTCTGTTGCTAAAATACCGCAAATGAGCGTCATCTCGCTGATGACAGCTCATTTGCGTAATCGTCGTTGACTTAACATCCGCAGAGAGGCATTCAGCGCCTCACTAAGCAGATTTTTTGGGAGTTGGAGGGTGTCCGTGACACGCATCGCATTATTCAGCCTCATGCTGGGCGCCAGCAGCATCGCACATGTCAGCGCCGCACTGGCGCAGGAGGCCGACAATGCGGCCTCTGGCCAGCTAGGCGAAATCGTCGTCACCGCGCAGAAGCGCGAGCAGAAGCTGCAGGACGTCCCCATTGCCATCAGCGCCATCGGCGCTGAAAAGATCGAGCAGCTGGGCGTCAAGGATTCGCGCGATCTGAGCGGCCTGGCCCCCAACGTCACCATCGTCCAGGGCACGACCAGCAACAGCGCCGCGGTCTTCTCCATGCGCGGTATTTCCAACGGCGGCAGCGAAAGCTTCGGCGTGGATTCGGCCAACGGCCTCTATGTCGACGGCATCTACATCGCCCGCGCCGGTGCCATGGGCCTGGACGTGATGGACGTGGAGCGGGTCGAGGTGCTGCGCGGGCCGCAGGGCACGCTGTTCGGCCGCAACACCACCGGCGGCGCAATCGCCTTCATCTCGCGCGATCCGTCCTCGACCTTCCGTCTGAAGGGCGAGGCGGGCTATGGCAATTTCAACGCCTGGAACGGCAAGATCATGCTCGATCCGGGTGAGATCGCCGGCATTTCCACCAGCCTGTCCTACAGCCACAGCCAGCGCGACGGCGTGGTCGACAATCTCATGCAGTCCAAGGACAGCCGTGATCCGGGCGCGCGCAATTCGGACTCGGTCCGCTTCGCCGCCAAGGCCAAGCTGGGCGGCACCGGTTCCATCCGCTACATCTTCGACTGGAGCAAGGTGCGCGGCACGCCCATGCCGTTCATCCTGACCAACGTCGCTGACGGCACCCCGCGCCCGCCGATGTCGGTCAACGGCCAGGACATCATGGTGACGCAGCAGGCGCCCGTGCAGCAATATCTGGCAGGCGTGACCTTCGCCGATGCGCGCTGCGCCGCGCTCGCCACGCCGGAACGCGTCTATCGCAAGACGGTGTGCAACGACATATTGAGCAGCGCCACCGACAAGAGCTGGGGCCACAACCTCCAGATCCAGAATGATTTCGGCGCCTTCAAGGTGAAGTCCACCACCGGCCTGCGTTACTGGCACAGCGATTCCGTGACCGATCTGGACGGCATCGGCGCGTTCACCGGCCCGGCCTTCACCAGCGCCTCGCTGCTGAACGGCATGCCCGCCACGGTGCTGCAAAATATCTATCCGGCCGGGACCGCAGCGGCGCTCGCCGCGGCAAATGTGCCGACCACCTCGCAGAATCTGTACGATGTCAGCAACAGCCGCCGGCACAAGCAGTTCAGCCAGGAAGTCGAAATCTCCGGCGACACCAGCACGCTGGACTGGGTCGTGGGCGGCTTCTACTTCTGGGAAAAGGGTTCGGAAAACGGCCGTCAGAACAGCGGCTTCGTGCTCGACACCAACAACATCCTCCTCGCGAACTTCGGTGGGCTCGGTCCGCAGCTGGCCGCCGGCAACCCGGCGCGCTACCGCCTGGTGCAGACGCTCGCCCGGCTCAACTACACCGCCACGGCGGAAAGCACCGCGGCCTATGGCCAGGCGACCTTCTATCCGGGCGGCCGCAACAGCGGCATCCGCCTGACCGCCGGCGGCCGCTACACCTGGGACAGCAAGACGATGTTCCGCCTGCAAAATGGCGCGGTCGCCCCGGCCGTGCCGGAAACCGGCACGGCGAAGTTCCACAAGTTCACCTGGAACCTGATGGCGGGCTACGACATCACGCGCGACATCAACTTCTATGCGCGTGCGGCGACCGGCTATCGTTCGGGCGGCTTCAACTCGCAGGATGCCGCGATCACCGGCACCAACCAGCTCCCCTATTTCAAGCCCGAAAATGTGACCTCCTATGAAGTGGGCCTGAAGACCGAGCTGTTCGACCGCCATCTGCGCCTGAACATCGCCGGCTACCACAATATCTACAAGGATCTGGCGGTGAACGTGCCCGTCACCAATGCGCCGGTGGGCACCTTCTCCACCCGCATCGGCAATGCCGGCAAGGTCATCTACAACGGCGTCGAAGCGGAAGCGCAGGCGATCCTGACCGAGAATTTCTCGGTCGACGGCAGCATCGGCTATGTCGACATCAACTATAAGGAGTTCCTGGCCGGTCAATCGACCACCTCGGGCGCCGCGCCGGTCAACATCGCGTCGATCGTGACGCCCGGCTATACCTCCCCGCTGACCGCCAATGCCGCGATCAATGCGCAGTTCCCGCTCAACTGGGGTTCGGCCAAGATCGTCGGGCGGCTGGGCTATACCCATGAAGACGGCAAGTACAGCTTCACCACCAGCAGCACCTCGCCGTTCAATGAGGAGCTGAAGGGTGACAACCGCGACATTCTCGACCTTCAGGTCGGGATCGACGGCATCCCGCTGGGCACCGGTACCGGCGGCGTGAAGCTCTGGGCGAAGAACCTGACCAACGCCAAGGATTTCGTCCGCGGCGTGGACTTCGGCCAGCTGGGCTTTGCGGGCGGCTATTATGCCGAACCGCGCACCTACGGCGTGACCTTCAACGCGCAATTCTGACGTCCACAGAAATTTGCAGCGTCGGGAACCCCGTCTCGCTCAGGCGAGGCGGGGTTCTTCTTTTGTCGGCGGACACCGGCGGCATCTTGCCCCGCCGCCTTCGCTGGCCCATAGGGAATCGATCCGCCCGCATCCTGCCCAGGGAAAGTTGAAAACGCGCATGACGGACGGCATCCGCGCCATTCTCGATCGCTTGCGCACCCCGGCCGACAATGTCGTGGCGCGGGCGCGCCGCATGGTGGAGGCTCGTGTGCCGGAGGAACAACGCGGTCCCGGATGGGACCGGCACTGGCGGGAACTGGAAGCCTATCTGGAACGGCCCGGCCAATGGTCCGGCGGGGACAAGGAAGACAATGACGGCTGACAAGCTCATCGACCTGATCGTGGCGCGGCTGGTGCGCGACCACGGCCGCAGCAAGCATCACTGGCGCCGGGTGGTGGGGCCGATCCGCCTCTATGCCCGCGAAACCCATCCGCACTGCAACTGGGCCGCCACGCCGAGCGGCAGCTTTCAGGAAAATGCAGTGATCGAAACGCTGCTGGACGATTGGCGGATGCGCTATCCGCTTTTGAACGGGTAAGATGCCGGGTCGCCGCCATTATCCCAAGACAGCGATAATATATTGCGGAATTATCCGCTTACCGCATCCCCGGGATATTGTTAGGAAGCCCTCCATCCCCCTCTCCAAAGCAGGAGCCACCCCATGAAGACCCGCGCCGCCGTCGCCTTCGAGGCAAAGAAGCCCCTCGAAATCGTCGAGGTCGATCTGGAAGGCCCCAAGGCGGGCGAGGTCCTGATCGAGATCATGGCGACCGGCATCTGCCATACCGACGCCTACACGCTGGACGGCTTCGACAGCGAGGGCATCTTCCCCTCCATTCTCGGCCATGAGGGTGCGGGGATCGTGCGGGAAGTCGGCGCGGGCGTCACCTCGCTCAAGCCGGGCGACCATGTCATCCCGCTCTACACCCCCGAATGCCGCCAGTGCAAAAGCTGCCTGTCGGGCAAGACCAACCTGTGCACCGCGATCCGCGCGACCCAGGGCAAGGGGCTGATGCCCGACGGCACGACCCGTTTCAGCTATAAGGGGCAGCCGATCTTCCACTATATGGGCTGCTCGACCTTCTCCAACTTCACGGTGCTGCCGGAAATCGCGGTGGCCAAGATCCGCGAGGACGCGCCGTTCCAGTCGAGCTGCTATGTCGGCTGCGGCGTCACCACCGGCGTCGGCGCGGTCGTCAACACGGCCAAGGTGCAGGCGGGCGAGAATGTCGTCGTCTTCGGCCTGGGCGGCATCGGCCTCAACGTCATCCAGGGCGCGAAAATGGTCGGCGCCGACAAGATCATCGGCATCGACATCAACCCCGACCGGGAGGAATGGGGCCGCAGGTTCGGCATGACCCATTTCATCAACAGCAAGGGCCTGTCGCGCGATGAAACCGTCGCGAAGATCCTGGAAGTCACCGATGGCGGCGCGGACTACAGCTTCGATGCGACGGGCAATACCGAAGTGATGCGCACCGCGCTGGAATGCTGCCATCGCGGCTGGGGCGAAAGCATCATCATCGGCGTCGCCGAAGCGGGCAAGGAAATCAGCACCCGCCCCTTCCAGCTCGTCACCGGCCGCGTATGGAAGGGCACCGCCTTCGGCGGGGCCAAGGGCCGGACCGACGTGCCCAAGATCATCGACTGGTACATGAACGGCAAGATCGAGATTGACCCGATGATCACCCATGTGCTGACATTGGAGGAGATCAACAAGGGGTTCGACCTGATGCATGCGGGCGAATCCATCCGCAGCGTCGTGCTGTTCTAAGGCCCCTTTTGGTCATACCCGCAGGAGAAGGAATTTCCATGTTCAGTCATATCATGGTCGGCGCGAACGATGTCGCCGCCTCCAAGGCATTTTACGACGCGCTGTTCGCGTCGGTCGGCGGCAAGCCGGCAATCACCGACGACATGGGCCGCCTGATCTACATGCATGACGGCGCGCTGTTCATGGTGACGAAGCCGATCGACGGCGAACCCGCCTGCCACGCCAATGGCGGCACCATCGGTTTCGCCATGGCATCGCCCGAACAGACCGACGCCTGGCATGCGGCGGGTATCGCCGCGGGCGGCACGGCCTGCGAAGACGCGCCGGGCGTCCGCGAGGCCAGCTTCGGCAAGCTCTACCTCGCCTATCTGCGCGATCCGGCAGGCAACAAGCTGTGCGGCCTGCACCGGATGGCATGATGGAGACGGTTTCGACCAACAGGGCGTTCGGCGGCACGCAGGGCGTCTACAAACATGCGTCGACCGAGACGGGGACGGAGATGACCTTCTCCGTCTTCGTGCCCGATCATGCGGCGGGCGCCACGCTGCCGGTGGTCTGGTATCTGTCCGGCCTCACCTGCACCCATGCCAATGTCACGGAAAAGGGCGAGTATCGCCGCCTTTGCGCGGAACTGGGGCTGATCTTCGTCGCGCCCGACACCTCGCCGCGGGGCCCGGATCTGAAGGGCAACATCGTGGCGGACGATCCCGACGCCGCCTATGATTTCGGGCTGGGCGCGGGTTTCTACGTCGACGCGGCGCAGCAGCCCTTCGCCCCCCATTATCGCATGTGGTCCTATGTGACGGAGGAACTGCCCGCGCTGGTCGCGGCCCATTTTCCCGCCGACATGGATCGCCAGTCGATCATGGGCCACAGCATGGGCGGCCATGGCGCGCTGACCATCGGCCTGACCCATGCCGGCCGGTTCAGGGCGGTGTCGGCCTTCGCGCCGATCGTCGCGCCGGGGCAAGTCCCCTGGGGCCGGAAGGCGCTGACCGGCTATCTGGGCGAAGACCGGGCAGCGTGGCGCCAACACGACGCCGTCGCACTGATCGAGGATGGCGCGCGCGTCCCCGATCTGCTGGTGGATCAGGGCGGGGCCGACCCGTTTCTGGAGCAACAGCTCCGCCCGGAATTGCTGGACGCCGCCTGCACGGCCGCGGGCCAGAAACTGACGCTGCGAATCCAGCCGGGCTACGATCACAGCTATTATTTCATCTCCACCTTCATGGACGATCATCTGCGCTGGCATGCCGAACGGCTGGGGTGAATCAGCACGCCGGTCGATGCCCCGATCGCTGAACCTGCTGGGTCCGGCTGTAACCGCCAGATGCGTATTGGTCGGGGCAGCCGGACCCAAAAATCATGCCATGCGCATGGCATGATGCTGCCGTCTCCCCGAGCAACGGCAACGGGTCGATCATAACCCATTGCGCCGGTTCCCGCATCTGCGATTCAGGGCGAGGGCCGTCGCCCGAAGGAAGTTGCCCGAAGGAACAGCCCGTCCCTTCCGCATTGGTTATCGGGCTGAAATCTGCTATTCCTGATGCATTGGCACTGGCCAGTCCTGCCGCCCGCCCGCGTGCCCTGGCACCCCGCCTGTCGTCTGGCCGCCCGTGCCCCGAAACGGCTGAGGGATGGAGGATGTCATGGCGATTTCCCCGAAATTGCGCAGCTATATGGATCGCTGCGGGACAAGATTCGACGAGTTGATGCATGAACCCGCCGCCGAAATGGCGCGGGTGGCGCAGGCCGCCCATATTCCCGGGCGGCAGGTGGCAAAGGCGGTGCTGGTCCAGGCGGGCGACCAATATATGCTGGCCGTTCTGCCGTCCTCCAAACATGTCAGCTTCAACTTCCTGCAACAATGGCTGGCGCGCGACGTGTCGCTGGCGGAGGAACACACCACCGCCGCGCTCTTCCCCGATTGCGAACTGGGCGCGATCCCGCCGGTCGGCGCGGCCTATGGTCTCAAGACCATCATCGACGACGACATGCTGAGCGACGACGATGTCTGGTTCGAGGGCGGCGACCACAACACGCTGATCCACATGAACGCGGCCAATTGGCGCCGCCTGCAAAAGGGCGCGGGCCATTTCGCCTTCGCGATCTGAGGCCGGAACCGAAAATCCTCCCCATGGTCCGATAGGGAGGATTTTCCGCGTCCCTCCCCCTTCGCCCTCATGCAATAAATTTCACACAGTCATCGGAAAAATAACATGAGCCGGACTGTTCACGCAGCGCCGGGCATCGCCTAAAATCGTCGTTGGAGAAGCCGAAAGGAAATAAGCAATGGACGCAAAGACTAGTGATCCGCTGGGTTGTCCGATGAAGGAGCCGGCCGCGCTGCGCTCCCTGCTGGGGCGGACCAATCGCGACTGGTGGCCCAATCAGCTTTCGCTCGATATTCTTCAACAGAACGGCCTGTCCAGTAATCCGCTGGGCGACGATTTCGACTATGCGGCGGCGTTCAAGTCGATCGATTATGACGCGCTCAAGAAGGACCTGACCGCGCTGATGACCGACAGCCAGCCCTGGTGGCCGGCGGACTATGGCCATTACGGCCCCTTCTTCATCCGCATGGCCTGGCATTCGGCAGGCACCTACCGCACCGGCGACGGGCGCGGCGGCGCGTCCTTCGGCACGCAGCGTTTCGCCCCGCTCAACAGCTGGCCGGACAATGCCAATCTGGACAAGGCGCGCCGGCTGCTCTGGCCGATCAAGCAGAAATATGGGGCGAAGCTGAGCTGGGCGGACCTGATGATCCTGGCCGGCAATGTCGCCATCGAATCGATGGGCGGGCCGGTCTTCGGTTTCGGCGGCGGCCGCACCGACGTATACGAACCGGAAAAGGATATTTACTGGGGCACGGAGGAGCTTTGGGTCAATCAGCCCGGCAACCAGACCCGCATCCAGCCCGAAAAGAACATGGTGCTGGAAAGCCCGCTCGCCGCGATCCAGATGGGCCTGATCTACGTCAATCCGGAGGGGCCGGGCGGCAATCCCGATCCGCTGCAATCGGCGCGCGACATTCGCGAAACCTTCCTGCGCATGGGCATGAATGACGAGGAAACCGTCGCGCTGACCGCCGGCGGCCACACCTTCGGCAAGGCGCATGGCGCGGGCGACGCGTCCAAGATCGGCGCCGAACCCGAGGGCGCGGACATCGCGCAGCAGGGCCTGGGCTGGCAAAGCGGCCATGAAAGCGGCGTGGGCGACGACACCATCACCAGCGGCATCGAGGGCGCATGGACGCCGACGCCCCGGACCTGGGACCACAGCTTCTTCCACATGCTGCTCGATTATGAATATGAGCTGGTGAAGAGCCCCGCCGGCGCCAAGCAGTGGCAGCCGGTGAACCAGAAGCCGGAGGATATGGCGCCGGGCGCGCACAGCCCCGACAAGCGCGTACCGACGATGATGACCACCGCCGACATGGCGTTCAAGATGGACCCGGACTATCGCAAGATCTCCGAACGATTCCGTAACGATCGGGCCGCGTTCGAGGATGCTTTCGCCCGCGCCTGGTTCAAGCTGTGCCATCGCGACATGGGTCCCAAGGCGCGCTATCTCGGCCCCGAAGTCCCGGCCGAGGACCTGATCTGGCAGGACCCGATCCCGGCGGTCGATCATCCTCTGGTCGATGCGTCCGACATCGCCGCGCTCAAGCAGAAGCTGCTGGCTTCCGACCTCAGCGTCGCGGATCTGGTGCAGACGGCCTGGGCGTCGGCCTCGACCTATCGCGGGTCGGACCATCGCGGCGGCGCCAATGGCGCGCGCATCCGCCTGGCTCCGCAAAAGGACTGGGAGGTGAACCAGCCCGATCAGCTCGCCCGCGTGCTGGGCGCGCTGGAGAAGATCAAGGCCGAGTTCGATGGCGCGGGAGCGAAGAAGGTCTCGCTCGCCGACCTCATCGTGCTGGGCGGATCGGCGGCGATCGAAAAAGCGGCGAAGGATGGCGGGCGCAGCATCGAAGTGCCCTTCACCCCCGGCCGCACCGACGCCTCGCAGGAGCAGACCGACCTCCAGAATTTCGAGGTGATGGAACCCAAGGTCGACGGCTTCCGCAACTATGCGCCGGTGCCCTATAATGTCCCGACGGAGGAACTGTTGATCGACCGCGCCCAGTTGCTGGGGCTGAGCGCGCCGGAAATGACGGTGCTGGTCGGCGGCCTGCGCGTGCTGGGCGCCAATCATGGCGGGTCGAACCATGGCGTCTTCACCGACCGGCCGGGAACGCTCAACAACGACTGGTTCGTCAACCTGCTCGACATGCGGACGGCCTGGAAGGAAAGCGGCAAGGACGAGTTCACCGGCACGGACCGCATGACCGACCAGCCCAAATGGACCGGCACCCGCGTCGATCTGGTGTTCGGATCGAACTCGCAGCTGCGCGCCCAGTCGGAAGTCTATGCCTCCGCCGATGGGGGCGACAAGTTCGTGAAGGACTTCGTCGCGGCCTGGACCAAGGTGATGAACGCCGACCGTTTCGACCTGACGGCCTGAACCGGCGCGACGAGAAAAGGGGCCGTCCCTCCCGGGGGACGGCCCTTTCGCGTCCCTGCCTTTCGACCTACGTCTTTCCGGCCAGTTGAGGTCCCGGCGCGTTCATGCGACAATCCCGCGATTGCCTTGCGGAGATTCGCCATGCATGATCATCTGAAGGATGCAGCGGACGCGGCTTCCCTTTCGGATGACCAGCTCCGCGCGATCAGCCGCAGGATGCGCGACCCCGCCCACCCGACCGATTTCGAACAGGCCGTGCTGGACGAGATGAACCGGCGGCACTTGCAGCCGATACACTAACACCTTCGCGCTCGGTCTTTGACCGTTCACAAGTGGGTTTCGCTCAGGCGCCGCGCGGGCTTTACCAAGATTCGATGAGTCAAACTCATCGCGCCTTGGTATGACCCCCTGCCCCGCCGTCCACCAACCGCATTGCCTTTGGGAGCCTTTTGCCATGATTCCCACGATCACCGCCTTTGAACGATCCCCCGACCGCGGCCAGGGACTGGCGCGCGACATGCGCGTGCGCTGGGCGCTGGAAGAGGTCGGGCAGCCCTGCGACGTGCGCCTTCTCTCGTTCGAGGCGATGAAGCAGCCCGCCCACCTCGCGCGCCATCCGTTCGGGCAGATCCCGACCTACGAGGAGGACGGCCTCGTCCTGTTCGAATCGGGCGCGATCCTGCTCCACATCGCGGAACGGCATCCCGGCCTGTTGCCGGACGACGCCGCCGCCCGGGCGCGCGCCATCGCCTGGATGTTCGCCGCGCTCAACACGGTGGAGCCGCCGATCTTCGAACGCACCATGGCCATCGTCATCGAAAGCGAAAAGCCCTGGCATGCGGAGCGTCTGGCCATGCTGGAGGACCGCATCCGCGTCCGGCTGGATCAGCTGTCCGCCTGGCTGGGCGAGGCCGACTGGCTCGACGGGGCATTCAGTGCCGGCGACCTGCTGATGGTCACGGTGCTGCGCAGGCTCGGCAGTTCGCATATGCTCGACGCCTATCCCGCCCTTTCCGCCTATGTCGCCCGGGGCGAGGCGCGGCCTGCCTATCGGCGGGCGTTCGACGCGCAGAGGGCGGTCTTCACCGCCGCCTCCACTTGACCGGATCGAAAAAGGATACCATTGGTATCTAATAAACCATCCCTCCTGGAGGCATCTCATGCAACTTTACTGGTATCCCGGTTCCTGTTCGCTTGCTCCCCACATCGTCCTGCACGCCATCGGCGCCGAATTCGACCCGGTAAAGGTCGACCTGTTCACCAAGACGCTGGAAAATGGCGAAAGCTATCTGGCGATCAATCCGCACGGCGCATTGCCCGCGCTGGGGATGGACAATGGCGAAGTGCTCACCGAAGCGGCGGTCATCCTGCAATATCTGGCCGATCTCAAACCCGAAGCCGAACTGGTCGCGCCCGCCGGCAGCCTGGAACGCTATCGGCAGCAGGAATCGCTGAACTATCTGGCCTCCGACATACACAAAGCCTTTTCCATCCTGGTCAATCCCACCGCGCCCGACGATTTCAAGGCGACGATCCGCAGCCAGTTGACCGATCGCCTGGCGCAGATCGACGCCGGACTCCAGCACGAGGATTATCTATGCGGCGGCCGCTTCTCGATCGCCGACTGCTACCTGTTCGTCATCACCAACTGGTCAGCCTATGCCGCGGTGGACCTTAGCCCGTTTCAGGCGCTCAACCGGTATCGGGAGAGGATCGGCTCTATGGCGGCGGTGCAGGCCGCGATGAAGGCGGAAGGGCTGATCTGAAGCGCCTCTGGGGCGGGTGTTCAGCCGAACCGCGCATAGCCGTTCAGGAACACCTGCACCGCCCTGGCGACCATGCGGCTTTGCTCGGCCGCCTTGGGGCGGATCGGCAGCGCCAGGAATTTGTTGGCGTTCGTCAGCAACGTGATGAATTGCAGCGCGAGATAATCAATGGCCTCGCCACTGACGGCTTGGCATTCCGGGACATCGGACAGGCAGGCCCGGATGTCCCGCACCGTGCCGTTTTCAGACCGGCGGAAAACGGTGAGGGCAAGGTCAGGGAAGCGCGGCGCTTCCCGGATCATCAGCCGGTACAGGTCGATACTCGCACCGTCCACGAAATTGGCGAGCGCGCGCGCCCCTATCGCCGTCAGCCTGTCGGCCAGGGCCAATGTGGAAACAGCCAGCGGTGCGGTGTCGGCATAAAGAGCGCGGGACAGGCGATCGACAGTCGCGATGAACAGATCGTCCTTGCCGGCGAAATGTCGGTAGATCGTCATCTTGCCGATCCCGGCCGCCGCCGCGATCCGTTCGATGGCGGCGCCCCCGGCCCCTTGCGCGGCGAATTCGATCTCCGCCGCCTTTTGCAGCCGGTCCCGCCGCTCCGGCGCGAGAGGCCGGCTCCGCTCCGGCACCAGCGGCTGGAAAATATCGTCGCCGGCCAGAAAGGGCTGCGGCACGCGGGCGCGGGCCGAGGGCAGCGCGCACAATCCCTTATACCCCCCCAGAAAGAAGTGGCTCGTCCATTCCGCCAGGATGGGACGATGGTGCGCGGCAAGCGCCGGCCAGCCCATCAGATGGGCGGTGCCGTTGACGGCCATCAATGCCAGATCGCTCGCGGCGGTGGGCACGTCGTCGCACACCACCATGCCGTCGCGGACAAGCTGGCCGAGATAGCGGGCGGGCCATATCAGGGAGTCGCGAAAGGAATCCCGGATCGAAGCCGCTGTGTCGGGCGCCAGCGATCCGGTTTCGATGCTGGCCCGGTAAAGCCCGATCCGATCCGGCGTGACGTAAGAATGATAGGTCCACCGCACATAATTGCCGATGGCCTCGGCCGGGCTTTGCCCTTCCGCATCGCGCGGCTCATAGATTTTTGGCCCGCCGCGCATCCCGTATCCGACCGCGCAGCGGAACAGATCGACCTTGTCATCGAAATATTTGTAGATGGTCTTCTTGCTCACCTTTGCCCGGGCGGCAATGGCATCGATGCTGGTCGCCCCCAGGCCGTTGCCGATGAACATCGGGATGGCGCACATCATGATGTGGTCGCGCACCGCTTCAGATTCTCGGGCCGGCGGGACGGGTCCGGTCATGGCGTGCTGTGTCATGAGGCCGGAATAGGCCCAACGGCCTCCCTGACCAACCCCCTTTCTCCCTGAGCAATCGATAGCTGCTCGATGATCGAGTGCCGGCAGATCGACGATCCGTTCAGGCGTCGTCTGACACGTCCCTAAAATACCCTTCGCCGCAGGAGCGCGTCACCATCCGCAAGTTTCAGGGCAACGCATAGGCGACCAATTCATCGCTCACGGGCGTCTCCATGAAATGGTGGCCGCCCGCCATCATCGCCAGATATTGCCTGCCGCCCTGGCTGTAGGTCATGGGCGTCGCCTGCCCGCCGCCCGGCAGCGTGTCGGTCCACAAGGTCTTGCCGGAACGCAGATCGACGGCGCGGATCAGATTGTCGGTGGCCGCGGCGATGAAGATGAGGCCGCTCTTCGTCACCACCGCGCCGCCATTATTGGGAGTGCCGATGGTCAGCGGCAGCATCGACGGGATACCGAACGGGCCGTTGGTGCGCGCCGTGCCGAACGGACGGTCCCAGATCGTCCGGCCGGTCGCCAGGTCGATGGCGCGGATTCCGCCATAGGGCGGCTCTTTGCAGAGCATCCCCGTGAATTTGAGCCGCCATCCGGCATTGACGTCGATCGCATAGGGAGTGTGCGCCTGCGGATCGCCCGCGCCCTCCGCCCCGCCGATCCGTCCGCGCGCCTGATCGCGCGGCGCCCAGCCGAGCCGGTCCGCCTCGGCACGCGGGACCAGCCGGACATAGTTGGGCATGTCGTTATAATTGGCGACGATCACCCCCCGCACCGGATCGACGGCCACGCCGCCCCAGTCGGTGCCGCCATTATAACCCGGATATTCGATGGACCGCCGGTCCGATTCGGGCGGCGTGTAGAAACCCTTGTAGCTGGCGCGCCGGAACTGGATGCGGCAGATCATCTGGTCGATGGGCGACATCCCCCACATGTCGCGCTCCGTCAGATCGGCCTTGCGCAGGCTGTGATAGAGCGAGACGCGCTGCAACGGCGCCCGCTGCTGCGGTTCGACGCCGCCGCCCGGCACCCGGATCTGGCCCACGGGGGTCAGCGGCTGGCCGGTGCGCCGGTCGAGAATATAAATGTCGCCCTGCTTGCTGGGCAGCACCAGCGCGGGCACCGCGCCGTTGCGGCTGGGAAAGTCCACCAGCGTGGCCTGCGCGCCGAAATCATAGTCCCACACGTCCATGCGCACCGCCTGGAAGGACCAGCGGGGCTTGCCGGTCGCCACGTCGATGGCGACCAGCGAGGTCGCATAGCGGTTCTCCTGCGGTCGGCGCAGGCTGCTGTAATAATCCGCCGCCGCATTGCCCATCGGCAGATAGACGAGCCCCAGCTGCTCGTCGCCCGAAGCGATGGTCCACATATTGGGCGTGCCCCGCGCATAGGTCTGCCCGGCGGGCGGAGGACCGCTGCGTTCGGGATGCATCATGTCCCACGCCCAGCGCATCTCTCCCGTTACCGCGTCATAGGCCTGAATCACGCCGGATGGGGCCCAGCGATCCTGTCCGTCCAGCACCTGATGCCCGGTGACGATGACCCCGCGCACGATGGTCGGCGGCGAGTTGATCGACACGAAGCCGGGCGGCACGGCCCCCATGCCGTCCGTGATGCGAACCTGACCGTTCTTGCCGAACCCGCTACAAATCCGGCCCGTGCGGGCATCCAGCGCGACGATCCGCGCGTCCAGCGTGCCCAGGATGATCCGCTGCGCGCACGGCGCCTCCGCCGCCGCTCCGGGCACGCTGTAATAGCTGACGCCCCGGCACGCGGCGGTATAGGGAATGGCATCGTCCTTCACGCCCGGATCGAAGCGCCATTTCTGCCGGCCCGTGGCAGGATCGAGCGCCAGCACGATGCTCTTGGGGGTGCAGAGATAGAGCGTGTCGCCGATCTTGAGCGGGGTCGTCTCCGCGCCATAGGTGTTGCGGATTTGGGCAGAGGTCGGCAGATCGCCAGTGTGGATGGCCCAGACCCGCTTCAGCCCGCCGACATTGGCGGGGGTGATCTGCGCCAGCGGCGAATAGCGCCGCGCGCTGTACGTCCCGCCATAGGCGGGCCAGTCCTCGCCCGCCGCGGCCAGCGAAGGATCGGTCATCGCATAGCGGTCGCCGGGCAGTTGCGCCTGGACCGCTGGAATATAATGGCCCGCGATGCTCCAGCCGAAAAGGATCGCCACGACCAGCACGGCGGCCACGCCGACACCCGCTCCCCGCCAGCGCAGGCGCGACTGCGCCATCGTCGGCAGGACCAGCAGCAGCGCGATCAGCAGCACGAGCGGCGCGACAAGGCGCGGCACCAGTGCCCAAGGGCGCAGACCCACTTCCCACAGCGCCCAGAGGAAAGTGACGACGAAGACCGCGCCATAGAGCCAGGCTCCTGCGACGCGGCCCCGCATCAGCAGCCATCCCGCCACGACCATCGCAATGCCCGTCAGCAGATAATAGGCCGACCCCCCTTCGATCAGCAGCCACGCGCCGCCGATCGCGAGAACCAGACCGATCAACAGGATGAGCAGACCCAGGATGAAGGCGGCTATGCTCCCGCCCATGACATTCTTCAAATTCATGGAAAAATCCCATGCCTGCCGCTGCCTGGCGTTCAAATGCCCCAGCCGCTTTTTCGTTCCCTGTCGGCAACGATGGGCGGGTGCGCAGGGATCGGATCGGGCGCCGGAATCCCACCACCGGACAGTAATCCAATTGGATGATGCATGATTCGCGGCCCGAAGTAGATTCCATCATCGACGATCATCAGGAGAGTGCATTGACTATTTCCCACGAACGCGAACGCCTTCGCTATGCCGTGATCGGCGCTGGCATGGCGGGCCTTCTGGCCGGCATCAAGCTGAAGGAAGCCGGCGAGGATTTCACCGTCTATGAAAAGGCCGACCGGCTGGGCGGCACCTGGCGCGACAACCGCTATCCGGGGCTGACCTGCGACGTGCCTGCCCATGCCTATACCTATAGCTTCGCACCCCATGCCGAATGGGAAGCCTATTATGCCAAGGGCGAGGAAATTCGGAACTATTTCGAACTCACCGCCACCAAGCATGGCATCATACCGCATATCCGCTTCGACAGCGAAGTCGTGTCCTGCATCTGGGGCGATGACGAGGGCTGCTGGACATTGGGCCTTCCGACCGGAGAGCAGGTGAAGGCGGACGTCGTCATTGCGGCGTCGGGCGTGCTGCATCATCCCCGCATGCCCGACATTGAGGGCATCGACAGCTTCGCGGGCCGGATCTTCCACAGCGCCCGCTGGGAAGACGACGCCCCGGTCGACGGCGTGCGCGTCGGCGTGATCGGCAATGGCTCGACCGGCGTTCAGATCATCACCGCGTTGCATGACCGCGCCGACAATCTGGTGCATTTCCAGCGTTCGCCGCAATGGATCATGCCTGTCCCCTATTTCCGTTACAGCGAAGAGGAACGGGAGGCATTCCGGCGCGATCCGGCGCTGATCGACGCGATCCGCTATGACGAGGAATATTGGAGCAACATCCACCGCTTCACGCGGGCGATCACCGAAGTCGATGGCCCGGACATCGCCATGGTCGAGCAGCTGTGCCTCGACAATCTGGAAAACAGCGTGCGCGATTCCGAACTGAAGGAAAAGCTGCGCCCCGATTACCGCGCCGCCTGCAAGCGCCTGATCTACTCCTGGTCCTATTATGACGCCGTGCAGCAGCCCAATGTCGTCGTCGAACGGGAAGGCATTGCGCGCATCGAACCCGAAGGCGTCCGTCTGAAGGACGGCCGGTTGCAGCCGCTGGACACGCTGGTGCTCGCGACCGGCTTCGAGGCGGACCGCTTCATTCGCCCGACCACGGTGCGCGGGCGGAACGGGGCGTCGCTGGACGATGCCTGGTCGGTGCGGCCGACCGCCTATTACGCTATCTCGATCCCGGAATTTCCCAATTTCTTCATGCTGAACGGGCCGACCAGCCCGGTGGGCAATTTCTCCCTGATCGACATTGCCGAACGCCAGTGGGATTATATCGAGCAGTTGCTCGAACCCCTGCGCCAGAACAAGGCGCAGGCCGTCGAAGCGAAGGCGGAAGCGCTGGCTGCCTATGACGAACGGCGGATCGAGGCCGCCCGCACGACGATCTTCGGGTCGGGCTGTTCCAGCTGGTATCTCGACGCCACCGGCGTCCCGGCCAGCTGGCCCTGGAGCTATGAGGCGTTTGCCGACGCCATGGCCGCGCCGGTCATGGACGATTATGCGCTGACCCCCGCGCTCGAACCGGCCACTGCGGCCTGACGATGGGCAGGCGGCGCCGCCCCTGGCAGCGCCGCCCGCCACACAAGGGCGGACAATAAAAAGCCGGGCGGGATCCTATCGGTCCCGCCCGGCTTTTTTGCCGGCCCCGCACTGGGGCCGGTACAGGTTTCCCGCTTATCGCAGGTCGATCGTCACCTTGCCGATATGACCGCCCTGATAACCATAGCCGACCGGCGCATCCTTCGGATAGTGGCCGACCGGCGAGCCCATATCGACCCCGACGTTGAAGGTTTCGTCGATGGTGAAGAAACCCGGAGGCGTCATGGGCAGCGTGTCCGTCGCCACCTGCTTGCCGTCTACCATCAGCTTCAGCGTCCCGCCCTTGGCATAGCCCGGCCCGTCATAGTCGAAGTCGACCCGCAACTTGGCCGCGCCGGGAGCCAGCGGTTGCCCGACCAGATTGGCGGTCTTCACGTTGAATGCGCGATAAGTGAAGACCGGGCGATGCTGGGGATCGATATAGAGCGACCAGCCCGCCCCCGCGCCGCCGACCGCCGCAATGACGCCCTGCGACGCATTGCTGACATCGACGTCGGAAGTCAGCGTCCACGATCGGTTCAGCATCTTGGGCAGCGCCTTTTCGGCCACGCCCACCGTCCCTTCATAATAAGTGACGCTCTTCGCGCCTCCCGACGCGTCCGGCAACCCGCCATCCTCGGATTTCACGCCTGAAAGCGGCAGCACCTGATTGGCGGCGGCCTCCTTCATGAAGAGCGCCTTCATCTCTTCCAGCCGGGCCGGATATTTGGCGGCAAGGTCCGTCGCCTGCGAATAGTCGGACCGCAGGTCATACAATTCCCACTTATCCTCCTCCATCGGCCGGTCCTTCGTGCCGATGACCTGCCAGGGCAGGCGACCGTGGAAGGCCGACGCCATCCAGCCGTCATGATAGATCGACCGATTGCCCATCACCTCGAAATATTGGGTGGTGTGCCGTTCGGGCGCCTTGGCGTCGTCGAAACTGTAGATCAGGCTGGTGCCGTTCATCGGCTTCTGCGCGATGCCGTTGACCTCCTTCGGTTCCGCGATGCCCGCCGCTTCAAGGATGGTCGGCGCGATGTCGTTCACATGGGAGAACTGGCTGCGCAGGCCGCCGGGATTGTGGATACGCTTCGGCCAGCTGATCACCATGCCGTTGCGCGTGCCGCCCAGATGGGAGGCGACGGTCTTCGTCCACTGGAACGGCGCGTCCAGTCCCCAGGCCCAGCCCGCATTATAATGGGCATAGAGTTCGGCCGACCCGATCTTGTCCAGGGCCGCCAACTTCTGCGCGTCGCTTTCCTTCGCCCCCTGCATGGCGCCCATATAATTCAGGCTGCCGCCCAGCCCGCCTTCCGCGCTCGCGCCATTGTCGCCGACGATGTAGATGAACATCGTATTGTCATATTGGCCGCTGTCCTTCAGCGTCTGGACAAGGCGGCCAATCTGTTCGTCTGTATGGGCGAGGAAGCCGGCATAGGCTTCCATCAGACGGGATGCGAACTTCTTCTGGTCGGGGGTCAGGCTGTCCCAGGCAGGCATTTCGGCGGGCCGGGGCGTCAGCTTGGTGTTGGCGGGAATCACGCCCAGCCGCTTCTGCCGGGCGAAAATCTCCTCGCGCAGCTTGTCCCATCCCTGATCGAACTTGCCGCGATAGCGGGCGATATATTCCTTCGGCACCTGGATCGGGGCATGGGTCGCGCCCGGCGCCAGATAAAGAAAGAAGGGCTTGTTGGGCGCCATCGACTTTTGCCCGCGCACCCACTGGATCGAACGATCGACAATATCCTCGGTCAGATGATAATGATCGCCCGCCGGACGCAGGATAGGCGTGGTGCCGTCATACAGCGTCGGATCGAACTGATCGGTCTCGCCACCCATGAAACCGTAGAATTTCTCGAACCCCTCGCCCGTGGGCCAGCGATCGAACGGGCCGCTCTGCGACACTTCCCAGTCCGGCGTCTGGTGCCATTTGCCGAAGGCGCCCGTGCTGTAGCCGTTCTGGCGCAGGATTTCGGCGATGGTCGCCGTGTCCTTCGTGTGGAAACCGGAATAGCCCGGACGCGCATCCGCCGTGTTCATCACCGCGCCGATGCCGGTCGCATGGGGATTGCGCCCCGTCAGCACCGAAGCCCGCGTGGGAGAACAGATCCCCGTGGTATGGAAACGATTAAAGCGCAAACCCTGCGTCGCCAGCTGATCCAGCGTCGGCGTGGCCGTCGGTCCGCCGAAAAGGTCCGCCGCGCCGAAGCCGACATCGTCCAGCAGCACGAGCACGACATTGGGCGCGCCGGCGGGTGCCTGACGCTGCCACGCTTCGTGCGGGGCCGGGGATTCGGCGGTCTGCGCGAGCGCCACCGCGTTGCCGCCCAGACTCATCGCAAGCGCCAGGGCGCTGATGGATAATGTCTTCCTCTTCCTGAACTTCATGGTCGTTCCACTCCTTTGGCGGACCCGCGGTACGGGGATATCTTTTATACCGTTGATCAGTACGATATTATTCAGTACTAAAACCCCCAATTATGCAAGTGAATTTTCCGCGCCGCCTCACCGGCCTATGGTCGGGGCGAGTGGCAAATCGGCAGGAACGGTGGCGCGCCTATGCGAAGTGAAACAGACCGCGGGGAACGGATCATGGCAGAGGCAACCGCCCTGTTCCTGCGGGACGGTTTCGAACGGACCAGCATCGACCGCATCGCCGCCGGCGCGCATGTCAGCAAACAGGCGATCTACGCCTTGTTCCAGGACAAGGTGGACCTGTTCGCGAAGGTCGTGCGCGCCTGCCTGAGCCAACAAACCGTCGATACACTGCCGCAGCCGGAGGGGTCGGTCCGGCATGTGCTGGAAACCCATGCCATCCGGCAGTTCGATGCATATGCCGATCCGGACCATTTCGGTCTGTTCCGCGCCCAGGTCGTTCTGGCCCGGTCTTTCCCGGCGCTGGCGTCGGAACTGCATGAATTTCGGCGCCGCAGCGGTCGGAGCCTCGTAAACTATCTTCAGAATCTGATCGATGAAGGGCTGATCCCGCCATCGTTCAGCAATGCGACGGATTTATCGACGCGCCTTGGCGGGACGACGGCCGAGGGGTCGCGCTTTTTGCTTGGCAATACCCTGCTGACCCCCGCTCAGCGGACCGAACAGGTCCGGCTGACGGTATCGCTGTTCCTCGGCGGGCTGCGCCAGCTTCCCACGGGCGAGGCGACGGAGGCCCCCCTGCCCTATGCGCTCGAACCGCCGCAGCTGACAGGCACGACCAGCATGCGCCTGAAGCCGGAGCGGTTCGACATGCTGTGCGCCGCGGCGGCGCGGGAATTTCTCGACCAGGGTTACGAAACGGCCAGCCTCGACCGGATCCTTGCGGCCACGGGGATCGGCCGATCGACCGTTTATCGGCAATTCGGCGACAAGCTGAACCTGTTCCGCTATGTGCTCCATCGGGAAATCGATGCGCAATGGTGTGAATTGGGAACCGGGCCGGACACATCCGCTGGGCCGGAAGAGCGGTTGCGCCGCCTGTGCCGCGATGCGCTGGACCTCCATCTGGATGCCCGGTCCGTTGCGATGCATCATCTGCTCATCCAGGATTGTTCCATCGTCCCGGACCTGGCGCGCCGTTTCTATGCGATGCAGGTCGAACGCCTGAGGCAGCCGTTCACCCGGCTTCTGGCAGAGGCCGGCCTGCCTCCTCCAGCGCCCGCCACCCTGCGCGCCTGCCACACCCTTGCGACCTTCGGCATGCGCTATATCGCCTCTCCCCGTGCCATCGACGAGGAGGAACGCCGCACGGAATCGGCCATCGCCGCCAGGATATTATGGCGCGGGGTCGACGCGGACGGCGGCTGACGCGGCAGAGGCGCCGCCCGCCGATCCCGGCGATCAATCCCCGCGCGCCCCGATCCCCTTTTCGATCAGCCGGTTGGCGATGGCCGCCACCTCTTCGGCGGGACGGCTGTCGTCCCACACGCCGAAGCGCAGCCCCAGAAACACGTTCATGCCCATGATCGCCCAGCCATGCACCTCGTCCAGTTCGGCGCTGACTTCCCCGCGGGCGGCAGCGTCGCGCAGCCGGGCCATGATGCGCGTCGCCGTGCTTTCATAATGGGTGCGATAGGCCGCCTGATCGACGAATTCCGCCTCGTCGATGATGCGGTAGAGTTCCTTGTTCCCCCGCGCGAATTCCAGGAAACTGAGCAAGCCCAGCCGCTCCGCTTCGATGCCGTCGCGCGCTTGCGCGATGCGCGGCCCGACATAGTCGCGGACCTGCCCCGACATATCCGCCACCAGCGCCCGGAAAATATCGTCCTTGCTGTCGAAATAGGTGTAGAAACTGCCCAGCGCACAGCCGGCCCGGCGCGTGATGCCGCTGATCGATCCTTCGTGGAAGCCCTTCTCCCCAAACTCCCGCGCCGCCGCCGACAGCAGCGCCCGGCGGGTTCGCTCCCCGCGCGCGGTGCGCGGCGTCTTGTCTTTTTCGCCTGCCGATTCGGTCATCCCCATCCTCGCAATCTGTGTTCTTTTTGCCGCAGCGGGCGCGCTTCCATCGCGCCTTCTTATTTCAAGTTGAAAGTCGGTTCAACTTTCATTATCGAATCGGACGAACAGCTTCACGACCCGGTTTACCGGGCGTCATTTCAGGAGAGGAACCGTCCATGAAGGCTCGTCATTCCCTGCGTATCGTCGCGCTCGCCTCCGCTGCATGGGGTGGCGCCGTCGCGCTTCCCGCCGCCGCGCAGAATGAAGCGGCCGCCGCCGACAGCGCCAGCGACGTGATCATCGTCACCGCCCGCCGGCGGGAGGAAAATATCCTCGACGTGCCGGTGTCCGTGACCGCCATCTCCGCCGACGCCATCGCCAAGCTTCAGGCGAACGACATGTCGGGCATTCAGGGCGCGGTGCCCAACGTCAATCTGGTGCAGGGACGCGGCTCCACCTCCAACTCCAACTTCTTCATTCGCGGCATCGGCCAGCCCGACGCGCTCCAGACCTTCGACCCGGCGGTCGGCACCTATGTCGACGGCGTCTATTTCAGCCGCATCCAGGGCGCGCTGGTGAACCTGTTCGACGTGGAGCGGGTGGAAGTGCTGCGCGGCCCGCAGGGCACGCTCTATGGCAAGAACACCATTGGCGGCGCGGTCAACATCGTCAGCCGCAAGCCCAGCACCACCGATTTCAAGGCGATGGGCAGCCTGACCTATGGCAGCTACGACACCTGGCTGGCGAACGGCTATGTCTCCGCGCCGCTGGTGCAGGACAAGCTCGCCCTCAGCATCGCGGGCGTCTATGACAAGCGCGACGGCACCGTCACCGATCCGCTGACCGGCCGCAAATATAATGACCGCAACACCCAGGCCGGCCGCGCCATCCTGCGCGCCACCCCCAGCGAGCGCGTCGAATTGATCCTGTCGGGCGACTACACCCGCCAGCGGACGGAGGCGACGCTGGGCTATGCCACCGCGCCGCTGACCAATGTGCTCTACAATTCCAGCTTCCAGGTGATCGGCGTTCCGGTGGTGAAACCGGCCTATCCCTATGGCAAATATGATTACAAGGCATCGACCAGCCTCGCGCCGGGTCAGGGCCAGCGGCTCGACCATTGGGGTCTGTCCTTCACCGCCAATGTCGAACTGAACGACGCGGTGACGCTGACCTCCATCACCGGCTACCGCAAGCTGCGTCCCGATTATTATATCGATTTCGACGCCACCGAACTGGAAGTCGCGGACGCCTTTGTCGGCGTGCACCAGAAGCAGTTCAGCCAGGAATTGCAGCTCAAATATGACAGCGGTCCGCTGTCGGGCGTGTTCGGCCTTTATTATCTGAACGAGACGATCAGCTCGCATCAGGAATCCTACGACGACAATTATCTCCAGCTTCAGGTGGTGCCGGGCCTTGTCCTGCCGCTGACCTTCACCCGCTATATCGACGATCACCAGAATGTGAAAAGCTACGCCGCCTTCGGCCAGATGACCTATAATCTGACGGACAAGCTCTCGATCACGGCGGGCCTGCGCTACACCAAGGAGCGCAAGCGGTATAACCGCTCCACCTATACCGTATTGGGGGGTGCGCAGTCGGCGCCCTATCTGTTCCCCGGCAGCCTGCCCGCACCCTATAACGATCTCGACCATGTCGATTTCGACGCATGGACGCCGATGGCGACCCTGTCCTACAAGCCGACCCGCGACACCCTGCTCTACGCATCGGCTTCGCGCGGCTTCAAGTCGGGCGGCTTCAACGGCCGGGTCAACGGCCAGAGCGACGTCACGCAGGTCATCGACGGCGTGCCCACCATCGTTCCCTATTTCAAGCCGGAAACGGTCTGGAGCTATGAGGCGGGCGCCAAGGGTAGCTTCCTCAATGGCAGGGTCAATCTGTCGGCGGCCGCCTTCTATTCCGACTACAAGGATTTCCAGGCCCGCGTCGGCGGCGACAATAGCGGCCTGACCAGCGGCTCCTTCCCGGTCATCAACGCCGGCAAGCTGCGCATCTGGGGCGTCGAGTTCGAGGCGTCGGTCAAACCCATGCGCAACCTGAACCTTGCCGCGTCGGTCGGTTATCTCAATGCGGAGTACAAGGAATTCAACGACGGCCGCCGCGCCCCGGCCTTCTCCTGCAACCCGACCGGCGGCGCGATCGTCTGCAAGCCGCCGTTCGCCCCGCCGATGACGATGCGTCTGGCGGCGGACTACACTATCCCGCTGGGCAGCGCGTCGCTGACCTTCGGCGGAGACATGCGCTTCGTCGACAAGCAGTGGCTGTCGGTGGACAACCGCCCCGGCCTCTATGAAAATGGCTACACCATCGCCAACGCCTATGTTCAGGCCGATTTGGCCGACGGCAAATATTATCTGCGCGGCGCGGTGAAGAACGCCTTCAAGGAACTGTACAAGACCGACGGGCAGGAATTTTCCAGCGTGGGCAATATCCAGACCGTCTATTATGGCGACCCGCGCACATGGACGATCACCGCGGGCTTCCGCTTCTAAACTTTAAAGGAAACAGGGCAGCATGACGGGACAGGCGCGCGAAGCGGCAGGCAGCGGCTATCGCGCGCTCGTCCTCGCCATGCTGCTGCTGGTTTACACCTTCAACTTCCTCGACCGGCAGATTCTGGGCATCCTCGCCGGATCGATCAAGGCGGAACTGGGCCTGAGCGACACGCAGCTCGGCGCGCTGGGCGGCATCGCCTTCGCGCTGCTCTATTCGACGCTGGCGATTCCACTCGCCCTGCTGGCCGACCGCACCAGCCGCACCTGGGTCATCACCGTCAGCCTTACGATCTGGAGCGGCTTCACCGCATTATGCGGCATGGCGGGCAGCTTCGCCCAGATGTTCCTTTTCCGCATCGGCGTCGGCGTCGGGGAGGCCGGCGGCGTCGCCCCCTCCTATGCCGTCATCTCGGACTATTTCCCGCAGGAGCAGCGGGCCCGCGCCCTGTCCATCTATTCGCTCGGCATTCCGCTGGGGTCGGCGGGCGGCGTCCTGCTGGGCGGCTATATCGCGCAAACGGTCGAATGGCGGACGGCCTTCATCGCCGTCGGGCTGGCGGGCCTGCTGATCGCCCCGCTCTTCCGCCTCACGGTGCGCGAACCCGCCCGTCCGGCGGCGCAGGGCGATGCCATTCCGGTGTCCGCCGTCTTCGGCATCTTGGCCGCCAAGCGCAGCTTCTGGCTGCTCGCTCTGGGCGCGGCCTGTTCGTCGCTCTGCGGCTATGGCGTCGCCTTCTGGCTGCCCAGCCTGTTGATGCGCAGCTTCCACCTCGACCTGATCGGCGCGGGCCAGTTCCTGGGCGCGCTGCTGCTGATCGGCGGCGTGGCGGGGGTGCTGCTGGGCGGCTGGCTGGGCGACCGCCTCGGCAGCCGCGACAAGGCCGCCTATGCCTGGGTCCCCGCCATCAGCTATATCGTCGGCATGCCGCTGTTCGTCATCGGCGTGCTGTCGAACAGCGTCCCCCTCGCCTTCGGCCTGTTCCTGATCCCGCAGGCGCTGGTCTATGTCTGGCTCGGCCCGGTCCTCACCGCCGTCCAGCACCTCGTCCCCGCCCATATGCGCGCCACCGCTTCGGCGACCTTCCTGCTCATCAACAATCTGGTGGGGCTGGGGCTGGGCAGCTGGAGCGTCGGCGCGCTGTCCGATGCCCTAACGCCGCAGTTCGGCAATGAAGCGCTGCGCTACGCCATCGCCGCCGCCTTGGGCTTCTATCTGCTCGCCGGGCTGTTCATGGCGCTGGCGGGCAAAGCGCTCCGCAAGGACTGGATCGACGGGCGCCGTTCGCCCGCCTGACGGAACCAGCCCGGTGGGGCGCTTGTTCTCTCCTTGCGAAAGGAGAGGTTCATGCACAGGGAACAGGAAGACGGTAAAGTCGTCACCCATTTATCGCGGGAAGAAGTGCGCAGCGGCGCCTCCACCCATGTCACGCGCTATGTGCTGGGCATCAGCCTCGTTCTGATCGTGATCGTCTTTGCCTTATTGCTCGCGACCGGCTTCTTCACCACGGCCAGGACGGGCGCCGATCAGTCCCATGTCGCCAACACGGCCGAAGCGGACGGCGGTTGACGGCGCCGCTCATCCTGCCGTCAGCGTCTCGGGAAAGCTGGTGTGGATGAGGTGCACCAATTGCAATTGCCGATTGACGCCCAGCTTGGAGAAGATCGAGCGCAGATGCGCGCGGACGGTATTGTCGGCGATCCCCAGTTCCTGCGCGGCCTCCCCCACCGAAGCGCCGTTCGCCAGCGCGGCCGCAATCGCGCCTTCGGTCGGCGTCAGCGCGAACTGACGGCACAGCGTCGGCCCGTCGATCCGCCGCTTGCGTGCCGGATCGGTGATCAGCAGGGCGACCGCGGGCACCGCCCCGGCATGCATGAAACCGGGCGTCGGAACGGGCTGCGCGATGACCATGACGTCGCCCCGTCCGGACGGCCGCTCGACCGCGAAGAGCTTGCGCGATCCGGCAGGCGCGCCGCGCACCTCGGCCAGCACCGCGCGGAACTGCCGGTCGGCATCGGCATCCGGCAGAAGGATCCGGCCGTCCGTCAACGCCAACCCATCCGCCTCCGCCAGGATCGACGCCGCGACCTCGTTGATCTTGAGCACCCCGAAAGCGGAATCGAGCAGCACCGTGCCCACCGCGAACTGCTCCACCGCGTCGATCATCACCGCCCGCTCGGACCGGGACAATTCCAGCCGCTGATAAATTTCGAGCGCCTGGCGCAGATGCGGCAGGATTTTTTCGACCCAGCGCCGCTCCGGCTGGGTAAAGGCTGTGCCGCCGGGCGCGCGCGACAGGCGCAACCGCGCCTCGAACCCGCTGGCAAGCCGCAGGTCGACCCCCAATATATGGGATGCGTCAATGCCGCCGAACCATTGTTTGTAATCCGGCACATTTTCCAGCGCCGCCTGCCCGATATATTCGTAAAGCGCGACGACCTGCCCCTCGGGCAGGTGGACGAACGGATCGATCAGCAGATAGCGGTCGATATATTCCTGAATTTCCTGCGGCGTCGAGGTGGGCGTGATCACCGTACCCCGTCCCCCCGCATCGGACGGGACGAGGACGAGGGTGCCGTGCTTGGCGTCCACCTGCGCGCTCAGTTCCAGCAGGAAGGGGCGCCAGGGGTCCTCATCCACCAGCGAGGCGTTCAGGCTGAGGACAAGCGTCGAAAAGCTTTCCACCGGATCTAAAGGGATACCCAACTCAACGTCTCCGGCGGACCCGTTCCTGCAAAAACAGTTGCCGGCTTGTAGCGCCATCCCTCCCCCTGATTCCAGTCCGATCTGCGCCGCAATCGAAACTCGTGCAGGCTGCCGGACACGCCCCATGAGGATTTCATACCTTGGTAAAGCCCGCGCGGCGCCTGAGCGAAACCCACTGGGAATCGGTCGAAGACCGAGCGCGATGGTGTCAGATGCCAAAG
Source organism: Sphingobium estronivorans (assembly GCF_008692605.1). Classification (GTDB taxonomy): domain Bacteria; phylum Pseudomonadota; class Alphaproteobacteria; order Sphingomonadales; family Sphingomonadaceae; genus Sphingobium; species Sphingobium estronivorans. The sequence goes on from NZ_LFCT01000011.1 coordinate 46,140, forward strand.
CCGCCGGATACGCTGATCTTCTGCCCCGTGACATAGGCGGCCTCACGCGATGCCAGGAACACCGCCGCATGGCCGATTTCCTCCGGCCGTCCCCAGCGTTTCAGCGCCAACTGCTGGCGCACCTCGTCCACCCAGGCCGGCGGAAACGCGCCCTGCCGGGTGAGCTCCAGGAACATGCCCGCCTCGATGACCCCGACAAGCACGCTGTTCGCGCGGATATTATACTGGCCCTCCTCGCGCGCGATGCCGCGCACCAGCGCTTCATTCGCCGCCTTGGGCGCGACCGACAGGCCGTCCTTGTCGGGCCAGCGATCATGCCCCGCCGAACCGAGCGTGACGAAGGACCCGCCGCCCATCGCCCGGAAATGGGGCAGCGCCGCCTTCACCACGTTGAAAAAGCCATGCACCTCGACATCGATGGCGCGCTGCCACTGGTCATGCGTGGTGTCGGCCAGCATCCGCTGATCGACCAGCGGCCCCGCGCCCCAGACGATGCTGTGCACCCGGCCATGCGCGGCGACGGCCTGGTCGATGACCGCCTCGACCTCGCCCGAATCGCGGACGTCGACGCGATGGGTGGTGGCCTTGCGGCCCAGCGCGCCGATCTCCTCCGCCACGCGCGCCGCCGCATCGGGCTTGCTGTAACAGGTGACGGCGACATCGCTCCCCGCCGCGGCGAAGCATTTCGCCACGGCGGCGCCGATCCCGCCGCTGCCGCCGAACAGCAGGACGCAGCCCTCGGGGAAACGTCCTTCGGTCATTCCCTCTCTCCAGCCGATCAGGGCGCGACCCAGTCGCCGCCATTCACGTCGAGCGCGACGCCGTTGACCTCGCTGGCATAGTCGGACAGCAGGAAATAGACCGCCTTGGCGCAATCCTTGTCCGGCGGGATATGCCCGACGGGAATGCGCGCCGCCGTCTCCGCGCGCAGCGCCTTGCCGCCATCGGGCAGGCTGGCAAAGAAATTGTCGAGCGGCACGCCGTCCATCCAGCCCATCAGCGCCGTGTTGACGCGAATGCCCGTCCCGCCCAGTTCGACGGCGAGCTGGCGCGACAGCTGGGACAGCGCCGATTTTCCCATGGCATAGCCACCTTCGCCCGGATTGGGCTTACGCGTCGCCAGCGTCGAGATGTTGACGATCGATCCCGATTTCTGATTGCGCATCGTCGGGATCACGGCCTGCGCCATCCGCAGCCCGCCGACCGCGATCACGTCCAGCGCGCGGCTGATCTGGTCGATCTGGGCGGATTCGAGCACGGACCAGTCCGGGTGATAATAGGCCGAATGCACCAGACCGTCGATGCGGCCGAACGCCTTGAGCGTCTCTTCGGCCAGCCGACGGCACTGCGCCATGTCGCCGACATCGGTGGGCACGGCAATCGCCTCGCCCCCGGCCGCGACAATGTCATCGCGGATCGCGTTGATCGCTTCGACCGAGCGGGCGGAGATCGCCACCTTCGCGCCTTCGGCCGCCGCGCCCCGGCAAAGCGCCTGCCCCATGCCCGGTCCCGCACCGGTAATGATGACCACCTTGTCCTTCAGGATCATGCCTTCTCTCCTTCGATGCTGCCGCACGCCCCGACGGAGCGCGCCTTGGACCTGGGGCTAATGAAGGGCGGGCGCCGCCACTTCCCTCAATTTGACTAGGCCCATCCCTTGCGCTGCCGACCCCTGACACTGCTTAGTCCAAATGGACGTGGCGGGTCGTTCCATGCGACGGTAAAAATGAGGGAAAATAGATTGGGAGAGGTCTGCCTTGGACAGCGCGAATGCCGTCGACGGGATTTCGGTCCCGTTGCTCAAACTCTATTCCGGCCTGTCGGGTCCCGATCCCTGGGCCGAGTTTCTGACATCCGTCCGCCTGCATTTCGATGCTGCCTTCGCCACGGCCATTCTGACGCCGACCGCCGCGCAAAAGCCCGGCATGATCGTGACCCCCGATGTCGGACCGGCCGCCATCGACATGGCCGGGGAATTTTTCCCCTGCGATCCGTTCATCGGCCTGCCCGAAGGCCAGGTGATTTCCTCCACCCGCTTCGTCGGCAAACAGGTCTATCGCGCCAGCCGCTTCTATCGGGACTATGTCGCGCATTACGGAATCGGCGACATTCTGGGCATCGACCTCATGGCCCGCAGCGGTTTCCAGATGCGGGTACGGATCTGCCGGTCGGACGACCGGGCCGATTTCACCCCGGACGAACATGACTGGCTGGGCCATTTCGTGCCCCATCTGCGCACGGCGCTGGACCTTTACGAACGGTTCCAGGCGCTGAATGGCGAGGACGATATCTACGACAATGCGATCGAACAGCTTTCCATCGGGACGATCCTGCTCGACCGGACCGGCAGTGTGGTCCGTTGCAACGGCATCGCCCGCACAGTGCTGGACGAACGGGACACGATCCGGCTGGTGGGCAACCGGCTCAGCTTTTCCAGCCCCGCCGCGGACCGCAAATTCCGCAAGGCCATAGCCGAACCGCGCGAAACGGGCGCGGCACTCAAATTCATGCGCGTCGAGCGGCTTTCGGGCCGCCGCGACATCGGCATCGCGATCCGTCCGCTGCCTTCCCGTTCCGTGGGCGCGGCGCCGACCATGGCCCTGTTCCTGACGGACCCGCAAAGACAGGCGGCGCTGACGGGCAGGGCTGTGGCCGACATATTCGGACTGACGCCGATGGAGGGCGAGATCGCCGCCTGCCTGTCGAACGGCCTGTGCCTCAGCCAGACCGCCGCCATCCTCAGCATCGCGCAGAATACGGTGCGCGCACATCTGCGGTCGATTTTCGACAAGCTGCGCGTCACCCGCCAATCGCAACTGGTGCAGCGGGTGCGGGTGGGCATGAGCGGCCTCGTCGCCTGGGCCTCCACGCCTCCCGGCACGACGGATGGGCCGCCGCTCGCCCATTGAGGGGCGGATTACTCCAAACCGGGTAAGCGCCCGTCCGCCATCGCTGCGGGCCTCTTTCGAAGCGGGTTTCGCCGCATCGGGCGGCGTCAAGGAAATGACGCTGGAAGGCGCGGTGCGGATCGCGGGAAACCGGGGGCCGCCGCCTCTATCGTGCGCACCGTCCGCAGCCGCCCGGTCTATCGCGTCGAGACGCTCGCCGTCATGACCTTCGACGACGCGGGCCTGATCACGGAAATGATCGCCTGTTGGGGACCGGAAAACATCACGCAGGAGGGCTGACGCCCTCCCACGCTTTCGGGCATTTTCCCCTTATCTTTTGATGTCCTTCAGCTTGACCACCCTGGCGGCGGGCAGCGGATGCTCGGTCGCCCCGGCCCAGCGCAGCAAAGCCGTGCCCTCGCCATGGCCGGCGGTGTCGAGCCAGTTGCCGAAGCCCGGATCCTCCGCCGCGACGACCATGATCAGGCGGCCGTCCGGCTCGAGCCGCGCCGTGCTCTGGTTCACCGTGACGTCCAGGAAGCGATAGTCGAGGGATTCCATCCACCAATTATCGACCTGGAAATTCCAGTAATAGCATGACGGCGGCGTCACTTCGATCAGCCAGGCCTCATCCGGCGCCAGTTTCCAATAGGCATGGGCATAATAAATGTCCTTGGCCCCGCCGCCTTTCTGGAACATCGACTGATCGATGTCGGGGAAGATGTTGGGCGTTTCCCGGAACATTTTCGACCAGTCGATGAAGGTATTGACGATGCCGCGCACGAAAGCAGTCGTCTCCTTCAGCCCGGCGCCCAATGCCGCCGCGTCGAGCGGGGCCGGCGTGGCCGGTCCGCCGATGCGCTCGATCTTGAACTCGCCCGGCTTTTCCTTGGTCCGGTCGAGATAGCTTTGCCGCACGATGATCATGCTGGCGTCCGGTTCCAGCCGCAGCCAGTTCTTCGGCTGCGGCGTGGTGCTGGCGATGATCTCCGCCACGCCGTCCGGTCCCCATTCGATTTCGCTGTCGACCAGCGCGCCGGTCGCCTTGTTGGTGCCGTCCTCATGATAGCGGAAGGCGTTGGCGACGATCGACAGATAGGCCATGGTCCCGCGCTTCACGGTAATCCGATAATCGAATTCGCCGCTGATCTTCGCGTTCCAGTACACATTGTCGGGATTGTCCGCGCCGATCTTCCCCGTCGTGTGGCTCAGTTGGTAGAAGAAGGGGAAACTGGGATCGCGCGCCTCGATATGCTGTTCCAGCCCCAGACGCAGCAAGCGGGTCAGATAGCGATAGCCCTCCGCCCGGTCGAGCGGGGCGGCAGGGTTGTCGGGCGAGAGGATGATGTCTCCCAGATTCGCCAGCTCGCCGCAGAAATCGCGCCAGGCCTTGCCGTTGATCACCGAATCGTCGCTCATCATCTCTCTCCTATGTGCCTTGTGATCTCGCAACATGATCCTAGCAGCCTCACCGGCGCCGCCGCCTCCCAAATGGGAGCAGGACGGCAGCCCGTGTATCGACCGCGATGCGGAGCGCCCGCCCGCTTTTGTTGTCGCATCGTTGCTTGCGAAAAGCCGGGTTCCACCTTTTCGCACGACGCTCTAGTCGATTTGGGGGTGTTCGACCGGGGGAACATCGCGCGATTCTCCCCCACGAAACAGAAGGAGAGACTGAATGAATACGGCAGACATGCCGCTGGCATCGCTGAACGCGGTGAAGGCGCAGGATCGCGAAGGATGGCTCGCCCTGTTCGAGGATGACGCGATCGTCCAGGACCCGGTGGGTCCGTGCGAATGGGACCCGACTGGCGAAGGCCAGCATGGCAAGGAAGCGATCGGCCGCTTCTACGACATGTTCATGGGTTTCCAGAAATCGCTGGACTATGAGATTCACTATCAGGTGGCCCGTGGCAATGAGGCCGCCCTTTACGTGACGCTGCATGTCACGATGAAGGACGGCACCGTGAACTCGACGAAGGCCATCAATATCTACAAGGCGTCGGAAAACGGCAAGATCGCCTCGCTGCGCTCCTTCTGGTGAGGACGCCATGGCGCTGCCCTGCCGCGCGGGGCAGCGCCGGTCGCGGCGGGACCGGCCCATCCTATCCGGCAAGCGGTCGCGCGCCGTTCGCCCGCGTCGGCCGGATGATGCCGAAATCGCGCCCATGCCGGGACAGATCACCGACCAGATCATTGCCCATGGTCCGGTCAACGATCCGCCAGCGTCCGTCGATCTTTTCCAGCCGGTCAAGATAATCGCCGCCGATGACCGGGTGGAGCGGGCCCTCATCGACCTGCTGGAACACCATGACATAGGAACTGACGCGCGCCTTCCCATCGCCTTCGGGAACGATCATCACATTGGCCAGCATGTGCCGGGTGCGCGGCATGCCATCGGCGTAAGTCAGCACCCAGTCGCGGAACGACTTCGCCACGGCGGCGGGATCACGGTCGGCCAGGATCGCGCCGCCGCTGCGCACCACGGCATCACCCAGCAATTCCCCCACCGCATCGAAATCGCCCGCATCCAGAGCAAAGGGATAGCTGAACAGCACATTCTGAATGGCGAAATAATCGTCGGCGGTCATGATCGTTTCTCCCATGCTCATTGCGACCCAATGAAGATGTCTGGGGCTTCGGTCCTGGGCGAAGCGAGCCGAAGGCCACCGAAGGGGAAAATGGGGACTTTCGAGAACGGCATTTCCGCAGGTGAGCATGGGACGCGGAGAAATTGAAGCGAGGCGCGCGCCTCGCTTCAACCCTTGGCAGCCCGCCATGGGCCGACCCCGCATCCTACCCGCCGAAGCGGTAACGGACCCTCAGGCCATACATGCGCGGTTCGCCATATAGTTCGGACCAGATGCCCAGCGTTTGGAAAACGCCGGAATTGCTGACACGATAGAGCTTGTTGGTGAGGTTGGTGGCGAACAGGCTGACGTCCAGACCACGGCCCCCGACGTTCCGCCAGTCTATCGACCCATTCAACAGGCCATAGCCTTCGATCAGCACACCCGGCTCGACCGGCACGCCCCCGATGGAAGGCGGGCTGAGGGGCGAGGTGTTCTGGCTCGAAACATGCGAATAATTGACCAGCACCGACAATTCGCCGACCTCTTCCGGGATCGGGATGTTCAACGTGGCATGGGCACTGACGATCCACGGCGTCACGAACTGGAACTTGTTGCAGCTATAGTCGGCAACGCTCCCCTGCGGTACCCGGGTGACGACGCCGCCCACCACCGTGCTGTTGCAGGCAATCTGTCCGGCGGGGGAGAGCACCACCTGTTCGAAGGTCTTATACTTCGCGTCGGTGTAGCTGATGTTGCCGCCAATCTCGATGGCCTTGATCGGACGGATCGAGGCTTCCGCTTCGAAGCCCTGGATGCGCGCGGTGGCGCCCAGGACTTGCGCGCCCTGGGCCTTGGTCACCGAATTATAGTCACCGGCGGGCCGCTGCACATTCTTGTAGTCGGAATAATAATAGTTGGCGTTCAGATGGATCGGGATACCGCCGGGAGTCCAGTCGGACTTGAAGCCGACTTCATAGCTGGTCAGCTTCTCCGGCTCGAACGTCCGGGTCTCGACATGCACCGCATAGGTATTGAGGCCGCCCGCCTTATATCCACGACTGACCTTGCCGTAGAACATCAGGTTGCGAATTGGCTTATAGTCGAGGCCAAAGGTCCAGGTCGGCGCCTTGCTCTTGAGCTTCGCGTCGAAACGACAATCGGCCAGCGCTGTCGCGACCGCCGGGGTCGCCCCATCGGAACTGCAAACCACCGTGCCCGGCTTCGTGGGATCGCTGTTGGGCGTCCAGCTGGAGGCAAAGCCGCTGACCGTGTCCCAGGTATAGCGGTATCCGGCGGTCAGCCGCAGATTTTCCAGCGCGGGCGCAACCGCGCCGAAATCGAACGTACCCTGCGCGTAGAGCGCCTTGGACTTGTTCGTGACGCCGCTATACGCGCTGCCAAGGCCGCAGAGACCCGTGAACAAGGCGGGGCAATAGTTGAGATTATGCCGCCCCCACAGCCCGTCCGGCTTGGCGTTATAATAGAAACCGCCCGCCGTGAACGTCAGATGTTTGTCGAGCATGTTGCCCTGGATCTGGAATTCCTCGGTGAACTGCTTGATATTGTCGTTCGGCAGGTTGAAATTGGGGTCGGCGTTGACATAGGCGTTCCCCGGTGTCAGCGGCAGCCCGAATTCCGACAGCCCCGATATCGGGAAATTGGGGAAGCGGTTGTTCAGGATGAACGTGTCATATTGCTGGATCGGCGTGCCGTCCTGGTCCACCGTGAATTCGTCCTTGAGCTTCTGGTAACTGACGATGTTGCGCAAGGTCAGCTCGTCCGAGAGGTCATAGGACGTCGTGTTGACGATGCCCCAATTCTTGATCTTCGCAAATTCATCGACCGCATTGCGGGTCTGGCGCGGCCCGATCTGGTCGGCGATCTGGGTCTGACGGCGATAGACGTCGCACGACACCCCCAGCCCTGGAGCCGGCGTGGTGTCGGAACAGAAACCGACCCCCTTCAGCAGATCGTAATTCCATCCGCGATGGATATGACCGGCGCCATTGTTGCTCGAATTGGTGCCATAGGCCATCAGATAGTTTTCAAACCGCTCGGTCGGCCTGAACATGACGCCGATGCGGCCCGTATAATAATGGACGTCGTCCCGCGACTTGCCCCAGACCAGATCGCGCGTGTAACCCTCGCGGTCGCGATAGGCGCCAGCCGCCCGGACCATCAGCACGTCGTCAATGATCGGGATGTTAATCGCCCCCTCGACGCCGCGCAGGTCGTAATTGCCGACCGTGCCCTCGACATAGCCCTCGAACTTGTTCGTCGGCTTTTTGGGGACCAGCAGCACGGCGCCGCCCGTGGTGTTCCGGCCGAACAGCGTTCCCTGCGGCCCCTCCAGCACCTGGACGTTCTCCAGATCCAGGAACATGCCGGGCGAACCCTGCAGGTTGAAATTGACCGACGCGGGCAGCGGGACTTCAGCCAGATAGATCGCGACGGCGGGCGAGGCGAGGAAGCCCGTGGACTGCCCACGGATCGAATAGGACTGCACGTCGCGGACGGCCTGGCCCTGGTTGCCGACGACCAGCGACGGCACGCTGCCGTACAGGTCCTGCGGCTGCTTCACATTGCGCTGTTCCAACTGCTCGCCCGAAAAGGCGGTGATCGCGATGGGCACGTCCTGCGCCCGCTCCTCGCGGCGCTGGGCGGTGACGATGATGTCGCTTAGCGCCATCGGCGCGGATCGGTCTTGCGGGGCGGGCGCCGGTTGGGCGGCGGCGCTCTCAGCCGATGCAATGGTGGGCAGAAACGCAAGGGCCGCCGATGAGCAGGCCAGAATCGCGCGCAGGTTTCGCATGGATACCTCCCCTATGATGCGCCCCCGCTGCTGCGGGTGGCGGTTGTTATCATGATGGAAATCGCGCCCACGGACCACCTATAAATTGACTATGGTCCGTGGGAAAAATGAGTATGCGGTTCGGCCCTTCGCCTCCCTTCAGGATTTCGGTTTGGGCGCCGGCAGCGCATAGGCGACGAGCGAGTCACCGGCCTTGGTCCCCAGATAGCGGTGGCCGCCCGCCGCGATCACGACATATTGCCGCCCGTCCGGCAGGCGATAGCTCATCGGCGTCGCCTGTCCTCCGGCGGGCAGGCGACCCTTCCACAGCACCTCCCCGGTGCGAATGTCGATCGCGCGCAGATAATTGTCGGTGGTGGCGCCGATGAAGACCAGGCCCGACGCCGTGATCGTCGGCCCGCCCAGGCTGGGCACGCCCCAGTTGAACCAGAGCGGGAAGGGCGCCGTGTCCCGCAAGCTGCCGAGCGGCTTTTCCCACAGGCGCTTGCCGGTCTTGAGGTCGATCGCCAGCAGCGTGCCCCATGGCGGCTTGATGCACGGCGCGCCAAGCGAGGAGAGCATCGGCTTCATCGTGTTGCCATAGGGCGCGCCGGTGGCGGGCAGCACGCTTTCGCCCCGTGCCCGATGCGCGGCTATTTCGGCGCGCGGGATCATCGTCAGGATCGCGGGCACCTGCGTCGTGTTGACCACCATGATCTTGGAGACGGGATCGACGGCGACGCCGCCCCAGTTGGTCGCCCCCATGAAGCTGGGGAAAGCGATGGTGCCCCGGGTCGAGACGGGGGTGAACACGCCCTTCCAATTGGCTTCCCGGAACATGCGCCGGCACTGGGCCCGGTCGATCGGCGTGAAGCCCCACATGTCGTTTTCGGAAAGGTCGCGGCGGACGATGAAGGCCGGATTGACGGGGAAGGGCTGTGTCGGGGACAGCTTTTCCCCCGGCAGCGCGCCGTCCTGCGGTACCGGTCGCTCCTCCACCGGGAAGACCGGCTGGCCCGTCTCGCGGTTGAGGACGAAGATATGACCCTGCTTCGTCGCCTGGACGAGCGCGGGGATTTCGCCCTGAGGCGACGGCAGATCGACCAGCGTCGGCTGCGAGGGCACATCATAGTCCCAGATATCGCGATGCACGGTCTGGAACCGCCAGCGCGGCTTGCCGCTGTTCGCGTCGAGCGCGACCACCGAGGAAGAGTAATAATCGAGGCCATGCCGGCCCGCGCTGACATGATCCGGCCCGGCATTGCCCATCGGCAGGAACAGCAGGTTCCGCTTGGGATCGACGGACATCGGCGCCCAGACATTCGGCGTCGAACGGATGTAGCTGCTGCCGGAGGCGGCGGCTTCCGCGTCGGACCGGCCCGGCGGGATCGGGTTCCATGCCCAGACGAGCCGCCCGTCATGCACGTCATAGGCGCGGACCACGCCCGCCGAGATGTCGACGTTCATATTGTCCGCGACCCGTCCGCCGACCACGACCTTGTCGCCGACGATCACCGGCGGCGAGGACACCCCAATATCGCCGCTGTTGACGTGGCCGAGGCCCGAACGCAGGGCGACACTGCCGTCGTTGCCGAAGCCGGGGCACGGTTTCCCGTCCGCCGCGTCGAGGGCGATGAGCCGGGCATCGAGCGTGCCGGCGAAGATGCGGGCGCTGCACACCCCCTTCGCCTGCGGATCGCGGTGATAGGCCACGCCCCGGCAGTTGAGCAGATAGGCGCCCTTCGTGTCGACGGAGGCGTCATGGACCCAGATCTGCCGCCCGGTTTCGGGATCGAGCGCGGCGATGCGGTTGACGCCCGAACAGACATACATCCGTCCCTCCGCGACGATGGGCGTCGCCTCGAATGTCGGGGATGTCATTCCCGGCGCGTCGATCATGCCGATATGATAGGTCCATGCCGTCTCCAGCCCGGCGACATTGGCGGGCGTGACATTGTTCGCCGGGGAATAATGGCCACCGCCCGATTGCCCGCCATAGCTCGGCCAATCCGCCGCCGGACCGGACGGCGCGACCGCGTGCGGCGCATCGCAGGACGCCAGGGGGAGAGCGAGCGCGGCGAGCAGCGCCGCCCCGATTGTCCGCAGTTGCATCCGCCCGCCATCCCTCTGGCGCCGTCCACGGCGGGGGCGATCTTCCTTCAACTGCATCCGTTTCTCCATCGGGCGAAAATGTTCCGAACCGTTCATATGTCCGCCGTGAGCTTCCGCCTCCTTCAAATGGACGAGGGGACGGGATAATTTGCATGGCGGTTCCTGCGCGCGTCCGGTTGACGGCCATCCTTCCCTGCGGCAATCGGGTAGGATCATTTGCGGAGGAACCCACCGGCATGAAGAAACAAGGCGAAACGGCGCCCTCCGGCGACGCGGTCCCCCAAAAGAAACGGGTGGGACGCCCCCAGGACGAGGAACGCGGCGAGGCGATCCTGACCGTGACGCTCGATATAATGGGGGAGCGCGGTTATGCCGGGCTGACCGTGGCGGAGATCGTCGCGCGGGCGCGGGTTAGCAAATCGACCATTTACCGGCGCTGGCCCACGAAGGAAGAACTGGCGATCGCCGCCTTCGACCGGCTGCCGGAACTGGAGGTCATGGATCGCGGCGATCTGCTGGAGGAGCTTCTCGACCTGATCGGCCAGTATCAGCGCGTGCTCCAGTCGACCCCGCTGGGCAGCGTGTTGCCGGGGCTGGTGAGCGAAGCCGCGCATAATCCGGCCCTTGCCCAGGCGCTGCGCGCGACCATCGACAGGCGGCGCCAGCCGACCAAGGCCGCCTTGCGCCGCGCCGTCGGCCGCGGGGAACTGCCGCCCTATACCGATGTCGATCAGGCCGACGAGATCATCATGGCGCCGCTTCTGCAACGCTCTTTCTACGCGATGGAGCAGGACATGCTCGACGATTTCCGGCAGATGCTGACGATCATCCTGGCCGGGCTGCGCAGTCCGGCCGCGCGGCCGCCCTTGGCGGAAGCCAAGGCGCGCGGGCGGGGCGCCGCCTGAACCCGGCGCCCTCCCCCCTTATTTCCAGCGCATGCGCAGCTTCATGGTCATGAAGCCGCTCAGATGCTCGCCATAGGCGCGTTCGACGCCATCCTCGATCAGCTCGAAATCGGCGGCATGATGAATCAGCTGCTGGACCATCAATTCGCCCATGATGGTGGCCAGATAGGCACCAAGGCAGAAATGGGCGCCGACGCCGAAGGAAATATCCTGTGGGCCGGTGCGGAAAATATCATATTCATCGGCCCGTTCGAACCGGCTTTCATCGCGGTTTGCGGACGCATAGATGAACAGCAGATTGTCGCCCGCCTTGATCGGGCAGCCCGACAGTTCGAAATCGGCGCGGGCGCGGCGGGCCAGCATGTTGGTCGGCTGGTCGAACCGGCAGGTTTCCAGAAACGCCGCCCTGGCCAGCGACGGATCGGCCAGCACCGCCGCCTTCTGATCGGGATGCCGGGCCAGATAGTAAAAGGTCCCCGCCGCCGCCATCGGCGTCGTTTCCGACCCCACGACGAGCAGGCTGAACAGATAGTTGAGCAGTTCGCCATCGTCGAGCCTGCGACCGTCCACCTCCGCTTCCATCAGCACCCGCCCGTGCGGACCCGCGCGCATCGGATCGCGGCGCATCTTCGCGATATGGCCGTGCAGCAGCCCCCCCAGCTGCTGCGCGGCGGCCTGGTTGACCGGCGATGTCGCGCCGACCTGGCCCGGTTCGCGATACAGCAGAATGTCGTCGATCAATTTGCGGCAGGCGACCGCTTCGTCATGATCCAGCCCCAGATTATAGCCGGAATTGATGCACATCACGCGGCTGGTGAATTCATGATAGATGTCGACGGTGTCGCGGCCGATCAGCGGGGCGAATTCATCCCGCACCAGCGCTTCGAGCCGGGGCCGCTCCGCCTCGACGCCCGCGGGCGTGTAGAAGGGGTCGAGCAGACCGCGCCATTTGCGGTTGTCCGGCACGTTCATCGTCATGAAAGTGGTCGGCACCGGCTCGCCAAGCAGAAGCTGGCCGGGCGTCTGGCCGTGGGTGAAATCCAGCGCGGCGTTTTTCAGGCTGGCGGATCGCAGGTCGTCGAAGCGGGTCAGCGCCCAGGCATTATATTTCCCGATCCAGTGGGGACAGCCTTCCGCCCGCATCGCCTTGTAGAGGTCGGCCGGTTCGGCCATCGCCTCGTGCGAGAAGGGATCGTAATCCACGGTCAGGCGCGTATCGTCGTTCATGCTGTCTCATCTTCCGATATAAGTTCCCATTGCGGCCAGCGAACATCCTCCGAAAGAGGCTGGATCACCGCCCGCAGGGGCATTCCGATGGTCAGGGATTGGGGCGCGACGGCGTTGATCGGATCGCCGGCGCGATGAACGAGATAGCCCGCCATGCGCAGGCCGGGCTGCTCGTCCAGCTCCACCACCGCCGCGACGAAGGGCGTGAAGGGCGCGAACGCAGGCAATACCGGCGCATGGACGACGGTGAACGACCAGAGCCTGCCCCGGCCCGAAACGGGCTCATAGGCGAGCGCGCCGCCACAGTCCGAACAGCGGTGGCGCGGCGGAAAATGCCAGCGCCGGCAATCCCGGCAACGCTGGTGCGCGAGCGTGCCGGCGTCGAGCGCGGACCAGAAGCCCTCCTCGAACGGGCCGTCGCGCGCGGGAAGGGGTATGTTCGCGATCAATCCGGCCTCCTCAGCAGCAGCGCGCCATTGGGGGTGGCGTCGCAGCCGGTCACCAGCGCCACGCGGGCATCGGCCACCGGCGTCGCGGCGGTCCCGCGCAACTGGCGCACCCCTTCCAGGATCAGGTTCATGCCGTGCAGATAGGCTTCCGACAGGCTGCCGCCGGCGGTGTTGACGGGCAGCGCGCCCCCTGCCCCGATCCCTTGGGACAGGATGAAATCGCGGGCCTCCCCCCGGCCGCAAAAGCCATAGGCTTCCAGAGAGAAAAGGATCAGCGGCGAAAAGGCGTCGTAAAATTGCGCGACATCGACAGCGGCGGGCGTCAGGTCCGTCTGGCGCCACAGATTGGCGGCGGTAATGGCGGAACTGTTGGTGAAAGTGTCGGTACGGTGGAAATCGGGCATCGGCTGCGTGCCGGGCACCAGCCCTTGCGAAAAGCCCTCGATCAGCACGGCCGGTCCCGGCAGATCGCGCGCCCGTTCCGCCGACGTCAGGACCAGCGCGCAGGCGCCGTCGCTTTCCAGGCAATTGTCGAACAGGCGCAACGGATCGGCGACCATCCGGGACTGGAAATATGCCTCCCGGCTCATCGGCTTGCCGTGCATCATCGCGGCCGGATTGGCCTGCGCATAGTCGCGCAGCGTGGTCGCGACGGTGGCCAGCGCCTCCGATCCGTCGCCATATTCGTGGAAGTAGCGGCGGGTGGTGATCGCCACCTCATCGACCGGGCGCAGGATGCCCGATGGTCGCGACCATTTCCATACATCCTCGATCACCGCCCCGGTCTGCGCCCAGACCCGCGATCCCGCGCCGGAGCGCTTGCGCGCGCGCCAGACGACCGCGTTGCGCGCAACCCCGCTGGCGATGGCGAGCGCGGCATGGCCGACCGCCGCAGGCCCCGCGCCGCCGCCATGCGGCGCCTGCGAGAAGAAATGAAGCGGGCCGAGGCCGACCGACCGCACGATCTCATAATCGGGCGTCGCCTCCATCGTGTAGCTGGAGACGGCGTCAATCTCCTGCGCCGGGATGCCCGCATCGTCGAGCGCGGCGATGATCGCCTCGCAGGCCAGCGCCCGCTCGGGGGGGACAAGCCCCTTGCCGAACGCGGTCTGGCCGATGCCGACGATCGCCACCTTGCCCGCGAGGCTCACGAGGCCCCCCCCAGATAAAGCACCTCGATGGTGCAGAGCAGGCAGGCCTGTCCGTCATGGTCGGCGCGCGCCTCAAAGCCGAAGGCCATCACGGTCCCGCGCGGGTGCGGCCTCGCCTCGACCAGCCGCGACCGGCACCGGATCGCCGCGCCGATGGCGACCGGATCGGGAAAGCGAATGACGGGGCAGCCCAGATTGACCGCCGAACGATAGCCTTCGACCTGCCAATCACGGGGGGGCGAAAGCCGGGGCAGAATGCTCGCCAGCAGGAAACCGGGCACCGGCCCGTCCAGAGGGCCTGTCCCGGCGATGCGGAGGAAATCTTCGACCATCGCCCTGTCGATGACGAGGGGAGGTCCCCAGTCGCCGAAGCCGCTGTCCTGGATCGCGGCCAGCGCCGCCATATCGTCGTAGCGAACCGCCCGCATCAGTTTTTCTCTCGCAGCATCGCACTCACCGACCGTTCGGCGGCGACAGCGGCGGCGACATCCTCGCCCGCGCTGGCGTCCAGCCGCGCCTTGATCGCGGCGATCAGCGGCGCGGGACAGGCGGCGGCGGCTTCGCCCAGCGCGACGGCACGGTCGATCAGCGTGGCGGCATCCACCACCTCATCGACCAGCCCCATCTCCAGCGCCGTTTCCGCCGTCACCATGCGCTCGCACAGCAGCAATTTCTTGGCGGCGGACAGGCCGATCAACCGGGGCAGCAGGGCGGTCGAGCCAAGTCCCGGCAATATGCCCAACTCGGCGAAATTCAGCCGCAGCTTCGCGCCCGGCGCGGCCAGCCTGAGGTCCAGGCACAGGCTCATCGTCACGCCAATGCCCACGGCAGCGCCATTGAAGGCCGCGATGGTCAGCTTGGGAATGGCCGCCAGTTCGACGGCGAAATCCCGCGTGAAGGCTTCCTCGCCGATGCGAAGCCCGGACGCCCCGGTCCCATGGAAAAAGCAGTCATGGTCCGCGCCCGCGCAAAAGGCGCGACCTTCGCCGGTCAGCACGATCGCGCGAACCGCCTCATCCGCAGCGGCGGCGCGGAAACCGGCGACAAGGTCCTCACCCATCTCCGGCGTGTAGGCGTTCAGCCGATCCGGGCGGTTCAGCCGCAGGATCGCGACCGAGCCACGCCGCTCCTCCAAAACGGTACCATAGCGCATCATAGATCCTCCGGCCCGCGCGGTGCCCAGACCGGCGCGCGCTTTTCCCCGAAGGCTGCGATGCCTTCGGCCAGATCGGGGTGGCCGTTCTGCGCCTGGATCAGCCGCCAGCCATTGTCGAGCGCCTGATGCAAGGGCAATTCCTTGGCCGCCCAGATCGCCGCCTTGGTGCGGGCGACGGCGGTGGGCGAGTTTTGCGCGATCATCGCCGCCAGCGCGAAAGCGCGGTCCATCAGCGCATCAGCCGACAAGACTTCATCAACGAAACCCAGACGATGCATTTCACGCGCCGTCATCCGTTCGCGCCCGCCCGTCAGCGCCATCTTGAGCACCGCGCCGATCGGCATCCGCCGCGCCATGGCGATGGGTTCGAGCGCCGCCACCAGCCCCACCGCGACATGGCTGTCAAAGAAGGTGGCATGGTCGGCGGCGAGCACGATATCGGCGTCGGCGGGGAAATGCAGGCCGCCGCCGATGGCCATGCCGTTGATCGCGGCGATCACCGGCTTCGTGACGCGATTCTGCGCCGCCGTCCAGCGGATCGAGTCCAGCCTGTCATCCGTCTGCGGCAGGTCGCCAAGATCCGCACCGGTGCAAAACGCCTTTGTCCCCCGCCCGGTGACGATGGCGACGCGAACATCCGGGTCCGCCTCGACCTGTTGCCACGCCATGGGCAATTCCCGGTTCATCACCGAATTGACCGCATTGTGGCGCGCTTCCCGATCAAGTGTCAGGACAGCGATGCCGTCGCGCACGGCATAGTCCAGCGTTTCGAACGACCGGCTCATTCGACCCCCAATATGCTGATCGCGCAGCCAGTGGGATAGCCGCCGATATTGTGGCTGAGCGCGGTCGTTGCGCCCTTCACCTGCCGCGCGCCCGCTCCCCCGCGCAACTGGAGCGTGTTTTCCACCATCATCCGCACCCCGCTGGCCCCGGTCGGATGGCCGAAGGTCTTGAGCCCGCCGTCGGTGTTGACCGGCAGTTCCCCGGCAAGGGTGAAGGTGCCGCTTTCGATATGCTCCTTGGCCGCGCCCTTGGGGATGAATCCCAAATCCTCGTAGCTCAGCAATTCGGTCAGGGTGAAGCAGTCATGCAGCTGCGCGACGTCGATCTGGCGGAAGGGATCGTCGATGCCCGCCATGCGGTAGGCGTCCGCCGCCGCGCTCTCCGTCGCCTTCCAGCGCAGGAAATCATGATCGGGGTCAGTATGCGGATTGGGCGAGCAGTGCGAGACGATCGCCTTGACCCATATCGGATCGGGGCGGAATGTCCGCGCAAGGTCGGCGCGGGTGACGATCACCGCCGCCGCGCCGTCCGTCTGCGCCGCGCAATCATAGAGGCCGAACGGCCAGGAGATCATCCGCGCGCCCAGCGCCTCCTCGACCGTGATCTCCTTCTTCAGGAAGGATTTGGGCGCAAGCGTGCCATTATGATGGTTCTTGACCGCGATCTGCGCCAGATGCTCGCGACCCGCGCCGAACGCCTTGAAATAGGGCGCGGCGGCCAGCGCGAACCAGCCCGCGGGCGTGGCGGGCAGATCGCGCACGCCGCGCATGGTGACCGGCGGGCCGGACACGCCGCGATCCTTGGGCTTGTCATAACCGACGGCCAGCACCGTGTCATAGACGCCCGCCGCCACCGCCATGCAGGCGGCGCGCACCGTCTCCGTCCCCGTCGCGCAATAATTATAGACGGAGGTCAGCGGCTTGTAGAGCTTGAGCGCCTCCGACACGTCGACCGGCCCGGCCAGCGAATAGAGCGAGCCGCAATAAATCGCGTCGATCTGCCGGTTCGGTTCGTCGATGCCCGCGTCGGCATAGGCTTCGTACACCGCCTCCACGATCATGTCCTGCGCGTCGCTGGTCCAGTTTTCTGCGAATTTGGAACAGCCTGCGCCGACGATGGCGGCTTTGTCCTTGAGGCTCATGACAGGGACCTTTCGGGGACGGCCTTCCAGAAATAGTTGGGACGCCGTCCCGCCTGATGGATGCGCCGGAATGCGAAGCGGACTTTCAGGTCGATATCGACCTCCGACGCCGCAATGTCCGCCAGTTGCATGTAGATGCGCGGGCCGTTGTCGACCTGCACCACAGCCACCGGAGTTGGCGGATCGGGCGCGGGGAAGAAGGCGTCGAGCGTATAGGTCACGATCTGCCCGCTCCGTTCGGCGAAATCCTCGTCGGTGAAATCGTCCTTCGCGCCGCAGCGGATGCACACACGTCCCTTGGGAAATTGCGGTTCGCCACAGGCGCACCGCTGGCCCTGAAGCCGTAGATTTTCGGCGCGCTCGCGAAAATGGATGGTGGCGGAAATCCCCTGATCGTCGACGGCGGGATATTCGCTGAGGTCAAGGTCCCGCGCGCGGCGATAGGAGGCCAGCGTGCGCACCGGCATCCTCCGGTCGAGCGCCGGCTGGAGCGCGGCGGCAGGCGCGGCGCTCTTCACTTCGAACAGCAATGCCTCCGCGCCGTCGCCATGGACAAGCATCGCGATCCGGTCGCCCGGCTGCGCTTCATCGAGCGCGCCGGCGAGCAGCAGCGGCGCCTGCGCCGCCCCGGCAAAACCGATCCTGTCATAGAGGCCGGGACGCACCCTGCCCTCCCCCAGCTTCATCTTCCCGGCGAAGGTGCCGAGGGCGCGGGCATTGGGGGCGCTCGCCGCCCATGTCCAGCCAGCGGGATCAAGGTCCGCGAAGCGGTCGGTCAGACTCCTCGCGGCGGCGACCGCCGGTTCCAGATAGCCATAAGAGGTCGTGAAACGCTCTTCCCAGCCATGGGTGAAGCGGTCGCCCGCGCGCCGCCATATGTCCACCAGTTCCTGGCTCTCTTGCGCAGAGCCGATGAAGGTGGCGAGCGGCGCCTCCGCCGTGACCAGGAACGCCGCCGCGCCGTCGCCGCCGCTCCGTTCCAGATCGGAGCCGGGCGCGCCCATCCGGCAGTCGGACACGATCACCAGCGCCTCACGGACATGACCCGCATCCACCGCATCGAAGGCCGCGCCCAGCGCCTGAGCGCCACCGCGCAGCGAATGGCCGACATCGGCGGTGCGCACCTGCGCGGGCAGGCCGAGCGCAGCCGCGATCAGCGCCGCGCCCTGCTTCTCCGCAAAGGCATGGGTGGTGGTGGCGAAGACCAGCAGGCCAATGCCGTCCCGGTCCCGGCCCACCAGCGCCTTGCGCGCGGCTTCCACCGCCATGGTGACGCTGTCCTCGTCCGCCCACGCGACCGTGCGTTCCGGCCCGCCTTCCTTGTTCTTGCCCGCCAGCACCGCCAGCGGCAGCCGGTGGATCGGCAGATGAACCCCATAGGCCGCGATGCCGCTCATTGGGTCGGCTCCTTCACCGGCGCCCGCACCCCGTCATGGAAGGGATAGGGCTTGCCCAATATGCCGAAGGCGCCGAACTGCCCCTGCATCTGGGTGCGGAAATGCCGCCGGATCGCGTCGAGCGTCCAGCCGCCGGGCATCACCAGCGTCTTGCCATAATGCGGCTGGACCATGTGCGACAGCCGCTCGCCGCCAGTGCCGAAGATTTGGCCCGACACATAATCGGCTTCGTCCGAACAGAGGAAGACGACGGCGGGACCATTGGCGGTCGGATCGAAATCGTCGCCGGGCTTCCCGTCGGCGGTGCGATAGGTCTTCGACATGGCGGTGGTGCCGAGCGGCCCGATGGCGTTCACGCGAATGCCATGTTTTGCCAATTCCAGCGCCCAGGTATAGGTCATGGATGCAATCGCCCCCTTAGACGCGGCATAGGCAGTCTGGCCAAAGCTGCCGAAATGGCCGCCGGACGTGGTGTTGATGATCGCGCCGCCGACTCCCTGATCGACCATCGCCTGCGCCGCCGCCTGCGTACACCAGAAGGTGCCCTTGACATGCACGGTCAGCACCGCGTCGAGATCCTCGTCGGTCATCTTGAGCAGCGTGCGGTCGCGCAGATTGCCTGCATTGTTGACGAGGATGCGGACCGACCCAAACGCATCGATACACCGGGCGATCAGTGCCTGCGCGCCCTCGCGCGAGGCAATATTGTCGGTGGACACGATGGCACGGCCGCCCGCGGCCTCAACCTCGGCCACGAGCGCCGTCGCCGCTTCCTCATTGATGTCGTTGACGACCACCGGCGCGCCCGCTGCGGCGAGGTTCAGGACATGGCCACGACCAATGCCGCCGCCCGCGCCGGTGACGATGGCGGGCCGCCCCGCCAGGATGAGATCGCCGCCCATCACGCGAACACCGAATGGGTGCCGGACAGCACGGTGTCGCCGATGCGCCGCTCCAGCCAGGCCGGATCGCCGTACATCAACTGCTGATGCTTGGCGCGGCGATAGTAAAGCTGCGGATCGGCCTCGGTCGTGAAGCCCAGCCCGCCATGGACCTGAATCGCGGTCGCCGACACGTCGCGGAATATCTTGCCCGCCTTCAGCTTGGCCATCTGCGCGAAATGGCGGAAATCGCTGCCCTCATCGGCCGCGCTGGCAGCGCGATAGACGAGCGCCCGCGCCCCTTCGACCAGAACGGCGGCGTCGGCCAGATAATGGGCAATCGCCTGAAAACCGCCGATCGGCTTGCCGAACTGCTCGCGCTCCGAGGCATATTTCACGGTGATCTCCAGCACCTTTTCAGCCCCGCCGACCGCCAACGCCGCCATGGCGACCAGCGCCTGATCGAACATCGCCGCCCAGGCCGCGTCCGCACCGCCTTCCAGCCCCAGCACGGCTTCCACCGGCGCGTCGCGGAAATGCAGGTTCGACAATGGCTCATCGGCCAGGTTCGGCAACGGCACGGCCTCGATCCCGCCCGCCGATGGCGAGACGATGGCGAGTACCGTGCGGTTGGCCTGTTCGGGGTGTCGCGCCAGAAGCAGCAAATGCTTTGCCATTGCCGCATGGGCAACGAACGACTTCGTTCCGGTGGCGCGCCAGCCCTCGCCGTCCCGGCGCAGCGTGGTCTGGATGCTGTTCGGCTCGATCCGGCCATCCTCCTCCTGCCAGGCGGTGACGACCGACGTGGAGCCGTCCGCAATCCCCGTCAGCATGGCCGCTGCACGGCTGTCCCGGTCCGCGAAGGCGGAAAGGAGCGCGGCGGACACCACCCCGCTCTCGAAATGCGCGCCGGGCGCCAGGGCACGACCCAGTTCGATGAAAGCCACCACCAGTTCGGTTAGGCCCAGCCCCGATCCGCCCTGCGCCGGCGCGATCCGGAGGCCCGGGACACCCATTTCGGCCAGGGCGCGCTTCAACCCATCGGCCGCGCGGGGTTCCTGCTCGGCGGCGCGCACGACCTGCGTCGTGGCTTCCGCCTCGCACAGCGTGCGCAAGGCGTCGCGGAGCATCTGCTGCTCATCGGTAAGATCGAGATCCATTACCCTCTCCATTGCGCCCGAGACGCATGACGATCCATACCAACGATATACCGGAAGAGAGCCGGATTAGCCGTTGACATGATTTTCAGTACCGCTAGTACTTAATTCATAAAGCGTCAACGGGCGCAGGAGAGAAAATCATGAACATTACCAGCTTGGGCTATCTGGGGTTCGGCGCGCCTGACCCGGCAGCGTGGCGCGGTTACGCGCTCGACATTATCGGTCTCGCCCCCGGCCGCGTTCCGGGTCGGCCCCTCCATCTGCCGCCCGCCGGGGATCGGGGCCGGGCGGAGGACGGATCGCTCTATTTCCGGGTGGACGACTGGTCGTGGCGCATCGCCATCCATCCCCATGCGGACAATGCGGGCCTTCTCTATATGGGGCTGGAGGTGCAGGGACCGCGCGAGCTGGAACAGGCGCTGGCCGAACTCGCAGCGGCGGGACATGAGGCGCGGCGAGGCACAGCGACGGACGCAGAGGCCCGCGCCGTGACCGGCATCGGCTTCACCCGCGATCCGGCGGGCAATGCGATCGAGCTGTTCTACGGTCCGCTGGTCGAGGACGGTTTCGTCTCGCCGCTGGGCATGCGGTTCCTGACCGGCGACATGGGCCTTGGCCATCTCAACCTGTTCGTCGCCGATTTCGAGGCGTGCGAAGCCTTCTACACCGATCTGCTTGGCTTCCGGCTGACCGACTATTATCATGTCGGAGACGAAATGACGGTCAATTTCTACCATGTCAATCCGCGCCACCACAGCGTTGGCCTCATGAAGCTGGCCCCGGTCAACGCGGTGCACCATATGATGCTGGAAGTGCCCAGCGTCGACATGGTGGGCATGGCGCTGGATCGCGCGATGGCGGCGGGGTGCAAGATCACCGCTTCGCTCGGACGGCATACGAACGACAATATGCTGTCCTTCTACATGGCCAGCCCCTTCGGGTTCGAGGTCGAGATCGGCTGCGACGCGATCCGGGTGGGACCGGACTGGACGCCGCGCTATCGTGGGCCGGGAGACTTGTGGGGCCATCATGGCCTCACCGCCGACAATATCCAGGATGCCGGGGAAGCCATCGACAGGAAGGACATCGCGCAATGACCGCCGAACTCGCCGTCGCCCATCTCGACGTGGGCCTTGTGGCCAATGACAGGACAAAAGCCCTTGCCTTCTGGCACGAACTGCTGGGCTTTCCGCTGATGGGAGAGATCAGCTTTCCGGGAATGACGATCATCCGCCTCTCCGTGGGCGACGCGGTCCTGCGGATCGTCGTGCCCGACGCGCCGGTTGAGCGGACCGCCAGCACCGGCGGCTTCGCCAGCGAGACGGGATTGCGCTACATCACCTTGCAGGTGAACAATCTGGAGGCGATCGTCGAGGCGGCGCGCGCCGGGGGCTATCCGGTGCCGCATCCGCCGCGCGAAATCCGCCCCGGAACCTGGGCCGCGCAGATCGAGGACGGCGCGGGTGCGACCGTCGAGCTTCAGCAGGTGAGCGCCTGACGTGACCCAGCATATCAGCCTTGACGACAAATATACCGCGCAAGAAGGCAGCGTCTATGTCAGCGGCAGCCAGGCGCTCGTCCGCCTGCCGTTGATGCAGCGCGCGCGCGACGTGGCGGCGGGCCTCAACACCGCCGGTTTCATTTCCGGCTATCGCGGATCGCCGCTGGGCATCTACGATCTGGCGCTGTGGCAGGCGCAAAAGCATCTGAAGGCGAATCACATCGTCTTCCAGCCCGGCGTGAACGAGGATCTGGCGGCCACCGCCGTCTGGGGCACGCAGCAGGTCGGCCTGATCGACGAGAGCCGCTATGACGGCGTCTTCGCCATGTGGTACGGCAAGGGGCCGGGCGTCGACCGTTCGGGCGATCCGCTCAAACATGGCAGCTATGGCGGCACGGCCGCCAATGGCGGCGTGCTGGTGCTGTGCGGCGACGATCATGCGGCGCGCTCCTCCACGGTCGCGCATCAGAGCGAACATGCGCTGATCCATTTCGGCATGCCCGTGTTCAACCCGGCGCATGTCCAGGACTATCTGGACCTCGGCATCATGGGCTTCGCGCTGTCGCGCTATGCGGGCGCGTGGATCGGCTTCAAATGCGTGACCGACACGGTGGAATCCTCGGCCAGCGTGCTGGTCGATCCCGCGCGCGTCGTCATCCGCACGCCGGACGATTATGTCATGCCGCCCAGCGGCCTCAACATGCAGCTGGGCACATGGCCGATCGCGGCGGAAACCCGGCAATATGAACAGCGGCTGGTGGCAGCGCAGGCCTTCGCACGCGCCAACGGCATCGACCGGCGGATCGCGGGCAAGGCATCGGGCAACCGGCTGGGCATCGTCACCACGGGCAAGGCGACGCTCGACGTGATCGAGGCGCTGCGCCAGATTGGCATCCATGATCGGCTGGAGGAGCTGGGCATCGCGGTCTACAAGGTGGCGATGAGCTGGCCGCTGGAGCCCAAGGGGCTGCGCGCCTTCGCCGAAGGCTGCGAGGAATTGCTGCTGGTCGAGGAAAAGCGCCCCGTCATCGAGGAGCAGCTGGCCCACATCCTCTATAACCTGCCCGCCGACCGCCGACCGCGTCTGGTCGGCAAGACCGACGAGAGCGGCGCGCCGCTGTTGCCGCAGGTCGGCGAACTGGCCCCCGACACGGTGACGCGCGCGATCCGCCGCCGCCTGCTCAAATTCGACTATGACGGCGAGACGCGGCGGATGCTTTCCGGCGTCGAGGCGGTCGTGCCGCAGGCGGCCGTGACGGCGGCGGCGGGCGGGCTGGTGCGGATGCCCAGCTTCTGCGCGGGCTGCCCGCACAACACCTCCACGCGCGTGCCCGAAGGGTCGATCGCGATGGGCGGCATCGGCTGTCACGGCCTGGCCACCTGGCTGCCGGAGCGCAAGACGGTAACGCTCTATCATATGGGCGGCGAAGGCGCGCCGTGGATCGGACAGGCGCCCTTTGTCGACCGCGAGCATATCTTCCAGAATCTGGGCGACGGCACCTATTTCCATTCGGGCCTGCTGGCGGTGCGCGCCTGCGTCGCCGCCGACGTCAACATCACCTACAAGATCCTGCTGAACGGCGCGATCGCGATGACCGGCGGCCAGCCGATCGAGGGCGAAAGCTTCGACGGCGCGATCACCGCGCCGCATGTCGCCGCGCAACTGGTGGCGGAAGGGGTGAAGCGAGTCGCGCTCGTCACCGACGAACTGTCCCGCCACAAGTCCGGCGACTTCCCGGCGGGGATCAGTTTCCACCATCGCGACGACCTCGACGCCGTGCAGCGCGAGATGCGCGAGGTGTCCGGCGTCACCGCCATCATCTACGACCAGAGCTGCGCGACCGAGCGCCGCCGCCTGCGCAAGCGCGGCAAGGTCGCCGATCCGAACGAGCGGCTGTTCATCAACACCGACGTTTGCGAAGGGTGCGGCGATTGCGGCGTCCAGTCCAACTGCGTCGCGCTGGAGCCGGTGGAAACCGCGCTCGGCCGCAAGCGGCGGATCAACCAGTCCGTCTGCAACAAGGATTATAGCTGCGTGAAGGGCCTGTGCCCCAGCTTCGTCACGGTCGAGGGCGGCACGCCGCGCAAGGCACGGTCGCAGGCGGTGGAGGAAGCCTTTTCCACCGAGGGACTGCCCCTGCCCGCGCTGCCCGATATCGGCCACGCCTACAGCATCATGGTCGCCGGGATCGGCGGCAATGGCGTGGTCACGGTGGGCGCGATCCTGGGCATGGCCGCGCATATCGAGGGGCGCGGCGTGTCCGTGCTCGACATGTCCGGCCTGGCCCAGCGCAACGGCCCGGTGACGAGCCATGTGCGCCTGACCCAGGGTGAAGTCGGCGGCATCGCGCCGCGCATCCCGGAGCGAGCGGCCGATCTGGTCATCGGTTGCGATCTGGTGGTCGCGGCGGGGGCCGAGGGCATCTCGAAGATGGCGGCGGATCGCACGGCGGTGGTCTATAACCGGTTCGTCGCGCCGACCTCCAGCTTCGCGAGCAACCCGGATCTGGACTTCAGCGACGGCAAGCTGGTGGACGTGATCGCCCGCCATGCCGATCCCGCGCGGCTGAACGGGCTGGACGCCACCGCCGCCGCCATGGCGATGCTGGGCGATACGATCGGCGCGAACATGCTGCTGGTCGGCATGGCGTGGCAGCTTGGGCTGATCCCGATCCGCCTTGAAAGTCTGGAGCGCGCCATCGAACTGAATGGCGCGGCGGTGCCGCTCAACCTGCGCGCCTTCGCCATGGGGCGGATCGCGGCCTGCCATCCCGAACGGGTGGCGGAGTGGCTCGACCAGTCATCCAAGGCGCAGGCCGCCACGCCGGTCGCGGGGCTGGAAAGCGTGGTGGAGACGCGCGCGCGGCTGCTCACCGACTTTCAGGACGAGGCGCTGGCGCAGCGTTATGCCGCGCTGGTCGATCGCGTGGCCCTGGCGGAGGCCCGGGTCGCGGGCAAGACCGGGCCGTTGTCGCTCGCCGTCGCCAATGCTTACGCCAACACCCTCTATTACAAGGACGAATATGAAGTCGGGCGGCTCTATTCCAGCCCCCGCTTCCATGAGCAGTTGGGCGCGGCGTTCGAGGGCGATTACCGGATCCACTTCAACCTCGCCCCGCCGCTGTTCGCCAAGCGCGACAAGGACGGACGCCCGCGCAAGATGCGCTTCGGCGCGTGGATGCGCCACGGCTTCGCGCTGCTGGGCCGGATGAAGGGGCTGCGCGGCACGCCCTTCGATCCGTTCGGCTACATGCATCATCGCCGCATGGAACGGGCGCTGCCGGGCGAATATGAGGCACTGGTCGATCGGCTGCTGGCCGGACTGTCGCCCGAGAGGGTCGAAGAAGCGGCGCGGATCGCGGGAAGCTATGCCCGCGTGAAGGGCTATGATCTCGTCAAGGAAACGAAGCTGGCGCAGGTGCGGGCGGACGTGGCCGAAGCGATGGCCGCCTATGAAGCGCCCATCGCCGCCACCGAACGCACGCCCGAACCGGCTTGAGAAGGACGTAAAAATGGATTTCAACCTGAAGCCGCAAGAACGGAAATTCGTCGAGGAAGTCCGGGCATTCCTGGACGCGCAGGCCGAGCGGCCCGACGCCGCCGAGGTGATGGCACCCGACCGCGACGCCCATTCCCAGTTGGCCAACAGCCCCGAACGCCGCGCCTTCAACCGGCGCATGGCCGAGCAGGGCTATATCGGCATGTCCTGGCCCAAAGAGTTTGGCGGGCAGGAGATTGAGGGCATATACGAATATCTGCTGAACGAGGAACTGGCGCTGCGCGGCATGCCGCTGATCGGCAAGGGCGTGGGCTGCATCGGCAAGACCATCATCCGCCATGGATCGGAAGCGATGAAGGCGGAATTCCTGCCGAAGATCCTGGCCGCCGACATCGAATTCGCGCTGGGCTATTCGGAACCCTCCTCCGGGTCCGACCTTGCCTCGCTGCGCCTGAAGGCGGTGCGGGACGGCGACGAATGGGTGCTGAACGGGCAGAAGGTCTGGACCACCTCCGCCCATTTCGCCGACTGGTATTGGGTCGCCGCGCGCACCGATCCCGACGCGCCCAAGCATAAGGGGATCAGCGTCTTCCTGATCCCGATGGACCATCCCGGCCTTACCGTGCGGGAAACCAAGACGATGGGCGACCATCGCACCAACGAAGTGTTCTTCGACAATGTCCGCGTGCCCGCCGACCGATTGGTGGGCGAGGAGAATAAGGGCTGGACCTATGTGTGCGAGGCGCTCGATTTCGAACGCTTCACCTTCTACACCGTCAACCCGCTGCTGCGGAAGTTCGAGCGCGCGGTGGAGGCGCTGCGGACGACGAACCGGGAAGGACGGCCGCTGTCCGAAGACCCTGTCATCCGCCGCGACGTCGCGCGGCTCGCCACGGACCTCGAAACCGCCAAGATGCTGCAACGCCGCGTCGTCAATGAAGCGAGCAAGGGGCGCGTACCCGCCGTCGAAGCGGCGATGTACAAGGTGTTTTCGACCCGGCTCGGCCAGCAACTGACGGACTTCGTGCTCGACGCGCTCGGCCCCACGGGGCTGTTGCGTCACGGCGCGCAGGGCGCGGTGGACAATGGCGTGTGGGAGCATTTTTACCAGACCACCCCGCTCGACACGATCGGCGGCGGCACGTCGGAAGTGCAGAAGAACATCATCGCCCGGCGCGGCCTTGGCCTGCCGCTCAACTGACATGACTGCCGGGGACGTTCCGCCCGAAGCCGCCGCCTGGATCGGCCGCGTGATGGTGGTCGAACGCGATGGCGTGACCGTGGAGCCGGGCAGCATCGCGCTGTTCGCGGCGGCGGTGGAGGATGGCAATCCGCTTTACCGCGACACGGCGGAGGCGGCCGCGCTTGCCGGGGGACCTATGGCCCCCCCTGCCCTGCTGTCCGCCTGGAACCGGCCCGATCCGTGGATGGCGGGCGGCGCGCCGCCCAGCCGCGCGCTCGAACTGCATTTCCGGGTGAAGGAGGCGCTGGGCCTGCCCAAGGCCGTGGTCACGCGCGCGGAGACGGAACTGCACGCGCCGGTCCGGCCGGGCGACCACGTCTATGCCGAGCAGCGGCTCGACACTATCGGCCCGATGACCGCCAACAAGCTTGGGACGGGGCGCTACTGGACGATCAGCGTCCTCTATCGGCGGCAGGCCGACGACGCGCTGCTGGGGATCGAGACGCTGGGCTTCTACGGCTATGGAGGCGCGGCATGACCGTCACGGCGGAACGACTGCCCGAACGGCAGGTCCATGTCACGGCGCGCCATGTCGTGCTGGGCGCGATGGCGAGCCGCGACTGGCAGCCGCAACATCACGACCACGGCCATGCGCTCACCGCAGGCTTGCCGGGCATCATCCTCAACACCCCCGCGCAGACCGGCTGGTTCTGCGGCTATCTGACGGACTGGGCGGGACCGCAGGCGCGGATCGCCCGGTGGCGGCTGCGGATGATCGTGCCGATCACGCCGGGGACGGACATCGTCTTTTCCGGCGAAGCGCGACGGGTCGGGGACAGCGGCGGCGTACTCTGGATCGAGGCCGATCTCGCGATCCATGCGGGCGCGACCCTGTACAGCAGCGCGCGCTTCCTCGCTGCCCTGCCCGGCGCAACCTCTCCCTGGTCCCTGGACGACGCGGCCTGGACCCCTCCGCCGCTTTCCGGAACGCCTGCCTGAAACGGCAGGTCCCGCGCCGTCTCCCAGAGCGATTCCCCAGCGATAGGAAATGATCGCCGGGTAAGAAATCGCGGCAAACAAATGGCTTAGAGCGGCGATCCGATTCAATCAGATCGCCGCTCTAGTGAACAGAGGCGATGGGAGCCGGACCGATGCTGCCGAACCGTTGGTGAAGCTGCTCCCGCTCCCTGACCAGCGTGCGCGCCGCCAGCGCGAAATTGATCGCCGACCCAAGCCAGACCAGACCCAGCATGAGCAGGCTGTAGCGCAGCGGATTGGCCATATGGGGCGCCAGCAGGTCGCTCAGCAGCCCTATGCCCTGACTGCCCAGTCCATAGCCGAACAGCCCCGCCACCGCATAGAGAATCGCGGTCATCTTGCCGCGCATATGCGCCGGGACCAGGCTGTGCGCCGCGCTGTAGCTGGGGCCGAGCCACATATTGGCGCAGAAATTATAAAGGGCGAAAAAGCAGAAGGCCGTCACCAGATCGGTCGCCAGCAGATAACAGACGATCAGCGGCGCGGCGCAGAAGCTGGCCAAGGCAATGGTGCCCGTCGCCCAGCGCGGATCGCGGCGGCTCAGCCGGTCGGTCAGGGCCCCGCCGACCATCGTGCCGCCGACCCCCGCAACGACGCCGATCAACGCCAGGGACGAGCCGACCTGCGCAAGGGTCAGATGATGCGTGCGGATGAAGAAGGACGCGGACCAGGTCGCTTCGCCCGACAGGGCGAAGCCGGCCAGGATGAGGCCGAACAATATATGGCGGAGAGCAGGCTGCGACCAAAGCAGCCGCACGGTTTCCGACAGGCTGGAGTTTTCGCCCGGCGCGGCGGCGGAAGGGGATTTCCGCCGGGCCGGGTCCTTCAGGAACAGCAGCAGCAGCAGGCTGACGAAGAAGCCGGGGACCGCGCAGGCCTGCAACGCGACGCGCCATCCATAATGCTGCGCGATCCATCCCCCGGCGGCCAGCGCGCACATCGAACCCAGCGGCGCGCCCAGAAAGGCGATCGACAAGGCCGTGGCCCGGCGGCTGGCGGGAAACCGGTCGGAGATCAGCGACATGGCGGCGGGCGGGGCGCCCGCTTCCCCGATCCCCACGCCCATGCGGGCAATGACGAGCTGCACGAAACTGGTGGCATAGCTTTGCACCAGCGTCATCGCGCTCCAGAAACCCAGGCAGACGGCGATGAGGATGCTGCGATTGACCCGGTCGGCGGCGACGCCCAGCGGCACGGCGGCGATGCAGTTGCAGATCGCGAAGGCAAGGCCCGTCAACAGGCCCAACTGCGTATCGCTGAGCGCGAATTCCATCTTCACCGGCTGAAGCAGAACCGACAGGATCATCCGGTCCCCCGCGTTCAGCATGTAGAGCGAGACGAACAGGGCCAGGGTGAAATAATGGCCTGGCGTCAGCCTCTCCGATATTTTCTCTTGGTTCATCCGGCCCCTCTCCTGGTACCGAAAAGTAAAAAATGAGGGCCGGCGCTTTTTCCGGCCCGGCGGGACATTATTTCCTCCGGGGAAATTATCTATCTCTTTTCTATGGTCTACCGCATGGTTCGCTTAAGGTTTACAGGATGGGGGAGAGGAGAGCCGGCGTGTCATTGCGAATGCCCGAACCCGATGGAGCCACGCTGGCAAAACGCGCCGACATCATTGCCGCGCTGAGGGCGATCGTGCCCGGCGAAAGCGTCATCGACGATGCGGATGCGCTGCGCCCCTATGAATCGGACGGGCTGACCGCCTATCGCCAACCGCCCCTGCTGGTCGTGCTGCCGGAAACCGCGCAGCAAGTGTCGGCCATTCTGGCCTGGTGCCATGCCAATAAGGTGAAGGTCGTGCCGCGCGGGTCCGGCACGTCCCTGTCGGGCGGCGCGCTGCCGCTGGAGGACGGCGTGCTGCTGGGCCTGTCGCGGCTCAACCGGATCATCGACATCGACTATGACGACCGGCTGGTCGTCGTGCAGCCGGGCGTCACCAACCTCGCCATCAGCCAGGCGGTGGAGGAGCGCGGCTTCTATTACGCGCCC
Organism: Sphingobium estronivorans; assembly: GCF_008692605.1. GTDB lineage: Bacteria > Pseudomonadota > Alphaproteobacteria > Sphingomonadales > Sphingomonadaceae > Sphingobium > Sphingobium estronivorans. The sequence continues at coordinate 75,967 of NZ_LFCT01000011.1, forward strand.
GACCCGTCCAGCCAGATCGCCTGTTCCATCGGCGGCAATGTCGCGGAAAATTCGGGCGGCGTGCACTGTCTCAAATATGGCCTGACCACCAACAATGTCATCGGCTGCGAAATCGTGCTGATGGACGGGGAGGTGTTGCGCATCGGCGGGCGGCATCTCGATCCGGCGGGCCTCGACCTGCTGGGCACGATCGTCGGGTCCGAAGGCCTGCTGGGCGTCGTGACCGAAGTCACGGTCCGCATCCTGCCCCGCCCGCAGGCCGCCCGCGCCCTGCTGATCGGCTTTCCGACCGTCGAGGGCGCCGGCCAGTGCGTGGCGGACGTCATTGCCGCGGGCATCATTCCCGCCGGCATGGAGATGATGGACCGCAAGGCGATCCACGCCGCCGAAGCCTATGTGCGGGTGGGCTATCCGCTCGACGTCGAGGCGCTGCTGATCGTGGAGCTGGACGGGGCAATGGCCGAATGCGACCATCTGACCGAAGAGGTCGAGCGGATCGCCGCCGCCAATGGCGCCCTGTCGATCCGCTGTTCCCGGGACGAGGCGGAGCGCGTGGCCTTCTGGGCCGGGCGCAAGGCCGCCTTTCCGGCGGTCGGGCGGCTGGCCCCGGATTATTATTGCATGGACGGCACGATCCCGCGCCGCCGCCTGCCCGAGGTGCTGAAGCGCATGGAGCAATTGTCCGACCGTTACGGCCTGGGGGTCGCCAATGTCTTTCATGCCGGGGACGGCAATCTCCACCCGCTGATCCTCTACGACGCGAACGTCCCGGGCGAACTGGAACGGGCCGAGGAATTCGGCAACGACATATTGCGCCTGTGCGTGGAGGTGGGCGGCGTCCTGACCGGGGAACATGGCGTGGGCGTCGAAAAACGGGACCTGATGCCGGAAATGTTCTCTGAAACCGACCTTGCCCATCAGCAGCGGCTGAAATGCGCCTTCGACCCGGAATTGCTGTTGAACCCGGGCAAGGTGTTTCCGCAGCTCCACCGTTGCGCCGAACTGGGCCGGATGCATGTGCATCGCGGCCAGTTGCCCCACCCCGAACTTCCCCGTTTCTGAGATTGGCGACCATGATCCGGCCGACCGATGAAGCGGAACTGACCGAGGCGATCCTCGATGCGGCGCAGCGCGGCGCGCGGCTGGCCATAACGGGCGGAGGCAGCAAGGCGGATATGGGCCGCCCGGTGGAGGCGGAGACCCTGTCGCTGGCCGGTCTTGCCGGCATAGTGGACTATGATCCGGCCGAACTGGTGCTGACGGTCCGTCCCGGGACCCCGCTGGCGGAGGTCGAGGCGCTGGTCGCGTCGCAAGGGCAGATGCTGGCGTTCGAACCGTTCGACCACGGCCCGCTGTTCGGCCGGGCGGCGGGTTCGGCGACCATCGGCGGCGTGATCGCCGCCGGTGCGGCGGGTTCGCGCCGGCTGTCGGCGGGCGGCGCGCGCGACCATCTGTTGGGCATCCACGCCGTATCGGGCCGGGGACAGGCCTTTGTCGCCGGGGCGAAGGTGGTCAAGAATGTGACGGGGTACGACCTGCCCAAGCTGGCGACGGGCAGTTGGGGGCGGCTGTTCGCGCTGAGCGAACTGACGCTCAAGGTGCTGCCGCGCCCGCCGATGGCGGTGACGTCCGCCATTGCGGGGCTGACGACGGAGCAGGCCGTCAGGGCAATGGCCATCGCCATGGGTTCCCAGGCGGAAATCGCGGCGGCCGCGCATATCCCCGCGTCCCTGCGCGACGGTCCGGCGCTGACGCTGTTCCGCATCGAAGGTTTCGCGCCGTCCGTGAAGGCGCGCGGCGAGATGCTGCGGACCGTCCTTGCCGCCATCGCGCCGGTCGAGCCGGTCGACATGCCGCTGGCGGAGAGCATCTGGCGCGCGCTTCGCACCCTGGACCCGCTGCCGGCCGACCGGCCTTTATGGCGGATCAACATCCCGCCCAGCGGCGCGCCCGGCGTCGTCGCCGCACTGGAGCCGCATGGCGCGGCATGGCTGGCCGACTGGGCAGGCGGGCTGCTCTGGATCGGCTTTGCCGGCGATCCGGTGCTGGTGCGCGATGCCGCCGCACGCGCGGGCGGACATGCCATGCTGGTGCGCGCGCCGGCGGAGATGCGCGCGCACATTCCCGCCTTCCACCCGCAGCCTGCCGCCCTGGCCGCCCTGGAAGAGCGGGTGCGCCGCGCTTTCGACCCGCTGGGGCTGTTCGAAACAGGACGATTTTAACGATGCAGACCCGCTTTACCCCCGAACTGCTGGCCGATCCGGCCATGGCCTCGTCGGAGGGGATCATCCGCAAATGCGTGCATTGCGGTTTCTGCACCGCGACCTGCCCCACCTATGTCCTGCTGGGCGATGAGCTGGATTCCCCCAGGGGCCGCATCTACCTGATGAAGGACATGCTGGAGCAGGAGCGCGCCCCCACGGCCGAGGTCGTCAAGCATATCGACCGCTGCCTGTCCTGCCTGTCCTGCATGACCACCTGCCCTTCGGGCGTGAACTATATGCATCTGGTCGACCATGCCCGGTCCTATATCGCGGAGCGATACCGCCGCCCCCTGGCCGACCGGCTGTTCCGGGGCCTGATCGCCCGCATCCTGCCCTATCCGGGGCGGTTCCGGGTCGCGCTGCGGCTGGGCGCGCTGGCCCGCCCCGCCGCGCCGATACTGGGCAAGTGGCAGGCGCTGAAGCCGCTGGCCGCCATGCTCGCCATGGCGCCGCGCCGCATCCCGCCCTCCCCGTCCCTGCCATCGGTGCCCGCCGACGCGGTCAAGGGGCGCGTCGGCCTGTTGGGCGGTTGCGTCGAGAGCGTGCTGCGCCCCGAATTCCGCAGCGCGGCGGTCCGGCTGCTCCACCGGGCGGGCTATGATGTCGTCTTCGCCAAGGGTGAGGGATGTTGCGGCGCGCTGGTCCACCATATGGGCCAGACCGATGCAGCCCAAAGCCAGGCCCGCCGCAATGTCGACGCGTGGACGAAGGAAATCGACCAGGGCGGCCTGGCCGCGATTCTGGTGACGGCATCGGGCTGCGGCACGACGATCAAGGATTATGGCTTCCTGCTGCGCGACGATCCCGTCTATGCGGAAAAAGCCGCGCGGGTCTCCGCCCTGGCACAGGATATTTCCGAATTCCTGGCCGGCATCGACCTGCCGCCCGCGCAGGACCGGGGCGTGAAGGTCGCCTATCATGCCGCCTGCTCGCTGCAACATGGGCAGAAGGTCACGGACGCGCCCAAACGCCTGCTGACGGACGCCGGTTATGCGGTCCAGACGCCACGGGAAGCGCATCTGTGCTGCGGGTCGGCGGGCACGTACAACATGCTGCAACCGGACATCGCGAACCAGCTCGGCGACCGCAAGGCGCAGGCGCTGGACAAGCTGGCGGCCGATGTCGTCGCGACCGGCAATATCGGCTGCGCCATGCAGATCGGCGCGCGGATCGGCGTGCCGGTCGTGCATACCGTCGAACTTCTGGACTGGGCGACGGGCGGCCCGGCGCCCCAGGCACTTAACCCTTTGAAACAGGAAATTTCAGCATGAGCCATATCAGCCTCGATCACGCCAACAGCATCATCGCCACCGCCTTTGCCAAGGGACGGGAACTCGGCCTGAAGCCGCTCAGCGTCGCCGTCCTGGACGCGGGCGGCCATCTGATCGCCTTCCAGCGGCAGGACGGGGCATCGACCCTGCGTCCGCAGATCGCCTGCGGCAAGGCGGGCGGCGCGCTGGCGCTGGGCGTATCCAGCCGGACGATCGGCACCATGGCGGTCGAGCGCCCCACATTCATCGCATCGGTGTCGGCCATGGCGCCGCAGGGCATGGTGCCGGCCGCCGGCGGCGTGATCGTGGTTGGCGCGAACGGGACGCCCATCGGCGCGGTCGGCGTCACGGGCGATACTAGCGACAATGACGAAATCTGCGCGCTGGCCGGAATCGCGGCTGCTGGATTGACCGCGCAACCGTGATCGGACCTGTCCCCCTTCCGCCGCGCGGTGGGGGGGACATGGGGCGTCAGGACGCGCCGCCGGTCATCGCCGCCTGCACCCGCAGGCGCGGGAACACATCCTCCAGCGGCTTGCTGTCGGGCAGTATATAGACATAGCCGCCCTTCCCGCGGAACAGCGGGCCGATGCTCTTGCCATACATCGCCCTGGGCACGTTGATGCAGCCAAAGGTGATCCGGTTATCGTCTATTTCGGGGGACAGCATCCGCACGCGGCGCCGTTCCTTCGGATTGCCCTTGGGAATCGGATGCAACGCCACAGAGGTGGCGTAATCGACCCACAGCACCCGCTGCTTTCCCGCCGCCAGTCCGAATTTCGCAAGGTAGCGGCCGGCGGGCGTGGTCTTTTCCGCCGGGCCGATCTCCGCCAGATTCTTCGTGCCGATGCCGGGCGTGGCCTCATCGCCCAGCGCCTTGCCGATCAGCACCGGCGCTTGGCCCAACGCCTTGCCCTGGGCATCGAACAGGAAGAGGGCGGCCCCCTTCTTGTCGATGATGATATAGGGCAAGGCGTGATTGTCCCCCGACCCGGCGATCCAGTCGGCGACGCGCGTGGCATCCTCCGACCGGGTCGTCGTGCCGGAATCCCCGTGCCCCGCCCCGGCCATATCCGCCGCCATCGCCGGTGCGGCCAGCGCCAGTCCGGCAGCCGTCAGAAGCATGGTCACGATCGGCAAGGAAAGGCCAGGCCGCATCAGTTGCGCGCGCGCTTCCGCTGGGCCTGCTGCATCTGCTGTTCGACGCTGTCCACGCGGGCATTGAGCTGGTCCAGCCGCTGGCCGTTATTCTGCGCCTGACCCGAGGCGGCCTGCGCTTCGGTCAGAGCCTGCCTGGCGGTGCCGTCGGTCGCCTGCAGCTTCTGCTCGAGCGCGTCGACCCGCTGATTCACGGCGCCCACCTGTTCGCGCACGAAGCCCTTGGTGGCGCAACCGCCCAGAGCCAGCGAACCCACCAGCACCAGCCCAACCGGGGCCATTTTCGTCAACAACGCCATCGTCTTCTCCCTAAGTGCAACAAAACGTCACGGTCCAAGCCGAGTGGCCCCATTCCGACAATGCGATTCTGTCGGGGTGTGCCTTCGCTCGGGTGAATCGATGATCCGAAGCCCTTGTATAAAGGGGATTTTTACGGTGACTGAATCAGGGGTGAACCAACGGATGCGGTTGGACGGCGAAGAAGCGCTTGTTCTGCCGGTTGAGCCCGTTTTGCCATTCAAATGGTCCCAAGGGCAAATAAGGGACGCCGATTTCCCGCCATTTGTCAATTTGAAGTATTTATGGCATATCTGCTCCAAACAAGCTTCAACTTCGGGCATGAGGGCAGAAATGAACGCAGTGGTAACCCAGATCGGCGATCTGGCGGAAGCCGGCGAAAAGATGGTCGAACGCCTGCGACGCAAGGCTTTTCTGCCGGAAAGCCGCAAGGAGCTCAACGTCCGCTTTGGCATTGCCGAGGCGGCGCAACTGCTGGGCTGCTCGACGAATCGGATTCGCATGGCGGAGGAGGATGGCCGCCTGCCCCCTGCCCCGCCGACCGAAAACGGACGCCGCCCCGGTTATACGGTGGAAGAACTGCTGAACATGCGGCAGGTGCTGGGCGCCTCGCCCGAGCGCGCCGGGCTGGACGTGCCCGCGATCGTTGCGGTGCAGAATTTCAAGGGCGGCGTCGGCAAGTCGACGGTCACCACCCACCTCGCCCATTATTTCGCGGTGCAGGGCTATCGGGTGCTGGTGGTCGACTGCGATTCCCAGGCGACCACCACCACCCTGTTCGGCTTCAACCCGCATTTCAACATCCAGCGGGAAGAGACGCTCTACCCTTATCTGTCGATCGATCCGACGCAGGTCGACCTGCTCTATGCGGTCAAACATACGGCCTGGCCCAATGTCGACCTGATCCCGTCCAATCTGGAACTGTTCGACGTTGAATATGAACTGGCGGCGGCGGGCAGCGACGGGGGGTCGGTCCTGGCGGCGCGCTTCCGCAAGTTGAAACAGGGGCTGATGGACCTGGCGCGCCATTATGACGTGGTGCTGCTCGACCCGCCGCCAGCGCTCGGCACGATCAGCCTGGCGGTGATGCAGGCGGCCAATGCCCTGCTGGTGCCGCTGGCCGCGACCACGCCCGACTTCTGCTCGACCGTCCAGTTCCTTTCGATGATGGATCAGGTGATCGGGCAGTTGCAGCAGGCGGGGATCGAGGTCGATTACCAGTTCGTTCGCTTGCTCTGCTCGAAATTCGACAGCAACGATCCCAGCCACTCGATGGTCCGCGCGATCATGGAGCAGAGCTTCGGCCCGGCGCTGCTGCCCGTACCGATTCTCGACAGCGCGGAGATCAGCCATGCGGCGATGCGCATGATGACGGTCTATGAGCTGGAAAAGCCGATCGGCACCCCGCGTACCCACAAGCGCTGCCGCGCCAATCTGGACGAGGCGCTGGGGCAGATCGAGGCGCTGGTCCGTCAGGGCTGGGGCCGGGTCGCGCCCGCGCGCGAGGAGGATGTTGTCAATGCATAATGGGTCAACGCGGCATAAAAGCCTGTCCTACTGGGCAATGTTCACCATATGTTCCATATCCGTCAAGGGGGAATATCATGGCGCGTAAACAATCCGACTATCTGGCCGCCCTGCTTTCGGACGAACCGGAAGCGCCTGTCGCGGCCATGGGGGGCGAAGCCCCGGCTGCGGAGCCGGCCCCCTCCCCTGCCCCGTCCGCCCCACGCACGGAGCGCGCGCGCGGCACGACCCTGCTCGGCCGCGAATCCGCGCTCGCCCGGCTGGCGTCGGGGGAGGTGCGGCAGGTCACGCAATTGCTGCTCGACCCGGCGAAAGTCCGCATCTGGCAGGGCAATGCGCGCCTCTATGGCCATCTGACCGAGGACAATTGCCGCGAACTGATCGACTCGATCATCGCGGAGGGCGGCCAGAAGGTCCCCGCCGTGGTCCGTCGCATAGAGGGTGACCCGGATCATGACTATGAAGTGATCGCCGGCACCCGCCGCCACTGGTCGATCAGCTGGCTGCGCGCCAACAGCTATTCCGACATGATGTTCGTGGCGCAGGTCGCCCAGCTCGACGATGAAGCGGCCTTCCGCCTCGCGGACCTCGAAAATCGCGCGCGCAAGGATGTGTCGGACCTGGAACGCGCGCGCAACTATGCCGAGGCGCTCAAGACCCATTATGGCAGCCACCTGACCCGGATGGCGGAGCGGCTGAAGCTCTCCAAGGGCTGGCTCAGCAAGATGATCAAGGTGGCGGGCATTCCCGATGCGATTATCGATGCCTTCGCCTCTCCTGCCGATGTGCAGTTGAAACCGGCCTACGCGCTGGCCCAGTCGCTGGACGACAAGAATGCGCTGGCCGCCATTCATGCGGAGGCGGGACGCCTTGCCTCCGAACAGCGCGCCCTGCGTACGGCGGGGGCACCTCTCCTTCCCGCCGCCGAAGTGCTGAAACGCTTGCTGGAGGCGCCGCGCGCCGCCCGGTCGGAACCCAAGGCCGAGCCGTTCACCTGGACAACCCCTTATGGCCGTCCGGCGCTGACCGTCCAGTCGGTTAACCGCCAGGGCATCACCATCCGCCTGCATGCCGGATCGGGCGCGGACCGGGAGACGCTGGCCTCGGCGCTGCGCGACACGCTGGACTATCTCGAACGGCAGGGCATGGGCCTGCAACGCTGATGGACGGCGGGGGGCACAGTCGAGCGCGGCGCGACAGGGGGTGGATCCGCCGCGCCCTGTTCCCGCCCCCCGTTTCCCCGGGGAAACGCCCCTCCCCTTTCGCGCACGCCGCTTTCCCCTTTCCCCGGGGAAACAGTTTGGGCGCCGCCCCCTTCACCGCCGCTCTCCGCTTCTGCCAGGCTGACATCGTCCGCCACGGGCTGCCGCACCAATTCAGGATCCGCCCATGAGCCGCCCAGGCACGACAAAGACTGGCAAGACCCCGATTACCGACCAGTTCGAACTCTTCCTTCCCTATATTGCGGACATGCCGTTGCGCGATCAGCGGGAGATGATGGAGCGCCCCTTCTTCAGTCTCGCCAAGACCAAGCGCGTCAAGCCGATCGACTATACCTCGCCAGACGGCAAGGCCTGGGTTCATGTCTCCGCCAACCCCGACTATGGCATGGCGACGATCTGGGATGCCGATATCCTCATCTATTGCGCTTCCGTGCTGGCCGACATGGCGCGGCGGGGCCTGAACGACATTCCGCGCAAGCTGCATCTCATGCCGTATGATTTGCTGCGCGCCATCCACCGGCCGACCACCGGACGCGCCTATGAACTGCTCGGCCAATCGCTCGACCGCCTGGTTTCGACCACGATCAAGACCAATATCCGCGCCGAAAATCGCCGCGAAGCGACCTTCAGCTGGCTCGACGGTTGGACCCAACTGGTCGACGAACGCACCGAACGGTCGCGCGGCATGACCATCGAACTGTCCAACTGGTTCTATGAAGGCGTGCTGATGCAGGGCGGGGTGCTCAGCATCGACCGTGCCTATTTCGATCTGACCGGCGGACGCGAACGCTGGCTCTACAAGGTTGCGCGCAAACATGCCGGCGGGGCAGGGGAGGGCGGTTTCGCCATTTCCATGCCGACGCTGTTCGACAAGTCGGGGGCCGAGGGCGCCTATCGCCGCTTCAAGTTCGAGATCGCGAAGATCGCCGAGCGCGATCCCCTGCCCGGCTACACGCTGCTGCTGGAACAGCCGGACGGCAAACGCGAACCTTCGCTACGGATGCGCCGCCGCTCTTCCACCGACCCGCTGGCCGCGCCGTCGGTTTCCGCCAAAAGCGCGGTCTCCGCCGCAGCCAGGACGGCAAGCCCCGCGCCTGCGCCCGCTGCCTCACCCGCCATGGTGGCGGAAAAACAGGAGCTGTTCGACGCCAGCGCGATGATCCGCCGCACCGTGGCCGGCCTGTCCGCCCGAGCGAGCGCGGGCGGAATCACCGATGCGACGCTGGCGACCCTGCGCGCCGAATGCCCGGGCTGGGACTATCAGGCGCTGCATCAGGAATTTCGCGACTGGCTCGATGGCGATACGGCGCGCACGCCGGTCAATTATCAGAAGGCGTTCATCGGCTTCGTCCGCCGCTTCCATGAAAAGAACCGGCACCGCCTCTGACGCCCCGACCGGCGCAGAGCCTCGCCCCCAGGGAAATGGCGCCGGTTCCCCCCATCATTTTCCCCCTGCCTGTCGAGCGCCTTATACCATCGTGTCCGGTCCTTGACCGACCACAAGTGGGTTTCGCTCAGGCGCCGCGCGGGCTTTACCCAGATACGATGAGTCAGGCTCATCGTATCTTGCTATGAGCACGGGAACCGGCTTTCCAACGGGCACGACCCGTCCGGTAAAAGGAGGCCGAAGACGCCTTCTGCGTCCCGATTGCGCCCGGGGAACTCCCTGACCGCGCGATGCCGGATTCTGGTGCGATCAGGGGATATTGGCACATGACAGCCCCCTATTGCCGCTATCATGACCGAGAGGAATGGCGCCGATCCGGTAAAGCCACATGCGCGACGAAGGAGGAGGCCCGTTCCTGAAGTGTCGGGTAAAGACCTTGGCCCACGCCGTGCTTCCGGCAGGCGATTCCCGTTCCCCTCAACTCATCGATAATTTTGAACGTCCTTCCCGGCACCCTTTGGGAAACTGATTCAATCCCGGCTCCATTCTCACCCCTCATCCGCACCCTTCGACATTCCGGGAACGGCCTTCGGCCCTTCGGGAACGCTTCCCCGACATATCGGGAACGGCAAGTTCGACACTCCGGGAACGAACCATCGACCTTATGGGAACGGGCTGAGCATCCCGACTCGTGCGATTCCGGCGATTCGGACGCGGGCTCCGGGGTCTGTAACTCTCTAACCTTTCTATAAACCCTGTAACCCCAGGGAGATATTGTCTTTGGGAAAGTCTGGATGGGAGGGCAAAGGCGAAGGGCCGTCTAACGATCGCCCATGGTGAAAAGCCGCTCTTCGGTCAGGCGTTCGACCTGCGCCACCAACTTGGTCGCGCCTTGGTGGGAAATGCCGAGCAATCGGGCAACGGCCGTTTTGCTCAGACCCGGATAAGCCAGTTCCAGCCGCACCAGAAGCGGCGCCCGGCTCCGCCGCGTCACGCGCAACTCGTCGGGCAAGCGCGCCAGCTTCCGCTCCAGCCGGTCCAGTTCCGCAAGTCCCTGTCCCGCCTGTCGCGCGATCATCGCCGCGATCTGAGCCGCCAACGCTTCGCCATCGTCCGGCAAGAAACGGGGCAGATCGACCAGGGAGGGCAGAGCATGCATGGCCAGGCCCGCCGCGACCAGTGCCGCGGGCAGATGACAGGCGAGCAGCCATCCCATGTCGAACTGTCGCGGCGCGATCCGCAACTGCCGCCCATCGATGGTCGTGAGCAGTTGGCCCTCGGTCGCGGGCGCTTCCAGACTGCCCCGAATATCGATCAGGCGCTGGGCGATGGCGGGAAGCGAGGCGGCAGGGTAGGGGGCCTCCAGCAGCATCTGCGCCGTGCGCCACACCGGACCGAAGCGCACCAGATCCTCCGGCGCCCAGAGATCGGCTTCCCGGCGGTCGTCGAGCAAGCTGCGCGAGACGTTCAGCGTCGCCCGCGCGACCGGATCGCGATGGCCTTCCGTGGCCGAGAGCGCGAAATGGAACAGGGCAGCGATGGACAAGGGATCGTTCAGCCCTTCGCTGTGCCGGGGCGGCGGGGATCGGCCGCAAATCCAGTCCTGAAGGTCCCTGACCGCTATCGGAACCCCCGCAAAGCCCGCCAGCGCCGCCGCGCCCTTCAGCCGGGCACGGGCCAGCCAGATATCCGTCGCGGGGCTGTTGACCAACCTTCCGTCGAGCCGACCCAGAAGCAGCAGGGCATGATCGGGAGAGGATGAAAAATCGCGCATTTCCTAAGGGTAGCGCATTGGACGATCCAACCAAAGAGGGGGTTTGGTTGTATCCTCTATGAGGAGGCTGCGTGGGGAGGGGAGGGGCATAGTTCCGGCGCGATGAGGCGGGCCGTCCACATCGCTGCTTATGCCACGGAGGAACGATGACCGCCAGTGCTCAATTTTGGAGAGCGCTGCCCGGGGATGGTCGGCATGAGAGTGGGCGACGCATGATCCGCGGCCCCGGAATCGGAACAAAAGAAGAATGACGGCAATTTGGCGCTATAAGGCCCGCCAGACGCCGATGGCGGCTCCAGCATGCAATCCTATGGCGAAGGCCTGTTTCGGTCTCCAGCGCGGCTCCAGCGCTGCCTAATTTTTAGGCATATGCGCGCCATTTCCGCGCTTGATCCCTCATCCTATCCGCCGTTCAAAAACGCCACTTGCACCCGCCGGTTCAGGGGATCCCGCACATCCGCTTCGCCCGGTCGGGCCGGAGACCTTTCCCCCGCGCCGGAAATCTGCAAATTCGATAGCCGCATGCCGAGCGCGACGAGACTCTTGGCGACCATGTCCGCCCGCATGAGGCTCAACCGGTCATTATAGGCGTCGGGTCCCGCTCCGTCCGTATAGCCGATGATCGACAGCTTCGCGTCGCGGTTCGAATTCGCCGCCACGAACCGGGCCAGATCCTGATAGGCCTTCTGGTCGAGATCGGCCTTGTCGAAGTCGAAATAGAGGGTGAGGGGGGCCGGGTCTGGAGCTGGGGCCGGGACCGGTAAAGGCGGGACGGCGGTGTCGCGTCTTTCCGGGATGATGGGATAGACAGCGGCGCGGCAATCTTCGCTGCTCCACGCCATGCGGTCCAGGCGCATGCGACGGTCCCAGCGCAATTGCAGGCGACAGATCCGATAGGCCGTTCCCGATCCGGTGTGGAAATTCAGGATATAATCCCATCGGCGTTCACCGAACAGGCCTTCATGAAAATGCGGCGCGCCCAGCAAGGCATAGGCCTGACGCTTGGTCATGCCAGGCATCAACAGGCGCGGCATTCCGGGCGGCAGGAAAAGCCCTTCGCGACGGGTCGCATGGCTGGGATCGGGAAAGTCCGACAAGGGTGCAATATCCGGCATGAAGGCCGGCTCTTCCGCCCGTGCCTGTGCTGCGGCGAGGGCCAGGACCAGCCCCCCAAGGCGCCAGACAAGCCTAGAATGCGATGCCAAAGCCAGCATTGGCGCCTCCCTGACTGCGGCTATTGTAGGTCGCGGCCGCGCGGACGATCAGGCGGCCGTTATCGGATACTTTGGACAGGCCCATGGCGATGGCATGTTCACCCTGCCAGGTGCTCATGCCGACCCCCAGAGTGCCGGTCCCCGCTTCCGAAAATTGCGGGATGCCGGCCATCGCCATCGAGGCGGCCGTGCCCCCTTCCGCATCCCGGCGCAGATTGCGCAAACCGCTATTGAGCAAGTTGAACCGCACGTCCGTATAGGCATTGGCGACGTTGACCGCCTGTCCCATGCCGCTTTGCAACTGGCGCAGATTAACGGCATCCGTTGCGGTCGTGCCATCGGCGACATGGGTGATCTGCCGCTCGGCCCCCGCGCTGCCGACTGACACGCTGTTCGCCCGGTCCGCCACGGACGCATAGCCCAGCGCGACGCTGTAAGAGGCCTGCGCCTGCGCCTGCGTGCCCACCGCCATGCTGTTGACGCCCGATGCCATGGCGCCGGCCCCGGCGGCCAGCGTGTCCGTCCCGCTCGCCACCGGTGGGGCATAGGCGGAACTGTTGTTCACCTGAAGAAAGCCGGCGCGCCCCTCCTGAAGCTCCGTGATCGCGGTCAGATTATAAACAAGCTGCGGATCGCTCGCGGCCAGAGCGTTGATACGCGCATCCGTATAATTGTTGGCGACGTTGACCGCCTGTCCCATGCCGCTTTGCAACTGGCCGAGGTTGACCGCATCCGTCGCGGACGTGCCATTGGCGACATGTGTGATCTGCCGCTCGGCCCCCGCGCTGCCGACCGACACGCTGTTCGCCCGGTCCGCCACGGACGCGTAGCCCAGCGCGACGCTGGAGGCGGCCTGCGCTTGCGCCAGCGTGCCCACCGCCATGCTGTTGGCGCCTGATGCCGTGGCGCCGGCCCCGGCGGCCAGCGTATCCGTGCCGCTGGCAACTGGCTTGGCATAGTTGGAACTGTTGTTCACCTGAAGGAAACCCGCGCGCCCTTCCTGAAGATCGGTGATGGCGGTGCTGTTATAGGCCAGTTGCACATTGGTTGCGTAAAGCTGCGCGCCATTCACCGCATCGGTCGACGTGGCGCTCACAGTTCCGGGCGCGACCCCCACAATCTGCTGGTCGATGCCGCCGCGCGCCGCATTATAGGCTTGGACGGCGGGGTCATAGGGAAGCGCATCCTGGGGCGTGCTCCCTGTTCCCCCGCCGCCGCTGGGGGCGCTGGGCAGTTGCGATACATTGACCGCATCGCTGCCAGCACTGCCGGGTGCGAGATTTTTGATGGTCGTGCCGCTCACGCCGCCCAGGACGACGGTCGACTTGCTGCTATCCTGATATTTGACCGCCAGATCGTTCAATACGGCAAGATCGTAGCTGAGCTGGCTGATGGCTGCACTGTTCTGGGCGACCAGATCGTTGGTCGCCTGGAGCTGCGAGCCGTTGACGGCATCGGTGCTGGTGGCACTGACCGTCCCCGCGGCGAGATTGGTGATCCGCGTCCCCGAAGCGCCCTGCAGCGTGACAAGCGCGCGGGCGCTATTGTCATATTGCACGGCGTTGCCGGCCAATGTGCCCAGAGCGTCGTTGACGGCTTGCAGCTGCGCGACATTGACGGCATCCGTAGGGTTGGCGCCGGCGGCGAGGCCCGTGATGCGGCGTCCACCGACATTCACTTCCGCGCTGGCCGTGCCACCGACCAGATAAGCCGGCAGGTTGAGCGTCAGCCCGTTCGCGATCGAGCCGGAACCCAGCGCCACGCTGCCGCCATGCGTCGCCGAAGCGCCGGAACCGATCGCAACCGCGTTGAAGGCGCCAACGGATGTATTGGCCAGATTGCCGATGGCGATGGCATCCAGTTCGCCCGCGCTGGCTGCAAGGCCGGGGGTGCCCAGTCCCGTAATCCGGTTGCCGCCAAAGGAAATCCCCTTGGGGGTGAGCAGGCTGAAGCTGTCGGACGTGGTTTCGCAGGTCGGATCGGCGAGCAGGTTGACCGCATTGCCGTTGATGTCGAGGACGTTGAGGTTGATCGGCGCGCCCGCAGCCGCATTGGCCAGTGCGGCGTTGATGCCCAGATTGATGTTCACGAGCGGCAAGGCGTTCAATGTCGATTCGACGGGCGCCAGCACCGGGGTGATGACGTCTCCGATCGTCTGGGTCAGCACCGATTTTGGTAAGCTCACGCCCGAACAGGCGCTGACCACATTGGCATGGGCGGCGATACTCTGACCGGTGCCGGCGAGCATTGCGGCTGTTATCAGCCATCGTCCTGAAGTCAGTGGTCGTCCTTTTGCCGGTGCCCCGATAAGACTGGATATCTTCGGCGATGCGTCGTCCCGCATAGACTTGGCCCTGTTGAAGGAATGCCCACCCAAGCGTATGAGCGAAACATTCCGTGTCCCCAGGCCAGAATGCCGGTCTTGCGGCTAAGAGCGCGCGAAGGCCCGGACAGATGATTTTACGAATAATACATATGGCTGCTGCCCCTGCGGCATTTCATCACGATCGGGCAATATCTTCATTTCAAGCGATTTTTCGCGAAATTCGACCCTTATTTTCGTCGACAGCGCGGCATCGTTTAATTATCGTTTCAACAAAGCTGCAATGATCGGCTGTATTTTACAAACAGTCGACGGCATGAACGGAGAGAAGGAGCGCAGGTCATTGGATGATATTCCGTCTGGCCAGATTGTTACTGCAACCGCTTTGATTCGGCATTTCGCGACACATTCCCGCCATGCACTGAGCGAACCCGTCCACATCATGAATCACGGCCATATCAGCCTGTCGTTGATTTCGACGGAATTGTTCGTACAACTGTCCAATGGACAGCGGACAACGCTCGATATTGACGATAACGCCGCCAGTCTCGATCTGCTGCTGGATCTGATCGCAACGAAAGTCATCCTTGTCGACCGAGCGCTCAATCTGGTGCGCATCAATCTTGCGGCCCGCAAACGGCTGGAGGTGAGCGAGCACGAGGCCCGCAATAAACCGTTATCGCAGTTGCTCGTCGGTCCCGACTATTATTTCGTCCTTCGCGCGCTGGAAAGGGTTCGCGACACCGGCGTCGCGGAAGAGTTCGAACTCAGCCCCTTCGGTCGGCAGTCATGGCTCTACCGCGTTCAAATCATGCCTTTCCGGGGCGGCTTCGCCCTGTTGGCCGATGAAATCACCGATCGGGTGACATTGCGCGATCAGGACGCGCGGACGGCCGCTTATGAATATTTGATCGACGGTCTGCCCAGCCTTGCGCGTGGCGCCTTTAATCTCAGGGGCTGCGTGACCCACGTCTCTCCCGCCCTGGCGCAGTTGATGGGAACCGATGAAAATCGCATTCTCGGCGTCAGATTCGGGACCCTGTTCGACGTAGCGAGCCGGGGCACGATCGGCGATGCCATGGAAAATCTGCTGACGTCGGGAACGCCGTTCGGCATGACGGCGGGCTTCGTGGGCGGCGATGCCGGGAGCGAGCCGATCTGGATCAATGCGGCACCGCTCCGGACGGCCGATGGACAGACGGGGGGTGTATTCCTGATCGGTACCATCCCCAACGATCGCCCTTCGGCTGTGCGGGGGGGCGCCGATCAATAGGCGATGGTGACAATCACGCTGTCGGCGTAGGGGCCGGCCTGCACCCATTGTCCCGCCGGAATCCGGCCATAGACGGAAACGGTCTGGCTGAAGGACAAAAGGCCCGTCAATGTTGCGCTGACGATGCCGGTGCTCGCCGAACCCGTGCCCCAGACGGTTGTCCGACTGCCGTCGGTATAGAGGTTATAGTTCAGGCGCGCGGCACCCTGTGTCATCTGGCGGGCCAGCGGGGTGCCGGAACTGCCTGGGCTCATGGTGATGTCTATCGTTCCAGCCAGTGAAATCAGGCCGGTGCAGCTGAGCGTGACGCTTCCCGCGCCGTCCTTCGGCCCCGTCGCGCCGGGATCATAGCCGCCGAAGCTGATGCCCGTCGTCGAAGCCGAACAGCTGCACAGCGTACAGGCCGAGGCCGACGATGCCATGATCATGCTGGCCAGAGCAGCCAGCCCATATCCGACGGCCCTCATCCTTTTTCCTCCTGCATGGGTGCGCAAGGCACGGGCCCGATCTTTGCCATCCCCCGATCGGTTGACACGGCCGGTACGATAGCGCGACATGCCACAGCAGGACCGGTCAGCACAATCTCCTGCCCTTCCCGCGCATCGGCCAGAAAGACCGCGCCGTCATGGCCGGTGATGCCGGCCGCCGCATCCCCGGCGGTGACGGTCAGTCCCGCCGCGACCGGCGCGCCGCTTGCATCCACCAGATGCAGCGTGGCCGGATGGGCGGGTTGCCCGCCGAAACGGACCCTGATGGCCTGCCTGTAGCCGGGAACCGCATTTTTCTCGGCTGAGGTGACCACCGTATCGATCGGCAGATCGTTGAGATCCACGGCAATCCGGTTGGCCGAATAGGGTTGCAGCCCGGTGATGACGGCGCGCCTGCCGCCGCCCGCTTTGCGCGCGACCGGCCGGTTCTCGAACAGGACCGTCACCTCCTGGTCCGAGATCACGTCGACCACCGCAAAGGCATAGTCGAGTTGCGGCACGGCGACGATCGTTCCACCCAGCCGCAGCAGCGCTCCCCGTGCCTGGAAGCGCACGCCTTCGGCATCGCCCATGCGGCTTGCGGACAGATCGATATCGCCCACAGCGGTGCGCCAGGTGACGGCGCCTTCGACGCGCGAGACATTCTCCGTTTCACGCGAGGCGAGGAAGCGATAGCCCCAGCCCTTGTCCGGCGGCGGCGTCTGGCTGAAACTGGCGGCGATACGCTTGCCTTCGACGAACAGCCCCGCGCTGGAGCGGGCGCCGAAGGGCAGGGTGAGCGATCCGAACAGGCTGTTGTTGCGTTGTTCCGCCGTGCGCGTCTGCCGCGCCCCCAGCGACAGCCAGGCCGAACCGACATTTGTCCCGTACGAAACCGAGCCTGTGGAAAAGCGGTGTCCTTCGGCGCCCTCATTCTCAAGATAATTGGCGTTCATGCTGCCCAACCGGCCAAGGGCCAGGCTGCCCGCCACGATCAATTCCCGGCTGCTTTCGGGTAGAAGCTTGTCGTCGCCGACCTGAACGAAGGCGGCGTTTTCCGCCTGATAGCTGGCCGTGATGGAATAGCGGGGGGTTATGCGCTGAAATTGCGCGCGCCACATGAACCCGTCGCCGAAACGGCTTTGCGATGCCGCCGCCGACAGGCCGATCTCACCTAAGGAGGACAAGATGAAGCCCAGCCCCAGCCCGGCGGTCTGCACATCCTTGCTCATCTCCGCGCGCCCGGCCAGCGTCAGTCCGCCGCCAAGGCCATGGCGCCAGAAACCGGCGGCGAAGGGCGCGCCATAGGACAGGCTGCGTTCGCCAAAATGCCTGCGCAGAAACCCCGCCTCCAGCGAGAAGTCGTCCAGCCCTTCCCGCAGCAGGCGCGGGCTGGTGTAGAAGCTTTGCGTAACAGTCCGCGCAATGCCGCTGGCGTCGCGGATCGTCATCGTCACCTCTCCCGCGCCGGTGAAGACCGGCTGATAATCGATGGCAAAATCGCCCGGCTGCACGGCCATGCTCTGGCGGCTGCTCGCTGCCGCCAGCTCCACCACGGAGGGCAAGGTCGACGATGCCGAAAGCCGGGGCAGGGCATAGGTGATATCCTGGGGCGCCAGCGAAAAATCGGTGCCCAGCCGTATTCCGGCAAACCGCACGGGCTGGGTCCAGTCGCCCCCGCGCGTCACCGCATCGCCCAGCATCAGCCGAAGCCGCCGATCGGGAAAGTCGCGGATGAAATTGCTGTCGAGCCGGACTGCGCCGCGGCTGTCCGCCCCCTGTTGTATCAGGGCGGTCGTCCCGATAACGCCCCAATTTCCCGACATCCCTGCGTCCAGCACGGCAGAGGCCGTCCATTGGCCCTTCCATCGCGACACGGACAGATCATAGCCGACATATTGCGCGGGCGCGGCCTCCATGACCGGCAGGCTCTGTTGCGATCCCCCGACATGCACGGCTGGAAACAAAGATGGCGCGGCATCGATCAACAGCGTCACGCCCGTGCTGTCCAGCTTCGCCGAAAGGCCGGGGAGTCCATCGAGAGAGGCAAAGTCCGCGCCGTCCACACGGATTTGCGGACGTCCCGCGGGCAGTTGCAGGCCCCATTGGCTCGGCATGTCCTGTCTTACGAACAATTGACCCTGGCTTTCGACGATCAGGCAGGGATCG
The DNA here is from genome assembly GCF_008692605.1 of Sphingobium estronivorans. Classification (GTDB taxonomy): domain Bacteria; phylum Pseudomonadota; class Alphaproteobacteria; order Sphingomonadales; family Sphingomonadaceae; genus Sphingobium; species Sphingobium estronivorans. The sequence continues at coordinate 94,314 of NZ_LFCT01000011.1, forward strand.
CTGATCGGGTGCCCGTTGATGACGATTCCGACAGGTATGGCCCGTGCCTGTGGCGACAAATCCGGCGTTGAAACGGTGGGAACCGCCATGGCCGTGGCCAGGCCGGAAGCCATCGCCGGCCCGGCCATCGACAAGAGCAGGCTCATGGCAAACATCGATGTGCCTTGCCCTGCATATTGCCAGGCAGCGGCGGTCATCGAACAGGCGCCCTACTGCTCGGGGCTGGCGCGGGCAGCGGTCAGCCTTCCCTGGGCGGTTTCCACCTCCACCCCCACAATGCTGCGACCGTCCACTGGACCGACCGGCAATTCGATGCGCCCATCGGCCAGGAGGTAGAAACTGCGGTCCAGTTTCACGGGTTGCCTGCCGCCATCCACGGATCGCAGGTTGACGGCCCCGGCTTGAACATGGCGGTCGCCCTGGTTGACCAGAACCAGCTTCGATTGTCCGCCGGCATCCTGCCCCAGCGACCAGCTCAGCAAGGGCAATGCGCTGGATCGGGCGCGGAACAGGGGAATGCTGAACCGCAAAAGCGTCCGGACGGTGCCCGGCGCAGCCGTCGCCGTCGGCAGCTCGTCGATTATAAGCCGGTAGCTCTCCTCGCGCGATCCGGCTTTGGCAGGCAGGCTGCAACGGATCAGGCGGGAATCGCCGCCGGGAATGGTGACGATTGACGGATTGATCATGGGGCCGGTGTCGGGGTCCAATTGGACCTGGCCCGCCTTATCCGCGCGCCAGCCGAAGCCCCTGATCTGTAATGTCGCCGCATTCGCATCATCGTTGGCAATGGTCAGCGCGCAGAATTGCTTTTCCGCCGTCATTTCGATCCGGACCGGCAAGATGCGGAGCGATGCGGCGCGCGCGGGGAGCGTCCCCGCCATCAGCAGGGCGCACAAACCCGCTGCCAGACCCCGGCCGGGCCTGGAACCCAATAAATGTCCTGTCATGGATAGTGACTCTTCAGTAACTCACAGTAATGGTGACGGTGTCCGTATAGTTTCCAGCACCCACGCTTTGTTGTTGAGGGATGCGACCATAGACGGTGAACGATATCGGCAGGATGGTTGACGCTGTCTGCGAAACCGTGTCCGATCCCGGCGTATTGCCCCAATTGGTGCTGCGCCCGGCGTTGCTGTAAAGCGAATAGTCGAGTGGCGTCGCACCGTTCAGCATCTGGCGGGTGGAAACCGTGGCTCCCGCTGTACTGCCCGCATTCAATCCGACATTGAACAATGTTCCGGGGGTGCATGTGACGTTGATCGCACTGGTTGCGTCCGTCGGTGTCGAAGAGGTGGGATTATAGGTTCCAAAAGCCATGTTGGTGGCCGTCACGAGACAGGCATTCAGCACTGTGGCCGACACGCCCATCGTCGTCGTGGCATCCGTTGCCCATGCAGAGCTCGGCGCCAGAAACATGACGAATATTATGCAGGATCGATACACGACGTTCCTCCCCCAACTGAAAGTTGACACGTCTCAATCCGGATCAATCTGTCTGGAAAAGGTTAGGAAAATGTTATCGGTATTTTTGTCGAAAATGGGTGGGAGGCTTATTTGCGTTATTCAAAATAATATTATAAACATGAACTTATCATATTTTTGAATATATCATGATATTTATATATATTCTTTAATATATATTGTTTTTATATGAGTAAAAATAAGATATTAATTTAAAATATTAGCTATTTTATAATTCAAAAGCAGATTTTAATTATCAAATTAGGAATTGAAATTCTTGCCAAATATGAACTTATAGATCAGCCAAAACCGTTCATTTTGCCATATGCCGATATGTATGATGGCATAAATCTTCGTCCTCAATGAACGCAATGGTGCCATCGCGGCCCAGGCTCTGGGCGTGCATAAGACCGTCTTGTTCGCCGAGTCGTCGTGCCACGTCCGAACCGTAAAGGGCGGCGGCGGTTTGGAGCAGCGAGACGGAATAGCCGCGCGGGCCTGGAAATGCAGTTTGCGCAAGGCGATTTTGTGGAAGACTGGGCATGATCGTCCTTTCCCGGCGATCTTGTCGCCGAAATGTCAGAATCGCAGGCAGCTGCATCGGACCGGGAAGGGGCACCGGATCAGGCTGCAATGCAGGTGACGCTGTTCGGCCAAGCCGACAGACGATTTTTGGCCGTTAAGGGAAAACTATATCGTGCATCGCTTCATCCCCAATATTGACGGGGGGAACACGATCTGGCGTTGTCGCCCGAAATCGTGCGCTTTAGCCGTTGGTCACGCGGAGCAAGCTGCATCCCGATCAAAAGCCGCGGGTCGATGCGATAGTGTCATCCGGCACGGGGACCAGCCGTGCCGCTCAGGCAATCTCTACTTAGATGATAGATTGATTCCGGCAAACCAAGTTTTGCTTGTCCTCGGCCAAGCGGGGCTGGTTTTCGGAAGGGGGCATGAAAACGCCCCGACCGGCACGGCACGGTCAGGGCGTAATCTCGAGGGGCCTCCTGTAGGGAGAGCCTCTATAACAGACGATGTCCGTCAGGCAGCGGCGTCAGGCGTCGGCGCCTTGGCCGCTGCGGGCTTTTTCCTGGAGGCTGCCTTGGCAGGAGCCTTTGCCGCCGGCGCAGCATTCTTCTCGGTGGCCGGGGCGGCGATGGAGAGGCGTTTGCGCGATGCGGAGGATTTTGCCGCTGGGGCCTTGGCCGGCGCGGCCTTCGGCGCTGCCGGTGCCTTTGCGGCTGCTACGGGTTTCGCGGCCGGGGCCTTGGCTTCAGCGGCGGGCGCCTTGACCTCGACCGCCGGTTTCGGCGCCGCGGGCGCGGCCTTTGCCGGAGCGGCCGATTTCTTGCTCACCGGCTTGCGGCCAAGACCGAGCTTGGTGGCGACTGCACGGCGCGCTTCCGAATAGTTGGGCGCGACCAGCGGATAGCTTTTGGGCAAGCCATAGCGTTCCCGATATTCGGTCGGGGACAGGCCGTGACTGGCCAGGTGACGCTTCAACGTCTTATAGGGTCGGCCGTCGATCAGGCTCAGAATATGCTCGGGCGAGGACAGGCTCTTGCGGACCGAGACGGCGGGCGTGTAGGTCGGCGCTGCCGGTTCGGCGGCCGTGTCCGCGGGGTTTTCAGTCAGGGCGGACCGCGTCGTGCGGATGAGATCGGCAAGTCCTTCGCTCGGCACTGTATTGTTGGAGACGAACGCGCTTACCAACTGAACAGTGAGCGTCGTAATGTCAGGCTGCTTATCTTCAGACATTGGCCCCGCTTCCCATTATATGAGTAGTAGAAGCGGTCTTTTGCGCGGTTTTGACGCAAATGTAAATCCGAAACAATGGAAAAGCGATCCGCTACGCTATATTTGGCAGTCATGAAGACAGAATTATCGTGCCGGTATGACACAGTTGGCCGACGATTGCAGGATTGATGGAACCGGGGGAGGGGGAGTGGCTTGAACAGTAATAGCATCGCGCTCGATCTTCGACCGATCACAAGTGGGTTTCGCTCAGGCGCCGCGCGGCTTTACCAAGGTCCGATGAGTCAAACTCATCGCGCCTTGGTATAATTCTGGCGGGAGCCGAGGAGCATTGAAGCGCGCCCGCCCAACAGTCGCGCTCAACGAAATGGTTTTCGGACAATCGGTCGTGGACTTCATGGGTCCGATACAGGTTCTGCGAAGCGGATAATGGGACGACATGTTGATGCGCGCGACGCCGCGTCCGATCCGATCCCACTTTCCGACTTCGCAAACCGGAGATCGTAAAAAAAAGGCCGGTCTTTCGACCGGCCTACTGAGTTTAGGAGAGGATGCCTGAAAGGCACCCGCCAAATGGCCCGTCGCGGCGGAAATGGCAAATGCGAAGCGCGACAGGGTGATTGCGTCTGATGCAATTCCTCGCAGCGCAGCGAACCGACAAGAAAATGGCGCGCACCCACGGGAAGCAGGTGCGCGCCATGTTCAATGGGAAAAGCCATCGCGGCGCCGAACAGGTCGGCGCCCGCTGCTTCAGCCGTTCAGCTGGTCCTTCACGGCCTTGGCCGGGGTGAAGGTCAGCTTCTTGGAAGCGGCGATCTGGATCACGGCGCCGGTCGAAGGATTGCGGCCTTCGCGCGCGGGCTGGTCCTTGACCTTGAACTTGCCGAATCCGTTCAGCGACACTTCGCTGCCCTTCGTCGCGGCACCGGCGATCGCGGTGAAGACGCTGTCGACATATTTGCGCGCGTCGGCCTTGGTCAGGCCGTGATCGGCAGCCAGTGCTTCAGCGAGTTCAGCGTTATTCATAATCGTCTCCCTTTCGTGGACGGATGGTCTTAACCTGTCTCATCGCGCTCAACCAGTCCCTTTGCGACCGGTCAGCGCCCAAAAACAGCGATAAAATCGACTTATTTTCGCTTTTTCGGTCCAAATCCGGACGTCACGGCCGATCCGGGGCGGAATCAGACGCCATGTCCGCCACGGCGAGTTGGACCGAAATGGCGACAATTGTCGCGTCGTCGGACCTGTATCGTCCAGCTTTTCCCCTCATCTTCATCTTTCCGAAAGCTTGCCGAAACAACCGATCCGGTCGCGGTTCCAGATGAAGGCGCCGTCCTTTTCGCCCATCCTCGCCAACGGATCCGGGGTGGCAGGGAAAGATGGTCAGCTTTATCAGGACAGTGACGGGCTTTGCGCTGGCGATGCTGCTTGGCCTGCTGCTTCACATGCCCGCCATGGCGCAGGATCAGGCGCCGGTCATCGACCGCGACCGTTCCGACCGGGTGGAACCCCGGATCGCGCCCGTGCCCCCGCCGCAGGTCCGTTCCGCGCCCCCGGTCCAGCTTGCTCCGCCCGCGCCCTCCGCCGCGACGACGCGGCTCACCGCGTTGCATTATGCCGGATCGACGCTGAATCCCGCGCGGCTCGATGCCGCCACCGCGCCTTTTATCGGCCGTCCGCTGACGACGGATGTGCTGCAAGGCATCGCCCAGGCGGTCGGCGCTGTCTATGCGAAGAGCGACATTGCCTATTATTCCGTCTCCATCCCGGCGCAGGTGCCGACCGGCGGCGTGCTGACGGTGCGGCTGGTCGAGGGGCGGGTGCGCGACTATCGGCTGGCCGGCCTCTCCCCCAGCACGCCCACCCGCCTGATCGCCGCGCATATGCGGCGGCTGATGCGCGAAACGCCGCTGCGCAAGCGCACGCTGGACCGCGCCCTGTCGCTGATGCGCGACATTCCGGGGCAAACGGTCGATGCGCAGATCCGGCAACTGGCCCAGCCCGGCGACTTGCGGATCGACCTCATCGTCAAGCGCACGCAGGTGCAGATCGGCCTGCTGATCGACAATAGCGGCGTCAGCAATGTGGTGGAGGGGGTGCAGGCGCAACTCTCGATCACCGCCAACGGCCTGCTGCGCGAAGGCGACACCACCCGCCTGTCGGGCTATCTGCCCTTCTATCCGGACCGTTATCAATATTATTCGATCAGCCACGCCACGCCCATGGACAGCAATGGCCTGACCCTCTCCGCCCAGGCCGCCCATTTGCAGAGCCGCTCGCGCGACAGCCGGATCGAAGGGGACGCGACATTGGCCGGGCTGTCGCTCAGCTATCCGGTCATTCGTTCCGCCCGCACCCATATGTCGGTCACGGCCTCGCTCGACGGGATCGACAGCAACAATTATTTTCTCGACGTCCGGTTCGGGGACTATCGGTCGCGGACGGTCCGGCTCGGCGCGTCCTGGTCCCATGCCGATGCGACCAGCGGCCACGCCCTGTCCGCCGTCGTCAGCCGGGGCCTCGACGCGCTGGGCGCGAAGGCCTTCGCCGGCTTTTCCGAAACCGGCTTCACCAAGGTCAATGTTCAGGCAGTCGCCGTCGAAAGCCTGACGAAACAATGGATGATGAAGGCGACCGTGAAAGCGCAATATTCGAAGGATGATCTGCCGGTGACGGAGCGCTTTTCCCTGGGCGGTCGGGGGGCGGGCATGGCCTTTCGCACCGGTACGCTGACCGCGGAACAGGCGCTGGCGGGCAGCTTGGAACTGGCCTGGTCGCTTCCCGCCCGGTCGCCGCTGCTGAAGGCCAGCGCGCTGTTCGTCTATGCCGACGCCGCGCTCGCCCATGCCACGGCGCGCCCGGCCTATGGGTTGGCGGCGCAGGATCATCGGCTGGCGTCGGCGGGCGGCGGCGTGCGCGTGGCGCTTGGCCCCAAATGGCGGCTGAACGCGGAGGTCGCCGTTCCGGTCAAGCGCCCCAATCCCGCCTATAGCCGCAGGGCGCGCTTCTTCTTCGGCGTCAGCCGGGCATTCTGACCGCGCCTTTTGCGTGGACGCAAAAAAGACGACAGCAAAACAGGGAAGCGACAGATGAACAATGTGTGGGAGGTCTGGCCGTCCGCGCTGACCGGCGCGGAATGCGATGCCATCATCAAGCGGGCCGCGCTCTCCGAACGGCAATCCGCGACCGTGGGTTTCGCTCAGGCGGAGCGCAGCGATCAGGCCTATCGGTCGTCGACGATCAGTTGGCTGGATGTGCATCGCGACAAGGATGTGGTCGATCGGCTGATGCAGTTCGTCCATTCGTCCAACCGCACCAATTTCGGCATCGACATTGTCGGTCCCTACGAACTGCAATTCACCGAATATCATGGCCGGGCGCAGGGCAAATATGACTGGCATCAGGATGTCTGGCTGGAATCGGCGCGCCCGTTCGACCGGAAACTGTCCGTGGTCGTGCAATTGTCCGACCCGGAGGACTATGAAGGGGGTGTGTTCGAATTTTTCGGCCTGCAGCAACCGGGCGCCAGCTTTGCATCCCGGGGGAGCATGCTGATCTTTCCGTCCTTCCTCCAGCACCGCGTCCTGCCTGTGACCCGGGGCATGCGGCGAAGCCTGGTCAGCTGGATCGAAGGACCGCGCTGGCGCTGACGCCGTTGGGAACAATGTCCAGATCGGGGGAATATTCTTCACCCCGGATTTGCGCGGACTTCGACCCCTGTTGCGACCGAGAAAGCCTATAGACGCGAAAGAAACGCCCAATATTCGCGATATTCCACGTCAGGCGCGGGGCGTTGCGGATGGGCCACCCCGCCTTTGCGTGGCGCGAAAGCGGCGTTTCCTGACTCCTGAACCATTCCCACCAGAGCGGTTTCTTCTTGACGAGGCGATAAGAACTGTCGGTCCTAATCTGAACCTGTCGCGAGCTGATCGCAGTCAAACAGGGAGTTTTCAATGCGACGTCACGGATCGGTCCGGTCGGGAAGGCGCTATCTGCTGTGCGCCACCGCCATTCCTCTTCTCCTGCTCGGCGCCTGCGCCGATGGTGTCGGGTTCGATATTGGGGCAGGCGGCGGCCAGTCGCCCTCCGGCCCATCGGGCCCGAGCCATCCCAGCGGCCCCACAGGACCGACCGGGCCCTCCGGTCCGGCAGGTCCCAACGGCCCCGGCGGTCCTAATGGTCCCAGCGGACCCAGCGGCCCGAGCGGCCCTTCGGGTCCCGCAGGCCCCAATGGGCCGAGCAGCCCTGGCGGCCCCACGGGACCTACTGGTCCAACCGGTCCTTCTGGCCCGACCGGCCCGTCTGGTCCGACGGGTCCTACAGGTCCCTCCGGTCCAACCGGTCCCACGGGCCCCGGTAGCGCCAGCACCGGATCGATCATCGGTGTTTCGGTTGGCAATGTTCCGGTCGTCGGCCCGACCGGCCCCGGTTCGCTGGTCGGCGTCAACATCCTGCCCGGCGCCGATGGTGCGACCGGCAGCGTAGCGACGGTGGATCTGCTGACCGGCGACGGCACCGTCGCGCAAGTGGCGCTGCCCACCACCCCGCAGGGTGTCCAGCAAGGACTGGCCCCGGTCGGCACCCTTGCCGGAACACTGCTCGGCGCTCCGGCGGGCAGCGCGGTGACGCAACTGACCAACGGCCTCTCACCCACGGTGGCGACGGTCACATCGACCGTCGATCAGGTCGCCACACCGCTGCTGGGCACGGTGAACGAGGTCCTGGCGCCCGTCACCGGCCCGCTGGTGGGAGAAAATGGCGCGCTCGCCCCCGTTACCGGGCTGGTGGAAAATGTCGTTGGCGGCGTGACGGGTCCGCTGGGCGGCGTGGGCGGCAATCCCTCGGGCGCAATCGGGGGTCCATTGGTCGGCGCGAATGTCGGCGGAAATGCGCTGACCGGCCCGTCCACACCCTCCACGCTGGTCGGTGTCAACCTGCTGCCTGCGGACAGCGGCGCGGTCACGGGCCAGCTCGCCACGGTCGGCGTCCTGTCGCAGGGCAATCTGGTCGACGTGGCGTTGCCGACCACGGCCGCAGGGGTGGAGGCCGGATTGCAGCCGGTCGGCACTTTGGTCGGCGGCGTGCTGGGACCGCAGGCGGAAAGCGCCGTCACCCAGATCGGCGGCGCGGCTGCTCCGGCGGTCGCTGCCGTCACCAGCACGGTGAGCGGTGCCGTCGCACCCGTGCTCGATGCGGTGAACGGTCTGGCGCCGACGCTGCCGGGCGGCGGTGAGGGCGGTTCGTCGCTTGCGCCCGTCACTGGGGTGGTGACGGGCCTGCTCGGGGGAGGGCAGGGGAGCGCTCCCTTGTCCGGGGATGTGCTGGCGCCCGTCACCGGGCTGGTGAATGGCGTCCTTGCACCCGCGACCGGATCGGGCAGCCCGGCGGAGAGCGTCACCGCGCCCGTCACCGGCCTGTTGGGCGGGCTGCTGGGGCGCAGCCACTGACATGGGCGTGCGGCCCGGCATGACCTCATGCATGGCGGGCCGCGCGCGCCGGTAGCCCATCTTCCCAGTGCCCCCGGGGGATGGGCGGGGGCGAGGAGGCGGCGGCGCACCGCCTCCTCAAACCCATATTTCATCGGGGAAGGACATTCATGCATCTGTCGACCGTTCGCCTGAACAATCTGCCGCCGATCCGTGCCGCCTATGGCGAACAGGCCGCTTATGCCGCGCAACAGCATCTGCGCGCAGCGGCGGCGCGCCATGCCGGCATGGCGGGCGATCGCCTCCGCGCCATGCTGGAGTCGGAGCCTTTCCATTTCGACGGGCAGGAAATCCTCCTCTCCGTCTCGTTGGACCGCGACGGGATCGATCCCGCCCACGATATTCCCTCGCCCGCCTTCCGCTATCGCCGCGACATGCAGCTTGCCGTGGCGCTGTTGCAGGCCGTCCGGCGCGGCACGACCCATTTCGCGTGGCGGCCCATTGCCAGCCCGCGCGATCCGGGCGCGATCCTCTATCATGAAGCGCAACTCCGCCGCGTCGGGGAGGATGGCGTGGCGGTCGATTGCGCGGCGGGCTATGCCGCGCTTGCCGGGCTGGGTTTGGCCCATCGGCTCGACCGGCCGTTGCTGGCCGATGTGATCGACGCGTTGGCGGCCGATCCGCTGGCCTGTCTGTCCGTCGCCCTTTCCGCGCGAAGCCTGAAGGGGCAGGATGCAGGGTGGAGCGACTTGATCCTCCGCCTGAAGCGTGACCGGGGCCTTGCAAGGCGGCTGGTGATCGAGATTGTCGAACGCGACCCGCCGCCCGCCATGCACGATTGCCAGCCCCGTCTGCGCCAGCTTCAGGCGCTGGGCGTGCGGATCGCCATCGGCCGCTTCGGGACGGGCCGGGCCTCGGTCGGGCAGCTCATGGCGCTGGCGCCCGACATGGTGAAGCTGGACGGCGCCTTCATGCAGATGGCGCCCCGTTCGCCGGACCATCGGGCGCAGTTGGGGCATCTGATCCTATTGGCGCGGATGGTCTGCCCCACGGTGATCGTCGACGGCGTCGAATCCGGGCGCCACCTCCAGATCGCGCTGGACGAGGAGATGGAGTGGATGGCGGGCGCCTTGCTGGGGCGCTCCAGCCTCCGGCGCGATCCGGGCCTGCCGCCGCCTGCGCCTGCCATTCGCGCACTGCCTGGCGGATCGCTTCGCCCATCCACGCTTGCTTGATCGGCTTTGCGTACACGCAAAATATTCAAAAAGAGGGGAAATTATCTTGTCGAAATGGTCTTTTGCGCCCCTGATCGGCGCTGTCCTGCTACTCGGCGCCGTGGCGGAGCCAGCCCTTGCCGGACCCTATGCGCCCTATGCGGCGACGCCGGGCGAAGCGGCGGTCGGCGTGATGTTCGACGCCGCGCCCGCGCCCAGTAGCGACCGCGCGGCCATGCTCGGCTCCATCGACGCCCTGCCGGATGCGGCGACCCGCGCCGACGCGCTGGGGCAATTGTCGCCGCGCAGCGACAGTCTGCTCCCGCGCCTTTCGATCCAGACGATGGACGCCAGCGACCGGGAAATTCGAAGCTGGCTGGCCGAACGGCGCAGCATCGCCGTCGACGCCTCCGCCAGCGTGCCGACGAGCGGCGATCGGACCATCCACATGATGCTGACCGGCGGCGTCAAACAGGCGCGATACAAGGGACGAACCGACCGCCCGGCGGCGGATTCCGACAGCCGCTCGCTCCGCTTCGCCATCGACGTCACGCCGGTGCGTGGCTTCATCCTTGGCGCGACGCTGGGCATTGACGGTCTCGACGCCCGGCTCGACCGGGCGCAGCGCCCCCGCATCACCCTGTTCACGAGCCACATCGGACCCTATGTCAGCTACAATAACGGCCGCTTCTATGCCGATGCGACCGCGTCCTACACCCTGTCCGAATATAAGCTGCGGCGGCAGGTCGGCTGGACCGGCTTTGCCGACCGGATGATCGCACCTGTCGACGGCGACGGCTGGGCCGTGTCGGGCGAGGCGGGCGCGATGGTCCGCGCGGGCGCCTTGCGGGTCCAGCCCTTTGCCGGGCTGCACTATCGCTATGCCGATGTCAGCGGCTTCACCGAAAATGGCGGCCCCGCCGCACTGCAAGTCGCCCCCTTCCGCACCCAATCGCTGCGCGGCGCGCTGGGCGCTCGCCTGTCCGCGAACGTCGCGCAAGGCGGCTGGACGCTGCGCCCCTCGGTCGAAGCGCAATGGCAGCGCGAATTGCGCAGCCGTCCCGACAGCCGGATCGAGGCGCGCTTCGCCACTCGCGATCTGCCCATCTTCACCCTCCGCCCGACCCGGCTGGCGCGCGATGCGGGACTGGTGAATGCGGGCCTCAGCGCCACCTGGAACAGCCGCACGACCGTTCGCCTCGGCTATGCGGGCGAGTTTGGCTCCGACCGCCATATCCATGCGGCGACGCTGACGCTCGGCCGGCGTTTCTGAAGGGGGATTGCGCCGAAACGGACCGGCTTCCTCACCCAAGCGCCGCGCAACCGGCTATTGCGTGTCCCAAGATACGCAAAAAGGGAGTGATCCATGGCCCGCTTCATCCGCGACATATTGGCCGCGCTGTCCTATGAACCGCCCGCCCCGAAAGTAGCCGGCGACCAGGAGGCGCTCAGCCGCCTCGACCAGCGGCTTGCCTGCTTCGCGGACCATGGCACGGGTTCGCGCTCGGCCATTTCGATCCAGCCGGGCGAATGTTCGGTGTGGGACGGCAATCCCCGCGACCAGCCCGGCCTGACGGCGGACAGCTGCCGTTCGCTGATCGAGTCCATCGCCAGCGAGGGTGGCAACCGCATCCCCGTGCTGGTGCGTCTCAACCCGCCGGGATCGGATCGGCCCTATCAACTGTTGGTCGGCAGCCGCCGACGCTTCGCGGTCGACTGGCTCAACCATCATGGCCGCCCGGACATGCGGCTCTCGGCGTTGGTCGTCGACCTGTCGGATGAGGAAGCCTTCCGCCTTGCCGACATCGAAAATCGCGAGCGGGCGGACATCAGCGAACTGGACCGGGCGCGCAGCTATCAGGCGGCGGTGGATCGCTTCTATGGCGGGGTGCAGTCGCGCATGGCGGAGGCGCTGAACCTCTCCAACAGCCAGCTCAGCCGCCTGCTGGCGCTCGCCCAACTGCCCGAGGAGGTGGTCAACGCCTTCGCCACGAAGGACGAACTCAAAGTGCGCTATTCGGAATTGCTGACGCCGCTGCTCCGCCGCCCGGAACAGCGCGGACGGATGATCGCCGAAGCGCGGCTGATCGGGGAGCAGCAACAGACGCTGGCACTTCAGGGCGAGCGCATGATCCCGCCCGCCACGGTGCTCGCCCGGCTGCGGGAAGCCGCCACGCCGCAATCGCCGGAGGAGGCGCGCGACATCGCCATCATCGCCGGCGGGGCGCGCATCGGCCGGGCCAAGGCCAGCCGCAGCGGCGGCCTGACGGTCGATCTCAGCATCGCGGAGGATACCGATCTGGATGAGGTGCTGGCCCGACTGCGCGAAACCATCGTCGCGGCCCGGGCCGCGCCGGTTACGCCATGAACTGAGCCGAAAGCAGGGCGATGGCCGCGATACCCGCCATGTCGGGCCGGGGATCGGCGGCTTTGCGTACACGCAAAATGACGGCGGCGATCAGGAACAGCGCAAGGGCCAACCCCAGCATCAGCAAGGCGCCGGTCACGCTCAACCAGGTCGCGCCCGCCGCCAACAGCTTGATATGCCCGCCCGTCAGCAACCGCCACCGCAGCGCAAGCACGGCAATGGCAGACGACAGCAGCGCCAGGCAAGCCAGCCCAATCGCCCCCGCCATCGCCATCCCCGACACGCCATGCGCCAGCCCGGCAAAACCGATACCGCAGAGCGCGATCAGCCCATAGAAGCGATCCGTCACCGCCCGCCCTTCCCAATGCAACACCAGCACCGGCAACAGCAGCAGGATCAGCGCCGCGCAGCCGATCCATTGCATCCCGTTCATATCAATAGCTCCCGTTGGTCACGATGATGCTGGCGCTGACGCTGGGCGAAGGCATGGGCACCAACCCGGCATAGCGCATCATCGGACTGCCGCTCATGCTGTAGCTGACGCGCACCCGGAAGGTCCCTGTCGCATCCGCCCCCGCCGTGATGACCGGCCCGCCGCCTGCCGACAATAATGTGCCATAGCCGTCGATCACCGCCCGCGCCCGGTTCTGCGCCAGCGTCGTGCGTTCGGCGGTGGACAGGCCCGCAACCGCAGCGCGTGCCCCCTCCACGGCGGCATGGCGCACCCCCATCAACGCCGCGAAGTAAAAGGAATAGAGCACGACCGCAAAGACCAGCATCAGCAATGCGGGCGCCAGCAGCGCGAATTCCAGCGCCGCCAGCCCCCTTTCGCATGCCGGAAATTGGCGCACCCCCTTGCGCATGGTGGATCAGCCCTTGGGGATGCTGTTGAACATGGTCGTGAAGGCCGCGCCCAACTGGGTCTGGAAATTGGTGCCGACCGCGACGATGGCGGCCACCACCACCGCGCCCAGCACGGCATATTCCACCGCCGTCAGGCCCCTTTCATCCCGCTTCAGACGGGCGAGCAACTGGGTCCACTTCTTCATCTTCTCTTCTCCTCAGTCTCCCCGAAATGATGGGCGGCGAGGGGCGGGGAGGGACCGCTCGCCAAAATCTCAGACCAGCACCGGCACTCCACATCGCGCACCCGTCACCCAGAGCGTAGCATGGCCAAGCTGGATGCCCAGCGCCGCAAGCAGGTTGGTGACAAGCGGATCGATAGTCGTCCCGACCAGCGCGGCCAGCGGATTGACCAGCCCGTTCAGCAATTGCGACCGCGCCAGCGCCGTGGTCGTTTCGCAGACGATGGGAATGCACAGGCCCAGCAACTGCACCTGCAATCCGTCCGACGCGGCAAGGCTGCCGACCAGCGACGTCAGCAACGGCCCGACCAGCGACCCGTTACCGATGCTGGCCGAAGTGCCGGGCGATCCGGGCCGCCCGATGCTGCCCTGCCCGCCGGGGCCGAAGAGCAGCGCGCCGCTATTGCCCATCACCGGCTGCGCCACGGCGCGGCTGTCCACGGTGACGATGCCCAGCAGGCTGACGATCCGGGTCGACTGCACGTCGGCGGCGGACAAGGCAGGCATGGGCCGCGTCATCGCACCGGCGGGCACCGATCCGATATAGGCGTTGACCAGCCCCGTATTCGCCTGAACCGTCACCCGCGTGTCCCGCGCCTGCTCGGCCGTGTCGGGGCAGTCGATGGCGCTCAGCTGTCCCTGCGCCGCCGCAATGTCGATCGTCACCGGCAGGTTGATCGACACCAGATTATTGAGCAGCGCGATATTGGTCAGCCCGACCTGCAATTGCAGCCGCAGCGCCGATGTGGCGACGCTGGTTTCCCCCGCCGGGCCGAAGGAAAAGCGCGGGCGGTCCATCGGCCCGGTCGCCAGCGCGGCCAGCTTCACGCTGCTGCCCGGCGCGACGGTGCCGATGGCGTTCGACAGGTCGACGCTGCCATTGCCGGCCTGCACCGCGAAGGAAAACAGCTGATAGGCATTGATCCCCGCGCGCAGCGCCGGTGCCTCATTCGCGCCGCCCACCGGCATATTCTTCCACACGCCCAGGCCGAACAGCCCCCTCAGCGGCACCGCATAGCCATTGCTCACCTGCCCCGCGAGCAAGGTCAGCGTGGCGGCGGTCGCGCTGTTGTCGGCAGCGCTGGCGGCGGCATGGAGCAGATCCTGCAAGCCCACCGTCCGGCTGGTGAGCGCGCCATAGGTTCCGCTCTCCCCGACCCGCTGTGCCAGGGCATCGAAGAACAGCCCGGCATCGATGTTGCTGGCCATCAATGCCTCGACATCGGCAGTGGAGAGGCGCAGCTTCACCCCCAACAACGCGCCCAGCAGATCGTTGACGCTGTTCACCAGCGCATTGGTGACGGTGAGGATGCCGGAGGTGATGCCGACCCCGGCTTCATCGATGCGCGCGGCGGTGGCGCTGGCGGCCAGATCGGGCAGGGGATTGGCCGGTCCCAGCACTTGCATCAGGAACCGGCGGGCAGGCTGGCCGGTGCGGATACGCACGGCGTTCACCCGCCCATTGCCCGGACACAATGCCATGCCGGCGTCGAAGCGCTGCGCGGCGTTCAGCCCGACATCGGGGCAATAGCGCCCCAGTTCCACCGACTGGAGAATGGTGGGGTCATAACCATTGCGGGTCAGGCTGTCGCGTGCCCGCGCCGCCGCCTGCGCCGGGTTCATCGCGGCGGCGAGCGCGGCGGCATCGGTCGCCGCGCGCAGGGTCCGCTGCCCCACATAATAAAGCCCCGCATCCAGCGCAAAGCCCGCCGCCCCGATCAGCATCGCCCCCAGGGCGGCCACCATCGGCGCCACGGCGGCGGACCGATCGCGCCAAAGGGCGGCAAGCGGCTTCACCGCGGTGCATCCGCCGCCCGCTCGACGCGCTGGCCGATGGCTTCCCGATACAGTTGCCGGATGCGCGCCGCTTCCTCGGCGGACAGTTCATCCTCTACCCGAGGTGCGGCGCGCAATTGCGCCTCCACCACCCGCCGCGCTTCACTCTCCACCGGCATGGGAGGAGGGGAGGCCAGCATCACCATCAGTAAAATCATTTCAGCCTCCCGTCCCGATCCGCGCAGCCTCTGCCGCCAGCTTTTGCCGCAGCGCCCCATCCCCGATGCGCCGCAACCCGGCCTCGGCCTCGGCGCGCTGGCCGCCGACCATCAGCGCCAACAGCAGATTGTTGCGAATGACCGTCATCTGCGGCGCCAGATCGCTTGCCCCCCGCAAGGCTTCGATCGCCGCCCCCGCCTGCCCCGCGCGCAGCAGCGCATAGCCCCAGGCATGATGCCGCCCATCGCCTCCCGCGCGCGCGCAACGCGGCGCTGGGTGAACTCGCGCACGAATTCGCGCAGCGCCGGGGCCAGCTCGACACCCTGGAACAGTGCCTGCCGGAACAGCGCCGCCAGTTCCTTCGCCCCGCTCACCGCCACCCGCGCCGCCCAGCGGTCCAGCGCCAGTTCATAGCGCAGGCCCCGGTCCAGATCGGCCACCAGCATCGCGATCAGCCGCGCATGATGCGGCACGGCGATGGCTTCCTCCCGCGCAATGGACCGGAAGCACTGGTCGAGCGAAATGCCGCTCTCCAGCATCATCAGCATGAGGTCGAGCAGGAAGGGAAATTCCGCCATGATCGCCCGCGCCCGCCGTGCCGCCAGTATCTGGATCGCCTGCTTCGCCCCGACATAGGTGAGGCCCGCGGCGATCACGATCAGCAGCGGCTGGGCGAACCAGCCGCCCCACGCGATCCGCGCCGCGAGCATCACCGCCAGCGCCACGCCCGCGGTCGCCGCCATGCGTGCCCATAGGAACCAGTCCGCCGCCCGCGCATCCTGAAAACCGGCCAGCATCAGCTTGCCCGCAATCTCCGATCGATCCCGCCCGCGCGCCGCAAAGGCCCCCGGCAGGCGGAAGACGGCCCGCTCCCCGCCCATGCCCAGCCGCGCCTCCAACCGCCGGTCAGCGAGTTGCATCCGCGCCCCCGTCAGCGCACAGGCCAAGCCCAGCGCCGCGCAAAAAAGGAACAACGCGCCCATCAGAAGGCGAGCCTCATCACCCGCCGCATGACCAGCATCCCCAGCCCCTGCAGCACCACCGCCACGACGGCCAGCCTGTGCCCGCGCGGATCGTGCACGAAGAAATCGACATAAGCGGGGTTCATCGCCACCAGCGCCGCCATGGCCACCAGCGGCATGACGATCAGCACCCGCCCGCTGATCTTCGCTTCGGAAATGGCCGCCTTCAACTCGCGCTTGATGCGGATGCGCTCGCGCAGGATGCTGGACAGGTTCAGCAGCACCGCCGAAATCGACCCGCCATAGCGCATATTGGTGCGGATCGCGGCGGCGAGCATCGATATTTCGGGAACGCGCAGCCGTTCCGCCAGCATCTGCATCGCGTCCGCCACCGGCGCGCCGAGTTCCAGCCGGCGCGCGACCGGCGCGATATAGTCGCGCACAATCGCGGGTGCGTCACTCAGCGCGCGCTCCAGCGCCTGCGCCAGCGAATTGCCGACCGCCTGCAACTGCCGCACGGCGTCGATATAATAGGGCAGCGCTTCGATCAGCGCCTCGACCCGCCGCTGCGCCCGCCGCCGCACCCAGCCCAGCAGCGCCAGCGGCATAGCGGCGATCACGATCACGGCCGCCACCGGCCCTGCCGCCAGCAAGGCAAACAGCGCCGACAAGGCCAGCACGCTACCGATCATCCCCAGCGCCCGCGCCGTCACTTCGACCTGCGCCTGCACCAGCAAGGGCGCGACCCTGTCCGGCACCGACAACACCACCCGACGATGCACCACCGCCGCCGGACCCAGACCCAGCCGTCGGTCGATCTCCGCCCGCTGCCGTCCCCGCTCCGCCAGCAGCACCCGGCCGATCCCGCTCAGGATCATTGCCGCCAGCAGCAGAAAGGCGACGCCGCTCAGCATGGCCCCCCGCTCCGATAATCCCGCAGCCGCGCCGCAAAAAAGGGCCGCAAGGACAGGGTGCGAAACGCGCCTGATCCCGATAGGGCAGGCTGCTCCTGAAAGGCGAACAGGTCATTGAGCGAATAGGCATCGCCCTCCAGCCCCGTCACCTCGCTGACCGACATCACCCGCCGACTGCCATTGGCGAGCCGCTGCAACTGCACCACCACATGCACGCTGTTGGCGATGAAACGCCGGATCGCGCGAATGTCGCTCTGCACCCCGGCAAAGCCCAGCAGCATCTCCAGCCGGGCAAAGGCGTCCCGCGGCGAATTACCGTGCAAGGTCGCCATCGACCCGTCATGCCCGGTCGACATGGCCTGCAACATCTCGACGGCCTCGACGCCGCGCACTTCGCCCAAAATGATCCGGTCCGGCCGCATCCGCAGCGCATTGCGCACCAGTTCGCGGCTGCTCACCTCCCGGCTGCCGTCTACGGTCGGCGGCCGCGTCTCCAGCCGCACCACATGGCTCTGCCGCAATTGCAGTTCCGCCGCATCCTCGATGGTAATCAGCCGCTCCCGGTCCCCGATGAAGGTCGAGAGCATGTTGAGCAAAGTCGTCTTGCCCGCCCCGGTCCCGCCGCAAATCAGGATATTCAGCCGCGACCGCACCGCCGCACAAAGATAAGCCGCCATGTCCGCGCTCATCATCTGGGCGGAGACACAGTCCTCGATGGTCATGCTCTGCAACCGGAACTTGCGGATGGAGAGCGTCGGCCCGTCCAAAGCCACCGGCGGAATAACGATATTCACCCGCGACCCGTCCGGCAGCCGCGCATCGACATAGGGACTGGCCTCGTCCACCCGCCGCCCGATCGGCCCGACGATCCGCTGGATGATATTCATCAGATGCGCGTCATCGCGAAACCGCGTCTCGACCTTCTCCAGCAAGCCGCCGCGCTCGGCATAGATATGCCCCGGCCCGTTGACGATGATGTCGTCCACCCCGGCGTCGCGCAGCAAAGGCGCCAGCGGCCCCATGCCCGCGACTTCATCCTCGACATCCTCGATCAGCAACAGCCGTTCCGCGCTGTTCAGCGCCAATTGCCCCCGTCGGCTGCGGCTGGCGATAACCTGCTCAATCTCCTCGCGCAGCGCCCGCGGCCCCAGCGTTTCCGCCGTCTCCCCTCGCGCTTCCAACTGCTCGATCAACTGCGCGCAAGTCTGTGCCTTGGCCAACTGATAGCTGTCGCTCATCCGCTGCGCGGCGGGCTGGGCGAGCGGCGCGATCCGCACCTCCCGCGCGGGCACGAAGCCCTCTTCCCCGGTCAGCACACTCACGACGCTTTCTCCGCACGTTCCTGTTTGCCGCGATTTCCGAGCCGCCAGATGTTCGCATCAGGCTCGAAATCGCTGACCAGTTTGCGCATCCTGCGCCGCAACCGATCCATCCCGCCGCCGGTCGCCGCGACCCCGCAGGCCCGCCTGATCGCCGCCATATAGGCCCCGCCATCCGCTTCCATCGCCAGCGGCCGCCCGGCGTTCAGCGCATTGCGCATCCGTCCGCGATCCACCGGCAAGGGCAGCACCGACCCGACCCCCAGAGCCTCCGCCATCCGCCGCCCGTCCAGCAGCACGCCGGGCAGATGGTCCCACACCAGCAACCGCATCGCTTCCACCCGGTCGCGCTCCGCCCCGATCCGGTCGAGCAGCCTCCGGCACGCCTCGATCTCCCGGATCGACTGGCCGCAAAGCAGTTCCACCCGATCCGCCTCCGCGACCACCTCGCGCAGCAGCCCGCCATGGCGCAGGCTTCCGACATTCAGCACCACATCGCTGCAACAGCCCCGCAGCAGCCGGATCAGCGCCGCCAGGTCGCCGGGCAACAGCCCCGCAGGCTCCGCCCCGGTTCCCCCGTCGAAGGTCAGCAGCATCAACCCGCTCGGCCCATGCCGCGCCACCGTGCTGGCGAGCAGGCTGGCGTCCAGCCGCTCCCTGTCGCCAATCGCCGAAGCCAGCCCATAATCGACACTGATGTCCAGATAAGTCGCCGCCGCACTGGTCGGCAAAGTACAGTCGATCAGCAAAGTCGATCCGCCCGCGCCTGTCATCGCCAGATCGGTCGCGACCATCGCGCAGGCATCCCGATCCGCGCCCAGCACCAGCGTCAGCCGCCCCCGGCTTGCCCGATCCACGACGGCTTCGTTCAGCAGCCGCGCCAGAATGACGGCAATCTCCGCCCCTTCGCCGCCACGCGGAATGACATCATTTGCCCCGGCGCGAATGGCGCGCAGCAAGGGTTCCGCCTGCATGTCCTCGGTCGCCAGCACCACGGGCCGCCCGCTCGCACTCTCCACCACTGTCGCGATGGCGGCGGACAAGGCCCGCTCCGGCGGAATCGCTGCCCGGTCGATCACGATCAGGCACGGCCCGGCCAAAGCCTCCCGCTCAATCGACTGCACCAGTTCGATCGTCGCGCGCCCGGCCATCGCTTCATCGATCCGCTGCGCCAGCATCCGGTCGACGGAAAGCAGGAAGATCGTCGCCATCGCTTACCGCCTCACCATGCCAAAGGGCACGCTGGTCTGGTCCAGCCCGTCCGTGCCCAGAATCATGTCGCCAATGCCCGGATCGATCCCTGCCGTCGCCGCGCCCGGCAGCGGCGGTATCTCCTCCGCCTTCACCGGACCCACCAGCCGTGGCGTGGCGACGATAATCAGTTCCTGCTTTTCCTTCTGGTTCTGCTGCCGCTTGAAGAAGGCGCCCAGCACCGGAATATCACCCAGAAAGTGCGCCTTTTCCTTCGTCACCGTCTGGCTGGAATAGCTGAGGCCCGCGATCACGAAGCTTTGTCCGCTGCCCAGTTCGACGGTCGTTTCCGCCGACCGCCGCCGCAGCCCCGGCACGACATAGCCCTGCAACTGTACGCCATTATTATAATCGAGTTCGCTGACCTCCGGCGCGATCTTCAGGACGATATGATCCTTCGACAACACATAGGGCGTGACCGACAACCGCACGCCGAACTCCTTATACTGGATCGACAGCGTATTGCCCGATCCTGAAATCTGCGGCACCGGCACGGGAAACTCGCCCCCTGCCAGAAAACTCGCCTGCTCCCCGGAGCGTACCAGCAGCGTCGGCTGCGCCAGCAATTGCGACAGCCCATTGGACGACAGCGCGCTCAACACCGCCCCGATGCCGCGATTGGGCGCGGACAGGAACAGGTTGAAAGCGTTCTGGATCGGCGCGCTGGCCTCCAGCGCAAGGCCGCCGGGGTTGAAGGCCGCGCTGCCCAGGCTGCTCGGCGAAACAATGGCGCCCTGAATATCCCCGCTCAGTTTCGAGAAGTTGAACCCCAAAGCTTTCAGCGTCGTCGTGGACACCGCGGCGAACTGCACGTCCACCGCCACGACCTGCTCGCCGGCCCGGACGACCGGCGCGCTGTCGGCCTCCACGCGGACAGGCTCCTGCGCGATCAGCCCGCCGTCGCCGCCATAGACGCTGACGGTCGCCTCCCCCGCGCCAATGGCCGTCACTCGCAACGACCGGGCCGTTGGCGCGGCGACGGACAACACGCCCTCCCGGTCCACCTCGACCCGCCCGATGGCGCGGGGGTAGGACAGGGTGCGCTGCTCCCTCATGTGGAGCGCCGTCTGCGCCGCCGCCGACATGGGCAGACCCAGTGCGATCAGGGTCAATAAAGTCTTCACCGGCCGGCACTCCCCGAATAGATGGTTTCGCGCCGGTCGCCGACGACCAGTTCGATGGCATGAGGGGCGGGCCGGGGTGCGGCACGCGGCGCAGGCACTGATGCGGGAACCGCCGCCATGCGCGGCGCTACAGGCGGCGGCACCGGATCAGGCGCGGACGAAGCCGCCATCGCCACCGCCACCTGCGCATTGTCCGCCGGATTGCGCAGCGACAGCGTCAGCGCGCCAATGCTCTTCGCGAGCGACAGCGTCGACACCTGCTCCGGCGTCAGGGCCAGCGTCACCGTGCGCGCCGGCTGGGGAGGGGAGGACAGCGACCCATCCGCTCCCGAACCCTGCGGCGTCCCCAGCACGACCTCGCCCACCGCCAGCACCTGCACCATCTGCAACAGCGCCTGCGCGCGGCTCCGCCCGGAGCCGCGCGCGCCACTGATCGCATCGGCGCCGGGATAGACGACCTGCACGTCCACCCGGTCCCCCGGCCGCACCAGCCCGGCGACGGCGATCTCCGCCGTGGTATCGATGCTGATCGCCCGCATCCCCATCGGCACGCGAATGGCGAGCTTGCTCTCCATCCCTACCGCATCGCGGGCGATCAAAGCCCAGGCGGCTATGTCCCGCGTCGCCACCTTGCCCACCACTTCGGCGGCGGTCGCGGCGCGTGGATAACGCGCCGGATCGCCCGCGGCGTTACGGATCATCGCGGCGGTAATGGTTTCCCCGGTGCGGATCGGGCGCGCCGCCTGCACCAGCAGCACGGTGGACACAGGCGTCTTGGCGGGCAGGGCGGGCGTAGCCGCATGGCGCGCCATCGCGGCCCCGCTGCGCAATTCCCGAATGCCCAGGACCAGAAAGGCACAAGCCGCCGCCAGCCCCAAGGCGATGGTCAGCTTCGCTTTCAAACCCAGCCGCATGGATACTCCCCCAGAAAACAGGGGATTTCATAGCCTTGCAGCGATTGTCAGGGCATGAAAGAAGGAACCGTTACGGCGCAATGTCGCGCAAGCCGGTTCCAGCGCGGAAAGTCCGGTTTTGCGTAATTGCGCCTCCGCTTTTGCGCGCGCCGATTACGCAAAACCGAATGCGATTGGTTCAAAATGGTTGCAATTGTCCAGCGGCGCCCGGCTCATACCATCGTGCTGGGTCTTCGACCGATCACAAGTGGGTTTCGCTCAAGCGCCGCGCGGGCTTGACCAACCTTGGTATCAGGCATCCACCGTAATCACCCCGCGCCGGATCTGATCCAGCTCGATACTTTCGAACAGCGCCTGGAAATTCCCATTCCCGAAACCTTCATTGCCCTTGCGCTGAATGATCTCGAAAAAGATCGGCCCGAACATATTTTCGGTAAAGATCTGGAGCAAAATGCCTTCCTCGCCGACATTGCCGTCGATCAGGATGCGGTTCTTCTTCAACCGCTCCAGATCCTCGCCATGGCCGGGCACGCGCTTGTCGACCAGCTCATAATAGGTCTCGATCGTGTCCTGCAACTTCACGCCGCGCGCCCGCAGCCTTTCCACCGTCTCATAGATATTGGCGGTGGTCAGCGCGAGATGCTGAATGCCCTCGCCATGATATTGCCGGATGAACTCCTCGATCTGGCTCTTGTCGTCCTGACTTTCGTTGAGGGGAATACGAATGGCCTTGTCCGGCGCGATCATCGCTTGGCTGAAGAGGCCCGTCGCCTGTCCCTTGATATCGAAATATTTCTGCTCCTCGAAACCGAAGAGCGTGCGGTAGAACTGGCTCCACACCCGCATCTGTCCGCGCCGGACATTGTGGGTCAAATGGTCGAGCAGATCGAGCCCGACATTATTCTTGGCCTCCGCCTCCTGCCAGCCGGGAAACGCCGCCCAATCGGCGTAGAGATCTTCCCCATCCCTGATGAAATAGAGATAGGAACCGCCTATCCCCTGAATGACGGTATCGTCCTCATCCGTCGGCTTGGCGCCATGCTCCAGCGCCCAGGCCATCGCCGCCTCGGGATCGGCCACGCGAAAGGCCATGGCGCTGGCGGAAGGACCATGCTCGCCGCGAAAGGCCGCGACCCGCCCCGCATCGTCGCGGTTCAGCATCAGGTTGATGCGGCCCTGCTTGTAACGGGTGATATTCTTGGTGGGATGCCGATGACTGGCAACGAACCCCAATTGTTCGAAATGGCGTCCCATGGCTTCGGGATCGGGCGAGGTGAACTCAACGAACTCGAAACCGTTAAGCCCCAGCGGATTATTGTTATCGACCATAAGGCGATCCTCTCGATTACGATAAATAGGGCGCGACGCCCACGATAAAGGCGGGAATATTCTCCAGCGTCAGGCCCGCAATATTGATCCGGCCATTGCCGGCCATGTAAATGCCATGCTCCCGGCGCAGCGCCTCCACCGCATCCGGTCCCAGCGGCAACAGCGCGAACATGCCCCGCTGCCCGGCGATCGTTTCCAGCCGGGGATGGCTCGCTGCCAATGCCGCGCGCAGCCCGTTGATCCGCGCCCGCATCGCGTCCAACTCCGCCGCCCAATCGGCGCGCAACGCGGGATCCTCCAGCACCAGCCGCACCACCGCCGCGCCATGATCGGGCGGCATCGACCAGATCGATCGCGCCAGCGCCAGCAGATTGCCGCGCACCGGTTCGGTCGAAGCCGACTGCACCCACAGCGCGCCCACGCGCTCCCGATACAGGCCGAAATTCTTGTCGCAGCTATAGGCGATCACCGCCTCGGGCAGCGCCTTGAGCAAGGCGCGCATTGCCGCCGCATCCGCCTCCAGCCCATCGCCCAGCCCCTGATAGGCTAGGTCGATGAACGGCAGCAAACCCCGGCTCTCGCAAAGCCGCGCGATGTCCCACCATTGCGCGCCGGTAAAGCCAGCACCGGTCGGATTGTGGCAGCATCCATGCAGCAACAGCACGTCGCCCGCCTGCGCTTCGCCCAGATCCTCGACCATCGCATCGAAATCGATCGCCGCGCTCGCTACGTCGAAAAAACGATGCGTCTGGATCGCCAGGCCCGCATCCCGAAAGATCGGTGCATGATTGGGCCAGGTCGGCGTTCCGATCCAGACGGTGGCGCCCGGACGGCTCCGCGCGATCAACTCCGCGCCCAGCCGCAGCGCCCCGGTCCCGCCGGGCGTCTGCACGCCGGTCAGCCGGTCAGACCCCGTCCCGAAGGCGACCTCCGCCAGCAATTCGGCAAAGCGGACATCGCCTTCCGCGCCCAGATAGGATTTCGTTGCTTGCGTCTCGACCAGCTGCGCCTCGGCCGCCTTGACCGCGCGCATCACCGGGGTCCTCCCCAGATCGTCGCGGAACATGCCGACGCCCAGATCCATCTTCCCCGGCCGATCATCCGCCCGATACAGCCCGATCAGCCCCAGCAGCGCGTCGGCCGGTTGCACGGCCAAGCCACCGAAAAAGGATCGGTCCGCCACCAGATCATGCGTCAGCATGGCATCTTCGCCCGCGCATAATCCTGCGTCCCGCGATGATAGACGCGATCCTCCGCCAGCAGCGCATCTGGCGCCAGGTCGGTCGCTCCTTCCAATTCCCGATACATGGGGCCGAAATCCACGTTTGAAGTCTTCGCCAGGAGATCCTCGAAACTGTCGATGACGAAATAGCTCTGCTGATAGTCGTCGATGCGATATTCCGTCCGCATCAATCGCTTGAGATCGAAACCGATCCGATGGGGCGATGCATCGTCCAGCGCGAACACCGACTCGCCATAGGAGGAGACGATGCCTGCCCCATAAAGCTGCAACGCACCCTCCCGCCGCATCAACCCGAACTCCACCGTATACCAGTAAAGCCGCGCCAGATGATCGATCGCGCCCATATGGTCGGCGCGCAGACCGCCTTCGCCATAGGCCTGCATATAATCGGCGAAGGCCGGATGGGTCAGCAACGGCACATGGCCAAAGACATCGTGAAAGACGTCCGGTTCCTGCAAATAATCGATCTGCTCCGGCTTGCGGATAAAGCGCCCGGCAACGAAGCGTCGATTGGCGAGATGTTCGAAAAACACCCGATCCGGCACCAGTCCCGGGACCGCCACCACCTGCCAGCCGGTGCGCTTCATCAGCCGTTCCGACAATTCGGCGAAATCGGGAATGCCGGGCTTGGTCATCCGCAATATGTCCAGCCCTTCCAGAAATTCCGGCACGACCCGCCCCGGCAGCATCGCCGCCTGCCGCTCGAACAGCCGGTCCCACATCGCATGTTCGTCCGCGCCATAGGCCGTCCAGTCCTGCGGAACCGTCCAGTCCGCCGCCGCGCCCTTGGGAAGTGCCTGTTCAGCCTGTGCCATGGAATGCCTTATCGCATGGGCAAGGGGAAATGGGGTTTCAATTTCGCGGCGATTCCGCCATTTCCCGAAACAGAATCATCGCGCTGTCATGGAATATGAAACAATCTCATCCTAATATGCCGGGCAAATCCAATCCCTTTTCCCGCGCGCAATCGCGCGCAATGGCATAGCCGGCATCGGCATGCCGCATCACGCCGGTCGCGGGATCGTTCCATAACACCCGTTCCAAGCGCTTCGCCGCCGCCTCGGTTCCATCCGCGACGATGACCATGCCGGAGTGCTGCGAATAGCCCATGCCGACGCCCCCGCCATGATGCAGCGACACCCATGTCGCCCCCGAAGCGGTGTTGAGCAGCGCATTGAGCAATGGCCAGTCGGACACGGCATCGCTGCCGTCCATCATCGCTTCGGTTTCGCGATTGGGCGATGCGACCGACCCTGAATCCAGATGATCGCGACCGATCACCACCGGCGCCTTCAACTCGCCCTTCGCCACCATCTCGTTGAAGGCATGCCCCAGCCGATGCCGGTCGCCCAGCCCCACCCAGCAAATCCGCGCCGGCAGCCCCTGAAAGTGAATCCGCTCCCGCGCCATATCCAGCCACTGATGGAGATGTGCGTCATCGGGCAGCAACTCCTTCACCTTGGCATCGGTCCGGTAAATATCCTCCGGGTCGCCCGACAGCGCCGCCCACCGGAACGGCCCGATCCCCCGGCAGAATAAGGGCCGGATATAGGCAGGCACGAACCCCGGAAAATCGAAGGCGTTCTCGACCCCCTCATCTTTCGCCATCTGCCGGATATTATTGCCATAATCGGTGGTCGGCACGCCCGCCGCCTGAAAGTCCAGCATCGCCCGCACATGCACCGCCATGCTCGCCTTCGCGGCCTTGGCGACGGCTTCGGGTTCCCGCTCCCGCCGCTCGATCCACTCCGCCACGGTCCAGCCGATGGGCAGATAACCGTTCACCGGATCATGCGCGCTGGTCTGATCCGTCAAAAGGTCGGGCCGCACGCCCCGCCGATAGAGTTCCGGCACAATCTCCGCCGCATTGCCCAGCAGCCCCACCGAAACCGGCTTCCCCTCGGCACAACTGCGCTCCATGACTTCCAGCGCTTCCGCGATGGATGCCGCCGCCACATCCAGATAGCCGGTCCGCAACCGCATCTCGATCCGGCTCGGCTGGCACTCGACCGCCAGACAGGACGCCCCCGCCATCACCGCGGCCAGGGGTTGCGCGCCGCCCATGCCGCCCAGACCCGCCGTCAGCAGCCATTTGCCTTTCAGCGTGCCGCCATGATGCTGTCGCCCCATCTCGACGAAGGTCTCGTAGGTCCCCTGCACGATCCCCTGCGTGCCGATATAGATCCACGACCCCGCCGTCATCTGCCCGTACATGGCGAGCCCGCGCTTATCGAGTTCGTGAAAATGCTCCCAATTCGCCCAATGCGGCACGAGGTTGCTATTGGCGATCAACACGCGCGGCGCATCGGCATGCGTCCGGAACACGCCCACGGGTTTCCCCGACTGCACCAGCAAAGTCTGGTCATCCTCCAGCCGCTTCAGCGTCTCAACGATCCGATCATAGCTTTCCCAGTCCCGCGCCGCCCGCCCGATCCCGCCATAGACGACCAGTTCCTCCGGCCGCTCCGCCACGTCGGGATGCAGATTGTTCATCAGCATCCTGAGCGGCGCTTCGGTCAGCCAGCTTTTCGCGCTCAACGCCGTGCCGGTGGCGGGCCGGATGACGCGGCTGTTGTCGATACGGGTCATCAGCGTTTCTCCACCGCAAAACGGATGCAGCCATTCAGCACATCGGTCAGAATATCGGTCATCGGCGCGGCCCGATCTTCATCGAAAACCGGCGGCCAATGGCCGGCGTCGACCCCATGCGGCTCGTCGAGATAGCCCCGCATCGCCAGCTCCATCTGGATCGCATGCACGCCCTTGCCCGGCTCGCCATAGTTGCGCGTCGTCCACCCGCCCTTGAAGCGCCCGTTCAGCACATGGCTCTGCCCGCTGGCCCCGCAAATCTCCTGCACGGCCGTGGAGAGGACAGGCGAACAACTCACCCCGCCGAAGGTCCCGATGTTGAATACAGGCAATTCGCCGTCGAACAGCCTTGGCACATGGCTGCGGATCGAATGCGCATCATAGAGGACGACCCGTCCATGCCGGACCCGCAGCCGGGCAATCTCCCCGGCCAGCGCCGCATGATAGGGCACGAACCAGCGGTCGACCCGCCGGATGATCTCCGCCTCATCGGGTCCGTCCGCCGGATAAAGCGGCGCGCCGTCGAAGGTCGTCGTCGGGCAAAGCTCCGTCGTCGCCTGCCCCGGATAGAGCGACGCCCCGGACGGATCGCGGTTCACGTCGATGACGCTGCGCGACACCGCCGTACGCACCACCGTCGCGCCCAGATCCCGCGCGAACCCATAAAGCCGGTCGACCCACCAGTCGGCATCCTGCCGCGCCAGCGCGGGCGAAAGAAACCTGTCCTCCACATCCGCAAGATCGGTGCCCGTATGCGGCAAGGCGACCACCAGAGGCGCCTTGCCCGGAAAGACGTCCAGCCAATCCATCACAGCACGCCCGGCAGGGCCAGCCCTGCCGCCTCCATCACCGCGCCCGTCCGCACGAGGCGATTGGCGATCTCCATATCGGGATGGAAATGCCGGTCCTCCTCCAGATGCGGCACCTCGGCGCGCAGCCGCGCCCGCACCGCCTCCAACGCGTCGGAGGAGGTCAGGGGCGCATGAAAATCGCATCCTTGCGCCGCCGCCAGATATTCGATGCCGATGACGCCTTGCGCATTGTCCACCATCTCCGCCAGCCGCCGCGCCCCATGCGCCGCCATCGACACATGATCCTCCTGATTGGCGGAGGTCGGGATGGAATCGACGCTCGCCGGAAAGGCCCGCTGCTTGTTCTCGCTGACCAGCGCCGCCGCCGTGACCTGCGGGATCATGAAGCCGCTGTTGAGCCCCGGCCGGGGCGTCAAAAAGGCAGGCAGCCCCGACAGCGCCGGATCGACCAGCATCGCGATCCGCCGCTCGGCTATCGACCCGATCTCGCATACTGCCATGGCGATCATGTCGGCGGCAAAGGCCACCGGCTCGGCATGGAAATTCCCGCCCGACAGCGCCTCGTCCGTGTCGGCAAAGATCAATGGATTGTCGGAAACCCCATTGGCCTCCGTCTCCAGCATGGCCGCAGCCGACCGCATCACGTCCAGCGCGGCGCCCATCACCTGCGGCTGGCAGCGCAGACAATAGGGGTCCTGCACTCGCGGATCGTCGGCGCGGTGGGAAGCGCGAATGGCCGACCCCGCCATCAGCGCCGCCAGAGCCTCACCCACGGCGATCTGCCCGCCATGGCGCCGCAGCCGGTGAATGCGCGGATCGAAGGGTGCGTCGGTCCCCTTGGCCGCCTCGGTCGAGAGCGCCCCGGTGACAAGCGCTGTGCGAAACAGCCGATCCGCCCCGAACAATCCGGCCAGCGCATAGCTGCAAGAAAACTGCGTGCCATTGAGCAGCGCCAGCCCTTCCTTCGGCCCCAGCTCCACCGGCGCGAGACCCACCCGCGCCAGAGCCTCCGCCGCGGGCAGCCGCTGACCCTCGACCCATATCTCGCCCACGCCGATCATGGCGGCCGTCATATGCGCCAGCGGCGCCAGATCGCCGCTCGCCCCCACGGACCCCTGCGCGGGCACCACCGGCGTCAATCCGCGCGCGAGCATCGCCTCCAGCAAGGCCACGGTCTGCGGCCTGATCCCGGAAGCCCCCTGCGCCAGGCTCGCCAGCTTCAGCGCCATCATCAACCGCACCACCGGCACGGGGGAGGGGGCGCCCGTCCCTGCCGCATGGCTCAGCACGATATTGCGTTGAAGCACCGCCAGATCCTCGTCGCCGATCTTGACGCTCGCCAGCTTTCCGAAGCCGGTATTGATCCCGTACACTGGCTCGTGCCGCGCCAATATGCGCTCGACCGCCGCCGCGCCCGCCGCGATCCGGGGCACGCAGGCCGGGTCCAGCCCGACCGCCGCGCCCTCGTAAATCGCCCGCCATTGCGCCAGCGAGACCTCGCCCGGAATGAGCTTCATTTTCCTCTCCACACACGGGCATGGAGCGGATTATACCCCATGCGATACACCAGTTCAGCGGGCTGCTCGATATCCCAGATGGCCAGGTCGCAACTCTTGCCCACCGCCAAAGTCCCGACCCGGTCGATCAATCCCAAGGCGCGCGCCGCCTCCCGCGTCACCCCGGCCAGACATTCCTCCACGGTCAGCCGGAACAAGGTCGCTCCCATGTTCATCGCCAGCAGCAGGGACGTCAGCGGCGACGTTCCCGGATTGCAGTCGGTCGCCAGCGCCATCGGCACCCCCGCCCGCCGCAAGGCGTCGACCGGCGGCACCTGCGTATCGCGCATGAAGTAGAACGCGCCCGGCAACAGCACCGCCACCGTGCCCGCGCTCGCCATGGCGGCCACGCCCGCCTCGTCCAGATGCTCCAGATGATCGGCGGACAGCGCGCCATGCCGCGCCGCGAGTTCCGCGCCATGCAGGTTGGACAATTGCTCCGCATGCAGCTTCACCGGCAGTCCCAGCCGCTTCGCCGCGTCGAACAGCCGCCCGATTTGCGCGGGCGAAAAGCCGATCCCCTCGCAAAACCCGTCCACCGCATCGGCCAGCGGCGCGACCTGCGGCAACATCGCGATCAGCCCGTCCATATAGCCGTCTGCATCCCTGGCCCATTCCGGCGGCAGCGCGTGCGCGCCCAGAAAGGTCGTGGCAACCGACACGGATCGCGCTTCCCCCAACCGCCGCGCCGCTCGCAGCATCTTCATTTCATTCTGGAAATCCAGCCCATAGCCCGACTTCACCTCGACCGTGGTGACGCCCTCGGCCATCAGCGCATCCAGCCGGGGCAGGGCGCTCGCGACCAGTTCATCCTCGCTCGCGGCCCGCGTCGCCCGCATGGTGGAG
Source organism: Sphingobium estronivorans (assembly GCF_008692605.1). Taxonomy (GTDB): domain Bacteria; phylum Pseudomonadota; class Alphaproteobacteria; order Sphingomonadales; family Sphingomonadaceae; genus Sphingobium; species Sphingobium estronivorans. The sequence continues at coordinate 124,474 of NZ_LFCT01000011.1, forward strand.
ACGATCCCGCCCCCGGCCCGCGCTATCTCCTCATAGCTGGCGCCCGAAAGCCGCATCCCGAACTCCGCCGCCCGGTCGCCGCCATGCACCAGATGGGTGTGGCAATCGATCAGCCCCGGCGTGATCCACCGTCCGGCGCAATCGATGACCTCCACCGCATCGGGCGCGTGCCGCGCGCTCCCGACATAGCAGATCGCACCCCCGCGCACGCCCACGGCGCCGCCTTCAATGACATCCATCCCCTCCCGTCCAGCGTCCTCGCAAAAAGTGGCGATCCGGGCATGGGTCCAAACTCTGTCGCAGGGAGGTGGCATCCTATTTCCCACTGGCGTCGACTCAATAATGTATATACCTAAATGCGCCTCCTCACCATTGTCCAGAGAGGAAGCGCATGGCGCTCTGGTTCGAACAGGCACTGCTCCCCGAAGGCTGGCGCAAGGGCGTCCGCATCACGCTGGCCGGAAACCGGATCGCGACCCTCACCTCCGACACGAACCCGCAGCCCCAAGACGAACGCCACGGCCCCGCTTTTCCGGGCCTCCCCAATGTCCACAGCCACGCCTTTCAGCGCGCCATGGCGGGCTTGACCGAACGCGCTGGAAACACTGCCGACAGCTTTTGGACCTGGCGAGAGGCGATGTACCGCTTCGTCGACCGCCTGAACCCCGAAGGGCTGCACGCCATCGCCGCGCTCGCTTATGCCGAAATGCTGGAAGGCGGCTTCACCCGCGTCGGCGAGTTCCATTATCTCCACCACGACCCCAATGGCGCGCCCTATGCCAACCCCGCCGCCATGGCCCAAGCGATCGCACAGGCCGCCCGGGACAGCGGCATCGGCCTGACCCTGCTCCCGGTCTTCTACGCTCATGCCGATTTCGGCGGAGCGCCGCCGACCCATGGCCAACGCCGCTTCCTCCACGACCGCGACAGCTTCGCCCGCCTGCTGGAAGCCCTGAAGCCGCTGGACGTCCCGTTGGGCATCGCCCCCCACAGCCTGCGCGCCGTCACGCCGGAAGAACTGGCCGCCATCCTTCCCCTCGCGCCGGACGGGCCCATCCACATCCACATCGCGGAACAAATGGCCGAGGTCGACGCCTGCCTCGGCTGGAGCGGCCAGCGCCCGGTCGAATGGCTGATGGATCATGCCCCGGTCGACCGCCGCTGGTGCCTCGTCCACGCCACCCACATCACCGAGAGCGAACGCAACCGCATCGCGCAAAGCGGCGCCACCGTCGGCCTCTGCCCGATCACCGAGGCCAATCTGGGCGACGGCCTCTTCCCCGCCCAACCCTTTCTGGCGGCAGGCGGCCGGATCGGCATAGGCTCCGATTCCAACGTCGAAATCGACGTTGCCGCTGAACTACGCCTGCTCGAATATGGCCAGCGCCTGAGCCGTCAAGGCCGCAACCTGCTGGCGTCAGCACCCGGTCAATCCACCGGTGCCAGCCTCTACAATGCCGCGCGGCAAGGCGCCCACGCCCTCGGCGCGTCCCCCGCAACGCTCGCCCCCGGCGCTCGCGCCGACATCGTGACCCTGCGTCGCGACCCGCCCGCCCACGCCCTGCTCGACGGCTGGATCTTCGCCCGCGCCCGGATCGATAGCGTCTGGTGCGACGGCAGGAAGCGGGTTAGCGCGGGCGTTCACCATGGCCGCCCCGCGATAGAGGCGCGCTATAACCAACTCCTGAAGGCTCTCCTCGATTGACCGCCCTCCACAGCCGCATCCGCCGCGACATAGAAAGCCGCATCATGTCGGGCGAATGGCGCCCCGGCCACCGCATCCCTTATGAACATGAGTGGATGGACACCTATGGCTGCTCCCGCATGACGGTGAACAAGGCGCTGCGCTCGCTGGTGCAATCGGGCCTGCTGGAAAGCCGTAAGCGCGCGGGCACCTTCGTCGCCGCCCCGCGCTTCCACCGGGCCGCGCTCGAAATCCCCGACATCCGCGCGGAAGTGGAGGGACAGGGCCTGACCTATCGCCTCGAACTCCTCTCCCGCCATCGGCGCAAGGCGACGGAGGAGGACAGGGCGCTGCTCCGCGTCCCCGGCGGCGAACTGCTGGTCATGGAATGCCGCCATTTCGCCGAAGACCTGCCCTATGCCCTCGAACATCGCCTGATCAACCTTGCCGCCGTCCCCGAAGCCGCTGATGTCGATTTCAGCGCCGAACCCCCCGGCTCGTGGCTGCTCGGCCATGTCCCCTGGACGGAGGCGGAACACCGCATCACCGCGATCAATGCCGACCCCGCCATGGCGGACAGGCTCCACGTTCCCGAAAACGCCGCCTGCATGGCGCTGGAACGCTGGACGTGGGTGGATAAGGGGCAGGGCGAGCAACGCATCACCTACGCCCGCCTGCTCTACCCCGGCGACCGCTATGCGCTGGTCGCCCATTTCCACGCCTGAACGAGCCGCTCCCCTTCCGAAAATCTGGAACGCCACCCAACCGATATGCTATAGTCCCCGCGCACCCATCCAAGGGGGACTCGCCATGGTCTATTGGAAGCTCAAGGGCCGGGAATTCGCCAACTGCAATTGCGAATATGGCTGCAACTGCCAGTTTGGCGGCCTGCCGGACAAGGGCCATTGCCAGGCGGCCGTCGGCATCGCCATCGACGAAGGCCATCATGGCGACACGGACCTGTCGGGCCTCAACATCGCGGGCGTCTTCCGCTGGCCCGGTCCGATCCACGAAGGCCGTGGCGAATGCGTCGCCTTCGTCGATGAACGCGCCACCGAAGCGCAGCGCCATGCGCTGCTCACCATCATGACCGGCGGCGATACCGATCCGTTCGCGACCGTCTTCGCGGTCTTTGCCTCCACCATCACGACCCTGCACGACCCCCTGTTCGTGCCCTTGCAGTTCGAGGTGGATGTGGAGGGACGCAAGGGCCGGCTGCGTATCCCCGGGCATCTGGAAATGGACGGCGAACCGATCCGCAGCCCGGTCAACGGCGCCGAAGTCCGCGCCCGCATTCAATTGCCCGACGGCTTCGAATATGAAGTGGCGGAGATTGGCTCCGGCGCGACCCGCTCGACCGACCCGATGCCGCTGGCCCATGGGTCGAGCTACGGCCAGTTTGCCCATCTTCATCTCGACAGCCATGGCGTCGTCCGAAGCGCATGAGGACTGAAGTGGAGGCGGTGCTCGCCCGGCATCGCATCCTGTCCCTCGCTGCGCTGGCTACGCTCATCCTGCTCGCCTGGGGCTGGCTGCTGCTGGGGGCGGGCATGGACATGGCTCCGATGGCCTCGCTCGCGCCTGCCGGCCTTCAGCCGCCGGACGCGATGCCAGATCCGATGCCAGATTCGACGATGGCGATGCCCATGCCGGCTGCCAGTCCCTGGACGGCGGCGCAGTTCGCGCTGACGCTGGCCATGTGGTGGGTGATGATGGTGGCGATGATGCTGCCCTCCGCCGCGCCGACGATCCTGCTTTACGCCCGCGCCGTCTCCCATCGTGAGATCGAGACCCGTCCCGCGACGGAAAGCTTCCTGGCGGGCTATCTGCTGGTCTGGGGCCTGTTCTCCCTGCTCGCGACGATTGCGCAAGGGTGGCTGAGCGCCGCCGCGATGCTGGCGCCCATGGCGATGGCGTCATCCAGCCGCTGGCTGTCGGCGGGGCTGCTGGCGGCGGCGGGCCTCTATCAACTCAGCCCATGGAAGGACGCCTGCCTGCGCCAGTGCCGCAACCCGGCGGTGTTCCTCAGCCGCTATTATCGCCCCGGCCGGACGGGCGCGCTGCGCATGGGGATGGTCCACGGCGCCTGGTGCGTCGGCTGTTGCTGGATGCTGATGGTGCTGCTGTTCGTGGGCGGCATCATGAACATCGCCTGGATCGCGCTGCTGACGCTGCTGGTCGCGCTGGAAAAGCTGTTGCCCTGGGGGCGTTTCGTGTCCCTCGCCACGGGCCTGGCCTGCATTGGCCTGGCGGTGATGCTCGTGGCTTGAGAGGGCGGTTGGGTGGGTGGCGGACGCCGCCCCTCCGTCACGCCAAGGCCCCCATCGTCACCCAGCGCAGGCTGGGGTCTCAGGCCATGTCGCGCGCTATCTCCCGAGATCCCAGCCTGCGCTGGGATGACGAAAGGGTGGGAAGCGGACTGACGGCTTACAAACAGGCATAGAAAATTAGCGGCCATTCGTTCTGCATGTCAGCTTCGTTTAGAAGCTACGTCGCCCGTTCATCGCAGACCATGCACCGCCAGATCATTGGCAATTAGCCCGTTCCATTTGGTTGGCTGAAAGCTTTCCACCGGACTGCCGATGACACGCTGATCGCGCCAAGCCCAGTGCGTCGGCGACGCCGTATCGAAACTGAATCCTGGCGACAGCCATAAAGGCTCCGCCAAGCGCGCATACCGGACCTCAGTGCGGCGCATAAGCCGCACCAAGCCTGAAGGCGTAAGACGGAACACTTCGCGCCGTTTGAATGGGGTGATGGGATGAAGTGAAAGGCGCCAACCCTCACCGTCGAAACGAAAGCTTCGAAAAGCCGGATCGTAGTTCCAACGTTCGACAATGAGGACATCGGAGCGCACATCTCGCACCGCATCGTCATGCAAGCACAATCCCTCCTCAGCGAAATTCTCCAGTTTATCTGAAAGTGGCGGAGGCGGGGGTGGGATTTCGCGCCCGATTTCTGCGCTCGTGGCGTAGGTCGTTTGTAATCGCTCGTTGTTGCATCCCGGTCCAATCGGCCCGAGTGAAAAGCGGCGCGCAGAGGTCAGCCGCGATGCGCGCATCGACAGCTTGTCGAGCGGCACTTCGACAAAGCTCTTTGCCACGAGCGAAAATAGGAGCCGCTGGCAAATGTCCCAACACTTGCCGGAGGAACCTAAGCCTCTGTCGATTGCATGGGTGACGGAAAGACCAACCGGCAGTATTGGAGGGGCGCCGTGATCTTGCGCGATCAGGGCCTGAACGCGTCGTTCAGTGATCCCATTGGCCCACCGTGGAATACCAAAGCCAACCGCCAGCGGCAGTATGGCGGCGGCCGCCAGCATTGCCAAACGCGGAGTGCCGTCCGACACTCTCCGCAGGATCATATAGATTGCTAGCGTCGGCGTTAAATAAATCCACGCTCCCGGCGCGAGGACGATAAGCCACGCCAAGGGGATGCCGATAAGCGTCAGCATGAGCAGAACGACTATTCCTGGCAGGAAAATCGCGCAGGCGGTTCCTATCGTCCCTAACAACCAGATATAAAAAAGGCGCCGATCAATGAGATTCATGTTTATTTATGGCTTCCGCAGTGAGCTTGATGTGAATTGCTCTAATAAGACACCACTCATATCCTCATCTCAACATCAATTCGTGCATTCGGCCTGTTCCGGCTCCAAGGTATTTTCCGTTAACGTCCGCTTCAGAGTATCACGCATATCCAGATGAATGACCACAACTGGTCGCATCCGGACACTGAACAGGAATGACTGGCTCGGGATCGAGCGTGCCCCATGGGCCGGCCATCCCGCAGAAGCATCTTCAACCCCAGCCGCCAAAGCGCCGCGTCAGTGCGCCAGCAACAACGGCACGCGCACTTCGCGCAGCATGGTGCGGGTGACGCCGCCGAATACCATTTCGCGCAGGCGGCTGTGGCCGAAGGCGCCCATCACCATCCAGTCCGGCTTCAGCACGCCGATCGCGGCCTTCAGCGCCGCCTCGATCGTGCGGCCGTCCTGCGGCCAGGTGTGGAACTGGCACTTGATGCCATGGCGGGCCAGATATTCCGGCGCATCGGTGGCGGGGAAGGGATATTTGCCCGCTTCCTCCACCGTCACGACATGCACCTCCTCCGCCAGCTTCAGCAGCGGCACGGCCAGCCGCAATGCGGTAGAGGCTTCCTGCGACCCCTCCCACGCCACGACCGCGCGGCCGGTCACGGAGAAGGATTTCGCCTCCTGCGGCACTGCGATCACCGGCGTCCGCCCGGCCAGCGCCAGATCGGCGGCCAGATGCAGCGGATCGGCCAGTTCCCGACGCGCGCCGGACGGCAGGGTGACGATGACCCCGTCGGTCAGCGTCGCGGCGGACAGCAGGCCGTGCACCATGTCGCCCTCGACATGCCGCCAGTCCCAGCTGACATCCTCCCGCCGCAGCCGGTCCTCGACGCGGAGCCTGGCCTTTTCGTCGATGTCGTACAGTTCCGCCATCATCGCGGGCGCCATGGACGCGCCGCCATACATGTCCGCCGCGACGAAATCGGGCATGCTCGTCACCTGCACGCAATGGATGTGCGCGCCCGAAGCCCGGGCCAGATCGCAGGCCGCCTGCAAGCGGCTTTCCGCGCCATGATCTTCGTGGATGTGCAGCAGGACCGATTTCATCGACTGTCTCCCGGCAAGCAACGTTCGTGCCCTGCCTGACGAGGCCCTTCTTTGGCGCCGTCGCCATCAGGGATAATCCTTATATCCCTTTTCGGCGTGAAATCGATGGCATTGACGCGTTTCCCGCCAGCCGGTCCCCGCCATCCCTATCCATAATCGCAATTGAGCGCCGCTGTCCGTCATGACAGACATTTCCGAGGGTGTTTCATGGAACGACCGGGCCAGGATGACGAAGCGCAGCGCGGTTCCTTGCCGAACAGGCTCCGCCTCGCCGCGAAAATCCATCTCGGCGCTGACCCGGAACGGCTGATTTCCGCCGGGCGCCTGGTGTCGGCCCTGTTCGCCGCGCTGGCCATCTATCTCGACCCCACGCGCCCCGCCCGGTCGCTGGACGAAGCGCATTTGGTGCTGGGCGCCTATATCCTCTTCTCCCTGCTGCTCATTCCGCGCCCGCTGCGCCGCTCGCTCGCCCATCCGCTGCACCTGCTGTCCCATGGCGTGGATGTGCTGGCGTTGGGGACGCTGGTTTTCCTCACCGATGAACTGGACAGCCCCTTCTTCCCCTTCGTGCCCTTCATCCTGCTGGCGACCACCTTGCGCTGGGGGATGCGCGGCGCGGTGCTGGGCGCGGTCGCCATGGAAATCATGATGATCATAGTGGGATGGCAGGATCTCACCGATGGCGATTCGGAACTGAATGTGGTCATCATGCGGTCGGCCTATTTTTTGGTGGCGGCGGCGATGCTCGGCTATTTCGGCGCCTACCGCGCGCGCAGCGGGCAGCGCTTCGCCCAGCTTGCCTCCTGGTCCGCCATGCCCGCCAGCATGGACGAGCGGGCATGGCTGCATGACATGCTGGACCATGCCGCCCGGCTTTTGGGCGCGGGGCGGCTGATCCTGTTGTGGCAGGACCGTGCCGATCCTTATGGCCGCGCCGCGCTGTACGGGCCGGATGGGCTGATATTGCTGCCCTTGTCCAGTGCCGCCGAACGGACTGGGATCGGCGGTATCGCACAGGCGGCGGGCTGGCCGGTGCCGGCGATGCGGGACATCCGCTCGGCACCCTTCGCCGGGACGCGCGGCAAGGGGCGGCTCTATGTGCTCGACGCGCCCGGCCGCCGCGAGGATGACGCCGCGCTCGCGCGGATCACTGCTCAGCGCATCGGCGACGAGCTGGAACGTTTCGCGCTGACGCAGGCCATCGCCGAAAGCGCGCGCGACCAGGAACGCGTCCGGCTTGCCCGCGACCTGCATGACAGCGTGTTGCAGGACCTGACGGCGGCGACGCTGACGCTGAAGGCCGCCGCCGCCGCCGTGCCACCCTCCGCCCGTCCGTCGCTTCAGGCGGTGAGCGCGATGATGGCCGCCCAGCAACAGCGCATCCGCCTGTTCGTCGAGGGCAGCCGCGCGCCCGACATGGCCGCCGTCCGCCACCTGTCGGCCAGCCTTTCCCAAAATGTGAACGATCTGTGCGATCAGTGGGGCTGCGACATCGGCCTGACGGTCACGCCTCCCGACATGGAGGCGCCCGCCCTCGTCCATCGCGAACTGGCGCAGCTTCTGTCGGAAGCGACCGCCAACGCGGTGCGCCATGGCGGCGCGACGCGGCTGAACGTCGAACTCAGCCGGATCGGCCATGGCCTCAGTCTCTGCATCGCGGACAATGGCTGCGGCATGGTTGCGGGGGATAATGACGATCCGTCCCGGCCCCGTTCGTTGCTGGCGCGGGTGGAGGATATGGACGGCAGCCTGGCCATCACCCGCTATGCTCCCGGGCTGGCACTGCGGATCGAGGTGCCCCTGCCATGAGCGGACCGTCATGACCCGGTACAGCGTCTTTCTGGTCGACGATCATCCCGTGCTGCTGCGCGGCCTGGCCGATCTGGTCGCGATGGAGCGCGATTTCACGGTCGTCGGCAGCACGACGCAGGGCGCCGAGGCCTTTGCCATGATCGACAGGTTGAAGCCCGATCTGGCGGTGCTGGACATCAACATGCCCGATGTCAGCGGACTTGCGATCCTGCGGCGCATCCGGGCGGCGGACCTGCCGGTGCGGGCGGTGTTCCTGACCGCGATGATCACGCCGCCCCAGGCGGCCGAGGCGCTGGCCCACGGCATATGGGGCATATTGCTGAAGGAGGCCGCGCCCGACACGCTGATCGACTGCCTGCGCAGCGTGGCGGGCGGGCGACGCTGGTTCGCGGAGGATGTGGCGGTCAAGCTCGGCAGCCTGCCGATGGAGGCGCCGCCGCCGCCGCCGGGGCTGGCCGGGTTGACGCCACGGGAACTGGAGATTGCCGGGCTGGCGTGCAGCGGCCTGTCGAACAAGCTGATCGCCCGCGAACTGGGCGCGGGCGAGGGGACGGTGAAAATCCACCTGCACAATATCTTCCAGAAGCTGCGGATCAATAATCGCACGGCGCTGGCGGCGCTTTATTACCAGCGGATGGAGTCCGGCGCCCCGCCGGACGCCTGACCACCCCAAAGCGGGCAAAAGGGGATAGCTGGAAGGGTTAGCCCCGGTTCCTTCGAAGTATATAATTCCATGGATTCCGCCGGCCCGCCGGCGCCGCCTATCCTGCCCGCATCCGAAACAAACTGGGGGCAGAGGCAAGATGGCGACGCAGATTCGGGATGACCTTCCGCCACCAGCCTATATGCTGAAACCCGATCTGCTTTCGCTGGATCAGGCGCTGGCGCTCGACATGGGGCAGGCGAACCGGCTCTATGCCGATCACGTCAACCGCTACATGCTCCAGATTTTCGGCATATTGGGCCTCGACCGCATGGACGTGCGCGCGGCGGAGGGGACCGTGCTGCACCTGACCGACGGGCGGCAGGTCCTGGATTTTTCGACCGGCATGGGCGTGGTCGGGCTGGGCCATAATCACCCGCGCGTGATCGAGGCCGAACGCCTTTGCCATGAACGGCGCGTGATCGACTGCGCCAAGCTGTCGCCCAGCAAGTTGCAGGCGGCGCTTGCCTATAATCTGGCGCAGATATTGCCCGATCCGCTCGACACCAGCTTCTTCACCACATCGGGGGCGGAGGCGAACGAGGCCGCGATGAAGCTGGCCGAACGCATCCAGACGCCCAAGGGCAAGCGGAAATTCCTCTGCATGAAGGGGGCGTTCCACGGCAAGACCCATGGCGCGCTGGCGCTGACGACGGCGACCGACGTGCATCAGGGTTTCCTGCTGGGCGTGCCCAAGGAGAATGTCGTCTACGTTCCCTATGGCGACATCGACGCCCTGCGCGCGGCGGTCGCGGCGGAGGCGATGGAAAAGGGCAACGGCATCATCGCCGCCATCATCGAACCGATCCGGGGCACCGCCTGCGAAGTGCCGCCGCCGGGCTATCTGGCGGCGTTCGCGCAACTGTGCCGCGACAACGACATCCTCTCGATCTTCGACGAGGTGAAGGTGGGGACGGGCCGCACCGGCCGTTTCTGCGCCTTCATGCACGAAAATGTCGTGCCCGACATGGTGACGCTGGCCAAGACGCTGGGCGGGGGAAAATGCGCCATGGGGGCGATGGTGACGTCGCAGGCGCTGTTCGAGCGCGCCTATGGCAACCGCAACGACTGCAACCTGCACAGTTCGACCTTCAGCGGTCTGGGCGAAAGCTGCGCGGTGGCGATCGAGACGCTGAACACCCTCTATGATGACGGGCTGATCGACAATGCGGCGGAAATGGGCCTCTATCTGGAGACGCGGCTGGAGGCGCTGAAGGCCAGTTATCCGCGCACGTTGATCGACATCCGGGGAAGGGGGCTGTTCCGCGCGATCCGCCTCAATTTCCGCGAGGACCTGGCGTCGAAGCTGATCGACGTGTCGACCAATCCGCTCTTCCTCACCTATCAGACCGTGCTGATCGGCGCGGTCGCGCGGCAGCTTTATGAGCGGCACAATGTCATCGTCCACTTCCAGCCGGGCGCGCGCGACATATTGCATTTCATGCCGCCCTTCGTCGTGACGCGGGCGCAGATCGATCAGCTGATCGACGGGCTGGACGATATTTTCGCGCGGGGTATCGCCGACAGCGCGCTCCGTTTCGTCGTGGAAAATGCCAAGCGGGTGCTGAGCCGCCCCTTCGCCAAGGACCGGTGAATGTTCCAGTTCCGGGCACGGGAAGCGCTGGCCGCTTCCAAACCGACGCCGGTGCTGGACCCGGCCTGCGCCATCGGCTTTCCGCTGGCGGCGGTGCTGTTGTTCCTTCTGTCGACCCATCATGGAATCGGCATTTATCCCGACAGCACGCGCTATATGGGGCTGGCGGCGCGGCCATGGGATGCGCCGCTCTATCCGGCGCTGTTGCATCTGGTGGCGGCGGCGGGGATCGACATCGCCGCGGCGGCATGGGGCATCGGCCTTATACTGTGCGCGCTCAATGCCGCGCTGACATGGGCCGTTCTGCGCGAGGCGAGCGGGCGGGGGAGCTATGCGGCGCTGGGCACGGCGCTGGTGGTGATCGCGCCGCAGACCGTCGCCCTGCACGCGCTGGCCATGTCGGAACCGCTGTTCCTGACGATGATCCTGGTCAGCATGTGGGCGCTGCTGCGCTATCTGGGGTCGGACGACCGGCGCTGGCTGCTGGCGGTGGGATGCGCGGTCGGGCTGGCGTCGCTGGTGCGTTTCACCGGGCCGCCGCTGGGCGCCGCCATTGCGCTGTTCCTGTTGCTCGACCGGCGCCAGCCCTTGCTGCGCAGGCTGGGGGATGTGGCCTATGTGGCGCTGCCGTCCGCCCTCCTGTTCCTCGGCTGGGCGATGGTGAGTGAATGGCTGATCGGCCGATCCACCGGCCGTCCGCTGGAATGGCTGGGCAATATGACCGCCGACGACTGGCTCACCAGCTTCACCGCGCTCACCGCCTGGATCGTGCCCGATGAAGTGCCCTTCGCGCCCCGCGCCGCGCTGTTCCTGATGGCGGTGGCGGCAAGCCTCGTCCTGCTCTGGCACCATGGACGGCGGGTGTTGAGCCGGGAGCAGGCCGATCCGTCGCTGCTCGCGGTGCCGTTGGGCCTGTTCTTCTTCACCTATCTGGGCTTCATCGTACTGGCGACCTCGATCGAGGCCAATCTCCACCTCAACAGCCGCTATGCCTATCCGGTCTATTGCACCAGCATCATGGCCATGACCATCGTTCTGGCCCGCCTGCCCGCGCAGACCGGGCGGGCGCGCAAGCTGCACGGCGCGCTGGTCGGCCTCGCCCTCTTCATGGGGGTCAGCCATATGCTGCGCACCGCCGACCGGGTGCATCAGGCCTATCGGGAGGGGCTGGGCTTCGCGTCGCTGCAATGGACGCGTTCGCCGACGCTGGCGGCGGTGGGGCAGTTGCCGTCCGACGCCATCCTCTACAGCAACGGCCCCGATGCCATCGGCTATGTGCTGCGCCGCCATGCGCGCAACATTCCCGCGCACATCCTGCTGCGCACGGGGCGGGAGGACCCCGCCTTCCCCTATGCCGCGCAACTGGCCGATGCCCGCAGGGCGCTGGCCGGGGGCAAGGCCTATATCGTGTTCCTGAACGGCGTCGACTGGCGCTTCTACATGGCGAGCGAGACCGAACTGGTCCGGCGCCTCGACCTTCGCCTCATCACCCGCCGCGCGGACGGCAGCATCTACGGAGTGAATCATGAACACTGACGGCATCACTGTCCGCCCCGTGGCCGCGCCGTCCAAGGCCGGCCGGGGCCGCCTGCGCGATTATGTGGCGATCGCGCGGCTCGACCATATGACGAAGCATGTGTTCATCCTGCCGGGCATTGTCCTCGCCCATGTGCTGCGCCATCCGGCCACAGAGATCGCGGCGCTTCCGATCCTGATTGGTCTGGTGAGCGCGGTCGCCATCGCCTCGGCCAATTATGTCATCAACGAATGGCTGGACCGGGAGTTCGACGCCTATCATCCGCTGAAGTCCGCCCGCACCGCCGTCCATCGCAGCCTGTCGGCGCCGATCATCTATGCCGAATATCTGCTGCTGGTCGGCGTGGGGCTGGGCCTGGCCGTGCAATTGGGGCCGCTCTTCGCCTGGACCGCCGCCGCCTTCGTGCTGTCGGGCCTCATCTACAACGTCCAGCCGGTGCGAACCAAGGACCGGGTCTATCTGGACGTGGTGAGCGAGAGCATCAACAATCCCATCCGTCTGATGCTGGGCTGGACGATGATCGACCCCGCCACCATGCCGCCCAGCAGCCTGCTCTTCGCCTATTGGATGGGCGGCGCTTTCCTGATGGCGGCGAAGCGGCTGGCGGAATATCGGGATATCACCGCCGACGGCGGCGCCGATCTGCTGCCCCGCTACCGCCGGTCCTTCGGGCGGTATAATGCGGAAAATCTGGCGGTGTCCTGCCTGCTCTACGCGATGCTGTCGGCCTTTTTCCTGGCGGTGTTCCTCATCAAATACCGGCAGGAATATATTTTCGCGCTGCCCTTCATCGCGATCCTCTTCGCCAGCTATTTCTGGCTCGCCATGCTGCGCGGATCGGTGGCCTCCCGGCCGGAGCGGTTGTTCCGGTCCCGGCGGCTGATGCTGGCGAGCTTCGCGGTGGCGGCCTCGCTCACCATCCTCACCTTCGTCGACATGCCGTTCCTGAACTATCTGTCGACGCCCAGCTTCATCTATGTCCGGCCATGATCGACTGGGATCGCCTGGACCTGATCGTGTTCGATCTGGACGGCACGCTTTATGACCAGCCGCCCGTGCGCAGGCGGATGGCGGTGATGCTGGCGGGGGAGGTGATCCGCAGCCGGTCCACGGCGGTGCCGCGCATGCTGGGCGCCTATCGCCGCCGCCGCGAGGCGCTGGCCGAGGCGATGGCACAGGATTTCGCGCGGGAGCAATATTGCCTTCCCGGCTGCGACCCCGGCGCGGTGCGGGCGGTGGTCAGCGAGTGGATGGAGCAGCGCCCCTTGCCGCTGCTGCGCCGTTTCCGGGTCGAGGGGGCCGGGCGGCTGTTCGCCCGCCTGTCGGCCAGCCATAAGGTGGCGGTCCATAGCGATTATCGAGTGGAAGCGAAGCTCGCCGCGCTTGGCCTGTCGACGCGCTACGCCGTCGCGGCGGAGGATGTCGGGCGGTTGAAGCCCGATCCGGCGGGGCTGCGCTGGCTGATGGCGATGGCGGGGGCTGATCCCTCCCGCACGCTGATGATCGGCGACCGCGACGACCGGGATGGAGAGGCTGCGCGCCGGGCCGGGGTGCGGGCGCTGATCCGGGGGCGCGATTTCCGCCATTATAACGATCCGGTCTTCGGCCATGCTGCCTGACTTTACCGCCACCGTCGGCGCGCTGGCCGCGACTGTCGCCGAAAGGGAGCAGGGCGCGGGCGGATCGCCGCAGGCTGCGCGCGACTTCGTGCTGGCGAGTTTTGCGGCGATGCCGGGCTATTTGCGGCCGCCCTTGCGCGCGGCGACGCTGTTCTTCGACGCCTGGCCATTGCCCCGGCGCGGGCGGTTTTTCCATGCTTTGTCCCCCGCCGAGCGCCGCGCGCAGATGGAGGCGTGGGAGGCCGGACCCGCGCATATGCTGATGCGCTTCTATGTCAGCCTCGCGCTCGTCAGCCTTTGGCATGAGTGAGCCGGTGGCGGACAGGCTGCGCGCCGATGTGGCGGTGATCGGATCGGGACCGGGCGGCTCCGTCACCGCGACGCTCTGCGCCGAGGCGGGCTATTCCACCCTGCTGGTCGAGGAGGGTCCCGATTTGCCGCTCGATGCCATGGCGCATTTTTCGGGCGAGGAAATCCTCCATAAATATCGCCACGCCGGCGTCACCATGGCGTTCGGCAATCCCTCCATCACCTATGTCGAAGGGCGCTGCGTCGGCGGCGGAAGCGAGGTCAATCGCGGCCTCTATCACCGCACGCCGCCCTATGTGCTGGAGCAATGGGCGGGGAGCCATCATGTCGATGCGCTGACCCCCGAAGCTCTTGCCCCGCATTTCGAGGCGTGCGAGGCGACCGCGCGGATTGCCGCCCTGCCGGGCACGCCGCCGCCCTTGTCGCAGCGGCTGGGGGAGGGGGCCATGCGGCTCGGCTGGGATGCCATCGCCGCGCACCGGCTCTACGATTATGAGACGGGGCGCAAACAGTCGATGAGCGCGACCTTCGTGCCGCGTTTTCGCCAGGCGGGGGGAAGGGTGATCGCGGATATGCGCGCGCAGCGTATCCGCCGGATCAATGGCCGATGGGAAGTGACGGCGCGCCATCGCTCGACGGGGTCGGTCACCATCGTCGCCGATGCGCTGTTCGTCGCCTGCGGGGCGGTGCAGACGCCCGCTTTGTTGCGCCGGTCGGGCATCCGGCACAATATCGGCGACAGCCTGCGCTTCCATCCGATGCTGAAGGCGGTCGCGCTGTTCGATACGCCGGTCAACCGGCTGGGCGACCCCGATCCGGTCCATCAGATCAAGATGTTCGAGCCGCGCTTCGGCATCGGCTGCTCGATCAGCTCGCCCGCGATGCTGGCGCTGGCTCTGGCGGCCAATCCCCCGATGCGGGCGCGGATCGCTGCCGATGCGGCGCGGATGGGACTCTATTATGTGCAGAACGGCACGGGCCATGGCCGGGTCCGCACCCTGCCGGGCTGTCATGATCCCGTCGTGTCGGTTTGCCATGAGCAGGCGGAACTGGATCAGCTTTACGACGGCCTCCAGCATCTGATCCGCGCCCTGTTCGCGGCGGGCGCGCAGGCGGTCCAGCCCTGCATGCCGGGTTTCGCCATGCTCCGGTCGGTTGAGGACATGGCGACCCTGCCCGAATGCCTGCCGCGCAAGTCGGCCATGCTGACATCGGTGCATGTCTTCGCCTCCTGCCCGATGGGGGAGGATCGGCGGTTGAGCGCCACCGATTCCTGGGGACGGATTCACGATGCCGACGGCTTGCGCATTGCGGACGCCTCGCTGATGTGCGGGCCGACCATCGCCAACCCGCAGGGCAGCGTCATGGCCATCGCCCATCGCAACGCGCTGCACGCCATCGCACGGAGATTTGCGTGACGCTGCATCTGGTCACGGGCGGCTCGGGCTTCATCGGCGCGTCGATGGCGCGGCGGTTGCATGAGCAGGGGGACCGGGTGCGCGTGGTCGATCTGCTGCGCGACCCTGCCCTGCCGCCCGGCATCGAGTTCCACCAGGCCAGCATCTGCGACCGCGACGCGATGGCGCGGGCGATGCGGGGCGTGACCGTGTTGCACCACCATGCCGCCCTGGTGGCGCAGAGCAATGCCGGGCGGCGCTATCACCAGGTCAATGTCGAGGGCAGCCGCATCCTCGCGGAAGAGGCGATCCGCGCTGGCGTCGATGCCATCGTCCATCTCAGCAGCACGTCCGTCTATGGCCTGCCGCCACCGGGACCGATCACCGCCGAGACGGTGCCGCAACCGCTGGAAAGCTATGGCCGCTCGAAATGGGCCGCCGAAAGGGTGATGGCGGGGCTATGCGAGCGGGCGGGTGTGCCGCTCATCACCATCCGGCCCCGGGCGACGCTGGGGGACGGGCGGCTCGGCATCTACCAGATCCTGTTCGACTGGATCGCGGAGCATCGGCGGCTCTACATCATCGGCGACGGCCGCAACCGGATGCAGTTCGTCCATGTCGAGGATCTGGTGGATTTCATCCTGCTGGCGCTGTCGCTGGGGCACGGCGGGACCTATAATGTGGGGACGGATGATTTCGGCACGTTGCGCCAGGATCTGGAAGGGCTGATCGATCATGCGGGCAGCCGCTCGCGGATCGCCGGCCTGCCGGTGTTGCCTGCGATGATGGCGCTGGGGGCGCTGCATGCGCTGCGCCTGTCGCCGCTGGTGCCGTGGCAATATCGGACCTATCATCGCGACTGTTATTTCGATGTCGCGCCGCTGCTGGCGATGGGATGGACGCCGCGCTGGTCCAATGCGACGATGCTGGCGCAAAGCTACGACAGCTACCGGGCGCGGCGGCCTGTGGGGGACGCCTCAGCGCACCGCTCCCCCTTGCGGCAACAGGCCATCGGCTTGCTTCGCCGTCTTTCCTGAAAAGGGCAGCCAGCCAATCGCGAACAGGGCGGTCGGCGCCCAGAGCAGCAGGTGGGCAAGCAGCAGCACGGCGGCGGCATGGTCCGCCGCGATGCCGCTGCGGGTGAAGGCGGCCAGTCCGAACAGCTCGAACGTGCCGAAATGGCCCGGCAGGCCGGGGACCAGCGTGCCGAGCGTACTGGCGGTGAAGGCGGTCATCGGCGCCTGCCATTGGCCGAGCGTGCCGCCAAGGCTGACCCAGGCGCCCAGGAACAGCACCGCCTCCAGCAGCCAGCAGAGGAGGGAAAGGGCGCTCAGCAGCGCGACCCTTCGGGGGGAACGGAGGATGGCAAAGGTGGCCAGCATGTCGCGGAAAGCATGCGCGATGCGGCCTTTAAGGCTTTTATCCCGCCCCCCGGCGGGCGATCTGACGGGCAGGAAACGCAGGATCAGGGGCGCCCCCACCATGCCGATCGTCGCCACCGCGATCAGCGCCAATCCACCCATTGGCGGCAGATGCAGCGCCACCAGCGCAACGCCCAGCAGCAGCAGGGCGGCAAGATCGTAAAATCGCTCGATCAGCATCGCGCCCAGCACGCTGCCGGTGCGCACGGCCATATGCCGCTGGAACCAGGCCAGGCGGAACAGGTCCCCGGCCCGCAGCGGCAACAGGTCGCTGATGCCGAAGCTGGCGATGAAGGGCGCGGGCACGGCGCGCAGCGGCAGGCTCCGGCCCGTCGCCGCCTCCAGCAGTACCCAGAAACGGACGGCGCGCAGCAGGAAATCCAGCGCATAGGCGGCCAGGGCGACGCCCAGCGGCATCATCGCCGCGCGCGACAGGGCCGCCATCGCCGCGCCCATGTCGACCTGGCGCAGGAAGAGCAGCAGCAACGCCACGCCGACCAGGCAATGGACGGCAATGCGCAGCGGACGGCGGAAGGGGGAAGGATCGCGCATGCAGCGCCATCCTATGCCCGTGACCGCCGATCGGAACAGCGCGAATCGGGGGGAAAGGGATTACCCCCTCATATCGCAGGTTTCATATCGCGGCGTCGCCCGGGGGGCGAAAGCGCCGGTCATCCCACCCGCAGCGCCGCCAGTTCCTCCGGCGACAGCCGCAGTTCGGCGGCCTTCACGCTTTCCTCTACCCGCGCGGGGCTGGACGCGCCGAAGATCGGAATGGTCGGCTGCGGCTGGTTGACGAGATAGGCCAGCGCGACATCGTTGATGCCGACGCCACGGTCCGCCGCAATCCGCCGGGCGGCTTCGAACCGGGCGTCATTGGCCGGATTGGCGTAAAAGGCGGCCAGCGCCTCAGGCAAGGCGCCCTTTTCGCGCATGGCGAAATAGCCGCGGCTCTGCGAACAATAGGGTATGATGGCAAGGCCGCTGTCCTTCAGCGCCTGCTCGGCATGGTCTTCGAAATAGAGCACATAGCCCTGCTGCGCGGCATGCGCCTCATCCGGCTTGGCAAGGCCCCAGAAGGGTTGCAGCGCGACAAAGCCTTCGCTGCCCTTGCCACGGGCATATTCATTGGCCTCCAGCACGCGGGCCGCGGTCCAGTTCGACGCGCCGAACCAGCGGATCTTCCCCTCCGCCTTGGCGTCGATCAGCATGTCCATGATGGGCGCGACCGGCGCGTCCACATTGTCCATGTGCAGCCAGTAGAGGTCGATCGTGTCGATGCCCAGATGCTCCAGGCTTTCCAGAAGGTCGCTGCGGACATCTTCCGGATTCACCCGGTTGCGGTAATCGCCAACCCGCATATCGAACAGACCGCCCTTGGTGGCGATGACGAAATCCTCCCGCTTCCGGCCCTTCAGCCATGCCCCGATTGCCCGCTCGCTGGCGCCCTTGGGTGCGTCGGGAATCCAGTCGCCGTAGGAACGGGCGGTGTCGAGGAAATTGCCGCCGAGCGCCGCGAACCGATCCAATATCGCGTTCGCTTCCGGTTGCGCGATGGCGGTGCCGAGCATGTTCGTGCCGTAACAGAGCGCACTGACCGATAGATCGGTGCTGCCGATCCTCACCTTTGAAAGCATGATATTCTCCTTTTTTTGTCCGTTCCGCGCCACCGGCACAGTCGAGAGGATTTCGCATCCACGTTGCCGACATGCTAAATTGTTACGCATTATGTGAAAACCGGAAAAAAAATTTATTTTCTTTCGTAATATGGGTCGATAGAGATATTGCCGATGTAACGAGGGGACGGCTTGGCTTTGACCGGCGGGATTTCATTGTATCTGGAACTCCTTGGGCGGGCAGGCTAGGGCGCATGCATCGAAAAGGAGGGCGAGCGGCAATGCAGATCAGAAGTGGGCGAACGATGACGCCGCCAGCGCTGGACGGTCTTGACACCAATATTATCGAAATATTGCGCACGAACGGACGAGCCACCAACCAGGAAATCGCCGAACGGTTGTCCGTCACCGCCGCCACCGTTTCCGCCCGCCTGCAGAAGATGGAGGATGCCCGCGTCATGCGGGTCGTCGCGGTCACGGATTTTTCCGCCTATGACTATAACGTCATCATTGCGCTGGGCGTGCAGGTGCAGGGTCGCGACGTGGAGGCCGTTGCGCGCGATCTGGCCGATCTGCGCGAGGTGTTGAGCGTCAACATCATGAGCGGCAGTCATGACATCGAATTGCTGGTTGCCCTGCATGATTTCGCCGAAGTGCAGCAATTGCTGTTCGCGCATATCGCGGATATCGACGGCGTGTCGCATATCTCGCCGGGCGTCGCCGTCGACATGGTGAAGTTCGAATTCAACGTGGTGCCGCTATGACCGCTCCTGCTCCCACATCCCGCCTCGACCAGCTCGACCACGGCATCGTCGAAAGGCTGGCGCGCGATGCGCGCATTTCCAACCGCGCCATCGCGGCCGAACTGGGCGTGACCGAAGGCACCATCCGCACCCGCATCAAGCGGTTGCAGAATGAAGGGTTGATCCAGTTCACGGTCGTCACCGACTTCCGCATGGCGGGATCGCCCAATCTCTGCATGTTGGGGATCGATGCCGATCCATCCCATGTCGAGGAACTGGCGCGCAGCCTGTCGGACATTCCGGAAATCACTTGCGTCATCTCGCTGCTCGGCCGGTACAGCCTGCTGATCATGGGGCTGTTCAACAATCTGGAGCAGTTGAACGATCTTGTCGTTCAGCGGATTCGACCCCTGCCGGGCGTGCAGCGAGTGGAAACCTCGATTTCGGTGCATAACGTCAAATATGAGGCAGGCATCGCCAAAATCACGCGGAAACAGGGCGAGGGTTAGAGCGATTTTCTAGAGCGATTTTCAGGCGATCGGAAAAGATCGCCGGATAAGAAATCGCTCTAAATCGTCAACCCACCCCCAATGGTCCGCAACAGATGGACCAGTTGGCCTTGCCGGTGCGTCCCGGTCTTGGCGAAGATCGCGCGCAGATGGGCTCGCGCCGTATTATGGGCGATGTCGAGCGCCCGCGCCGCGTCCACCAGCGCCGCGCCGCGGGCAAGCTGAACCGCCAGCCCCGCCTCGGCGGGCGTGAGCTGAAACCGGTCGCGCAGCGATTCGGGATCGGGCCCCTCCACCCGCGCCGGATCGGCCAGGAACAGCGCCAGGCTGGCCCCGTCGCCATAGGCATTGGCCGGCAACGCCCGCGCCACCCCCCGCAGCGGCTGGCCATCGGGCACGGCAATCTCCAGCCGCTGTTCTTCCCCGGCGGCGGGCGGGTTGCGCAGCAGGCGGTCCAGCGCCGCTGCCGCCGCACCCAATAGCGGCTCCAGCCGGCCCTGGCGCTCGGCCAGGGCGGTCGCTTCGACCAGCATCCGGTCCGCCACCGCGTTGCGCCGCAGGATCCGGCCATCGCGCGCCAGAATGAAGCTCGCGACCGCCAGCCCCTCCATCGCGCTGCTGAACACCTGCCGTTCGGCCTGGGTCGAGGTCAGCCGCGCGTGCAGGTTCAGCGCGATCCGCAGATGCGGCACCAGCCGCGCTATCAATGCCAGTTCCCGCTCTCCGAAATCGGGCCAGCTCATGTCGCGGGTGACGCGCAACCGCACCGATGCGCCCGACGGCGCATGCAGGTCGACGCCCATGATCTGGCCGGTCCCTGCCTTGTGCAGCCATTCGCGGAAGCGGGGCGGAACATGGCGCACGAAATCGCTGAAGATCACGGCCCGGCCTTCGGGCAGGTCGACAAAAGGGTCGGCGGCGAACAGCTGCTCATATTCGGCGGAACGGGACGGATCGCCGCCGGGGGTAACCTGCGACGCGATCCCGCTATGCCCGGTCGCGACCAGCAACGTGGCGAAGGGCGCGTCGGCCGCTACCGCCAGCGCGCGCAAAAACCCCTCCCAAGGTGGATTTTCCGTCAGCCCGCCATAAAGCGCCTCCAGCAGCGAGGAGACATCCGCCTCATCGGCAGTGTCCCTCGCCGACGCGGCATCGGTGTCGTTCGGATCGTCCATAGGCCCGCTATAGAGCCACGCCGCAGCCCACCGCGCAAGAGGAAGGCTGGCTCCCCGTCTCCGTCAGCCATTACCCCATTGGATGAAATGGCCGATGTCGGTGCGCTCATGCGGCTTGCGCCCGGTGTTGGCGAGCCAGTGCGCGGTGATCTGCAATTTGGAGTCCAAGGGCTGAACGACCTCGACCAGCCGGTCATATTCGGTCCGCGCGATCCGCCACACGCCGTCTTCCCGGCGATATTTGTCGCGATAAATGGCGCTGCCGCTGGTGTGGAGCTGGTCATCCAGATTGATGAAGATGTCCTCCAGATACCAGATGCCCTCCGCCTCGTCGGCGCCGGTCAGAGTGATTTCGGGCATATGGCCATGATGCATGGGCGCCGTGCCGGAATGGAAGCTGTTGGCCAGGAAATCCATCATATTGTCGCGCCCGGCCAGCTTCACCTTATAGCCGCCGCCGCGATATTCGACGCTGATATCGTCCGTGAACAGCGTTGCCAGCAAGGGCAAATCCGCCGTATCGATGCCCCGGAAATAGCGATGCTTGAGTGTGCGGATATCCTCGAAATCGCTCAGCTCTTGCAGCGAATATGCCATGCCTCTCTCCATCACGCAAAATATATATGTTATGGACTAGTAACTGGCATATGCGTATTTGTCACGATGATATATTACGTTGTTGAGTGAAGGAATGGCAGGAGACGATGGCGTGAGCAGGGCAGGGCAAGGCAGGGTGGCGATCGTCACGGGCGGGACGCGGGGGATCGGCGCCGCGATCGTCCGCCGACTGCTGGAGGACGGCTATGACGTCGCTACCTGCGGCCGCACCGCACCCGATGCGCCGATCGCCGTCGATGGGCGGGCGGCGGTGTTCGACGCCTGCGACATTCGCGATCCGGCGGCCGTGGCGGACTGGATCGCCGCCGTGGCGCAGCGTCATGGCCGCATCGACCTGGTCGTCAATAATGCGGGCGGTTCGCCCCATGCCGATGCCGCCACGGCCAGCGCCCGCTTTTCCGAACGCATCCTGCAACTGAACCTGCTCGCGCCGCTTTATGTGGCGCAGGCCGCCTATCCGCATCTGAAGGCGGCGGGCGGTTCCGTCGTCAATATCGCCAGCGTGTCGGCGGTCCGACCCTCGCCGGGCACGGCCATCTACGGCGCGGCCAAGGCGGGACTGGTCAGCCTGACCACCAGCCTTGCGCAGGAATGGGGGCCGGACGTGCGCGTCAACGCGATCATCGTCGGCCTCATCGAAACCGAAACGTCGGAACTGACCTATGGCAGCGCAGGCGCGCAGGATCGCATCGCCGCCTCCTTGCCCCTCAAGCGCATGGGGCGCGGCGCGGACATCGCCGATGCGGTGCTGTTCCTCGCCTCGCCGGGCGCCGCCTATGTCAGCGGTGCGCGGCTCGACGTCCATGGCGGCGGCGAGCGGCCGCTGTTCCTGGAAATCGTCAAGCAGGAAGCCGGGCAGGCCTGAAGCAAGGGAGAATGGGAATGTCGGTCACTCTGGAAAGCCTTGCCGCGCGCATCGCCGCGCTGGAGGACATCAACGCCATCCGCCAGCTCAAGGCCCGCTATCTGCGCGCCTGCGACCTCAAGCAGGTGGAGGATCTGCGCGACACGCTGGCGCCGCAGGGCCTGAAGCTCGACTATCAGAATTTTCCGCTGTTCACCGATCGGGAGGCGTTCATCGCCCTGTTCGAAAGCATGGCCTGCCAGGGCGGCGTCTACGACCTTCACCATGCGGGCAATGCCGATATCGAACTGACCGGGCCGGACGAGGCGCGGGGGCGCTGGACGCTCAATTTCCGCACCATCATCCTCGGGCTGCGGTCCGTGACGCAACTGGTGGTGGAATATGAGGATGTCTACCGCCGCCAGGACGGCCGCTGGTGGATCGCGGAATCGGTGAGCCGCATCAGCTCCATGCTGACCGAGGAAATCGCGGAGGACGGCGCGTCCCGCTATCTCGTCTGGGGCGAAGCGCCGCCGCCTCCGGCGCAAGCTGCTGAATGAAATCCCTGAACAGGAAAGTGAAGATGCAATGATTGATTACGGCATGGACGGCAAGGTTGCGCTGGTCACGGGCGCGGGCGGCGGCATCGGCCGGGCGGCAGCGCTCGCCTTCGCCCGCTCGGGCGCGGCGGTGCTGGTCAGCGATGTGAACGAAACGGGCGGCGCGGAAACCGTGGCTCTGATCGAGGCGCAGGGCGGCAAGGCGGCCTGGCAGCAGTGCGACGTCAGCGACGGCGCGCAGGTGAAGGCGATGGTCGCCGCCGCCGTCACCCATTTCGGGCGGCTGGACTATGCGTTCAATAATGCCGGCATCAACAATCTGGGCCGCGACGAATATGAGGATGAGGTCTGGGCGAAGGCCATCGGCATCAACCTGAGCGGCGTGATGTTCTGCATGCGCGAAGAGGCGGAAGTGATGCTGAAGCAGGGCGGCGGTGCGATCGTCAACACCGCCTCGATCAACGGCCTGGTCGGCAATCCCAGCCAGCCCGGTTACACCGCGTCCAAGCATGGCGTCGTCGGCCTGACCCGCCATGGCGCGCTGCGTTGGGCCAAGGCGGGCATCCGCGTCAATGCGGTCTGCCCCGGCGTGATCGAAACCGCGATGACCGCCGCGGTCACGGCTGATCCGAAACTGCGCACGGTGGTCGAGAACATGACCCCCATGGGCCGCATGGGCAAGGCGGAAGAGATCGCCGAAGCGGTGGTCTGGCTCTGCTCCGACGCGGCCAGCTTCGTAACGGGTCATCCGATGGTCGTGGACGGCGCGGCAACGGCGTTTTGATCTTCAACGCACCGGGCGGAAGCAATTCCGCCCGGTGCGTTCGATCAATCCAGATTCGCGAAGTCGAACTGGCTGGTCGGGATGATGTCGACCTTGCTGAAATCGATGAAGCCGCCGCAGCTTTCCATCATCAGCCTTAGATTCTCGGCAAATTTGGCCTCATCCCCGACGGCGTCGAAAAAGGCCTGGGGATTGCTCATGGCCTCCAGCGGGAAGCATTCCTCGACAAAGGCGTCATAAGCGGGCGCATCCGCCGTCAGCGCGCGAACGATGACATTCTGCACATATTCGAAATTGGACTGGGTATCGATCGCCACCCGCGTGTGATGGCTATGCCAGTGCGCCACGCAATCGTCCCAGCTCTTGTCCGGGCGGAAGGTGATGAAGCTGGCCTGGCTCCAGCCCCAACTCCGCTCCCCGGCCTGCGGCGGATGATCGCGATTGGCGATGATCGTCGATTCCGCCACCAGCCACGCCGCGAAGCGTCCGGCTGACGCCGCCAGAACCGCATCGACTTTTTCGCGAAACAGCGCATTGGCCGAAGGCAGCCAGAATTGCACGATGGCATCCTGCTGCGGCGCCTGCCAGGTCTGAACCAGTCCGGCCGCCGGATCGACCGCGGCGTCGCGAATGTTGAGGCGAATGCCGCTGGCGCCCACCTCCTTCAGCGCGCCGGGTAGGGTGGCGGTCAGGCGCGCGCCGAAATCGGCCCGCGCCTCGCCCTCCGGCGCCCAGAGCGCGCAGATCAGCTTTTCCATATCCTCTCCCTCTGTTGATGGGGCTTAGTCGAAATTCGCCTGTCCGCCGTCGAGCGGGATCGTCGCGCCGGTCAGATAGCGCAGGTCCTGCCCGCAAAGCGCCACGATGGCGCGGCCAATATCCTGTTCCAGATCGCCGACCCGGCCCAGCGGGATCGTGCGGAAGAAGGCCGCGGCCTCCTCCGGATTCTTCTCGATCCATCCTTTCAGGCCCGGCGATTCGGCATGGGGGGCGATGGTGAGCACGCGGATATTGTCCCCGCCCCATTCCGACGCGGCTGCGCGGGTCAGGGCACGGGTCGCCTGCTTGACCGCGCCATAGGCGCCATAGCCTGCCATGTCCCACCGGATGCCCGCCGAAGAGGCGAAATTGATGATCGTCCCGCCGCCCCGTGCCGCCATATGCGGCCGCGCCAGCTTCATCAGCCGGAAAGATGCCAGCGGTCCGGATTCGAACCCGGCCAGAAAGGCGTCGTCCGTCACCTTGTCCAGCGGCCCCAGCGGCACTTCCTGCGCATTGTTGACCAGGATGTCGAGGCCGCCGAACTCGCCCACGGCCCGCTCCACGGCTGTTGCCAGATCCTCGGCGGACTTGACGTTGCAGCCGATGGCGATGGCCCGCACCCCACGCTCGGCGGCGAGACGCGCGGTCTGTTCCACTTTCTCCACCGTGCGTCCCGCGAGCAGCAGGCTGACGCCCTCGCTCGCCAGCGCCAGCGCTATGCCCTGGCCCACGCCCTGCCCGGCTCCGGTGATCAGCGCAATCTTGCCCTTCAAATCCGTCATCTCGTCCTCTCCACCAAATTGCCGGGCAGGACAGCGCCGCCCATCCGTCATTCCCCGATATAGCGCGCTCGATAGGCGGCGAATTCCCGCTTGATCGCCGCTTCGTCCAGGCCGAAGCGTTCCAGCGAATAATCGTGCATCGGCCGCTGTTCGCGCCGGTTCCCCGCGAGAAATTCGCTCAGCACTTCCTCGACATGCTCATCCACCGCGATGCCGAAGCGCGCCAGCACCCGCTCGGCCTGCGCCATGGGATGGGCGGCGACCTCGCGATAGTCGATGTCGATGAAGCGATGCTCGCCGATCCGTTCGCGCGCGGCCTCGAACCGGCGCATCCATTCGACCAGGCGCGGGAACCAGAAGCCGCCCACCTGGGCGTCGCTGACCGTCGTGCTCAATTTGTAGAGCGCCGCCTGCATCGAGACATAGGAGGGCACGGTCTGCACCGGATCGCGATGCGTCATGATCAGCAGCGCATCGGGGAAGGCGTTCGCCGCCACCTCCGTATAGGGCAGGTTGGACGGGCTTTTCAGGATCCATTTGCGGCCGCGCCGCGACGGGTCCTGCCATTGCAGATAGCGCAGGATCGTCTTCAGATCCTCATGCCCGCGCGACTGGTCATAATCGTTCAGCCATGCCGTGAAGCTGGGCACGAAGCTCATCCCCTCGACCATGGTGCTGACGAACATCTGGCCCAGGATCAATATCTCCTCATCGGGCGCATCGGCCTCGAGCGGATGGATGGAAGCCAGTTCCGGCGCCGCCTGCAACCACCCCTCGATCAGCGCGTCCGCATAGGCCCGCCGTTCGACGGGTTCGCCGCGCGCCTCGCCGGGGAAGGGGGCGAAATTCTGCGCCTCATACCATTTGATCCCGGTCATGCCGGGCGCGCTTGCCAGCAGGCGCTGGAATATGGTGCTGCCCGTGCGCGGCAGGCCCAATATGATGCCCGCGACCTCCAGTGGCTCGTCCAATATTTCGGGATGGCGCTTGATGTCCTCCATCATGCGCAGGCGGCTGACCAGCCCCCTGACGATGGTTTCGGTCTGCGCGCCCTGGCCCGCCGGGGTCAGTTGCCCTTCGCGATTCATCGCTTCCAGGTAGCGATCCATGGGTTCCAGAAACCACAGGTCGCCAAAATCGCTGAGGCCCGCGCGCTCTCGCGCCGCCTGCAACAGGGCTTCGCGGTCAAGCGGGGTCTGGGGCGGGGTGGCCATGATCTTTTTCCTCTCCAACGGTGGTGCGCAACGCGCATTTCCCCGCGATCTTATAACCCGAATATGATCTGCATAATCCCATATGGGAGGGAGCGCTCCGGTGCATCCTTTTCTGTTGGAGCGCGGCCAACTGTCGTATATCTACGCATTCGACGCAAGAAATATAAAATCATTCCAAAATTGCGTACGGTTTCGACGAACAGGAGAGGAGCAGGCCATGCTGTCCTTGCAGGAAATGTCCGACCGGCTGGAGATTCAGGATCTCCTCACCCGTTACACCCATGCGATTGACACGCGCGACTGGGACGCGCTGGACGACATCTTCACCCCCGATGCGGTGATCGACTATAGCGAAACCGGTGGCGCGAGGGGCGGCGTGGCGCAGATCAAGCGCTGGCTTGCCGTTGCGATGGCGCGCTTTCCCTTCTTCCAGCATATGGTTGCGGCCCCGAAGCTGGAACTGGACGGCGACAGCGCGCGCTGCCGCTCCATCCTGTTCAACCCCATGCTGCATCGGGCCGAAGATGGGACGGAGCAGCTGTTCTTCGTCGGCCTCTGGTATCGCGACCGGCTGGTCCGCACCGAAAGCGGCTGGCGCATCGCGGAACGTCATGAGGAAATGGGTTATGCCCATAACGCTCCGCCGATGTCGCCTATCCCGACATTGGCCGAAACCGACCGCTGACGGGAAGGCGGCAGTCTCCGTTCAGGGCGCCATCCAGTGCCCGCCATTCACGTCCAGCGTCGCGCCGCTCACCACGCGGGCATAGTCCGACAGCAGCATCAGCACCGCCCGGGCGCAGTCCGCCTCGGGCGGGATGATGCCGATCGGAATATCCTTCGTGATGCCATGGACCACATCGTCGCGGTTCAGCCCGGCATCGACCTGCGCCTGGATATGCTGTTCCACCGGCTCGCCGTGAATCCAGCCCATGCGGCAGGTGTTGACGCGAATGCCGTGCCGTCCGAGGTCAGTCGCCATATATTTGCTGAGCGTGTTGAGCGCGCCCTTGGCGACGGCATAGCTCATTTCCATGCCATGTTCGGTGCCGAAGGGGCGAACCGATGCCATGGTCGACACGTTCACCACCGCGCCGCCGTCCTTCAGATAGGGGATGCATGCCTGCGTCAGCCGCAGCGCGCCCACGCAATTGATGTCGAAGGTCTTGGCGAAATCGGCCGGGTCGCCATTTTCGACAAAGGCCCAGTCGCCATGGAAATAGGCGCTGTTGACCAGGCCATGGACCCGGCCGCCAAAGGCCTCCGCCGCCTGCCGCGCCAGCGCGGCGCACTGGTCGGCGTCCGACACGTCGCAGGAAACGGCGATGGCCTTGCCGCCCGCCTCGACGATTTCGCGCCGCACCTGTTCGAGAAAATCTGCATTGCGCGCGCCCAGCACGACGCTCGCGCCCTCGCGCGCCGCGATCCGGGCGAGCGCCTGACCCATGCCGGGGCCGACCCCGCTAACGATCACGACCTTGTCTTTCAGCAGCATCTTTCTCTCTCCCTTGGCATTCGGCCGGACCGGGCCGATTCGCCCGCCGCTCTGACGCCCTGAAAATCATAATGCGCAGGATTTTTGGCGATAACAAGGACGCAATGAGAGACGCATTTGCGCATCATGGCGTTATTTGCGTAGCATGTTCCCGATTTTTCCGATGTGGCCGGCGCTTCCTCTCTGGCGCCGTTTGCCCAACCATGCTAAGGCATGGGCAGACCACGAACGCTGTCTAGAGGATGTGAACATGGCAAAGTCTGCGGACTACCGTCTGGGTGAATTCGATTTCCCGCGCGGCTGGTTCATGATCGGCGAAAGCGCGGAGGCGACATCGACGCCCAGCGCGATCCGCTATTTCGGCCAGGATCTGGTGGTTTATCGCGGCGAAAGCGGCAAACCCTATGTGGTCGAGGCCTATTGCCCGCATATGGGCGCGCATCTGGCGAAGAACACGACTTCCTATATCGTGCGCGACGGCGAGCAGGTGGAAGGCGAATCGATCCGCTGTCCCTTCCATGGCTGGCGCTATGGCCCGGACGGCCAGTGCAACCATATTCCCTATTCGGACTTCGTGCCCAAGGCGGCGAAGCTCAAGACCTTCCCGGTGGTCGAGCGGGCCGGCACCATCTGGGTCTGGCACGATCCTGAAGGGCTGGAGCCGGAATATGACCTGCCCGATTTCGGCGGCCATTACGACGCGCCCGGCTGGGTGAACTGGAAGATCGACCATATGGGCGATCTCGACATCCACCCGATCGAGGTGGTCGACAATATGGCCGATTTCGGCCATTTCATCCCGATCCATGGCGCCAAGGACTTTGTCTACTTCGCCAATGAGTTCAAGGATCATATCGTCCACCAATATTATGCGGCCGGCCATCGCACGCTGACGCTCAACCCGGAAGACGTGCTGACGCTGGACACCTGGTACACCGGCCCGTCGATCCTCCAGTCGGAGATGGAGGGCACGTTCAAATCCTTCATTCTGATCACCCACACCCCGATCGAGGATGGCAAGATCCGCGTCTGGCACGGTCTGATGGTGCAGGTGACTGACGGTTCGGAACCGATCACCGACGAATTGCGCGCTGCCGCTTTCGAATATCAGGAAGGTGACCGTCTGGCCTTCGCGCAGGACGTGGAGATCTGGCAGAACAAGCGTGCGTGCCTCAACCCGCTGGTGGTTCCCAATGACGGCCCCTATGGCAAGGTCCGTCTCTGGTACAAGCAGTTCTACAATTCGCGCGACAAGGCGCCCGAACTGCAGAAGCGCGCGAACGGGTCGTATGTGACGCTCGACAAGCGCAAGTCCAGCGCAGCCGCGTAACGGGGAGACGAACATGGGACGCAGCGAACGTCCGGTGGCGATTGTCACCGGCGCCAGCAGGGGCGCGGGCCGCGGGATCGCGGCGGCGCTGGGGGAAAAGGGCTATCGCGTCTATGTGACGGGCCGCACGGTGCGCGAAGGCGACGCTGCGCTACCCGGCACCATCGGCGCCACCGCCGCACAGATCGATGCCGTGGGCGGAGAAGGCCGCGCGGTGCAGGTCGACCATGGCGACAGCGCCGCCATCGCCGCGCTGTTCGAGCAGGTGCGCGATGAAAGCGGTCGCCTGGACCTGCTGGTCAACAATGTCGCGGCCCTGCACGACGATCTGGTGAAGCCGGGTCCCTTCTGGGAGAAGTCGCCCGATCTGGTCGAGATTTTGAATGTCGGCCTGCGTTCGCACTATCTGGCGAGCTGGCATGCGGCGCGGATGATGGTTCCGGCGGGCAGCGGCCTCATTGCCTTCACCTCCTCCTTCGGTTCGGTCTGCTATATGCATGGCCCGGCCTATGGCGCGCAGAAGGCGGGCGTGGACAAGTTCGCCGCCGATATGGGCGTCGATCTGCGCGGCACGGGCGCGGCGGCCGTCTCGCTCTGGATGGGACCGTTGCTGACCGAACGCAGCCAGCAGACGCTGGCCGAACATCCCGAACAATATGAAAAGTTCATGGCCGATGCCGAGACGCCGGAATTCAACGGCCGCATCCTGGCTGCGATCCATGACGATCTGGACCTGGCGGAGCTGAACGGCCAGACGCTGATCTCCGCCGAGATCGCGGCGCGCTACGGCATTACCGAGGCGGGCGGGCGCACACCGCCTTCCTACCGCGCCATGCTGGGCGATCCGCGCATCGCGCATCCCGCCATCGTGACCTGAAGCCATCGACCCTATGCGGGAAGCCGGAATTTGGTTTCCCGCATAGGGTCAATCCTCCCGCCACCCCTGCTCGCCGATCAACGGCACGAACATCACCGCGCCCAAATCCCGCTCGACATAGCGGTCCGCGCTTTTCCGTGTGATCTTGCACAGCCTTTGTCGTCCGGGACCGCCGACTGGAACGATGAGATGGCCGCCAACCTTCAATTGGGTTCGCAACGCCTCCGGTACGGCGGGGGCACCGGCCGCGACCAGGATCGCATCGAAGGGGGCTTCGGGCGGCAGGCCTCTCGTGCCGTCCCCCACGCGAATTTCGACATTGGCATAGCCCAGCGCCGCCATCCGTTCTTTTGCCAGCAGGCCCAGCGCGTCATGCCGCTCGATCGCGAAGACCCGGTCGGCGAGCCGACTGAGCAAGGCCGCCGCATAACCTGACCCCGCGCCGACCTCCAGCACGCGGGCACCGGGTTGCACCTCCGCCGCTTCCAGCATCAGCGCGACGATATAGGGCTGGGATATGGTTTGATCCTGTTCGATCGGCAGCGCGGCGTCTTTATAGGCAAATTCCTCCATTCCCTCGCGCACGAAGCATTCGCGCGGCACGGTCCGCATCGCTGCAAGAACCCGGGCGTCGCGGATGCCCCGTCCGGCGATCTGGCGATCGACCATCTGGTCGCGCAATCGGGCATAGTCGGTCATGGCACGGCGCTAACGCAGGTCCGACAGGGGATGGTAGGCCATTATCCTATCCGTTCCCCTTCTCTTCGCAATGGACAATATTTGCCCGCTTCATGGCTGCCCCACGACGCCGGACGACCTGGAATTCTTGGTTGTCGCATCGTTTTTTACGAAAAGCCGGTGCCCACTTTTTCGCACGATGTTTTAGTGTTCCTTGACGGTCTCCATCGCCACGAATGTCGAGGTGTTGGCGACATGGGGCAGGCTTGAAATCTTCTCGCCCAACACGATGCGATAGCGGCGAATGTCCGCCGTCCGCACCTTCAGCAGATAGTCGAAGCTGCTGGCGATCATGTGGCATTCTTCCACTTCGGCGATGCGGCGGACGGCGGCGTTGAACTCGTTCAGTGCCTTTTCGCGCGTGTCCGATAATTTGACCTCGGTAAAGGCGACATGATCGAGCCCCAGCTTGGCGGCATCGGTGACGGCGCGGAAGCCGAGAATGACGCCCGTGTCGATCAATCTTTTCAACCGGATCTGACAGGGCGTTTTCGACAGCCCGATCTGCCGGGCAAGATCGGTCACGGTGATCCGGCCGTCCTGCGCCAAGGCAGCGAGAATTTTGCGGTCGAAGCCATCCAGTTCGACCTTTTCATCGTCCTTATCCATGCCATCCGCCTGCTTCTTGTTCGATAACAAGTTCATTTCGACCAACATTAGGGAATATTCAGTCGGATTGACAGGCTGAACTGCGCTAATCTGTTGCCATGACCAGCCAGCGCCCCTTCGCCGCCTTCGCCCCGCCCATTCGCGAACAGTCGCCGCTCCGGCAGGCCATCACCGCCGCCTGTCGCCGGGACGAGGCCCAATGCCTCGCGCCGCTGATCGAAGCGGCCACGCTGGACGAGCCGACCCGGCGGCAAGCGCGCGAGACGGCGCGTCGGCTGGTGACAGCGCTGCGCGCGAACCGTCGCGGCAACGGGGTCGAAGGGCTGGTGCAGGAATATTCGCTCTCCAGTCAGGAGGGGGTGGCGCTGATGTGCCTGGCCGAAGCGCTGCTGCGTATTCCCGACGCGGCGACGCGCGACGCGCTGATCCGCGACAAGATCGCCGATGGCGACTGGAGCGCGCATCTGGGCGGCGGCAAGTCGCTGTTCGTGAACGCGGCGACCTGGGGCCTTGTCGTCACCGGCAAGCTGGTCGGCAGCGTCGATGACCGGGGGCTGGGCGCGGCGCTCGCGCGGCTGGTCGCGCGGGCGGGCGAGCCGGTGATCCGCCGCGGCGTCGATCTGGCGATGCGGATGATGGGCGAGCAGTTCGTCACCGGCGAAACCATCGCCGAAGCGCTGAAGCGCGCCCGCGAGATGGAGGCTAGGGGTTTCCGCTACAGCTATGACATGCTGGGGGAGGCGGCGACGACGGCCGCCGATGCGGCGCGCTATCATGCGGATTATGAGCGCGCCATCCACGCCATTGGCCGGGCGTCGGCCGGGCGCGGCATCTATGAAGGGCCGGGCATCTCCATCAAGCTGTCGGCCCTGCATCCGCGCCATGCCCGCGCCCAGGCCGACCGGGTGATGGACGAATTGTTGCCACGGGTGAAGCAGCT
Organism: Sphingobium estronivorans; assembly: GCF_008692605.1. GTDB lineage: Bacteria > Pseudomonadota > Alphaproteobacteria > Sphingomonadales > Sphingomonadaceae > Sphingobium > Sphingobium estronivorans. Next base: position 156,788 of record NZ_LFCT01000011.1, read on the forward strand.
GGCGCTGCTGGCCAAGGGCTATGACATCGGTATCAACATCGACGCGGAGGAGGCTGACCGCCTCGAACTTTCGCTCGATCTGCTGGAAAGTCTTGCGCTCGATCCCGATCTGGCGGGGTGGAACGGCCTGGGTTTCGTGGTGCAAGGCTATGGCAAGCGTTGCCCCTATGCGATCGACTGGATCGTCGATCTCGCCCGCCGCGCCGGGCGGCGCATCATGGTGCGGCTGGTCAAGGGCGCCTATTGGGACGCGGAGATCAAGCGCGCGCAGGTCGAGGGGCTGGCCGATTTCCCGGTCTATACGCGCAAGGTCCATACCGACATCGCTTATGTCGCCTGCGCGCGTCAGCTGCTGGCCGCGCCGGACGCCGTGTTTCCGCAATTCGCGACCCATAATGCGCAGACGCTGGCGACCATCTATCATCTCGCCGGGCCGGATTTCGCGGTCGGCGATTATGAGTTCCAATGCCTGCACGGCATGGGCGAGCCGCTATACGAGCAGGTGGTCGGCGCGGCGCGGCTCAACCGGCCCTGCCGCATCTACGCGCCGGTCGGCACGCATGAGACGCTGCTGGCCTATCTGGTGCGCCGCCTGCTGGAAAATGGCGCCAACTCCTCCTTCGTCAACCGCATTGCCGACCCGCTGGTGCCGGTGGAGGAGCTGATCGCCGATCCGGTCGAGATTGTCCGCGCTATGGCCCGCCCCGGCGCGCATCATGACCAGATCGCGCTGCCCGCCGACATCTACCCCGACCGCCGTAATTCGGCTGGCATCGACCTGAGCGACGAAGCCGCGCTGGCCGATCTGACCGTCGCGCTTCAACAGAGCGCGACCGTCGCATGGACCGCCGCGCCGGAAGGCGGGGAGGGCGCGCCGCGGCCGGTTTGCAATCCCGCCGATCATCGTGACCGGGTTGGCACCGTGACCGAAGCCTCGCCCGAACAGGCCGCCGCCGCCGTGCGCCGCGCTAGCGGATCGGACTGGAATGACGTCCCCGTTGCCGACCGGGCAGCGACGCTGGATCGGGCCGCCGATGCGATGCAGGCGCGGATGCCGATCCTGCTCGGCCTGATCGTGCGGGAGGCGGGCAAGTCCCTGCCCAACGCCATTTCCGAAGTGCGCGAGGCAATCGATTTCCTGCGCTATTATGCGGCGCAGGCGCGCACGACCTTCGGCCCGGCGCAGACGGCGCTGGGACCGGTCGTCTGCATCAGCCCGTGGAACTTCCCGCTCGCCATCTTCACCGGGCAGGTCGCCGCCGCGCTGGTCGCGGGCAATCCGGTGCTGGCCAAGCCCGCCGAGGAAACCCCGCTGATCGCCGCCGAAGCGGTGCGCCTGCTCCATGAGGCGGGAATCCCTGCCGATGCGCTGCAACTGGTGCCCGGCGATGGCGTCGTCGGCGCCGCGCTGGTCGCCGCACCCGAAGCCGCGGGCGTCATGTTCACCGGTTCGACCGATGTGGCGCGCCTGATCCAGGGCCAGCTGGCCACCCGCCTGTCGCGCGAGGGCAAGCCGATCCCGTTGATCGCGGAGACCGGGGGGCAGAATGCGATGATCGTCGATTCCTCCGCGCTGGCGGAGCAGGTGGTGGCCGATGTCATCGCCTCCGCCTTCGACAGCGCAGGACAGCGCTGTTCGGCGTTGCGCATCCTCTGCTTGCAGGAGGATGTCGCTGACCGGACGCTGGCGATGCTGAAGGGCGCGCTCCGGGAACTGCGCATCGGCCGCACCGACCGGCTGGCGGTCGACATCGGCCCGGTCATCACTGCCGAGGCCAAGGCGGGGATAGAGGCGCATATCGATGCGATGCGCGGCCTTGGCCGATCCGTCGAGCAACTGGACCTGCCGCCCGAGACGCGGCACGGCACCTTTGTCCCGCCAACGATCGTCGAGATCGAGGATATCGCGGATCTGAAGCGAGAGATTTTCGGCCCGGTGCTGCACGTCATCCGTTTCCGTCGGGAAAGGCTGGATCCGCTGATTCAGGCGATCAACGCGACCGGCTATGGCCTGACCTTCGGCCTCCACACCCGGCTGGACGAGACGATCGCCCATGTCACCGGCCGGGTGAAGGTCGGCAATATCTATGTGAACCGCAACGTCATCGGCGCGATTGTCGGGGTCCAGCCCTTTGGCGGCTGCGGCCTGTCGGGCACCGGTCCGAAGGCGGGCGGGCCGCTTTATCTGGGGCGGCTGGTGGTCGAACCGCCGGTGTTCATGGCCCGCGCCGGGCATCTGGATTCGCCGCTGCACGATTTCATCGCCTGGCTCGACGCCAAGGGCGACGGGGACGCCGCCGCCATGGCGCGCCGCCATGGGGAGGAATCGGCGCTGGGCGTGGCGCTGGAATTGCCGGGGCCGGTCGGGGAACGCAATCTCTACGCGCTCCATCCGCGCGGGCTGATCCAGATGAAGCCGCAGACCCCCGCCGGGCTGATCGAGCAGATGGCGGTGGTGCTGGCGACCGGCAATCGCGGCTTTGTCGAGGGCATGGCGCTGCCCGGCGGTCTGCCCGCAAGCGTGACGGCGGTCTTCCCGGCCCGGGCGGACCGGCCCTTTGCCGCCGTCCTGGTGGAAGGCGGCACCGATCGCGTGGCAGCAGCGGTGGCTGCTGCCGTGCACATGCCCGGCCCGATCCTGTCGGTCCACGCCGCCGACCCGCGCCGGGGTCTTGCCTATCATGGCAACTGGCTGCTGGAGGAGGTGTCGACCTCCATCAACACCACCGCTGCGGGGGGCAATGCCAGTCTGATGATGATCGGCTGAGCCGCGGCCGGGCTTTCCGCGCCGACGTCGCGGCTTTACGGACGAGAAATGCGGCTATAAAAATTTTCGCAGAGGAGTTGGACATGCACAAGGATCCGGTCGTCATTGCGGGCTATGCGCGCACGCCCATGGGCGGTTTCCAGGGTGCGCTCTCGCCGCTCAAGGCGACGCAGCTCGGCGCGGCGGCGGTGGAGGCCGCGATCGAACGGGCGAAGCTCGATCCGGGTGCGGTCGACCGCATCTATATGGGCTGCGTCCTGCCGGCAGGACTCGGTCAGGCGCCCGCGCGGCAGGCGGCGCTGGGCGCGGGGCTGGGGCTGAATACGGAAGCGACCACGGTCAACAAGATGTGCGGTTCGGGCATGCAGGCGGCGATCATGGCGGCCGAGGCGCTGGCCGCCGGGACGGCGGACGTCATCGTCGCGGGCGGCATGGAAAGCATGACCAACGCCCCCTATGCCCTGCCCAAGCATCGTTCGGGCGCGCGGATCGGCCATGACCGCATCGTCGACACGATGATGATGGATGGGCTGGAGGACGCCTATGAGCCTGGCAAGGCGATGGGCGTCTTTGCCGAGGAAGCGGTGCGCGACTATCAGTTCACGCGCGAGGAACAGGATGCCTATGCCATCCGCTCGCTCGAACGCGCCAACGCCGCCATCGGCAGCGGCGCCTTCGCGAAGGAAATCGTGCCCGTCACCATATCCGGCCGGGGCGGCGACACGGTCGTCGATACCGACGAACAGCCGGGCAAGGCGCGGCCGGAGAAAATCCCCACGCTCAAGCCCGCCTTCGTCAAGGACGGGACGATCACGCCCGCCAATGCCTCCTCCATTTCGGACGGCGCTGCCGCGCTGGTGATGACCCGCCAGAGCGTCGCGGAGAGGCTGGGCCTGCCGGTGATCGCGAAGGTCGTCGTCACCGCCGCCCATGCCCAGGAACCGGCGAAGTTCACGACCGCGCCCGTCCCGGCGATCCGCAAGGTGCTGGACAAAGCGGGCTGGCAGGTCGGCGATGTCGACCTGTTCGAGGTCAACGAAGCCTTTGCCGTGGTCGCGATGATTGCGGCCAAGGAACTGAACATCCCGGCCGACAGGCTGAACGTCAATGGCGGCGCGACGGCGCTCGGCCATCCCATCGGCGCATCGGGCGCGCGCATTCTCGTGACGCTGCTCGCCGCGCTGGAGAATCGCGGCCTCAAGCGCGGCGTTGCGAGCCTCTGCATCGGCGGCGGCGAAGCGACGGCCATGGCGGTCGAACTGGTCTGATCGCCAGGGAGGGAGACGCGGTTGGCGACATGATGGCAGCCCTTGTACCGGCATGGCGTCGATCCGGCTGCGCAGGGGCGAAGGCTGTGACTTCCGATTTGCACGAGGAAGCGGACAAGGGAGACGCCGGTGGCGAAAGGGATATGGTTGGTCGTGGCGGCATTGGCTGTTTTGCCCTCGACGCTTTACGCCGGTGAGGTGCATCGGAAAGGCGGTCGCGAGGATGCCTCCACGGTTGAAAAGCGGCTATCCTACATCGAAGATCGGCTGGCATTGAATGATATCGAGGCAGAATATGCGCGTCGCTACGATGCTGGCGATTGCGATGGCTGGGCGTCCCTGTTCGATGAAGATGGTGTATTTGAAATCGTTGGGGTCGGGACACGGACCGGACAGAATATTCGCGGCCGGAAGGCCTTGCTGGAATTTTGCTCGAAAAACGCTCATGCGCAGCCGGGCCTTCATTACTTCCAGCCTCCCAGTATCACCGTCGATTTAAACGAGGCCGTGGCTGAAATCCGTACCCAATGGGTGACGGCGCAAGGCGGATCCGATCGACATATCCATAACCACACGTTCAGCGTGGTGCGCGTATCATATCGCCGCGCAGCGGATGGCTGGCGCATCCTGCATCGGCAAACGAAGTTATTTGCCGATGCGGGTCAATAATAGCTCCATGGTCTGTTCGGGCACGATCCCGAGCAGGTGCGCCAGCTCATCGGCCTGGCTGACCCCGGTAAGCTGGCGCGCGAAGCCGGCAAGCGGTCCGGCGGCCGGTGTCCGCCGTGAACCGCTGAGCGGTGCGGCCAGGATAGAGGAAGGGGGCTGCGCCGCCGCCCCCTTCCCATAGCCGTCACTTCATCGTCGGGATGACGAAGCTCTGGTCGACCACCGCGCCGCCGGTGGGCCAGCGTTGGGTGATCTTCTTGGTGCGGGTGTAGAAGCGCACGCCGTCCATGCCATATTGGTCGAGATCGCCGAAGCCCGAGCGCTTCCAGCCGCCGAAGCTGTGATAGGCGACCGGGACCGGGATCGGCACGTTGATGCCGACCATGCCGACTTCGACATCGGCGGCGAAGCGGCGGGCATAATCGCCATTGCGGGTGAAGATGGCGACGCCATTGCCATATTGATGCCTGGACGGATAGCTGAGCGCCTCTTCGAAGGTCTGGGCGCGCAGGATCTGGAGCACCGGGCCGAAAATCTCGTCCTGATAGCTCTTCATCTGCGGCGTCACCCGGTCGATCAGGGTCGGGGCCAGGTAGAAGCCCTGCTCATAGCCCTGGAGCGCAAAGCCGCGACCGTCGACGACGATTTCCGCGCCCTCGTCCGCCGCCATCTGGATGTAGCTTTCCACGCGCGCCTTGTGCTGGTCGGTGACGAGCGGACCATATTGCGCGTCGGGATCGGTCGGGATGCCGGGACGCAGCGTTTCGATGGCGCTCACCAGCTTGGCGCGGAAGGCGTCCGCCGTCGCTTCGCCGACCGGCACCACGACCGGCAGCGCCATGCAGCGCTCGCCCGCCGATCCATAGGCCGCGCCGACAATGTCGGCCACCGCCTGATCCATATCGGCGTCGGGCAGGATGATGCCATGGTTCTTCGCGCCGCCCATGGCCTGCACCCGCTTGCCGTTCTGCGCGCCACGGGCATAGACATAATTGGCGATGTCGGACGACCCGACGAAGCTGACCGCCTTGATGTAGGGATGGTCGAGAATGGCGTCGACGATTTCCTTGTCGCCATGGACGACGTTCAGGATGCCGGCGGGCAGGCCCGCCTCCATCGCCAGTTCGGCGAGGCGCACGGGCACGGAGGGATCGCGTTCGGAGGGCTTCAGGATGAAGGCGTTGCCGCAGGCGATGGCCATGGCGCTCATCCACAGCGGGATCATCGCCGGGAAGTTGAACGGCGTGATGCCCGCGACGATGCCCAGCGGCTGGCGCATCGAATAGACGTCGATGCCGGGGCCGGCGCCTTCGGTATATTCGCCCTTCAGCAGATGGGGGATGCCGCAGGCGAATTCGACCACTTCCAGGCCGCGCTGGATGTCGCCCCGGGCATCCGCGATCACCTTGCCATGTTCGGACGAGAGCAGATGGGCGAGGTTGTCCATATTCTGCTCGATCAGTTCCTTGAAGCGGAACAGCACGCGGGCGCGGCGCTGAGGGTTCATCGCGGCCCAGGCGGGCTGGGCTTCGCGGGCGGAATCGATCGCCTTCTGGAGATGCGCGGGATTGGCGAGTTCCACCTGCGCCTGAACCGCGCCGGTCGCCGGATCGAGCACGTCGGACAGGCGGGCGCCGGGAAGGGGCGCGGCGGTGCCGTGGATATAATGGGTGATGGAACGCATATTGACCTCTCCTGCCGATGAGACAGGAGCGACGATAGCCGCATCGGCTTTGCACTTATACGGATATGACGGCACATTGGTTGTGCAAAAATGCAGGTGCCGACGGACGGCCGCCCCGCTCGCCGGGGCGGCCGCGTCTGTTACCGCACCACGGCGCGGGTGTAGAGATGCCAGGTCGCATAGCCCAGCACCGGCAACACCACGGCCAGGCCGACCAGCGCCGGCAGCGCGCCCACGAACAGCAGCGCCACGACGATCACGCCCCAGGCCAGGACCGTGACCGGATTATGCCATGCCACGCGGAAGGATGTCCGCAGCGCCACGCCCCAACTCACCGTCTTGTCCACCACCATCGGGAAGGACACGACGCTGACCGCCAGCGTCAGGACCGCGAAGCACAAGCCGACCAGATTGCCGATGACGATCATCTGCCAGCCTTCCGCCGTGCCGAACACTGCGGAGAGGAAGGCGCCCGTCGAGGAGGTCGAACCCGGCACATTTTCCAGCGTCACATGGAAGATCAGCCAGGCCATCGCCATCCAGCCGATGAACAGCATGGCCGTCACGCAGGTGAGATCGAACACCGCCGACGTGCCCGGCTTGCGCACCACATCCAGGAAATGGCGCCAGCGGGAATCCAGCCCCGCCTCGCGCCGCCGCGCCAGTTCGTAGAAGCCGCTGGCGAAGGCCGGTCCCAGCAGCACCGACCCAGCCACCAGCGGAAAGACGAGGGGCATGATCGACATGCGGCTGGCGGACATGATCGCCAGCAGGACGATGACCGGATAAACGAAGCCGATGAACACCAGATCGCCGCGCTTGGCGAGGAAATCGTCCCAGCCCTGGCGCAGGGAAATGCGCAGATCGTCGAAGGTGATGGTGCGAATGGAAATATCGTCCCTGGCGGACGCTACAGGCGACGGATGGGCAATGGCCATGGTTCGCTCTCCTGACCGAACGCCATGACGCGCTGTTGCTCTGCTTTGGTCCTCTGTCGGGACATGCCCGTCCTTTGGGGGCGAACATCTCTCGGCATGAGGGAGCGCCTCATGGCCAATGGCAGCCATCCTACACCCGGATTGCCGGGCTTGCCAACCCTTTCCCCAAGGCGGGTCCCGCCCAAAGCGAAAGGGACGAGCCGGGCCGTTCGTCCCGTCGCCTTCGCCCTTCATCGCAAAGCCGGTTGCATCGGTTCCGCTCTTGGAATTGGGGGACCGATGTGGAACAGCGTGGTCCCGATCGCTGGAAGAGAAACCGGAACATCATGCCGTTGCCAAGCCGATTGAGAACCTTGTCCCGGGCCTGCGGCGCGGCGAGCGTCGCGCTGTCGATCGCCTCGGCGCAGGCGGCCGATCCCGCGCCCTTCGAACTCAGTGGACCGGGCCTGCGCGTCACGGTGACGCGGGGCAAGGTCACGCTGCCCATCGCGCAGGTGCCGAGCCTCGCCGAAGGCGACAAGCTGTCGATCAAGGCCGATCTGCCGGAGGATCAGGGCGCGCGTTTCCTGCTGCTTTCGACATTTTTGCGGGGCGCGACCAATCCGCCGCCCAAGGATTGGGTGAAAGCGGCCGAAACCTGGAAAAAGAAGGACAAGGACAACAGCCTCACCCTGACCGTGCCCAAGGGCGCGCGGCAGATGACCCTGTTCCTGGTGCCGGAAACCGGCGGCGCGGAAGGCACCATCGTCGACGCGGTGCGCGGCAAGCCGGGCGAGTTCATCCGCGCGACGCAGGAACTCAATCAGGCGTCGCTCGACCGTTCGCGGCTGGATGCCTTCATGGCGGCGATCCGGGCGCAGGAAAACACCCATCCGGAATATCTGCGCTCGGTCGCCCCGGCGCTGGCGCGCAGCCTGTCGATGAAGCTCAATGACGAATGCCTGTCCAAGGTGGTCGAGCTTCAGGCAAGCTGCCTGCTCGAAAATCGGGAGCAACTGGTGCTGGCGGATGTGCACAGCAGCTCCATTGCCGAAACGCTGACCGGCGCGCCGACCGACCTCGCGCTGCAACTCAGTTCCACGCGGGAGGCGGGCTATGGTTTCTACAGCCCCTATATCGGCGTGGTGCGCGACGTGGCGAAGATTTTCGGCGCCTTCAGCAGTCCGGAATTCGACTATCTGCCGACGCTGAGCGTGCGGCGCGACGCGTCCGCTTCGCTGCTGCTCAACAAGGCGCCGTCCTTCCGCAAGCCCAAATCGGTGCTGGTCGTTGGCATGCCCTCCATCGAGGCGGACAGCCCGCCCCGTCTGCGCAGCGCCGCCAATGGCCCGATCTGCGCCGCGCGCCCCGGCGTGGTGCTGCCGGTCGAGGGTGCGCCGCTCATCTATTCCACCGCCTATGCGCGGGACATGATGGTGAAGCTGACCGCCGGGACCGGCGAGACGATCGATCTGCCGGTGGAGGCGCGGGCGGATCGCGGCGGCTATGTGGTGAAGAGCAACGATCCGCTGCCTGCGGCCTTCACGGGCGCCGTGAAAGGGCATGTTTACGGTTTTTGGGGATTCGAGCGGTTCGAGGGCCCGGACTTCACGCTGCAATCGCCCGGTGACGCGCCGTGGAAGGTGGCGGGTGAGGTGCCCACATTGGTCGTCGGGCGCGACAATGCGCTGACCCTCACCGGCGATGCGCCTGCCTGCGTCGAGGGCGTGACGCTGCGGCAGGGGGACGGCGCCGCGCAGTCGCTGCCATGGAAGGTGCAGGGGGCGGACCAGCTGCTGCTGTCCTTGCCGCTCAGTGACCGCAAGCCGGGCGATATCAAGGTCGAGGTCAAATATCAGGGCGTGGCGGCACCCTCCGTCCTGCCGTTCAGGGCCTATGTGCAGGCGAGCCGTCTGGAGGGGCTCAGTCTCCATGCCGGGGACAATTGGGCCACCCTGTCCGGGCAGCGGCTGGATCAGGTTGCCGCTGTCGAACTGTCGGGCATGATGCTGCAACCCGATGGGCTGGTGCGCAATGGGTCGGTGGACCGGCTGCGGCTGGCGGCGAAGGGCGAAGGCGCGCCGTTGAAGTCGGGCGATCAGGCCACCGCGCGGGTGCGCCTGAAGGATGGGCGCTCGGTCAACCTGGCCGCGACGGTTGAGGAGGCGCGGCCCCGCGTGACCTTGATCGGCAAGAGCATTGCGCCCGGCCCGGCGGGCGAAGAGCGGCGCTTGCAGCTTCCGGGAGAGGATTTGCTGCCGGATGACGGGCGGTTGGTCTTTTCGGTGCGGATGGGTCAGGGAGCCGCTTTTCAACCGAACGATGTGCTGGAGGTGGCCCCGGCGGACGGCGCCAGGTTCGTCAGGCCCGGCATACGGCTGTCAGGCCCCGATGTCATGGTGGCGACGCTCGATCCGGCCGCGCTGGCGCCTGTTTCCGGGCCGCTGCGCTTCCGGCTGTTGCGGGGGGATGAGATGAGCGACTGGCAGCCGCTGGTGACGCTGGCGCGCCTGCCGCATATCGAGGGGGTCAGCTGCGAAGGGCAGGATTGCACCATCAGGGGGCGGGACCTATTCCTGATCGATGCGGTGGACGGCACGCCGGGCTTTGAAAAGCCGACGCTGGTCGCGCAGGGCTTTACCGGGTCCAGCCTATCCGTGCCCGCGCCGAAAGACGGCAAGCTCTATATCCGATTGCGCGATGCGCGCGACCAGGCGGTTGTGCTCAACGTCGGTTGACTGTTTTTGCTGCGCGCCGATCTGGCAAAAGCTCGGCGCGGAAGATTGAACCCTTGTCCCGTGTCGGCCCTCGGCCTTGGCCGTATGGGCGCTGAATTTCGCCTTTCCCGGGCTTTTGTAGGAAATTTGAAAAAATCCTATTTTTCCTGTTGACCGACTCATCGGACACGCCTAGATGCCACTCCACCGACGCGGTGATGACCTCCGGTTTTCGCTGCGAACGGTCGCCAACATCAAGGATGGCCAAATCCTCGAATGAAAGTTCGAGGAGTGCTGGTTGTCCGCTTCTGATTTTGGTGAGTTCTTTGACATTGTTAGTATGATG
>NZ_LFCT01000012.1 GCF_008692605.1 Sphingobium estronivorans
GTCCAAGAAGGCGAGGCCACCTCAGGTCGCCAACGACGTGCTGGATGGGATGCTGGCGTTTGAGGGCGTCAGTGATGACCTCATCATAAGCGTGGCGCATGCCGGCGAGCTTGAGTTCCGTCATCAAGCCGATGATCTCGTGGCGCTCCATCATCACGCTGCCCTCCGCACCGGCAGAAGGCGATCGTACCGGCCAGCATCGGCGACCGGCTCGATCTTGAGCTGTAGATGCTCGGGCGTGGCGATGCTGGGCTCCATCGGCGCCGATCGGGACCGGGCCAGGATGTTGAGCACGACATCGGCGCTCGTGACCCCCTGGGCCAACGCTTCGGCGGCGGCGGCTTCCAGCGCATCGAGGCCATCGACCATTGCCGCCGTCAGGATCTTCACCATCTGGCGATCGCCGTCGTCACTCCCCTTCAACTTGCCGCGCAAGCGCTCCAGCGCTGGCGGCAGCGCAAGCTGTTTGAACGGCGCCCCGTTCCTGAGCGCGCCCGGCTTCTTCGCGAGAACCGGCACATAGTGCCAGGGGTCGTAGGCCGTCTGTTCACGGCCGAAGCGCCGATCATGATCGGCGACAATATCGTCGCCCTGGCGGATGATGATGCGGTCGGCATAGGCGTGGACCTCGACCGGACGGCCGAGCGCGCGTGCCGCCACCGAGTATTTGTTGTAATCAAACCGCACGAGCAGCGTCTTGGAGACCGTGGCGGTGACAGCGTGGAAGCCGTCGAACGGGACGGTCGGCATGCGCATCAGCGTCGGCTTCTCGTCCTCGAACACGTCGGCGATGGTGCGGTCACGCAGCTCGGGATGTCGATGGGCGTTGGTATGTTCCAGACAACGGTCGAGAAGCCAGGCGTTCAACTCCTCGTAGCTGGCAAAGCGCAGCCGCGGCGTGAAGAAGCGCTCGCGCACCACGCCGACCTGGTTCTCAACCTGCCCCTTCTCCCATCCCGCCGCCGGCGTACACGCAACAGGTTCGACCAGGTAATGGTTGCACATCTGCAGGAACCGGCGGTTGAATTTGCGTTCCTTGCCCAGGAACACCGCATCCACCGCGGTGGTCATGTTGTCGTAAATCCCGCGCGTGCAGACGCCGCCGAAGAAGGCGAAGGCTCGGGCATGGGCGTCGAACACCATCTCCTGCGTCTCGCGCGGATAGGCGCGCACGAAGAACTTCCGACTATGGCACAGCCGGACATGCGCAACCTTCACGGTCGTCGTCGCGCCCGCCAGCACCACGACCTCGTGGCTCCAATCGAACTGGTAAGCCTCGCCCGGCTCGAAGCTCAGCGGCACGAACGCGGTCGCGGTCCGCCCCGCTTCCTCGCGCTGCCAGCAACGGGCATGGCGGCGAACCGCGTCGTAGCCGCCTTCATATCCCTGTGCCCGCAACGCCTCGAACAGCCGGATCAACGTCAGCCGTTCGCGCCGGGGCTTGCGCTCGTTCTCCGCCAGTAACCGCTCGAGCTCGGCAATGTGGCCGCCGAGCTTGGGCTTCGGCTGAACCACCCGATCGTAGCTGAACTTGCCGTCTTCAGCCTCGATAGCCTTCCTGACCGTCTTCCTCGAAACATGCAGCCGCCGGGCGATCTCCCGCACCGACTGCTTTTGCACGAAATACGCACGCCTGATCCGACCTATTGTCTCCACCGTCGTCATCCTCCGCCTCGTCGCCCGCCTCAATTAGCTGCGACAATAGATGACCCGGGGGTGGTCCCCGATTAGGCGCCGATCACCGAGTCAGGTGGGCACCATTTGCATGCCGAAACACACCGGATAGAAAGCGAGGCTGCGCAACGCGCTCCGTCGACCTATCTCTCGACGGTCGGATGACAGGCTGTCGGCATCACCGCAAGGCGGCCACGACCAGATTCGTGATCGATAGCCATACTTCTATAAATCACAAATCACGCAAATCATGATCTATAGAAATACCTGTATCGCTACCTCTTCTGCTTAATTTCGCTCGAACGGGTCATGCGGCGATTTCGGCTAGCGAATAACTTGTACTGCGTCCGCCAGCTTCGTCCTTCCGCAGGATGTCGCGCGCAACCAGATCATTGATGTCGCGTGAGGCAGTATCCTGTGAAGTCTTCATGATGACCGCCCATTTGGAGGAGGTGAGCTTTCCTTCGAAGCCATCGAGCAAGCGATTGAGCATCGTCTGCTGGCGGTGGTTCAGCTTTTCGCCGGCAAGCGCTTCCCAGAAGCGCGCCTTCCTGATGACGTTCTCCAAGACGACTTCCGCGCCGTCGAAAGCATGGTCGAGGCAAGCCAGAAACCAGCGCAGCCAGCCGGTGATGTCCATGTCGCCCTTCTGAGTCTTTTCCAGGATATCGTAATAGGCTTTGCGCTCAGTCCTGATTTGGGCCGACATGCTGTAAAAGCGTTGCGGACTGTTTTCCGACCGCGCCAGCGCCATGTCGGCAATGGCACGTGCAATGCGGCCGTTGCCGTCGTCGAACGGGTGGATGGTGACGAACCACAAATGCGCGATCGCGGCCTTCAACACGGGATCGATCGCCGGTCCATTCTCAAACCACTCGAGGAAGACGGCCATCTCGCCGTCGAGCCGGTCGAAGGTCGGCGCTTCGTAATGCACTTTTTCCCTACCGAAGGGACCGGAGATGACCTGCATCGGACCTGTTTCCTCGATGCGCCAAGTACCGACAACAATGCGGCTCATACCGCTGCGTCCAGTAGGGAACAGCGCAGCATGCCAGCCAAATAGGCGTTCAGCTGTCAGCGGCGCCGCGTAGTTCTGCGTGGCGTCGAGCATCATCTCAACAACGCCTTCGACGTGCCGGTCAGGTGTCTTGAGGCCAGCGGCATCCATACCGAGCCGCCGGGCGAGCGACGAGCGAACCTGCTCGCGGTCGAGCGTCTCGCCCTCGATGTCGCTCGACTTGGTGACTTCCTCGGTGAGCGTTTCTAACACCGCTTCAGCCCGCAGATGCAGCCCGAGTGCTTCCATCCGACCAATCAGCCGTCCCTGGTGACGGCTGACGGCGGCGAGCTGATCGACAAGCTCATCTTGTAGCCAGTGGAACTGGGGCCAGCCGTCCCGTTGGTAAATGTATGTCGCCATATTCTCCGCACCTAATGCGGATAATATGACATGCTTTTTCCGCACGTGAAAGATTTTATCTCCGCATTTTGCGCGGAGATAAAGAATGCCAATCTCCGCAGGATGGGGCTTTCATCAGGCTGTTCAGCAATCATCTGGCCGCTCTTGGTATCAAAGCAATTGGCTCTATCTCTTGGCCTCAAGGCTTGGGAGGTGTCCTTTTGGCCGATCATTTGGCCGATGTTTTGGCCGGTTTCAGGAAAAATATGTGGAGCCGGTCTTCGTTGCCTGCTCCACATTGCACGCCAGACCGCCGCTTCAGTCCAGCTTGTTGATTGCCGCTCGCATATGATCCACGCTGACACTGGAATAGCGCTGGACCATACGTAGCGATTTCCAGCCGCCCATGTTCATGATGGTGATGAGGTCGATCCCCGCCATCACGCAGTGCGACGCCCAATGATGGCGCCAGTCATGCACAGTGAAATCCTCTATTCCCGCGCGCTGGCAGGCGGTGGCGTGCTGGTTCTTGATCGGATTGCCGCCGGGGATCTTGGCCTGGCGCGTATCCTGATAAGGTTGGCCGAACCGGTTGAGGAAGACATGCCCCTTTGTCGGCTGCCCCCGCTTCTCCCAGATCGGACGTAGCACGTCCATGACGCGAGGGTGCATCGGCACGGATCGGATGACGGCATTCTTGCTGTGGTTGAGCCGGATCGACGCTTCGTGCATGTCGACGCCCTCGACGCCCCAGGGGATTTGCAGTGCCGTTTGGATGCGCGGGCCGTGGAAAGCAAGCATGGTGATGATCGGCTGTATGTGCGGCGCATAGGCGGCCATCAGCCGGTCGCGGTCCTCCCTGCTGAGGAAGCGGACCCGTTCATTGTTGAACGGGATCGCCTTGATCCGCAGGGGAGGAAGGTCATGCAGGTCATGATGGACGTTGATGGCGGCCTGGAACACGGCGCGATAGCGGTCCTGGCCAGCCGGGTCATGGCCGGTGAGATAGGCGCGGCGAAAATGCTCCCAGGCCTGCTTGGGCTCGCGCAGGCTGAAGTCTCCGATCAGGCCGTTGAGCTTGCCGATGCGCAGGACGTCGGACGGGCAGGGGGGCTTCGCCTTTGACAGATAGCTGTCGAAGGCCTGAGCGATGGTTCCTTGAGCGACGAGGGCTGCCGGACCGAACATCAACTGGTGTCGCAGCTTCGTTTCATGTTCAGCCATCAGATGGGCCGCAGCGTCGCGGTCGCTCGTTCCTGTGCTGAACTCTTTGACGATGATCTTCTTCTCGCCGAGTCCGACTGAGCCTCGGATGTAGTAGATGCCGTGTTTCCCACGGGTACGGATGGAGAGCATCTTAGTTTCCTTTGCATTTGATCGCGCGCCTATGCCGGGCGGATTTTTTTCGCATGCATGACGAGGACGCGTCCTGTTTCATGAAGTTCTGGCGCATTGTGCTGCCCAGAGTTTCGCTGGAGAGGACGGGGTGCGTCCGTGAGGGGACGGCGGCGCGCGAGCCTGGATTGAGCCGAAGTTGTTTCGCTTCGCGCCGGCGCATGGGCTGCCAGTGACAATGCCCGGTCGGCCCAGCTTCGGCGGCATCTGCGAAGCTGTACTGTCGGCCTTGTTCGCCACCGCCGAAGGGGCATCGCCTACCTCCGCCTGAAGGGGTTTCAGCAGCGTGTGCGACTCGGGAATTGGCTGCGATGGCCCGGCATTCGCATGCCCAGAATTTGCCAAAAGAGGGGGGTGATTTGCCCAAAATTTGCCGAAAATGCCGGGGTAGGGGGCCGCCCCGCTACCCGCTCCGGGCAAACAAAAACCCCGCAAAACCGTTGGTTTTACGGGGTTTTCGATGGTGGGCGTGGCAAGGATTGAACTTGCGACCCCTGCGATGTCAACACAGTGCTCTACCACTGAGCTACACGCCCACTGTGGAGGCGGCCAATAGCGGGGGGTGGCAGGGAGCGCAAGCGGGAAATTCACCTTTTTGCTATTCTTCTGGACAGGCGGCTGGCAGCCCATATGCTGCGGAGCGAAAAGGGGACGCCGGAATCCATGTTGCCATCGACACTGCCGTCCGATCAGGCTCCCGCGCGTCCGCCGATCTACCGCCAGCTCTATGTTCAGGTGTTGATCGCCATCGCGCTGGGCGTGGCGATCGGGCACTTCTTCCCGGAAGCGGGCGTGGCGTTGCAGCCGTTGGGCGAAGCGTTCATCAAGCTGGTCAAGATGATCATCGCGCCGGTCATCTTCCTGACCATCGTTACCGGTGTGGCGGGGATGAAGGAACTGGGCGCCATCGGCCGCGTGGCGGCGAAGGCCTTTGCCTATTTCCTGACCTTTTCCACCCTGGCGCTGGTTCTGGGCCTGATCGTCGCCAATGCCGTCCATCCGGGCGCGGGGCTGAACATCGATCCCGCGACGCTGGATGCGGGCAAGGTCGTCCAATATCAGCAGCAGGCGCATGAGAGCAGCCTGACCGGCTTCCTGATGGACATCATTCCCGGCACGCTGATCTCCGCCGTGGCGGATGGGCATAATATCCTTCAGGTGCTGTTCGTCGCGATCCTGTTCGGCATCGCGCTGACCATGATCGGGGAAAAGGCGGAGCCGCTGATGGCGGTGCTCGAATCGGCCAGCCATGCAATTTTCAAGCTGGTGTCGCTGCTGATGAAGGCCGCGCCGGTCGGGGCCTTCGGCGCGATGGCATTCACCATCGGCCAATATGGGCTGGGAACGTTGGCCAATCTGGCGGAACTGGTCGCGACCTTCTATCTTACCTCGCTGCTGTTCGTGCTGGTCGTGCTGGGCGCTGTGGCCTGGGTGGTAGGCTTCAACATCCTGCATCTGATCCGCTATCTGAAGGCGGAATTGCTGCTGGTCCTGGGCACCTCGTCCTCGGAGGCGGCCTTGCCGAGCCTGATCGAGAAGATGGAGCGCGCGGGATGCCGCAAATCAGTGGTCGGGCTGGTCGTGCCGACCGGCTACAGCTTCAACCTGGACGGCACCAATATCTATATGACGCTGGCGGCGCTGTTCATCGCGCAGGCGACCAATGTGCATCTGAGCCTGGAGCAGCAATTGCTGCTGCTGCTGGTCGCGATGCTGTCGAGCAAGGGGGCGGCGGGCGTGACCGGGGCGGGTTTCATCACTCTGGCGGCGACGCTGTCCATCGTGCCGACCGTGCCGGTGGCGGGCATGGCGCTGATCCTGGGCGTCGACCGTTTCATGAGCGAATGCCGCAGCCTTACCAATTTCGTCGGCAATGCGGTGGCGACCATCGTCGTGTCCGCCTGGGAAAAAGGGCTGGACCGCGAGCGGCTGGCGGCCGCCATGGCGGGCAGGCCGTTGCCGCCCTTGCCGGACATGGAGGAGGTGGTCAGTTGAGGCCGGTCAGGCTCTCGCTGCCGAACATCCGCTCGACCTCCAGCACCAGTTCGCGCAGGTGGAAGGGCTTGGACAGAACCTTTGCCTGCGGCACCGCCTTGCCGGCCTTCAGCGTGACGGCGGCAAAGCCGGTGATGAACATGATCCGCATGTCGGGCGCCACGGCGGCGGCATGCTGGGCCAGTTCGATGCCGTCCATTTCCGGCATGACGATATCGGTCAGCAGCAGGTCGAAACGATCGCTTTCGATATGCGGCACCGCCTGTGCCCCGGTGGCGACGGCCACGACCTCATAGCCGGACCGTTCCAGGGCGCGGGCCAGATAGGCGCGCATGCTGTCATCATCTTCGGCTAGCAATATTCGAACCATTGCCCTGCTTGTCTCGCCCCAGGCCCGTTACGGCCGACCCCATGATTGCCGCCCTTCGCGGATGGCATGTGGGGTCCTTATATGCGACAAGCGTAAATATTATCCAGCCGAGTAACCATTTTTGGACGGCGGCGTGTGAAAGGGCCTGGTTTGAATTTCAGCGCGCCATCCATTCCGGTCGAATCCTGCGCCGCTTACGATCTTTTCGGGCCGGAAACGCCGACCGGTCCGGTCGTCATTTCGGTGCCCCATGCCGGGCGCGATTATGACGAGTCCCTGCTGGCCGAGGCGCGGGTCCGGCCCGAGATGCTTTGGCGGCTGGAGGACCGCTGGGCCGATCTGCTGGCCCATCCGCTGATCGAGCGCGGCCATAGCGTGCTGATCGCGCGGGCGCCGCGGGCGATGATCGATCTCAACCGTCATGAGCGAGAGCTCGATCCCGGCATGGTAACAGGCCTGCCGCGCGACGCGGCCCTGCATAGCAGCGCGAAGCTGCGCGGCGGGCTGGGGCTGATCCCGCGGCGTTTGCCCGGTGCGCATGAATTGTGGTTGCGTCCGCTGGGCTGGGGCGAGGTGCAGCGGCGGATCGAGCGTGTCCATCGGCCCTATCATGCCGTGCTGGCGCGGACGATGCGGGCGGCGCGGGATATGCATGGCCATGCGATCCTGATCGACCTGCATTCCATGCCGCCCTTGCCGCCGCCGGCCGCGGGACAGGCTCCGCCGGGGTTGGTGCTCGGCGACCGATTCGGGCGCAGCGCATCGGCCCGGCTGATGACGCTGGCGGCGGATGTCGCGGCATCCCATGGCGTGGTCGCGGCGCAGAACCACCCCTATGCCGGCGGCCATATGATCGAGCGGCATGGCCGGCCGGACCATGGCCTTTATGCCCTGCAACTGGAGTTTGACCGCAGCCTCTATCTCGACGCCGCGCTGGAGCATCCGGGGGAGGGGCTGGATCGGATGCGGCGGGTCGTGGCGGCGGTCGTCGATGCGCTGGCGCAGGAATTGCCGCGCTCGGGCTATGCGCTGGCGGCGGAATAGCGCAGCCCTTCCACAGCCCGCACGTTCATGGCGTCTTTCCGCTATGCCAAAGAAAAGGCGATTATGCACTTTACAAACCCACTTTAAAAGGTAGTAATGACGGCAAGGAGTTAAGCCGTCATGTCCGTTCTTTCGCAGCCCCATTTCCACGACGAAGCCAAGGCTTTCGAGTATCTGGAAAGCGTCATTTGGGCGGACGGCGTGACCTGCCCGCACTGTGGCGTCGTTGGCGGTCGCGTCTATGACCTGTCGAACGTTCGCGGCTCCAAGAGCGTAAAGAACCCGGAAGGCGCGATCCGCCACGGCCTCAAGAAATGCGGTGAGTGCCGCAAGCAGTTCACGGTCAAGGTCGGCACCGTGTTCGAGCATGCCCGCATGCCGCTCTACAAGATGCTTCAAGCCGTTCACCTGATCGTTTCGAGCAAGAAGGGCATCAGCGCCCACCAGCTTAGCCGCGTTCTGGAAGTCCAGTATAAGAGCGCGTGGTTTCTGGCCCACCGTATCCGCGAAGCCATGCGTTCGGGCGACCTTGCCCCTTTCGGCGGTAACGGCGGCATCGTTGAAGTGGACGAAACTTTCATCGGCAAGTTGAAGGGCGTTGAGAAGAAGCGCGCTTTCCACCACAAGATGAAGGTTCTGGCGCTGGTGGATCGTGAAACCGGCAAGGCCCGCACGATGGTCATTGATGACGTGAAGGCTGAAACCCTGATGCCGATCGTTCTGGAGAACGTCGCTCGCGAAACGCGCATCATGACCGACGAACATAGCGGCTATCGTTCGATCAAGGATCATTTCATCAGCCATGGCACCACCAGCCATGGCAAGGGCCAGTATGTCGATCTTGCCGACCGCACCATTCACAGCAACACCGTGGAAGGCTATTTCTCGATCTTCAAGCGCGGCATGAAGGGCGTGTATCAGCATTGCGGCGAGCAGCACCTACACCGCTATCTGGCTGAATTTGAGTTCCGCTATAACAACCGCGTTGCCAATGGCGTGAACGACCGCCAGCGCGCCGTGGAAGGCCTCAAGGGCATAGTCGGTAAGCGACTGACCTATACAGCATCTAACTTCGCAGTCGCCTGATAATCGGGCTGGAGGCCGGGTCAGGTCTCGCTGGCGCACGAAGCCGCATAGGTGCGGAAAGTCGAAGAAAATTAGCTGATTCACAAGCCTTGGTTGCCATGCTAGCCTAGCTTGGGAGTGAATAATGACTACCGAACGCGTCACGGTCACTGTGGAATCCAATATCGGAGAGGATGGCCCTCTCACGGTGATGGACACGCTTGACCAGTTCAAGGACGCGTTTGAATTGCTCACCGCAGCCGTGGCGCAAGAGGCTGGCGGGGAAAAAATCAAATGGCGACTAGAGCGGCTTTCTAAAAATTCCCCTGCGACGGTGACGGCTGTGGCTTATTCCCCCGATCCTGAGGTGATCGTTGCGCCACTTGTTTATCGGGGCAAGCAGAGGTTTGCGCGGGACCTTAGCGCGCTACGCGATGGTGAGGTAGCTCCTTGGCTCAAAAGCAAATCGGTGGTCGCTAAATCGCTACTCAAGCGCAATCTGAACGGTATCGGGCGCACCGCATTTGGGTTTGATGATGACGCCCCGATGGCAGTTTTGGTTGAAAAGACTGCGCGGGCCAGTTTGCAAGCCATAGAACGGGCGGAGGCTAGCGCCGAAGCGGAAGACCGCAGCCGATCTGAATGGGGAAGCCTTGACGCGCATGTAGCCCGCACTGACACGTATCACGGAAGGCCTGCAATCTACATCAAGGTAAGATTGTCTGGTAAGATCATTCCTTGCATATTGTCCGACGAACTAGCCAGCAAGGAGGGGCCAACGCACAGTTGGACTGATGCTTGGTCTGGAAAGCGTGTGCGCGTCAAAGGGCGGATATACTACGACAAGGGCGGAGAAGTTAGCCGCATTAGCGCAGTCAACCTTGAGGACATTTTGCCAAAACGAGTGGATTTGAAAGCCTTAAGGTCATTTGATCTTCTTGAAGGGAAAAATCCTACCGAACATCTAGATGATCTGTGGGGGCATTCTGATGACTGATCGCAAGAAGGTCTATTGGGATGCTTGCGCGTGGCTCGGCCTCCTGAACGGTGAAGATGGGAAAGCGGCAGACTTAGAGCTTGTTTGGCGGAAGGCTGAACATGGCGAATTAGAAATATGGGCAAGCGCCTTCTGTATTGCAGAGGTATATAAGGCCAAATGCGAAGACAAGAAGGTCGGCCTGCTACCAGAATATGACGCCGCAATTAACAATATGTTTGAGCAGGATTTTGTTCAGGTCGTCCAAGTTGATCTGGACATTGCAAAGTTAGCGAAATCCCTGCTGCGGTCCGAGCAAAAATTAAAGAAACCGAGCGATGCGATTCACTTGGCTACAGCAATACACTGGAACGTCGATCAGATGCACACCTACGATGGAAGCGACCTGCTCGGCCTTGTGGTGAATCGGGCCGATGGTAGTCTTTTGGAAATCTGCAAGCCGAGCATGATCGACGGCGAAAATCTGTTCAATCGAGAAGGCCAGGCATGACGCAGAAGGACAAAAGTCAACTCGACAAGTTCAAGGAAGCCGCCCGCGAGCTAGAGGCGGATGACGACGAACAGCACTTCAAGGAGAGGCTGGCGAAGGTCGTGAAGCACAGGCCGGTTGAGGAGAAGCCAGAGTGACCATCCCTCCGCTTCGCGACGAAGAAGTGGCGGACTTTGTGCTGACCTTGACCTCGACAGAGCGCAGGATACTAGGTAATTTCGTGGATAAACGCGGGCGGCTATATCGGGTAATCGCTGAAAAGGCGGGAGTATCCTACGCTGAAGCCCAGTCATTCGGAATGAAACTGCAAAAAGCGCGACTAGCGCACATATCTGTCATCCCTTTCGATGGATGCAGATTATTTCTCAATCACCGAGGCGAACAAGTGAAGCACGCCGCTGAACTCCTCGAAGGCCTTCAAAAGCAACGTGCAGCGGAGTAGGTTTGTAATCTACATAATCGCCAAAGAAAAAGGGCGACACCCGAAGGTGCCGCCCTGATTTTCTCCGGTCGAAACCGGGAAGCATGGTCCCGCTTGCGCGGGACCCAACCCGAACTTACTTGAGTTCGACGGTCGCGCCGGCTTCTTCCAGCTGCTTCTTGATCTTTTCGGCTTCGTCCTTGCTGACGCCTTCCTTGACGGCCTTCGGCGCGCCTTCGACGAGCGCCTTGGCTTCGGTCAGGCCCAGGCCGGTGATGCCGCGGACTTCCTTGATGACGTTGATCTTCTTGCCACCGTCGCCGGTCAGGATCACGTCGAATTCGGTCTGCTCTTCAGCAGCGGCAGCGGCCGGGGCGCCAGCGGCGGGGCCAGCGACAGCGACAGCAGCGGCGGCCGAAACGCCCCACTTTTCTTCCAGGGCCTTCGACAGCTCAGCGGCTTCGAGGACGGTCAGGGCCGACAGCTGGTCGACCAGAGCATTGATATCTGCCATGTTAAATCATTCCCTAAAAATTGCGTTGAAAACGTACTTTCGGAAAAAGCGTGACCCTTAGGCCGCGTTCTTTTCCGCATAGGCGTTGAAGACCCGTGCGAGCTGGGCAGCCGGTGCCTGGGTGACGGTCGCGAGCTTGGTCGCGGGTGCAACGAGCAGCCCAACGATCTTCGCACGCAGTTCATCCAGCGACGGCATCGAGGCGAGCGCCTTGACGCCCTCCGCGTTCAGCATCACATCGCCCATCGCGCCGCCAACGATCTCAAGCTTGTCGTTGGTCTTGGCGAAATCGACCGCAACCTTGGCGGCTGCGACCGGATCGGCCGAGGAGGCGAGGCCAACCGGGCCGGTCAGCAGGTCGCTGATGCCGGTGTAGCTGGTGCCTTCAAGGGCGATCTTGGCGAGGCGGTTCTTCGTAACCTTGTAGGTGCCACCGGCTTCGCGCATCTTCTGACGCAATTGGGTCGACTGGGCGACCGTCATGCCGAGGTTGCGGGTCACGACGACCACGCCGACCTCTGCCAGATGTGCGTTCAGCGCGGAAACGACCTCAGCTTTCTGATTACGATCCATGCCATTCTCCACTTCATGTCCGTCCGGAAAATCCGAACGAACGGCAAAAACCCGCGACGAATCGCGGGGCATTGAGTCCGAAGGGGAGAGATCGACTGGCCCGCATCCACATGGGAACAGGCAGACCCGGGCAGGCATAAAGCCCGGCCGGTAAAGAACTTTTCCCCGTCTAGGTTGGAAATTAAGAAGGGCCAATTCCCTTCACCAACTGTCTCGGACGGAAGACCCCCGAAGGGATCTGCTGCGGGCGCCCCTACAACGGACGGCGGAGGAAAGCAACGGATATGAATCCGTTACACACGATCCGCCTGCACCACCGTGTCCAGCCCGCGCAGCGCGGAGAGGATGCGGTTCAGATGCTGGGCGTCCGCCACTTCCAGGTCGATGATGTCGGTGTGAAAGGGGCCTTCCCGGTTCACCAGTTGCAGGTTCAGAATGTTCGCCTTGGTCGCGCCGAACACGTTGGTGACCGCGGCCAGCGCGCCCGGCTGGTTCTTGACGATCACCTGGAGCCGCGCGGTGCCGCCCTTCGACTTGCTGTCCCAGCTCAAATCCACCCAGTCGTCGTCCTGTCCCGCCTCCAGCGAGCGGCAGTCGATGGTGTGGACCTCGATCGGCTCGCCGGTGCGGCGGACGCCGACAATGCGGTCGCCGGGGACGGGGTGGCAGCAATCGCCCAGATTATAGGCAATGCCCGGCGTCAGGCCGCGGATCGAGACCGGGGCGTGCTGGCGCGGATGCGCCTCCTCCATGCCTTCGGCGCTGGTCGAGCCGGGGATCAGCGCTTCCATCACTTCCGAATCGAGCAGGCGGTGGGTGGCGATGGCCACCATCAGCGAGCCGCGATCCTCCAGCCTGAGTCGCTTCAAGGCGGCCTTCAGCGCCTTGTCGCCCAATTCGCTCGCCAGTTCGGGGGAGAAGCGGCCGATGATTTCGTCATAGAGCTTTTCGCCCAGCGCCACTTCCTCGCCGCGCTGCTTCTGGCGGATATAGCGGCGAATCGCGGCGCGGGCCTTGCCGGTGATGGCGAAGGTCAGCCAGCCGGGCTGCGGTTCCTGCCCTTCGGATTTCAGAATCTCGACCTGATCGCCATTTTCCAGCGGGGTGCGCAACGGCACGACCCGGCCGTTGACCTTCGCGCCGACGGTCTGGTTGCCGAGCGAGGTGTGCACCGCATAGGCGAAGTCGACGGGCGTCGAACCCTTGGGCAACTGGTGCAGTTCGCCCTTCGGGGAGAAGGCGAAGATGCGGTCCTGATACATCGCCATGCGGGTATGTTCGAGCAGTTCATCGGCATCCTGGCTCTGTTCCAGGATTTCGACGAGGTCGCGCAGCCAGGCGGCCTGATGGTCGCCGGCGTCGCCCTTCTGCTTGTAGGCCCAGTGCGCGGCAAGGCCGAGTTCGGCGTCATGATGCATGTCGCGGCTGCGGATCTGCACTTCGATCCGGGCATTGTCCTGGTGGATGACGGTGGTGTGCAGCGAGCGATAGCCATTGCGCTTGGGCGTGGAGATATAGTCCTTGAACCGGCCCGGCACCATTTTGTATGTCTGATGGATGATGCCCAGCGCGCGGTAGCAATCCTCCGTCGTCTCGGTGATGACGCGGAACGCCATGACGTCGGTCAGCTGTTCGAAGCTGATATGGCGTTCCTGCATCTTCTTCCAGATGGAATAGGGATGCTTTTCACGGCCCGACACCGTGACCGACAGCCCCTTGCCGCCCAGCAGCAATTGCAGTTCTGCGCCGATGCGGTCGACCTTGTCATGGCCGCCTTCCTTCAGATGCTCCAACCGTTTGGTGATGCTGTCATAGGCTTCCGGTTCGAGTTCGCGGAAGGCGAGCAACTGCATCTCGCGCATGAAGTCGTACATGCCGATCCGCTCCGCCAGCGGGGCATAGATGTCCATCGTCTCCCTGGCGATGCGGCGGCGCTTCTGCTCATTCTTGATGAAGTGCAGCGTGCGCATATTGTGCAGCCGGTCGGCCAACTTCACCAGCAGAACGCGGATGTCGTCCGACATGGCGAGCAGAAATTTGCGCAAATTCTCCGCCGCCCGCTCATTTTCGGACATGGCCTCGATCTTGCTGAGCTTGGTGACGCCGTCGACCATCTTGGCGACGTCCTTGCCGAAGGCGTGCTCAATCTCCTCATAGGTGACGAGCGTGTCCTCGATCGTGTCGTGCAGCAGCGCGGTCACGATGGTCTGGTCGTCCAGATTGAAGTCGGTCAAAATGCCGGCAACTTCAATCGGATGGCTGAAATAGGGGTCGCCGCTGGCGCGCTTTTGCGAACCATGTTTCTGGACCGAAAAGACATAGGCGCGGTTGATCATCGCTTCGTCCGCATCCGGATCGTAGCGTTTCACCCGTTCGACAAGTTCATACTGGCGTAACATCGTGTGCGATTGTCCGCGATGGGCCTTGCCGTGCAACAAAAAAATCCCATTTAGACACAATGACGCTGCACTTTTGCAACGCCGGTGGCTTTGAGCTATCAAGCGAAGACGATGACATATAATCTGGCGCAGGATCTGGAACAATGCGCGCTACCCAGCGCGCTGGAGGCTATGGGTGAACGCTGGTCGTTCCTGATCTTGCGGGGGGCCCTGTCGGGCATCCGCCATTTCGAGGAGTTCCAGTCGACCCTTGGCATCGCCCGCAACATTCTGGCCAACCGGCTCGCGCGGCTTGTGGAAAACGGCATCATGGTGCGCCAGCCGATGCAGTGCGACCGGCGCAAGGTCGAATATCGCCTGACCGAAAAGGGGCAGGATCTGGCGCCGGCCATGATCGCCTTGCGCCAATGGGGCGAGAAATGGGGCTGTGGCCCGATCGCCTGTCAGGTCCTGGCGGATGGGCGGGACCGCCAGCCGATCCGCAAGATGACGGTCCAGGCCCATGACGGCCGGGTGCTGGAACTGAGCGACCTTGTCTGGCTGTGCGTCGATGAGGAAACGCCCGTGGCGGCCGCGCCGCCGCCCGAAACGGTGAAGGCGGCCTGACCGGAGCGGCCGCGGCTTTGCTTTTTGCAAAAAAGCGGTTCCCACTTTTTTGCGCGATGCTCTAGTCTGGCGGCAATGTCGGTCCATCGCTTCCAGCCCCAGCCCTTTTTCGCGGACAAGAACCGTGCGTTCTGGAATCTCCAGTCGGTGGGGTGGGCCGGAGCCTTCCTGTTGCGCGGATCGTCCACCATTGCCAATGGGCAGCCGCTTTCCAGCCTGATCCCCGTGGTCATCTCCACCGTGTCGGGCTATTCGGTGACGCTGCTGATCGCGGTGGTGTTTCGCTTGCTGCTAAAGCAGCGGCCGATCGTCACCTGGGGCGTGTCGATCCTGACCGTGGTGAGCGCGGCGGGGCTGGTGGCGTTCATCGACGCCTGGGTGTTCTCCACCCAGAATCGGGGCAGCGATACGGCGGGGGTGCAGCTGTTCCTGGGCGCCTTCTATCTTTCCATGACGCTGCTGGGGGCATGGTCGGCGCTTTATTATGCGATCAATTTTTATCTGACGGTGGAGGAGCAGGCGGACCAGCTTCTGCGGCTGGAGAATCAGGCGTCGAGCGCGCAACTGGCCATGCTGCGCTATCAGCTCAATCCGCATTTCCTGTTCAATACGCTGAACTCGATCTCGACGCTGGTGCTGCTGAAACAGACCGACCGGGCCAATGCAATGCTCTCGCGCCTGTCCTCCTTTTTGCGCTATACTCTGATCAACGAGCCGACCGCGCAGGTGACCATCGAGCAGGAGATCGAGACGCTGAAGCTCTATCTGGAGATCGAGAAGATGCGGTTCGAGGACCGCTTGCGACCGGTTTTCAACATCGATCCGGCGGTGGCGCAGTCGCGTTTGCCTTCCCTGCTGCTCCAGCCGCTGGTCGAAAACGCCATCAAATATGCGGTGACGCCCAAGGAGGAGGGCGCGGAAATCTCTATCACGGCGCAGCCTGCCGGTGAAAACGTCCGGATCATCGTATCCGATACGGGTCCGGGATTGAATGAGGGGTTCACGCGCCCGAACAATCTGATCAGCGAAGGAACGGGCGTTGGCCTGGCGAATATCCGCGACCGGCTGATTCAGGCGTTCGGGGAACGACAGAGCTTCGAAACGCGTTCCACGCCAGGCGGTTTTTCGGTCACGATCGAAATGCCGCTGAATTTGGATGAACCATCGAGAGTGGCCGCATGACCATCAGAACAATCCTCGTCGACGACGAAAGCCTGGCTATTCAGGGCCTTAAGCTGCGTCTGGAAGCGCATGAGGATGTCGAAATCGTAGAAACCTGTTCCAACGGCCGTGAAGCGATCCGCGCCATCAAGACGCATAAGCCCGACCTTGTGTTCCTTGACATTCAGATGCCCGGTTTCGACGGATTTTCCGTCGTCCAGGGGCTGATGGAGGTGGAGCCGCCGCTTTTCATCTTCTGCACCGCCTATAGCGACCATGCGATCCGCGCTTTCGAAGCGCAGGCGGTGGATTACCTCATGAAGCCGGTCGAGGAAGGGCGGCTGGCCGACGCGCTCGACCGGGTGCGCCAGCGCCTGTCGGAAAAGAAGCAGGTGCAGGAAGCCGAAAAGCTGCGCGAGGTGCTGGCGGAAGTCGCGCCGGACGCGATGAATGAATTCAGCGCGGCCGATGAGGATGCGCCAGCGGCGAATCGCTTCGAAAAGCTCATCAATATCAAGGATCGCGGGCAGATTTTCCGCGTGGATGTGGATTCGATCGAGCGGATCGACGCGGCGGGCGACTATATGTGCATTTACACCGCCGACAATTCGCTGATCCTGCGCGAGACGATGAAGGATCTGGAAAAGCGGCTCGATCCGCGCAATTTCCAGCGGGTGCATCGCTCGACCATCGTGAACCTCAGCCAGGTGCGTCAGGTGAAGCCGCATACCAACGGCGAATGTTTCCTGGTGCTGGAATCCGGCGCGCAGGTGAAGGTCAGCCGATCCTATCGCGACGTGGTGGCGCGGTTCGTCCACTGACGTCTATCGAAACACCCATTGACGGTTGAGGCCGAACACCACGGCCGGCGTTACGAAGATCATGGCCGGGATGGGCGACCATTCCGGCCATTGCATATGGGTGACGCAGAGCCACACCCAGAGCGCGTTCAGCGCATAGCTGACCAGCGACACCGCCACGAAGCGAATGCCGCGCGCGGTCTGATTGTCGCGGCTGCCATGGCCGCGGAAGGTGAAGGCGCTATGGGTGACATAGCCGATCAGCACCGCCGCGAGATAGCCGATGCCATTGGCGATCTGCGGGTGCAGCCCGATCGGGGCGGCCAGCGTCCAATAGATGGCGGCCTGGCATGCCGTCACGAACAGGCCGGTGACGCCGTAACGGACGATCTGCCAGAACAGGGCCTGCTTTTCCGCTGTGAGGATTTGGAGGATTTTCATGCCGCCCCGTTGCGCTTTGGTGCGGAGCCTCTAATCCACGGGCCATGAACATGCAAAGCCGGTCTGCCCTGCGTGCCCGCGTCGCTGCCTTCGCGGCCGAAATGTCCGTTTATGGATCGCGTAACTGGAAATGGCTGACGGTCCTGCTGTGGATGTCGGTCATGGTGGGGCTGATCGCCATGCGATGGCCGCAGATTCACTGGCTGACGCTCAGCGATACCGACGACAATATCCGCTATGTGCAGGTGAAGGACTGGCTGGCCGGACAGGGTTGGTACGATCTGCGGCAATATCGGCTCGATCCGCCCGCCGGGTTCAATATCCACTGGTCGCGGCTGGTCGACCTGCCGATTGCGGGGCTGATGCTGTTCTTCCGCGCCTTTGTCGATCAGGGGCTGGCGGACCGGCTGGCCTGCGCTATCGCGCCGATGATCCCGTTGCTGCCGCTGATGCTGGGGCTGGGTTTCATCGCCCGTCGGCTGGCCGGGGGGAATAGCTGGTTCCTGGCGGCGGTCGCGCCCCTCGCCGCGCAGATGGGCGTCAGCATGTTCATGCCGATGCGCATCGACCATCATGGCTGGCAGCTTGCCTTCACCGTTTTGATGCTGGCGGGGCTGATCGATCGCAACTGGCTGCGCGGCGGCATTGTCGCGGGGGTCAGCAGCGCGCTGTCCATCGCCATCGGCATGGAAATGATCGTCTATCTGGCGGCAGGCGGGGCGCTGATCGCGCTGCGTTGGGTGTTCAAGGAGGGGGCTGCGCGGCGGATGCTGCCCTATGCGCTCAGCCTCACAGGGGCGACGTCGCTCTCCTTCGTGATTTTCGCCAGCTATGCCAACCGGCAGATGGTGTGCGATGCGATCTCGCCCATCTGGGTGGCGATCTTCGCGGCAGCCTCGGCCGGGATGGTGCTGTTGGCGCTGCTGCCGCTCAGAAGTTGGCCGGCGCGGCTGGGCACCGGCATTGTCGTCGGTGCCTGCGTGGCGGCCTTTGCCTGGTTGAACTGGCCGCAATGCCTGTCCGGGGCCTATCAGATCTCGCCGGAGCTCCAGAAGCTTTGGCTCGCCAATATCCGGGAGGCCAAGCCTATCACCGTGCAGTCCTGGAGCCTGATCGTGCCGTTGATGGCGATCCCGGCGGCGGGCGTGATCGGCCTGATCTGGGCGCTGTGGGATTCGCGGCGGGATGCCGACCGGCTCTGGGCCTGGGCCACCGTAGGCCTGATGATGCTATTTTCGACCGCTCTGCTGTTCTGGCAGCTTCGGGCAGGGCCGGCGGCGCAACTGCTGGCGATCCCGCCCGCGGCCTGGGCCGCGTACCGCCTGCTCTGCATGGTCGGCGCGGGGCGGCCGCTGGTGCGTGGGCTGGCGCTGGTCGGGGTGGCGCTGCTGGCGGTGGTTGCCTTTGCAACGCCACTCTATCCGCAGATCAACCAACTCTGGGCCAAGGCCACCGGTATCCAGCCCAAGCCGCAGAAGACGGCGGTCAAGACAAGGCGGGCGGCCATCGACAAGGCCAATGGCCGTTGCCGGACGCTTCCCGCGTTGCAGGTGCTGGATCAACTACCCGCAGCCACGATCTTCACCATGGTCGACCTGGGGCCGCGCCTGATCGCGGTAACGCATCACAGCGCCGTGGCGGGTCCCTATCATCGCAATGGGGCAGTGATCCTGGACATGCACCACGCCTATGACGGCCCGGCGGAGGATTTCCGGCCCATCGCGGCAAAGCATCATGCGACCTATTTGCTGGTCTGCCCTGGCTTCCCCGAAGGCACGATTTATCAGGCGCGCAGCCCCAAGGGCTTTTATGCGGGGCTGATGCGGGGCGAGGTGCCGAACTGGTTGAGGCCTGTAGCGCTGAAGACGGGGCTGACCCTGCCCTACACGCTCTATCGCATCGATTATTCAGCGTCGGGCCAGGAAAAAGTCGCGGAGCAGCGCTGACGCCTCTGCTTCGGCCAGATCGCCATAGACTTCGGGCCGGTGCAGGCATTGCGGCTGGGTGAAGAGGCGCGGCCCCTGCTCGATGGCGCCGCCCTTGGGGTCTGACGCAGCATAATAGAGCCGGGCGATGCGGGCGTGGGAAATGGCGCCCGCGCACATCGGACACGGCTCCAGCGTTACCCAGAGGTCGCAGCCGGTCAGGCGGAAGTCTCCAAGATATGCGGCGGCGGCGCGGATCGCGACCATTTCGGCATGGGCGGTCGGATCCTTGTCGCGGCGGTTGCGATTCTCGCCCTCGCCGATGATCTGACCGTCCAGCGTGACCACTGCGCCGATAGGGACCTCATCCGCTGCCTGCGCGGCGCGGGCAAGGTCCAGCGCGCGGCGCATGGGATCGGGCAGGGGAAAGGGCGAAGCCATGGCTTCGTCCATACAGGATCGCGCAGCGGGAGGACAAGAATCAGGGCTTTTTCACGTCCACCGTGGGCACCTCCACCGTTTCCTTGCGTTTGCCGACCTCGACCTTGGCCACATTGGCTTCATATTTGGGGAGCTGGCCGCCCTTGACCGCGACTTCCGGCAAGCGCCCTTCCTGGGTTTTCTGAAGGTCGATGAAGCCGGTGGCGATGGCACCGGCCAGCACCAGCAGCACGATCAGCAGCAGGCCACCAATGAATCGCATTTCCATCTCCTGTGCGGCGTCGTCATTGCACGCATTTTGAAACGGGCTGTTTCCAGCCAGCTTGAAAATGCTCTATGGGGACCTCAACGCGCATGAGTCGGAAAGGGTTGCGGCCCCGAAAGGCTCTGTGCGGGTTGACGTGCGCCGGGAATCCCGTTATCGGCGCCGCTTTCCGAACGAACCCGAATTACAAGGTTGATTGACTATGTCGCGCATTTGCGAGCTGACCGGCAAGGGCCGCCAGGTGGGTCACAATGTTTCCCACGCCAATAACAAGACCAAGCGTGTGTTCCTGCCCAACTTGCAGAACGTGTCGCTGATCTCCGAAGCGCTGGAAACGACCGTGAAGCTGCGCGTGTCGACCCATGGTCTGCGTTCGGTCGAGCATAATGGCGGCCTGGACAACTGGCTGCTGAAGACCAACGACGAAAAGCTGTCGCTGAAGGCTCGCCGCCTGAAGCGCGATATCGTGAAGAAGAAGGCTGCCGTCGCAGCCTGATTGCTTTCGATTCGTTCGCACGGGAGCGGTCCGGTGACGGGCCGCTTTTTTGCGTGCCTGTCACGAATGGCGGCGTGGCTTGCCTAAGCTCTAATCGAGCGCGAATTTCAGGAGCAGGCTGCGCTGGAAAAATTCGTGATTGTCGTCGGATGCGATCCAGACGATCCGGCGCCCGCCTTCCCGGCTGAGGGTCAGGCCTTCGAAATTATCGGCCAATAACGGCGGCGCGAGCCGGATGAGCATTTGCGCCTTCAGCCGGTCGTCGGGGTGCGGCCTTTCCGGCAGTTCGACGATCGCCAGCGTCGCTGTGAACAGTTGCTGCACCGTCAGGCGTCGGTTCAGGACCAGCAGGCGCCGGTCGTCCAGTGCCACCGCATCGGTCGGACGATAGCCGCGCGGCGGCACATAACGCAGGTGGATCGGGGCGGGCGTGCCGCTTTCCGTCGGATCGTCGGAGAAGAGCAGCGTGTCGTGGCTGCCGTCGGCGGTCATGCCCATTTCCGCAATCGTCAGAAAACGCCCGTCGGGCAGGCGGGCGAGCGATTCGATCGAGCCGGTTTCGGGCCATGCCTCAATCTCCGGCCAGACCCGGCAAGCCTCGACCCGTGCAAAACCGGGTGCATAGCGGCAGATTTTCTGTTGCAGTTCGAAGCCGACCCAATAGCGATCCGTTGCCGGATCATGAGTCAGGCTCTCCGAATCCCAGGCCCACCAGGGCTTCTCCCGGTCCTTCGGGCGAATGGGCAGCGGCGCGATGAAGGCATGGCGGGCTGGTTTGCCCGGGCCGATGTGGAAGCCCATCAGCGTTCCGGAATCGCTGAGCGCCAATATCTGTCCGTCCGGTTCCGCCAGCAGGGAGGAGATGCCGCCAAAGCCATGGTGGGGGCTGCTGAGCTGCCACCCGCCCAGATAGGTCAGGCGGCCCAGATGGCGAAGCCCCGGATCGGCGGAACTGAGCGGAAGCGCGCGCGCCCTCACCAACAACGGGCCGGGGCCGAACAGTTCGGGCTTGCTCTTGTGCGGCGCCGGCAGAAGCAAAATCGCAAGCAGCAGGACGATCAGGATTCGGCGCATCGTCCCTGCTCATAGGGGAATATAGGGCGCGGTGCAGCCCTTTAGACGATTGGCTTCCTGTCCCGAAAAGAGCGATACTGGCGCGCTGGCGACTTAGCTGAACAATGGCTGTCATCGCCATTCAGGCTCGGCTCAACGCGAATCGGGCAAAAGGGCTTCAATCGATGGCGAGGTCCCCGCTCGGGAAGGTGCGCCGAAGATCGAATGGCATATTGAGGAGCAACGCCATGAAGACCAAATTCTTGATCAATCTGGGAGCGGCGCTGGCTATGGGGGCTGCTTCCTTTGCCGTCACCACCACGCCGGCCATGGCCGACGGCGGTTGGGGCCGCCATTATCAGCGCGGCGACTATTATCGCGGCGACCGGGGTTATCGCGGCTATCGCGATGGCTATTATCGGGGCGGTGGCGGCTATTATCTCGATGGCAATTATCGCGGCTATCGGGGGTATCGCGGCGGCTATCGCTGCCGGGACAATGGCACGGGCGGCACCATCATCGGTGCAATCGCCGGCGGCCTGCTGGGTAATGAAGTCGGCAAGGGCAGTGGGCGCTACGGTCGTCGGGGCGATGGCACCACGGGCGCCATCATCGGGGCGGGCGTGGGTGCGCTGGCCGGCCGCGCGATCGACCGGGATTGCTGATCCAACGGCTTTGCCGGGTGGCAAGACGAGGGCCGCTCCATCGGGGCGGCCCTTTCTTTTTGTCGCGTGCATAGGAAAAGGGCCGCGCCGTTGCCGGCGCGGCCCCTTCCAAACATTCCCTTGAGGCGGGAATTACATCGCGTTCGCGGCGGCGTTCGACGCGGCGTTGGTCGCGTTCGAAGCAGCGTTGCTGGCGTTGCTGGCAGCGTTCATCGCGGCGTTCATGGCGTTGTCGGCAGCATTCGAAGCGTTGTCGGCAGCGTTCGCAGCGGCATTGGCGGCGTTGTCGGCATGACCCGAGCAAGCGGCAAGGCCGAGCGAGGCGGCGAGAACGAGCGAAAGAGCAATCGACTTGGACATGGGCTAACCCCTCTCTGAGAATAAAAAACGTGCAGACCACTCTCGGAGAAAAGTTCACCCCCCATTGCGTCTGCGCCGCGATTCGTAATGCTTTGGGCGACTCATGGCAATCCCAATCATACGTTAAGCCCGTGATTCGGGGACCGAAGGGCCCGTAAGCGCCCGAACCGGACGACCATTGACGCATATAAAGATTTCTTTATATGATCCTTTCATGAGCGTGGCACTCGACATTTTCCGGGCATTGGGCGACCCGACGCGGCTGCGCATCATCTATCTGCTGCGCGCCATGGAACTGGCCGTGGGTGAGATCGCGCAGGTCGTCGGGCAGAGCCAGCCGCGCGTGTCGCGCCATGTCCGCATCCTTGCCGAAGCCGGTCTGGTCGAGCGGCGCAAGGAAGGCAATTGGGTTTTCCTGCGGCTGGGTAAAAGGACGGAAATCGCGCCTTTCTGGGTGCTTTTCGATCAGCTTGCGCCGTCCGAGAGCGAGGATCTGTGGCAGAAGGCCGACCTTGCCCGGCTGGCGGCGGTGCGCGCGGATCGGGCGCAGGCGGCGGAAAGTTATTTTGCCGAACATGCCGAACTGTGGGACGCGATCCGGTCGCTCCATGTGCCGGAGGGCGATGTGGAAAGCGCGATGACGGCGCTGCTGGCGGCGGAACCGATCGGGCATCTGCTGGACATCGGCACCGGCACGGGGCGGATGATCGAATTGTTCGGGCCCGTCGCGGATCAGGTGACGGCGCTGGATCGCAGTCCCGATATGTTGCGCCTGGCCCGCGCCAAGCTGCCGCATGATGCGGGCGACAAATATGCGCTGGTGCTCGGCGATTTCGCCGCGCTGCCGCTGGAACCGGGTAGCGTCGACACGGTGGTGCTGCATCAGGTATTGCACTATGCGCAGGCGCCCGAGGCGGTGATTGCCGAGGCGGCGCGGGTCACGGCATCCGGAGGCCGGGTGCTGATCGCGGATTTCGCGGCGCATGAACGGGAAGAACTCAGATTGCGTGACCAACATGCGCGGCTGGGCTTTTCCGACGAGCAGATCGAAAACTGGTTCGCGGATGCGGGCCTGGAACTGGAGCGGGTGGAGGTGCTGCCCGGTCAGGAACTGACGGTACAATTATGGCTGGGGCGCCGTCGGGGCGTCCGTGTCTTGCCCATTGAAGGACGACTTTCCGCATGACCCTTTCCTTCCCCTCCGTCGAAGAGGCCCGGCGGGCGCTGGATGCGCCGCTCTACGCCGATCTGGCGGGCGACCTGAACGTCAGCTTCGAATTTTTCCCGCCCAAGACGGAGAAGATGGAGGAGCAGCTCTGGTCCGCGATTCAGACGCTGACGCCGCTTGGCCCCAAATTCGTGTCGGTGACCTATGGAGCGGGCGGTTCGACGCGGGAGCGGACGCACAATACGGTGGCGCGGATCGCGAAGGAAACGCCGCTGTCGGCGGCGGCGCACCTGACCTGCGTGGCGGCGAGCAAGGCCGAGATTGACGAGGTGGTCGACGCCTATTGGGAAGCGGGCGTGCGGCATATCGTGGCGCTGCGCGGCGATCCGCCGGAAATGGGCGCGAAGTTCGAACCGCATCCCGACGGCTACAAGGGCGCGGCGGAACTGGTCGAGGGCTTGCGCAAGCGCCATCCGTTCGAGATTTCGGTGGCGGCCTATCCCGAGACGCATCCCGATGCGGCGAGCGCGCAGAGCGACATCGACAATCTCAAGCGCAAGCTGGACGCCGGCGCCAGCCGAGCGATCACCCAATTCTTCTTCGAGCCGGATAGGTTTTTCCGTTTCCGCGATACGGTGGCGGCGGCGGGGATCGATGCGGACATCATTCCGGGCATCATGCCGGTCAGCAATTTCGCGGCGGTCCAGCGCATGTCGGCCATGTGCAACACGGATGTGCCCAGCTGGATGGGCAAGCTGTTCGAGGGGCTGGACGACCTGCCCGCCGCACGGCAACTCGTGTCCGCGACGCTGGCGGCGGAACTGTGCCGCAAGCTCTATGCGGGCGGGGTGCGCGACTTCCATTTCTATACGCTCAACCGGGCGGAACTGAGCTATGCGATCTGCCACCTGCTTGGGTGCAGGCCCCAATTGGAGAAGACGGCATGAGCGCCGAGGAACGTTTCCGCGCTGTTGCGGCGGAGAAGATCATGATTTTCGACGGCGGCTACGGCACGTCGATCCAGAAGCATGGGCTGAACGAGGCGGATTATCGCGGCAATCTCGATCTGGCGAAGGATCAGAAGGGCAATAACGACCTGCTTTGCCTGACCCGGCCGGATATCGTCGAGGGCATCCATACCGCCTATCTCGACGCCGGCGCGGACATGATCGAGACGAACACCTTCTCCTCCACCAAGATCGCCATGGCGGACTATGGCTGCGAGCATCTGGTGCGGGAGATCAACATCGCCGCCGCAAAGCTGGCGCGCGCGGCCTGCGAGAAGGCGACGGCGAAGGATGGGCGGCCGCGTTTCGTGGCGGGCTCGATCGGGCCGACGAACAAGACCTTGTCGATTTCGCCCGATGTCAACGACCCGGCGTTCCGCGAGGTCGATTATGATACGCTGAAGGCCGACTATCGGGAACAGTGCGACGCGCTGATCGAGGGCGGGGTCGACTTCCTGCTGGTCGAGACCTGCTTCGACACGCTCAACGCCAAGGCGGCGGGCATGGCGGCGCGTGAGGCCGAGGCGGCGGCGGGGCGGCCTGTGCCGCTGATGCTGAGCTTCACCATCACCGATATGTCCGGGCGCAACCTGTCGGGGCATACGATCAATGCCTTCTGGTATTCGCTGCGCCATTTGAAGCCGCTGACCATCGGGGTGAACTGCGCCTTTGGCGCCGATTTGCTGCGGCCTTATCTGAGCGAACTCGCCAAGAATGCCGATACGCTGATCCTGGCCTATCCCAATGCGGGCTTGCCCAATGAGTTGGGACAATATGATGAGTTGCCGGAGACGACCGCGAGCCTGATCCGCCAGTGGGTAGACGAGGGCCTGGTCAATATGGTCGGCGGCTGTTGCGGCACCACGCCTGCGCATATCGGCGCGGTGGCAAAGGCGCTGGCGGGGCACAAGCCGCGTCAGGTGCCGGAACTGCCGGTGGTGACGCGGCTCGCGGGCCTCGAGCCGATGCATATCGCGGCCTAACATAGTAACGTCATCCCAGCACGGCTGGGATCTCGTGCCTTCCGAGGCGCGCTTCAAAACAGGAGACCCGGGCTTTCGCTGGGGTGACGAGTATATAAGATGACCACGCAATCCACCGCCACCTTCGTCAATATCGGTGAGCGCACCAACGTCACCGGTTCGGCCAAGTTCAAGAAGCTGATCATGGCGGGCGACTATGCCGCGGCCATCGACATCGCCCGCGATCAGGTGGAGAATGGCGCGCAGATCGTCGACGTCAACATGGACGAAGGCCTGCTCGACGCGGTCGAGGCGATGACGACCTTCCTCAAGCTCATGACATCGGAGCCGGATATTTCCCGCGTTCCGGTGATGATCGACTCTTCCAAATGGGAAGTGATCGAGGCCGGGCTGAAATGCGTTTCGGGCAAGCCCGTGGTCAACTCGATCAGCATGAAGGAGGGCGAGGAAGCCTTTCTGCATCATGCGCGGCTTTGCATGGCCTATGGCGCGGCGGTGGTCGTCATGGCGTTCGACGAAACCGGGCAGGCCGACACCAGGGATCGCAAGGTCGAGATTTGCGAGCGCGCCTACAAGCTGCTGATGACCATCGGCTTTCCGCCGGAGGATATCATCTTCGACCCCAATATCTTCGCCGTGGCGACGGGGATCGAGGAGCATAATAATTACGGCGTCGACTTCATCGAGGCGTGCCGCGAGATCAAGAAGCGCTGCCCGCATGTCCATATTTCGGGCGGGCTGTCGAACTTCTCCTTCTCCTTCCGTGGCAATGAACCGGTGCGGCGGGCGATGCACTCGGTCTTCCTCTACCACGCCATTCCGGCGGGGCTGGACATGGCGATCGTCAATGCGGGCCAGTTGGACGTCTATGACGCCATCGATCCCGCGCTGCGCCAGGCGTGCGAGGATGTGCTGCTGAACAGCGATCCCGACGCGGGAGAGCGGCTGGTCGCGCTGGCGGATAGCTTCAAGGGCAAGGAGGCGGCGGCGGAAAAGGCGGCGCAGGAATGGCGCGGCTGGCCGGTCGCCAAGCGGCTGGAACATGCGTTGGTCAAGGGCATCGACATGTATGTGGTCGAGGATACGGAGGAAGCCCGCCTCGCCGCCGCCCGGCCGATCGAGGTGATCGAAGGGCCGCTGATGGACGGCATGAATGTCGTGGGCGACCTGTTCGGCGCGGGCAAGATGTTCCTGCCGCAGGTCGTCAAATCCGCCCGCGTCATGAAGAAGGCAGTCGCGCATCTGCTGCCCTTCATCGAGGCTTCGAAAGAGCCCGGCGCCAAGGGCAAGGGCAAGATCATCATGGCGACGGTCAAGGGCGACGTCCATGACATTGGCAAGAACATCGTCGGCGTCGTGCTCCAGTGCAACGGCTTCGAAGTGGTCGACATGGGCGTGATGGTGCCCTGGCAGGACATCATCAAGGCCGCGAACGATCATGACGCCGACATGATCGGCCTTTCCGGCCTCATCACGCCTTCGCTGGACGAGATGGTGACGGTGGCGGTGGAAATGCAGCGCGCCGGCATGACCATGCCGCTGCTGATCGGCGGCGCGACGACGTCCAAGGTGCATACGGCGCTGCGGATCGATCCGGCCTATACCGGACCGGTCGTGCATGTGCTGGACGCCAGCCGGGCGGTGGGCGTGGCGACGGCGCTGGTGTCGGAGACGCAGAAGAGCGATTTCGTCCAGAAAACCAAGGACGATTACGCCCATGTCCGCACCACGCGCGAGGGCAAGGGGCAGAGCCAGCTTCTCACCATCGAGCAGGCGCGCGACAATGCGTTCGAGATCGACGAGAGTCTGAAACCCGGCAAGCCGCGCCTGCCCGGCGTCCATCGCTTCCCGGACTGGGATCTGAAGGACCTGCGCCACTATATCGACTGGACGCCCTTCTTCCGCGCCTGGGAGCTGGCGGGCAATTATCCCGCGATCCTCGAGGATGAGGTCGTCGGCGAGAGCGCGACCAGCCTGTTCAACGATGCGCAGGCGATGCTGGATCGCATCATCAATGAGAAATGGCTGACCGCGCGGGGCGTGTGCGGCCTGTGGCCCTGCCGTCGCGAGGGCGATGACATCATCGTCCACGTCGAGGATGAGAAGCATTTCACGCTGCCGATGCTGCGCCAGCAGATCGCCAAGCGCGAGGGGCGGGCGAATATGTGCCTGGCCGATTTCATCAGCCATGATGGCGACTGGATGGGTGGCTTCGCCGTGTCGATCCATGGCATCGAACCGCATCTGGCCCGCTTCAAGAATGCCATCGACGACTATTCGGACATTCTTCTGAAAGCGCTGGCGGATCGTCTGGCCGAAGCCTTTGCCGAGCGGCTGCATCATTATGTCCGCACCGCGCTCTGGGGCTATGCCGAGGGTGAGCAACTGACCAACGAGGCGCTGATCAAGGAGCAATATCGCGGCATCCGCCCGGCGCCCGGCTATCCGGCCTGTCCGGAGCACAGTCTGAAGCCCTTGCTGTTCGATATGCTCGACGCGCATCATGCGACCGGGATCACGCTGACGGAGAGCTTCGCGATGCTGCCGACGGCGGCGGTCAGCGGCTTTTATTTCGGGCACCCGCAGGCCGAATATTTCGGCGTGGCGCGGGTCGGGCGCGATCAGCTGGAGGATTATGCGCAGCGGCGCGGGGTCGATCTGGATACGGCGGAGCGCTGGTTGCGGCCGAATCTGGATTGAGATCGAGGAATGATGGGCTCCTGCGAAGTCAGGAGCCCAGTTCCGGCGGTCTTGCGATATTCAAAGGGCAGAACCGGCTTCCTGCCTTCGCAGGACTACCTGCCCCTTTTGGTTACCGCGCTTCGTGGTTCGCCGCGACCGCCTTCGCCACGGCCTGCATCAATTGCCACCGTGTCGGGATCGACTCGGTCGTGCTGCCGATCATCACCGCGACCGCATAGCTGGTGCCATCGGGCGCGGTCATGATGCCGATATCGTTGAAGCCGGTCGACCGCGCGCCCAGTTCCTGGCCCGTGCCGGTCTTGTGCAGATAGTGCCAACCCGCCGGGACGCCACCCTTGATCCGCTGCGGCCCGGTCTTGGCTTCGCTCATGATCGACATCAGGAGCTGGCTCGACGCGGGCGACAGCATGTCGTTCTGCTTGAGCTTGGCCAGCGCCTCCACGATGGAGGAGGGCGCCGCGCCGTCCGGCGGGCTGGCGAGATAATTGTCGAGCGCCTTTTCCCGTACCGACAGGGGCAGCTTGGCGCGGGCGGCGTAGAAGTTGCGGCCGATGGAATAATCCTGCCGCCAGTCGAGACCCGCCGTCGCCGATTGCAACAGGCGTTCGCCCGGACCGAAGCGGATGTCCTTGATGAAGCGCCGCGCCAGATAGCCGCGGACCGCTTCCGGCCCGCCCACCGCGCGCAGCAGCGTGTCGTTGGCGGTATTGTCGCTCTGCGTCATGGCGCGGCGCATCAGGTCGGAATAGGTGGTGGTCCAGCCATTGGCGCCGACCATCGCGGCGCTCGGCTGATGGAAAAGGGTCAGGTCCTTCCTCGTGATCGTGGTGCTGTCGCTGAGGCGGATCTTGCCCCGGTCGACCGCGTCAAGGAAGGTCATCGATACCCAGAGCTTCGACACGCTCTGCTGCGGGAACAGGCTGTTGCCGTTCCAGGCGACGGTCCAGTCGCTGCCCACCCGGCGGACGGCGATGCCGACCTTGCCATGGAAGCTCTGGCCCAGATTGCGGACCACGGCGACCAGCGCGGGCGGTGGCGTTTCGCGCTGATCGACATTCAGCGCCTGGAAGGATTTGGGCGGATTGGCGACCGGCTTGATCGGATAGGTCGCCGTGGTTGGCCTGGGCGGCTGGGTCGCGCGCGCATAGGGTTGCTGCGGCGCGCTGACGCAGGCCGAAAGCGCCGCCATCAACACGATAAGACGAGCCGAGCCGCCATTCGGACGCCAATTGCGCCCCCCATTCGAAATCTTCATCAAAATCCCCGCACTCTCCGCGGTCATTAGGGTTCAGTTGGACGATGGGTGACAAGAATCATGCGACGAACGATTCCACAAATGGGATGTAAGGAGGCTGAACGGCGGATAGTTTAACTCAGTTGCGGTTCAGGCAGGGCGCTGCAAGAGGGCGGCCATGACGAACAGGATGAACCGACGCAGGATGATGCAGGGCGCGGCGGCCTTGCTGGCGAGCGGCGCCTTGGCGCCGGCAGTCTGGGCGGCGCCCTTTGCCTCCCGCCGCATCGCGGTCAGCGCACGGGGTGCGGGGCGCGACGTCGTGTTGATCGCCGGTCTGGCGAGCGGGCCCAAGCTGTGGGACGGCGTGATCGGCGCGATTCCCGGCTATCGCTGGCATCTGGTGCACGTGCGGGGCTTTGCCGGGTTGGCGGCGGACGCCAATGCCAACGGGCCGGTGGTGCAGCCGGTCGCGGATGAGATCGCCCGCTATATCGGCGCGGCGGGGCTGGTTCGTCCGGCGATTGTCGGCCACAGCATGGGCGGGACACTGGCGATGATGCTGGGGTTCAAGGGGCTGGCGGGTCGGTTGATGGTGGTGGACATGCTGCCCGAAGGGGCGGCGATGGTCGGCGGCACGGCGAGCGGCATGGGCTTTCTGGCCGATCAGCTGGGCGATTATTTCACCGGGACCAAGGCGGGACGCAGCTATCTGGCGGGCATGCTCGCCCGGATGCCGGGCGCGCAGGGCAGCGATCCCGATGTCATCGCCAATGCGTTGCGGGACCTCGCCAATGTCGATCTGGGCCCGCAATTGCCGCGCCTGACCGCGCCGATGGAGGTGGTCTATGCCGTAGGCGCCGACCCCGCGCAGGCTCAGGCGATCAGCCGCACCTTCCGCGCCGCCTATGCAGGCAAGCGGGGCGTGAAGCTGCTGCCCATCGGCCCGAGCGGGCATATGGTCATGGATGACCAGCCGGCGCGCTTCAACGCGGCGCTTGGCGATTTTCTGAAAGCCATTTGACGCCGGTTCCGGCGCGGCGCGTTGTCGCAGCAGATGGAATCATCTGCTGCCTCGGAGAAGGCGGCACACCGTCAGGGCGCCAGCACCGTGTCGACGGCCTCCGGCAGCATGTCGGGATAGTCGAGCGTGTAGTGCAGCCCCCGGCTTTCCTTGCGATGCAGCGCGGATCGGACCACGAGGCGCGCGACCTCCAGCAGGTTGCGCAGTTCGATGAGGTCCGGGGTCACGCGGAAATGGCCGTAATATTCGTCCACTTCCTTCGCCAGCAGGTCGATGCGGTGCTGGGCGCGCTCCAGCCGCTTGGTGGTGCGGACGATGCCCACATAGTCCCACATGAAGCGGCGGATTTCCTTCCAGTTATGCTGGACGATGACCTCTTCGTCCGAATTGGTGACGCGGCTTTCGTCCCATGGGCGAACCGCCGGGGGCGCGGGCAGATCATCCCAATGGGCGCGGATATGCTTCGCCGCCGCCTCGCCGAAGACGAAGCATTCCAGCAGCGAATTGGAGGCCAGGCGATTGGCGCCGTGTAGCCCGCTTTCAGTGACTTCGCCCGCCGCATAGAGGCCGGGCAGATCGGTCCGTCCGTCGAGGTCGATGACCACGCCGCCGCAGGTGTAATGCTGCGCCGGGACGACCGGAATCGGCTCCTTGGTGATGTCGATGTCCAGGTCCAGCAGCCGGGCGTAGATGGTCGGGAAGTGCTGGCGCACGAATTCAGGCGGCTTGTGGCTGATGTCGAGATGGACATAGTCGAGCCCGAGCCGCTTGATCTCATGGTCGATGGCGCGGGCGACGATGTCGCGCGGCGCGAGTTCGCCGCGCGGATCGAATCGGGGCATGAAGCGCTCGCCGCCGCCGGGAACGCCGGGGGGCAGCTTCAGATGGCCGCCTTCGCCGCGCACGGCTTCGGTGATGAGGAAGTTCTTGACCTCCAGATTGTAGAGGCAGGTCGGGTGGAACTGGTTCATCTCCATGTTGGAGACGCGGCAGCCCGCGCGCCAGGCCATGGCGATGCCGTCGCCGGTCGCGCCGCGCGGCGCGGTCGAGAACAGATAGGTACGGCCTGCGCCGCCGGTGCAGAGGATCGTCGCGCGGCCCAGGATCGCGTCGACATGCTTGGTCTGCTTGTTGAAGGCGTAGACGCCCCAGACATGGCCTTCGCCCGAATATTTCTCGCCATGGCGGCCGGTGATCAGGTCGATGGCGACCATATCCTCCAGCAGGGTGATGTTCGGATTGGCCCGCGCCGCCTTCAGCAGCGCGACCTGCACCGCATGGCCGGTGGCGTCGTCGACATGGACGATGCGGCGGTGGCTGTGGCCACCCTCGCGCGTCAGGTGCCAGCGCTCGCCGAATTCCTCGCCCCCGCCCGCTTCATTGGGATTGAAGGGGACGCCCAGGGCCGCCAGCCGCTCGATCGCGGCGGGTGCTTCGGAGACGACGAACTCCACCGTCTCCCGATTGTTGAGGCCCGCGCCCGCAACCATCGTATCCTCGACATGCGCCTCGAAACTGTCACCGGCGTCGAGTACGGCGGCAATGCCACCCTGCGCCCAGTTGGTGGAACCGCCGTCGAGCGCGCCCTTGGCGAGCACCACGACCTTGCGATCCTGCGCGAGGTTGATGGCGGCTGTCAGCCCCGCCGCGCCGGAGCCGATGATGACGACGTCATGGGTGATGGTGGACATTCACATCTCTTCTTTTCGGGCTTTGACCCTATCTCCGGGCGGAGAGCATGGCTAGGCGGCGGCTGTCAGGTTGAGGAACACATCCTCCAGGTCCGGGTCGCGAGTCACCACGTCGACGATGGACAGCCCGCTCGCTTGCACCGCGCTCAACACCTGCCCGGCATTGGCGCGGTTCTTCATATAGGTGATGGTCAGCGTGCGCTCGTCCGACAGTTCGATCTTCTCGAAGCTGGGGTCGGCGGGCGGCGTGACGATGTCGCGGTCGACCGTCACCTGCACCACCTTTTCCTGTGCCATGGCGATGAGTTCGCGGGTGGGCTTGTCGGTGATCACCCGGCCATGGTTGATGATGCCGATGCGGTCGCACAGTTCCTCGGCTTCTTCGAGATAGTGCGTCGTCAGCACGATGGTCACGCCCTGGCGGTTGAGTTCGCGGACATAGGCCCACAATTGCTGGCGAAGCTGCACGTCGACCCCGGCGGTCGGCTCGTCCAGCACCAGGATCGGCGGCGAGTGCACCATGGCCTTCGCCACCAGCAGGCGGCGCTTCATGCCGCCCGACAGGGTCCGGGCATAGGCATCGGCCTTGTCCTCCAGATGCACCGCGCGCAGCAATTCCATCGAGCGGCGGCGTTCCTTCGGCACGCCATAATAGCCCGCCTGATTCTCCAGCGTCTCGAACGGCGTGAAGAAGGGATCGAAGACGATCTCCTGCGGCACGATGCCGATGCTGTTCTTGGCGTTGCGGGGGTTCTGGTCGATGTCGAAGCCCCAGATTTTCGCCGTGCCGCTGGTCTTGTTCACCAGGCCCGCGAGGATGTTGATCGTGGTCGACTTGCCCGCGCCATTGGGGCCGAGCAGGCCGTAAATCTGGCCGCGCGGAATGGTGAGGTTGATATTGTCGAGCGCGCGCTTGCCGCCCTTATAGACCTTGGTGAGGTTGGTGATCTCGATCGCGGCTTGGGAAGTGTCGGTCATGGCTGCCTGTAATGGGGTTGGGCCACG
The DNA here is from genome assembly GCF_008692605.1 of Sphingobium estronivorans. Taxonomy (GTDB): domain Bacteria; phylum Pseudomonadota; class Alphaproteobacteria; order Sphingomonadales; family Sphingomonadaceae; genus Sphingobium; species Sphingobium estronivorans. Next base: position 33,365 of record NZ_LFCT01000012.1, read on the forward strand.
GGAAAGGAAAGGGCGCGGTTAAAATTCGTCGGCTATGTCCATCAATCCGAGCAATTTGCGCGGCGCGACCTCGCGCCAGCTACGGTGCAGCCGGTCGTTGATCTGGTCCCAGTCGGTGTCGCCCAGGTCGAGCCGGATGCCGACCCAGCCATCGCCGAAATAGGCGGGGCGATAATAGCGGGCCGGGTCGCTCTCGATCAGCATCGCCTGTTCTTCGGGCGCGGTGGTTTTCACAAGGATGGCGATGATGCCGTCGCCATGATGATCCTGCGTGAAATAGGCGAATTTCTTGCCCTTCTCGATGCCGAAGCAGGGCATGCCGTGCGATGTCACCTCATCGGCCTGCGGCAGGGCGAGGGCGCGTTCGCGGACCTTGTTGAGCAGCCATTCGGGCTGGCGCTCGCGGGTGACGAAATCCGCGAGAGTGCGGGAATAGAGCTGATGTTCCGCCATCAGGATGCGCGCGGCCAGGCTGTCGGCGGTGTCGCCGGGCAGGATCGCGACCTCGGTCTGACCCAGCACCGGACCGTCATCCAGTTCGGCGGTGACGATATGGACCGAGCAGCCCGCATGGCTGTCACCCGCGTCGAGCGCCTTCTGATGGGTGTCGAGGCCCTTATATTTGGGCAGCAGGCTGGGATGGATGTTGAGCATTCGGCCTTCCCAGCCGCTCACGAATTCCGGCGAGAGCAGGCGCATATAACCGGCCAGCGCGACATAGTGCGCGCCTGCCTTGCGCAGTTCCGCGTCGATGATCTGGTCGAACTCGGCGCGCTTCATGCCCTTGTGGCTCTGGCCGAAGATCGGCACGCCCTCGGCGGCGGCCAGCGTCAGGCCCGCCGCTTCGGGATCGTTGGCGGCGACCAGCACGATCTCATAGGGGCAGGACGGATGCTTGGCGGCATAGAGCAACGCCGCCATGTTCGAGCCGCGCCCGGAAATCAAAACGCCGACCTTGGCTTTTGGCATTGGATTACCCCAGATGGGTGGCGGTCCAGTCGGCCTTGGCGCTCCATGTTTCCTGGGAGCCCTTGACCGTGCAGCCCTTCTCGCCCGCTTCGACCAGCCCCACGCGGACCACGGTTTCGCCGGCCGCTTCCAGTTCAGCGGTCACGGCGTCCGCGACATCCGCGTCCACCGCCAGCACCATGCCGACGCCGCAGTTGAAGGTGCGGGCCATTTCCTCCGGCTCGATATGACCCTGCGCCTGGAGGAACGCCATCAGGCGCGGCTGTTCCCAGCCATCGGCGTCGACCACTGCATGGGTGCCTTCAGGCAGCACGCGCGGGATATTCTCCAGCAAGCCACCGCCAGTGATATGGGCGAGCGCGTTGATCTTGCCGTCACGAACCAGCGGCAGCAGCGACTTCACATAGATGCGCGTCGGCGCCATCAGCGCGTCGATCAGCAGCACTTCATTGTCGAAGATCGCCGGTCGGTCGAGTTTCCAGCCCTTGTCGGCGGCGAGTCGGCGCACCAGCGAGAAACCGTTGGAATGGACGCCGGAGGAGGCGAGGCCGAGCAGCACGTCGCCAGCCTTCACCTTATTGCCGGTCAGCGCCTGGCTGCGTTCCACCGCGCCGACGCAGAAGCCAGCAAGGTCATAGTCGCCCGCCGCATACATGCCCGGCATTTCGGCGGTTTCGCCGCCGATCAGCGCGCAACCGGCCTGCTTGCAGCCTTCGGCGATGCCCGCGATCACGCGCTCGGCAACGCCGCTCTCCAGCTTGCCGGTGGCATAATAGTCAAGGAAGAACAGCGGCTCGGCGCCCTGCACGATCAGGTCGTTGGCACACATGGCGACGAGGTCGATGCCCACGCCGTCATGGGCATTGTGGTCGATGGCCAGCTTCAGCTTGGTGCCGACGCCGTCATTGGCCGCGACCAGCAGCGGGTCGTCATAGCCAGCGGCCTTCAGGTCGAAGAAGCCGCCAAAGCCGCCCAGTTCGGCATTGGCGCCGGGACGGCGGGTGGCCTTGGCAAGTGGGGCGATGGCGCGGACCAGCGCATTGCCGGCGGCGATATCGACGCCAGCCTTGGCGTAGCTGTAGGATTCGGTGTCGCTCATGGCCCAGCGCCCTAGAACAATAGGAAGGAAAACGGAACGGGAAATGGGTTGCCGCTTGGCAGAGGGGCCAAATCCCGCCAAAAGGACGCGCGTGAGCCTGCCTATTGTCCTTCGCGGCCTTTCCTTTCGGCCTCTGAACCTGATTCGCGCGCATTTTCGAGTGCTGGCGCGACCGCTCCAGATTCTGGGCGCGATCGCGCTCGGTCTCGCCGCCGCCGCGCTGTTCGCGCAGATGGAGGGGGAACGCGGCGTGCCGCCCATCGCCAGCGGCGGCGATTTTCAGGTGAGTCACGTCAAGGTCGACATTTTCGCCAAGGATGCGGCCAGCGCGCGTCAGGCGGGGTGGCGGCTGGCGCAGCGCAGGGCGTGGCAGATGCTGTGGGCGCGGACCCATGGCGGCGCCGGTGCGCCGGGCCTGTCCGATTCGCAGCTGGAGGGCATGGTTTCCGGCATCGAGATCGAATATGAGCAGGTCGGCCCCACGCGCTACGTCGCGACGCTGGGCGTCATGTTCGACCGCGCGCGCACCGGGCAATTGCTGGGCGTGACCGGCAGCAATATCGTCCATTCGCCGCCCTTGCTGGTGATCCCGGTGATGTGGGATGGCGGCTCGGCGGTTTCCTATGAGCGCATCAACGAATGGCAGAAGGCGTGGGCGCGGTTCCGGACCGGCGACAGCGCCATCGATTATGTCCGCGTGGCCGGTTCGATTGCCGATCCGATCCTGCTGAATGCCGGACAGGCCGGGCGGCGCGGGCGGTTGTGGTGGCGGGTGCTGCTCGACCAATATGGCGCGGCGGACGTGGTGATTCCCATCGCCCGGCTCGACCGCCAATATCCCGGGGGTCCCGTCACCGGCACCTTCACGGCTCGCTACGGCCCGGATGACAGCCTGATCGGCAGCTTCTCGCTCCGCGCCTCCAATGAGAGCGCGATTCCGCAGATGATGGATCAGGCGGCGCAGCGGATCGACCAGCTCTATACCCAGGCGCTGAACGATGGCCGCCTGCGGCCGGATCCCTCGCTCGTCATCGAGGAGCCGGTCAATCCCGATGTGCTGGATATCGAAAATGCGACGGAGCAGCCGGTCGAGGAACTGACTGCGCCCACGCCTGTCGCGACGACCGGCAGCTTCGCGATCCAGTTCGACACCCCCGATGTTGGTTCGGTGACGCAGGGCGAGGCGGCGTTGCGCTCCATCCCCGGCGTGCGTTCGGCAGCGACCAGCAGCCTGGCGCTGGGCGGCACCTCCGTCATGCAGGTGAGCTTCGACGGCACGATCGACGCGCTGAAGGCGGCGCTCCAGTCGCGGGGCTATGGCGTGGCCGTGTCGGGCAATACGCTGCGTATCAGGCGGCAGGCTGCCGCGCCGGGGGCCGCCCCGGCGCAATGAGACAGATCAGCCTGCCGTTCGAGCGGCCAACCGGTGCAGGCGCCCAGGGGACGGGTGACGCATTCCTGGTCAGCGACGCCAACCGCATCGCCGTCCGCCATCTGGAAAATTGGCAGCACTGGCCGCTGGCGATCAGCGTGCTCAGCGGGCCGCCTCTGTCCGGGCGTTCGACGCTGGGCCGCCATTTCGTCGCGATGAGCGGCGGGGCAGTGATCGACGATGCGCAGGACCGGGACGAACAGATGCTGTTCAACGCCTGGAATGAAGCCCAAACGGCGCGGCGGCCGTTGCTGTTGATCGGTCGCGACGCGCCCGAGCGGTGGCCGATCGCCTTGCCCGACCTGCGGTCCCGCCTGGCCGCCGCGCCGCATGTCGCGCTGGAGCAGCCGGATGAAGCACTGGCCCAGGCGCTGATCGAACGGTCGCTCGCTTGCGCAGGGGCGAATTATGCCGCCGACCTGCCCGACTGGCTGCTGCGCCGGATCGAGCGCAGCTATGCGACGATCGCGGCGGTGACGCGGTTGCTGGATGAGGCCGCCCTGTCATCCGGACGTAAGATTTCTGTCGCTATGGCGAAAGAGGCCCTGCAAGGCGCAGGATTTTTGCCTATAGTCCCCTGACTGACCATTCAGTCTGACCTGTGAGAGAGACGTGGCCGAAGCTGACCCTTCCTCCAGCCTGACCCTGCCCAGCGACCGCTATTTCAACCGGGAGTTGTCCTGGCTGACGTTCAACCAGCGCGTGTTGGAGGAGGCGATGAATCGCGCCCATCCGCTGCTCGAACGGCTGCGCTTCCTGTCCATTTCGGGCGCCAATCTGGACGAATTTTTTTCCGTGCGGGTGGCGGGCCTGAAGGGGCAGCAGTTGCAGGATGTCGACCTGCGTTCGGCCGATGGGCTGACCCCGGTGCAGCAGCTGGCCGCCATTACCGAGGAAACGGCGCGGCTGATGGGCGCGCAGCAAAAGGTCTGGGGGGCGCTGCACAGCGAACTGGCGAAGGTCGGGATCGAGGTGATCGGCCCGTCGAGCGCGCTGGAGGCGTCGCAGGAAAATTGGCTGCGCGAGCATTTCCTCGGTCAGATCTTTCCGATCCTGACGCCGCAGGCGCTGGACCCGGCGCATCCCTTCCCCTTCATTCCCAATCAGGGGCTGTCGATCGTCTTCGACCTGGAGCGGCTGTCGGACAAGGAGTCGATTCGCGAACTGGTGATGCTGCCGTCGTCGCTGGCGCGTTTCGTGCGGATGCCGGGGGACATTGCGCGCTATATGGCGCTGGAGGCGGTGATCCGGCGCTTTTCCGCCGATCTCTTCCCCGGATACCGGGTGCGCAACAGCGGCGTGTTCCGCATCATCCGCGACAGCGATATCGAAATCGAGGAAGAGGCGGAGGATCTGGTCCGCTATTTCCGCAGCGCCATCAAGCGTCGCCGCCGCGGCCGCGTGATCCGCATGGAGATAGAGGAGCGCATTCCCGAGCCGGTCGAGGAGATGTTGCAAGACATGCTCCAGGGCCATGAGGCGATCATCGCGGAGGTCGAGGGTTTTGTCGGCATCGGCGACCTCAGCGGGATTGTGGAGGAAGATCGGCCCGACCTGAAGTTCGAGCCTTACGCGCCCCGCTTCCCCGAGCGCATCCGTGAATATGGCGGCGACTGTTTCGCGGCGATCCGGGCGAAGGATATTGTCGTCCACCATCCCTATGAAGCCTTCGACGTGGTGGTGTCCTTCCTGAAGCAGGCGGCGTCCGACCCCGATGTGGTGGCGATCAAGCAGACGCTCTACCGCGCGGGCAAGCAGTCCGCGATCATCCGCGCGCTGATCGACGCGGCGGAGGCAGGCAAGTCGGTGACCGCCGTGGTCGAACTCAAGGCCCGCTTCGACGAGGAGCAGAATCTGATGTGGGCCGACGCGCTGGAACGCGCGGGCGTGCAGGTGGTCTATGGCTTCATCGATTGGAAGACCCACGCCAAGGTGTCGATGGTCGTCCGGCGGGAAGGGGGGGCGTTCCGCACCTACTGCCATTTCGGCACGGGCAATTATCACCCTATCACCGCGCGTATCTATACCGATTTGAGCTTCTTCACCGCCGACCCCTCCTATGGCCGGGACGCGGCGGCGCTGTTCAACTACATCACCGGCTATGTCGAGCCGCAGCGGCTGGAAAAGCTGGTGATGAGCCCGCGCGACCTGCGCAACAGGCTGTGCGAACTGATCGACATGGAGATTGAGCATGTCCGCGCCGGGCGGCCAGGCACGATCTGGGCGAAGATGAACTCGCTGGTCGATCCGGCGATCATGGAAAAACTGTATGCCGCCAGCAATGCCGGCGTGCAGATCGACCTCATCGTGCGCGGCATATGCTGCCTGCGGCCGGGCGTGCCCGGCATGTCGGAAAATATCCGGGTGAAATCGGTCGTCGGCCGTTTTCTGGAGCACAGCCGCATCACCGTGTTCGGCAATGGCAAGGCGCTGCCCAACAACGGCGCGAAGGTCTATATCAGCTCGGCCGACTGGATGCCGCGCAATTTCGACCGGCGCGTGGAGTTTCTGGCTCCGGTCGAGAATCCGACCGTCCACGATCAGATATTGGATCAGGTCATGGTCGCCAACCTCATCGACACCGAACAAAGCTGGAATTTGGACGCCAACGGCCACTATCACCGGGTGGAGGCGACCGACCGGCCGTTCAACCTGCACCGCTATTTCATGACAAACCCCTCGCTGTCGGGCCGGGGCGCGGCGCTGGACAGCGAGGCGATCCCGACCTTGCGCCTGCGCGGACGGGTCTGAGCCTCATGAATTCCATGCTCAGCCAGGTTCGGGCCATCGCGGAAACGATGGCGACCTCGCCAGAACATGCGCGGGCGCGGACGGCGATCATCGACATCGGCTCCAACAGCGTGCGTCTGGTCGTCTATGACGGGCCGCGCCGCATTCCCTTCATCCTCTTCAATGAAAAGGTGATGGCGGGGCTGGGCGCCGCGCTGGGAAAGACCGGCCGGATCGAACCGGACGCGATGGAGCGCGGCCTGCGCGCCGCCGGACGTTTCGCCCATCTCTGCCGTGAAATGGAGGTGGAGGAGGTGCGCTGCGTCGCCACCGCCGCCGTGCGCGACGCCGATAATGGCGCGGAGTTCATCGAACGCGCCGCCGCCATGGGGCTGACCGTCAAGCTGCTGTCCGGCGGGCAGGAGGCGATGGCGGCGGGCCATGGCGTGCTGTCGGGCATTCCGGGCGCGGACGGCATTGTCGGCGATCTGGGCGGTGGCAGCCTGGAACTGGCCCGCGTGCGCGATGGCGCGGTGCATGAGACGATTTCCCTGCCGCTGGGGGTGCTGCGCCTGCCGCAGATCCGCGCCAAAGGGCCGGGCATGCTGGAGCGGCAGGTCAGGAAGATGCTGGACAAGGCCGGTTGGCGGGCACAGCCGGACCTGCCCTTCTACATGGTCGGCGGGTCCTGGCGCGCGCTGGCGCGGTTCGACATGGAACTGACCCATTTTCCGCTGCCGGTGGTGCATCAATATGAAATGCCCGCGCGGCGGGCCGAGCAACTGACGCGCGTGATTTCCCATGTCGACAAGGCGCGTTTCAAGGACATTCCCCAGATCACCGGATCGCGCGTGCCGACCTTGCCCGATGCCGCCGCGCTGCTGTCCGTCATCGTGCGGCAGTTGAAGTCCAGCGGTCTGGTGGTGTCGGCCTATGGCCTGCGCGAGGGGCTGTTGTTCGGGGATTTGCCGCCCGACATCCAGCGGCACGACCCGCTGCTGGTCGCCGCCGAGGCGGAGGGGGAGGCGCAGGCGCGCTTCTCCGGCCATGGCGATATGATCGAACGCTGGATCGCACCCCTGTTCCTGGAGGATGGCGGCGCCTGGCGGCGGATTCGCCGCGCGGCCTGCCTGCTGGCCGATGTGGGATGGCGGGCCAATCCCGATTTCCGGTCCGAACGCGGCGTCGAGATCGCGCTCCACAGCAATTGGGTGGGCATCACGGCTGCCGAACGGGCGATGCTGGCGCAGGCGCTGCACAGCAATTTCGGCGGCGGGGTGTCGACGCCGGCGGGCATAGAGCGGCTGGCCCCGCCCGAGGCGCTGAAGCGGGCGATGCTCTGGGGGCTGGCGATCCGCCTGGGGCAGCGACTGTCGGGCGGTGTCGAAGGGCCGCTGCTGGCGTCGCGGCTGGAGATGGAGGGCGATGTCCTCGAACTGCGGTTGCGCGGGGCGGACGTCGATCTGTTCGGCGAAGCGGTCGAGCGACGGCAGCGGCAACTGGCGCAGGCCATGGGTGTGAAGTACCGGCTCGCCTGGTGAGGATGGGTGGATGGCTGACGCCCGACCCTCCGTCACGCCAAGACCCCCCATCGTCACCCCAGCGCAGGCTGGGGTCTCAGGCCATGTCGCGCGCTATCTCCCGAGATCCCAGCCTTCGCTGGGATGACGAAAAGGGGTGGATTGGGGACTGTCAGCTTCATTCTTCCTAAGAAGAAAAGCGGACATCGAAAGAGGTTGCCCCAAGGGGGTGGACCGCGACCGAGGTATGCTTTCCGCTTTGTGGTTTGGCGTCTTGTATCCAGCAGCCTGTCACCTGCACACGTTCCATAGCGCACTCGACTGGTGAAATGCGCTGTAGTTGGCGCTTGAACTGATCAGCGCACTCCGGATCGAACTGCAATTTGATATGATAAGAAAATCCGGGCGTCGTATTGCGCTCTTCGGGAGTAGTCAGATCGTGCACCTCTGCGGTGCGACAGATTTCTAATCCCATGTATTCTTTAATTTCAGTTTGCGTAACGGCTTGTGGGGTTCCGCATGCCGCAAGACCAAATGAGATAGCTGTGGTAGCGAATGGTGGACGCAGCATGCCGCCATTTTATCAGATTTCAGCATGGCCGCTATTGGGAAGCTGTTGATCCGCCGCCAACGTCCAGAAAAGGTCGAAAGACGCCCTATTTGCTCCGAACGCCTAACACCCGCCGCTCTTCGTCCAGCGCGATCACCAGATCCGCCCGGCCCGGCATTTCATCCAGCATGTGGCGGGTCAGCCGTTCATAATGCTGGATGAAGCGCGCCACTTCGGCATCCGACATGCCGCCTCCCGCATGGCGGCGCAGTTCCCGTTCCTGCTGCGTCCGCCAGCGCCCGACAAGCTCGAAGCCCGGTGCCGCCAGCATCGCCAGCCGGTCGAGCCGCCCGAACAGCGCCTGATAGTCCCCGGCCAGCGCCCGATTGACGAAAGCGCGCCAGACGCCTTGCGCATCCTCCTCCCGTTCCAGCGCATTGACCGGCTGCATCAGCGCCGCCTCCGCCTGCGGCCGTGCCCCGACGCACCAGCCCTCCAGCAACAGCAGCCGCGTCCCCGCCGCCGCCCGATCCCACCAATTCTCGGGCAGGCGGTCGTCCGCCGCCTTGTCGAAGCGGGGCAATAAGGCCGCCTCGCCCCGTTCCAGCGCGTCGATCACCCGCAGCCCCAGCGCCACGTCATGCGTCCCCGGCACCCCGCGCGTGCGCAGCAGCGGATGGATCGAGCGGCCCAGCGCCTCCCGCTCCGCCCGCGTCAGATAGAGATCGTCGAGGGACAGGATCGCCACCGGCACCCCGTCGCGCGCCAGCCGTTGCCGCAGCCCGGCCGCCAGCGTCGATTTGCCGCTGCCCTGCGCCCCGCACAGCCCGATCGCCAACAGCCCGTCGCATCCTGCCAGCGCCTGCCTGACCAGCCCTTCGACCGCATCCAGCGCCGCGCCGGCCATGACGGTCAGCGCGCCGCGACCAGCAGCTTGTCGATCTTGCGGCCGTCCATATCGACAATCTCGAACCGCCAGCCCTGATCCTCGATATAGTCGCCCACTTCGGGCAAGCGCTTCATCAGCCAGAGGGCGTGGCCCGCCACGGTCGCATAATCGCGATCCTCGGGCAGGTCGATGCCGATGCGCTCCGCCAGCAGGTCGACCGGCATCTGGCCCGACACCAGCAGGCTGCCATCCTCCCGCTCGACCAGATCCGGTTCGTCCTCGCTGTCGAGGTCCGACACGAAATGACCGGCAATGGCGGACAGCAGGTCGGCGGGCGTCGCAATGCCTTCGAAATGGCCATATTCGTCATGGACCATGACCATCGGCACCTCGGCACGGCGCAGCACTTCCAGCGCGTCCATCGCGTCGACCTGATCGGGCACGACCTCGACCTTGCGCATCAGCACTTCCAGATCGAGCCCTTCGCCGCGGAACAGCGCGGTCATGATGTCGCGCGCCTGCACGACGCCGATAATGTCCTCCACCGTCCCCCGGCCCACCGGCAGCCGGGTGTGCGGCGTATCGAGCAGCTTGGCGCGGATCGCTTCCTCATCGGCATGGATGTCGATCCAGTCGACGTCCATCCGCTGGGTCATGACTTCGCGTACCGGGCGGTCGGCCAGACGGACAACGCCCGAAATGATCGCGCGCTCGCTTTCCTCGATCACGCCGGACCTGCTCGCCTCGGCCACGATCAGGTGCAGTTCCTCCGCCGTCACCTGACTCTCGGATTCGCGGGTCAGGCCCATCAGGCGGAAGATCAGCGCGCTCGACCCGTCCAAGACCCAGACAATGGGCGCGGTCACCTTCGCCAGCCACAGCATCGGTCCCGCCACCAGCACGGCAATCGGTTCTGGTGCGCGCAGGGCGAACTGTTTGGGCACCAGCTCACCGACAATCAGCGAAGCATAGGTGGTAAGCCCGATCACCAGCGCAAAGCCGGCATGTTGCGCGACGCTGGGCGACAGGCCCAGCATCGCCAGCCGCTCGCCGGTCGGCCCGCCCAGACTGGCCCCCGAATAGGCGCCCGCGACGATGCCGATCAGGGTGATGCCGATCTGCACGGTAGAAAGGAACTTGCCCGGATCGCTCGCTGCCGCCAGCGCAGAGCGCGCACCGCGCCGTCCCGCTTTCTCCATCGCCTGGAGGCGCGGCTTGCGGGCGGAGACGATCGCCAGCTCCGACATGGCGAAGACGCCATTCAGCGCGACAAGCGCCAGGATGATGACGAGGTCGACCCAGGGAAAGGGCGTGGGAGCGTGCGGGGGGATATTGGCCATGGTGGTCAGCGGCCATCTATAACCTTGATTCTTACAATTTCACAACCGTTCCATCAGCCCCGGTTCAGTTCGCTGGTGGAACAAATTGCGCGTCTCGACCATTAGGGGTGCATCCGTCCCGTTCGGGTGCACGAGAAAAAGGGAACTGAAATTCATGCGGAATTTTCATCGCATCATCGGCGCGGCGGGTCTGGCCGCCATGCTGGCTACCACGGCCTGCACGACTGACCCCAATACCGGTAACCGCACCATTTCGAAGGCCGCCATCGGTGGTATTGGCGGCGCGCTGGGCGGTTATCTGCTCGGCGATCTTGTCGGCGGGCGGCATGATCGCACCGAAAAGATATTGGGCGCGGGCATCGGAGCGGTCGCGGGCGCGGGCATCGGCGCCTATATGGACGCGCAGGAACGGAAATTGCGGGAAGAAACCGCGGGCAGCGGCGTGGACGTGATCCGCGACGGCGACAATCTGGTGCTGCGCATGCCGTCGGGCATCACCTTCGCCACCGACAGTTCCGCCGTGCAGACGCAATTTCAGCCGACGCTGAACGATGTCTCATCGGTGCTGGCGCAATATCCCAAAACCTATATCGACGTATATGGCCATACCGACAGCGACGGCACGGATGCCTATAACCAGGCGCTTTCCGAACGGCGTGCCCGGGCGGTGGGCGATTATCTGACGACCCACGGCGTCCAGTCGGCGCGTATCGCCACGCGCGGCTTCGGTGAAACCCAGCCGATTGCCTCCAACGCCACGGCGGAAGGCAAGGCGTCCAACCGCCGGGTCGAAATCAAGATCGCGCCGGTGACGGAAGCCGACGTTCGCAGCTGACCCTTGCAGGAACGGCGCGCTCCCAACGGGCGCGCCGTTTCGTTCAGAAACTGGCCTTCAGCCCGTCGATCACGAACTGCGCGGCCAGCGCCGCCAGCAACACCCCCAGCAAGCGGGTAATCACTGCCTCGATCTTGGCGCCGAGCAACGCCATGATCGGTCCCGCCGCCAGGAGCGATCCCAGCATCAGCGCCAGCGTCACGACCACCGCGCCGATCACCACCATGCGCTCGCCCAGCCCTTCGGCCCGCGACATCAGCAGCATGACCGTGGCGATCGATCCCGGCCCGGCGATCATCGGCATCGCCATGGGAAAGACCGACACATCCTCGACCTCGGGCGTTTCCGCGATCTTCTGCGCCCGGTCTTCGCGCCGCTGGGTGCGTTTTTCGAACACCATGTCCATGGCGATCATGAACAGCATGATCCCGCCCGCGATGCGGAAGCTGTCCAGTTCGATCCCGAGCACGCCCAGCAACTGCTTGCCCCAAAGGGCGAACAGCAGGAGGATGGCCGCCGCGATGCCCACGGCGCGGATCGCCATGCTGCGCCGCTGCGCCTGGCTCGCGCCCGTTGTCAGGCTGGCATAGATCGGCGCGCAGCCCGGCGGATCGATCACCACGAACAAGGTGACGAAGGCCGATATGAACAATTCCATCATGCGCCCGCCGCCACCCTGTCGTCGATCACGGTTTCATAATCGCTGCCGTTCCACATGCGCACGGTCACGCGGCGGCTGCCATCGGTCGCTATGTCGGCGGTCCAGGTCAGGCTGTCGTCCTTCGGCGCGGGGGGCATGGCCTCCTTTCCTGGCTTGCCGGCCGGGCGGGGCGCCTCGCCGCCATGGGCGCGCTTGCAGGTCGCGACTTTGCCGATCAGATATTCCGGTGCTTCACGGGCGGCGGCGAGCGTGTCGCCATGGTCCATGATCCATTTCCAGGCGCCCTTCTTGTCGCGCCGCCAGATGGTGGTGAAATAGCCGACAGATCCATCCGGCCGCTTCCAGTTGCCGGTGCTGGCCGCCAGATTGCCGTCGCAGGACGCATAGATGGTGGAAGGCGTCCATGTCACGGCGGCCGGCGGATCGGCGCGGCCCTTCAGCCATTGTTTCGCCAGCACGCGTTGCGGCACGAACATCACTGCGTCTTCCGCCGCCGTTTCGCGGAAGGCGGTCCATTGCCCCTTATCCTGTGCCAGCCGGTTGAAGGCCATTTCGGCAGCAAGGACGGAGCTGGGGTCGGGCTGATAGCGCATGGGCGGGCGCGCGCCCGCCAATGCCAGCAAGGTCAGGACAAGAAACGCCGCGCGCGCCTTCACACCCCCTCCGGCTTTGCCAGTCCCGCCCGGGCGCGCGCCGCCACCAGCGTGTTGCGCAGCAGCACGGCAATGGTCATCGGCCCGACCCCGCCCGGAACCGGGGTGATGGCGCGGACATGGGCCAGGGCCTCCGCCGTTGCGACGTCGCCGACGATCCGGCTCTTGCCGTCCTCGGTATCGGTGACCCGGTTGATGCCGACATCGATCACCGTGGCGCCGGGCTTGATCCATTCGCCCTTCACCATCTCGGCCCGGCCCACCGCCGCGACCACGATGTCGGCGCGATGCACGACGGAGGCCAGGTCCCGCGTGCGGCTGTGCGCGAGGGTGACGGTGCAGTTCTCCGCCAGCAGCAATTGCGCCATCGGCTTGCCCACGATGTTGGAACGGCCCACGACAACGGCCTCCATGCCGGACAGGTCGCCCAGCTCATCCTTCAGCAGCATGATGCAGCCCAGCGGCGTGCAGGGCACCAGCGCCTCTTGACCCGTCGCCAGCAGGCCGGAATTGACGACATGGAAACCGTCGACATCCTTGGCGGGACTGATGGCGCCGATCACCGAAGCCTCATTGATATGGGCAGGCAGCGGCAACTGGACGAGAATCCCGTCCACCCGTTCATCCGCATTCAGTTCCTCGACCAGATCGAGCAGTTCCTCCTCCCCGATTCCCGCGGGCAGTTTGAACTCCATGCTTTCCATGCCCACGGCCACGGTCATCTTGCCCTTGTTGCGGACATAGACCGAACTCGCGGGGTCCTCGCCCACCAGCACCACGGCCAGCCCCGGCTTGCGCCCGGTCTTTTCGATGAAGGCGGTGACGCCGTCCGCGACCTTGCCGCGGAGCGTCTCGGCATACGCCTTGCCGTCAATGATCTTGCCGATGGTCATGATGCTTCACCCTGTTCCTTGATAATGGCGGAAAGCCGGGCACTTTGGCGTTACCGCATGTCCCGAGTCGCCAGATGATCCCATCTGACTTGGAAATGCTCCAGTGCCAACGCTTCACCCCCGCCCTTGATCCGCAGTCGTTTTAACCGGTTGGTGTCGCCCGATTCCAGCGAAATCGCGCTGCGCGGCCAATCCAGCCATTTGCCCAGCAGCGCGATCAGCGCCGCATTGGCCTTGCCCTTTTCCGGCACGGCGCGCACCCGCGCGCTCAGCCATATGGCACCCTTTTCGTCCGTCCAGACGCCGCCGACCTCTTCCTTCGTCGCGCCCGGCGTCAGCCGGACGGACAGCAGCAGATCGTCTCCGTCCCGGCTCCAGACCGTCACACCAGCCCGAACAGCGGCGGCAATATGGCCTGACGGATGATGAGGATGCCCAGCAGCACAACCATCGGCGACAGGTCGAGCGCGCCCAGATCGGGCAATATCCGGCGGATCGGATTGTAGATCGGCGCCGTCATCCGATCCAGCGCGACCATCACGGTGCGCACGAAATCATTGGAAAGATTGACGACATTGAAGGCGATCAGCCAGCTCATGACGGCCTGGATGATGATGATCCACCACAGCACATCGAGCAGGATGACGATGATCTGATAGAGGGCGTAGGCCATGCAGTCTCCGAATTGATTGGGATTTGCTCTAGCCGAGAGGAGTGGCGCTGGACAAGCGGCCAACCGGATTATTCCACCAAATGCAGGGCTTGTTCGGCCAAGAGCATGGATTCTCCCGCCTCCGCCGCTATAGCCTGCCTCCATGAACTTTCGCGACGCCACCCCTGGAGACGCTCCGCTGATCGCCGCCTGTCATGTGGAAAGCTGGCGCAGCGCCTATGCCCATTTCATGGACCCCGCCTATCTCGCCGGCGGCATAGAGGCGGAACGGCTGGCCCACTGGACGCAGCGCCTGACCGCGCCGTCCCCCACGCAACGGATCATCATCGCGGAAGAGGGCGCTTGGCCGATCGGCTTCACCTGCCTGATCGGCGCCGACCATCCCCGCTGGGGAACCTTGGTCGACAATCTCCACGCCCTGCCCGCTGCCAGGGGTAAGGGGTTGGGCAGCGCCTTGCTGGCCGAAGCGGCGCGTTGGGCACTCCAACACTTCCCGCAAGCCGGTCTCTATCTCTGGTGCTATGCCGACAATCACGCCGCGCGCGGTTTCTATGCCCATCGCGGCGGGCTGGTCGTCGAAAATACCGCCAAGCCCGGCCCCGACGGCAGGACATTGCCGGAACAGCGTTTCCACTGGGCCGATCCGGCAGTCCTGCTCAAAATGGGCTGATCACCGGCGCACTAAAGTACCCGCACCCCGGTCGGTGAAGATTTCCAGCAGCATCGCATGCGGCACCCGCCCGTCGAGGATGACGGCGGCGTCCACCCCGCCTTCCACCGCACGCACGCAGGTTTCCAGCTTCGGGATCATGCCGCCGCTGATCGTGCCATCGACTTCCAGCCCCTTGATCGCTTCGGGGTCGAGGTCGGTCAGCAACTGCCCCTGCTTGTCCAGCACGCCCGCGACATCCGTCAGCAGGAAGAAGCGCGACGCCCCGAGTTCCGCCGCGATCGCGCCCGCCATGGTGTCGGCATTGACATTATAGGTGTGGCCGTCCGCGCCGATCCCCACTGGCGCGACCACCGGAATGATGCCGTCGCGCGACAGCGTGTCGAGGATGCTGCGGTCGACCTTCACCGGATCGCCGACGAAACCCAGATCGACATTGCGCTCAATCCCCGAATTGGGGTCTGCCTCGCGCTTGCCCAGCACCTTTTCGCACAGGACCAGGCCACCGTCCTTGCCCGAAATGCCGACCGCGCGGCCGCCCGCGCCCGCGATCCAGCCGACGATTTCCTTGTTGATGGAGCCGGCCAGCACCATTTCGGCGATCTGCGCGGTTTCCTTGTCGGTGACGCGCAGGCCGCCGATGAACTGCGATTCGACGCCCAGCTTCTTCAGCATCGCGCCGATCTGCGGCCCACCGCCATGGACGACGACGACATTGATGCCGACCGCTTTCATCAGCACCACATCTTCCGCGAAATCGCGTGCCGCCTCGGGATCGCCCATGGCATGGCCGCCATATTTCACCACGAAGGTCTTGCCCGCATATCGCTGCATATAGGGCAGCGCTTCGACGAGGGTTTCAGCCTTGGCGAGAAGGGCCGGATCCGGGGCGTGCTTGCTGTTCATGCGCGGGCGCATAAGGCCAAAGATGCGCTACCGCAAGCTAACGATCCAACCGCCGCCCCAGCGCCACCAGCGCATAGAGGACCGGCGGCACGAATATGGCCGACAGCGCGACCTTGGCCAGCATCTGCCCCAACAGCAGTCCGCCGATCGGGAATATGCCGTAAAAGGCAATGGAAACAAAGAGAAGCGTGTCCGCGACCTGCGACAACATGCTGGCGACCGCCGCGCGCAGCCAGAGCAGGCGGCGTCCCTCCCGCCCCTTGAGCATCGCGAACAGGGTCACGTTCAGCGTCTGCGAAATGCCATAGGCGATGATCCCGCCCAGCCAGATGCGTGGCGTGCCCCCCATCATCAGCGCGAAAGCGTCGCGCCGGGTCCATGTCATGCGCCGCGGGAACGGACAGCACGACGATCGACAGCAGGATCGAGGCGATCAGCGGCAGGAAACCCACCTGCACCAGCCGGGTGGCGATGGAGCGCCCGTGCAGTTCGGCAACGGCGCTGGAAATCGTCACCAACAGCAGGAAGGCGAAGATGCCCGCCTCCACCGCCAGCGGCCCCAAGCCGAACATCGGCCCGATGGCGGAGAGCGGCCCCAGCGTCACCTGCTTGTTGCCCAGCACGCCCGCAATGCAGACCATGCCGCCATAGAAGATCGAAAAGACGAAAAGGGAACGGGCAATCGGCGCGGGATTGGAAGCCATAGCCGGGACTTAACGGGATTTCAGAAGGGTGGGAAGAGTGCCGAGTAAAACGGGCGCGTCGGCGGTTTGCGGCCGGAAAGGACCTTTGGCATCCTCCCTTCGCCTTCAGGGTCTGGGGGTTGGGCAGGGTCTGGGGGCGGGCGGGGTCGGGGGCGGGGCGCACGGCCAGCCCCATCCTGACCCCTCCCGTGGAAGGGAGGGGATAAAGTCTCCTGACCTCTCAGGGCAGGGCTTATTTGCCGGTGGCGGCGTTCGTCGCGGGGGCCTCTGCCGCGTTGGCGGAGGCGTTGGCCGCTGCGGCATTGTCGCCGCCTGCGGCCGGGGCCGCGTCGGCGGCGGGCAGCGGCAGGTTCGAGCCCTGCGTGTTCAGCCAGGCGATCAGGTTCGCGCGATCCGCCGGATTGCCGAGGCCCGCAAAGGTCATCTTGGTGCCGGGCGCGAATTCACGCGGCGAGGTCAGCCAGTGATCCAGCGCCTCGAAGGTCCAGTTGCCGCCCTTGCTCTTGAGCGCGTCGGAGAAGGCGAAGCCGCCCTTGCCCTGGCCGACGCCTTCGCCGACCGTGGCGTAGAGATTGGGGCCGATGCCGTTGGCGCCGCCTTGATTGACGGTGTGGCAGGCGGCGCACTTGGCGAACACCTTCTCGCCCGCCGCGACGTCCGCGCTGGCGAGCAGGGTGTTGAGGCCGGGTCCGGCCGCCGCGCCGCCGGCGCCTTCCGCTTCGACGCCTTCAATGGCATAGCCCATCTTCTCGGGCCGTTCTTCGTGGAAGAATTTGGAGCTGACGATCGCGCCACCCAGCGCGACGATACCCGCGAACAAAGCCCAACCAGCAGCGGTATTGAAACGATCGCCCATTCGCTCGGATTCCCCTGGATCTGTTCTGGGCGCTTGTGTTCGCGGCCCCTCTCGGTCGGATGCCATAATGGCGCAAACGCGAACGCGCAAGCGTTGGAATGACGGGAAGTGGCCTGCTTTTCGCGGGGTTGGATGTCCATCGATGCTTGCGCGGGCGCGATGGAGTGAATAAGCGCGCTTTTCATCCATGGAAAACTATCCCGCCCCCGCCCGCGTCCTGGTCGCGGAAATGGCCGCGAAGGCCGCCGCAGATCCGGCCCGCGCCGTCGCCTTTCAGGGCGCGCCGGGCGCCAATTCGCATCTCGCCGCGCTGGGATATGCGCCGGATTGCCAGCCTTTGCCCTGTTTCGCGTTCGAGGATGCGATCGATGCGGTGCGCAATGGCGAAGCCGCGCGGGCGATCATCCCGATCGAGAACAGCCTGCACGGGCGGGTCGCCGACATGCATTTCCTGCTGCCCGAATCCGGGCTGCACATCATCGACGAATATTTCCTGCGCATCCGGCATTGCCTGATGGCGCCCGACACTGCCGCCGTGAAAAGCGCGGTCAGCCATCCGCAGGCGCTGGGCCAATGCCGTCATTATCTGCGTGAGCGCGGCATTCAGCCGGTCAGCTATGCCGATACGGCGGGCGCGGCGGCGCTGGTGGCGGAGACGAAGGTGGCGGGCGAGGGGGCGATTGCGCCCTATTTGGCGGCGGAACTGTACGGCCTGCGGCTGGTGGCGGAGAATATCGAGGACAGCGACGACAATATGACGCGCTTCCTGGTGCTGGCCCGCGAACCGAAGGTGCCGGTTGCGGGCGTCGGGCCGGTCATGACCACTTTCCTGTTCGAGGTGAAGAATATCCCCGCCGCGCTGTACAAGGCGATGGGCGGCTTTGCGACCAACGGCGTCAACATGACCAAGCTGGAAAGCTATCAGCGGGGCGCCAGCTTTGCCGCGACCGAATTCTATTGCGACATAGAGGGAATGCCGGGCGATCCGGCGGTCGACCGGGCGCTGGCGGAACTGGAGTTCCACACCAAATGGGTGCGGATGCTCGGCAGCTATCGGCAGGCAAGACCGCGCACCTGATCCCTGGCCGGCGGCATGACCGCCCAATATTTCTCCTGACATCGCTGTTCGGGAACAAGTAACCCTGTCGAAACATTCTGGTGTTCGAGATTGTTCGACATACAGGGTTGCCATGCGTCATCGCCATTATCTGTTTGCCGGGCTTGCCGCCACGGCTCTTTCCCTTGCGTCTTCGGCGTTCGCGCAGCAGGAAGATCGCAGCAACTTGACAGTGGGCGTGGGTGTGGCCGCCGTGCCAAGCTACGAAGGGTCGGACGATTATCGCGTCCTGCCTGTCCCGCAATTTCGCGGCAAGGTGAAGGATTTCGCGTTCTGGACGCGCGGAGCGGCGCTGTATGTCGACGCCATTCCCAATACCGATCCCCAGGGCGTGGACTTCGAACTGGGACCGGTGGTGGCGGCCCGCTTCGACCGGTCGAGCCTGAAAAATATCAAGGATGATGCCGTCCGGCTGCTGGGCAAGCGCGACGTGGCGGTGGAGGTCGGCGGCTTCGTCGGCATCGGCAAGACCGGGGTCATCACCAGCGCCTATGACAATCTGTCGGCGCGCGTGGCGGTGACCAAGGATGTCGCGGGCGCGCATGGCAGCTATGTGGTCACGCCGGCCGTGGAATATATGACGCCGCTGTCGCAGACCGCCTTTGTCGGGCTGGGTGTGTCGGCCGATTATGTCGGCAAGAAATATGGCCGCTATTATTATGACGTCGATGCGGCGGGATCGGTCGCCTCGGGTCTGCCGGTCTATAGTCGCGCAGGCAATGGCGCGGGCTTCAAGAAAGTCAATTTCAGCCTGGCGGGCGGCAAGTCGCTGTCGGGCGACCTGCGCCATGGCTGGGCGATCTTCGCGGCGGGCAGCTACTCGCGCATTCTGGGCGATTATGCGGATTCGCCCATCGTCGCCATAGCCGGTTCGAAGAACCAGTGGATCGGCGCGATCGGCGTCGGCTACACTTTCTAGGTCTCGCTTATCTCCCTTGTTCCTATGGGGTGACGACCCACATAAGGCGCTGTATGGAAGCGGTCAGCAACCGCATCGGCAGCAGGAGATTATGACGTGGCGACCCTTGGACTGAGCGAGGCCGACAAGGCATCGGTGGAAACTTTCCGCCGCGACGTGGTGGATCCGTCGCGCACCAGTCTGGTGATCGTCGATTTCTGGGCCGAATGGTGCGGCCCCTGCAAGCAGCTTGCCCCCGTGATCGAGAAGGTCTGCGCCGATTATGCGGCCAAGGGCGTGAAGCTGGTCAAGATCAACGTCGATGAGGACAAGTTCATCGCCGCCCAGTTCCGGGTCCAGTCGATCCCGACCGTCTATGCCGTGTTCCAGGGCCAGCCGGTCGCCGATCTCAGTCAGGCGCGTACGGAGGGACAGCTCAAGCAATATCTCGACCAGCTTCTTGCTCAGCTTCCCATCGAATCCGATGAGAAGGCGCAGTTGCAGGAAATCGCACCGCTGATCGCCATGGGCGAGGACGTGCTGGCGGGCGGCGAGGCGGAGCGCGCCTTGTCCGTGTTTCAGCAGATTGCCGAAATGGTGCCGGACAATGCCGAAGCGGCTTCGGGGCAGGCGCGGGCGCTGGTGGCACTGGGGCAGTTGGACGAGGCGGAGGCCGTGCTCGCGGCGCTGCCCGCCGAGCTGGCGAAGGATCAAGCGGTGGAGCGCGCCCGTGCGGCCATCGCCCTGAAGCGCGATGCCAAGCCCGTATCGGACCTTTCCGGCATCGAGGCAAAAGTGGCCGCCAATCCCGACGATCATGACGCGCGTTTCGAACTGGCGGGCGGGTTGATGGCCAATGGCGAGCGTGACCGGGCGGCGGAAGAACTGCTGGAACTGGTGCGGCGCGACCGGGCGTGGAACGACGGTGCGGCGCGGGCGCAATTGCTGAAACTGTTCGAGGCGACGGGGCTGGAAGATCCGTGGGTCGCGGCGCAGCGGCGCAAGCTGTCCCAGATTCTCTTTTCCTGATCGCGGGGGGCGGCGATGGCGCGCGTCTCGATCTTTCCTTTGACCGGCGCGCTGCTGTTGCCGGGCATGGAATTGCCGCTGCATATTTTCGAACCGCGCTATCAGGCGATGATCCATGACGCCATGGCCCGCGACCGGCGCATCGGCATGATCCAGCCGCGTGAAGAAAGCATCAAGCCCCCGCTGTTCGATATGGGGTGTCTGGGCCATATCACCCATATCGAGGCGCTGGAGGGCGGGCGGTATAACATCCTGCTCAAGGGGCTGGCGCGGTTCCGCGTGGTGCGCGAACTGGACGTGCCCACCGCCTTTCGCCAGATCGAGGCGGATGTAGAGCCGATCGGGGAGGATGAAATCCTTTCCGCGGTCGAGCGGGCGGCGCTGGAGCAGGAATCGCGGCGCTTTGCCGAAGCATTGGGCTATGTGGTGGACTGGACGGCGGTGTCGCGGCTCGATGACATGGCGCTGGTGAACGGGATCGCGCAGATCGCGCCGTTCGATCCGGCGGCCAAGCAGACCCTGCTGGAGGCGGACAATCTGAGCGAGCGAGCCGACCGGATCATCCAGTTGATGCAGATTGTCGGCCGGATCGAGCGCGACGGCGGAGCGACGATGCAATGACGCAGGGGCTCGATCCGGCGCTGCTTGCCAAGCTGGCATGTCCGGTGACGCGCACGCCGCTGCGCTGGGATGCGGAACGGGGCGAACTGGTTTCCGAGGCAGCGGGGCTGGCTTTTCCGGTACGGGATGGAGTGCCGGTGCTGGTGGTGCGGGAGGCGAGGGTTATCGCCGAGACTTGAGCGGCAGGGATGGGGTTGGTTTGCGGAAGTCCGCCCCTCCTCACGCCAAGGCCCCCCATCGTCACCCCAGCGCAGGCTGGGGTCTCAGGCCATGTCGCGCGCTATCTCCCGAGATCCCAGCCCTCGCTGGGATGACGAAAAGGGGTGGGTTTGCGGCAGTCTGCTTTAAGCTGGCGGCACTGCGATAGTCGCCATTATAAGACAGAAAAGGACGGTAGCAGCCAGCCCGCCATAGAGCAGGATTTTAACATCGCTGCGAAGCGGTCGGCGCTTGATTAATACATAAATGAAGCAACCCGACAGAACGCAGGAAAGCGCCACGCTCAAGGTATAAGCTCGCGTCATGTGCGCCAGCCAAAAAGACAGCGGGGCATAGACAACCAAATAGATGTTTAATGCACCCCATCCACCCACTGATGAAGCGAACCCAAGCGAGGTTGACGATGTTTCAGGCTGGTGGCGCTGGCTGATCGACTTTAATGTAAAGATTAAAGTTCCCATGCCCCGCCAGATGATGAACAGCGAGAGCCAGAGCGCGATTGCTGCCGAGGGCAGTATGGCTAGAAAGGCCAAATACGGCGGTAGGTTCACGGTAGATGAAGGGCCTCCGACATAGAAGGCGAAGGATACGATCAGCCATACGACGAGTACTGCCCGCAACCCCAGCGGCGTGCGCGAAAAAATTCGCTGCCAAAAGGCTAGTTCGAATATGCTTTTGATCGACTGCATTCGGGACTGAATACACAAGCGTTTGACGTGCGCAAATGGTCGTAACCCGTAACCCAAACGGCAACGGGCGGAGCCTGTCGCCAGACTCCGCCCGTTGCGCCGATCCTGAAAAAATCTAGGGCCGTTATTTCGGCGCGAGCACCATCAGCATCTGGCGGCCTTCCATGCGCGGATAGGCTTCGACCTTGGCGATCTCGCCCACATTCTCCGCCACGCGCTGCAAAAGCTGCATGCCAAGCTGCTGGTGCGACAATTCGCGGCCACGGAAGCGCAGGGTGATCTTCACCTTGTCGCCATCGCCGATGAAATCATGGACCTTCTTCATCTTCGTATCATAGTCATGATCGTCGATGTTCGGACGCATCTTGATCTCTTTGAGTTCCTGCGTCTTCTGGGTCTTGCGGGCGATATTCGCCTTTTTCTGGGCTTCGTACTTGAACTTGCCGATGTCCAGGAACTTGCAGACTGGCGGATCGGCGGTGGGCGACACTTCGACCAGGTCCAGCCCGATCTCATAGGCGCGCTCAATCGCCTCCTGCGTATACATCACGCCCAGATTTTCGCCTTCGTCGTCGATCACGCGTACCTTGGGCACGGTGATGAACTCATTGTAACGGGGACCGGACTTAGGCGGCGGCGCCATTGGACGGCGCATCATTGGGGGACGTATAGTAGCTTCTCCTACGGTAGTTTAAACAACGACTCTGGCGGCGCTTTAGCGCAAAGCCGAAAGGGGCGGCAAGTCCGCAGTTGCGGATTCACCAACCCCATGTGGCATTGCTGCCTCACTGCATATCGGGCGCGAGGGCCTCTTTTGCAAGACGGGCGATCACATCTTCGACCGAAAGGACGCTCTGCCCTTCCTTGCCCAGTTCACGCAGCGCCACCGTGCCCTCATCGGCCTCACGACGCCCGACGACCAGCAAATTCGGCACTTTTGCGAGCGAATGCTCGCGCACCTTATAGTTGATCTTCTCGTTGCGGACGTCGGTTTCCGCCCGGATTCCGGCCGCCCGCAGCTTCTCCACGACCGTCTGCGCATAGCCGTCCGCGTCCGACACGATGGTTGCCACCACCGCCTGAACCGGCGCCAGCCAGAGCGGGAATTTGCCCGCATAATGCTCGATGAGGATGCCGATGAATCGCTCGTAGGAACCGAAAATCGCGCGATGCAGCATCACCGGCCGGTGCCGCTCGCCATCCTCAGCAACATAGGAGGCGTCGAGTCGCTCCGGCAGCACGCGGTCCGACTGGATCGTGCCCACCTGCCAGGTCCGCCCGATGGCGTCTGTCAGATGCCATTCCAGCTTGGGCGCATAGAAGGCGCCTTCGCCCGGCAGTTCCTCCCAGCCATATTCCGGCGTGTTCAGCCCTGCCGCCGCGACGGCATTGCGCAGTTCCTCCTCGGCCTTGTCCCACATCTCATCGCTGCCGAAGCGCTTCTCAGGGCGCAGCGCCAGCTTGATCGAATAGGTGAAGCCGAAATCCTTGTAGATTCGGTCGGCGAGCGCGCAGAAGGCCCGCACTTCCTCGACGATCTGGTCCTCGCGGCAGAAGATGTGCGCGTCGTCCTGCGTGAACTGGCGCACCCGCATCAGCCCGTGCAGCGCGCCATGCGGTTCATTGCGATGGCAGCAGCCATTTTCATAGAAACGCAGCGGCAGGTCGCGATAGCTCTTGATCCCCTGCTTGAAGATCAGGATGTGCGCCGGGCAGTTCATTGGCTTCAGCGCCATCCAGTCGGCATCGTCCGACACCAGCGGGCCTTCGTCGGCGACGTTCGGCACTTCGTCGGGGATGACGAACATATTCTCGCGATATTTGCCCCAATGGCCCGACTGCTCCCACTGGCGCGCGTCCATCACCTGCGGCGTCTTGACCTCGCGATAGCCGGCATCGTCGATGGCGCGGCGCATATAGGCTTCCAGTTCGCGCCAGATGATATAGCCCTTGGGGTGCCAGAAGACCGATCCATGGGCCTCCTGCTGGAGGTGGAACAGGTCCATTTCCGCGCCCAGCTTGCGATGGTCGCGCTTGCCCGCTTCCTCCAGCCGCGTCAGATGCGCGTCGAGCTGCTTCTTGTTGAGCCAGCCGGTGCCGTAGATGCGGCTGAGCATCGCATTCTTCTGATCGCCGCGCCAATAGGCACCCGACACGCGCGTCAGCTTGAACGCGGCGGGATCGAGCTTGCCGGTCGAGGCCAGATGCGGCCCCCGGCACATGTCGAGCCACTCATTACCCGACCAATAGACTGTCAGTTCCTCGCCCTCGGGCAGTTCGGCGGCCCATTCGGCCTTGAACGTCTCGCCCTCGGCCTGCCAGCGCGCGATCAGATCCTCGCGCTTCCACACTTCGCGCTTGAGCGGCTTGTTGGCGGCGATGATCTCCCGCATCTTCGCCTCGATGACGGGCAGGTCCTCTTCGGTGAACGGGCGATGCTTTCCTTCGATGACTGGGGGCGCGAAGTCATAATAAAAGCCATCGTCGGTCGACGGCCCGAAGGTGATCTGCGTGCCGGGAAACAGCGCCTGCACCGCCTCCGCCAGGATATGCGCAAAGTCATGCCGCGCCAGTTCCAGCGCGTCGGCCTCATCCTTGGCCGTCACCAGTGCCAGCTGCGAATCCTGCTCCAGCGGCCGCATGATATCGCGCAGTTCGCCATCGACTCGCGCGGCGATGGCGGCCTTGGCCAGACCCGGCCCGATTGCCGCCGCAATGTCCGCCGGGGTCGTGCCGGGCGCGACTTCACGCACGGAACCATCGGGCAGGGTGATCTTGAGCATGGCGGACACGGATGGTCTTTCTGTTGAAATGGCAGATTGCACGGCCGAAAAGTCGCGACTTCCCCTTAAATGGGCCTCCCGCCCTGTCAATAGAAGCCCTCTTGCCAGCGCACCCCACTCGCCATGAAGGCTGTCAGGCGAAGATCAGCCGCGCCTGATCGCCTGTCGCCTGCAAAAACCCGATCGGCCCGCCGGTCTCAACACCCAGGGGTAGATCCTCGGCCGCCAGCCCGCACAGTGCCATGCCACTCTGGCAAACCGTCAATTCCACGCCCAATCCCAGCGCTTCCTCGATCAGCATCGCCAACGAGGGCAGGCCCGCCGCCCGATGCGCGTCATCGCATGGCGCCCCCATCGGCGCCCGCAGCAATCCCGCTGCATCCAATTGCAGGAAAACCGCCGCCGCGCCGCCCAGCGCCGCTTGCGCCGCCGCCATCGCCAGCACCCCGCGCAACCGCTCCGCATCGGCCGTCGCGACGACGATCCTCAATGCGCGCATAGTGCCACGGAGCAGGTGGGGCAGGCCGGGTCCTTGGGCATCGTCACGGTGCGGAACCGCATCGACAACAGATCGGCCAGCAGCAGACGTCCCGCCATATCCTCGCCAAAGGGCACCAGCGTCCGGATCACCTCCAGCGCGGCCAGACTGCCCATCACACCGGTCAATGCCCCGATCACGCCCGTTTCGGCACAATTGCGCTCCGGCGCATCCTCCGGCGATCCGACCAGGCAGCGATAGCAGGGCTTATCCGCCTCCCACCCCCGATAGGTGGCCAATTGCCCCTCAAACGGGCCGACGGCCGCAGACACCAGCGGAATCCGCAACTGCTGCGTGCAATCCGCCACCGCCAGCCGGGTCGCGAAACTGTCGCAGCCATCCAGCACCGCATCGGCGTCGCGCAGCATCAGCGCGGCATTGTCGGCGTCGATCCGGGCATTGATGGGGATCAGCTTCACATCGGGATTGAGCCGCCCTACCGCCGCCATCGCGCCTTCCGCCTTGGACGACCCGACATCTTCGGTCCCGAACAACACCTGCCGCTGCAAATTGGAGAGGGCGACCGCATCGTCGTCGATCACCCGGATCGTCCGTACACCAGCGGCTGCCAGATAGAGGATCGCCGGGCTGCCGATGCCGCCCGCGCCGATCACCGCCACATCCGCCGACAGCAGCCGGGCCTGCCCCGCGCCGCCAATCTCCTTGAGGACGATATGGCGGGCATAGCGCTCCAGCTGCTCGTCGGTCAGCGTCATGAGGAGGTCACTCCGGTCGATCCGAAACCGCCCAGACCCCGGCTCGTCGTGGTCGAGAAATCGTCCACCACATTGAAGCTGGGCCGCAGGATCGGCAGGAAGACGAGCTGCGCCACCCGGTCGCCCGGATGGATGACCACCGGCTCGCTTCCGGGAGGCGTGCGCAGCCAGGTGCTGATGAAGATCTGGTTGGCATAGTCGGCGTCGATCGTGCCGACCGATTGACCCAGGATGACGCCTTTCTTGTGCCCCAGGCCCGATCTTGCCAGCAGGAAGGCAACGACATGGGGATCGTTCATCAGGATGGCCACGCCAGTCGGGATCAGGACCGCGTCGGCCTGCGGCTGGAGGAGGAGGGGCTCATCCAGACAAGCGAACATGTCGATGCCGGCCGCCATGTCGGTCTGGAAAGTGGGCAGCCCCCATTCGTGAATGCGGGGGTCCAGGATCTTCAGTTCGAATTGCGGATTGCTCAAAAGGGGCCTCTTGATGAAAATGATCGCAGTATCGGGCGTTTCCAAGGTGCCGATGCGTCCGCCTCACTGCACCTTGCTATTAACGGGTGGTCGGCAGGTTGCATATCCCATGCGGGCGAATATCCTGCTGTCCGGGGCCAGTCCCCCGCATTGCCTAAAGGGGGGAAAGGGAAATGACCGAGTCGGACCTTCGCGCAATCCACATCCGGTCGCAGATCCGCGCGGTCATGGCGCGCTATGTGCAGGGCGTCGATCATCGCGACGCGGCCCTGCTGAAGAGCTGCTATCACGAAGACGCCTATGAACTGCACCATATCTTCAACGGCCCGGCCCATGGCTTCGCGGAATGGCGGGCGCGCCAGACATTCCGGTCGCACCACATGCTTTCCGAAAGCGCCGTCCGCATCGAGGGAGCCGTCGCCTATGCTGAAACCCCGCACACGGCGCTGGTTCATGTCGATCTGGACGAAGGCGGCCTGTCCGGCGTGATCGAGGTGGCGACCCATGGCTGGTATCTCGATCTGTTCAGCGAACGCGGCGGCGAGTGGAAGATCGACTTCCAGCGGGTCGTCACCTTCCACAGCGCCATGCGGCTGATCGGATCGCAAGCCTCCCTGTCGCAGGGACAGGCGCAGGGGAGCGTCGGCGGTGCGCCCGGCGATCCCTTCGCCCTGCAATTTGCGCTCGGGGACGAGCGACCGGAGCCAAGCCATGTCCAGGACACGGCTGCCTCCATCCGCGCCGCCTTTCTGGCGCAGGCGGACGGAGGGTAAAGGCTCCGGTCAGGCGTCCGACAATTCCCTGCTCTCCTGGACTTGCGGCTGGCGGGCGCCGCGCACCAGCCGGCCGGGCAGGCTGCCGGTCGGCTCGCCGTCGCGATAGACAAGCTCGCCGCTGACGATCGTCGCGCGATAGCCTTCCGCCCGCTGCACCAGTCGCGGCCTGTCCGCCGGCAGGTCGTAGGTCAGCTCCGGCGCATGCAGGGCGAGGCGGTCGAAATCGATCACATTGATGTCAGCCTTGAAACCCGGTGCGATCAGGCCGCGGTCCTCCAGGCCGACCAGCAGCGCGGTGCGGCGGGCCAGCCGATGCGCGATCTCCTGCACGGGCATGCGGCCTTCCTTCCGGTCGCGCCCCCAATGCATGAGCATGAAGGTCGAATAGCTGCCGTCGCAGATCGTGCCGCAATGCGCGCCGCCGTCGCCAAGGCCGGGCACGACATCGCGATGGCGCAGGATTTCGCCAACCGCATTGAGGTTGCCGTGGGGGTAATTGGCCATGGCAAGGTAAAGCTGACCCTTGCCGTCCTCACGCAGCATGATGTCATAGGCGACCTCTTCCGGCGTCAGCCCGGCGCTGCGGGCGCGGGCGGCGATGCTGGCCTCGGGCGGCTGTTCGTAATTGGGCGGATTGCCCAGTTCGAACATCGTCTCGAACTCCCGAACCGCGCGGCCGACCATGGACGGGGCGTTGGGATCGGGCGCCTCGCTCAGGAGGATGGCGCGCACTTCCGGCTTGCGAAGCTCCGCCACCCGTTCCGCCAGGGGCAATTTTGCAAGCCGCTGGTAGGTTGGCGTCGAATAGAAGGGATTGAGCGTCAGCTCATGGCCGAGCATCATGCCGACGCCGCGCGGCAGCATCTGCGCCGTCACCGAAATGCCGGCATCGTTGATGGCCTCCAGCTGGCCCAATATGCTCCGCCAGCGATCCTCCCCGTCATTGGAGCTGCCGATGGTGAAGGTCACGGGACGCTGCGCGCGTTCGGCAATATCGCGGATCCGGTCGAGGCTGCCGCCCGGCAGATGAATATCCTCGACGATCTGGAAGACGCCCTTGTCGCTGTCCCGCAAAACCTCGGCCAGCCCGAACATCTCGGCCTCGCTGGCGTCCAGCGTGGGAATGGCCTTGCCGTCGGAGGACCGGTGCATCAGCGTCCGCGAGGTGCCGATCCCTATCGCCCCGGCGTCCAGCGCTTCCTCCAGCAATCCGCGCATCTCCCGGATGTCCTGCGCGCTCGCTTCCTCCCGGTCGGCGCCGCGCTCGCCCATGACATAGACGCGCAGCGCCGCATGCGGGACGAAACAGGCAACGTCCATGTCGTAGGACCGGCCCGCGATGAAATCGAGATATTCGGGAAAGGTCTCCCAGGTCCAGGGCAGGCCCGTCGCCAGCACCGGGAACGGAATGTCCTCCACCCCTTCCATCAGGCGCAGCAACCCGTCGCGCTGCTCGCGTCGGCAGGGGGCGAAGCCGACGCCGCAATTGCCGGTGATGACCGTCGTGATACCGTGGGAAGAGGACGGCCGCAGCCGGTTTTCCCAGGTCACATGCCCGTCATAATGGGTGTGGACATCGACGAAGCCGGGCATGACCAGCAGGCCGCGAGCGTCGATTTCCTGCTTGCCCGCAGGCAGATCGGGGCCGACCGCCGCGATGATCGAGCCGTTGATGCCCACATCGGCCGCATAGGGCTCACCGCCGGACCCGTCGACGACCATCCCGCCGCGGATCACCATGTCATAGCTGCTCATGCTGCCCATCTCTTATCCTCTCACCGGCCTTTTTATCGCTGGCTCGATTATAGAGACGATCTTTCGGCCGGCCTTCATCTATTTGCGTGAGGCGGTGAAAATAAATGCCGGCGGGCCTTGCGCGATGTCAATCGAGGCGTGCGGAAAGCGTGTCGGCGACCTTCTGCATCAATCGCGTGGCAACGGCATCCTTGGGCAGATTGTCCCAACTCTCGATCCCGTCGCCGGACACGATATGCACGCTGTTGGTGTCGCCGCCCATCACGTCGCCCGACACGTCATTGGCGACGATCCAATCCGCCCCCTTGCGCGTCAGCTTGGCCTGCGCATGTTCCGCGATCTTCTGCGTCTCGGCGGCAAAGCCGACCAGCAGGGCCGGGCGCTTCGCATGTTTTCCCAGCTTCGCCAATATGTCGGGATTCTCGACCAGCGCGAGCGGCGCCGGCTTGCCCGATCCGTCCTTTTTGAGCTTCTGATCCGCCGCATCCGCCGTGCGCCAGTCGGCCACCGCGGCCACCATGATCGCCGCATCGGCGGGCAGCGCCGCTTCCACCGCCGCCAGCATCTCGCGCGCTGTCTCGACATCGATGCGGCGCACGCCCGCAGGCGTCGGCAGATGCACCGGCCCTGCCACCAGCGTCACCCGCGCGCCCGCCCGCGCCGCCGCCGCCGCGATGGCGAAACCCTGCTTTCCGGAGGATCGGTTGGCGATATAGCGCACCGGATCGATCGGTTCATGCGTCGGCCCCGCCGTCACCAGCACATGCCGCCCGGCGAGCGGCGCATCCGGCCCCTCGAAATCCGGCTGTCCCGCCAGCGGATCGGCGGCAAGGGGCAGGGCCAGCAGCCGCGCCACCTCCGCCGCGATGGCCTCCGGCTCGGGCATCCGACCCTTGCCGAACTCGCCGCAGGCCATCTCGCCGCTGTCCGGTTCCATCACATGCACGCCGTCGGCCTGCAATTGCGCGATGTTCCGCCGGGTCGCGGCATGATGCCACATGCGCACATTCATCGCGGGCACCGCCAGAACCGGCTTGTCCGTCGCCAGCAGCAGGGTGGTCGCCAGATCGTCGGCGATGCCGTTCGCCATCTTGGCCAGGATATTGGCCGTCGCGGGCGCCACCACCACCAGATCGGCCTGACGGCTCAGCTGGATATGCCCGATCTCGCGCTCTTCCTTGAGGTCGAACAATTGCCCGAAGACATGGTCCTCGGTCAGCACGCCCAGCGACAGCGGCGTCACGAATTTCTCGGCGCTCTGCGTCAGTACCGCCCGCACGGCGACCCCTCGCTTGCGCAACAGCCGCACCAGCTCCAGCGACTTATAGGCAGCGATGCCGCCCGAAATGATGAGAAGAACACGCTTGGTCATGACAGTCCCATCATTTGGTCAAGCGACGCAGGCTTGTCCAGCCCGCCCGGCGGGCTGGACGATCGCATCAGAGCGCCAGGGCCGCAATGCCCGCCTGTGCGATCTGGACATCCTGCTCCGACTTGACGCCGGATACGCCGACCGCGCCGACGAAATCCCCGTCGACCACGATGGGTACGCCACCTTCCAGCATGGCCTGCATCCCCGGCGCGGACAGCATGGTGATCCGGCCGTTGAGCACCAGATCCTCATAGACCTTCGATTCCCGGCGCCCCAAGATCGATGTCACCGCCTTGGCCGGCGCCATTTGCGCGGTGCTGGCCGCAGCGCCGTCCAGCCGCAGCAGCCCCAGCAGATGCGCGCCGTCATCGACGACCGCGATGGTCACGGCCCAGCCATTGGCCACCGCCTCCGCTTCGGCTGCGGCCAATATGGCCTTGACGTCACTGGCTTCCAGGCTGTGCTTGGTCTTCATTATCCGGTCCGTTCCTCAGAAGAAAATATCGTCCATCGGGCGCTAAAGAAAGTTCGTCACCGCCGCCATCGCGCCTGCGCCGACCAGTCCGGCCAGCACCGCCACCGCCACATAGCGCCATCCGGTCCCGACCCGGATCAGCTTCACCTCGGCCAGCGGCGGCGGCGGCGGCGCGCCGCCCTTTTCGGGGAAGGCTTCCTCGATCCGCTTCACCAGACCCGGCAGCCGCTGCACGATCCGCCAATGTTCGATCAGCGCATCGGCCGCCTTCGCCTCCGGCCCGAGTTCGGAGCGGAGCCATTCCTTCACATAAGGCCCGCTCGTCTCCCACAGGTTGATGTCGGGGTCGAGCGAGGTCGCGACGCCCTCCACCATCACCATGGTCTTTTGCAACAGCAGCAGATGCGGCTGGGTCTGCATGTCGAAATCGCGCGTGATCGCGAACAGCCCGTCCAGCATCCCGCCGACCGACAGTTCGCGCACGGGCTTGCCGCGCATCGGCTCGCCCACGGCCCGCAGGGCGGTGGCGAACTCCTCGACATTATGATGGCCCGGCACATATTGCGCCTCGAAGTGGATTTCGGCCACGCGCTTGTAGTTGCCGGTGATCAGGCCGTAGAGAATCTCCGCCAGCCACATGCGCGCCCGCCGGTCGATCCGCCCCATGATGCCGAAGTCGATGGCGACGATATCGCCATTGTCGCGCACGAACAGATTGCCCTGATGCATGTCGGCATGGAAGAAACCCTCGGCAATCGCCTGCCGCAGGAAGGCGTTGACCAGCCGCGCCGCGATCTCCTTGACGTCATGACCCGCCGCGATCAGCGCGTCCCGGTCGGAGATCTTGATCCCGTCGATCCACTCCATCGTCATGACCTTGCCGGTCGTGCGGTCCCAGTCGATGGTGGGCACACAATAGCCCGGCATCGCCTCCATCGCCTCGCCCAGTTCGGAGGCCGACGCCGCCTCGCGCCGCAGGTCCAGTTCCCGCGCCGTCCACCGCTTCATGTTTGCGATGACCAGCCGGGGCCGTAGCCGTGCCAGTTCCCCGCCCAGCATCTCGACATGGGCGGCGGCCCATTCATAGGTCTGGATGTCGCGGTTGAACTGGTCGATGACGCCGGGGCGGATGACCTTCACCGCCACGTCGCGCCCATCGGTCGTCACCGCCCGGTGGACCTGCGCGATGGAGGCCGCGCCCACCGGCTCCTCATCGAAGCGGCTGTAGAGCGCGTCCAGCGGCCGCCCGAAACTCTGCTCGATCTGACCCCGGACCGTCGCGAAAGGCACCGGGGGCAGGGCGTCCTGCAAGCGCAGCAGGTCGTTCGCGGCATCCTCGCCCACCAGATCGGGCCGCGTCGCCAGCGTCTGCCCCAGCTTGATCGCGGCGGGACCGATGGATTGAAAGGCGTCGGCATAGCGCGGCTGCTGGGGCACGCGCGCTCCGAACCGCGCGACCTTGACCAGCCGCCGCACGGGCGTCGGCGTCAGCGGATCGCGCTCAATTCCCGTCAGGGCGCCATGGCGCGCCAAGGTGCGGCCCCATTTCAGCAGTCGCCAGATATGCGTCAGATGCGAAGGCACGGGGCGTCAGATCTTCCAGCCCGAGTGAATCGCGACCAGCCCGCCGAGAATCGGCTCGACCTTGGTCTGCACGAACCCGGCCTCGCGGATCATGCGTTCGAATTCCGGCATGGGCGGAAAGCGACGGATCGATTCGATCAGGTAACGATAACTCTCCTCGTCATCGGCCAGCAGCTTGCCCAGCTTGGGCACCAGCCGATGCGAATAGACATCATAGACATCCGAAAAGCCCGGCCAGGTCGTGGTCGAAAATTCCAAGCAGAAAAACCGCCCGCCGAACTTCAGCACGCGATGCGCCTCGCGCAGCGCCTTGTCGATATGGGTCACGTTGCGGATGCCGAAGGCGATCGTATAGGCGTCGAACGCCCGGTCGCCGAAGGTCAACTCCTCGGCATTCTGCTCCGACCAGATCAGGCCCTCCAGCCCCTTTTTCTGCGCCCGCTCGACGCCGACGGCCAGCATTTCGGGGTTGATGTCCGACACTGTGACCTGCGCGCCATGCTTGTGCATGCGGAAAGCGATGTCGCCGGTGCCGCCCGCCATGTCGAGGATCTGCTCGTCCCGGCGCGGTTTCACGCGGTTCACGAACTGGTCCTTCCACAGGCGATGCGCGCCCGCCGACATGGCGTCGTTCATCAGATCATATTTGGACGCCACGTTGGAGAAGACGGCACGGACCATCCCCTGCTTTTCGGCGGCTTCGACATCGCGATAGCCAAAGGAAGCGGTTTCACTCATGGTCGAGCCTCCTAGAGCGATTCCAAGGGAAATGGAAATATTTCCCGGCTCGGAAATCGCGGCGGAAAAACCTGTCCCGCGCCCCTGTGGGAAGCTGCCTGTTTCTTTAGGCCGGCGCGTGATTACATAGGCGTCATGCCCGAACTCCCCGAAGTCGAAACCACCGTCGCCGGCCTCCGCTCCGTCCTGGAGGGCGCCGTCCTTACCCGGGTCGAGGCGCGCCGCGCCGACCTGCGCTTCCCGATCCCGGTCGATCTGCGCCAGCGCCTGACCGGCGCCACCGTCACCGCCCTGTCCCGCCGCGCCAAATATGGCCTGATCGACACCGACCGGGGCGACACGCTGATCTTCCACCTGGGCATGTCCGGCCGCTGGCGAATCGATCCCACGGAGATCGGCGCGCACGACCATCTGCTGATCGAGACAGGGGCAGGGCGGCTGCTTGCCCTGAACGATCCCCGCCGCTTCGGTTCGCTCGACCTTGTCCGCAGCGCGGCGTGGGAAAGCTACAGCCCCTTCACCCGCATGGGGCCGGAGCCCCTGGGTCCCGACTTCACCGCCGCCGCTCTGGCGACCAGGCTCCAGGGCAAGGCGGCCCCGATCAAGGCGGCGCTGCTTGACCAGCGCATCGTCGCTGGCCTCGGCAATATCTATGTCTGCGAAGCGCTGAACATGGCGGGCATCGCCCCGACGCGAGAGGCGGGCAGGATCAGCCGTGCGCGACTCATCCTGCTGGTCGAGGCGATTCGCGAGGTTTTGACCGCCGCCATCGCCGCGGGTGGGTCGACCTTGCGCGACTATGCCCGGCCCGACGGCGAACTCGGCTATTTCTCCAAGCAATGGCGAGTCTATGGCCGGGAAGGGGAGCCATGCCCTTGCGGCACACTCATCCGGCGGCGCGTGGATAGCGGCAGATCGACCTTTTTCTGCCCGAAATGCCAGAAATAGCGGGGCGCTCAGCAGTTGACGCCTTCTGTGATCCCCTGTAAGGGGCGCACCTTCACAGGGCCGGTTGGCGATTCCGACAGGCCCTTTCCACGAGATTTGACGAGAACCGAGGACAGTAAATGGCCAATACGCCGCAAGCCAAGAAGCGCATCCGCCGCAACGCCCGTCGCGCCGAAATCAACGGCGCCCGCATCAGCCGGATCCGCACCCTGGTGAAGAAGGTCGAAGCCGCTCTCGCCGCTGGCGACAAGGCCGTTGCGACCACGGCGCTTCAGGCGGTCCAGCCAGAACTCGCCCGCGGCGTTGCCCGTGGCGTGCTGCACAAGAACACCGCGGCCCGCAAGTTCGGCCGTCTGACGAAGCGCGTCGGCGCGCTGGGCTAAGCCCCAGCCCTTTCATCGTCAGCTCGAATATTCGCCCGCCCCGCCATTGCGCGGGGCGGGCTTTTCATGTTTCGTTCATGGAACGGTCATTTTCGGGGACCTGCGGATTCCCGGCGATTCTCGCGCGATTCGAGCGGTCCGGCAAAAAAGAAGATTCAATAACATATTGAAAAATAACGATAATATTCCAAAGCTTCGTTTTCCGCGGGTTTGCCGAGTCAACGGCTTTATTTCACATTTTTGACCGGCCAAGCCCTTGATCCGGCGAGGAAGGCCTGTCTATTTTGCTCCTCCGGTCGCCACTCGAATCGAATTTCCGGCGACCATCTGTAGGTTTTTGACGCAGGAAACGCGGGAAGGCGCATGCTTTTCCGATCGGTCTTCCGCGTCTCTCATTTGCCCCTGTCTTGGGGGTGCAGTTGATGGGGGTCGACTGTTTTATGAAGGATATTACGGCAGTGATAGGTGGTTTGAGCGGTCTCGACACGCAGCAATATGCGCGCCTGGAGACTGCCTGGGCGACCATTCGCGCCGGCCTGCGCCGGGACATCGGCGCGCGGATGTTCGATCAGTGGCTGAAGGCCGCGCAACTGGGCGATTATTGCCCGGAGTCGCAAACCCTCGACCTGCTGTTCGCGTCCGATTTCACCGCCAATTTCGTATCGGGGCAGTTCGGCGACCGGCTGCGCATGGCCTGGCGTTGCGCCGAGGCAGGCGTGCGGGAGGTCCGCCTCCGACGCGCGCCCAATGCGGTCGGCCCGCGCATCCTGGAACTGTCGGCCGCGCCTGCCGCTTCGGTGGCAGAAGCCGGCGCCGCGCCGCAACCGGCCTCGAATTTCCAGCCGCGCCACGGCTTCGATGAATTCGTGACCGGCGATACCAACCATCTCGCCTTTTCGGCGGCGCAGGCCATGGCGGGCGAAGCCCAGCCGCGCTTCAGCCCGCTCTTCATCCATGGCGGCACCGGACAGGGCAAGACGCACCTGCTGCATGCCATCGCCCAGTCGTTTTCCGCCCATTCTCCGTCCGCGCCGGTGCTCTATATGTCGGCCGAACGCTTCATGATGGAATTCGTGAACGCCATGCGCGCGAACGAAACCATGATGTTCAAGGCCCGACTGCGCGCGGCGCGCCTGCTGCTGATCGACGACATTCAGTTCATCGCCGGCAAGGGGTCCACGCAGGAAGAGTTTCTGCACACCATCAACGACCTGATCGATTCGGGTGCCCGCATCGTCGTCACCGCCGATCGGGCGCCGCAGATGCTCGACGCCATCGATGCGCGGATTCTCTCGCGTCTGGCGGGCGGGCTGGTCGCGGACATCCGTCCGGCGGGCCTCGATTTGCGCCTCGCCATCCTGGAAGCCAAGCGCGCCATTGCCGGCGATCCGCCGGTTCCCGATGCCGTGGTGGATTTCCTCGCCCGCTCGATTCGCTCGAACGTTCGTGAACTGGAAGGGGCCTTCAACAAGCTGATCGCCTATGGCCAGCTGACCGGCCGCTCGATCGACCTGGAATTCGCCCAGTCCATGCTGGCCGACGCGGTGCGCGCCAATGCCCGCCGGATCACCGTCGATGAGATCCAGAAGGTCTGCGCTGCCCATTACAAGATCGACGCGGCGGAGATGCGGTCGAAGCGCCGTGCCCGCGCCGTGGCGCGGCCCCGGCAGGTGGCCATGTATCTCGCCAAGAAGATGACGCCGCGGTCGTTGCCCGAAATCGGCCGCATTTTCGGCGGGCGCGATCACAGCACGGTCATTCACGCGGTCCGCACGATCGAGGAACTGCGGCAGAATAATCCGGATATCGACGCTGACATTCGTGCGCTCCAGCGTCTGCTGGAAGGCTGACAGACAGGCGGCTTTGGATTAGGCTTCGCGCCATGATCCGACAGTTTGCCCTTTTCCTCGCCGCATTGTTTTTCGTCTCCCCCGCCGTCGCGCAGGAACCAGCCGCGCCGCCGCCCGCCGATGCGAGGGTGGCGCTGGAGACGGATGCGGGGCGAATCGTCATCGCGGTGCATGTCGGTCAGGCGCCTGTCACCGCCGCCAATTTTCTGCGCTATGTCGATCAGAAGCGGCTGGACGGCACCTCATTCTATCGCGGCGTCGGCACGCCGGATTATGGCTTCGTGCAAGGCGGAACGCAGAATGATCCCAAGCGCGTCCTGCCGCCCATCGTGCATGAACCGACGACCCGGACCGGCCTGACCCATGATGACGGCGCGCTTTCCATGGCCCGCTATGCGCCCGGCAGCGCGACCGGGGATTTCTTCATCGTGCTGGGCAAGATGCCCGGCATGGATGCCCATCCGCAAGCTGCGGGCGACAATCAGGGCTTTGCCGTCTTCGCCCATGTGGTGGAGGGCATGGACGTCGTGAAGGCGGTCCTGGCGGCGCCCAAGTCGCCGACCGCGGGCGAGGGCGTGATGAAGGGGCAGATGCTGCAACAGCCGGTGACGATCCGGACGGCGCACCGCATTCCCTGACCGATGGCGGGAGCGCAAAAGAAAGCCCGGCGATCATCGACCGCCGGGCAAAAGGGGCATGGCTGGGAGCCGCCCTTATGGAACGCCGTTCAGCCCTTTTTCTCGGGCGGCAGCGTGATTTTCACATTCTCGCCATTCTGGCCCGGGAAGCCGGTGAACATCGCGTCGATCAGGTTCGGCACCAGATAGGTCAGCTTGTTTGACAGCGACTGGGCCTGGGCCTTGCCCTCGAACAGGCGGCGATGGTCGGCGGCGCGGTCGATCTTCATGCTGAGGTCGCTGGTGTAGACGGTATAGCTGCTGATGTCGTTATAGCCGCCCGGACCGAACAGCCACGGATCGTAGAAACCATAGCCCCAGGGACGGCCCCAGCGTCCGCGCCAGCCCCAGCCGCCATAGAAGAAGGGGTCGGGCGCGCCGAAGCCGGTCGAGCGCACCTTCTCCCGTCCATTGTCGACGCTGTAGGCGACACGCACCACCAGATCGGCGCGCGCCGGGTCGCCGGCCGCGACATAGCCTGTCTGGGTCAGGCGCTGGCCGACCAGATTGGCATAGTGGGAAAATTCAAGACCGCCGGCGAGACGCGGATCGTCCGCGACGACGGTGAAGCTCTGCCCGGCGGGTGCCGGAAGCTGCTGAAAGCGGGCGACGTCCGCCTTGAAGGAAGTTGCGCAGCCCGACAACGCCACCAGCGCCAGAGCGGGCGCCGCGATCAGGCCGATCTTGTTGAAACGGATCATTTTTCTGCGTCCTGTATCAGGCAATACGCCTGCGAAACATCTTGCGCCCTGCCATAGCAAAACGCAACTGAACATCGTTTGAACGCGTGAAACGGGCGAACGGGCGCAAACCATGTCCTGTCACCCCATAGGACGGCGCGGACAGGATCGTTCCGTCGCGAACGGGAAGGGGGCCGCCTCTTTGGCGGCCCCTGTGACATTAGCGCATCAGTCCCATGGCCCGATAGGCGGCGCGCAGGGTCGGCTCGGCGGCGGCGGACGCCTTCGCCGCGCCCTTTTCCAGAATGGCGTCCAGCGCTGTGTCGTCGCTGCGCAGGTCCATGAACCGCATGCGGATCGGGCGGAGCGTTTCCACCAGCAACTCGCCCAGCGCCGGTTTGAACGCGCCAAAGCCCTTGCCCGCAAACTCGGCGCAGACAGCGTCGGCGGTGGTGCCCGCCAAGGTCGCATAGATGCCGATCAGATTGTTCGCCTCCGGTCGTCCGGCCAGTCCCTCGGCGCTTTCGGGCAGCGGTTCGGGATCGGTCTTGGCCTTCTTCACCTTCTGCATGATCGCATCGTCATCGTCGGTCAGGTTGATGCGGCTCATGTCGGAGGGGTCGGACTTGGACATTTTCGCCGTGCCGTCGCGCAACGACATGATGCGCGCCGATTCCTTGGGGATGATCGGATCGGGCAGGGTGAACAGCTCCACGCCGAAATCGGCGTTGAACTTGGTGGCGAGGTCGCGGGTCAGTTCCAGATGCTGCTTCTGGTCCTCGCCCACGGGCACGTGCGTCGCCTGATAGAGCAGCACGTCGGCCGCCATCAGCACCGGATAGACATAGAGGCCGACGGAGGCGCTTTCGCGATTCTTGCCGGCCTTGTCCTTGAACTGGGTCATGCGATTGAGCCAGCCGATCCGCGCCGTGCCGTTGAGCAGCCAGCACAGCTCCGCATGGGCAGGGACGCGCGCCTGGTTGAAGAGGACGCTGCGATTGGGATCGATGCCCGCGGCGACCAGCGCGGCGGCCATGTCGCGCACATGGCGAATACGGGCGGCGGGTTCTTCATGCACGGTGATCGAGTGCATGTCGGCCAGGAAGAAGAAGCACTGGCTGTCCGCGTCCATCTCGTCCTGCATCCGCACCCAGTTGCGGATCGCGCCCAGATAATTGCCCAGATGCAGATTACCGGTCGGCTGGATGCCGGAAAGGACGCGCATTCTTCTATCCATTCTCTTGGTTAGGGATTGAACTTTTGCGGCGCATCAGCGCCTTGAGGTCGGACAGCCGATAGGCGCCCGTGACGAAACAGGCCACCCCGTAAAGCGCAATGCCCACGCCGACAAGTATGGCGAGCGCCACATAGCGCTGGAGCATCACGCCACCGAGCCAGGGATCGAGCAGCCCTTCGCCGGCATACAGCGCGCCGCCCATGGCGACCGCCGCCACCGCCAGCCGGGGCAACCGCCGCCTGAGTTGGCTGTCGGCGGCGAAATGTCCGCGCTTCACCAGCGTCGAATAGAGCATCGCGACATTGACGGTCGACGACAGCGCGGTCGCCAGCGGCGGCCCGACATGACCCATGCCCGCCCGCCCAAGCAGGGGGATCAGCACGAAATTGCCGATGATGTTGATGACGATCGACAGCATCGCATAGCGGACCGGCGTCCGGGTGTCGCCGCGCGCATAATAGCCCGGCGTCAGCACCTTCACGAGCACATAGGAGGGCAGGCCGATGGAAAAGGCGGACAAGGCCCAGCCGCAACGCTGCGCGTCCTCCACGGTGAAGCGGCCATATTGGAACAGGCCGCGCACGATCGGCTCCGCGACGGTAATGAAGGCGACCGTCGCGGGCAGCGTCAGGAACAGCGCCAGTTCGATCCCGCGATTTTGCGTGTCCATCGCCTGCTGGTCCTGTCCGGTCGAGAGCAGGCGCGAGATGGTCGGCAGCAGGATCGTGCCAAGCCCGATGCCGATCAGCCCCAGCGGCAACTGGTTCAGCCGGTCGGCATAATAGATATAGGTGATCGACCCTGACGCGAGCAGCCAGCCCGACAGGGCGGTGGAGATCAGCAGGTTGATCTGCGACGCGCCCGCGCCCGCCGCCGCGGGGACGATCAGCCGCAGCAATTGCTTCACGTCCGCGTCGAAACGCGGCCGCTTGAGCTTCATCGACACGCCCGCCCGCTGGCAGGCCCAGATCAGCCAGAGCAGTTGCAACGCGCCGCCCACGGTGACGGAAATCGCCTGCACCCGCGCGGTTTCATATTCATTGGCGCCGTGGAACAGCCACAGCCCGGCGATCATCGCGATGTTGAGCAAGATCGGCGCTGCCGCATTCACCCAGAATTTGTCGAGCGAATTCAATATTCCGCCCAGCAGCGAGGCCAGGCTGATCAGCGCCAGATAGGGCAGGGTAATGCGCGATAGCATCACCGCGAAGGCGAATTGCTCAGGCGTCGGATGCTGCCGGGAAAAGCCGCCGGACAGCGCCCAGGTGATCGGCCAGGCCGCCGCGATCAGCAGCGCCGTGAACAACAGCAGCACGGGCAGCAGCACCGCCAGCGCCCGCTCGGCGAAATGATAGCCCTCCGCGATCCCGCCCGGTCCCGCCGCCTTGCGGTTGAACATCGGGATGAAGGCGGCGGAAAAGGCGCCCTCGGCAAAGAGGGCGCGAAACATGTTGGGCAGGCGGAAGGCGACGCCGTTAAAGGCGTCCGACGCGAACCCCGCCCCGACATAGCGCGCCGCCAGCGAATCGCGCACCAGCGCGAGCACCCGGCTGGCGAGCGTCAGCCCGCCGACCGAGCCAAGCGCCCGCACCAGCTTCATATCTTAGATCCCCTGACCGGCTCAGGCGTGACCGGCCGGTTCGCCCGCGGTCTGCGCCATGGCTTCCGCCTGCTGGACATAAAGGCCGCCGAAATCGATCGGATCGAGCAGCAGCGGCGGGAAGCCGCCGTCGCGGATCGCATCGGCCAGCACGCGGCGGGCGAAGGGGAAGAGCAGGCGCGGCGCTTCGGCCAGCATGAAGGGCTGCATCTGATCCTCGGGCACGTTGCGCATGCCGAAGATCGCCGCATAGACCAGTTCGACGGCAAAGGCGGTGCCCTGCGGCGCGGTCGCCTTGACCTCGATCTTCAGCGACACTTCGACGACTTCGTCGCCCACCTTGTCGGCGCCGATGTTGAACTGCACGTCGATCTGCGGCTGGTCCTGCCACTGGTAGACGGCCGGCGCGTTCGGGTTCTCGAACGACAGATCCTTCACATATTGGCTGATCAGCGCGATCTGCGGGCCGGTGTCGGCGCCATTGCCGGTGGTCTGAATGGTATCGGCTTCCTCGGCCATCGTTTTTCCCTGGGTTTGACAGGCGGAACGCCCGCTTGATGTTCGACCCGCGCGCTTAGCAGGGGCGGCTGGGCAGGGCAATGGACCTCACGCAAAGCCGCCATTTGAATATGCGGGGAAACATGCCTATGTTGGTTGCGTTACGGTTTTCCGGATTCAAGATTCAAAGGGTAGCTGACCCCGTGTACGTGATCGTCATCCTCGCCATGATTGCTGGTTTCCTGGCGCTGCGGCTCTATTCCGTGCTCGGCAAACGCACGGGCCATGAGCAGGAGCCTGCCCTTCGCCCGGCGGAGGAGCGCGCCAAGGTGACGATCGTGCAGCCGCGCCCCGCGCCCGAAATGGCGGGCGATTCGGTGCGCCTGTCCGATGGGCTGATCGCGCCCGGCGGCGAGGCGGGCGTCCGCACGCTCATCGCGGCGGATCGCAGTTTCGACGTGCCCCAGTTCGTGGAGGGCGCCAAGGCCGCTTACAGGATGGTGCTCGAAGCCTTCTGGCGCGGCGACCGGCAGGAGTTGGAGTGGCTCTGCGACGCCGATGTCCTGGCCTCCTTCGAAGAAGCCATCGCCGCGCGCGAGGCGGAGGGGCATGTGCTCGACAACCGGCTGGTCCGTATCGAAAAGACCCAGATCGTCGACGCCAGCGTCAATGGCCGGATCGCGGAAATCTCCCTGCGGTTCGAGGCGGATATCGCCGCCGTTACCCGCGACAAGGACGGCCATGTCGTGGCAGGCTCGCTGACCGACGCGATCGGCACCAACGACATCTGGACCTTCACGCGCGACCTGCGCAGCACCGATCCCAACTGGAAGCTCAGCGAGACTGACGAGGCGGCATGACCCTGCGCCGGTCGGGGGGAGCGCTGGTCGCGGCGCTGCTGCTATCCGCCTGCGCGGGCGGCGTCATTCCGCCGGGCGCGGCGGGTCCGGTCCCTTCGCGCCCACCCCATGGCGCAGAGACGGCAACCCGTCCGGTTCCCGCCACGCCCCGACCGACGCTGCCGGTGACGCCGCCGTCTACTGTCACGCCCGCCGAAACCGCCAATGCGGCCAGCACCGGCATCACGCGCGGTCCCGATGTCGCAAACCTGATCCCGCCCGGCGAACGATCGCGCAAGGCGTTACAGGCCTTCCGCCTGTCCTGTCCTTCGCTGATGCGGCGGACCGACCAGAGCGGGTTGACCCGGGGGTCCGACTGGAACAATGCCTGCGCGGCCGCGTCCAGCTGGCCCGAAAGTTCGGCCAATGAATTTTTCTCCCGCTATT
Organism: Sphingobium estronivorans; assembly: GCF_008692605.1. Lineage (GTDB taxonomy): Bacteria > Pseudomonadota > Alphaproteobacteria > Sphingomonadales > Sphingomonadaceae > Sphingobium > Sphingobium estronivorans. The sequence continues at coordinate 75,690 of NZ_LFCT01000012.1, forward strand.
TCGAAGCGGTGCAGGTGGGTCCCGGCACGGCCTTCGTCACCGGCTATTATGAGCCGGAAATCGCCGGGTCCCGCACCCGCCAGCCCGGCTATCCAGTGCCGATCTACCGCCGTCCATCCAATCTGATCGACGTCAATCTCGGCCTGTTCAGCGACAGCCTGAAGGGCAAGACCATTCGCGGCAAGGTGGACGGCAGCAAGTTCGTGCCCTTCGACGACCGGTCGCAGATCGTGTCGGGATCGCTGGCGGACAGGGGTCTGGAACTGGCCTGGGCAGCCGACCCGGTCGAATTCTTCTTCCTCCAGGTGCAGGGCAGCGGGCGGCTCTTGCTGCCCGATGGCGGCGTGATGCGCATCGGCTATGACGGGCAGAATGGCCGCGATTATACCGGCATCGGCAAGCTGATGAAGGATCGCGGCCTGATCCAGGCTGGGTCGATGCAGGACATCATGGCCTATCTGCGCGCGCATCCGGTGGAAGGCGCGGCGATCATGAATGAAAACAAGAGCTTCGTCTTCTTCCGGGAACTGACCGGCGCGGGACCGCTGGGTGCCATGGGCGTGGCGGTGACGCCGGAGGCGACGGTGGCGGCCGATCCCAAATATGTGCCCATGGGCGCTCCGGTGCTGCTCTCGCTCGACCGGGCCGAACCCAATGGCATCTGGATCGCGCAGGATACCGGCGGCGCGATCAAGGGCGCCAACCGTTTCGACAGCTTCTGGGGCGCGGGCAGCGATGCGCGCAGCATCGCGGGCGGCATGTCGGCGCGGGGCAGCGCGCTGATCCTGCTGCCGATCGGGTCGGCGGCGCGGCTTGCCCAGAATTGATGCCATGCGGCGATGGTCCGGCGACATCTCTCCTCCGAAGAACAGGCGCTCTGGACGGCGCTGACCCGATCGGTAAGGCCGCTGCGCCCCGGCGCGCGGACGCCCGCGCCACCGGCGGCGGCGGTCAAGGCCGTGGGCAAAACAGGGTTAACGCCGGTGCCCGTTCCGCCCGTTTCGGCGCCACCCGCGCGGACCCCCGCCGCAGTGCTGGATTCCGGTTGGGAACGCCGAATCCGTAGCGGAAATCTGGCGCCGGACATGGCGATCGATCTCCACGGCCACACCCTCTCCGCCGCCCATGCGCGGCTTAACCAGGCATTGTCGGCGGCATGGGCGCGCGATGTCCGCATATTGCTGGTCGTGACCGGAAAGCCGCCGAAAACCGCCTCTTCCGACAGCGGATCGCGGCGCGGGGCCATTCGCGGCGAGATCGGCCATTGGCTGGAAACCAGCAGCTTTGCCGACCGCATCGCCAGCGTGCGGATCGCGCATCAGCGTCATGGCGGGGACGGCGCGCTCTACGTCATTTTGCGGCGCAAAAAATAAGCCTGTGGGGGCCGTTCCACTGATCTTTTCTTAACCACTGTCCTTCATATCCGGCTGATCCAGCCCAAGGCCGGGCTGCGCGGGGCAGGGAGGACGATGCAAGGCGTGACATTGACAAGCCGCGCCACCGCCTTCGCCTGCGCCGCGGGGGCGCTGGTATTCATCCTCTCGCTGGTGCTTGGCCAGGGGCAGGCGACGGACATTGCGGGCATCGGCCGCTCCCTCATCATCGCGATTCTGTGCGGAACGTTGAGTTGGGCCTCCGCCCGCCAGACCGTGGCGACCACCGCCAGCGCCATCGACCGCGCGACCGAACGCTTGCTGGACGCCGCTCATGGCGACCTGCAATCCGCCATCGACCCGGATATCGGCCGGGAACTGCCCGATCTGTCGGTGGCGATGGAAAGCCTGTTCAGTCAGGTGCGGACCAATCTCGACCATGTGCAGGCGCTGGCCCTGTTCGATCCGATAACGGGTCTGGCCAACCGCGCCAGCTTCTGCCGGCAGGTCGAGCGGATGCTGGCGGAGCGTGCCGAGGAGGGGCTGGCCGCGCTGTTCTTCATCGATCTGGACGGGTTCAAGGGCGTCAACGACACGCTGGGCCATGCGGCCGGCGATCAGTTGCTGGCGCGCGTCGCCGGGCGCCTGCGGGAGGTGGCCATGGCGCAGGCGAGCGCGGGCGTCGGCGACGCGCTGATCGGCCGTCTCGCGGGCGATGAGTTCACCCTGTTCGTGCCCGTCATGGCCGACCGGGAGGTGGCCTGGCGGATCGCCCGCGCCATCAAGTTCGCGCTGGGCGAACGCTTCGATCTGGGCAGCCAGCATGTCGATCTGGGCGCGTCGATCGGCATGGCCTGCTATCCCGAGCATGGCGACACGCTGCCCGCGCTGCTGCGCTCGGCCGACATCGCCATGTACCATGCCAAGCATCAGGGCCGGAACCGGGCCGAGATGTTCACCGCCGAACTGGCGCTGGAAGCCGCCGACCGCGCCGAATTGGAGCGCGACCTGCTGCTGGGTCTTCAGCGCGACGAGTTCCTGCTGGAGTTCCAGCCGCAGATCGAAGTCGGCACGGGCCGCGCCGTCACGGCGGAGGCGCTGGTGCGCTGGGCGCATCCGGAGCGGGATCTGGTCATGCCCGGCGCCTTCGTGCCCGTGGCCGAGGAAAGCGGCGCCATCGTGGCGCTGGGCGACTGGGTGATGAGCCAGGTGTGCGAGACGGCGGCGCGCTGGGCGCGGGCGGGTGTTGCCCAGCGCATCGCCATCAATATTTCGCCGCGCGAACTGGCGCAGGCGGATTTCTTCCTGCGTCTGCGCCATGCCGTCGCCACGTATGGAACGCCGCTGACCATGCTGGAGCTCGAGATCACGGAATCGCTGGCGATGGCGATGCAGCCGCCCATCCGCGACCAGTTCCGCGCGCTGCGCCGGGATGGGGTGCGCATTGCGATCGACGATTTCGGAACGGGCTATTCCAACCTTGCCCGCCTGCGCGATCTGCCGGTCGACCGGGTGAAGATCGACCGCAGTCTGGTGCGCGACATCGCCGTGTCCGCCGAGGCGCGGACGATTTGCAGCGCCGTGGTCGGGCTGATCCAGGGCCTGGGCATGGAGGTGGTGGTCGAGGGTGTGGAAACCGAGGCGCAGATGGAGATGCTTCGCGTCGTCGGCTGCACGCTGTTCCAGGGCTATCATCTGGCGCGGCCCACGGGGGAGGCGGAGTATCTCGCCCGCTTCGCCGCGCCCGCGCTTCTGCCGGAGCGCCGCTCGGTCTGAGTCCCTCAGCCCCTGAGTGCGCCTATCGTCACCAACCGGTAGATTTCCGTGAGATCGACAAGGTCGGCCAGCGCCACGGCCTCGTCCAGCTTGTGCATCGTCGCATTGTTGAGCCCGAATTCCACGACCGGGCAAAGGCGCGAGAGGAAGCGCGCGTCGGACGTGCCGCCGGTGGTCGACAGTTCCGCCTCCACCCCGGTCACTTCGCGGATGGCGCCCGCGACCAGAGCGGACAGGGTGCCCGGTTCGGTCAGGAACGGCTCGCCGCTGATCCTGGCTTCCACCGTGCCGCCCTCGGCCGCGGCGATGGCGGCGATGCGCTCGACCAGCGCGGCGCCGCTATGCTCATTGTTGAAGCGGATCGAGATGCGCGCCTGCGCGGCGGCGGGAATGACGTTGGTGGTGGGGTTGCCGACGTCGAGATTGGTGATCTCGATGTTGCTGGCCTGAAACCAGTCATTGCCTTCGTCCAGCACGATGGCGTCGATGGCGGAAAGGATGCGGACGAGGCGCGGGATCGGATTGTCGGCAAGGTGCGGATAGGCGACATGGCCCTGTATGCCCGCGACATCGATCCACATGTTGACCGAACCCCGACGGCCGATCTTGATGACATCGCCCAGCCGCTGGGAAGAGGTCGGTTCGCCCACCAGGCAGAGATCGGGGCGCAGGCCGTGGGCGGCCATGCGGTCCATGAGCGCCAGCGTGCCATACACCGCCGCGCCCTCCTCATCGCCGGTGATGATCAGGCTGATGGTGCCGGGCAGATCGTCGGGCAGGCCATGCAGCGCCGCGACATAGGCGGCGATGGCGCCCTTCATGTCGACCGCGCCCCGCCCGTAGAGCAGTTCGCCGCGCTTTTCCGGCTGGAACGGGTCGCTGGTCCAGCCATTGCCAGGCGGCACCACGTCCAGATGCCCGGCAAAGGCGAAATGGGGACCGGGGCCGGTCGTCCGCCAGGCGAGGAGGTTTTCCACCGGGCCGTCGGGCGCTTCGCCGGTCACGAAGCGGTCGATGGTGAAGCCCAGCGGTTTCAGCATGGTTTCCAGCACCGCAAAGACATCTCCCACGGCGGGGGTGACAGAGGGGCAGGCGATCAGCTTTTCGGTCAGGCTGATCGGGTCGGCATCGGTGCTGGTTCTGGTCATCGGCTTGCGTTAGAGCATTTTGAAGTCGGCTGAAACAGCCGATGGCTCGCAAAAATGCGGCCGCCAAAGCCGCGCATGCGGGCGGCTTTGCCAGCGGGAGGACGGATCATGCCCAGGATCGATCTTGCAGCCGTCGCACAGAGCGACCGGACCGGCTATCCCCCCGAATATGCCGGGGCGGTGGCGGGACGATGGGTGCGCAGGCTGGGTCCGGCCTCGGGGCTTTCCCAATTCGGGGTCAGCCATGTCGTGCTGAAGCCCGGCGCGGCATCCTCCCAACGCCACTGGCATGAGGAGGAGGACGAGTTCGTCGTCCTGCTGAGCGGGGAGGCGGTGCTGATCGACGATGGCGGCCGGGTGCCGATGCGGGCGGGGGACATGGCGGCCTTTCCCAAGGGCGACGGCAATGGCCATCATCTGGTCAATGAGAGCGGCGAGGATTGCGTGTTTCTGGCCGTAGGCCGCGTGCCGGAAGGGAAAGCCCATTATCCCGATATCGACATGCAATGGACGGGAAGCGTCTATTTACGCAAGGACGGGAGCAGTTTTTGAACCTTGATCGCCGTGCATTGATGACCGTGCTGGGCGCGGCGACGGTGGCGCCCGGAGCGCTGGCAGCGGCGCCTGCGGGGGTGGTGAAGCCACCTCGCCTGCGGCCCGGCGATACGGTCGGGCTGGTCGAACCGGCGGGCTTCACCGACGACGCCTTCGACCTCGATCTGGTAAAGGAAACCATCCGCGCCATGGGGCTGGTGCCCAAGCCGGTGAAGCATCTGGTCGAACGTTACGGCTATCTGGCGGGGACGGATGCGGGTCGGGCGGCGGACATCAATGCGATGTTTGCCGATCCGGCGGTCCGGGCCGTGTTCGCGACGCGGGGCGGATGGGGATGCGCGCGGGTGCTGCCCTTTCTGGATTTCCGGACGATCCGGGCCAATCCCAAGCTGCTGATCGGCTTTTCCGATATTACCGCCCTGCATCTGGCTTTCGCGGCGCGGGCCGGGTTCGTCACCATTCACGGCCCCAATGCGGCGAGCAGTTGGCCGCGCTTTTCCTGGGATGCCTTCCGCGCGCTGGCCTTTGACGGAGCGACGCCGACGCTTGTGAATCCAGAGGGGCGGGAAGACCGGCTGGCGCAGCGCAGCGGGCGTATCCGTACCCTTCGGGGCGGCAGGGCGAGCGGGCGGTTGCTGGGCGGCAACCTGACCGTGCTGTCGACGCTGATGGGGACGCCGTGGCTGCCGGATTTTGACGGCGCCATCCTGTTCGTCGAGGATGTGAGCGAACAGCCCTATCGGATCGACCGGATGCTGACGCAATTGTCGCTGGCCGGGCTGTTGGGCAAGGTCGCCGGGGTGGTGTTCGGGCAGTGCACCGATTGCGGGCCGAGCGGGGCGTCCTATGGCGGGTTTACGCTGTCGGAGGTGTTGCAGCAGCATCTCGGGAAGCTCGGCGTGCCGGCGTTTCAGGGCGCGTCGTTCGGGCATGTCGCCAGTCAGTTCAGCCTGCCGGTAGGGTGCCGGGCCGAGATCGATGCGGATGCGGGGACGATCCGCTTGCTGGAGCCGGCTGTCCGATAGAATGGCGAAGACAAATCTAGAGCATCGTGCGGAAAAGTGGGTACCGGTTTTCCGCGCGACCTGCGTCCCATTTAACGCAGCGCGCTCTCAATATGGCCTATGCGAAGGGAGAGCGGCCAGGTGATTTGGCGGGGAACATCGGGATCGCCCCATGCTTCCCCCAGATCCTCGGCGAAGCCTTCCACGGGGTCGCGGCCCAGCGCTTGCCGCGCGGCCCTGACCGCTGACCATGTGCGGACATAGCCGATCACATCCTCCAGCCGCCATGCGACGTCGAGGGTGAGGGGCGGCAGCACGATCTCGCGGAAGGGGAAGGGCAGGGTGCGATAGCCTTCCTCCACATGGCGGCGTTCGGGGGGCCAATAGGGGGCGATAACCTCCTTGTAGAAATGCTGGACGATGGGGTCGGCATCGCCGTCCACATGCCAGCGGCCATAGGTGATGAGCGCCAGCACCGCATTCGGGCGGGCGACGCGGCGCGCCTCGGCGTAGAAGGCATCGAGGTCGAACCAATGCGCTGCCTGCGCGACGGTGATGAGGTCCGCGCTGGCGTCGGGCAGGCCGCTCCGTTCCGCAAGGGCGGTGCGGTAGTGGACGCGGGGATGGGGCTGCGCTTGCGCGATCTGGGCGGCGCTGGCGTCGGTGGCTTCGACCCGTTCGAACCGCTCGGCCAGCAGCACGGAAAGCTGGCCGTTGCCGCAGCCGCAATCGAGGGCGAGCCTCTGGCCGGGGCTGATCGCGGCAAGTTCATCGACCAGACCTATGGGATAGGTCGGGCGATGGGCGGCGTAGCCGGTCGAGCCTTCCGAAAAATGGTCCTTGAAGTTCGTCATGCCGCGCTTTCGAGCGGATTTCCCTTTTCGCGCCAGGCCGCCATGCCGCCGTCCAGCGCGGTGGCCCGGCTGAAGCCCAGTTCGTGCAGCGTCGCGGCGGCCAGCGTCGAGATCTTGCCCAGTTCGCAGACGGTCAGCACCTCGACGCTGGGGTCGGGCAGTACCTCGTTGACGCGCAGTTCGAGCTGGCCGCGCGGCAGGTGGATCGCGCCCGGGACATGGGCGGCGGCGAAGGCCTCCTTTTCCCGCACGTCGAGGATCACGAAGTCATTGGCCCGGACATCGAGGCGCCGGAGCAGTTCGTCCATCGCCATGAAGGGGACTTTGGCGCCCGCTTCCCCCAGCAATTGGCGCACCGTCTTGCCGCCGGACATGTTGGTGCGCAGCGCTTCGGTGAGGTGGGTGGGAGCGGACAGGTTGAGGCTGTTCATCATCGCGACGAACGCGGTCTGTTCGGTCTGGGCGAGGCGGGGGTTGCTGGCGCGCTCCTGGCCGATGGTGGAGCCTTCGCGGCCCTTATAATCATGGGCGGGGAAGACCAGCGTGTCGTCGGGCAGGTCCAGCAGCTTGTGGAAAAGGCTGTCATGCAGTTGCGCCGGATCGCCGCTGGGCAGGTCGCTGCGCCCGGTGCCGCCGATCAGCAGCGTGTCGCCGGTGAACACCCGGTCCCCGACATGGATCGCCATGGAATCGCGGGTGTGGCCGGGCGTGTGGAGGATGCGCATGCGCATGTCGCCCAAGGGGAGCGAGTGGCCATCCTCGACATGCAGGTCGACATAGGGGGCAGGCGAGAAGCGATGCATGACGATGGGAGCATGGAGCGCCTCCCGCAAGGCCCGCGCGCCGGAGAAATGATCGGCATGGGTGTGCGTGTCGATGATGTAGCGGACGCGCAGGCCCTGCTTGTTGACCTCCCCCAGATAGCGGTCGACCAGATCCAGCGCCGGGTCGATGATGGCCGCGGCGCAGCAGCTTTCATTGGCGATGATATAGGATTTGCATCCCTCGCCATCCTGGAAGACCGCGAAGAACATGGCCGTCAGTCCTGCGGCTGCGGAACGACGCGCAGATAGGGGGTGACGCTGTTCCAGCCTTCGGGGAAACGCTCTTTCGCCTCCTCGTCGGAAACGGAGGGGACGATGATGACATCCTCCCCCCATTTCCAGTTCACCGGGGTCGCGACCTTGTGCTTCGCGGTAAGCTGGCAACTGTCGAGCAGGCGCAGCACCTCGTCGAAATTGCGGCCGCTGCTCATGGGATAGCTCAGCATCGCCTTGATGAGCTTGTCGGGACCGATCAGATAGACGGTGCGGACGGTCTGGTTGTCGGCGGCGGTGCGGCCTTCGGAACTGTCGCCGGCGCTGGCGGGCAGCATCTCATAGGCCTGGGCGATTTTCAGCTCCTTGTCGCCGATGATGGGATAGGTGACCTCGCCGCCGGTCGCGGCCTTGATGTCGGCCAGCCAGCGCTCATGATTGCCCACCGGGTCGACCGAAAGGCCGATCACCTTGCAGCCGCGGCTGGCGAATTCCGGTTCCAGCCGGGCGAGATAGCCCAGTTCGGTGGTGCAGACGGGCGTGAAATCCTTGGGGTGGGAAAAGAGGATGCCCCAGCCATCGCCCAGCCAGTCATGGAATTGGATCGGCCCTTGCGTGGTTTCAGCGGTGAAGTCGGGGGCCTTGCTGCCAATCGAGAGCGTCATGAATCCCTCCCTGTCGAGTCGCGCCGCCCGGCAAGCGGACGGCGGAATTTACCATGGCGGGAGGAGCGATAGAAGCGGCGATGGGAGCATCACCAGGCGCGCGGCGAGCGACCCACCCGGCGCGCGACTTCCTGCTCGACGGCGTTCAGTTCGGCCTGACTGAGCACGCCGGCCTGGTGCAGCTTGCGCATCAGTTCGTCGACCAGCGCGGCGAGGAAGTGCAATTCCGCGCGTTCGGCCACCGTGTCGTTGCTGTCGATATTCATGGTCCATCCTCTCTTTGCCAACCGTTCTAGAACGGATTGGCAGGACGCCTAGGGGACGGATCGTCGATATATCCCTGATAAGAGGCGATTTGCCGGGTTATGCCGGGGCGAAGGGCAGCAGCGCCTCATAGACCGGCAGCGGCGGTTTGTCCGGGATCGCGATGCCCCGCCGCAGCAGAAAGGCATGGCGCACGATCTCCGCCTGCTGCTCCAGGCCGTAGCGGTGGAAGGATCGGCCAGGCACGACGGTATAGCCGTAGCGGCAAAAGGGATGGCGCATCATCGGCAGATACCATTTCCCGCCCCTTTGCGCCTGCCACACATGGGTCATTTCATGGATGAAATGCCCTTGCAGATGCAGCGGCCCGTCGCAGAAATCGGTGCAGAACAGATCGCTCTTGGGATGGAACCAGATATCGCCGTCGGGCGCCATGGTGACGCCGTTCGGCTGGAAGGGCCACCATTTGCGGTGATGCAGCCGCACCCGCCCATAATCGATCGTGTCCCCGAAGACCGAACGGGCAAGGGCGATCTCCGCCTGCGTCAGCGCGCGGCCGGTCAATGCGTCTTGTGATCTTCGGGCTTGGGCGCGGGCGCGGCGGCGCCGGGCTTCTGGATGATCGCGTCGACCAGCAGGCGATCGCCGTTCGCCAGCAGGAAGGTCAGCGTCATCTTGCCCCGGCCGATGGCGGTATCGTTGACGCCCCAGAGCATCAGATGCTTGCCGCCCGGCGCGAAGGCGACCGTCGATTTCGCCGGAATATCCACGCTGTCGAGCGGTTTCATACTCATCTTGCCGCCCTGTTGCACGCTTTCATGCATTTCGACCTTGAGCGCATAATCGGTGAGCACGCCGCGCAGCTGCGTCGCCGCATCGCCGCCATGGGCGACGAAATAGCCGGCCGACGGCGTATCCTTGTTGGGGCTGAGGCGCACCCATGCCTGATCGACATAGGTGGGCGCAGGCTCACCGCAGGAACCGAGCGCGAAGGCGGCGGAAAGGGCGATCAGGGGTAGAAATGCGCGCATGGCCAAGGGCTTCCTCAAATGTCCCGTTTCCGGTCGTTTCGTAACGCTAATCATCGCAGCTTCTTGTGCCAAGCGAAAGCGCGCCTATATCCCTTGCGCAAACGCCCTTGCCTTGGCGCTTTCGTGAGGTATGGGGCCGTCAACCGCTGAATATGATTTGGGGTTCAAAGAGGACAAGATGGCAAAAGTAATCGGTATCGACCTTGGCACCACCAACAGCTGTGTCGCTGTGATGGACGGCGGCAAGCCCAAGGTGATCGAAAATGCGGAAGGCGCGCGCACCACGCCCTCCATCGTCGCTTTCACCAAGGATGGTGAGCGCCTGATCGGCCAGCCCGCCAAGCGCCAGGCCGTGACCAATCCCGACAATACGGTTTTCGCGGTGAAGCGCCTGATCGGCCGCCGCTTCGACGATCCGATGACCAAGAAGGACATGGAACTCGTTCCTTACGAGATTGCCAAGGGTCCCAATGGCGACGCCTGGGTCAATGCCGGTGGCAAGGATTATTCGCCTTCGCAGATTTCCGCCTTCACCCTCCAGAAGATGAAGGAAACCGCCGAGAGCTATCTGGGCGAGACGGTCACGCAGGCGGTCATCACCGTTCCGGCTTACTTCAACGACGCCCAGCGTCAGGCGACCAAGGACGCCGGCCAGATTGCGGGCCTTGAAGTGCTGCGCATCATCAACGAGCCGACCGCGGCGGCGCTGGCCTATGGCCTCGAAAAGCAGGACGGCAAGACCATCGCGGTCTATGACCTTGGCGGCGGCACCTTCGACATCTCGATCCTGGAGATCGGCGATGGCGTGTTCGAAGTGAAGTCGACCAACGGCGACACCTTCCTGGGCGGCGAGGATTTCGACGCCAAGCTGGTCGAATATCTGGCCGCCGACTTCAAGAAGGAAGAGGGCATCGACCTCACCAAGGACAAGCTGGCGCTCCAGCGTCTGAAGGAAGCGGCCGAAAAGGCGAAGATCGAGCTGTCCTCGGCGCAGTCGACCGAAGTCAACCTGCCCTTCATCACCGCTGACCAGAATGGTCCCAAGCACCTCGTCAAGAACATCACCCGCGCCGATCTGGAGCGGCTGGTGGCCGACCTGATCAAGCGCACGATGGAGCCGTGCAAGAAGGCGCTGGCCGACGCGGGCGTCTCCGCGAGCGAGATCAGCGAAGTGGTGCTCGTCGGCGGCATGACCCGCATGCCCAAGGTGCGCGAGGCCGTGAAGGACTTTTTCGGCAAGGAACCGCACACCGGCGTGAACCCGGATGAAGTCGTCGCCATGGGCGCCGCCATTCAGGCGGGCGTGTTGCAGGGCGACGTCAAGGATGTGCTGCTGCTCGACGTGACGCCGCTGTCGCTGGGCATTGAGACGCTGGGTGGCGTGTTCACCCGCATGATCGATCGCAACACCACCATCCCCGCCAAGAAGTCGCAGGTTTACTCGACCGCCGATGACAACCAGCAGGCGGTGACGATCCGCGTGTTCCAGGGCGAGCGTGAAATGGCGGCGGACAACAAGCTGCTCGGCCAGTTCGATCTGGTCGGCATCCCGCCCGCGCCGCGCGGCGTGCCGCAGATCGAAGTGACCTTCGACATCGACGCCAACGGCCTGGTCAACGTCCATGCCAAGGACAAGGGCACGGGCAAGGAACAGCAGATCCGCATCCAGGCTTCGGGTGGTCTCAGCGACGCCGACATCGACCAGATGGTCAAGGATGCCGAGCGTTTCGCCGATGAAGACAAGAAGAAGCGTGAGGCGGCCGAGGCGAAGAACAACGCCGAGAGCCTGATCCATACCACCGAGCAGCAGCTTTCCGAGCATGGCGACAAGGTGGACGCTTCGCTGAAGTCCGAGATCGAGACCGCGATCGCCGCGACCAAGGCGGCTGTCGAGGGTGGCGAACCTGAAGCGATGAAGGAGAAGGCTCAGGAACTGGCGCAGGTTGCCATGAAGCTGGGTCAGGCGATCTACGAGAAGGAGCAGGCTTCGGCTGCGGCTCCGGGCGCGGATGCTCCGAAGGCGGACGACGATGTCGTCGATGCCGAATTCTCGGAAGTCGACGACAACAAGGCGTAAGCTGATGTGCTTGCCCCGTCATGGCCGCTGTGGTCATGACGGGGCAGGGACGCCGGGGGCGAGATGAGCACCGAAATCGATTATTATGAACTGCTCGAAATCGAGCGCACCGCTGATGGCGCGGCGATCAAGAGCGCCTATCGCAAGCTGGCGATGAAATATCACCCGGACAAGACCGGGGGCTGCACCGACAGCGAGGCCAAGTTCAAGGCCGTTTCCGAAGCCTATGAGTGTCTGAAGGACCCGCAAAAGCGCGCGGCCTATGACCGTTTCGGCCATGCCGCGTTCCAGAATGGCGGTGCCGGCTTTGGCGGCGGGCGCGGTGGCGCCGGTGGCTTTTCTGACCTTGGCGATATTTTCGAGACGATCTTCGGTCAGGCGGCCGGTGGTTTCGGCGGTGGCGGCCGGCAGGCCCAGCGGCGCGGGGCGGACCTGCGTTACGACATGGAAATCACGCTGGACGAAGCCTATCACGGCAAGCAGACGGAAATTGAGATCGAGGTTTCGGCCTCTTGCGAAAGCTGCGACGGATCGGGCGCGCAGCCGGGCACCGGGGTCAAGAGCTGCGGCACCTGCCACGGTCATGGACAGGTGCGGGCGCAGCAGGGCTTTTTCGTGGTCGAGCGGACCTGTCCTGCCTGCCATGGCGCGGGTCAGGTGATCGAAAGTCCCTGCCGGTCGTGCCGGGGCGAGGGACGGGTGGACAAGCCCAAGACGCTGTCCGTCAACATCCCCGCCGGTGTCGACGAAGGCACGCGCATCCGCCTGTCGGGCGAGGGCGAGGCCGGGGCGCGCGGCGCGCCTGCGGGCGACCTCTATATCTTCCTGCATGTGAAGCGGCATGCGATCTTCGAGCGGGACGGGACGACCCTGTTCGCCCGCGCGCCTGTCAGCATCACCACGGCGGCGCTCGGCGGGGTGATCGCAGTACCGGGCCTCGACGGCCAGCGGCATGAGATCAAGATCCCGAGCGGTATCCAGTCCGGCAAGCAGATCCGCCAGCGTGGCGCGGGCATGCCGGTGCTGAACGGGCGCGGGCAGGGCGATCTGGTGATTCAGGTCGATGTCGAGACGCCCACCAAGCTGACCGCCAAGCAGCGGGAGTTGCTGGAGGCATTCCGCGAAACCGAAACCGGCGAGGAATGCCCGCAGTCGACCGGCTTTTTCAGCAAGCTCAAGGAATTGTGGGGGGACTGATGTTCCCCCGCTTCCCCTCCCGACGCGCCCAGGCGTAGAAGGGGAAACCGCCCGCCATCAGCAGGAAGCTGGCGCCGCTGGGCACCAGCCCGGCGCCCCAGAGCGTCCAGATCGCATAGCCGAGGCCCACCAGCGCCGCCGGCACCACCAGCCGGAACCGGAGCGCTGCCAGTGCGCAGCCGACATAGAGCCAGAGCGTGGCGGAGGTCGACAGCAGCGCCATCGCCGTGAATAGCGCGACCAGCCCTTGCAGGCTGTTGGCGATCAGCATCAGCGTTCCCAGCCCGCAGGACAGCAACAGCGCGCGGACGGGCGTGCCATGGGCGTTCGTCCCGGCCAGCCATCGCGGCAATTCGCCGCCGCGGGCCATGGCGAGGGGCACTTCGCCTTGCAGCAGCGTCCAGCCGTTGAGCGCGCCGAGGCAACTGATCGTGGCGAAGGTGGCGATCAGATGCGCCGGGCCGGGCGACCAATAATGAGCGACGAAGGCGGCGAAGGGGGAACCGGACTGGCTCTCCGCTGCGGGCAGGGTGAGGGCGATGCCGGAACAGACGAGCAGGTAGATGAGGCCGGTGACGGCCGTGCCGATCAGTGTGGCGCGGGGGATGGTCCGGCCCGGATCGCGGACCTTGTCGGCGGCGACGCTGGCGGATTCGAAGCCAAGCAATGCCCAGAGGGTCAGCGCCGCCGAGGCTGTGATGCCGGCGCTGGTGAAGCCCTCCGCCGGGAAGGGCGCGATCTCCGCCTTGCCGCTGCCCAACATGAGCGCGAGCAGGATGAAGACGACGGCGATGGGGATCAGCTTGAGCGCGGTAGTGGCGAGCTGGGTCAGGCCCGCTGCCCGCGCGCCGATCAGGTTGATGCCGGTGGTTGCCCAGAGAAAGGCGATGGAGACGAGCGCGCCCACGCCGGGGCGGTTCAGCGCGGGCATGATGCTGCTGAGATTGGCCGTGGCGGCGACAGCGATGGTGACGTTGGTGAAGATCACCGAAATCCAATAGATCCACCCGATGGCGAAGCCTGCGAGCGGTCCATAGGCGCGGGTGATGAACTGCGCCGTGCCGCCGGCATCGGGCATCAGCACCGTCAGCCGGGCGATGACATAGGCGAGGACGAGCGATCCGGCGATGGTGAAGACCCACCCCGCCACCGCATCCCAGCCGAAGGGCGCGAGCGAGGCAGGCAGCAGGAACACGCCCGACCCGATCATATTGCCCATGACGAGCGCGATGCAGGCGGCAAGGCCCAGCGTGCGGCTGGCGGATGGAGCGGCGTTCATGATTGGGCGATGGGCTGGATCATGCGCCGGTCATGGCGCGATGCGGCGGACGGCGCAATGGGGTCCGCTCCGCTCGACGCATGGCCGAACGGAGCGCCCTGTCATGGATGCCGGGCTCAGGCCGCCAGGAACATGTCCGGGTCGAGCGCCATCAGACTGTCGGCGCCCCCCTCGATCTTGCGGCGGAGCGAACCGGCGTCGGGCATGATGCGCTCGGCGAAGAAGCGCGCCGTCACCAGCTTGGCTTCGAGGAATTTGGCGTCGCCTTCGCCCGCGGCGAGTTGCGCGGTCGCGGCCTTCGCCATGCGCAGCCACATCAGGCCGGTCGCGACGATGCCCAATATGTGCATATAGTGATGCGCGCCCGCCCCGGCATTGTCGGGGTTCTTCATCCCATTCTGCATCAGCCACATGGTCGCCGCGCCCAGCTGTCCGCTGGCCTTTTCCAGCGCCTCGGCCAGACCCGCCAGCTTTTCATCGCCCTTGGCTTCGGCAACCTCGGTGGAGACGATCTTCAGGAAGGCCTGGAGCGCGCGGCCGCCGTTCATCGGCAGCTTGCGGCCCACCAGATCCATCGCCTGCACGCCGTTGGTGCCCTCGTAGATCTGGGCGATGCGGGCGTCGCGCACATATTGTTCGGCGCCGTTTTCCCAAATGTAGCCATGGCCGCCAAACACCTGCTGCGACATCACCGCCACGTCGAAGCCCTTGTCGGTGCCATAGCCCTTCAGCACCGGGGTCAGCAACTGGACCAGATCGTCGGCGGCCTGCCGTTCCTCCTCGGTTGCGGCCTGATGGGCGAGGTCGACCTGGAGCGCGCCCCAGAGCATGAGGGCGCGCAGGCCCTCGGTCAGTGCCTTCGCCTCCATCAGCATGCGGCGGACATCGGGGTGGACGAACAGCGTGTCGGCCTTTTCCTGCGGGTCTTTGGGGCCCGTGAGCGCCCGGCCCTGGCGCCGGTCATGGGCATAGGCAGCGGCGTTCTGATAGGCGATTTCCGCCTGACCCAGGCCCTGCATGCCAACCCACATGCGCGCCGCGTTCATCATGATGAACATGGCGGCCAGACCCTTATTCTCTTCGCCCACGATCCAGCCGGTCGCGCCGTCATAGTTCATGACGCAGGTGGCGTTGCCGTGAATGCCCATCTTGTGTTCCAGCGAGCCGCAGGAGACGGCGTTGCGCTCGCCCGGCGAGCCGTCTTCCTTGACGATGAACTTGGGCACGACGAACAGGGAAATGCCCTTGCTGCTGTCGGGCGCGCCGGGCGTCTTGGCCAGGACGAGATGGATGATGTTCTCCGCCAGATCATGTTCGCCGGCCGAAATGAAAATCTTGGTGCCGTTGATCGCATAGCTGCCGTCGGCGTTCGGCACGGCCTTGGTCTTGATAAGGCCGAGGTCGGTGCCGGCATGGGGCTCGGTCAGGTTCATCGTGCCGGTCCACCGGCCCGACACCATGTTGGGGACATATTTCTGCTTCAGTTCGTCGCTGCCCTTGGCGAGCAGCGCTTCGACCGCGCCGCTGGTCAGGCCGTGATACATCTCGAAACTATGATTGGCCGAGAGGACATATTCGCCCACCGCCGCCGCGACGACGCTGGGCAGGCCCTGCCCGCCATATTCGACCGGCGCGTGGAGGGTGGTCCAGCCGCCCTCGACATAAGCGTCATAGGCCGCCTTGAAGCCGGTCGGCGTCTTCACATTGCCCTGCGCGTCGCGGGTGCAGCCTTCCTTGTCGCCCACGGCGTTCAGCGGAAAGAGCACTTCGGCGGCGATCCTGCCGCCTTCCGTCAGGATCGCGTCCACCAGGTCGGCGGTCGCATTTTCAAAGCCGGGCAGGTTGGCGTAGCGGTCCAGCCCCACGACATGGTCAAGCACGAAGCGGGTGTCGCGAATGGGTGCGGTATAGCTGGGCATGATCTTCTCCGGGAGGTTGTGTTCTGTTGGGGATTATTCGCCGAGGACCGACACGAACTGGGCCAGTTCGGCGATGGCGGCGTCGATGTCGTCCTTCTGACGGGTGAGGAGGTCGATGCGCGCCCTGCACCTGGCGACGGTGACGCGGCGCTGCTCCTCATGCCCTTCATCGGCGTCGTAGAGGTCGATCATCTCGCGGATGTCGGACAGGCTGAAGCCGACCCGCTTGCCCCGCAATATCCAGGCGAGGCGGGCGCGATCGCGGCGGGAATAGATGCGGGCAAGACCCTGCCGTTCCGGCGCGATCAGCCCCTCATCCTCATAGAAGCGCAGGGCGCGGGCGGTGACGCCGAATTCTTCGGACAGGTCGGTGATGGTATAGGTCTGCCGGTCGCTATGATCGGGCAGTTCGATACCGGCGATGCTGGTGCGTTTGTCCATGGCGCGTGATGTAGCGCCACCTTACGTTTACGTCAAGGTGAGTATGGCCCTTTGTCCTAGTGACAGGGCGGGTCGTCGTCGCTAGGGCTTGCGGCATGATGGGGGCAGTCAGACAGTCGGAAAGCGCGAAGGGCCTGTTGGCCGCGCTGGCTCTGCTTGTGCTGGCGATTCCGCTTGTCGCGCCCTCCGGCTTCATGCCGGTGCGGACCGATCGGGGCGTCGTGGTGACGCTGTGCACGGGGCAGGGCGCGGTCAATGTCGTGGTCGATCGCGGGCAAGCGCCGGGCAAGCATCACCGCCCCGATGACGGCGCGCCGGGACAGCAGCATTGCCCCTTTGCCGCCTCGGTGCAGCCGCTGGTGCCGCCGTTGGCGCTGGCCGATCTGGTGCTGTCGGCCTGGCAACTGGGCTTTGGGCCGATTGCCTTCGCGCTCAAGACCGGATGGATCGCCCGGCTGGCGGCGCCGCCGCCGCCTTCGTCGGGACCGCCCGCCCCCTTCTGAAAATCGCCGCTTTCGTGCTTTTTCAGTAGGGTATTTGTTTCATGTCCGTTTTTTCCGTTTCACGCGGCCTTTCGCTGTGTGCGCTGGCCTGCTCGCTTTCGCTTCCTGCTCTGGCCGATGAGGGGGGCGATCAGAGCCGAATCATCGTCACCGCCAGTCCCGTTGTCGAGGCGGCGGCGGCGAAAGTCGTCCGCACGCCCGGCGGCGTCGATGTCGTGCCGGCCGAGGATTTCGAGGACAGGCTGGCCGTGTCGCTGCGCGATGCGCTGAGTTTCTCGCCCGGCGTCTATACCCAACCCCGCTTCGGGCAGGAGGTGCGGATTTCCATCCGGGGATCGGGCCTGTCGCGCGGTTATCATATGCGCGGGCTGACGCTGTTGCAGGACGGTATTCCGATCAACATGGCCGACGACAATGGCGATTTTCAGGAGCTGGACCCGCAGGTCTTCCAGCATCTGGAGGTCTATCGCGGCGGCAATGCGCTGCGACTGGGCGGATCGACGCTGGGCGGGGCGATCAATGCGGTGACGCCGACCGGACGGACCGCGCCGGGGGTGGACATGCGGTTGGACGGCGGCTCTTTCGACACGCTGCGGGCCAAGGCGGCCTATGGGTATGCGGACGGGAATGGCGATGCCTGGGCGGCGATCACCGCCGACCGTTCCGATGGCGATCGCGACCATGGGCGGCGCAAGGCGCTGCGCTTCAACGGCAATGTCGGGCTGAAGCTGAGCGACCGGGTGGAGACGCGCTTCTATGCCAGCGCGCAGACGATCCGGCAAAAGCTGTCGGGTGCGCTCAATGAGGACGATGCGCTGAACCATCCGGCCAAGGGCAATTTCGTCGGCGATCAGGCGCGCAATATCGATTCGATCCGCTTGCAGAACCGCACCACGGTGGCACTGGAGGGCGGGGAACTGGCCTTTGGCATCTATTATAATGCCAAGACGCTGAACCATCCCATTTATCAGGTCGTCGACCAGAAATCGGAGGATCGCGGGGTGTTCGCCAGCCTCGATCTGGCGGGGAATTGGGGTGGCATGCCGGTCGAACTGACGCTGGGCACGCAGGCGCGGTTCGGTCAGGGCAAGTTTCGCCAGTTCGTCAATCTGAACGGTCAGGCGGGGGCGCCGACCTCCTACCAGAAGGCGCGGGCGCAGACGATCAACAGCTATGGCGAGGCGCGGACCGCGCCAATTGCGGGGCTGTGGCTGATTGCGGGCGGCATCTACACCCATGGCGAGCGGCGGCTGGACAACCGCTTCGCTCCGACGCGGAGTGGGGAGGTGTCGTTCGATCGCTTCGCGCCGAAATTCGGGCTGCTGTTCGAGCCGGCGCAATCGGTGCAATTTTATGCGAACTATAGCCGGTCGGTGGAATTGCCGGGCTTTATCGAATTGGGGCAGGCACCGGCGGGCGGTGCGCCGGGCTTCACGCCGCTTGGGCCGCAAAAGGCCTGGACGGCGGAAATCGGCGCGCGTGGCACGCTGGGCATCGCGCATTGGGATGTCAGCCTCTATCGTGCGGACCTGAAGGGTGAGATGCTGCAATATAATGTGGTGGCGGGTCTTTATCCGGCGGCCACCTTCAATGCGGACCGCACGCGGCATCAGGGGATCGAGGCCGGGGTGGACCTGACTTTGACCCCATGGGCGGTGCTGAGGCAGGTCTATCAATATAGCGACTTCCGCTTCCGCAACGACGCCCAGTTCGGGAACAACCGCCTGCCGGTGGTGCCGCGCCATTTCTATCGGGCCGAGCTGAAGCTCGGGACGGAGACGTTCAGCATCTCGCCCGCCGTCGAATGGCTGCCCCAGGGGGCATGGGTGGACTATGCCAATAGCAAGCGGGTGGGCGATTATGCGACGCTGAACCTCGGCGCGCAGGCGGAAGTGCGATCGGGCATCACCCTGTTCCTCGATGCCCGCAACCTGACCGGGGAGCGTGCCGTTGGCGACATCAGCGCGGTCGTGGACTATGCGAAGCTGGCGCCCGCGTCGCAGGCGATCTTCTATCCCATCGAACGCCGCGCCGTTTACGGCGGCGTCCGGGCGCGGTTCTGACCATGGAAAACGGCGCTTTCTATCGGGCGATGTGGCGCTGGCATTTTTATGCGGGACTGATCGTCCTGCCGGTGCTGGCGTTGATGGCGGTGACGGGCGCGCTCTATCTCTACAAGCCGGAGATTGAGCGCGCGGTCTATCATGACTGGATCGTGATGGGTGCGAGCGGGGAGGCGCTGCCGCCATCCCGGCTGGTCGCGGCGGTGGAGAAGGCGAGCGGCGGGACCGTGAGCCAACTCCAGCGCCCGGCCAGCGCCGATGAAAGCTGGCGGCTGACGGTCGGGCGGACGACATGGTTCGTCGATCCGCACGACGGGCGTCTATTGGGCAGCATGACGAACGGCGGCATCATGAAGACCGTGAAGGATCTGCACAGTTTGGTCCTGACCGGCCCCATCGGCAATCGGCTGGTCGAGGTGGTGGCGGGCTGGGCGATCCTGCTGTGCGTGACGGGCCTTTACCTGCGCTGGCCGTGCCGCGGGAACCGGGCGCTGGCTTTGCGCGGGCGGCCCGGAGGGCGGCTGTTCTGGCGCGACCTGCATGGCACGGTCGGCTTTCTGGCGGCGGGGGTGATCCTGTTTCTGGCCGTCACGGGCCTGCCGTGGACGGAGGTGTGGGGCGGCGGACTGCGCGCGATGGTCGCGGCGCAGGATTGGGGGCGGCCGAAACTGGGGGCGATCCCGTGGACTGCGCCGGTCAAGGAAACGCTGCCCTGGACATTGCGCGAGAGTGGCGCGGTCCCGGGCGGCACCGGTGGCGTGGATGTCGATGCGGTGGCCCGGATCGCGGCGCAGCGGGGAGTGACGGGTGGCTATATGATCGGCTTTCCGGCCACTGCGGGCGCGCCCTGGCTGGTGACGACGCTGGTGGTGCAGGCGGAGGATGCCCGCGCTCTTACCATCGATGCCGGGTCCGGCGCGGTCGAGCAGGATATTGACTGGCGCATGTTCGGGGCAGGCGCCAAGGCGGTCGAATGGGGCGTCGCCACTCATCAGGGGCAGGAATATGGCGAGCCGAACCGGCTGTTGATGCTGGCGGGGTGCCTGTGCCTGCTGCTGCTGTGCGGGACGGCGCCGGTTTTGTGGTGGAAGCGACGGCCTGAAGCCGGCCTGACCGCGCCGCCCGCCGCTCCCCCGGCGGCGCGGCGCAATGTCGCGGTGTTGATGCTGCTGCTGGGGCTGGTCTTTCCCCTTACCGGCCTCAGCATGGTGGCGGCGCTGCTGGGCGAATGGGGATTAGTCCGCCTGCGGAGGGCGTGACAGGGCTGGAGCCGACTCGGCTTTAGGTCTAGGGGCAGGCAGATGTTGCGCCTTTCCGGATTGAAACTGCCCCTCGACCACCCCGCCGAGGCGATGCCCGTCGCCATTTGTGAGCGCCTTGGCCTCGCGCCGCAGGAACTGCTCAGCCATGTCGTGGCGCGCCGGGGCAATGACGCGCGGCGGAAAAATGCGATCCAGCTTGTCTATACGGTCGATGTCGAGGTGACGGACGAGGCCGGGGTACTGGAGCGTTTCGCCAAGGATCATGACGTCCGGCCGCGCCCGGACACCGACTATCAGTTCGTGGCCACAGCGCCTGCGGGTTGGTCGGGCAAGCGACCCGTGGTGATCGGCGCGGGGCCGTGCGGGCTGTTCGCGGGGCTGATCCTCGCGCAAATGGGGTTCCGCCCGATCATCCTGGACCGGGGCAAGGTGGTGCGGGAGCGGACCAAGGACACCTGGGGCCTGTGGCGCCGTGCGGAACTCAATCCCGACAGCAATGTGCAGTTTGGTGAGGGCGGGGCAGGGACCTTCTCCGACGGCAAGCTCTATTGCCGGGTGAAGGACCCGCGCTTTCTGGGCCGCAAGGTCTTGGAGGAGTTCGTCGCCGCGGGTGCGCCTGACGATATATTGACCGAGGCTCATCCGCATATCGGCACCTTCCGCCTCGTGTCGATGGTGGAATCGATGCGCCGCCAGATCGAGGAATTGGGCGGGGAATATCGCTGGCAGCACCGGGTCGAGGAACTGGAACTGGAGCGGCAGGGCGACGGCACGCAGAAGCTGCGCGGCCTGTATCTGGCGGACGGCAGCTTCATCGAGGCGGATCATGTCGTCCTGGCGGTCGGCCACAGCGCCCGCCCGACCTTCGAGATGCTTCATGCGAGGGGCGTGCATATCGAGGCGAAGCCCTTTTCCATCGGCGTGCGGATCGAGCATCCGCAAAGCTGGATCGACCGGGCGCGCTATGGCAATTGCGCGGGGCATCCGTTGCTGGGCGCGGCGGCCTACAGCCTGGCCCATCATTGCGACAATGGGCGCACGGTCTACAGCTTCTGCATGTGTCCGGGCGGACGGGTGGTGGCGGCGACTTCGGAGGAAGGGCGCGTCGTCACCAACGGCATGAGCCAATATTCGCGGGCTGAATTCAACGCCAATTCGGGCCTTGTCGTCGGCATCGACCCGGAGCGCGACTATCCGGGCGGGCCGCTGGCGGGGATCGAATTGCAGCGCCATTGGGAGTCCATGGCCTTTGTCGCGGGTGGGGAATCCTATCATGCGCCGGGGCAGAAGGTGGGAGATTTCCTCGCCGGGCGTCCTTCGACCGAACTGGGCGCGGTCATTCCATCCTATCAGCCGGGCGTCGCCATGACCGACCTGTCGCGTTGTCTGCCGGACTTCGTGCTGGAGGCTTTTCGCGAGGCGATCCCGGTGTTCGGGCGGCAGATCGCCCATTACGATCATCCCGATGCGGTGATGACGGGGGTGGAAACGCGCACCTCTTCGCCCATCCGCATCACGCGCGGCCGGGATTATCAGAGCCTCAACGTCGCGGGCCTTTATCCGGCGGGCGAGGGGGCGGGCTATGCCGGTGGCATCCTCTCCGCCGCGATCGACGGCATCAAGGTGGCTGAAGCGGTGGGCCTTCGCATCGCGACGGACTGACCGAAAATCGAGTCGTCCTGGCGGTGACGGCCGGGCCTGTTCCCTGAAAATCCATCCAGGAAAACGGCTTGCCCCACGCTGTTGCCACAGCGTTGGAAGAGGGGAGCGGGCAACCGGAGATGAACGAAATTTTGAAATTATCGATATGTGAATGAGATCATTAGCCTATATTCATTACGAATTGGCGTGACTTTGTAATATATAGCTTCACGCGCTTTTCGACCGGCAAGACGCCGCCGCAGCCGCAATCAATGAAATTGATAATCATGCAGAGGAGGCCTCCATGCAAGCCAAGCCCTTGATCATGGCGCTTTGCTCATCCCTGCTGCTTTCAACAGGGGTCAGTGCCAGACAGTCGGGCGACCAGTTGACGGTCGTCGCGTCACCCGAAAAGGAAGTCACTTATCAGAAATGGTCGAACCGGACCGAGACCCGGCTGACCAGCAGCATCCGCCGGGCGGTCGGTTCCGATCCCGACCGCAGCACGACCGGCTTTACGCGGGTTCAGTTCCGCCTGGATGACGAGGGACGGCCGCAGGCCATCGCCCTCGCCCAGCCGTCCACCTCCCGTTCGATCGACCGCATATCGATGAAGGCGGTCCGGACCATGGGCAGGCTGACACCGCTGCCGCGGGGCATCGCCAATGATTCGAAGTTCGAGGCGTGGATCATTGTCGCCAACGATAGCTGGCAGCGGGACGATATGATGAACCAGCTGCGCGCGGGCCATCGCGCCCAAACCTTGGCGCAGGCAAATGGTGACAGGCCTGTCCTGATAGCGTCGCGCTGAACGCTGCCTCCCTCCCCCCGGAGGCGTTCCGCGTCGCGGAGTCTGGAAGGGCGATCAATGGCGGTGGATCGCGTCCATCCGCCCCTGCGCCCTTCCAGCTTCCTCCGAGACGGGTAAAACCGTCGCGCGTTCTACGCTCGTCCGCGTAGATTTTCCGCATTGAAGGTGAAAGGCCGGCAACGCACCCGTCGCTCTGCGGCGCGGCATCAGCGAGGCGTGCCTGGATGTCGGCGTGCCGGAGGGCGTCTGGTTTTTTGATGGAGGAAGTTTGGATGCCCGACAAGGATTCGAACCTTGATTGACGGAGTCAGAGTGCGGCAATACCCCATGGTTTTCTGCGGGTTTTGGCCTCCATGTTGCATCCGTGTTGCATCGAGTCAGCCGAGCAGATCCCTTTCGATGGCCGCCGCAACGGCGCTGTCTTGGTCGGCCTGGTCGAATAAATGTCCGTATGTGTCGAACGTCACTTGAATGGAACTGTGGCCCATCCACTTCTGGACGCGCTTGGGATTGACCCGCTGCTCGATCCAGAGGGACGCGGCGGCATGGCGGAAGTCGTGCAAGGTGTAGCGTGCTGCCATCACCGGCTGACCGCGCTTGTCCAGAACTGGCTTTCCCGCGTCGTCCATCGCGGCGCTGGCAATCCCGGCGCCGATCTGGACCGCGCCCATGACATTCACATTCATATATTGATGGCTCATCACCCGCTTGGCGATCGAGGGGAACACAAGCCCGTCATCGGTGGGCGGGCAGGCGAGCTTCCATGCGGTCAATGCGGCGAGCGCGGAAGCGGGCAGGGGAATGGTGCGGTGCCCCGCTTCGGACTTGGGCGGGCCGATTACGTTCTTGAGGTCCGCGCGCTGCTCGACCGTGACGGTTCCGGCCTTGAGGTCGATGCAGCGCCAGGGCAGGCCACGAAGCTCTGAGGCGCGAAGGCCGGCGAAGATGAGCAGTAGGGCCAGCGGATGCGCCATCGGCTCTGTGGCGGCGCTGGCGGCCTCCAGCACGGCTTTCAACTCGGCCTTGGTCGGGATGACGACCTTGGGCTTCTCGCGCTTCGCCCGGCGCATCTTCACGCCAGCGACGACATTCTGTGCCACATGACCGCGCCCCTGCGCCTCGCTGACGATGGCGGAGAGGGATCGCAGCACGCGGGCAGCCATCGGCCGAGACAGCTTCTCCATAAGTTCGTCGCGCCAGCCCTCCGCCATGGGCCGCGTGATCTGGGACAGCTTCCGGTCGCCGCAGAGGGGCAGGATATGAAGGCGGACGTGCTGGCCATACGCGGCCAGGGTCGACGCCTCCAGATTCTCGCGCTCGCCCCGCTTCAACCAGAGATCGGCGGCTTTGCTGATGGTGATGGACTGCGAATCGGGCGTGTGCGTGCCTTGCTGCACCTGATAAGCGGCGGTCGTCGCCCACATGTCCGCATCCTTTTTGCGGGCAAAGGACTTGGCGCGGCGCTTCCCGGATGCGTCCTTGTAATCGACCATCCAAGCCGTCTTTTCCTCGCCATTGGGGGCGGTCCAAGAGCGCTTACGAATTGAGGTCATGTGTCTTGGCCCAATGAACCAGTGCCGTACCAAACCCCGCTTCGGCAAAGTTTTGCATTCCTGCTGGAATATCCGCGGCGCTCCTCTTGGCGATCTCGACTATCATCGCAGTTATCGAAATGACGGCTAGTCGGCCCTGTGAGCGTAGCGTTTCGCGGATTTCGTCTTTGAATTCCTCGATATTAGCAAATTTAACCTGCACGCCTTGATCGGCTTCGGGCGGGTATAATGGTGCCAAGCCATTCGGATCGAAGAAGATGATCGCCGGCGACCATCCCGCTTCTCCGACGTTACTATCCTGCATACGAACGCTGTGCAGGACCGACCGCACGATTTCCTGCATATTGCTGCTGATTATTTCGACAGCACGTTCAGGGCCGACGCCCATCTGCGCAAACTCAAGCGCAAGAGCCAATATGGCAACATCCCCCGCGCCATAGACCGCCGCCTTTCCCCGCCCTTGTTGAACATGGGGAAGCAAGCCCGCTTTCAAGAGTGATTTCAGCCGCCCTTGAAACGCGATTCGCTTGTCATCTGCAACGTTGTGGATGCGCGCCAGCATGGCTTCAACGGCGGAGAATCCCATCTCAATCTGCATATGAACGTTTCCATAGAATGACGACATTCAACTTCTTGACGTGCGCCGAATTGTTTTGTAATCATTGAACGTCGACGTTCAATGTCGGCAACCTACAGAAATGGAGGAGAATTGCAATGTTGGCAGATGATCTGCTCGACGGCGTTGCCGCCATCGCAGCATTTTTGAACAAATCCGAGCGTGCGACATACCACATGATCTATTCCGGCGCGTTGCCGACCGCCTTCAAGAAAGGTCAGCGCTGGTACGCCCGCAAGTCCGAACTGGAAGCCGCCTTCCGCTCGGATGCGACCAATGGCTAATCGCCCGATGGCCACGCTGATGCGCACCGACCGCCGCATCGTCATCGCGCAGGAAGGCGGGCTATTCCATGTCCGCGTGGAACCCGCCCCTGACGGCCCGGACATGACGGGCACCTTTCACACCTACCGTAACGCGCGGGGCCATGCTGGCGGCCTGCGTCTCGTCCACCGCTGGCCCGTCGAGGACCGGACATGCTCGGGCGAAGGCTTGGGCAAATGAAGAGGCGGTCGAGGGAGCGCTTGGACCCGCTCACCCCGACCTATCATGAAGGAAGCACCACATGACCGTTATGACCATAGCACCGACAGACCGCGCCGTCACCAGCGCAGCCACCAACCCCGACCACCAGATCATCACCGCCTTTCGCGAACAGCAGGCCTTGCTGGCCCCCGCTCACGCCGCCGGTTGCGTCGGTGAGGCCGCTGAGGCGCGCATCGATCTGGTCGCCATCCTGGAAGCTGAAATCCGGGCGGCGCAGGCCAGCACGCTCGGCGGGATCATCTGCAAGCTCTGGGCCATCGTCTCGAGCGTCGACATGCGCCCCGAGTTGGGAGCGATGATCGCGGCCGGTGATTATGCCGCGCTCGAGGCGGCCGCGCCCGGCCTTGATTGGGAGGGGCGCGGGATCATTGAAACCGCGCTCCAGCTTGAGCGCATCGCGGGCCTGCGGATGCTGGCGAAAGGGGAATGACCATGGGCAAGGTTGTTCCATTCCCTCGCGCCATCATCATCGAGGGGAAAATCCGCAGTGCCGAGCGCCGCATTGCGACCCAACTCGACCACATCGAGAACTGCGATCCGAATGCCGCCACGCTCCAGCAGCGCGTCACCGCCGTCAGTGCCCCACTGGTCCTTGAAATGGCGCAGGAGGATCTTCGCAAAGCCCTTGCCGAGCGGGAAATGCTCTCTGCCGTCGACCTCATGCAATATCGCGGCGTCGCCTATCGCGCCCAGCCCAGCCAGAACGGAGGGCACTGATATGGGCGTAATCGATCACCCCGCGCGCCAGCCCGCCCCGCCCGCTGCGATCTCGCGCATCTTGTCCCGCTACAGCCGCGACGAACTGTCCGGGTTCATCGAGATCGCCATCGGCCTCCTCGATCTCGCGGACGGCGACCCGGATCTGGAGCCGGATGGCGATGAGCGCGATGGTTCGGGGGGCGAGGACGACTTCTGCCACCAGCGCGCAGGGCCGACGCCCGGTCCCGGTTGCGCCGCCAGTGATCCGAGCGAGGAGGATTGATGGCTAAGGAACGCGGCCCTCGCAAACCGCATTACGCAGCCGTTCCGCTGCGTGCGATTGGCGACCCTAAAATCACAGATGGCGACTTGCGCGTTCTTTGCTCTATCGCCGCCTTTGACCGATTGAGCCACGCGCGGGGGACCGGACAGGGCGCGTGGGCAACCCACAGACTGATGGCCGGATGGTGCAGGCGTGATTACACGCGCTTTAGCGTCTCCGTTTCGAAGCTGTTGCGGGAGGGGTATATCGTCCGCGAAAAGCGCGCGACGAACCGCACCCAATACACCTATCGGATCGTCTACACAGACGAAGATCGTTTGCCCTCAAGCAAAGATGATGTTTGCCAAGCAGCAAACGATGCGGGCGAAATAGTTTGCCGAGACGCGGAGAATGCCTCCCAAACAGTTTGCCCAGCAGATAAGCCAAGTCCCGAAAATAACAGCGAAAACACCTCCCAATATATTTCCCAAAGGGAGGAAATATATTCTGTAGAAACAGGGAAAATAAATTCCGCAAAGCAGCGCGGTTTGAGTTTTGATGATTTTGGTGATGATGGTTTTTCCGATCAGACGGAGGCCCCATCCGGTGATGTTGAAGGGGCTTGGCAGGATGGCGTCCAGACGCAGGACAGCGCGCCTGCGGTGGTGGACCTATTCAAGGATATCGAGTGCGGAATGACGGTTGGCGCGGCGCTGGCGCAATACGAACGACGCCTGAAAGCTCAACCTGCAAGCATGAAACTCGATGAGTGTCTGGTCCAACTCTCCAAGCTTCAGGATGATTTCGAGGGTGACAACCAGACACGCGGCCAAATTGAACGATTGCTGGATGCGACCTGGGAGAAGCATGTCGAACGGCAACGCGCCGATGCGTATGGCGGGAGGCCGTCATGACCTGCTGCACCCGTTGCGGCGGGACCGGCCGAGAACCCGGCCCGGCGAACGCCGACATCTCGGAAACTCTCCGCGCCGCCTGCATTGAGCGCGGCATCTGGATTTCGCCTGACGGAATGGTTCGCGAGGCGGTTGCGGCGGAGCTTATCGGCGTGGCGACAAAGACGATGCGTAATTGGCGTTACGCCGATCAGCCGATCCCCTTCACGACACGCGCCGGGCACCCTCTCTATAAGTTGCACGATCTGGCTGACTGGCTCGCGCGATCCCAAAAATAGTTGCCCGGAAGTGCCCGGAGGTGCCCGCCATAGCCTCGCCGGGCCGATTCTCGTTTGCGATAATGGGGACGAGAAGGAGATCGTGCACATGAAGGGATTAGCGTTCACCCGCCTCGCGATTGCGAGGTCCGTCGCGAAGGGCGACCCGGACGAAGCCGTGGCCTATGCCTCGGCGCGGTGGGGCGAAGGCACGCAAAGCGCCCGGCTGGTCAAGGCGGCCATCGAAGCGGGCAGCACGGATTCCGGCAACTGGGGCAATCCGCTCGTCGGTGAGGTTGGCAGCATCGCGGCGGAGTTCGTCGCGGCGGTGCGGGCGCAGTCGATCATTGGGCGCTTGCAGGGCCTGCGCCGCGTTCCACCCCGCACGCCGATCCTGGCGCAGACCGGCAAGGCAACGGGTCATTGGGTCGAGGAAGGCCAGCCCGCGCCGATCAGCGCCATGTCGTTCGCGCGCACGTCGCTGGCAACGCTCAAGATCGCGGCCGCCTGCGTCGTCTCGGACGAACTGTTGCAATCCACCGATCCGGCCGCCGAAATATTTATTCGCAATGAACTTGTCGCTGCTGTGACGCGGACCAGCGACGAGACGTTCATCGACCCGTCCAATGCGGGATCGACGGACCAGAGGCCGCCGGCCGTGACAAATGGCGTCACGCCGGCGGTTTCATCGGGCATCGACGCCTTCGAACTCGACGTAAAGCGGTTGATCGCGTCCTTCGCAGGCGACCTGGAAACCGCCTATTTCGTCGCCAGCCCCAAGCTGTTGGCCCAGATCGCGGGCGTCGAGTTCCCGAATGTCGGCGCGCGCGGCGGTGAAATTCTCGGCATCCCGGCCATCTCGTCGGCCAACGTCCCGGACAGCGGCGGAAACTACCAACTGGCCCTGATCGATCCGGCGGGCATCGCGTTCACGTCGCGCGATGAAATCGCGGAAGTGCGGTCCTCCACCTCGGCGCTGATCGACATGCGCGACGACCCGACCCTGCCGCCGGGCGTGGGGCATAAGCTGGTTTCCGCATTCCAGGTTGATTCGACGGTCATCGCGGCGATGCTACATGAAAATTGGGAAACTGTTCGCCCGGGTTCGGTCGCCCTGCTGACGGGCATCGCTCCGGTGGAGGTGATGCCATGAACCGCGTCTTTCTAGATCTCGCCATCAAGGCGACCCAGGACGACCAGCGCGTCATCGAAGGCTGGGCGACCACCCCGACAGAGGACCGCATGGGCGATATCGTGATGCCGCGAGGGGCGTCCTACAAACTGCCTCTGCCGCTGCTGATCGACCATAACCACTCGCTCGCGGTCGGCAATGTGGAGCGGGTCGAAGTGTCGGACGCCGGGATCAAGTTCACCGCGAGAATTGCCAAGATCGCAGAACCGGGCGAGGCGAAGAATCTAGTCGATAAGGCATGGCAACTTGTCAAAAATGGCCTGCGCCGTTCCGTATCGATCGGCTTCCGGCCGCTCGACCACGAACCTCTCGCGGCCGGCGGCAAGCGCTTTAAAAAATGGGAATGGCTGGAGCTTTCGCTGGTCGCGGTCCCGGCCCAGGCCGATGCCGCGATCACCAGCGCGAAGGCCGCCAACGGCTTCACCATCCGCCGAATCATCAGGGACAAGCCCGCCGCGAGCGGTCGCTACTCCGGCCTGACGCCTGCGGAGCGGCGGGAGATGGCCGAGGTGAAGGCTGCCTATGAGCAGATGTTCGGCTGGGAGGACTGATGCGATGGAGATCGACTCCAAGGCGCTGGCAAAATCGACCGCCGAAATTGTCCGCGCCCATCTCAATAAAACCCTCGCGCCGGTTCTGGCTGAGAACAAGGCGTTGCGGGACCGCATCGAGGAGATGGAGGCCCGCGAACGGCAGCGCGACGCCGACATGGCAACGCTGCGCCAGCGCGTGACGGACATCGAGGAAGGGATCACCGCATGACGACGCTGACGCCTTCGGAGGAAATGGCCGACATGCTCGCAGATCTCATTGGCGGCGCCATCGATGCCGCGCTGGCACCGTTGCGCGACGATATTGCCGCGCTGGCGCAGCGCATCACGGACCTGGAAGAAGGGGCAACCGCATGAGGGATCAGAGCCGAACGGTCAGTCACGAAACCGCATGGGCCGCGTTGCGGTCCTTTGTTCTGGCGGAAACCGGAATCGACCTTGAGCGGAAGAACGCTTTCGGGATCGTGGTCAGGCCGATCGATAACTCCGGGATGAGCGCCATTATATGCGGCCCGCGCTCGGCCCCTGACGCGGCGACGCTGGCGGCGAATTCATTCATCTCGATTTTCGGGGATCTGGCGCCGGAATTTGCCGAGGCGGCGGCGATGATAGAGCTTCTCGGCGGTGAGGTGGCATTCTGTAGCCGCGTCGACGGCAAGAGGCCCCAGCTCGAATATTCCGAAATGCCGATCTTAAACTGAGGGACGCGCCATGGCTGGTCAGGAAATCGCCGTCAATTTCGTCGCCAACACCGCGTCATGGGACGGCGGGGTAAAGGCGGCGGCGGATACGCTCAAGGCCAACACGGGCCGGATGTTCGATGATTTGCGCAAGCTGGACGGCGGGTTCAGCGAGATCGCGAAGGAGGCCAAGGCGACGGCCGGCGCGCTGGTCGGGACGCGCTCCGGGTACGACCAGTTGCAGCAAGCCATCAAGGCCGTGGCAGGGGCGCAGATTCAGGCGTCCGCCGAGTTCAAGGCGGCGAAGGAGGCATATCGGCAAGGCACCCTCGGTCTGGAGGAATATAAGCGCCAGCAGTTGGAAACCAGAACCGCGCTCGCCCTCGTCCGCTCAGAATATCAAAGCCAAGTTGCATCCTTCCGCCGGGGCGCGAGCGAGATTGTCGGATCATCCGGTGCGCAGCGCGCGGGCCTCCAGCAATTGGGTTTCCAGTTGCAGGACGTGGCGGTCCAGTTCGCGGGCGGCCAGAAGGCGGCGCTGATTTTCTCGCAGCAGATGCCGCAGGTGGTGGGCGCGGTCCAGTTGATGAGCGGCGGCACCAGCAAGTTCGCGCAGTTCATGGCTGGCCCTTGGGGCGTTGCCCTTGGCGTCGGCTCGGCAGTGGTCGGCGCGCTGGCGGCGAAGTTCATGGATTTCAGCGATGCGTCTGAACAGGCGCGCGTGGCGCTGGGCAAGGTGCAATTCGCCACCTCGGCAGTCAGCCAGGCCCAAGGCATCCTTGGCACCGTCATGGACCTCCAGACCGGCAAGATTCAGAACCAGTCTCAGGCCCTCCGCGACTTGGCACAGGCGCAACTGGCCGTGGCGCGCGTCAAGGCGCAGGTCGACGCCGCCGACGCCCGGAAGGCCTTGCAGCGCATCACCGACCCACGCACCGAATTTTCGGGCGGTTTGGGCGGCGGCTTCTCCATCGGCAAATCGCCGCTTGGGGCAGACCAGAAGTTCGTCAGCCAGGTCCTTGCTGGCGTCGTCACGCCCGCCAATGCGCTGGGCAATCTCGAAAAATTCCAGAAAGCCGGGCAAATTAGCCCGGAAGATTTTGCCAACGCGGCCAGCGCCATCGCGAACCTCAACGTCAATCTTGAAAATATAAAAGTGCTGGGAGACGCTGAGAAGCTGCTGGCGGGCAAGCCGGGCGGCAACTATCTGTTGAAGCCCAAGGAGGTCCGCGAGGCCGCCAAGGGGCGCAGCGGGCCGTCAGCGGAGAGTTTAGCCCGTAAGGCGGAGGAGCAGCAGAAAGAATTCACCGACCTTCAGGCCAGCCTCGATATGGACCTGCTCAACGCCAAGCGCGCCAATGTCACCGACGCCGAACAGATTGCGCAATATGCGCGGGATCAGATCGGCATCGAGCGCGACAAGCTGATTGCCGACATCGAAGCGAAGGCCGGACACAATAAGGAGATCGAGGCGCACAAGGTCCAGTTGGAAGAGCAGGCGAAGCAGATCGCCGCGCAGAAGTTGCTGACCGTGGATGTGCAGGAAATGCACCGGAAGGCCGCTGATGAACTGGACGCGTTCGTTCATGCCAACGACAACCAGAAGGATATTCTCCGCCTCCAGGAATCGCTGGCCGTCACGCAGGAGGAGCGCCGGAAAATCCAGCTTCAACTGCTGGAGAAGGAGCGGGACGAACTGCGGCGCAAGGCCAATGTCACTATCAACGACCCGAACGCGTCCCCGACTGCCAAGCTGAACGCGCAGAACGACCTAAGCACGCTCGATCAGAAAACCGCCTTGCAGCGCGACTACATCATCCAGTCCACCCGCTCGCCGCTTGAGCAATACATTGCGGAGAATGATCCCGCGAAGATCGGTGAGAAGGTCGAGCAGCTTTACGTGGATCAACTCGAATCGGTCCGGCAGGGCATCGACAACGCGATCAGCAACGCGCTCGGGGTGAAAGACCCGTTCCTCAAGGGCCTGATCGACCTATTCATCCAGCAAAATTTGATCCAGCCCATCGCGCAGGCGTTGCAGTCGCGCATGGGCGGCGGCGGTGGCGGCGGGCTGCTCGGCACGCTGTTCGGCATCGGTAAGGCTGTTGCGGGCAGTATCAGCTTCGGTGGCGGCGGTGGCCTGCTCGGCGGCACTGGCGACGCGAACAATTATCTGGGCTTTCTGGGCGGCGGCAACAGCAACATCGTGCAAGCGTCCAACGGGATCATGGTCAACCAAGGCGCGTTCGCCAAGGCGTTCGGCCATGCCGATGGCGGCCTCATCACCGGCCCCGGCGGCCCGACCAGCGACAGCATCCAGGCGTGGCTCTCTAACGGCGAATATGTGCTGAACGCCGCAGCGGTGCGCAAGTGGGGGAAATCCCAACTGGACCTGATGAACAAAGGCATCACGCCCCCGCGCTTCGCCGCCGGTGGCTTCGTCAGCAAGCTGGGCGACCACTATCGCGGGATCGCAGCGAACAGCGACAGCCGCGCCAAGCCCGTCACGATCAACCTCTCCATGATCGCCAGCGGGAACCCGAAGGCAGACCGGGAGAGCGCGATGCAGGCGGCGTCGGTGCTGCGGGCGAAGCTCGGCAGGTCGGCCAAGCGGGGATATTGAGGGCAACAGGAGGGGGGACGGTATAAACCTGCCGCCCTCCGCCTGTAGGACCGACCTCGCCACAAATCGCACGCAAAACCACATTGATTGTCTGAGATGTCTAATTTGGCTTTTGGTGGGCGCCAGTTGTGGGGATATCGCCACGCCTCCAACCGTTGCCATATGTGAACAGTTGAACCGGCGGCCGCCTGTCCCGCCATGCGTATGGATATCCAGACACGCGCTGACCCGCTGGCACCCGGCCTGCATGCGCCCGCACAGCAAGCGGAACATCTGGCGCGGCGCAAAGAGGTTTGGGAGGCTTTGGAAGTTTCGGAACAAAATGTTCCGAAATCAACAGGTCGCCCTGCGGGGTTCGCGTCTGACGCCTCCAATAAGATCGGGCAGACTAAGCAGCACGTAAACCGTCAGATTGCCCGAGCCGAAGCCCTTGGCCCCGACCCTCGCGCCGACCCCATCACTGACCGGGGGGGCGGGTCGAAAATCTGGCTCGGCCCCTGCTCGCGAACCGGCCTCCCTGGCATGTGGAGATTTTTTATTCCTGTATGAATTCCGAAAATCAAAGAATCGGTGAAATAATCAAACCCGGCGCGGCAGAAACGGCGGAAATGCGCGGTTTTGGGGCTGGGAAATCAAAGAAATCAAAGGCGCCGGAATTCAAGTTGGAATTCAAGTTTGCGCACCTTTTGCGAACCAGTGCGAACCTCTGCGAACCGCAGTTTTCTGCGCCTCTCGGGCCGATCTCATGTTGCATCCATGTTGCATGGAGCCGCCGGGAACCCTCAGAAATCGCCAGAAAATGGCAGAAATGCGCGGTTATCGTTTGCAACATGGGATCGCGGGCCGGGCAGGGTTCCGACGCTTCCAAGGCATTGATTTTCTTTGGGAAAGTTTGGATGCCCGACAAGGATTCGAACCTTGATTGACGGAGTCAGAGTCCGCTCTCTTACCATTAGAGGATCGGGCATCAGCGGCAGGCCTGTAGCTCACCGGAGACGCGCAAATAGGCGGGGATTCGGCATTGGTCAAGAGGATTGCGACAGGCTTTTCGCACAATTTCCTGGCCCCAATCCCCGGGCAAAAAACCATCCCCGGGCAAAAAGAAAGCCCGCCGGAACAAGCTGTCGCTTCCGGCGGGCTCTTTACATGGCCCAGGAGGCCATGAAGGCTTGGGAACCGCTTCCCAAGATCGGAAGCGGCATCCCGTTTTTCAAAGGGCTTATTCCATGTCCTCGGTGGTGAAATCCTCACCCTGGACGGCACCCAGCGGATCGTCGCCAATGGCGGCTTCCGGACCCTGGCGCAGTTCGGCAGCGTGCTCTTGCGCGGCCGTCTTGGGCGCGATCAGGTCAACCTGGCTGGAGGCCCGCAGCGCGGCCCGCATTGCCGCGTCACGCGACGAGGCGGCAACCCGCATGCGGTTCATGCCGGCACCGGTGCCCGCCGGGATCAGGCGGCCGACGATGACGTTTTCCTTCAGGCCGACCAGCGTGTCCTTCTTGCCCTGAACCGCCGCTTCCGTGAGGACACGGGTGGTTTCCTGGAAGGAGGCCGCCGAGATGAACGAGCGCGTCTGGAGCGAGGCCTTGGTGATGCCGAGCAGCACCGGCTTGCCCGCGGCAGGCGCGAAGCCCGGCTGGAGCTTGGCGTTGATCTCGTCCATTTCCTCGCGGTCGATCTGCTCGCCCACCAGCAGGGTGGTGTCGCCGGACTCGATGATCTCGACCTTTTGCAGCATCTGGCGAACGATCGTCTCGATGTGCTTGTCGTTGATCTTCACGCCCTGCAAGCGATAGACTTCCTGGATTTCCGCGACCAGATATTCGGCCAGCGGCTCGATGCCGAGCACTTCCAGAATGTCATGCGGGTCGGGCGAACCGCCGATCAGGTTGTCGC
Source organism: Sphingobium estronivorans (assembly GCF_008692605.1). Taxonomy (GTDB): domain Bacteria; phylum Pseudomonadota; class Alphaproteobacteria; order Sphingomonadales; family Sphingomonadaceae; genus Sphingobium; species Sphingobium estronivorans. The sequence continues at coordinate 110,379 of NZ_LFCT01000012.1, forward strand.
CGCGCTTCACGAAGTCGCCTTCCTGAACGTCGATCACCTTGCTCTTGGGGATCAGATATTCGACCGGCTCGCCGCCATCCTCGGGATTGATGGCGATCTTGCGCTTCGCCTTGTAATCCTTGAGGAACTGGACGCGGCCCGACACCTTGGCAATGATCGCATTGTCCTTGGGCTTGCGGGCTTCGAACAGTTCGGCGACGCGCGGCAGACCGCCGGTGATGTCGCGGGTCTTCGCGGCTTCGCGAGAGACACGCGCCAGCACGTCACCGGCCTGCACTTGCGCACCGTCGTCGACCGACAGGGTCGCGCCGACCGCCAGCATGTAGCGCGCGGCTTCACCCGAATTGTCGTCCAGCAGGGTCAGGCGCGGACGCAGATCCTCCTTGGTGCGGGCGGCACCGCGATGCTCGATGACGACGCGCTGGGCGATGCCGGTGGCTTCGTCGGTCTGTTCGGTCAGCGTCTTGTTGTCGATCAGGTCGACATATTTCACGATGCCCGGCTTTTCCGTGATCACCGGCATGGTGAACGGGTCCCACTCGGCGAAGCGGTCGCCCTTCTTCACGGCATCGCCATCCGCGAACAGGATGGTGGCGCCGTAAGGCAGGCGGTGCGTTTCGCGCTCGCGGCCTTCGGAGTCGATGATCGCGATCTCGCCGTTGCGAGCGAGCGACAGGCGACGACCGTTCTTGTCGGTGATGGTCGGCATGTCACGCAGTTCGATCGTGCCGTCCGCCATCGATTCCAGGTTCGACGTTTCGTTGAAGTTCGCCGCGCCGCCGATGTGGAAGGTCCGCATGGTGAGCTGCGTGCCCGGTTCACCGATGGACTGCGCCGCGATGACGCCGACCGCTTCACCGATATTGACCGGCGTACCACGGGCGAGGTCACGGCCGTAGCATTTGCCGCACACGCCCATCCGGCTTTCGCAGATCAGCGGGCTGCGGATCTTCACGGCCTGCGTGCCGATGGCTTCGATCTGGGCGATCATGGCTTCGTCCAGCAGCGTGCCGATCGGGATGACGATGCTGCCATCCTTGCTGTCGACGATGTCCTGCGCCGTGGTGCGGCCCAGAATGCGCTCGCCGAGCGAGGCGATGACCGAACCACCCTGAACGATGGCCTTCATCTCCAGCGCCTTTTCGGTGCCGCAATCTTCCTCGACGATGGTGCAGTCCTGCGACACGTCGACCAGACGGCGGGTCAGGTAACCCGAGTTCGCCGTCTTGAGCGCGGTGTCGGCCAGACCCTTACGAGCGCCGTGGGTCGAGTTGAAGTACTCAAGGACGGTCAGGCCTTCCTTGAAGTTCGAGATGATCGGCGTCTCGATGATCTCGCCGCTCGGCTTGGCCATCAGGCCGCGCATGCCGGCGAGCTGCTTCATCTGGGCCTGCGAACCACGGGCACCGGAGTGCGCCATCATGTAGATCGAGTTGATCTGGGCCATGCGGCCGGTCTGCGGATCCTTGGGCTGGGCGCGGATCTCGTCCATCATGGCATTCGCGACCTGGTCGCCGCAACGGCTCCAGGCGTCAATCACCTTGTTGTACTTTTCCTGCTGGGTGATCAGGCCGTCCTGATATTGCTGCTCATAGTCAGCCACCAGCGCCTTGGTTTCGGCGACGGTGCCTTCCTTCGAGTCCGGGATCACCATGTCGTCCTTGCCGAACGAGATGCCCGCCTGGAACGCATGGCGGAAGCCCAGCGCCATGATGGCGTCGGCGAACAGCACCGTGTCCTTCTGGCCGGTGTGGCGATAGACCTGATCGATCACGTCGCCGATTTCCTTCTTGGTGAGAAGGCGGTTGACGACGTCGAAGGGCACCTTGTGCGACTTGGGCAGGCATTCGCCCAGCAGCATGCGGCCCGGCGTGGTCTCGAACCGCTTCATATATTGCTGACCGTTTTCGTCGGTCTGCGGCACGCGGCTGATGATCTTCGAGTGCAGGGTGACGGCCTTGGCATAGAGCGCCTGATGGACCTCCTGCATGTCGGCCAGCAGCATGCCTTCGCCCGGCTCGCCTTCGCGCTCCATGGACAGGTAATAGATACCCAGCACCATGTCCTGCGAGGGGACGATGATCGGCTTGCCGTTGGCGGGCGAGAGGATGTTGTTGGTCGACATCATCAACACGCGCGCTTCCAGCTGGGCTTCCAGCGAGAGCGGAACGTGGACGGCCATCTGGTCACCGTCGAAGTCGGCGTTGAAGGCCGAGCAGACGAGCGGGTGCAGCTGGATCGCCTTGCCCTCGATCAGCACGGGCTCGAACGCCTGAATACCGAGGCGGTGGAGCGTCGGCGCGCGGTTCAGCATCACCGGATGCTCGCGGATCACCTCGTCCAGGATGTCCCAGACTTCCTTGCGCTCCTTCTCGACCCACTTCTTCGCCTGCTTGAGGGTCATGGACAGACCCTTGGCGTCGAGGCGGGCGTAGATGAAGGGCTTGAACAGTTCGAGCGCCATCTTCTTGGGCAGGCCGCACTGGTGCAGCTTGAGTTCCGGGCCGGTCACGATGACCGAACGGCCGGAATAGTCGACGCGCTTGCCGAGCAGGTTCTGACGGAAGCGGCCCTGCTTGCCCTTGAGCATGTCGGACAGCGATTTCAGCGGACGCTTGTTGGCGCCGGTGATGACGCGGCCACGGCGGCCGTTGTCGAACAGGGCGTCGACGGCTTCCTGCAACATGCGCTTTTCGTTGCGGACGATGATGTCCGGCGCGCGCAGTTCCATCAGCCGCTTCAGGCGGTTGTTCCGGTTGATGACGCGACGATAGAGGTCGTTGAGGTCCGACGTCGCGAAACGGCCGCCGTCCAGCGGCACCAGCGGGCGCAGTTCCGGCGGAATGACCGGCACGACGTCCAGGATCATCCACTCCGGGCGGTTGCCCGATTCCAGGAAGCTCTCAACCACCTTCAGGCGCTTGATGATCTTCTTGGGCTTCAGTTCGGACTTGGTGACGGCCAGCTCGTCCAGCAGCGCCTGCTTCTCGCCCTCAAGGTCGAGGTCCATCAGCATCTGCTTGACCGCTTCCGCGCCGATGCCGGCGGAGAAGGCGTCCTCACCATATTCGTCCTGCGCGTCGAGCAGTTCGTCTTCGTTGAGAAGCTGGAACTTTTCAAGCGGGGTCAGGCCCGGTTCGGTGACGATGTAGGACTCGAAGTACAGCACGCGCTCCAGCTGCTTCAACTGCATGTCGAGCAGCAGGCCGATGCGCGAGGGCAGCGACTTCAGGAACCAGATGTGCGCGACCGGCGCGGCCAGTTCGATATGGCCCATGCGCTCGCGGCGGACCTTCGACACCGTGACCTCGACACCGCACTTTTCGCAGACGATGCCCTTATACTTCATGCGCTTATACTTGCCGCAGAGGCACTCATAGTCCTTGATCGGACCGAAGATGCGGGCGCAGAACAGGCCGTCACGCTCGGGCTTGAACGTGCGGTAGTTGATGGTTTCCGGCTTCTTGATCTCGCCGAAGGACCAGCTGCGGATGCGCTCAGGCGAGGCAAGGCCGATCTGGATCTGGTCGAAGGTTTCCGGCTTCTGGACCGGGTTCGCGAAGTTGGTCAGTTCGTTCATTTTAGTCTCCACGGCAGGAGCGAATTTGCAATCAGTTTCAGAGCGTCTGTAATGCTGTCTTGCGGTTGAGCTTCGTTGACCGTCTCCGTCTCACTTTTTGCGAGCGTTTCTCTCACCTGTCCCCGGAAGGCGGGGGCGAGCAGAGAGTTTCTGACGAGTTCAAAGTTGCTTTCAATCACCTCAAAAACATTGACGTTCGGCGGCACTTCAAGACCGAGGCGGTCGACGATTAGATCTGCTGGGAAAGCGTAGATGTCGGCTTTGATGGTTTTGAAAACCCCATCGCGGCTTGCATCAAAATCTATCGTCAATTCCTCCTTGGTCAGCACGATGTGAAAATCGGCAGGTTTATGGGAATTCAGCTTGAGGCTCCATCCGCACTCTTCAACCAGTCGGTCGTAGGGCGGATAGAGCCGCTTGCCTGTCACTCCGCCGCCTGCGCGAAACCGTCGTCGTCCTCGACCTCGTCCATGGCGGCGAGTTCGACGTTGAGGCCCAGCGAGCGCATTTCCTTGACCAGCACGTTGAAGCTTTCGGGGATACCGGCTTCGAAGGTGTCGTCGCCCTTGACGATCGCTTCGTAGACCTTGGTCCGGCCGACCACGTCGTCCGACTTCACCGTCAGCATTTCCTGCAAGGTGTAGGCGGCGCCATAGGCCTGAAGCGCCCACACCTCCATTTCACCGAAGCGCTGGCCGCCGAACTGCGCCTTACCGCCCAGCGGCTGCTGGGTGACGAGCGAGTAGGGGCCGATGGAGCGTGCGTGGATCTTGTCGTCGACCAGGTGGTGCAGCTTCAGCATGTAGATGATGCCGACAGTCACCTTGCGGTCGAAACGGTCGCCGGTGCGGCCATCGAACAGGTCCGACTGACCCGACGAGTGCAGGCCCGCCAGTTCCAGCATCGCCGACACGTCGGCTTCGCGGGCACCGTCGAACACCGGCGTCGCCATCGGCACGCCGCGCTGGAGATGCTCGGCAAGGTCGACGATCTGCTCGGCCGTGCGGCCTTCGATCTGATCGGCATATTGCTCGCCATAGGTTTCCAGCAGGCGGGTCTTGACCGCGTCCGGCATCTCGCCAGCCTGCGCGTTCGGATTGGCTTCCCGCCAGTCCTCCAGCGCATGCTTGAGCTGCTGGCCGAGGCCACGGGCAGCCCAGCCCAGATGCGTTTCGAAAATCTGCCCGACATTCATGCGCGACGGCACGCCCAGCGGGTTCAGCACGATGTCGACATGGGTGCCGTCCTCCAGGAACGGCATGTCCTCGATCGGCAGGATGCGCGAGATCACACCCTTGTTCCCGTGACGGCCGGCCATCTTGTCGCCCGGTTGCAGCTTGCGCTTCACCGCGACGAAGACCTTGACCATCTTGAGCACGCCCGGGGGCAGCTCGTCGCCGCGCTGGAGCTTGTCGACGCGATCCTCGAACTTCTCGACGATCAGCTTCACCGCTTCGTCATACTGGGCCTTGACGGCTTCGATGCCGGCTTGACGCTGGTCGTCCGCAACTGCGAACTTCCACCATTCATGACGCTCGACCTCGCCCAGCAGGGCTCCGTCGATCTCCACGCCCTTGCGTACGCCCTTGGGCGCCGCAGCAGCCGTCTGGCCGAGCAGCATTTCCTGCAAGCGGTTGAAGGTCGCGCGGTTGAGGATGGCGCGTTCGTCCTCGCGGTCCTTGGCGAGACGGTCGATTTCCTCCCGTTCGATCGCCATGGCGCGCTCGTCCTTGTCGATGCCGTGGCGGTTGAAGACGCGGACTTCGACGACCGTCCCGGCGACGCCCGGAGGCAAGCGCAGCGAGGTGTCGCGCACGTCGCTCGCCTTTTCACCGAAGATCGCGCGGAGCAGCTTTTCTTCCGGGGTCATCGGCGATTCACCCTTGGGGGTGATCTTGCCGACCAGGATGTCGCCCGGCTCCACTTCGGCGCCGATATAGACGATGCCCGCTTCGTCGAGGTTGCGCAGCGCTTCCTCACCGACGTTGGGGATGTCGCGGGTGATGTCTTCCGGCCCCAGCTTGGTGTCGCGGGCCATGACCTCGAACTCCTCGATATGGATCGAGGTGAAGACGTCATCCTTCACGATCCGCTCGGAGATCAGGATGGAGTCTTCGTAGTTGTAGCCGTTCCAGGGCATGAACGCGACCAGCGTGTTGCGGCCCAGCGCCAGCTCGCCAAACTCGGTCGACGGGCCGTCGGCGATGACGTCGCCGGCTTCGATCAGGTCGCCCACCTTCACCAGCGGACGCTGGTTGATGCAGGTGTCCTGGTTGGAACGCTGGAACTTCTGGAGCGTGTAGATGTCGACGCCCGACTGGCCGGGTTCGATATCGCCGGTGGCGCGGATCACGATACGGGTCGCGTCGACCTGATCGATGATGCCAGCGCGCTTGGCCGCGATGGCCGCGCCCGAGTCACGGGCCACGGTGCCTTCCATGCCGGTGCCGACGAACGGCGCCTCGGCACGGACCAGCGGCACCGCCTGACGCTGCATGTTCGAACCCATGAGCGCGCGGTTGGCGTCGTCATTTTCCAGGAACGGGATCAGCGAGGCCGCGACCGACACCAGCTGCTTCGGGCTGACGTCCATCAGGGTGATGTGGTCCTTGGGCGCCATCAGGAATTCGCCCGCTTCACGTGCCGAGATGAGGTCCTCGGCCAGCGTGCCCTCTTCCGTCACTTCGGCGTTGGCCTGCGCGATGGTGTGCTTGGCCTCTTCCATCGCCGACAGATAGACGACCTCATTGGTCACCTTGCCGTCGATCACCTTGCGGTAGGGCGTCTCGATGAAGCCGTATTTGTTGACGCGGCTGAAGGTCGCGAGGCTGTTGATCAGACCGATGTTCGGGCCTTCCGGCGTTTCGATCGGGCAGATACGGCCATAATGGGTCGGGTGAACGTCGCGGACTTCGAAGCCGGCGCGCTCGCGGGTCAGACCGCCCGGCCCAAGTGCCGACACGCGGCGCTTGTGCGTGACTTCCGACAGCGGATTGGTCTGGTCCATGAACTGCGAGAGCTGCGAGGAACCGAAGAACTCCCGCACGGCGGCCACGGCGGGCTTGGCGTTGATGAGGTCGTTCGGCATCACGGTCGACACGTCGACCGACGACATGCGCTCCTTGACGGCGCGCTCCATGCGCAGCAGGCCGACGCGATACTGGTTTTCCAGCAGTTCGCCCACCGAACGGACGCGGCGGTTGCCGAGATTGTCGATGTCGTCGATCTCGCCCTTGCCGTCCTTCAGGTTCACCAGTTCCTTGACCACGGCGAGGATGTCTTCGACGCGCAGGGTGGTGACGGTGTCCTCGGCATCGAGGTCGAGGCGCATGTTGAGCTTCACGCGGCCCACGGCCGAGAGGTCATAGCGCTCCGGATCGAAGAAGAGACCCGCGAAGAGGGCTTCGGCGGTTTCCTTCGTCGGCGGCTCGCCGGGGCGCATCACGCGGTAGATGTCGGCCAGCGCCTGATCGCGTTCCTCGGCCTTGTCGGCCTTGAGCGTATTGCGGATCCAGGGGCCGGTGGTGACATGGTCGATGTCGAGCAGTTCGAGGCGGTCGATGCCCGCCTTGTCCAGCTTTTCCAGATTTTCCGGCGACACTTCGTCCCCGGCCTCGATATAGATCTCGCCGGTGTTCTCGTTGATGAGGTCATAGGCGCTGTAGCGGCCATAGACTTCCTCGGTCGGGATCAGCAGCGTCTCAAGGCCGTCCTTCTCCGCCTTGTTGGCGGCGCGGGGCGAAATCTTGTGACCGGCGGCGAACACGACTTCGCCCGACTTGGCGTCGACGATGTCGAAGGCCGGCTTCTGGCCGCGCCAGGCTTCGGCGGTGTAGGGAATCTGCCAGCCGCCTTCGCCACGGACGAAAGTGACCTTGTTGTAGAAATAGCCGAGCATGTCCTCGGGCGTCAGACCCAGCGCATAGAGCAGCGCCGTGACCGGCAGCTTGCGCTTGCGGTCGATGCGGACGTTGACGATGTCCTTGGCGTCGAATTCGAAGTCCAGCCACGAACCACGGTACGGAATGACGCGCGCGGCGAACAGATATTTGCCCGACGAGTGGGTCTTGCCACGGTCATGGTCGAACAGGACGCCCGGCGAACGGTGCATCTGCGACACGATGACGCGCTCGGTACCGTTGACGATGAAGGTGCCGTTGCCGGTCATGAGCGGCATGTCGCCCATGTACACGTCCTGCTCCTTGATATCGAGCACGGAGCGGGTTTCGGTGTCCTGGTCGACTTCGAACACGATCAGGCGAAGGGTGACGCGCATCGGCGCCGCATAGGTGATGCCGCGCTGACGGCATTCCTCGACGTCGTACTTGGGGTCCTCCAGCTCGTAATGAACGAAGTCCATTTCGGCGGTGCCGGCGAAATCGCGGATCGGGAAGACCGAGCGCAGGGTCTTCTCCAGGCCGGAGACATAGCCGACCTTCGGATCGGACCGCAGGAACTGCTCATAGCTCTCCCGCTGAACCTCGATCAGGTTCGGCATCTGCACCACTTCGTGGATGTCGCCGAATACCTTTCTGATGCGCTTCTTCGCGCCGGTATTGCTGATCGGGGGGAGAGCTTTGGTCGCCATTGCGTATCCTGCCTGTAGTTCGTCGAATTTTTTCGCATCGCAGCGAAAATTCAGCCTGGCCTGACCGCTTTCGGGGGTGATTCGCCCCTATGCCGCCACGCAAAAAAGTGCGGGCCGGGACTGTCCGATCCGCACTGTCAGCGTTTGTAACCCGCCGTTTTCGCCCCATTCCGCCGGTTTCGAGCGCTAGACGAAACCGGGCCCCGAGCGATCCGGGGGACGGCCCCTGCCTCGCCCGAAGGCGGTGCGTGGACCGGATTTGAACGCCCCATATAGGCGGGTCGGCGCAGTTTGTGAAGGGGGCCTCGCCTATCGGGTGCGGGGACGGATCAGCGCGACGAGCGCCGCCGCCAAGAGCGCCAGGCCGGCATAGACCAGCACCGGCAGCCCGTAGCCGCCGCCGGCGATGCGCATCCGGTCGGTCGCGACCGGCGCCATCGCGCCGATCAGGCCGATGATGGCGGTGTTGATGCCCAGCAGCCGGGGAAAGGCATCCGGTTCCACCATATCGGCCAGCAGCATCGACCCCGACTGGCCCGGCAGGGCGCTGGCCATGCCCCAGATCAGGACGAAGGCGGTGACCCCGCCCATCGCCATGGTCCCCGCACCGAGCAGCGCGACCGTGCCGGCCGCCAGCGCGAGCGCGGCGCCGATCAGCGCCGGTTGCGCGCCCAGCCGGTCCGCCAGCATCCCGCCCAGCAGCAGCGCGGGCAGGCTCAGCAGATTGGCGAGGCTGTAGGCGGCGACGGCGTCGGGTTGCGGCAGCCCCTGCGCCATCAGCCCGTCGACCGCCGCGAACAGGATGCCGTTGATCGCCAGTTGCAGCAGGGCCGTGGCCGCGACGAACCGGCGGAAATCGCCGTTGCGCAGGGCCGCGCCAACCGCCCCGGAAAGGCGGGATGCCGGGTCTCTGGCGATCCGGCCGGCGGGGACCGCCAGCACCAGCGGCGGGCAGGCAATCGCCATCGTCAGCGCGCAAAGCCGCATCGCCACGCGCCAGTCCGCATCGGCGATGGCGGTCCCGACCAGCGGCGGCACCGCCGCGCCCGCCACGATGGCCGCGCCCAGAAAGGCGGCCAGCGCCAGTCCACGCCGCTCCGCATGATATCGGGTGATGATCGCGATGCCCGGCACGATGGTCGATGCGCCGACGCCCGCGCCGGCCGCTGCCATTGCCGCCGCCAGCCCGATCCGGTCCTGCGTCAGCGAGGCGGCGGCCAATCCGGCGGCGCTGAGCGCAATGCCGCCCAGCAGCACCGGGCGCGCGCCCAACCGGTCCAGCGCCCCGCCGACCGGCCACGCGACGATGCTCATCGCCAGCAGGAAAGCGGTGGCCGCGCTTCCCGCCTGACCGCCGAAATCCGCCGCCAGCGCGGGCAGGAATACGCCCAGCGACATCAGCGTGGCGCCCTGAACCAGTAGGGTGATCGCGCTGAGCGCCGCCACGGGTCGCCACATCGGCGGAGCGGGCAATGGGGAAGGCGTGGAATTCACGGGGCCAGCCTTATCCGTTTTTGCGACCAATGGAACGGGTCGATGTCCGTTTCATGCAATGCGGCAGGGGATAAGCCGGTGTAATCAGGCCCGGTTATGACCCGGGGCGGCGGGAGGACAGGGGGGCTGGGCGGTGATCCGCACGGAAGATATTTACGATGCGGCGACCGATGACGAGGCGTTCGGCCGGCTCGCCGCGACGCTCGCCGATGCGGTCGGCGCGCGGTCGGGGGTGCTGCACTGGGGCCTTGCGCCCGATCATGTCGCCGAGATTTCCTATTCGGGCTATTTTTCCGATGGGCAGATGGCCGTTTACGATCAGGAGTTTCAGGAAGACGACATCTGGAGCGTGGCACTGGATCGCGCCGACCATGCCAATCGCGTCTGGAATGTCGAGACGTTGGTGCCCGACCGGACCTATGAAAGCAGCCGGATCTACAATGAGTGGATCAGGTCGATGGGCGACGATACGTTCCGCTGCCTGGGTGGGGCGATCCGCAGGGACGGGACGACCGGCCATATCGGCCTGCATCGCGGCCGCACGCAGCGTCCCTTCGGCGCGCGGGAGGAGCAGGCTATTCAGCAGAGCATCGGCCATGTCGGCCGGATGTTCGCGATCCGCAGCAAGCTCGATCGGGTCCGGCACCACGGCCGGTCCTTGCAGGCGACGCTCGACATGCTGGGCCATGCGGTTTTCACGCTGCGTCCTGACGGCAGGCTGATCGATTGCAATCGCGGGGCGGATGCGCTGCTGCGCCGGGGCGATGCGCTGTTGCTGCGCCAGCGGCAGGTGAAGGCGCGGGATCCCCGCGACGACGACGCCTTGCAGACGGCGCTGAGGGCGGCTTCGGCGCGGCAGGGCGGGCAGGCGAGCGCGATCTTCATCCACCGCGAAGGGCGGCAGCCCTATATGCTGTCGATCGCGTCCGTGCGGGTCGGTGCGGAGCGGCAGATCGTCGCCATCGCCACGGAACCGGACGGGCAGGATGGAAGCCTGGTCAGCCGCATACGGGCGCTTTACGGCCTCACCCGGGCCGAGGCGGAGGTGGCGCAGGCGCTTTGCGCGGGACAGGGGCTGGAAGAACTGTCGCAGGCGCGGGGCGTGGCGCTCAACACGGTGCGGACGCAGATGAAGAATATCTATGTGAAGCTGGATTGCCGTCGCCAGTCCGAACTGGTCGCGCGGATCGGCGCACTGCCCCGGCTGAGCCTGTTCGAAGATGAGGATCGGGTTCCCTAGAGCATCGTGCGAAAAAGTGGGCGAGCCGGAGGCACATGACTCCGAACTCGGGTTTTTCGTGAAAAACGATGCGACAACAAAGGAGGTGAGCAAGCGGCCCGCGTCTGATTGAGCGCAGCTTGCCCTAGGCGCTCAAGGTTTGACGGGCGGCACCACGACCTGCGCTGCGGGCGCTGAGGGCGGCGTGATCTTCACCGTTTCGAACCGTTCCTTGCGACGCACGCCGGCCAGCTCCGCCGGCGCGGGGGGCGTTACGGAGGCGGCGGCCGTGGGAACCCGCTGGCGCATGCATTCTTCCTTCTTGCCGCGCGGCGTCTGGACGCAATTCCACAGCGAGCGCTGCAAACCCGTCGCATTATTGTGGATATAGGCGAAGGCCATGTTTTCCATCTGATCGCCCGACAGCGGCAGGCCGGCGGGCGCGGTGCCGATGCGCCAGGCCATGATCCGGCATTCCGGCCGCCCAGCGCAGAAGGTCTGCGCCAATGTGGGCCAGCTGTCCGGCGCCGCGCTCCGTCCCAGTTCGACGAGGAAGCTCTTAGCCCCCGGCGCAATCGCGATCAGCCGCACTCCGGCCATCATCTTGCCCAGCGAATCCGCCCCGATCGCCTGCTGTGGCCGGGCAGCAAGTTCGCTGACCGCGCCTCCGGCGAGCAGGGCCGCGGACGGCACAATGACTGCACCCGGCCCGCCCTGATGCGCGGCCGACAGGCGGGCGATGCGCGCAATCAGCGGCTCGCCATTCTCGCTCGTCCGGCGGAAGGCGGGCGGCGTTCCCCACCAGCCGCGCCAGCGGAAGAAGAGGTGCGTGCCCACCGACGTGATCTTGTCCAGGCTGCCGCTCCAATAGGGGACGACCCAATCGGTATGATAATGGGTGGCATAGCCGACCGGCTTGTAGACCTTGCCCGCCAGCGCGGCCTTCGCGATCTCTCTGGCGCGCTCCCAGGCCGCCTGGGTCGGCGTGCGGGCGAGTGCGCCATCGCAGGTGAAGGTGAACTGGCAGCCGGTGGCGCGTTCCTGACCCTGGAACACCACGCCGCAGACGGTTTTGGGGAAGGCGGGATGGCGCACGCGGTTCAGCACCACTTGCGCGACCGCCCGTTCGCCCATGTTATCGTCGCCCGCCTCATAGAGCTGTGCGGCGGCCAGACAATCCGTGGCGCGGGCGAGGTCGTTTTCCGAACCGGCGAAGAGGAAGGGCCGCGCCGCGGGATTGGGCTGATGGGAAAAGGGCATGGCGGCATTGAACGCCCGCGCCTGATCCCGGTCGAGCGCATACAGCTCGACCGGCTCGACGGGCGGTGGCGGGGTCGCGGGCCGCATGAGGCGGGCCGTCACGGTGGGGGAGGATCGCTTCGACACTGAAGGCGAGCGCCCCTCCCACATCGCGATTGTCGCGGGCAGGCCGACGAAGAGCATAAGCCAGATCAGCCACATCGCACGATGTGGCCGGCCGGTGGATGGAACGTCGGTCATGCCCGATCCCGAGGCGCCTTATTCGGGCAGGAAATCAGGCACCGACAAATAGCGTTCGCCAGTGTCATAGTTGAAGCCCAGAACGCGGCTGCCCGCGCCAAGTTCCTTCAGCTTCTGGGCGATGGCGGCGAGCGTCGCGCCCGACGAGATGCCGACCAGCATGCCTTCCTCGCTGGCGGCGCGGCGGGCATAATCCTTGGCCTCGGCGGCTTCGACCTGGATCACGCCGTCGAGCAACTGCGTATGGAGGTTCGCCGGGATGAAGCCCGCGCCGATGCCCTGGATCGGGTGCGGGCCGGGCTGGCCGCCGCTGATGACATGGGAGAGCGTCGGTTCGACCGCATAGACCTTGAGGTTCGGCCACCGCTTCTTCAATTCCTGCGCCACGCCGGTGATATGGCCGCCGGTGCCGACGCCGGTGATCAGGACATCGATGGGAGAGTCCGCGAAGTCAGCGGCGATCTCCTGCGCCGTGGTGCGCACATGGACGTCGATATTGGCGGGATTCTCGAACTGCTGGGGCATCCACGAGCCGGGGGTCTGGTCGATCAGTTCCAGCGCCCGTTCGATCGCGCCCTTCATGCCCTTTTCGCGCGGGGTCAGGTCGAAGCTGGCGCCGTAGGCCAGCATCAGGCGGCGGCGTTCCACGCTCATGCTTTCGGGCATGACCAGGATCAGCTTGTAACCCTTGACTGCGGCGACCATCGCCAGGCCCACGCCGGTATTGCCGGAGGTCGGTTCGATGATGGTGCCGCCGGGCTTGAGGTCGCCGGATGCTTCCGCTGCCTCGATCATCGACAGGGCGATTCGATCCTTGATCGATCCGCCGGGGTTGGACCGTTCGGACTTGATCCACACCTCTGCGTCGCCGAACAGCCGGCTGACGCGGATATGCGGCGTATTGCCGATGGTTTCCAAGATGCTGGATGCCTTCATTGCGCTTTCTCCTGGGTGGATTCGGCCGCCCTTTGTTCGGGTAGGATTTCAGGTGAGTCGAAGGTACGGGCAAGACGCAGCTCTGGAAAGAGCTTCGCCCAGACAAGGGTGATGAGGATCGCGCCGATCCCGCCGCCGATCACCGCCGCGACCGGGCCGACCAGCGCGGCCAGGAAGCCGGATTCGGCCTCGCCCAGTTCGTTGGAAGCGGAAATGGTGAGTTGCGACAGGCTGGACACGCGGCCGCGCATCTCGTCGGGGGTGTGGAGCTGGATCAGCGACTGGCGCACATAGACCGACACCATGTCGGCGGAGCCCAGCAGGATCAGGGCAGCGACGCCGACTTCCGGCGCGATGGCGCGCGGCAGGAAGGCGGTGGAGCCGAAGACGATGGTGGCGATGCCGAACAGGATCACCGCACCCAGCATTTTCAGGCCCACCTCCGTCTTCATCGGGCGGAAGGAGAAGAAGAGGGCGGTGACGCCCGCGCCGATACCGGGGGAGGCGGCGAGATGCCCAAGCCCTTCCGACCCGACATGCAATATGTCGCGCGCATAGACCGGCAGCAGCGCCGTCGCCCCCGCCAGCAGCACGGCGAACAGGTCCAGCGTGATCGTGGCCAGCACCAGCCGGTTGCCGCGGACATAGGTGAAGCCATCGACCATCTGGCGCAGCGGATGGCGGCTGGTATCGCGCGGCGGCTGCGGCACCGGGCCGATCATCATCAGGCAGAGGAGCCCCAGTGCGAACAGCCCCGACGCCAGTGCATAGGCGCCCCAGGGCTGAACCGCATAGGCATAGCCGCCCAGCGCCGGCCCGGCGATCATGCCCGTCTGCCAGACCACACTGGAAATGGCGATGGCGTTGGGCAGCACGTCACGCGGCACCAGATTGGGGGCGAGCGCGCTAAAGGCTGGGCCGTTGAAGGCGCGGGAGATGCCGACAATCGCCGAGATGCCGAAGATCAGCGGCAGGCTGACCCAGCCCTCATAGGTCGCGAAGGCCATGACGCCCGATGCCACCATCAGGAGCAGCAGGGTGAAACGGGCGATCTTGCGCCGGTCGAAATGGTCGGCGACCCACCCCGTCAGGGGCGTCAGGAAGAAGAGCGGCAGGAATTGCGCCAGGCCGATCAGGCCGAGCTGCGCGGATGCGGCGCCCGTGCTCATCGTTTCGCGGGCGATATTATAGGCCTGCCAGGCCAGCACGATCATCATGCCGTACTGCGCCAGCACCGACGCCAGTCGTCCCAGCAGATAGGCCCTGAAATTGCCGAAGCTCAAGGGGTGGCTGGGACCGGAGGGGTTATGCATGGACTCTCCTTAGCGTCCGCACAACGACTCCCGCAACAGCGCCGGCAGAGGAAAAGGCACAGCAATAATTGGGGCGGTGATGCTCCGCCTTTCGGCACGATCGCAGATGGTTAACGATCAGGGCGCAACATTATTCCGCTGACCGAGCCGTTGCGGACCGAACAGACGAAGGGCACCGGGCGCTGGCCGCCAGCGGGGCCGACCTCGCCCTCCACCTCCCATCCGGTCGCCATGGTGCTGGCGAAGGGACGGCCGATCACGCGGCTGCCCGGACCGGCTTCTTCCCGCGCCTTGGCGATGCAGGCGTTGCGGGCGGCCGCCGCCGTATGGATCCGGCCATAGCCGGGCGACGCATAGGGCTGACGTTGGGCGTCGCGGTCCGCCTGACGGTTGCGGGCGACGTCGCTGACGATGGCGGCGTCGGCGGCGCGATGCAGGTCGCGATAATCCTGACCATGGGCGGGCAGGATCAGCCCGCCCATGGCGATGAAAGTGCCGATGAACATCTTTGCGATACGCATGGCGTTTCTCCCGCGCTTATTTGAACAGGCTGCCCAAAATGCCCCGCACCAACTGCCCCGCGATGCCGCCGGAGGATCTGCGGGTCGATCCGCCGAAGACCGCGCGGCCGACTTCATTGGCGACCTGACGGCCCACGGAAGTGGCGGCGGAGCGGGTGGCGGACTGGATCGCCTTGTCGAAACCGGACGGTTTGGCGGCTTCGCGGGCGGCTGCGGCGTCCTGCCGTGCCTGTTCCTTCAACTGGGCCTCGCGCTGCTTGGCCTCCACCTTGGCCTGGGCGGCGGCGGCCTTGTCGGCTTCGGCCTGCGCCTGGGCGGCCTGTGCCGCGGCGGCGGCGGCCTGACCCCGCGCAGCGAGGATTTCCTGCGCGGATTCGCGGTTGACCGTCGTGTCATATTTGCCCGTGCAAGGCGATATGGACTGGATGATCGCGCGTTCCTTGGCATCGACCGGGCCAAGGCGCGAGCGCGGCGGGGCGATCAGCGTGCGCTGGACGATGCCGGGCGAGCCGTCCTCCTGAAGCAGCGAGACCAGCGCCTCGCCCACCTTCAATTCGGTGATCGCGGTTTCGACATCCAGCTCCGGGTTGAGGCGGAAGGTGTCCGCCGCCGCCTTGATCGCCTTCTGGTCGCGCGGGGTGAAGGCGCGCAGCGCGTGCTGGACGCGATTGCCGAGCTGGCCCGCCACATCCTCGGGAATGTCGATCGGGTTCTGGGTCACGAAATAGACGCCGACGCCCTTGGAGCGGATGAGGCGGACGACCTGCTCGATCTTGTCGGTCAGCGCCTTGGGCGCGTCGTCGAACAGGAGGTGGGCCTCGTCGAAGAAGAAGACGAGCACCGGCTTGTCGGGGTCGCCCACTTCAGGCAGGGTCTCGAACAATTCGCTCAGCAGCCAGAGGAGGAAGGTGGCGTAGAGCTTGGGGCTCTGCATCAGCTTGTCGGCGGCCAGGATATTGACATAGCCGCGGCCCTGGTCATCGACCTTCAGCATGTCGTGAATGTCGAGCGCGGGTTCGCCGAAGAAATGGCCGCCGCCCTGCGATTCCAACTGGAGCAGTTGGCGCTGGATCGCGCCGACGCTGGCCTTGGTCACATTGCCATATTGGGCGGACAGCGTGTCGGCATTCTCCGCGCAATAAGCGAGCATGGATTGCAGATCGCCAAGGTCGAGCAGCAGCAGCCCCTGTTCATCGGCATATTTGAAGGCGATGGAGAGCACGCCTTCCTGCGTTTCGTTAAGGCCCATCAGCCGGGAGAGCAGCAGAGGCCCCATCTCACTGACGGTGGTGCGGACCGGATGACCCTGTTCGCCGTACAGGTCCCAGAAGATGGCGGGATTGTCGGCATAGCTGTAATTTTCAACGCCGATTTCCCGGGCGCGCTCGACCAGCTTGTCGGCATTTTTCGCGGTGGGCGACCCGGCCATGGAAATGCCGGAGAGGTCGCCCTTCACATCCGCCAGGAAAACGGGGACGCCTAGCGCGGAGAAGCTTTCGGCGATGCCCTGCAACGTCACGGTCTTGCCCGTGCCGGTCGCGCCCGCGATCAGGCCGTGGCGATTGGCCCTGCGCAGGTTCAGCGTCTGGGGGCTGCCGCCATTCTTGTCCGGTGCGCCAAGGCCGATGAAAATGCCGTCGCTCATCTGCGTCATGCTCCTCAAAATGTTGCGGGCCGCGCCCGCCGGAGTCTGCCTTTCCCTGTTTAACGGGGAGAAGGTGCCTCCGGCAAGCGCGACCCGTAACGATCGGCGGATTTTCAATTATTTATTTGTCGCGCAGACGCACCGGCAGGAAGACAGCGGGCTGTCCCCGGCGGAGCACCTGGAGCAGGATCGCGCTGCGCCCCTGTCCAGACACGGCCTTCACCTGCGCGTCCAGTTCGGCCTGGCTGGCGACCGGACGATTGTTGGCGGTGATGATGACGTCGCCCCGGCGCAGGCCCTTGGCGCCGGCATCGGTCGACCCGTCGACGGCGGTGATGACGATGCCGCGCGTATCGGCCGCGATGCCGAGCTGGCGGATGATGTTCGAGGTCAGCGGAATGGCCGAGATGCCGAGCGACTGGCGGGTTGCCTGGCCGTTGCCGGACTGGTCGTCCTGCTGCTGCTGGCTGAAATCATCGTCCTGCTGCTGGGCGAAGGCATTCAGCTCGTCTTCGGAGGGACGCTCACCGACCACGGCGGTCACCGTCTGGCGCTGGCCGTTGCGCAGCAGCACGATCGGCACGCGTCCGCCGATCGGCTGGTTGGCGACGATGGACGACAGATTCTGGTCCGGCGTCACTTCCTGGCCGGCGACGCTGACGATCACGTCGCCTGCCTTGATTCCGGCCTTGTCCGCGCCCTTGCCCGGTTCCACGCCCTGGACGAATTCGCCGCGATTCTTCGCCAGACCGAGCGAATCGGCCAGATCCTCGCCCAGCGGACTGATCTGGATGCCCAGATAGCCGCGCTTGACCGGCTGTCCCTTGCGCAGCGTCTCGACGATCGGTTGCGCCTGTTCGGACGGGATCGCGAAGCCGATGCCGACATTGCCGCCCGAGGGCGACAGGATCTGGCTGTTGATGCCGATCACATTGCCGCGCATGTCGAACATCGGGCCGCCGCTATTGCCCTGATTGATCGACGCGTCGGTCTGGATGAACTTGTCATAGGTACCGCCGGTGCCGCGATGCACGGCGGAGATGATGCCCGCCGTCACCGTGCCCGACAGGGCGAAGGGGTTGCCGATGGCGATCACCCAATCACCGACGCGCGCCTTGGTGCTGTCCCCGAACTTGACGAAGGGCAAGGCCTTTTTCGGCTCGATCTTCAGCACCGCGATGTCCGTCGCCGGGTCGCGGCCGATCAGTTTTGCGGGATATTCCTCGCGGTTGGTCAGCGTGACGGTGATCGAATCCACCGTGGCCCCTTCCGCACCCGCTGACACCACATGGTTGTTGGTGACAATATAACCGTCAGACGAAATGATGAAGCCCGAACCCAGCGACTGTGCCTGGCGGGTCTGGGGCTTGCCGCCTTGCTGACCCTGGCCGAACAGGTCGCCGAAAGGCGTGCCGGCAAAGGGGTTCTGCACCTGCACGCGTTGTTTGGTCGAGATGTTGACCACGGCCGGTTGCAGCTTTTCGACCATGTCGGCCAGGCTGGCGGGCGCGCCGGCGGGGGCAGCGGCCTGCATGCCCTCATTCTGGGCGACCTGCGCCCCGACATTGGAGCTGGTGGTAACGGCAATGGCGGTGCCGCCGAGCAGCAGGGCGCCGGTAATGGCATAAGCGTAACGCACTCGTGACGGTCCTCTCATGAACTTGGCGAAGGAAAGGCGGGACTCTGCGGAGAGAGCGGGATGCGCCGCCTTGCCTTAACCGTCATTGAATGGCGCTGGTTCCGTAATGAAAACAGCGCCCTCGATTTATCAGCGCCCCTGAAACTGCTTCAGGAAATCATTGTCGCGGGACAACACCATGCTGGTCGACCCCTGCTTGTCCGGCGCGAAAGTATAGCGATACGCCTGCATCGCGCGATAGAAATCGTAGAATTGCGCGTCCTTGCCGAAACTTTCCGAATAGATGCGCGCGGCATTGGCGTCGGCCTCGGCCCGGATGATCTGCGCCTGCTTGGCGCCCTGCGCGCGGATGGTCAGCGCTTCCTGCTCGCGCGCGGTGCGCATGCGGGTGAAGGCGCTTTCCAGCGGCGCGCCGTCGGGCAGGTCGGCGCGCTTGATCCGCACATCGACGATCTGCGCGCCATATTGGCGGGCGACGCGGTTGAGGCCGGCTTCGATATTGTCCATCACCTGTCCGCGCTCGGGCGAGAGCAGCGCCGCGAAGGGGCGCTTGCCCAGTTCGTTGCGCAACGCGGAACCCAGGATCGGGCGCAGCGCGTCGGACACGCGTTCCTCGCTGCCCGCCGCGATATACATGCGCAGCGGATCGACGACGCGGTAACGGGCGAAGGCGTCGACCTGCAAGCGCAACTGGTCGGTGGAAAGGACCTGCTGGCGTTCCATCTCGACCGACAGCACGCGCTTGTCGATCCAGACGATCTGGTCGATGAAGGGCCAGCGCAGGATCACGCCCGCGCCGGTCTTGCCGAAATCCTCGTTCGGGCGGTAGCGGTTGATGATCTTCTTCGGATCGCCGAAGCGCACGATCACGCCCTGCTTGGTTTCGGGCACGATGGCGATGGTGCTGCCGATCAGCAGCAGCGCCGCGATGGCCAGCAGCGCGAGCGCGACGGGATGGCGGACCAGGGTCTGCATCACTGGCCTCCCTCGGTCGTATTCCCGTTCTGGGCGGTGGCCGCCTGCGCCCGGCGCTTGAGTTCGGGCAGCGGCAGGAACGGCGTCACATTGCCGCTTTCGACGATGGTCTTGTCGACGTTCGCCAGAACACCCTCCATGGTTTCATAATACATGCGGCGGCGGGTCACGTCGGGCGCGAGCTTGTACTGCTCATACACCTTGTCGAAGGCGGCGGCTTCGCCCTGCGCCTTGGCCGTCACCTGCTGCGCGGCGGCGCGGGCTTCGTTGAGATAGGTCTGGGCGGTCTGCTGCGCGGCGGACACGGCCTTGAACGCATCGTTGACGGCGGTCGGCGGGTCGGCCTGCTTGATCGCGACGCCCTGCACGCGGATGCCGGAGCGATAGCCGTCCAGGATTTCCTGCATCCGCTGCTCGACCTGCTGCTCGATCTCGCTGCGGCCCGCGCCCAGCGCGTCCTCCAGGCTGACGCTGGCGACGACCGAACGCATCGCGCTTTCCGCGACTTCGCGGACCGAGGCGTCGGGGTCGGACAGCTGGAAGAGATAGAGTTCCGGGCTGCGGATGTTCCAGCGTACCGAATAGGCGAGGTCGATGATGTTCTGGTCGCCGGTCAGCACCAGATTTTCGCTTTCCGCGCGGGTCGATCCGATGTCGATGGTGCGGATTTCCTCCACGTCCACGGTCGTCACATTTTCGAGCGGGGCGGGGAGCGTCAGGCTGATGCCCGGCGAGAGGGTGCGGCTATATTTGCCGAGCAGGGTGACGACGCCGCGTTCCTGCGGGCCGACACGGTGAAAACAGGTCAGCACCAGCCACAGCAGCACCAATATGCCGATGGCGGCGGGCCATAGCGTGCGACCGGTGGGGCGAGGCGGCAGATTGCCGAAACCGCCGCCCTGGCCGAAGCTTTCCTTGCTGCGGCGGAGCAGTTCCTCGATCGCGGAAGGTCCCTTGGAACCGGAAGGGCGGCCCGGCTGCGTCCAGGGATTGCGCGGCCCGCCCTCGCGTCCGCCGTCCCCGCCCTTGCCGTCCTGTCCATCCGGCCCGTCGCCCTTGCCACCCCAGGGACCCTGGGCCATGGCGCTTGCAATGCGGGGCATCCACCCGAAAATTCTGTTCATTGCTCCTCTATAGGAAGGCTTTTCCGCGAAAAACAGTGGCCATCGCAACGATTATTGTTTCGAATGATGTCGCGGAAGGGATTTCGCGGAGCGGCGATAGGTTCTACAGGGCCGACCTATGACCGAACTGGAAGATTTCGCCGCCCGCCTGAAAACGCTGACCGATGGCCGCGCCAGCGCGCCCCGCGTGAAGGATGGCGTGATGTCGCTGGCGCTGGACGTGGCGGGGCTGTCGTCCGAGCAGCGCGAGGCCGTGTCCGCCGCGATCCGCGAGGGTGCGCTGACCGTGCCGGGGGTGAGCGAC
Source organism: Sphingobium estronivorans (assembly GCF_008692605.1). Lineage (GTDB taxonomy): Bacteria > Pseudomonadota > Alphaproteobacteria > Sphingomonadales > Sphingomonadaceae > Sphingobium > Sphingobium estronivorans. The sequence continues at coordinate 131,217 of NZ_LFCT01000012.1, forward strand.
GTGCGCATCGCCATGACCGCCGAGCGTTCGGCAGGAGACAGGGCCCCAGAGAAGAAGGGGCCAGAGAAGAAGGGGCCGGTGAGGATCATCGCCGTCGCCTCCGGCAAGGGCGGGGTCGGCAAATCGACGCTGTCGGCCAATCTGGCGGTCGCGCTGCAACGCTTGGGCGTGCGGGTCGGACTGGTCGATGCCGATATTTACGGCCCCTCGCAGGCCCGGTTGATGGCGAGCGAGGACCGCAAGCCGCAGGCGAAGGACAAGCAGCTCATCCCGGTGCAAAGCCCCTTCGGCATTCCGATGCTGTCGATGGCGCATCTGGTGGAACCGGGCAAGGCGCTGGCGTGGCGCGGGCCGATGGCGGGCAATGCGCTGGCGCAGTTGATCGACGCGGACTGGGGGGAGACGGAACTGCTGGTCGTCGACATGCCGCCCGGCACCGGCGACGTGCAGCTTTCCATGGTGCAGAAGCACAAGCCCGCCGGGGCCGTCATCGTCTCGACGCCGCAGGATCTGGCGCTGATCGACGCGACGCGGGCAGTCAGCCTGTTCGCGCAGACCCATGTGCCGATGATCGGCCTTGTCGAGAATATGGCGGGATACGCCTGCCCGCATTGCGGGGAACTGTCCGATCCCTTCGGTCAGGGTGGCGCCGAAGCCGCCGCCGGGGAGATGGGGATGCCCTTCCTGGGCCGCATTCCGCTCGCCATCGAGATTCGCCGCCGGTCCGATGCGGGCGATCCTCCGGCGGCGGGCGACGACGCGCATGGCGCGGCCTTCCGTGTCATTGCGGAGAAGGTGGCGGCGTGGCTGAAGGGAAATCCCCGCTGAGGGAACGGCTTGCGCGCGTCCTGCGTCTTTCCCATGTCGGAAAGACCATGGAGGACCGTTAAATGCCGTTGACCGCAGCGCAGGACATTGCCGATCTGCTGAACGAAACCCGCACTATCGCGCTGGTGGGCATTTCCGATCGTCCCGACCGGCCAAGCTATGGCGTGATGAAGAGTTTGCAGGACCATGGCTACCGCGTCCTGCCGGTCAATCCGCAGATTGCGGGTGAGCATGTCCACGGCGAATTCGTCTGGGCGCGCCTGTCCGACATTGGTGTGCCCATCGACATGGTCGACATCTTCCGCCGCAGCGAGGCGGCGGGCGACGCCGTGGACGATGCCATCGCCGCCGGCGCGAAATCGGTCTGGATGCAGCTGGCCGTGGTGAACGATGCCGCAGCCGCCCGCGCGGAGGCGGCAGGGCTGAAGGTGGTGATGGACCGCTGCCCGGTGATCGAGATACGCCGCCTTCAGCTTGAGCCGATTGGCGCGCAATAGGGCTTTCCAGAGCTTCCATGCACCTTTATCAGCGGAAATATGGGGCGCGCACCGCGGAAGCAGGGTCAGCAGACGGAAAAGGGATGGAACCGGCGTACGCTGCTGGTCGGTGGCGGTGCGGCCGCCGGGCTGCTGCTGGCATGGGGGGTGTGGCCGCGGGTCTATCGCCCCAATCTGAACACCGCGCCGAATGAGACTGCCTTCAATGCCTTCCTCAAGATCGACAAGGCGGGGCAGGTCATCGTGATCGTTCCCCAGACGGAGATGGGGCAGGGGATCACCACCCTGTTGCCGCAGATATTGGCCGATGAACTGGGCGCGGACTGGCGCACCGTGGGCGTGCAGAGCGCGCCGGTCAGTCCCCTTTATGCCAATAGGCTGCTGGCGCGCGAATGGCTGGCCAATGACTGGAGCCGCCTTGCCGGGGCGGCAGGGGAATGGACCATCGACCAATATGCGACGCGGCGCGCGCTGATGCTGACGGGGGCGGGCACCTCGCTTCCCATGTTCCATCAAGCCTATCGCGAGGCAGGCGCGGCGGCGCGGGTGCTGCTGTGCAAGGCGGCGGCGGCGCGCTGGGACGTGGCCTGGGAGAGTTGCGACATTCAGAACGGCATCATTTCCGACGGCGGGCAGCGCAAGCTGAAGCTGGGCGAAGTGGTGGAAGATGCCGCCACCTATGACCTGCCCGACATATTGCCCTATCGCCAGGCGGAGGTTGACCGGCTGGCGGGGCAGGAGTTGCCGCGGCTTGACACCCCGTCCAAGATTGACGGCAGCCATAATTTTTCCGCCGATATTCGCTTGCCCGACATGGTTTTTGCGTCGATCCGGCAGGGCCCGATTGGCGACGCCGTGCTGAAAAGCGTCGATGAGGGCGCAGCCAGATCCGTCACCGGTTTCCTGAAGCTGATCCGGCAGGAACGCTGGGTGGCGGCGGTCGCCAGCAACTGGTGGGCCGCGAACAAGGCGCTGGACCTGGCCGACCCGGTCTTCGCGCTTTCCGGCAAAGCAGTGGACAGCGCCGGGATCGACGCCGCGCTGGAGCAGGCATTTTCCAATTCGTCCGGCGAACGGCTCTATGCGCAGGGCGATCCGAAGCCGTTGGAAGGGACAGCCATCGTCGCCAGCGAATATCGGGTCCGGCCGGGATTGCATCTGGCTCTGGAGCCGATGAGCGCGACGGCGCGGATCACGGAGGATGCGGCGGAGGTGTGGATGGCGACGCAGGCGCCCAGCCTGGCGCGCGCCGCCATCGCGAAGGCGCTTGGCCTGTCGGCGGGCGCGGTGACGCTTTATCCGCTGCATTCGGGCGGCGGCTATGGCCGGCGCATGGATTGCGAGGCGGGGGTGCAGGCCGCGCTTCTCTCCCGCGAGATGGGACGGCCGGTGCAGTTGCTCTGGTCGCGGCTGGAGGATGTGATTCAGGACCGGCCCAGCGCGCCGGCGCATGCCCGCATGGCCGGCAGGATCGGCCGCAATGGCGCGATCGAGGGTTGGTCGGCCAAGGTCGCCGCGCCCTGCGCGATGACGGAGACATGGGCGCGCATCGCCCACGGGAAGTTGCCGTATGAGGCCAGCGCGGAAGCGGCTGGCCTATCGACCCGGTTGGCGGTGGCGGGCATGGAGTTGCCCTATGCCGTGCCCCATTGGGCGGTGGATCACTTCCCGGCCGCGATTGGCCTGCCGCTCGGTTTCGCGCGGGGGAACGCGCATATGCATGGCGCCTTCTTCACCGAAAGTTTCATGGACGAGTTGGCGCATCAGGCGCAGATGGAGGCAATGTCCTTCCGCATCCAGATGCTGGGCGGCAATCCGCGCCTGGCCCATTGCCTGACCACGGTCGGCGCCATGGGCGGCTGGCAGGGCGGGATTGCTGGCAGCGGGCAGGGGTTGGCCGCGCACATGATGGATGGCGCCTGTATCGCGATCATGGTGGAGGCCGGGATTTCGGAAGGAAAATTGCAGGTCGGGCGGATCATCGCAGCCGTTGACGGGGGAGAGCAGATCAATCCAGACATTGCCCGGCAACAGATAGAAGGCGGTCTGATCCACGGTCTGGCCTATGCCATGGGTGCATCGGTTTCCTATGCGAAGGGCATGCCGACCCGCGCCATCCTTGGCCGCATGGGGTTGCCGCGCCTGGGCGATGTGGGGGAGGTAACGGTCGAATTGATCCGCAGTACGGCGCCGCCCGCGGGTCTTACCGATGTGGCTGCGCCGGTCATGGCGCCCGCCGTCGCCAACGCGTTGTTCACCACGGTTGGGCGGCGTTTCCGCACATTGCCGCTGACGATGGAGGGTTGATGGGCAAGATCGGCGTCCTCCTCATCAATCTCGGTACGCCCGATGCGCCCGATGCGGCGTCGGTACGGCGTTATCTCAAGGAATTTCTGTCCGATCCGCGCGTGGTCGAAATTCCGCAATGGCTCTGGCAACCCATTTTGCGCGGTCCGATCCTGATGACCCGCCCGCGCAAATCGGCCCATGCCTATCATCAGGTGTGGATGAAGGAAGGATCGCCGCTGGCGGTCCATACCCGCGCGGCCGCCAGCGCCCTGCAACAGCACCTGCCGGAGCTGACGGTGGATTGGGCGATGCGTTATGGCAATCCGTCCATCGGGTCCCGGCTGGAGGCGATGGTCGCGGCGGGATGCGATCGCATATTGCTGGCGCCGCTCTATCCGCAATATTGCGCGGCGACGACCGCGACGGCCCTGGACGCGGCCTATGCGGCGCTGGGCAAGATGCGGGCGCAACCCGCTATTCGAACCCTGACGCCCTATTTTGCCGACCCCGCTTATATTGAGGCGTTGCGCACGTCCACGCTGGCACAGTTGGCCGCGCTCGATTTCGTGCCCGACCTGCTGATCGCCAGTTTCCACGGCATGCCGGAACGGACGCGGCTGCTGGGCGATCCCTATCGTGACCAGTGCGTCGAGAGCGCCCGGCTGCTGGCGGAAGCGCTGGACCGGGAGGTTCGCGTGACATTCCAATCGCGTTTCGGTCGCGCCAAGTGGCTGGGTCCGGCAACGGATGACAGTTTGAAGACTCTGCCTGGGCAGGGGGTGCACAACATCGCCGTGCTGACGCCCGGATTCGCCGCAGATTGCCTCGAAACCGTAGAGGAAATCGGCATTCGCGGCAAAGCAGAATTTATCGCCGCCGGCGGTCATAAATTTGTCCATTTGAGTTGTTTGAACGCAACCCCGGACGCTATGAATCTATACGAGAATCTGGTCCGCCGTGAGTTGGCTGGTTGGTTGGAGAGGTAGTTTCGTCCGTCACTTTTTCTCGAGGAGAGCGGTTATGAGCAAGGTTGCAGTCGTCACGGGTGGAACGCGTGGTATTGGCGAGGCAATCAGCCTGGCGCTCAAGGACATGGGTTATACGGTCGCCGCCAATTATGGGGGTAATGACGCCAAGGCGCAGGCATTTTCCGAAAAGACCGGTATTTCGTCCTTCAAATGGGATGTGGGCGATCATCAGGCCTGTCTGGACGGTTGCGCGCGGGTCGCGGAAGCGCTGGGTCCGATCGACATCGTGGTCAACAATGCGGGCATCACCCGCGACGGCGTGCTGGCGAAGATGAGCTTCGACGACTGGAACGAAGTGATGCGCATCAATCTGGGCGGATGCTTCAACATGGCGAAGGCGACCTTCGGCGGGATGCGGGAACGCGGCTGGGGCCGGTTCGTCAACATCGGCTCGATCAACGGCCAGGCCGGTCAATATGGCCAGGTGAACTATGCCGCCGCCAAGTCGGGCATCCATGGCTTCACCAAGGCGCTGGCGCAGGAAGGCGCGAAATATGGCGTGACCGTCAATGCCATCGCGCCCGGCTATATCGACACCGAAATGGTCGCGGCCGTGCCTGCGGCGGTGCTCGAGAAGATCGTCGCCAAGATTCCGGTCGGCCGTCTCGGCCATGCCGATGAGATCGCCCGCGGCGTCGCCTTCTTCTGCAGCGAGGATGGGGGCTTCGTGACCGGCAGCACGCTGTCGATCAACGGCGGGCAGCATATGTACTGATGAACGAGGGCGATGCCTCTCCGGACGCTCCGGCGTTGGCGGCATCGCCCTTCGCGCCGCCCGTCAAGCGCAGCGTGACCATCGCGGGGCATCAGACCGCGATCAGCCTTGAACCGATATTCTGGCAAGCCCTCCGCGCGGTCGCCGCGCGGGAGGGTTTGCCCATCAATGCATTGATCGCGCGCATCGATGTGGCGCGCATGGCGGCCGATGATCCTCCCAATCTGGCGAGCGCCATCCGATGCTGGCTTTTTCAGGATATTGCACAGACTTAAAATAATAATCATTCGCAATAGCATTGACTATGCGAACGAGTCGCAATAGCAGGCCCCTCAGGGATTGAAAAAGGGGTTTGTCTTCATGTCCAAAACAATGTCACGTCCGTCCTTCCTGGCGCTCAGCTGCGTCGGGGCCATGGCCTTCGCCTCTACCGCACAGGCCCAGGACGGCGCGCAAGGTGCCAGGCTGGGCGGGATGACCGTCACCGACACGGCGCTCGATGAATCGCCGGTCAAGGTCGAGAAAGCGGAATCGCCCAAATATACCCGTCCGTTGCTGGACACGCCGCAGACCATCACGGTGATCGGCAAGGAAACCATCCAGCAGCAGAACCTGCTGACGCTGCGCGAGGTGCTGTCCACCGTGCCGGGCATCACCTTCGGCGCGGGCGAGGGTGGTTTTGGCTATGGCGACCGCATCATTCTGCGCGGTCAGGATGCCAAGAATGACGTGACGGTCGACGGCGTGCGCTCGGGCGCGTTCCTCAACCGCAACGAGGTCTATAATATCGAGCAGGTCGAAGTGACCAACGGCGCCAATTCGGTCATGAACGGCGGCGGATCGGTCGCGGGCACGATCAACCTCGTCACCAAGCGTCCATTGGCCGATGACCAGACAGTGTTCAACGCAGGCATCGGCACGGACAATTATTATCGCGCGACCGTGGACGCCAACCGGCGGATCAACGATCTGATCGCGGTGCGCATCAATGCTGTCTATCATGAAAATGACGTGCCGGGCCGCGACGTCGAAAACTACAAGCGCTGGGGCATCGCGCCCGCCATCACCATCGGCGTTGAGGGCCCGACCAGTCTGACCCTTCAGGCCGAGCATCTGGATGACAAGGGGATGCCGCAATATGGGCTTCGCTATTATGCCAATAATGGCGGGTTCCTGAAGGATTTCGACCGCAGCGGCTATTATGGCTTCGCCAATCTCGACCAGCAGAACAGCAAGACGGATTCGGTCCAGGCGATCTTCGCGCATGAATTCAGCGATGCGGTGAAGATCCGCAACCTGACCCGTTACGAACATATCCGCCAGAACACGATTACAAGCCAGCCGACCGGCACATTCTGCCTGGCATCGACCGGGCTTCAGCCGATGGACATCAACGGCGTCAGCGCGGCCTGCCCCGCGACCGTTCCTGCGGGCTATTATCTGCCGAGCGGCGGGCGCGGCGTGCAGCGCCTGATTTCCAACGAAACGGCCTATAACCAGCTCGACCTGAGCGCCGATTTCGCGACCGGCGGCATTCAGCATACGATGGTGCTGGGCGCGTCCGCCCTGTGGGAGAAGTATCGCCAGACCCAGGGCACGTTGCCGCGCAATGCCGACGGCTCGACGCCTGCCTTCCCGCTGGTCAGCATCGCCCATCCCGGCGAGGTGGTGCAAGGACCGGCAGGTTTCACCTATGGCAGCAACGTCTATACCGGTCCGATCAATTTCATTTTGGCCAGCAGGAATGTGGGTGAGCAGACCAGCTATGCCGCCTATCTGTTCGACACGATGAAGTTCGCCGACTGGTTCGAACTGAACGGCGGCATCCGCTATGAACGGGTGGAGGGTTTCAATCGCACCTTCAGCTATGTCGCGACCGCCGGAGCGGCCAATCTGGGCCAGTTGAGCGGCGTGACGGGGCCATTCCGGGTCAAGGACAACCTCTTCTCCTACCGCATCGGCGCAGTGGTGAAGCCGACGCCCGACACCAGCCTCTATGTCGCCTATGGCAACAGCAAGCTGCCGTCCAAATCTTCGGTCGACGGCGCCTGTTCCGTGCTGACCTGCAACGTCAGGCCGGAGACGACCGAAAATTACGAGATCGGCGCGAAGGCGGACCTGTTCGACAAGAAGCTGCTGTTGACCGCTGCCCTGTTCCGCAACGACCGCAACCAGATCAAGCTGGTTTCCGGCGATCCGACGCTGCCTGACCAGGCGACCGACGGCTTCCAGCGGGTCGAGGGCATCTCCCTGGGCGCGTCGGGCAATATCACCGCCAACTGGACGATCTCCGCCAATTACATGTACCTCAAGAGCGAGGTGAAGCAGGGCGTTTCCGATTACTGCCTCGCCCATCCCGGCGCTGTCGGCGGGACGGCGGGCACCTGCGCCAACAGCGCAGCAGTCCTTGACCCCACGCGGGGGCATGCGCTTGTCAACACGCCCAAACATTCGGGCAGCCTGTTCACCACCTATCGCTTCGGCTTCGGCCTGGAACTGGGCTATGGCCTGACCTATCAGGGCCGCTTCCTGATGAACCAGCCGACGCTGGCGCAACTGGCGCCCGGCACGACCACGCCCTATGTGGCCTATCATGTGCCGAGCTACACCATTCACCGCCTCATGGCGTCCTATCCGATCACGGACAGGCTGAAGGCGCAGGTGAATATCCAGAACGTCACCAACGAAAAATATGTGACGACCGTGCGCAACAGCACGAGCCAGAGCTGGGCGCAGCCCGCGCCGACGCGATCGGCGGTGTTCAGCCTGAACTATATGTTCTGATCTATCCTCCCCCGGCATTCGTCCCTTGCCGGGGGAAACGGGCGGGCGGCGGTACACTCCTCTCCTCCTCGGGTCGCCGCCCGCCTGTCCCTGAGTTATTTTATATGCGATTGAGTTGCATTAGGACTTGCGTTATGCCTGCCATGCGCACGGCCTTAAAGGGGATCTGCCATGTTCCATGCTGCGGATAGGTTGACGGAAGTCGCGGAGGATTCGATTGTCTCGTCCCCGCCAAAGCTGGTGCTGGTTCGCCCGGATATGGTCGCGACGCTCGCCACGCCCGACTCGCGCTATGGCAAAGGGCGCGGGATCAACGTGGCGGCGGTTGCCCTTATCATAATTGTGCATGCCATCCTGATCGGCGCCTTGATACAGGCGCGCCAACATATCCATCCCAAGCGGGAAGCGCGCTTGTCAGTGGTGAACCTGATGCCCCCGCCACCGCCGCCTGCTGCTGAAACGCCGCCGCCCCCGCCGGCGAAGGTCGTGGCGCCGCCGCCGTTGGTGCAAGTGCCCGTCCCGCCGGTGCCGACCATCGGGACGACGCCCGATATCATCCCGGTTCCCATCGCCGCGGCACCGGTTTCCACGCCGGTGCCGGTGGCCGCGCCCGCCCCCGCGGCGGCGCCCGGCATCGTGCAGGGCGGAGAGATCGGCACGCAGATGGTGGCGGGCAGACCGCCCCGCTATCCGGTCGAAAGTCGCCGCAAGCGCGAACAGGGGACGGTGGTTCTCGGTCTGACGCTCGCAGTCGACGGTACGGTGGAGAGCTTGGCCATCACCCAGAGCAGCGGCTTCCCCCGGCTGGATAATGCCGCCCGTGATGCAGTGCGCGGTTGGCGGTGGCGCCCGACAATCCGCGACGGGCAGGCCGTTCGGGTGCGCGGCAGCGTCGAGATACCCTTCGTCCTGCGCCGGGAATGAACGGATATGCGCTTTCCGCGGCCTGAATGAAACTGAGTTTGTTTCTCAATAGTGTTTGACTATGCGAACGCGTCGCAATAACTGAGCCCCAAGAGATATGCGCTAGGGGGAATCAGCCATCATGCATAACGATAGTCGTCGCCGCACGGTGCCCGCCTTTCTGGCGCTCGGATGCGTGGGAGCGTTCGTGTCGAGCCCCGCGCAGGCGCTGGACAAGGCCGACGACATGGCGGGCGCGGCGGCGGTCGACCAGCAGGGGGACGCCAGCCAGATCGTCGTCAACGGCCGCTATAACCAGGACATCATCTCGCCCAAGGCGACCGCGCCGCTGATCAACACACCGCGCTCCATCGCGATTGTCAGCGAAAATGTCATCAAGGATACCGGATCGGCCACGCTGGTCGATGCGCTGCGCACCGTGCCGGGCATCACCTTCGGCGCGGCGGAGGGCGGCAATCCCATTGGCGACCGTCCTTTCATCCGCGGCTTCGACAGCCAGGGCAGCACATATGTCGACGGCGTGCGCGACAGTTCGGCCCAGTCGCGCGAAGTGTTCGCCGTCGAACAGATTCAGGTGGTGCGCGGCTCCGACAGCTCGCTGGGCGGGCGCGGCAGCGCGGGCGGTTCGCTCAACATCATCACCAAACTGCCCCGCGACCGCGATTTCGCCAGCATGGACCTGTCCTACGGCACCGCCGACTACAAGCGGATCACGGCGGACCTCAATTACAAGCTGACCGACACCGTCGCCTTCCGCGTGGCGGGCATGTGGCACGATCAGGATGTCGCCGGCCGCGATGCCATCTGGCAGAAGCGCTGGGGCGTTGCGCCCTCGCTCACCATCGGCCTCAACACGCCGACCCAGCTGACGATGTCCTGGTATCATCTCGATACGGATGAGCTGCCCGACAGCGGCATTCCCTACACCTATGTCTGCTCGACCACGGTTTGCAACGCGCCGACAGGCTTCACCTTCTCGGAACCGGCCATTGGCGACGTAACCCTGGCCAACGGCACCACCGGCCATGTCGACCGCGACACTTATTACGGCCTGAAGGACCGCGACTTCCGCAAGAGCAAAACGGACCAGTTCACCGTTCGCGCGCAACATGATTTCGGCGGCGTGACGCTGCGCAATACCGCGCGCTACAGCCATAATGACCAAGCCTATATCTATACCCAGCCCGACGACAGCCAGGGCAATGTCTTCAATAGCGGCCAGGCCTGGCGTCGGGCCAACACCCGCTATGGCTATGTCGACACGCTGACGAACCAGATCGACCTGTTCGGCAAGTTCAACACGGGCGGGATCGAACACAGCTTCTCCGCCGGCGCGGAACTCAGTTGGGAAAAGGCACGGCGCGGCACCTATATTGTGACGACGCGGCATTTCACGCCGGGCACGACGACCAACGGCCCGTCATGCAGCGCGGCGCAGGTCGCGACCTTCGACTGCACCAGCCTGTTCAATCCGAACCCTTCCGATCCATGGGTCAATTATGTGAACGGCAATTATGCCGCCACCGGTCCGATCACTCGCACCACCCCGGCGCAGGAAACCCAGAACAACGCCAATACCAAGGCGATCTATGCCTTTGATTCGATCAGCATCGGCCAGTCGCTGATCGTCAATCTGGGCGCGCGCTACGACGATTATCATTCGAAGCTGACGCTGCCGGTGATCAACGGCGTTTCCCCGACGGTCAGCCGCGACGACGGCGTGTTCAACTGGCAGGCGGGCGCGGTGTTCAAGCCGACCGCGAACACCAGCCTCTATGCCTCCTACGCCACCTCGGCCACGCCGCCCAACAGCCTGTTGGGCGAAGGGCAGGACGCCAATGCGCTGGGCACGATCGCGGCCACCACGACCCCGGGGAACACCGCCGCCGCCATCGCCGCGTTGCGGACCGCTGCGGAGGAGACGCTGAAGGTTGAGCGCACCAAGAGCTATGAAATCGGCGCCAAGGCGGATCTGTTCCATTCCCGCCTGTCGCTGAACGTTGCCCTGTTCCAGACCGAGACGAAGAACGCGCGTGTCACCGGCGCCGACAACAGCATCCAGTTCATTGGCAAGCGCCGGATCAAGGGCGTGGAGCTGGGCTTCAACGGCGAAATCCTGCCCAAGTGGAGCGTGTTCGGCGGCTATACCTATATGGACGCGAAGATCGTGGACGGCGGCTTCACCGCGCTGACCGCGGCGGCGGTGCCGGGGCAGGCGGCCAAGACCGTGCTGGTGGAATCGGTCAATACCGGCCGCCAGTTCCCGCAGACCGCCAAGCATAGCTTCTCGCTCTGGACCAATGTGGAAGTTCTGCCGGGGCTGAATCTGGGCGGCGGCGCCTTCTACATGAGCCGGGTGTTCGGCGGCTATGCCGACAACCGCACCGCGACGCAGGACAGCGCGGGCGTGGTCACGGTCAATCCGGCGACGAAGATCATCGCCCGCTCGATACCCAGTTACTGGCGTTTCGATGCCCGGGCGAGCTATGATTTCAACGAGAAGATCAGCCTGGCCGTCAATGTCCAGAACCTGACCGACAAGACCTATTTCACCCAGGCCTATACCAGCCACTATGCGGGCATTGCACCGGGCCGGTCGGCCTTTGCGACACTCAGCGTCAAATATTGAGCGGATGACCGAACCGTCCCCGCCTTCGCTGACCGAATTGAACGCGATGAGTGCGGAGGCACTGGCCGCGCGGCTGGCGGAACCGGGGACGGACCGCGTTGCGCTGGTCCGGGCTGCGGCGGAAGGCGGGGTGACGCAGGCGCAGCTTGTGCTGGGCCAGATGCTGCTGGACGGGGGAGAATTGCCCGCCGATCCGCGCGCGGCCTTCGGCTGGTTCAACCGGGCAGCGGCCAGCCACGACATGTTCGCGCTCAACATGGTCGGGCGCTGTTACGAACTGGGTTGGGGCGTCGCCGTGGACCCTGAACGGGCGGCGGAATGCTATCGCGTCGCGGCGGGGCAGGGCGTGGCCGAAGCCATGTACAACCATGCCACGCAACTTGCCCTGCGGGGGGATCATGCGGCGGCTTTGGACTGGTTCCGCAAGGCGGCGGCCGATCCGGGCCTGATCGGGGCCAAGGCGGCCAATTATATCGGCAGCTTCCATGAGGACGGCTGGGCCGTCGCGGCGGACCGGACCGAAGCGTTGCGGCATTACCGGATCGCGGCGGAAGGCGGCGATTTTCGCGGCCAATTCAATCTCGCGCGATTGCTGGCTGAGGATGGCGCGGCCGAGGAGGCGCTGCTCTGGCTCGGGCGCGTGCGGGCAACGGCGACGCCTGCCTTCCTTGACAAGGCCGCCGCGCATCTGCGTGACTGGCCCGAGGATCTGTGGCGGCAGAAGGGGCTTGCCGCTCTGCTGGGCAAGGAGGCCCCGACATGCTGACCGTCATTCCCGACCTGCTCGATGCCGAAACCCTGGCGCGCGTCCGTTCGCTGATCGACGCGGCGGATTGGGTCGACGGCAATGTCACCTCCGGCCATCAATCGGCGCTCGCCAAGCGCAACCTGCAATTGCCGGAAGATGCGCCGCAGGCCCAGCAGGCGGGGCAGATCGTACTGGACGCGCTGGGCAGTTCGCCCTTGTTCATCGCCGCCGCCTTGCCGCTCAAGGTGTTTCCGCCGCTGTTCAACAGCTATGCGGGCGGGCAGGCCTTCGGCACCCATGTCGACAATGCCGTGCGCATTCAGGCAGGCACGGGCTTTCGCGTGCGGTCGGACCTGTCGATCACGATCTTTCTGGAGGAGCCGGAAAGCTATGATGGCGGCGAACTGACCGTCGAGACCAATTTCGGCGTCCAGCGGGTGAAGCTGCCCGCCGGTCATGCCGTGCTCTATCCGTCCTCCTCGCTCCATCGGGTCGAACCGGTGACGCGGGGGCGGCGGGTGGCGAGCTTCTTCTGGCTTCAGTCCATGGTTCGCGACGATGCGGCGCGGCAGATGCTGTTCGACCTCGACAGCAGCATCCAGCAACTGGCGGTCGATCTGGGGCATGACAATGCGCAGGTCATCCGGCTGACCGGGGTGTATCACAATCTGTTGCGGCGCTGGGCGGAGGCCTGATTGGCTGGAGCCGGGCGACCCGTCAAACCCGCGATGCGGCATGGCCCGTCGCGCGCCTGACAAGGCAGATGGGTTTCAGACCTGTTGCCACAATTTAATCGGACCGGCATAGAGGAGATCGGCAGGGATCGGGGGGCTTTGCGATGACTGATAGCCAACCATTTATTGATTACTATCAGATTTTGCAGGTTAGCCCGACCTGTGACGGGCGCGGGCTGGAAGCGGCATACCGCCTTCTGGCGAAGATGTACCACCCCGACCATGCGGAAACAGCCGACGTCACGAAATTCAACGAAGTGATCACCGCCTATAAGGCGCTCAGGAGTGCCGAAAATCGCGCTCAGTATAATCTTCTGTACACAGAGAAAACGGGGTTCCGATTTCCTGCGAATGAAGAAGCCGATGGCGAGAAATTCGCGTATGATGACGCGGATGCGCATTCCAGAATCCTGATATTTCTATATAAAAGAAGAAGAGAAAATGCTCAGGATGCCGGGGTTGGCCGGTATTTTGTTCAGAAGATGCTCAATTGCTCGGATGAGCATTTCGAGTTCCATATCTGGTATCTGAAGGCGAAAAACCTTATCGAGACGACCGAGCAAGGGACCTTGGCGATCACCATTGAAGGCGTGGATCATGTGATCTCCATGTCTCAAACCATCATGCGAGAAAAATTGCTGATCGGCCGAACGGTCGATCCCTAGAGCGGTTTTCGGTCTGAATCAGATCGCCGCTCTCAGCTATTTGTTTGCCGCGATTTCTTAACCAGCGATCCTGTCCTAACGCTTGGGAATCGCTCCAGAGCATCGTGCGGAAGCCGTCATTCAATCCAGCATCGCGGCGAGGGCTGGGGTCAGATATTCCGTCCCGCCCGTTTCCGTTCGCCGGATCAGCATTGCGGCGAGACCGTGGCGGGTGGCGAGCGCCATGCCGCGTTCCGGGCCGAGAATGGTGATCGCGGTCGCCCAGGCGTCGGCCAGCATCGCGCTTTCATGAAGCACGGTGACGGACGCGACATCATGGGCAATGGGCACGCCGGTCGCCGGGTCGATGCTGTGCGAGAGGCGGGTGCCTGACTCTTCCCGGAAGCGGCGATAGTCGCCCGAGGTCGCGACCGACAGGCCGGACAGCGCCACGCGCAGCGTCGGCAGCGACAGGCCCGGAGGCGCCTCGATGTCGACCCACCAGGGCTGAAGGTTGGGCTTGAGGCCCTGTCCCCGCAATTCGCCGCCGATCTCGATCAGGAAATGCGCGGCGCCCAGGGCGCGCAGGGCCGACGCCACGGCATCGACGGCAAAGCCCTTGGCGATGCCGGAAAAGTCCAGCGTCACATCGGCCATGCGACGCGCGCGCTGGCCGTCCAGTTCGATGGCGGTCCAGGGCGAAGGATGATGCGGGGCGGTGGACAGGCCGGTCAGGCCGCCGGGGCCGAAGCCCCATTGCGCGACCAGGCGCCCCACCGCCGGATCGAAAGCGCCGCCCGACAGCCTTGCGATGTCGAGGCCGGTGCGTAGCACCCGCGCCATATCGTCGGGCAGTGCCATCCATTGGCCGATGGGCAGGGCGTTGAAGCGGCTGATGGCGGAGTCCGCTTCCCAATTGCTCATCTCGGCAATGACGCGGACCAGGACGGCTTGGATGGCTTCGGCGCTGCCGGGGGGCGCATCGGCGATGCGGGCCGACCAGCTTGTGCCCATGGTCGGCCCGCCAAAGTCGCTGATCCGGCCCGGCCTGTTCAGGCCCACGAACGGGTCGGGGGACAGGCCGGGCGGAATGGCGATGCGCAGAGGGGGAGTGGTCAGCCCTGTACCTCGACCGTCATGGCATAGGTGGCGCGATCCTGCGGCGGGCCCATGGGACGAGCGCCTTCCGGACCGGCTTGCCCCTGCGGGCCGCCAGCGCCGGGAGCGCCGCCGGAACCATTCGCGCCAGGCCCTCCTTCGCCCGGTCCGCGCCGCCCGCCGGAGTTGACGCTGACCCAATACATGCCTGCTTCCGGCCAGGTCAGCGTGATCTTGCCCTCCGCATCGGTCTTGCCGTCGATCTGCTTGAGGTCGGAGCGGTAGCGGATGCCGCCGGGAATGGCGACCACGTCCAGCCCGGCGGCGGGCTTGCCGTTGAGCAGGAATTTGAAGGTGGCCGGCTCGCCCATGGCGACGTCATTGGGGTGGGTGACGGGCACCATTTCCAGCCCCTTGCCGGTGGTCGTGAACACGGTGCCGGTCGGTTGGCCCGCCGTCACGAAGGTTTCGATGCGGGTCGTCGCCGTTGCGGTCTGCACATCGGTCGCGCCCTGCGGCACGGCTGTCGCCAGCGTCGCTGCGGTGGTGCCGCGCGGCAGCATCTTGCGCTCGCCGTTCAGCATGTAATTGCCCATCAGCATTTCGTTGACGATGGCGATCTTGTAGGTGCCCTTGGCCTTGATGCCGAGGTCGAAGGTCTGGCGCAGCTTGCCTACGGTGCGGTTTTCGACCTGTGCCGTGCTGCCGTCGGGGGCGGTCACGACCGGCTGCCACTCCTGACCCGGATGGTCGAAATAAAAGAGGTCGCTGGAAATGGCGGCGTCGACGGTCAGCCACTCATTGCCCGACCCTGCGAACATGGTTTCGGACGGCAGCATCCACGGGCGCGCGGCGCCCGCCATTTGGGGCATCGCCATGGCGGCGGTGGCGGCGAGCAGCAGCAGCGACTTGCGGAAATTCATCATGGCTTCCCCCTTTGTCAGCGTGACAGGACGGCGCTGACGGCGCCCAGTTCGAACTGGCCCGCAGCGCTGCCCTTTGCGCCCGCGCCCGTCACATTGAGCGGCACGCGGACCAGTTCACGGCCGCCATTTTCGCGGGCGGCTTCCACCATCAGCGTATATTTGCCGGGGGCGAGGGTCGGCATTCCGCCCTTGCCGGATGTGAAGCTCAGCTTGTGGGTGCCGGGGGCGCGGGTCGCGCCGGACACGCCGTCGGCGGGCACGGTCAGCGAACGGCCTGAGGCGCGCCACCACATGCGCACATCGCGCAACCATTTGGCGCCGCCATTATTACGCTTGTCGACGTCATAGAGGATGGTGAGGGTGCGGGCGGGCGCG
The DNA here is from genome assembly GCF_008692605.1 of Sphingobium estronivorans. Lineage (GTDB taxonomy): Bacteria > Pseudomonadota > Alphaproteobacteria > Sphingomonadales > Sphingomonadaceae > Sphingobium > Sphingobium estronivorans. The sequence continues at coordinate 147,436 of NZ_LFCT01000012.1, forward strand.
CCCTCCTTCTCCAGCCAGATCGCCACATAGGGGCGGTGATATTCGGCCACCGACATGCGGGGCAAGGTGAGGGTGACGTCCAGCGTCTGCGCGGCTGCGGGCGTGGCGAGCGCGCCGAGCGCGGCACTGCCCGACAGGACGATCTTGTGGCTGATCTGCATGAGGTGAACGGTCCCCCTTAATGGATGAAGATGACGGCGAGAATCGCCGGAACGGCGAAACCCATGGCGACCAGCGGCCAGGTGGTCGGGCGCTTGCGGGCATGGAGCCAGAGCAGCACCAGGCCGGTCAGGGCGAAGAGGAAGCAGGCGACGGCGAAAATATCGATGAACCATTTCCACACATCGCCCGCATTGCGGCCCTTGTGCAGGTCATTCAGATAGCTGATCCAGCCGCGGCTGGTCGCTTCGCTGGTGACTTCGCCGCTGTGCCGGTCGATCGACACCCAGCCGTCGCCGCCGGGGCGGGGAAGGGCGAGATAGACTTCATCCGCCGACCATTCCGCTTGGCCCTTGCCGCTCTGGCCGATCTGCTGTTCCACCCAGGATGCGACGGGGGCAGGCAGGGGTTTCTTGGCGTCGGGGACATCGTCGGCCGCGACCTGCTTCAGCAGGGCTGGGGGCAGGGTGGCGGATTTGGCGACGGTCTGCGGCGATCCCTCGACATCGGCGGCGTGGTTGAGCGTGATCCCGGTGAAGGCGAACAGCAGCAGGCCGATCAGGCTGATCGCGCTGCTCACCCAATGCCAGGTATGAAGCTGTTTCAGCCAGAAGGATTTGGCGCTCTTTTTCTTCGGGGCTTGAGCGCGGACGGGGGCGTGCATCGGAGGCTGGACGAGTCCTGAGGTGAATGAGTGAGGCTTGAATAACGCGAACGACTCGCAATTGCAAACCTGGGGGGCTGGAAAAAATGTATCAAAATATATGGGATGGTGGCCGGAACGCCGCGCGGGAACGCCCGTCGGCGCTGTGTGGCGACGTCCTGCTATTGACGGGTGGGCCCATCCCAACTAGCCGCCACCGGGACGGGGGTGACATGAACAGGCCGTCGGTTCCGAAAGCCTGCCCATAAAGGACGAAGACATGCTGTTGCCGGCCGTTGCCGCTGGAATGATGTTGGGCGCGCAGGTTGGGGCGGTCGATGCACCGCCGCAAAGCGCGCCCGTGGCCGAAACTGCCCTGATCGGGACGGCCGAGGCCGGTCCGCCCCAGGTCGCGCAGGACGGCGCTGTGGTCATCCTGCCGCCGCCGCCGGTGATGCCGAACCTGCCGGGGACGGTTGCCGCGCCCGTCGCGCCCGCTTCGCAGCAGGGCGACATCGTCGTCACGGGCCGAACCGCCCCGCCGCCGGGCGATCCGATGGAACGGCTGAACCTCAAGAGCTTCGAGACGGTGCAGTCGGTCGACAAGGCCGTCATCGAACCGGTGGCCAAGGCTTATAACAAGGGCCTGCCCAAGCCTGTGCGCAAGGGGTTCCGCAACTTCTTCTCCAACCTGCAGCAGCCGGTGGTGTTCATCGCCTATATGCTGGAGTTGAAGCCCGGCAAGGCGATGGAGACGGCGGGGCGCTTCACCATCAATACGACGCTGGGCGTCGCGGGCCTGTTCGACGTGGCGAAGCGCAAGCCCTTCTTCCTGCCCTACCGGCCCAATGGCCTTGCCAATGTGCTGGGCTATTACGGCGTGGGGCCGGGGCCGTATATGTACCTGCCCATCGTCGGGCCGACGACGCTGCGCGACATCATCGGCGATACGGTGGACAAGATGGTGGTCCCCTTCATGATCGGAAAGCCGTTCACCGAACCCAAATATATGATCCCGGCGACGATCCTGAACCAGCTTGGCGAGCGCGCGGCGTTCGATGAGACGATCCAGAATATCCGCGATCAGGCCGATCCCTATTCGGCCTATCGCGACCTGTATCTGAAGCAGCGCCAAGCTGAGATCGACGCGCTGCATGGCCGGACGGGCGAGGGCGTGACGCCGGTTTATGGACCGGGGATGGGCAAGGTGCCGGTGAATATCCCTGACGACGCACAATAATATCATCGCGCTCGGACTTCGACCGATCACAAGTCGGTTTCGCTCAGGCGCAATAAGGGCGTATCGGATTCAAGATAACCGTCATCCCGCGGAGGCGGGATGACGGTTATTTTTGTGCCCGCGCCTTACCGCCCGAGCAGTCCTCTCGCCTGTCCTGCGATTTCGGCGAGCATGGCGACATTGGGTGTCGCGGCGGCCTTGGCGCGGTGGACAAGGGCGCGAAACTGCTGGATGCGGGCGCCCTTGGCCTTGAGCCATAACTCGACATGGTGGGCGATATCCTTGCCCTTCCCCTGGGCGAGGAAGTCGAGGCGGACCTGCTGCATGTCGCGGGCGACGCCGGAGATAAGGAGCCGCTCCCACGGGTCGGAGGGTTCCATGCGGGCGGCGGTGGACTGGACCCAGTCGATGCCGACCGCTTCGCCCAGATGGGTGAAGGCGCGGGTGAGCGCCACCTCGTCGACTGCCATGCGCCCGGCCAGCGCGGCGATGCCGACCGCGCCGTCCAGCTTGAACAGGCCGGCGGTGCAGCGGGCCAGATGCTCCGGCGCGCCGAGCGCGAGCAGCCGGTCGGTGACCGCCGCGACGCGGCGCAGCGCCTCGCTGGTGAGGAGGTCGTCGACCTGTTTCGCCAGCTTGTCGACACCCTTGGCCAGCGCGCTATGGCCTGCTTCGGGCAGGGTGCCGGTCGGCAGGGCGCGGAGAATGTCCGCGATCTGCGCGCGCATTCCGCTGGCAATGTCGCCGAACAGCGCGAGACGCGCCGCTTCGGACATGTCCGCCGCGTCGATGTCGGCCCACAGCGTGCCGATGCCGTAGAGCCGCTCCGCGATCAGGAAGGCGCTGGCGAGGTCGGCGAGCGAGCAGCCCTCTTCCTCCGCCAGTTCGAACGGATGGATGAGGCCGAGGCGATTGACGATGCGGTTCGCGACCTTGGTGGCGATGATCTCCTTGCGAAGCGCATGGGCGGCGATGGCGTCGGCTTCCTTCTTCTGCATCGCCGGCGGGAAGGCGGCGGCGAGTTCGCCGCCCATGGACGCGTCGGTGGCAAGGTCGCCATGTTCGATGGCGTCCTGAAGCGCGAGCTTGGCGGTGGAGAGCAGCACGGCGAGTTCGGGCCGGGTGAGGCCCAGCCCGTCCTGCCCGCGCCGCAGCAGCTGGTCATTGGCGGCCAGCCCCTCGACCTGCCGGTCCAGTCGCCCTGACTCCTCGAACGTCTCGATCAGCCGCACATAGCTGGCAAGGTCCGCCGCGCCGCCGGCTTCCGCGATGGAAAGGCCCAGCGCCTGGAGCCGGTTATCCTCCAGCACGATGTCGGCCACCGCGTCGGTCATGCTGACCAGCAGCGTGTTGCGATCCTCGAAGGGCAGGCGGCCTTCCGCCATTTCCTTGTTGAGCGCAATCTTGATGTTGACCTCATTGTCCGAACAGTCGACGCCCGCGCTGTTGTCGATGAAGTCGGTGTTGATCCGCCCGCCCCGCAGCGCAAAGGCGATGCGCGCCGCCTGCGTGGTGCCGAGGTTCGCGCCTTCGCCCACGACCTTGACGCGCAGCTGTTCGGCATTGACGCGCAGCCGGTCGTTGGCCGGATCGCCGACATCGCCATGGCTCTGCGCGGCGGCCTTCACATAGGTGCCGATGCCGCCGAACCAGAGCAGGTCGTTGGGGCTTTTGAGGATCGCGGAGATGAGCGCGGTCGGCTCCATGTCCGTGTCACTGACGCCCAATATCGCCTGCACTTCGGGCGTGAGGGGGATTTTCTTGAGCGAACGGGCGAAGACGCCGCCGCCCTTGGAGATGAGTTTCTTGTCATAATCGTCCCAGCTCGACCGGGGGAGCTGGAACAGGCGGTTGCGTTCCTCCCAGCTTTTCGCCGGATCGGGATCGGGGTCGAGGAAGATGTGGCGATGGTCGAAGGCGGCGACCAGTTTGATCGCTTTCGACAGCAGCATGCCGTTGCCGAACACGTCGCCCGACATGTCGCCACAGCCCACGACCCGCACCGGCTCGCTCTGCACGTCGACGCCCATTTCCGCGAAGTGGCGCTTCACGCTGATCCACGCGCCGCGCGCGGTGATGCCCATCGCCTTATGGTCATAGCCGTGGGAGCCGCCGCTGGCGAAGGCGTCGCCCAGCCAGAAGTCACGCTCCAGCGCAATCGCGTTGGCGACGTCGGAGAAGGTCGCCGTGCCCTTGTCGGCGGCGACGACGAAATAGGGATCTTCGCCGTCCAGCACGACCACCTGCGCGGGATGCTTCACCTTGCCCTTGACGATATTGTCGGTGACCGAGAGCAGCGCCCGGATGAAGATGCGGTAGCTTTCGGTCCCTTCCGCAAACCAGGCGTCGCGGTCGACCTGCGGATTGGGAAGCTGCTTGGGATAGAAGCCGCCCTTGGCGCCGGTCGGCACGATGACGGCGTTCTTGACGCGCTGCGCCTTCATCAGGCCCAGCACCTCGGTGCGGAAGTCGTCGCGCCGGTCGGACCAGCGCAGGCCGCCGCGCGCGACGGGTCCGGCGCGCAGGTGAATGCCTTCGACACGGGGACTGTAGACCCAGATTTCGCGCCATGGCAGCGGCGCGGGCAGGCCGGGGATCATCGCGCTGTCCAGCTTGAAGGCCAGCGCCTCCGCCGCCGCGTCGCTGTAGAAATTGGTGCGCAGCGTCGCGATGATGACGACGCGCAGCAGGCGCAGCACGCGATCCTCATCGATGGCGGTGACCTTTTCGAGGCCCGCCTCGATCTCCAACTGGGCGGCGGCGGCGCGGGCGGCGCCATCCTTGGCGGCGGGGTTATGCAGCGCCTCGAACAGTTCGATCAGCTGGCGGGCGATCGCCTGTTCGCGCCGCAGCGTTTCGGCAAAGGTCGCCATGCCATAGGCCATGCCCGTCTGACGCAGATAGCGGAACAAAGCACGAAGCAGCACCACCGATCGCTGATCCAGCCCCGCCGTGACGATCAGTTCGTTGAAGCGGTCATTTTCCGCCACGCCTTCGGTGACCTGCGCAATCGCTTCGGTCACGATGTCGGCGCGGGCGATCACCGCATCGGCATGGCCACCCGCCGGCAGTTCCAGCACGAAGCGCTGGACAAAGCCCAATGTGCCCCCCTCGTCCTTGGCGCCCACCGGCGTCATCATTTCCTCGATGACGCGGAAGCCGAAATTCTCGAAGGCGGGAACGACTTCGGAGAGGGCGATGGCGTCATGGCTGTAGAGTTTGAGCCGCAACCGTTCGGGCGTGTCCTCTCCATTGCGGTAGATGCGGATCGACTTGTCGCCCGGACCTGACAGGCCGTGGAGCAGGCGGATGTCGATGGCGGCTTCGACCGGACCCGCGCCGTTGCGATAGGCCATGGGAAAGCCGGTCGCGAACCGCTGCGCCAGCGCCGCCGCGCGGCCTGCCTCCTCGGTCTCGGCCAGCGCCTCCTCGACGGCGGGCAGCCAGCCACGCACCATCTGCTTCAACTGCCGGTCGAGCGGCTGTTCATCGGGCACCATCCCGCCGTCGCGCAGGTCGAGCGTAATGCGCAGCAGCGCCAGCCCGCTTTCCTCCAGCGCGATGGACCAGCTCAGCACCGGGCCGTTGCACGCTTGGGTGAGCATGTCCTGCACCGCCACGCGCCGCGTCGTGGTCAGCTCCTCGCGCGGTAGCCAGGCAAAGGCGTAAAGATGCCGCGCCAGCGCGCTCGTCCCCAGCACCAGCTTCGGGCGAGGGCGGTCGGTCAGCGACATGAAGGTCAGCACCAGCCGTTCCAGCGTCTCGCGGTCGAAGCCGATCAGGATGTCATGGGGCAAAGCGGTCAGCGCATGGGTCAGCACCTTGCCCGCATGGCCGTGCGGATCGAAGGCGAACTTGTCCATCAGCGCGGAAAGCGCCGAGCGCAGCAGTGGTACCTTGTCCGGGGTGGTCGCCAGCCCTGCGCTGGTCCACATGCCCGCGTGGATCGATAGGGCGGTGACGGTCTTTCCCTCGCGCACCGGCACGATGATGAGGTCCAGCAGCACCGGGCGATGCACCCGCGACAGCCGATTGGACTTGATGATGAGAGGGGTGCGCTTGCCTTCCTCGAACCAGGTGAAGGCCGCTTCCAGCGAGGCCGGGGCCAGCAGCGCCTGATCGTGCAGCGCGCAAATGCCGATACGCGCCTTCGCCTTGCCGTCGCGGGTGCGGCGTTCATGGCCGATCTGGGTGAAATGGCGGGCCAGGAACCAGCGCAGCAGCGCCGCGCCTTCCTCATCGGTGACGGTGTCGGCGTCATTGCCCATCGCCTCGCGCATTTTCGGCCAGTCGGCGACGGCGGCGCGAACATCCTCCAGCGTTTCTGCCAGCGCCTTTTCCAGCGTGCGGCGGGCCTTCGCATCGGCGCGGTCCGCCTCGATATAGATCATCGATTCCCGCCGTGCCCCGGCGGCTTCGTCGTCCAGTATCGCCTTCAACCGGCCAGGGCCGTCGCGCTCGACCGACAGCACCGGATGGAGCAGGCGGTGGATGATGATGTCCGCGGCGGCGAGCGCATTGGCGATCGAATCCACCAGAAAGGGCATGTCGTCATTGACGATGGCGATCCGCATGAAACGCCCGCTGACCCCTTCGCCCAGCGTTTCCATGGCAATGGCGACCTGGCCCGGTTTGCGCGCGGCGGCGGTGCGGCCGATGAAGGCGGCGGCATCCAGCATTGCCTCATGATCGAACCCCTCGCTCTCGCCGGGCAGGGTGCCCCGTGCCAGCGCCGCTTCCAGCGCGTCGCGAATGGAAATGTCGACTTCCTTGATCTTCGGCTCAGCCAATGCCGTCATGTGCTTGCCTCTTGCTCGCGGGATCGGACCCGCTTCTGGTGAACGGAGAAGGCGCTGGAGAACCGCCACGCGACTTCTCAAACCGATGCCGTCCACTATGCGCTACTGCGTCGCGAGGCTCAACCCAGAATAAGAAATAAAATTACGCTGAGTTGTAATAATATGATGCATCGCAGCATGAGCAGAGCGCCATGCCGAGGGAATGACTGCAAGGAATCGGCCCTGGAACGCCGTGTGTCAACTCGGCGTGAGCCTGGCTACGGATGAAGGGCGACTGCCGCGCGATCAACCGGCGGCGGCGACGATGGCCCGCTGGCTAAGGTCCGATCCTTCAGGCAGGGCGCCGACGATGACGAGGGATCCGTCCTTTTCCCGGCGAGCGACAACGACGGCCAGGCCGTCTCCGTCGGTCGCGACGGCGAAGGGATCAAGCGCGACCGCCGCCTTCATCGCGGCGCGGGCGGTCTGCTGGCGGTCGGGCTTGGCCGGGCTGTCGCTGCGGCGCTGGGCGCGTTCGTCGCGGACCAGGGCCTTGAGGCCGCCGTCATAACGGGCGAGATAGTCGCCGAAAGCGCCAAGCTCTATGCCGTTGGCGCGGGCATGGTCCAGCGCGGTCGCATATTCGGTGATGCGCGTCTTGTCATAGGTGGAGCCGAAGACCAGCTTCACCACGGCGGTCATCGGTGCGCGGGCCTGAACCTTCAGTCCGCTATTCTCCAGCAGTTCGGCATATTCCTCCGGCCGGGCGATGGTGACGAGCGCGAAGTCGTAGCTGAGGCCGATGGCGCGATAGAGCGCGGCATGGCTGCGTGCCTCGCTGGTGCGGGCCTGCTCCGCGCTGTCGCGGGCGAGCGCCAGCCAGTCGACCAGCGGCGCGTCCTCGGCCGGGCTTTCCATGCCGCTGAGGTCGAGCGTGCCGAATTCCTCGTCGGCGGCGGGACCGTCCGCCCAGATCGGCGCGACCGGCGGCGCGCTGGGCGCGGAGCGAAGGGCTTCCTCCACCTCCCGGTCGATTTCGGCGCTGACGTCGCGATTGGCCACTTCCTTCCAGTTGATGACGCCGAAAACGAAATCGATCGTCTGGTCGTCGGAGGAGAAGGGCATCAATATGCCGCGATAGAGGATTTCCGCGCCGCGCTGGTTGAGGAAGCCGGCCTCGAACCCGATGGGCGCGGCATTGGCGATGATCTGAAGATAATGATCGGTCAGGCGCGACAGCAGCGAGCGGGCCGGGACATCGTTGATGAACTGGATCGGCCCGCTGATCTCGCACTCCGCGCGCAGCGCCGTGCCGAGATAGACGACAGCCGGGTTGTCGAGGCCGGTGCTGAAGTCCAGCAGGACGCTGTAGGGACCGAAATCCTCCAGATCCTCAGGGGACAGGTCCTCGATCGACGGCAGGTTGCGATCGCCCAGCAGCGACGCCCAATAATTATAGGCGCGCACCTGCATGCGGCGCTCGTCCGCCCCGACCATGGGCGGCGTTTCGATGGCCGCGTCGTTCGCGGACTCGAAATCGTCCGCTTCACTGGCGATTCCATATCCCCGCAGAATGTCCATCCAATCGGTCCTCAGGTCAGATAAAAGCTTTAGTCGAGACTCGAGAGTGCCATGGGATGGTAAACGGGCGGTAAAGACGGGGGTGGAATGATGGTCCGATGCGGTTCAGCGGAGGAAAGGGTGCGCGAAACCGGAAATTGAACGCTTGTCCTTCGCTCAAAGCGCTGTTATCTGCCCGCCCCAACGCCGCTTTAGCTCAGTTGGTAGAGCATCGCATCCGTAATTAGCGGGTCTCCGCTGGATTGCCGAGTGAAACCAACAGACTAGCGCGGCGGGGAAGAAGTTAGTACGGGATTAGTAGGGTTTAGGCCGCCTTAGCTCAGTTGGTAGAGCATCGCATTCGTAATGCGAGGGTCGGAGGTTCGAGTCCTCTAGGCGGCACCATTCCTTCAGCAGGAAATTCCTGAAAAACCTAGCGAAAGTGCCTTTCGGCTTATGACCGAAAGGTTGCCTTGTTTGTGTGCCTTTGGCTTGATCCCACAGCAACCCAGTGGGTGAAGCGTGGGGCGGAAATGGGACGGAGTCGGTTCCCTTCGGCAAGCACTTCGGGCCTATGATTCGGCGGGGTCGAAGGGAGGAGGAGCTGCCACAATGCCTTAAAGCAGGGCCAACTGCTCCATTGGCTCGGAAACGCGCACACTGACCTTCGGCAGCTTAAACATCTCCGCCAGTTGCTCGATAACCAAGCTGAAATGATGGTCCGTAGAAGACCAGCGCCACATGCTGGCATGGCCTGTTTTCCCGATGCCGGTGGCTAGCCGGTCGATGAACGCGTTACCTAAGCTGTAATCTGCGCCAGCGTAAGCGTCCGAGGAAACAAGGCGCTCAGCCACTTCAAAGATCGCCTTATAGCCTTGCTCGCGGCGAACAGATGGGCCTTTGAAGATAAAATATTCATCAACTGACGAGTAGCGAAGGTGAGCCGATGGAGCGCCATTGAAAGGTGCGTAGGCCGATGGGTATTCGAGCGCGTAGTCCGAAAACATAGGGGTAACCGGAAGGCTGCCAGCATGTTCCATCAATGCGCGGTAGAGCTGCCAATCCAGACGTGGAAATGAGCCATCCATACCGGCCTTCAACTTCGGCTGCTCCGGAAAGGATGTGGCGCTCCAGAACACCCGCATCCATGTGTTCGGAGCAATCAAGCGAGCAATCTGACCGGCAAGAATGTCTGCAAATTCGTTCACTTCGTGGATCGCGAGTGGCCCGCCGTCCAGAAGGATGACCGTTGATGATGGATTGGCGCCGAAGTCTGCTGCTATAACCCGCAGCGCTTCCGGCCCTTCCAGATTTTCCATTTCATCGATCTTCAACCGTAGGCAGGATGGCGGACTATCATTCCGGCCCAAAAAGCGGCGAACGGCTGCCTTGTAATCGTCTGAATTTCCCGACGAGAAAATTGGCGCTGCATTGCCTCCGGCGAGCCGGGCTCTCTCCAGCAGTTCAGTTAGCGGGTGCCCGCCTATGGCTTCGCGATGGTGTTCATCATCGATCAATGCCGCGTCGATGAAGGCGATACGCCGATCCCAACAATCCGCGAGCTGTTTCCCAAAACTCCGCAAATATTCGGTCGTGGTCAGAACCTTTTGCTGCTCAGGATCGAACCCGCCCGCTGGCGGGATCTTGAACGCGGGAATCATTCGACCTGAACGGGCTGATCGTGCAGTAGCAAGTGCCCGCCGCTCTCCGGCCTTCCACTTTAGTTGGGAGAGATAGACAGCATTCGACAGGTTCATCATCTGTTACTCCCAAAGCCCGGCAGCTTGAAGGTTGGCCCTGATCTCGCCAGATCCGAGCATATCGCTGAAATCAGTATAACCTCGATCCCGCCGAATCCTGCCAGCAATTAAAGCTGGATGAAGGTTATGACGATTCGCGAAATCTTCAATAGTTTGAGATGATTTTGTGAATCTTATGAGGGATGATTGCCATTTTTCTTTTGGCATGATTGCATTCTCAGCGAACTCGTCAGCTTCTTTTTCTAACGTATCATCGTCTCCTTCTCCGGCATTTTCGTCAATGATTGCTGTGTAAAGAACCTTGGGCCAGTGAAGTGCGATATGTCCAAGCTCGTGCATTAAAACGAACCAAAAATTGTCGATTCTATCAAATCGAATTGACATCCCTATGACCGCATATTTCTTGTCCAAAGACATAGCGGCGCCATCGATCTTCGTCTTGGGAAGATGAGGTTCGAATATTAGTATTACTCCATACCCCAGGAGCATTTCGACGGCCTTTCTAATGCCGTCCTTGTCAGTGCTGAGCTTAGGAAGTTGGGAGATGACGTCAGCCGGGAGGGCTTCAAAACGCCGTGCCAAAGCAGCTTTCTGACGAGCGCGAGTTAGGACGCGTGCTTGCCATGAGAGCAAGGCTGCCCGTCGAGCTGGTGAAGTCTCGGAGTTCGTTTTCCGATGCAATGCGAGGCCAATTTCCTGAGGCGCTTGACCGAAGAAGCCTTCCAATACCTTCACGCGCTCTGCCGCTGACACCTTACGCAGATTAATGCGCGTGCCGAACCAGCCCTTGGCATTCATATCTGCAAAGGGGAAATCTGCCAGCGAAAGTCCTGTTGGCAGTTGCGATGTCTCCGGTTCATTTGTTCTGTTGATCCGAAGTTTAGCCGAGAACTCGATGCCTATTGCGTTGGCAATGTGAGAAATCCGCTTCAGACTTGCTGTTTCATATGATTCTTTTTCGTATCGCTGTATCTGTTGTTCCTGAATTCCGGCGACATTGGCCAATTCTCTTTGTGTAAGGCCACGCGCTAGGCGCGCTTCTACGAGAGATTTTCCCAAATCGGCAATTTCTTCAAGGGATATATTATTCGTATTTCCACTTTTTAGTGCTTCATATGCTTCTAATTGGTCCCGAAGATCTTTTGCCTGTCTTTCATAAGAATTCCGCTGCGCGCGAGCTATAACGGGGTCAACGCCAGATCGTATCAGTTGAAGAATATCGAACTTGCTCAAAGCATCCTCATACCCCGAGAGTGCTTTGCGCGTGGTAAGATATTCTTTTTCGTTCTTTATCATAGATTTAGTATTTCCAGAAGACTCAATTTTATGCCGATCATGCCCCTCTCCTCTCCCGTTATTTTGTCTCGGGATAGGAAGCGGAAGTTTTCGCCTGCAGGCCCCTCATCCACCTTGCCAAACAGAAGATCCCCCCGATATCGCTGCCGTCGTTCAAGGGCCAAATTGTCATCATATAGAACGGGGTCGAGATCGCCTGACACGCCGGTTGGATCCCAGCAGGCGTCATAGTCTCCAGGATCAACCTTTGACGTAACGTAGCTGCCGCCAACATAAATCCGGCTGCACCCTGATTCTCTCAAAGCCCTGCAAGCGCCCATAAGCCCCTCAAATAGCCAACCTCGCCTAGGATTTATGGCAAACGCATCGCGAAACTCCCGGAGCGTCACAAAATGCAATCCCGGCGGGAGGACAAGCAGGCCATTAGTGAAGTGAGGAGTGAGCGCCGGAAGCATGAACACAACAATATCGTTGTGTGTAATGTTTCGCAAGGGGATGAATTTTCCTCTCCGGCGCGCAAAATCCGTCATCTTATATGAACAGGCGGATTCAAACGCCTATTGCGAAGCTGCTCTAATCCCGCCAGAAAAGCCCTGCCTTCCGTGAAAGCCGGAGGGTGGGGCGTCAGAACCCCAATTTGAGACAAACTCGGTCGCCGAAATTCGGAGGCCGGGTGGCGTACACGTATGTCCAGCCGGTGACGGTAAAGGTGTGCGCGCTCGTTGTCTCAGCGGGTTCTGAACATCCGGCTTCGGCCGTCGCTCCGAGAGGTACATAGGGGTGACACGAGGTTGAAGCCGAAGGTCGCTCTTCCAGGCGTGAGGGGGGCGAGCAGTGAAACATCAACAGCCATAGCGATGCTGCCTGTTCAGCCGTGCCCGTCCGGGTTGCGGTTCAGTCCCTCACGCATAAAGGAAACGCAGATGGTCGATACCGAGGCCTTGCGGAATATCGAAAAACTGAATCAGCTCAAGAATGACGGTATCATTTCCGATACCGAGTTCGAACGGTCCAAGGAGCGGCTACTGTTCGGAGGCAGCCAGAAGAAAACAGCGCCTTCCGCTCCGGCAGGCAATCCGGGACAGGACGATCATGTCGGTTGGATGATCCTTCCCGTTCGGCGTTATGCCCAGTTCACCGGCCGGGCCAGCCGCAGGGAATTCTGGATGTTCCAGTTGGTATATATCGCCTTGTTCGCGGTCACACTGACGCTGGCGGCCATCGATCAGAACGATTTTGGCGAGACGGGGCTGATTGGCAGGCTCATGCTGGTAATCCTTGTTCTGGGCCTGCTCGGTCTGTTTATTCCGCTGCTGGCCGTCGAGGTCCGGCGGTTTCATGATCAGGACAGGTCCGGCTGGTTCGTGCTGCTGAACTTCATTCCCTATATTGGTCCGCTAATCGTGCTGGCCATGATGCTGATCGATGGGACGCCCGGCGAGAACCGTTTCGGACCCAATCCCAAAAACGCCTGATGGCAAGGGTCATATGGGCATTGCTGTTATTCGGGGCGATAATGATGGCCCTGAAGCTGGCGATCATTCTCCTGATCCTGGCTGGTCTGATCTTTCGCACCAAGGAAACGCTGGGTCTGCTGCTGGTGCTGGGCGGATGGCATCTGCTCCTGCACTATCCGCTGGCAACGGGCATTCCCATCGGCATCCTGCTATTGATCGGCATCTATAAGGCGATGACCAAGCCCGCCTGATCCCAACCCATTATCAAACACAACGCGCCCTCGGCCTCACGGTCGGGGGCTTTTTTATTGGAGCTACCTCATGCACATCTTTCAAACGTGGCAGGAACTGGCCGCATATCTGGATACCCCCATTGCCTCCGATCTGAAATGCCTCCTGCAAACCCGCCGTGACCAGTTGTTGAAATATGGCGATCTTTCGGAATTAGGCATCTTCGTCATCGTCCAGCCGGGTGACACCATGACGGCGATCGAAGATGCAACCGGCTGGCCGATCCTGATGGACGGCGTTCCGGCCTTCGAATGGGTCCAGCGGCATGGCACCATATTTGAAATGCCCTTTGTGCTGTCTGATTCAGGGGCGGGGCATGTGCTGATCGTGCCTGACGCAGAAGGCATCGACCCTACCTTGCTCGATCTGTGCCGGGCCTATGCCGATCAGCAAGGTCGTGACCCAGACGATAAGGCAGAGGGCATTTAAGCCAAGACCGCCCGGCCACCCTCTCGAAGCCCAAATCCAGCGAAACGAACAAAGCGTCTTCCGGGGCGCATTTTTTATGCCCGAAAGGAATCTCCCCCATGCTGTCACTTTACGACATCAACAACATGAATGCGGCCCTGCTGCTGCCGCTCGATCCCACCCTGCATCGCCTCCTGTCCGATCGCATCCGAGATATCATTGCCTGCGCGCTGGAAGAGTTGACCCACATCATCATCGTCGAACCGGGCGATGGGGAGGGTGACTTCATAAGGGAAGCGGCTTTCTCGCCCTTCTGGAACCCGCTCTCCGAAACCCGCTACGGCGATCCAGATCATATTCCGCCTTGGGATTGGACCGAACGCCTGGACGGATGGGGCTGGGAGTTGATCAGGACCGCTGGCAACGACGGTTTCGCCTTTATCGTGCTGGTGCCGGACGGCGAGGGGATCGATCCGACGCTGCGCACTATGTGTGCGAGTTACATAACTCCTGCCATGTGAGACGGCTCACCATTTTTCCAAGGAGCAGCAAGACAGGGCATGCTCTAGCCCCGCAGTTTTGCAGGCTTACGGTAGGGGCGGCCGGTGCGGCGCTGAAAAACTGACGCTTCTCGTCGAACAACATTGGGCTTTCGGTTCGGGCATACCACGTGCTCCCCGCCCAGATCTAGCGAGGCGCGGGGATCACCGCTCTGCTTTCAGGTCCAGCATCGATATCGCTAATCGTCAGCGTCTGATAAACTGGAAAGAGCGCTCGGCAAATTATCAAGAACATTTAACGCTTTGCGAGAGTCTGCAATTTCGAGTTTGTCCATTTTCGATGGCTTGTTCTTCTTTTCGAGGCGAGACACAGATGCTGAAAGATTTATACGATGAATATTGAGGGTGTTTGCGGAAGATATTAATTTTTGTTTGTTGGGATCATAATCTTCCGGAATGATAGCTCGGCTTTTGAACAGGGAGCTTAGGATAAAATCGCAGGTATCCAAAAATTTAATTCCATCAGTTGTTGCTTGCAGAACTGACCAGCCTCGAACGAGGTTCTTTCTCAACGCTCCTTGTAAGGTCGAGATATTCTCACGAACTTGATCATGAGAGCATCCCATCTCATAGGCAGTCGCCTTAAAGTTCCCAGATTCCACAAGTTTTATAAACGTCTGCAGGTCGAGCAAGCGGATGTTTGAGGTCTTCGATTTTCGAAGCACCTGCTCTGGGGGCGCATTACCTGGCCAAGTTTTGCTGGCTGAGAAGCGCTCCAGACATTCCATCGCGATTGGCAAAAACCAAATGTCGTCCGCGTTGTTCAATTCCAGCGGTGTCCCATCGAGCACCAACACCCGATTGAGCCAGCCTTCCAACTGTTCGACTCTGCGTTTCGTCTGCCTCTCTTCAATCCCAAGATCGATTGCAGCACGTTCGTAGCTGAGATGACGGGCCGTGGCCGCGAAAGCTTCCAACCAGCCTAGCCGCAGATCGAACGCTGTCGATGCCGTATCTATTATCGGTTTGGTCACGCACATCCTTCCCTGTCGAGCTGTCCTTTATTGCGAAAGAAGCTAACGAGCCCAGCATAAGGTTCACGCTTCATCGACAAATTAGAACGGTTCGTCGTCAGCGGCTTAGGCGGTCTTTTTGTGCAAATTTGCGCAGCTTCCGGAACGCATGCCGAAATTCATAGAGCCGTTGCGACAGCCATCTGCGCTGTTCGATTAACCCGCTGAAGGAGCCTAAAAACAATGTTTGTGAATATCCATGCCGCCGCCCGGCACGTCGAGATGGTGGAGGCATTTGGACTGCCAAACCCCTCGGACCCTCATTATGAGGAGATATTCGGGTTATACCATGTCATCGATGATACCTGCTACTGGTCCTATCACCCGGCGACACAGGTCTGGGACGTTAAGGTATGCAGCGATTATGACCCACGGGATTTCGACGCGGAAGTAGCCTCTTCGCCCTGTTGGACAGAGGCGGAGAGACTGCAAGTTCAAGAGAAGGTCCGCGATCTATCCTTTCTTCCCCGGCCCGCGCTTCCGAAGAAGCGTGGTAAGGTACCGAACCTCCTGCCGTTCCTTTACGAAGGTTGGCTCTTTACCTGGAAGTTCGACCGAAATTTGAAGCGATGGGAAATCGCACCTTTGGCTCGCAGGTGACTTCAACGCCCCGGCCACCATCATATAATTTATCCAGGACACTGAGGTGGTGCCGGAAATTCGGA
>NZ_LFCT01000013.1 GCF_008692605.1 Sphingobium estronivorans
TCTCACCGGCGGCCTGACCTGGAACCGGGTCAGCGCCACGCTGATCGAGGGGTGGGACGGCCCGGTCGGCACCGGCACGAAGATCGTTGCGCTGACATTGTCGGCGCCTGCCTCCATCGGCGCGGGCCTTAGCGGCAATGTTCAGGTCGTCGCGACGCAACTCCACAATTATGACAGCCATCCGGGCATCAATGTGGACGACAGCGTCAATCTGGGCAGCGTCGGTGTCGTCGCATCCGATCAGGATGGCGACAG
>NZ_LFCT01000014.1 GCF_008692605.1 Sphingobium estronivorans
GACCGTCACCGCGACGCAACTCGACAATTATGCCCATCATCCCGACATCACGGCCGATGACCTGGCGCAACTGGGCCATGTCGGCGTGGTCGCATCCGATCAGGATGGCGACAGCGCCACGGCGACCGTCAACCTGTCCGTTTCCGACGATGTGCCGTCACTGACGCTCGACGGCCCAACCAGCGTCGTTGAAGGCATGACGGCGACCGGCAGCTGGTCGGAGGTGATCGGCGCGGATCAGCCGGGCGCTTCAACGGAAGTCCTGTTCGGCGGCAACAGCTATGCGGTCGGTGCCGCAATCGATACGGGACTGGGCATTTTGACGGTGAAGGCCGACAATAGCTGGACCTTCGTCGCGAACAACAATCTCAACAACAGCCTCAATCCGTCGATCAGCTTCGACATCAAGGTGACGGACGCCGATGGCGACGTGGCGCAACATAGCCAGACGGTCGCGATCACGGACGGCACCGGCCCGACGGCGGGCGCGCCGCTCAGCCTCCAGATGGACGATCAGAATCTGGCGGGCGGCACGACGCAGGGCAATCCCGATTTCGTGTCGGGCAATGTCGGCTTCACCGCCGGGTCGGATGCGCTGACCGGCTTTGCCTTTGCGACGGACCTTTCCGCTCTCACCGGCGGCCTGACCTGGAACCGGGTCAGCGCCACGCTGATCGAGGGGTGGGACGGCCCGGTCGGCACCGGCACGAAGATCGTTGCGCTGACATTGTCGGCGCCTGCCTCCATCGGCGCGGGCCTTAGCGGCAATGTTCAGGTCGTCGCGACGCAACTCCACAATTATGACAGCCATCCGGGCATCAATGTGGACGACAGCGTCAATCTGGGCAGCGTCGGTGTCGTCGCATCCGATCAGGATGGCGACAGCGCCACGGCGACCGTGAACCTGTCTGTCTCCGACGACGTTCCTCACGCTGTCGACGATGGTCAGATCGCGACGGTCGACGACAATGCCGCGGGCATCGTCATCGGCACGGTGGCGGGCCTGCTCGGCAATGACAGATTCGGCGCGGACGGCGCCGGTACGCCGCCAATCGCGATCGGCACCGGCAGTCTGGGCGGCACCATCGCCATCGTCGGCGGCAACCTTGTCTATACGTCGCACCATAATATCACCGCGCCCTATGCGTCGGTGGGCGAGACGTTCACCTACACCATCAAGGATGGGGACGGCGACACCTCGTCCGCGACCTTCTCGGTCCTGCTGACCGATACGGGGCCGTCGATCGGCGCGGCGGCGGCAAGTTTCATCGTGGATGAGGACGGCCTTGCCAATGGCATGACCCAGCCAGTGACGGGCGACGTCGACGGCGCGGATACGGTGAAGACCGGCACGCTGGCCGGGCTGAACTTCGGCGTCGACGGTCCGGGCAACATCGCGCTGGGCGCGGTGGCCGACACGGGCCTGCGGACGCTGTCGGACCATGTGATCAAGACGGTGTGGGATTCGGTGAGCCATACGCTGACCGGTCAGGATGCGGTGACGGGGACGAATGTCTTCACCCTCCAGATCACCGACGTGGCGAGCGGCGCCTATCGCTTCGAACTGCTGTCGCCGATCAAGCACAGCGATCCGGCGAGCGAGGACAATAAAATCCTCTCCGTCGCGGTGACCGTCACCGACGCGGAAAATGAAAGCGCCAGCGGGACGATCACCGTCACCATCAACGACGACAGTCCGATGGTGACGGCCAGCCTGCCGACCGCAGCTTCGCTGGTGGTCGATGAAACCAACCTGGCGGCGGACACTACCGTCAGCTATGCGGGTAACTTTGCGGTGCTGTACGGTGCCGATGGCAAGGGATCGCTCAGCTATTCGCTGGGCGTCAGTGGACAGGGCGCCGCCACCAACATCCGCGACACCGCCACGGGCAACACCGTTTTCCTCTTCCTGGAATCCGGCAAGGTCGTCGGCCGCGAAGGCACCAGCTCAGCCAATGCAGCCGGCGGGCCGGTCGTGTTCCAGCTCACGGTCGATGCGCTTGGCGCGGTGACGCTGGATCAGCAGCGCGCCGTGCTGCACACGCCCGATACCGGCCCCAATCAGGCCATCGGGCTGGATGTGGGCGCCCTTATCACCCTGACCGCGACGGCGGTGGACGGCGATGGCGATGCGGTGAGCCAGCAGATCAACTTCGGCCAGACCATCAGCTTCCTGGACGATGCCGGTACGCTCGGCGCCTTCAGCAACATCACGGTGGTCAACGGCGCCAATGTCGTCGGCAACGGCACCTTCAGTTATAATCCCGGCGCCGATGGGCATGGCAATTTCACCATCACCGCCCCGACGCTGGCCGGCATCACCTACAGCACCACGCAAAACGCCACGGGCGCGCTGCTGACGGCGACCAGCGATCCCGATGGACCGGGGGGCAATCCGCCGGTCACCGTCTTCACGCTTCAGGTGAATGCGGACGGCACTTCGGTTTTCACGCTGGTCACGCCCCAGGCGGCATCGAGCGAGACGATCTCGCTGCTGGGCCTTTCTTCCGGCGGGCCGACGCCATTCCTCGAAACGCCGGATGGGCGGGTCGAATTCACCGGCAGCGGCAGCGGCGTGAACTCCTCCACCCAAGGCTTCGGCATTGCCAATCAGTTTGTCGCCAATGGCGAGAGCTTCACGATGGAGTTCCACAACCCCGGGCAGGCCGGCAATCAGGCCGCCAATGTCAATCCGGAGATGGTGAGTTCCATCGTCCTCAAGAATGACAGCATCAACGGATCGCTGAACATCAAGGTCACGGTCTATAATGACGTGACCGGCCAGTCGGAGGTGGTCTACACCAATCTTGCCGTCACAGGATCGTCGACCACCATCGATCCCGTGATGTCGGAGTTCAACCGCGTTTCCGTCGAGGGCGTGGGCGGCAGTGGGCAGGGCGTGCGCTTCACCACGCTGGTCCTCAACAAGACGATCCTGCCGGCCGATGTCGACCTGCATTTCACCGTGCAGGCGACGGACAAGGATGGCGATGTCACCACCACATCGCCGCTCAACGTCTTTGTCGATGCGACCAGCCCGACGCCGCCAGTGGCGATCGACCTGAATGGCGACGGCCTGCATTTCGTAGGTCTGGCCGCCGGAGTCAGCCATGATTATGGCAGCGGCGCGGTGGCGACGGCATGGGTGTCGTCGGATGATGGGCTGCTGGCCCACGCCACCGGCAACGGGCTCGACATCATGTTCACCGACGATGCCAAGGGCGCGACGAGCGACCTTGAGGGGCTTCGCCTTGCCTATGACAGCAATGGCGATGGCAAGCTGGATGCGGGCGACGCCGCCTTCCATGAATTCGGCGTCTGGCAGGATGCGAACGGCAATGGCGTGGTCGATCCGGGCGAATTCAAGTCGCTCACCGATCTTGGCATCGCATCGATCGATCTGACTGCCGACGGCAAAGGCTATCAGGCCGCAAATGGCGAAGTCACGGTTCTGGGCGAGGCGAGCTTCACCCGCACGGACGGCACCAAAGGCACGGTCGGGGACGTGATCTTCGCTACCGGCAGCAGCAGCGAGGCAAGCAAGACCGCGGAAAATACGTCCGCCGGTCTCAACCAGGCGCTGGTCGCGGCCAGTCTGGTCGCGGCGGTTGGCGCGGCCGAGACGGTGCAGGAAACGCAGCCTGCGTCGACCACCCAGCAAACCGCGCCGGTCGTGACGGAAACCGCTCCGGCCAGCAGCGCCACGGCGGAGCCGACGGCGGCCGAGAGCAAGGACAGCGCGCTCGCGCCGGCCGACGATCAATCGGCGCGTCAGGCTGAACAGCCCGCTCCACAGACAAGCCATGCCAGCGAGGAAGCGGCACCGGATCATGCCCGACTGTCGGGTGGCGGCGCGGCGCACACTCAGGCGGCGGATGCGGCGCAGACGGATCATCCTTCGCCGGGCGATCATCAGGGCCTGCTGGCGCAGTCGATCAACCTGCCTGCCTTTGACGGCAATGCGGCGGCGGTCCTGGCCGCTGCGGTCCATGGCCCGGCCGGACCGGCAGGCGCGAATGCGGCGGCGGAGGTCGTGAAGGAAGCGCTGGGTACCCATGACGCGCCGAATATCGATGCGCTGCTGGCGGCCTTGCCGGGCGGTGCGCATCCGGTGGCTCCAGTCTTGTTGAACCCGGTCGCCACAGAAGCGGTCGACAGCGGCCATCTGGCCGCGGCCGCAGCCATCTTCCACGCGGCGATGGCCGCGCACGAAGCCATGGCGGTCGCTCATGGCTGAGCCGGAAACGAACCTACCTCGCGGGGAATATTGGGGAGAGTGATGATGCGAAATGCGTTGGGGAAGGCGGCGGCTGCCGGGTTGGCGACCGCCATGCTGACGAGTGCGGCCTGGGCGGCGCCAGCTTCGCCCTTGCTGCAACTGGGCAAGTCCGAATTGAACGATGCGCTCAGAAGCCGTTATGACACGGCGGTCAAGGCCGCGGGCGACACGAGCGTGCGCGCCGCGCAGGACAGCCGCTGGACCTATGCGGTCGAGGCGAAGAACCAGTGCGGCATCGCCATCGGTTTCATCAAATCCGGCACGAAGGATGCGGACAGCATCAACAAGTGCGACGACTTTGTGGCCCGCCTCTCGGCGCCGCCACCGCCGCCGGTGTCGGCAGCTTCAGCCCCACCCGCGCTGGACTGTACGGCACCGGCGGTGTCCATCTTCTTCGACTGGAACATGGATACGCCGCTGCCCGAGGGCGTGAACACCGTCAACGCGCTAACGCAGACGGCGGCCCAGTGCGGCTGGAAGCGCTTCGGCGTCACCGGCTACACCGACACGTCGGGCGGCACCCGGTATAATGACGGGCTGTCGCTGCGCAGGGCGCAGAATGTGGCTGGCCTGATGAGCCAGGGCGGGGTCGCGATGGGTGCGATGACCGTCACCGGCCTGGGCGAAACCCAGCTCAAGATCGAAACCGCCGATGGTGTGCGCGAACCGATGAACCGTCGGGTCGAGATCACCGCCAGCGCGAATTAAGGGGAGGAAGGCATGACCATCATGCGCAAGACCTGCGGCAGCCTGATCGCCATTTGCGCGGCTGCCATGGTTTCGACGGGCTGGGCCCAGACCACGGATCTGAAGAGCGCCATTGCGGCGGCCATCGACAGCCACCCGGAAATCAACCAGGCGATCCAGAACAAGGAAGCCATAGAGTTCGAACGCGAGCAGGCGCAGGGCCTCTATCTGCCGCGCGTCAGTGTCGAGGGGTCTGCCGGCGTCCGCCGTCTGGATAATGCCACGCGTCGCGCCCTGAACCTGGATAATGAGACGCTCTGGCCGCTCGAAGCCAGCGTGACGGCCGAGCAAACCGTCTGGGATTCCGGCTATCGCAGCGCGGAAAAGCGGCGGCAGGCGGCGCGGACCGACGGCGCCGCGCTGCGTGTCGGCGAACGCTCGCAATTCGTGGCGCTGAACGTCACGCGCCAATATCTGGACTATATGCTCCAGCAGCGCGTCGTCGCAGCGTCGGAGGATAATATCGCCTTCCACCGCAAGCTGCTGGGCGACCTCAGCGAAGGCGTATCGAAGGGGTCGATCAGCATCGCCGACCAGCAGCAGGCCGAGGAACGGATGCAGGCGGCCCTCGTTCGCAAGAGCGAGGCGGAGCAGGACATGACCAATGCGGCCATCCAGTTCCGCACCCTGACCGGCCTGTCCATCGATCAGGTGACGATGCCCGATCCCGTCACCAATGCCGTTCCGCCGACTCTGGACGAAGCCATTGCCGCCGCGCGGACCAACAATCCGCTGGTTCGCGAGGCCGAAGCCGACGTGCAGGCGGCCCATGCGGTGGTGGATGAGGCGAAGTCGGAGCTTGGGCCGACGGTTGCGGTGGAAGGCACCGGCCGCGTGGGTCAGGACATTGACGGCTTCCGGGGCAACACCAATGATCTGCAGGGGCGGGTGGTCGTCCGCTGGCAGCTCTATAATGGCGGCATCAACCGGGCGAAGGTCCAGGAAATGAACCGCCGGACGAGCGAGGCCCGTTTCCGCCTCAGTCAGCGCCAGCGCGAGGCGGAGGAAGATGTCCGCACCGCCTGGAACCGCTGGGACACGGAAAAGAAACGCGTCAACGACCTGTCGCGGCAGGGCATGGTATCGGACAGCCTGCTGGTCTCCTATCGCGAGCAGTTCAATGTCGGGCGGCGTTCGTTGCTGGACGTGCTGGATTCGCAGAACACGCGTTTCAACACCCAAGTGCGGACGGAAACGGCCCGCTTCTCGGAGATTTTCGCGCAATATCAGATACTGGCGGCGACCAACCAGTTGCTCGACACGCTGGGGATTGCGGCGCCTTCGGATGCCAAGGCAGAGGCGCGCAAGAAATATGATGTCCCGGACCTGCCGCCCGCTGAATTGCAGCGGCGGCGCTATCCGGGTTGAGCATTTCGAAGCCGGCTGGGAACAGCCGAAGGCTCGCGAAATGCGGTGAAAGAAGCTGATCCATCTTTGGGGCTATCCGGGCGCAAGTCCGGATGGGCGGGTAAACAATGTTGGAACGAAGCACATTAAGTCTGGCCGAATGGCTGGACCATCAGGGCACGCCCAGCGACGAGTTGGTTGAGAGCATCGCCCATGCGGCGCGGCATTTCGACCGGTCGCCGGGGATCGTAAGCCTCCGCGCGGGCCTTGCCGTCGATGAATCCGGGCGTTTGCCCTTTCATCAGGCGGAATCCGCGCTCGATCAGATCGGTCTTTTGAGCGATCATGTCCGGGGTCGGCTGGACAAATGGCGGCCCGGCAATCTGCCCGCCATCCTGCCGCTGCGGGGCGGTCGCTTCCTGCTGCTGCTGGATGTGCGCGCCGGCGACGCGCTGGTGCAACTGCCCCATGCGACCGAACCGGTCTGGGCGCCGCTCAGTGATCTCGACAGCCATTTCACCGGCGAGGCGCTGGTCGTCATGGCCGATCATGGCCGCGAACGCGCCGAGGAACGCCCTTGGGATGAACGCGCCCGCCAGCACTGGTTCTGGCGTGAGGTGTGGCGGGCACGCGGCGCCTTCGGTTATGTCATGCTGGCGGCGGCGATCATCAACCTGCTCGCCTTCGCTTTGCCGCTGTTCACGATGAACGTCTATGACCGCATCATCCCGAACAAGGCGGCATCCAGCCTTTGGGTGCTGGGCGTCGGCGTGATGCTGGCCTTCAGCCTCGACTTCGCGCTGCGGATCGCCCGCGCAAGGCTGGTGGATGAGGCCGGGCGGGAGATTGACGAACGCCTGTCGCAACGGCTGTTCGAAAAGGTGATGAACACGCCACTCGCCAGCCGCGCGGGCAGCACCGGCGCTCTTGCGCGGCGGGTGTCCGAGTTCGAATCCGTGCGCGAATTCTTCACCTCGACCACAGTGGTCCTGGTGGTGGACATAGCGTTCCTCTTCTTCTTCGTCGCGATCATCGCGCTTCTGGGGGGCTGGCTGGCCATCGTACCGGTGGTCATGATGGGGATCATGGCGAGCGCGGGATTTTTCCTGCAACGGTCGATGGCCCGCCTGTCACGCGATGCGCAGGCGGACTCCAGCCTGCAAAGCTCCGCACTGGTCGAAGCCATTGGCGGCATCGAGACGCTGAAGGCGTGCCGCGCCGAGGGGCGGATGCTGGATCGCTGGCGCCGCTATGCCCGGATGAGCGCGGCGACGCAGGAAAAGCTGCGGCGGCTCTCTTCGAAGAGCGTCACGCTGGCCGCCCTGTGCCAGCAGGTGACGAGCATCGCTCTGGTCATCGGCGGTTTCTATATGTTCGCGGCGGGGGAGATTTCCATGGGCGCGATCATTGCCATCGTCATGCTGGCGGGGCGGTCGCTGGCGCCTGTGGGACAGCTGGCCTTCGTGATCGTACGGGCGCGGCAGGCAATGACAACGCTGGACAGCCTCCAGACGCTGATCGACCAGCCCGACGAGCGGCTCGACGGCGCGCGGGGCATCATACCCAAGATCCGCCAGGGCGCCATCGTCATGCAGGGGCTGGAATTCGCCTATCCCGGCGCCAGCCAGCCGAGCCTGCGCGGAATCGACCTGCGCATCGAGCCGGGCGATCGCATCGGCCTGATTGGGCGCGTCGCTTCGGGCAAGTCGACGCTGGGCCGGGTGATCTGCGGCCTCTATCCTCCGGCGGGTGGCGCGATGACCATCGACGATGTCGATAGCCGCCAATATCATCCGCACGAACTGCGCTCCGCCTTCCGCTATGTCGGGCAGGATGCCGAACTGTTCAGCGGATCGGTGCGCGAAAACCTGCTGCTCGGCGCGCGCGAAGCCGATGACGAAAAGCTGCTGGAGGCGCTCGAACGCTCGGGCGCATTCCGTTTCTTCGGACACGATGCGGCGGGGTTCGATCTGCACATCGGTGAGCGCGGCAATCGTCTGTCGGGTGGCCAGAGGAGTTTTCTGGTGCTGGCGCGCGCGCTGGTGGAACCGGCAAAGCTGCTCTTCCTCGACGAGCCGACCGGCGCAATGGACAATCAGACCGAAAATCTGTTCATCGACCATCTGGAAAAGGCGCTGGAGCCGGACCAGACGCTGATCGTGTCGACCCACCGCCATGCGTTGCTGCGGATCGTCGACCGGCTGATCGTGATCGATCAGGGCGTGGTGCTGGCCGACGGCCCGCGGGATGAGATCATCGGCCAGCTCCAGCGCGGAGCCGGGCAATGAGCGCGCTGGTTCGCAGCGTCGGTATCGCCGCGCCGGTGGCGCTGGCGGCGGCGACGGCAGCATTTTGGCATCATGCGCCGCCGCGCCCCGCCATGCACGCGAAGATCGTGGAATCCGCGCCGGCGATCCCGCGCCAATATCTGGCACTGGTTGCCCTGACGGAGCAGGCCGATCCTGCCGTGGAGGGCGATAGCATTGAAGGGGACAGGGCGCGGGAAGAAAATCAACGCCTCGGCTTTGCTGGCGGCGCGATCAGTGCGGCCAAGCCTTTTCGCGCCCTGGCGATGGCGGAGGAAGATCATGAACGCGCGCTCCAGTGCCTGACGCAGGCCATCTATTATGAAGCCGCCCGCGAACCCGAAAGCGGCCAGCGCGCCGTCGCGCAGGTGGTGTTGAACCGGGTGCGCCATCCGGCCTTCGCCAAGACGGTCTGCGGTGTCGTCTATCAGCGCTTCGATGCGTCGGTCTGCCAGTTCAGCTTCGTCTGCGACGGGTCCCTTGCACGGCACCCGCTGCCCGACCTCTGGAGTCGGGCGAAGCGGATCGCCGCCGATGCCTTGAATGGCCGGGTCGAAAAGGATGTTGGCACCGCGACCCATTATCACGCCGATTATGTCTTTCCGCGCTGGGCGCCGCATCTGGCGAAGCTGGCCCAGATCGGCGCGCATATCTTCTACCGCTGGCCGGGAGGATGGGGCCTGCCGGGCGCCTTTACCGGACGCTATGCGGGCGGTGAGCATATTCCCGCCTTCGACCCGACGCGCTTCGTCGCGGCGCCGCAGCCGATCATCGACTATCCGCCCGTCGCGGCCCTGCCGGAACGGCGGGCGGCCAATGATGTCGGCGGGCGCATGGACCCGACCAAGGGATGGAAGCTCTCCCTTCCCGATCCTTCGACAAGCGGCGGCGCGTTGAGCGAGATGCTCGCCCGCCAGCAAAAGGCCGCGCCAGTGACTCTGGCGGCCGACAACCACCATATTCAAGGGGTGCAACCATGATTTCGCGCTGGATAGGCTGGCTGCGGGGGCAACCGGGCAACAAGCAGGTGATCCTCTACAGCGGCGGCGGCATGCTGGTCTTCCTGATGTGGGCCAGCCTGGCGCCGGTGGATGAGGTGACGCGCGGGCAGGGCAAGGTGATCCCGTCCAGCAAGGCGCAGGTCATCCAGAGCGCGGAGCCGACCACTATCGAGGAAATCCTTGTCCGGTCGGGGCAGAAGGTGAGCAAGGGGCAATTGCTGGTGCGACTGGACGACGCCATCATGGCGTCGGAACTGGGGCAGCTTCAGGCGGAGACGCGTTCGTTGACGGCGCGGGCTGGCCGGCTGGAGAAGGAAGGCACCGGCGCGGGCGCGATCTGCGCGGCGGGGGCCGATGGCCGGATCGCGCCCGAATGCCAGCAGGAACAGGCACTGGCGCAGGTGCGCGAGTCAGCGCTGCGCAGCAAGCAGGACGCGCTGGCCGCGCAGGTCGACCAGCGCCGCCGCGAACTGGGCGAGGCGCAGGCGACCATCGAGAGCCTCGGCGGCAGCGTCGGCCTGGCGCGCAAGCGGGTGGAGATGTTGGAACCGCTGGCCGCCAAGTCGATCGTTCCGCAGACCGAACTGCTCGATGCCCGGCGCGAACTTGTGGATGCGCAGGGACGGTTGAACGCGGCGCAGCAACAGGCCTCGCGGGCCTCCGCCGCGATCCGCGAGGCGCAGGCGCAGCTTTCGGAGGCGAATTACCAGTTCCGGCAGGATGCGCTCAACGAACGCAGCCAGTTGGAAGCCAAGATCGCCGTGAACAGCGAGTCTCTTCGGGGCGCAAAAGGGCGGGCGCAGCGAGCGGAAATCCGTTCGCCCGTCGATGGCGTGGTGAACGATGTGCAGGTGACGACTATCGGCGGCTATGTCAGCCCCGGGCAGAAGATCATGCAGGTCGTGCCCGTCGGCGAGAAACTGTTGGTCGAAGCGCGGGTAAAGCCCAACGACATCGCCTTCATCAAGACTGGCGACCGGGCAGTAGTGAAGGTGACGGCTTACGACTTCTCCATCTATGGCGGCCTGACCGGAACGGTGCAGCAGGTGTCGGCCGACAGCGTCTATGACGAAGCGACGCGGGAGGCTTATTTCACCGTGGTCGTGGAGACCGATCGCGCCTGGCTTGGATCGGGCGCCCACAGGCTGCCGATCACGCCGGGCATGGTGTGCGACGTGGAGATTCTGACCGGGCGCAAGTCCGTGCTGGCCTATCTGTTGAAGCCGATCATGAAGGCGCGGTCGGAGGCGCTTCGGGAACGATAAGCGTCAACGCGCCGCGAACTGTACCGGCTGCGGCGTCGTTACCCGATAGCCATGGGTCCAGCGGCCAAAGGCATTGAAGCTCATGATCGGCCGATAGTCGCTGACGCTCGACGAAGGCAGCACCCGGTCGGTCATATTGTCGAGGATCATCAGCTCTCCGCCGATCCGCACCGCCAGCACGGCATGATCGGCCTGCCGGACCAGATCGCGGGCGATGACCAGGAACATGGCGCGCCGGTCGAAACCGGCCGCTTCAAGCAGCTTCATCTTGGCGACGGCATAATCCTCGCAATCGCCGGTGCCGCTTTGCAGCGTCCGGGCAGCGGAGGCCCAATCGTCGCCGCCCGCCCGGTCATCGACGAAGCGCAGCCGCCGGTTGACCCAACTGTTGATCAGCTCCACCTGCTGTTGCCCCGATCCGCTGCGAGCGGCGGTGACGATAGCGCTCCAGACACCCTTGCCGGGCAGGGCGGCCGAGACGGAAGCCCATTTGCGATCCAGCAGGCTGTGGGAAATCAGCATGGCGACCGAGCCGAACACATCGGGCTGACCGGTGCGCGGCAAGGGCTGGCCCGCGATCACGGGAAGCGGGCGAGCGGGCATGACGAAGCCGCTCGCCTGCGGGCCGCTTGCCTGCGGGCCGCTTGCCTGCGGGCCGCTTGCCTGCGGGAACGTCGTCGCCGTGGAGTCGGCGAGGAAACCGCGCATGAAGCCCGGCACCAGTTCCGGCTGGCGATAGCTGGTTATGGAGAGTTGGACACCCTGCAACTGCCAGCCTGGGAGCTTGCCGAAGACGTCGCCGAACCGCCGGTCGTTGACGATGGCATCCGGTGTGGCGGGCTGCATC
The DNA here is from genome assembly GCF_008692605.1 of Sphingobium estronivorans. Taxonomy (GTDB): domain Bacteria; phylum Pseudomonadota; class Alphaproteobacteria; order Sphingomonadales; family Sphingomonadaceae; genus Sphingobium; species Sphingobium estronivorans. Next base: position 11,793 of record NZ_LFCT01000014.1, read on the forward strand.
ATCCAGTTGGGCTGCATGGTTCCGCCCTGCTGCGCGCTGATCGCCGCCAGACGGCTCATGCCGCCGGCCAGCAGATTGGCGGAAATGCGGTCGACGGGCGCATAGGCCGTCTGCGCCACGGCATGGCCGCCGCCAGCCATGGCCAGCAGGGCGGGTGCGGCGCGATAGGCGGCAAGACGAAGGAGCGGGGCTAAGCCTGACATGCTTGCCCATATCGCGCCAAAGATTGAACATCCGGTGCGCCGCGCTGGTTAACGCGGCGCTAGGCATGAATTGGGGAAGGGGTCAGGCGTCGATGCTTTCCTCATCGACGGTCGCGGCATTTTCCTGAATGAAGGCAAAGCGATGCGCCGGATTGGTACCCATCAGCCGGTCGACCAGTTCGCGCACCTGCTGCCGGTCCTCGACATCATCGGGCAGGGTCACGCGGATCAGGCTGCGCGTTTTCGGGTCCATGGTCGTTTCGCGCAACTGGCCCGGGTTCATCTCGCCCAGCCCCTTGAAGCGGCTGACCTCGACCTTCTTGCCCTTGAACTCCTTGCGCAAAATCTGTTCGCGATGCGCATCGTCCTTGGCATAGAGGCTCTTGCCCCCCGCGACCAGCCGATAGAGCGGCGGTTGCGCCAGATAGAGATGCCCGCGCCGCACCAGTTCCGACATCTCCTGAAAGAAGAAGGTCATCAGCAGCGTCGCGATATGCGCGCCGTCCACGTCCGCGTCGGTCATGATGACGATGCGTTCGTAGCGGAGGTTGTCGGGATTGCAGTCCTTGCGCGTGCCACAGCCCAGCGCCAGGATCATGTCGGCAATCTCCTGATTGGCGAGGATCTTCGCGGTGTTGGCAGAGGCCACGTTCAATATCTTGCCGCGCAGGGGCAGGATCGCCTGCGTTTTGCGGTCGCGCGCCTGCTTGGCCGAACCGCCCGCCGAGTCGCCCTCGACCAGGAAGATTTCCGCGCCCTCCGGATCGTCGTTCGAACAGTCGGTCAGCTTGCCCGGCAGCCGCAGCTTGCGCGCGCTGGTGGCCGTCTTGCGCTTGATCTCCTTCTCCTGCTTGCGCTTCAGCCGCTCGTCCATCCGGTCGAGCACATAGGCGAGCAGCGCCTTGCCGCGCTCCATATGGTCGGACAGATAATGGTCGAAATGGTCGCGCACGGCATTCTCGACCAGCCGCGCGGCTTCCGGACTCGTGAGCCGGTCCTTGGTCTGACTCTGGAACTGCGGGTCGCGGACGAAGACCGACAGCATGACCTCCGAGGAAGTCACGATGTCATCGGCGGTGATGTCCTTCGCCTTTTTCTGCCCGACCAGTTCGCCAAAGGCGCGGATGCCCTTCACCAGCGCGGCGCGCAAACCCGCTTCATGGGTGCCGCCATCGGGCGTCGGGATGGTGTTGCAGTACCAGCTGTAGGACCCGTCCGACCAGAGCGGCCAGGCGACCGCCCATTCGACCCGGCCCGCGGAATCGGGAAAATCCTGGCTGCCGGAGAAAAAGGCGCTGGTCGCGCATTCGCGGTCGCCGACCTGTTCCTTGAGATGATCGGCCAGACCGCCGGGGAACTGGAACACGGCCTCTGCTGGCGTGTCGTCGGTGATGAGTTCGGGCGCGCATTTCCAGCGAATTTCAACGCCCGCGAACAGATAGGCTTTCGACCGCGCCAGCCGGTAAAGGCGGGAGGGCTTGAACTTCTGCTCCCCGAAAATCTCATGGTCGGGGATGAAGCTGACTGCTGTACCACGCCGGTTGGGCGCGGCGCCGACCTTCTCCAGTCCGCTGGTCGGCAGGCCCTGCGCGAAACTCTGGCGGAACAGTTCCTTGTTGCGGGCGACCTCGACCACGGTGACGATCGACAGCGCGTTCACCACGCTGATACCCACGCCATGCAGGCCGCCCGATGTGGCATAGGCCTTGCCCTCGAACTTGCCGCCCGAATGGAGCGTGGTGAGGATCACCTCCAATGCCGACTTGCCGGGGAATTTCGGGTGCGGATCGACCGGAATGCCACGGCCATTGTCCGTGATGGTGAGCTTGTTGCCCGCTTCCAAAGTCACCTCGATCCGGGTGGCGTGGCCGGCGACCGCCTCGTCCATGCTGTTGTCCAGCACTTCGGACGCGAGGTGGTGGAGAGCCCGCTCGTCCGTGCCGCCGATATACATGCCGGGGCGGCGGCGCACCGGCTCCAATCCTTCCAGCACCTCGATAGTGGAGGCATCATATTGCGGCGCGGCGGTGGTGTTGGCGGCGAACAGGTCTTCGGACATGGCGACAAGCTATAAGGGAGAGCGCGTCGGGCGCAAGCGGGGGAATCATGTCCTGCGCTTCAAAGCTGTCCGGTTCGGCCGCACGGCGTTCGGCCAGGAAAAAGGGCCGCTCCAGAAGGGGCGGCCCTTTGTCGTTTTCCTGGAGCGCGCTGCGTTAAATCGGACGCAGGTTGCGCGCTCTCAGTTTTGTTGTCGCATCCTTTATGCGGAAAAGCGGTTTCCACCTTTCCGCACGATGCTCTTGGTCAGCGAACGCGCGGCCCGCCAAAGGGCAGCGGCGGCGGCGGGCGGCGGGTGCCGCGCGGAAGCTGCGCCTGATAGGCGCGGCCGCAATGTTCGACGCAATAGGGGAAGCCGGGGTTCACCGCTTCGCCGCAGAAATGGAAGTCCGGTTCGCCCGGATGGCCCATCGGCCATTTGCAGATGCGCTCGGTCAGGTCCAGCAGCGACGTCTTGCCGGCGATTTCCGGGCTGGGCTTGGCGGGCACCAGACGGCGCGGCGGGGCAGGCGGGATCGGCGCCTGCTGGTCGCCGGGACCCTGGCGCAGAAAGCCACCGGGACCGACGGAGATGATGCGCGGCTTCGGCGCGGGGGCTTCCGTTTCCGGGGTTGCCGCGATCGGAGCCGGCGCGGGCGCGACGGGGGGCGCGGACCGAACCGGAGCGGGCGCGGCAGGATGCACGGGCGCCGCTGGCTTGGGCGCTTCCGCCTCGGGGGCAGGCTTGCGCACGGGCGGCGCGGCCTTCTTGGGCGCTTCGTTGGCTTTTACCGGGGAAGGACGCGATTGCAGGCCCAGGCGATGCGCCTTGCCGATCACCGCATTACGGCTGACCCCGCCCAGTTCGTCCGCGATCTGGCTGGCGGTCAGGCCCTTTTCCCACATTGCCTTGAGCTGGTCGATACGCTCGTCGGTCCAGGACAATGAATGACTCCTCAAAATCTTTGCATTCGCGCCCTATATGGGGGGCGCCCGCGCAGGTTCAAATCTGCGCACAACGCCCTTGCGGCACATCAGATGAGCCGATAGTCGATCTGCCCATGAACAACCAGTCCAAAATTGCCCAATCCCCCAATGCGGCCTCCGCCTCGCAGCACCCGCCCTTCCATGAGCCGGGCGAGATGGTCATCCGCAATGTGAACTGGGCCGGGACTCGCGCGCTCTACCGCAAGGAAGTGCGGCGGTTCATGAAAGTGCAGCTTCAGACCATCTGGGCGCCCGCGGTCACGACCCTGATGTTCCTGGTGATCTTCACCCTCGCGCTGGGCGGCGCGAACAAGCAGGTGCTGGGCGTGCCCTTCGCCGATTTCATCGCGCCGGGCCTGATGATCATGGGCATGATGAACAATGCCTTCGCGAACAGCAGCTTTTCCCTGCTGGCGGGCAAGATGCAGGGGACGCTGATCGATTATCTGATGCCGCCGCTGTCGGTCAGCGAATTGCTGCTGGCGCTGGTCGGCGCGGCTGTCACGCGGGCCTTCTGCGTCGGGCTGGCGTTGTGGGGCGCGATGGCGCTGTGGCCGGGCGTGCATGTGACGCCGGCGCATCCCTGGGCCATCCTGTGGTTTGGATTGATGGGCGCGGGGCTGACGGCCTTTATCGGCGTGCTAACCTCCATCTGGGCGGAAAAATTCGACCATGCCGCCGCCATCACCAATTTCGTGATCGGGCCGATGACCTTGCTGTCCGGGACCTTCTATTCCATCGACCGGCTTGCGCCCGCGTTCCGCGCGATCAGCCATGCCAACCCCTTCTTCTACGCGATTTCGGGCTTCCGCTACGGTTTCGTCGCGGCGGCCGATGGGGATGTCGTGGTGGGCAGTCTGGTGCTGCTGGCGCTGAATATCGCTCTTGGCCTGCTGTGCTACACGCTGCTCAAGCGCGGGTGGAAGCTGAAGGCGTGATCAGGTCAATCCCGCGATAACCGGCACGATCTGCGTCAGCGCGAACAAGGCGACAGCCGCGATCGCCCAATAATGCAACCGGGGAAGGGCGCGGTGATCGCGCCCTTCCGATGGTTTCAACAGCATCAGGCCTCGACGCCCGCGCTGCCGACGCGGGTGAGCGAGAAGCCCGCCGCCTCGACCTCCGCGCGGGGATAGATGTTGCGCAGGTCGATCAGCACCGGCTTGTTCATCGAGACGGCCAGCCGCTTCAGGTCCAGCGCCCGGAACGCATCCCATTCCGTCACCAGCACCAGCGCATCGGCGGCCCGCGCTGCGTCATAGGCGTCCTTCGCCATGGTCACGCCCGCCATCATCGGCGCGGCGACCTCCATGCCTTCGGGGTCATAGGCGACGATCTTCGCGCCCGCATCCTCCAGCGCCTGGACGATGGCCAGGCTGGGCGCGTCGCGCATGTCGTCGGTATTGGGCTTGAAGGTAAGGCCCAGCAGCGCGACCGTCCGGCCCCGCGCGTCGCCGCCCAGCGCCTTCACGATCTTGCGCCCCATAGCCCGCTTGCGCAGGTCGTTCACCTGCACCACGGTTTCGACGATGCGGATCGGCGCTTCATAATCCTGCCCGGTCTTGACCAGCGCCAGCGTGTCCTTCGGGAAGCAGGAGCCGCCATAACCCGGTCCGGCATGCAGGAATTTCGACCCGATGCGATTGTCCAGGCCGATGCCGCGCGACACGTCCTGCACTTCGGCGCCGACCGCTTCGCACAGGTCCGCCATTTCGTTGATGAAGGTGATCTTGGTCGCCAGGAAGGCGTTGGCGGCATATTTGATCAGTTCCGCCGTGCGCCGTCCCGTGAACATCAAAGGTGCCTGATTGAGGTTCAGCGGGCGATAGATCTGCCCCATCACAGCAATGGCCCGCTCGCTGCCGGTGGTACCGACCACGACGCGATCGGGCCGCTTGAAATCGCTGATGGCCGCACCCTCGCGCAGGAATTCGGGGTTGGACACGACTTCGATGTCGAGATCGGGGCGAACGTCCCTGACGATGCGTTCCACTTCATCGCCGGTGCCGACAGGCACGGTGGATTTGGTGACGATGACGGTGGGGCCGTCCAGCGATTCCGCGATTTCCTTCGCGGCAGCATAGACATAGCTCAGGTCCGCATGGCCGTCGCCCCGGCGGGACGGCGTGCCGACAGCGATGAAGATCGCATCCGCGCCCTTCACGCCCTGCGCCAGATCGGTGGTGAAGGTCAGTCGCCCGGCCGAGGCGTTGCTGCCGACGAGATGGTCGAGGCCGGGTTCAAAGATCGGCATCCGTCCGGATTCGATCGCGGCAATCTTGCCCGCATCCTTGTCCACGCACACCACATCATGGCCGAAATCGGCGAAGCAGGCGCCTGACACCAGCCCGACATAGCCCGTGCCGATCATCGTGATCTTCATAAAATAACTCAGCCCTTTATTGTGGGGTAGATGGTGTCCGGCCTCTAGCACAGGTCGCTGCGCCTGCGAAAGCACGCGTCTGGAGTACCCCTGTTCAGAGGATGGTTACCATTTTCTGTCAGGGGCTTATCCGGAATGGCGGCTTGCGAAGGGGAAATGATGAAGGTTGCTCTGGTGTTCGGGACGCGCCCGGAGGCGATCAAGCTGTTTCCCGTAATCCATGCGCTGCGGGCACGGGACAATGTGGAGACGCGCGTGATCGTGACCGCGCAGCATCGCGGCCTGCTGGATCAGGTGCTGGAGATTGCCGGCATCGTGCCCGACATCGACCTGGACGTGATGACGCCCAACCAGACGCTGGACGGCCTCACCGCGAAGCTGATCGTCGAACTGGGGCATGCCTTCGACGCGGAAAGGCCCGACCGCGTGGTGGTGCATGGCGACACGCTGACCACCATGGTCGCCAGCCTGGCCGCCTATTACCGCAAGATTCCGGTCGCCCATGTCGAGGCGGGTCTGCGCAGCGGCGATATTCACCATCCCTGGCCCGAGGAGGTGAACCGCCGCGTCGTCGCCTGCATCGCCGACATGAACTTTGCCCCGACTGAGGGCGCTGCCAACGCCCTGCTGGCCGAAAATCGCGCGCCGGGGAGCGTCCATGTCACCGGCAATACCGTCATCGACGCCCTGCTGGCGACGCGGCGGCGCGTGCTGGCCGAGCCTGCTCTTGCCGCCGGTCTCGACAATCTCGCCCGGCGATTCGAGGGCAAGCGCATTGTCGCCGTCACCAGCCACCGCCGCGAGAATTTCGGCGGCGGCATGGAAGCCATCGCTCGCGCCATCGCCGAGATCGCGAGCCGCCCGGATGTGGCGGTGATCTTCCCTGTCCACCCCAATCCCAATGTCCGCCCGGTGATGGACGCGGTGCTGGCGGATAAGCCCAATGTCGCGATGATCGAGCCGCTGGACTATCCCCATTTCGTCCGATTGCTCGATCTCAGCCATCTTGTTCTCACCGACAGCGGCGGCGTGCAGGAGGAAGCGCCCTCGCTCGGCAAGCCGGTTCTTGTCATGCGCGAGACGACCGAGCGACCCGAAGGCGTTTTGGCGGGAACGGCAAAGCTGGTCGGCACCGACCGCGCCGCCATCGTGCGCTCCGTGTTCGAGTTGCTCGACGACGAGGCCGCCTACACCGCCATGTCCCGCGCCCATAACCCCTTTGGCGACGGCCATGCGGCGGAGCGGATCGCGGATGTCATCGCCGCCAGCGCCAGAACGCAAAAGGATTGGCACGAGGCCGCCTGATCCCGGCCGTTACCGAAATTTTCAGCATTTCCAGTCAGAAACCGATCGAAATCATCGACTTTCCAGGATGGCCCATGCCTCTCGACAAGCTCCAGCAGAAGGTTTCCGTCATCGGCCTTGGCTATATCGGCCTGCCGACCGCCGCGCTCATCGCCCGTGGCGGGGCGCAGGTGGTGGGCGTCGACGTCAGCGCCCATGTGGTGGACACGGTCAATTCGGGCCGCGTCCATATCGAGGAAGTGGATCTCGACGGCCTGGTGCAGGGCGTGGTTTCGCGCGGTAATCTGCGTGCCAGCCTGCATGTCGAACCGAGCGACGTGTTCATCATCGCCGTCCCGACTCCGGTGGCGGAGGATCGCGCGCCCGACATCGGCTATGTCCTGAAGGCCGCCCGCACCGTTGCGGAGGTATTGAAGGCCGGCGATACGGTGATCCTTGAATCCACCTCCCCGGTAGGCACCACCGAAGCCATGCGCGACCTCTTTGCCGAACTGCGTCCGGACCTCAAAATGCCGGGGCAGGGGACTGCGGGCGACATCGCCATCGCCTATTGTCCGGAACGCGTCCTTCCCGGCCGGATATTGGTCGAACTGATCGACAATGACCGCTGCATCGGCGGTATCACGCCGCGCTGCGCCCGCAAGGCGCTGGGCTTCTACCGCCAGTTCGTGCGCGGCGCCTGCATCACCACCAGCGCCCGCGCGGCGGAAATGGTGAAGCTGGTCGAAAACAGCTTCCGCGACGTCAACATCGCCTTCGCCAACGAACTGAGCGTCATTGCCGAGCGCATGGACATCGATGTCTGGGAAGTCATTCGCCTCGCCAACCGTCACCCGCGCGTGAATATCCTGCAACCCGGCCCCGGCGTGGGCGGCCATTGCATCGCGGTCGACCCCTGGTTCATCGTCCATGGCGACCCGGAAAACAGCCGACTCATCCGCACGGCCCGCGAAGTCAATGACGGCAAGACCGACCATGTCGTCGCCAAGGCGTCCGACCTCATCGACGAATTTCCGGGCGAGGAGATCGCTTGCCTCGGCCTCGCCTTCAAGGCGAATATCGACGACTTCCGCGAAAGCCCGGCTGTGAAGGTCGCAGCCCGCCTCGCGAAGCGCTATGGCCGCCGGGTCAAACTGGTCGAACCCTACGCCCATGACCTGCCGATGGAGTTTGCCGGAACCGGTGCGGAACTGATCGATCTCGATACGGCTCTGGAACAATGTGGCGTGTTCGTCATTCTTGTCGATCATGATATGTTCAAATCGGTTCCGGTGGACGAGCGTTTCGGCAAGGCGGTCTACGACACTCGTGGTGTCTGGCCCGATCAACCGCGTCGCATCGTCCCGGATCAGGCCCGCATCGCCCTGTGACGGGTCCTGTGATGGGCCATGTGAAGGGGCAGGCCCATGCCCTACAGGTTGCCATCGCCTTTCCACGCCGTTAACCCCGGCCCGAACGGCAGGCTTTTCGCGTGCCGCCTGAAAAGTGCGGGGATTTTAACGGCATGAACCGGCCGATTGACAGCAAGAGCCCGACATTGGCCGCGATAATGGCCTGCGCGCTGCTCGGTGCCTGTTCGACCGTGGAGGATGCGCCCAAGGGGGAGGCGGCCTATGCCGCCATACCGCCAGCCCCAGCCGTTGGCATGGATTACCGCATCTCTTCCGACGACGTGCTGCGCATCCAGGTTTATCATGAGCCTGACCTGTCGCTGGAGGACGCGCAGGTGACGGCGGCGGGCATGGTCCGCATGCCGCTGATCGGGGACGTGTCGGTCGCCGGGCTTTCCGCCAGCGAGGCGTCGGACGTCATCGCCGGGCGATTGGGGGAGCGCTATCTCGTCTCGCCGCAGGTGACGGTGTTCGTGAAGAAGGCAGCCGGCCGTCGCATCACTGTGGACGGCGAGGTGCGCGAACCCGGCCTCTTCCCCATCGACGGACGCATGGGCCTGCTTCAGGCGGTCGCTCTTGCCAAGGGGCCGTCACGGCTCGCCAGCCTGGGCCAGATCGTCGTGGTGCGGCAGGCCGATGGCCAGCGCAAGGCGGCGATGTTCGACCTTTCCGCCATCCGCAAGGGGGAGGCGCCCGATCCGGAAATCCTGCCCGGCGACACCGTGATCGTCGGCCTGTCGCGGGCGAAGGCGATATTGGGCGGGGCGTTGCTGGCGATTCCGGCGGTGGGCGTGGGCTTCATCGCGCTGGACGGAGGACGGTAATGGCGGGTCCGGGCCTTCTGATCGACGCCGACAGCGCCGCCATGACGATGGAAGGGCGCGCCGCGCGCTTTGCCGCAGGGACCAGCGCGGCTTGGGTGGCGATCCGGCGGCATCGCATCATCCTGTTCGCCACCATGGCGCTCTGCCTGCTGGCGGGGGTGGTATTCATCCTGCTGTCGACCCCGGATTATCGAGCGACGGCCTCGGTCGAGGTGGAGGATGTGCCTGCCGGTGCCGCGGGCGCCCCCACCGCGCAGAGGCAGGTCACGCCGACCGACAATGAAGCGATGATGCAGACGGAACTGGAAGTGCTGCGCAGCCGCGCCCTGGCGGAGGATGTGGCGCGCGAACTGGCGCTGGTCGGCAGCCGGACTTTCTTCGACGGCATGAACGTTAGGCGGCCCGATCGCGGCTCCGGCTCGCTCAGCCAGCGACAGGTCGAAACGGAGAAGGTCGTCGGCCTGCTGCGCGACAATCTGAAGGTCGAACTGCCCGGCAAATCGCGGGTCATCCGCATCGGTTTCACCAGCGCCAATCCGGTGCTTTCGGCGCGGGTGGCCAACAGCTATGCCGACAGCCTGATTCGCGCCGATCTGAAGAGGGGCTTCGAATCCGGTGTGCAGGCGCGGCGTTTCTTGCTGGGAGAGTTGGACGGCGCGCGCAAGGATCTGGAGCGGGCGGAACGCGATCTGGCCGTCTATGCGGCCAATGCCGGGGCGATGGTCCCCTCCGAAACGAAGGAAGGCGACGGTGCTGATGCGCCGCCCGAAGGGAGTACCGTCACCCGTCTTGCCCAGCTCAACGCTTTCCGTGCCCAAGCGACCGCGGATCGGATCGCCGCGCAGAAACGCTGGGAAAGCGCGCGCATGTCCAGCGTGGAAACCCTGCCCGAAGTGCTGAACAACGGCGCGATGCAGCAGATTATGACGGACCGGGCGCAGGCCCGCGCGCAGGTCGTGCAGGAACGGCAGTTCCGCAAGGATGCCCATCCCGAAATGCGCGAGGCCCGTGCCCGGCTGGCGGCGCTGGACGATCAGGCGACGGCGATGGCGGGCACGATCCGCGCCTCGCTCAAGGAACAATATGACGTCGCCGTCCATGGCGAAAAGCAGATCCAGTCGGAAATCGCCAAGGTCGAGCGACAGGCCCAGACCGAGCGTGGGCGCGGCGTGCAGATGAGCATATTGGAGCGGCAGGTCGATACCTACCGCCTGCTGCATGACAGCCTGCTCCAGCGCTATCGCGACATGGCGTCGCAGGCCGGCTTCCAGGCCGGGCGCATCCAGCCGCTCGACCGGGCGGCGGTGCCATCGCGTCCTTCCTCGCCCAATATCGGCGTCACCATGCTGCTGGCCTCGCTGGGCGGATTGGTGCTGGGGCTGATGGCCGTGGCCGGGCGGCATATTTTCGACGATGCGGTGACGTCCGCCGATACGCTGGCGGAGCGGGTGAACCTGCCGTTGCTGGGCGCAGTCCCTGCGGGGGAGAAACCGGCGGCGGAGATTTTCGCGCCCATGGCCTCCTCGCTGCTGCTCGGATCGGCGGCGGGCCTGCCGCGCTCGATCCTTGTCACCAGCGCGCAGGAAGGCGAGGGGAAGTCCTCCACCCTGTATGCGCTGGCGAAAGCACTGGCAAAACTCGAAAAGCGGGTGTTGGTGATCGACGCGGATATGCGGCGGCCCAAACAGCACAGCCTGTTCGGCGTCGCGCCCAGCCGAGGGATCAGCGAATTGATGACCGGCCAGGCGAAGATCGACGAGGCGATCGTCGAAAGCGGCGTGCCGGGCATCTCCCTGCTCCCCTGCGGCGCGATTCCACCCAATCCGGCGGAACTGCTCGTCACTCCGGCCATGGATTCGCTGCTGGCGACGGTGCGCGAACGCTATGACACGGTGCTGATCGACGCGCCGCCCATTCTCGGCCTGTCGGACGCGTCATTGCTTGCCGCGAAGGCGCAGGTGACGCTGCTGGTGGTCGAATGGGGCCGCAACCATCATGGTGGGCTGCGCGTCGCCGTGGATCGCCTGCGCCGCGCTGGAGGCGCGATCATCGGCGCCATCCTGACCAAGCAGCAGGGCAGGGCGTTCGAATATGACTATCACCGGGGCGGATAGGACAGGGGGCCTTGCGCGATGGGTTTTGATCGCATCTGAGCGCTGCACTGCACTCCCATTCTTTGACCTTACTCCCATAAGGAAAGGGTCGAGAACCGCTGTTCCCGACCCTCAATCCTGTCAATCCTGTCAGTTCTGTCGCCCGCATCCATCGGGCGATCCGGCGGCTCAGGCGCGGGCCATCAGCCCTTCGACCAGCCCCTCGAACAGCCGCCGACCATCGGTCGTGCCATGGGCTGCCTCGATCACCCGCTCGGGATGCGGCATCATGCCCAGCACATTGCCGGCCTCGTTGAGGATGCCCGCAATGTTCCGCGCCGAACCGTTGACGCTTTCCGCATAGCGCAGCGCCACGCGGCCTTCGCCTTCCAGACGGTCCAGCGTTTCGGCGTCGGCGAAATAATTGCCGTCATGGTGCGCCACCGGGAAGCTGATCGACTCACCGGCATCATAGCGGCTGGTGAAGGCGCTCTGCGCGTTCTCGACCGTCAGCGCGACGTCGCGGCAGACGAAGTGCCCACCCGCGTTGCGCAGCAGCGCGCCGGGCAGCAGGCCGGTTTCGGTCAGCACCTGGAAGCCGTTGCAAATGCCCAGCACATAGGCACCCCGGTCGGCCGCCTTCGCCACGGCCTGCATCACGGGGGAACGGGCTGCCATCGCGCCGGAGCGCAGATAGTCGCCGTAGGAAAAGCCGCCCGGCACGCCGATCAGGTCGAGATCGTCGGGCAGTTCCGTGTCGCGGTGCCAGATCATGGCGGGCTTCGCGCCGGTCGCCGCCTCGAACGCCACGGCGAGGTCGCGGTCGCAATTGCTGCCGGGGAAGACGATGACGGCGCTCTTCATGGCTCAGGCCACCTTTTCGATGCGGTAGTTTTCGATCACCGTGTTTGCCAGCAGCTTGCGGCACATGGCGTCGATATCCTCATCGCTGGTACCGTCGGCGAGGTCGAGCTCGATCAGCTTGCCCGCGCGCACGTCATTGACGCCGCCAAAGCCAAGGCCGTCGAGCGCGTGGTGGATCGCCTTGCCCTGCGGGTCGAGGACACCGCCCTTGAGGGTGACGAAGATGCGGGCTTTCATGGGGCAGGAAACTCCGTAAACTTGCCTTTGGCGCACCCCCTAGTCCCGTGCGCGCGCTCAGGCAAGGCATTATGCTTTTCGCGGTGGTCGTCCTTCCCATGGCCGACCGGCAAAAGCCGCTCCCCTTTGCGCCGCCCATGCTTTAGGCGGGCGTCATGAACCCGGAATATCTTTATTATTTTTGCGCCATTATCGCCGTCATCCTGTCCGGTCTCGCCAAGGGCGGCTTTGCGGGCGTCGGCGCGCTCGCCATGCCGATCATGGCGCTGGGCGTCGATCCGGTGCGGGGCGCGGCGATCATGTTGCCGATCCTCATCCTTCAGGATGCCGTGAGCGTATGGGCGTTCCGGCATAGTTGGGACCGGCATGTCCTGGCCGTGATGCTGCCGGGCATGGCGATGGGGGTTGCCATCGGCTATTTCTTTGCGGCGCAGGTGCCGGAAACGGCGGTGTTGGGCGTGCTCGGGCTGATTTCGACGCTGTTCGGCCTGCAACGGCTCTGGGTCGAGCGCGGTGGGCAGATCGTGCTGCCGTCCACCTCGCCCAATTGGGTTGGCGTGCTGTTTGGCGTGGCCAGTGGCTTTACCAGCCAGATCGCCCATGCGGGATCGCCGCCCTTCCAGATGTGGGTGCTGCCCAAGCGCCTGCCCCGCGACGTTCTGGTGGGAACGACGGCGATTGCCTTTGCGGTGATGAACTGGATGAAGGTGCCCGCTTATGCTGCGCTGGGGCAATTCACGCGGGCCAATCTGCTGGCGACGGCGATGCTGGTGCCGGTGGCGGTGGCCGCGACCTTCGCGGGAGTGGTGCTGGTGCGCCGGGTCGATCCCGCGCGTTTTTACGCGCTGATCTATGTCCTGATGGTGCTGTTGGGAATCAAGCTGATGGCGGATGCGCTGCTCGCCTGAGCAGCGCATCCCGCCGGATCAGTCCTTGCCGCGCTTCTTGCGGTGGGTGTCCAGGTCGAGGACGGTCGTGTCCGCACCCTCGGGCAGCAGGCCCAGGCGACGCGCGACTTCCTGATAGGCTTCGACTTCGCCGCCCAGGTCGCGGCGGAAACGGTCCTTGTCCAGCTTCTCGCCGGTGGCCATGTCCCACAGACGGCAGCCGTCCGGGCTGATTTCGTCGGCCAGGATGATGCGGCTGTATTCGCCATCCCACAAACGGCCGAATTCCAGCTTGAAGTCGATCAGGCGGATACCGATGCCCGCGAACAGGCCGCACATGAAATCGTTGATGCGGATCGCCATGTCGGCGATGTCGTGCATCTCTTCCTGCGTCGCCCAGCCGAAGCAGGCGATATGCTCTTCGGACACCAGCGGGTCGCCCAGCGCGTCGTCCTTGTAGCAATATTCAATCAGCGTGCGGGGAAGTTGCGTGCCTTCCTCGATCCCCAGCTTCTTGCTGAGCGATCCTGCGGCGACGTTGCGCACGACGACCTCGATCGGCACGATCTCGACCTGGCGGACGAGTTGCTCGCGCATGTTGAGGCGGCGGATGAAGTGGGTCGGCACGCCGATCTGGCCGAGCAGGGTGAAGATATGCTCGGAAATCCGGTTGTTGAGCACGCCCTTGCCGGAAATCGTGCCCTTCTTCTGGGCGTTGAAGGCAGTGGCGTCATCCTTGAAATATTGGATGATCGTGCCCGGCTCGGGGCCTTCGTAAAGGATCTTTGCCTTGCCTTCGTAGATCTGGCGGCGACGGGCCATGCGCGCTTCCTGTCTTCCCAAAAAAGAAATGTGCCCCGGCAAACGCGAATCGGAAAGGATCAGCGGGTGCCGGGGCTGCTTGGGCTGGCCCTTAGACCAAAAGGGGCAGGGGTGCAAATGGATGGGTTTTGGCGAGCGACCCGTCAGGCGGTTTCGATTTCCGTCTTCTCCGCGCCATTGCGTTCGACGGCCATCAATCGCGCGGTGAAGTTTTTCCGCCACCAGCTGATGTCCTGCGCTTCGACGCAGTCCATCATCGCGCGCCAGCGGCGTTTGCGTTCATCGAGCGGCATGGACAGGGCGCGGTTGATGGCGTCGGACATTTCTTCGGGGCTGTAGGGATTGATAAGCAGCGCTTCCTTGAGTTGCGTCGCAGCTCCCGCAAAGCGCGATAGGACAAGAACGCCCGGATTTTCGGGATCCTGTGCCGCGACATATTCCTTGGCCACCAAATTCATGCCGTCGCGCAGCGGTGTCACCAGCCCGATCCGCGCGGCTCGGTAAATCCCGGCCAGCTTGTCGCGTGGATAGCCCTGATTGACATAGCGGATCGGGGTCCAGTCGACATCGCTATATTCGCCGTTGATCCGTCCGGCTATGGCATCCAGCGTCGCGCGGATATGCTGATAGCTCTCCACCTCCCCGCGCGACGGTGGGGCGATCTGGGTCAGCACGACATTGCGATGCTGTTCGGGACGGTCCTTCAGGAAACGCGCATAGCCGTTGAACCGCTCCTCCAGGCCCTTGCTATAATCGAGCCGGTCGACCCCCACGATCATCGCACGGTCCTGCAAGGATCGGCGGACCTTTTCGTACATATCCTTGGCGGGTTCGCTGACGGCGGCCTGGGCGAATTCCTGCGCATTGATGCCGATCGGGCAGGCGATGGCCTGGATGGTCCGGTTGCCCAGCGTCACATAATCGCCGTCGACCGTGCCGTTCATTTCGCGTTCGATATAATGGCGGAAGGATTCCAGCCATTCTTCCGTATGGAAGCCCACGACGTCATAAGCGAACAACGTCTGGACGAGCTTGGTATGGTGGGGCAGCGAAACCAACAGGCGCGTGGGCGGCCAGGGGATATGCAGGAAGAAGCCCATGCGGTTTTCATGGCCGCGGTCGCGCAGCATCTGGCCGAGCGGGATCATGTGATAGTCCTGAACCCAGATGACGTCTTCCGGTTCTATCAGGGGGCTGGTGGTGTCCGCGAAACGCTGGTTGACGCGGTTGTAGCCGCCCTCGAAATCGCGCTCATATTCGGCAAGGTCGATGCGGAAGTGGAACAGCGGCCAGAGCGTCTTGTTGGCATAGCCATTATAATATTCGTCGACATCCTGTTCTTCGAGGTCGATGGTCGCGGTCTTGACGCCTTCATCCTCCGCAAAACCGATCTGTCCCGTGAAATTTTCGGTGACTTCCCCGGACCAGCCGAACCAGATGCCCCGGCTTTCGCGCAGGGCTTGGGACAGGGCGACCGCAAGACCGCCCTGATTGCCGTTCTTGCCCGGGCGACTGACCCTGTTGGAAATGACTATAAGTCGGCTCATCGCAGGCACCTCATCGCATCACGCTCCACGGTTTGCTCAAGAGCACGGCGCAGTTGATGATGCCGACCAATGAGTAGGTTTGGGGATAGTTGCCCCACAATTCCCCGCTGACGGGATCGATATCCTCCGAAAGAAGGCCCGCGGAGGTGCGGCGGGAAAGCATCTCCTCGAACAAAGTGCGGGCTTCCTCGGCGCGGCCGGTGCGGTGCAGCGCCTCGATCAGCCAGAAGGTGCAGACGTTGAAGGCGGTGACCGGCTCTCCGAAATCGTCCGGAGCGCTGTAGCGGAGCATGTCGTTGCCGCGCCGCAAATCCTTTTCCAGCGCCTTCAGCGTGCCGACGAACATCGGATTGTCGGCGGTCAGGAAACGCAGGTCGAGCAGTTGAAGCAGCGAGGCGTCGCGCGCATCGTCTTCGAAATTGGCAGAGATCGCGTTGCTGTCGGAACGCCAGGCCGATTGTAGGATGCGGGCCTTCATGACTTCCGCCCGTTCGCGCCAATGGGCTTCTCGCTCCGGCAAGCCCACCGCGACGGCTGCATGGGACAGCCGGTCGCATGCCGCCCAGCACATGACCGCGCTATAGCTGTGCACATGGGCGCGGGTGCGCAGCTCCCACAGACCCGCGTCGGGCTGGTCATAAACCTGCCAGGCGCGTTCGCCCACGGCCTCCAGCGCCTCGAAATCGGGCATGCCGGCCATGCGCAGCAGGCGCTGGTCGATGAAGCCCTGAACGGAGGAAAGGACGATCTGGCCATAGGCGTCATGCTGGATTTGCGAATAGGCGGCATTGCCCACGCGCACCGGCCCCATGCCGCGATAGCCCGGAAGGCAGGCGGCCTCCCGTTCCTGCAGCGTGGCATTGCCGCGCACGTCGTACAGCGGCTGGATATGCCCGCCCCGCGCGCCGTCCACGATATTGCGCAGATAGACGAGATAGCTTTCCAGCACATCCAGCGCGCCGAGCCGGTTCAGCGCCTCGACCGTATAATAGGCGTCCCTGATCCAGCAGTAGCGATAATCCCAGTTGCGCCCGCTATCGGCATGTTCGGGAATACTGGTGGTCAGCGCGGCGACGATCGCGCCGGTTTCCTCATGCTGGCAGAGCTTGAGCGTGATCGCGGAGCGGATGACCGCCTCCTGCCATTCGGCAGGGATGGCAAGGCCGCGCACCCACATCTTCCATTCCAGGATCGTATCGTCCAGCATCCGCTCGACGGCGGGACGCAGGGCGTCGGAAAAGCTCTCATCGGGTCCCATGAAGAAATGCATGTCATGTTCCAGGCGGAACCAGCTTTCCTGGGAAATCAGGCCGATGGGCGCGTTGGTCGAAACGCGCATCGCCATATAGGACAGCACCAGCCGGATATGGTTGGAGCCATAGCTGATCGGCACTTTTTCCGAATGCCAGCTGGTGGTCGGGCGCAGCCTTACGCGGATGCGCGGGCTGCCCGCCATGGGCCGCACGACGCGCGCGAAGGCGACCGGGCGGTACATGCGGCCTTGATGCTTGTGGCGTGGGCAGAAATCGTAAACTTCGATGGCATTGCCCTGCGCGTCGGTCTGGCGGGTAACGAGGATCGGCGTGTTACGGATATAATGCTGCTCGAACTTGATGCAGTTTTCCAGTTCGATTGCCCAGAAACCGCGCGCCTCCGGCGTATCCCATGCCTCGTCGTCTAGCAGGGCGGAAAATACAGGGTCGCCGTCCACCCGGGGCACGCACGCCCACACCATGCGGCCGGCGCGGTCGATCAGCGCGGATGCCTGGCAATTGCCGATGGGCCAAAGATCGAGCGTCCGCTCGGCATCGCCTGGATCGAGCGTCCGCTCGACATGGCCTGGATCGAGCGTCCGCTCGGCATGGCCTGGATTGTCTTTTTTTTGCGTGGCTATCGGTCCGCCCCCCTTGTTCATGCACGACAGGGGCGCCGGATCATCGGATTCAGTCGATGCCAGCGATCCCCTGAGCAAGATAATGCCTGACGGCGGCAACCTGTTCCAAGGAGAATGCGGCGAGCGTCCGCCGGGGCGCGCCGACGAGAATGCCTGAGCCCCCCATTTCGCGCGCCGCGGCGAAGCCTTCCTCGTCGGTCACGTCATCGCCAATGAAGAGCGGTTTTCCGCCAGCCATGGGGGGCTTTTGCATCAGGGCGCGAAGGGCGCTGCCCTTGTCGGCGCCGCCGGGCCGCAGTTCGTAGAGCATCTTTCCGGGTTGCAGGGCGAGACCGAAACGATCCGCCAGTCGTTCGGCAAGCATCCCGGCCTCCCGGCCCCATTGCGGGGCACCCCGAAAATGCAGCCCGACGCTGATCGTCTTGCGCTCGACCAGCAGGCCCGGCTTGCCGGCGGCAAAGTCGTGAAAGGCGGCCTCCGCCTCATCGATGGCGGGCAGGCGGGCGGGGGCATCGACCGCGCTCCCCGGCATGGCGAATTCCAGACCGTGGGTGCCCGCCAGCAGAAACGGACCGAAGCCGAAATCGCGCAGGGTGGCGACCGACCGTCCGCTGACGATGGCCAGGCGGCCATGCAACCGATCCCGCAGGCGGGCGAGCAGGGCCAGCAGCGCATCGTCGATCACCACGCCGTCCGGCGTATCCGCAATGGGAGCGAGCGTGCCGTCGAAATCGAGGAACAGCGCGGCCCCGTTCAGCAGCGCGGGCGGCGGAGCGGGTAAATCGGGAAGAGGGGAAAGATGGGATTCGGACACGCGCGCAAGGTGGCGTCTGACGCGGAATGTGCAAGTCCCGTTGGGCGGTTCTCCTGATTTTTGAGTGGTTTCATCGTTCCTGGGTGCTCCATGGCGCCGACCAGGCGATACGGTGCAACGTGCGGAAGGGCTGCATGAAGGTCGCGAAAAGCTGCTTCAGGAAGGGGCGGTTTTCATGGCCGTGAGGGCACAGCCGGGCGTCGTCGGACAAGCGCATGACGTGATCCTTTTCCATGAGGGAATGGCGAAATGCTTTTGTTTCGCTGGCTTGCTTATCGCCGGTTTCCGTAACGGCCGCCAACAAAAGAGTGGACGGGATATATAAGGCTGACTTATTAGTAAAAGATGAGTCAGCTTCCGCCGCTTTCCGCCGTCCGCGTGTTCGAGGCTGCGGCGCGGCTGGAGAATTTCACCGCTGCGGCGCAGGAATTGGGGATGACTCAGGCGGCGGTCAGCTATCAGGTGAAGGTGCTGGAGGAGCGGCTGGGGATCAGCCTGTTTCAGCGGGCGGGGCGAAAGGTGGCGCTAACCGACAAGGGGCGGGAGATCGCCCCCATCCTCACCCGCGCCTTCGACCAGATGCGGCAAGGGTTCGCCGCGCTGACGCAGGATCATTCGACGGTGCTGACGATAAGCTGCTCGATCAGTTTCGCGCATCTCTGGCTGGCGCCGCGCATCGGGGCTTTCCAGATGGTGCAGCCGGGGCTGGCGGTGCGGATCGATGCGACGAACCGGGTTGTGGATTTCGCCCGCGACGGGGTGGATGTCGCGATACGGGGCGGAGAGGGGACATGGCCGGGCGTGGAGGCGAAGCTGTTGACCCATAATCGGCTGGCGCCACTGTGCAGTCCCGGCTGGCTGGCGAAGAATGGGCCGATTGCCGATGCGCGGGCGTTGCACGCCATGCCGCGCCTGTCGCCTGACGACATGTGGTGGCATGAATGGTTCGCCGGGGTCGATGTGAATGCGGACGGCAGGGCGCTGCCTCCGGGGATCGCGCTGGATTCTCAGGTGATGGAAGGACGCGCCGCCATGGCGGGACAGGGCGTCGCCATCGTCAACCTGTTCCTGTGGAAGGCGGAGGTCGAAGCTGGACTGCTGGTGGAGGCGGTGCCTTCCTATGTACGGGAACGGGCGAGCTATTGGCTGGTCTATCCGTCCCATGCCCGCAATACGCCCAAGGTGAAGGCCTTTCGCGACTGGATCGGCGCGGAGTTCGCGCGCGAGATCGCCGCGGACCCGGAAGGGCGGTATCTGCCGCGCTAAACTTCGTTTCCGTTTTGTCGCGGCGCTGCTATTCCGATCCCGATGACTGATTTTCGCGACCCGTTTGACGCTATCAAGGATCACCCGTTCGACGATGCGCTGTCACAACGCTATCTCGTCTATGCGCTTTCCACGATCACCGCCCGTTCGCTGCCGGACCTGCGCGACGGGTTGAAGCCGGTGCATCGGCGGCTGCTCTGGGCGATGCGGCTGCTGCGGATGGAGCCGGGCGGCGCTTCGCCCGATGTGCTGGTCGCCAATCCGGCGCGCAACACCACCTCCTACAAGAAATGCGCCCGCGTCGTGGGTGACGTCATCGGTAAATATCACCCGCATGGCGATACCTCCGTCTATGATGCGATGGTGCGTCTGGCGCAGGATTTCTCGCTGCGCACCCCGCTGGTCGACGGGCAGGGCAATTTCGGCAATATCGACGGCGATAATGCGGCGGCCATGCGCTATACCGAAGCGCGGCTGACGCAGGCGGCGGCCGACCTGATGGCGGGGTTGGACGAAGGCACCGTCGAATTCCGTCCAACCTATAATGGCGAAGATCAGGAGCCGGAGGTTTTCCCCGGCCTTTTCCCCAATCTGCTCGCCAATGGCGCCAGCGGCATCGCGGTCGGCATGGCGACCAGCATTCCGCCGCACAATGTTTCCGAGTTGATCGATGCCGCCAGCTTGCTGATCGACAACCCCGATGCCGAACATGCCGATCTGATGCAGATCGTGCGCGGGCCGGACTTCCCGACCGGCGGCGTTCTGGTCGACAGTGCTTCCATTATTTCAGAGGCTTATGTCACGGGGCGCGGATCGTTTCGAACGCGCGCGCGCTGGCACAAGGAGGATGGCGGGCGCGGTACGTGGGTTGCAGTGGTCACGCAAATTCCCTTCCAGGTGCAGAAGTCCAAGCTGATCGAGCAGATCGCCGTGCTCATCAACGACAAGAAACTGCCGATCCTGGCCGATGTGCGGGACGAGAGTGACGAGCAGATCCGTATCGTCATCGAACCGCGCGCCCGGACTGTGGACCCGGATGTGCTGATGGACAGCCTGTTCCGGCTGACTGACCTGGAGAATCGCTTTCCGCTGAACCTGAACGTGCTGGATGCCACGCGCACGCCGCGGGTGCTGGGCCTCAAGCCCGTGCTGATCGAATGGCTGAAGCATCAGATCGACGTGCTGGTGAAGCGCGCGCAGCACCGGCTGGAGAAGATCGCGGCGCGGGTGGAACTGCTCGACGGCTATATCATCGCCTATCTCAACCTCGATCGGGTGATCGAGATCATCCGTACCGAGGATGAACCGAAAGAGGTGATGATGGCGGAGTTCAGCCTCACCGACCGGCAGGCGGAGGCGATCTTGAACATGCGGCTGCGCAGTCTGCGCAAGCTGGAGGAAATGGAACTGCGACGCGAGCATTCGGAACTGCTGAAGGAACGCGACGAACTGACCAAGCTGGTTGAAAGCCCGGCGCGGCAGCGGACGCGGTTGAAGAAAGACCTGGCCGATCTGCGCAAGCGTTATTCGCCCGACAGCGATTTCGGGAAGCGGCGCACCCTGGTCGAGGAAGCGGCCCCGGCCCGCGAAATCCCGCTTGAGGCGATGATCGAGAAGGAACCGATCACCGTGATCCTGTCCGAACGCGGCTGGATCAGGGCGATGAGCGGGCATCGCGATCTGGCTTCGGCCGACACGCTGAAGTTCAAGGAAGGCGACGGTCCGATGATCGCCTTCCACGCGCAGACGACCGACAAGCTGCTGCTGGCGACGGAAACGGGGCGTATCTTCACGCTCGGCGCGGACAAGTTGCCGGGCGGGCGTGGTTTCGGCGATCCGGTGCGGTCGCTGGTCGATATGGACGGGACTGGTCATATCATCGCCCTGATGCCCGCGCGGATGGATGGCGAACTGTTGCTGGCGGCTTCGGACGGTCGGGGTTTCGTTGCGGCGATGGCCGATGTGATCGCCGAAACGCGCAAGGGCAAGCAGGTGGTCAATGTGCGGACCGGCGCGAAGCTTTCCGTCGTCCATCCCATCGCGCCGGAAGCGGACAGCGTTGCGGTGGTGGGCGAGAACCGTAAGCTACTGGTCTTTTCGTTGATCGAAATGCCGCGCATGACCCGCGGACAGGGCGTGCAGATGCAGCGTTATCGCGATGGCGGCTTGTCCGACGCCATCGCCTTCCGCCTTTCCGATGGGCTAAGCTGGACCATGGGCGGCGAAACCGGGCGGACGCGGACGGAAGCGGATATGACGCCATGGCGCGTGGCGCGCGGAGCGGCCGGCCGGATGCCGCCCACGGGCTTCCCGCGCGATAACCGTTTCTGACAAGTGGTTTTTCCGCTATTATGATGATGAAATCGGGAATGTCGTTTCCCGAAAATTTACCGATGGGTTCTATCCCCGGACCCTATGGAATCCATGTCGATGCGCAATCGGCCCGAAGATATGCCGAAGATCGAGCTTCCTGCGGGGGCCGATGACGCGCATCTGTCGCACGGCATCGCGATACGCGACTGGCTGGATGCGCTGCCGCATGCGGCGGCGGCTTTTTCATTTAAAAACAATACATTATCGATAGTTGCTGTTAACGATTCTTTCAGGCAGCATTTCAACCTGGACGATGAGAGCAGGAAGCGCCCGCATGCATCGGAATGGCGCAAGCGAATTCTGCGATGCGCCCGGTCGGACAAGGCCTCCGAAAGTTTCGAACTCCGGCGTGACGGAATATTGGGGCCAGAATATTTTTCCTGTGCCGTGGGGCGGTTGCCCGAAGCCGAAGGGCAGCCCAATCTGTTTCTGTTCACGGCGCTGGACCGGACCAGCGATCGGACCATCGAGAAGAATCTGCGGCGGGAATTGCTGTCGGATGGCCTGACCGCCTTGCCCAATCGCACCGGTTTCGGCGAGGAAATCGATGACCGGCTGGCCAACACGCCCTGGCCCGAAAACGCCCAGTTCGGCATCATCGCCATCGACCTCAGCCGGTTCAGCCGGGTCAACGAGTCGCTCGGCCCGATGGCAGGCGATGAACTGTTGATCACCGTGGCCAAGAGGCTGAAGTCCAGCCTGCGGCAGGGCGACGTCCTGGCGCGCATCGGCGGCAATGATTTTGCCATTTTTGCACGTTTGAACAATGGCTTGTCTGACGCTCTTCATATCATTCAGCGAATCAGGGATGCGCTCAGCTATCCGATCCGGCTGAGTGATCTGCAAATCCGGGTGGATTGCGCGATCGGCTGCGCGCTGTCGATCAGCCTTTCCGACGAGCCTGAGGATATTGTCCGCAAGGCGCAGGCGGCGGTGAAGATCGCCAAG
Organism: Sphingobium estronivorans; assembly: GCF_008692605.1. Taxonomy (GTDB): domain Bacteria; phylum Pseudomonadota; class Alphaproteobacteria; order Sphingomonadales; family Sphingomonadaceae; genus Sphingobium; species Sphingobium estronivorans. The sequence goes on from NZ_LFCT01000014.1 coordinate 34,668, forward strand.
CGCAGCGGCAAGGTCGAAATCTATCGCAATGGCGTGCTCAAGGAGGCACAACGGCGCTTCAGCGTGGAAAGCCGCTTGCGGGACGCGTTGGCGCAGGGTGAACTGAATCTGGCCTTCCAGCCGCTGATCCATTTGCAGACGGGCGAGATCACCGGATTTGAAGCGCTGGCGCGATGGAAGGATGCCGAACTGGGGCATGTGTCGCCGGTCGAATTCATCCCCGTCGCGGAGGAAAGCGGCCTCATCACGCAACTGGGGCGCTGGGCGGCCTATGAAGCCGCGCAGGCGCTCAGCCGGTGGGACGCGAAATTTGGCCAGCCGCTGCCGGTGGGCATCAATGTGAATCTGTCGCCCATTCAAATGGCGCGCGACGACGTTGCCTCCATGTTTGAGGAGGCGCTGCGTTATTCGGGCATTTCGGGCAACCGGTTGACGGCGGAATTGACCGAAAGCGCCATCGTTGCTGACCCGGAAAAGGCACGGAAGCTGCTTTTTGCGCTCAAGGACCTGGACATGCCGATCGCCATGGACGATTTCGGCACCGGCTATTCGAACCTTGCCAGCCTGCACAGCCTGCCGATCGACATTCTGAAGATCGACCGCAGTTTCGTCGGTTCGATGCTGGAGGACCGGGACAAGGAAATCATGGTCCGCACCATCCTGTCGCTGGCCGAATCGCTGGGCCTGCACGTCACGGCCGAAGGGATCGAGACGCAGGAACTTGCCCATGCCCTACAGAATCTGGGCTGCTGGCAGGGGCAGGGCTATTATTTCGCGCCGCCGATGGCTGAATCCGATGCCTTCGACTATTGGCGTGCGCGGTGGAATTTCGAGACGGTCTGATCCGCGATGGCGGCGACGCGGGCTTCGTTCGGGAAGCCCTCCGCCACCCATATTTCCTGTATTTGGGCCAGCGCCCTTGCCACGTCCGGGCCCGGCTGAAGGCCGCGCGCGATGAGCGCGCCGCCGCCCAGCGGCAGGCGGGGTGGGGTCCAGCCCTCCAGCATGGCGATACCGTCCAGTGGCGCCGTTGGGTCGAGCAGGATACGGTCGATGGCGCTTTCAACCCCGATGGTGAAGGCAAGGGCGCGCGGCGGGATCGCGGCAACCGGGCCTTCGAGCGCGCTCGTCAAACGTTTGCGGGCTTTGTTGGAGAGTTTGAGCCGGGCGCCCACCGGATCGGCGGTGCGCGGGTCGGGTGGCAACAGGGAAGCGAGCCGGCGCAAAGCTGAAAGGGGGGTGGCGGAAGCGCTTTCACGAGCGAGTAGAACAGCCAGGCGATCCAGCCCGCTTTGGTCGATTTCGGGGATGACCGGCCGCAAAATGCCGCCATCGACCATGAGCCGCAGCGCAGGCAAGGGGGCCGCGACGGACAGGAGTTTGAGCAATTCGTCGGCGATCCGTTCGCGCGACAGCGCCATCAGGCTGTTGGCGGCGGCGCGGCAGGCGTCATAGGCTTGCGGGTCCGGTGCGTCTTGGCCGAAGCGGGCGAGGAAGCGGAAATAGCGCAGGATGCGGAGATGATCCTCCGCAATACGCGCGCCGGGATCGCCGATGAAACGGACGCGATGCGCCTTGAGGTCGGTGACGCCGTCGAAGAAATCGGTGATGTCCCCGGTAATCGGGTCGGCATAGAGGGCGTTGATGGTGAAATCGCGCCGGGCTGCATCCTCTCGCCATTCACTGGTATAGGCGACGGTCGCACGGCGGCCATCGGTGCTGACGTCCCGCCGCAGGGTGGTGATTTCGACCGGCCAGCCATGGATGACGGCCGTAATCGTGCCATGGTCGATGCCCGTCGGAATAGCCTTGATCCCCGCGTCCTGGAGCCGATTGAGGACGGTTTGCGGAGGCAGGTCGGTCGCGATGTCGAGGTCGCTGACGGCAAGTCCGAGCATGCTGTCGCGCACGGCGCCACCGACGAAGCGGGCATGGCCCTGGGCAGCGCCCAGTGCGCCCAGCAGGGCGTCGAGGCCGGGACGATGGCGCCAGTCGGCGTCAGGCAGCAGAGCGGTCATGGCCGAGCCTCCGCGAGAGATTGGCGAGGATGGCCGCAGTGATACCCCAGATGCGGCGCCCTTCCCACATAATTTCGTAATAATGCCTTTCAATACCCTGAAATTCTATCTTTTTCCTGATCCTGTTGGCGGGGTTAAGGGCGAAGGAGAGGGGCAGTTCGAACAGTTCCGCCACCTCCGTTTCCTGCGGGATGAGGGGCAGGTCAGGCGGGATCACGCCCAGCACGGGGACCACATCGAAGCCAGTGAAGGTATGATAACGGTCGGAGGTGCCGATGATGTCGACCAGATTTGGGGCCAGGCCGATTTCCTCTTGCGCTTCGCGCAGTGCGCCGGCGATTTCATTGGGATCGCTGACATCGACGCGACCGCCGGGGAATGCGATCTGCCCGGCATGTTGGCGCAGCTTCGCGGAGCGCTGGGTGAGGATGAGGCCGGGTTCGGGACGGTCGGTGATCGCAATCAGGACGGCGGCGGGCGCCAGCACGATATCGCCGTCGATGCGCGGGTCGCGGGTGTCCGACAATTCCAGGCCGACCTCGCGTTCATGCCCTTCCCGCAAGGCGGCGCGCAACCGCTCCGCCAGGGTCATGCCGACCCGTCCAGCGCGAAGAAAGCGCCGTCGCTCCACAGGCCGATAGTGTCGGCATTTTCATCAAGCGCGAGGTTCATCAGTTCATAATAGACACTGCGCGCGATGAGCGCGTCCAGACCGCCGCGAACATGGAGATAGGGATGCGGACCGTCGGGCGTTTCGCGCAGGGTGAGCCTGTTGTCGGGACCGGCGGCGACCAGATCGCCGGTATTGAGCCGAAAGGCCATGCTGCGGCCCCGGCCTTCGCCCTGGGTCTTGAGCTCGACGGCGATGAAGGGAGCGTCCTCCACCGCGATGGAGAGTTTTTCCACCGGTGTGACGAGGACGTAGCTGCCATCGGATTCGCGGCGCAGGATGGTCGAGAAGAGCCGAACCATGGCTTCGCGGCCGATGGGAGAACCCTGATGGAACCATGTGCCGTCGCGGGCGATGCGCATGTCGCTGTCGCCGCAATGATCGGGATTCCATTGCTCCACCGGCGGCAGGCGCTTCTCGTTCAGCAGGCGCGCAATATCGGGCAGGGACAGGCTGGCGAGATCGGGGGGTGGCTCCATCGGCATGAGGTCGAGATAGGAGCGGGAGCGCGCGAAGGCAAAAGGGAAATTTCAGGCCCGAACAGCGATCCGGGGGCCGAGCATGCCCTGGCCGCTTATCGGGCGGCCATCGACGGAAAGGGCCAGCAGGCGGCGCGCTTCGAACGGGCCGGGACAGTCCCAGCCGCCGGTGCCCTCCGCCGAAAAGCCCCAGAAACGACCATAATATTCAGGATCGCCGATCATCATCAGCGGATCGCTTTTCTGCGCGCGGGCGGCGGTGACGACGGCATCCATCATCGCGCGGCCATGGCCGGTGCCTTGCGCGGACGGATCGACCGCCACCGGGCCGACCATGACGAGCGGCGTCTGGCTGCCGTCCTGATGGGCAAGGGCGACCGGCCAGCTTTGCAGCGATCCGATGAGCTGGCCCTTCTCATCCTCGATCCCGAAAGAGAGTTGGGGCAGCCAGGGCATGCCATCGCGAATCAGATAGGCGGTGCGGCCGTGCCGGTCGGAGCCGAAGGCGGCATCGAGCAGCCGTTCGATCGCATCCTGCGCCATGATGTTGAGGGGCACTATCACAGACACGTCTTGCCGATCCGTCCTCAATGGCGCATGGACGCGCCGAGAGCGGCGGGCTTTAGCGCCTGCTTCGCAAAATAAAAGTCTAAACTGGATCCCGCCCGCAGCAGGCCATATTTGCAGCAGGCAACGACCGAATGTGGCGAGATATGAACAGCGGATTTGACGATTTTCTGACGTTGGAGGTGAATAATCTGGATGTGGATGTCCTGACGGGCATCTATTCGGAGGAGACGCACCTGCCCCAGCCGTTGCGCATTTCCATCCGCGCGAAGTTGAAGATCGCGGATCATTATGAGCCTGACACGCCGCTGTCGCGGTCCAAAAACTATATGGACCTGAAGCATGCCGCGACCAGCGCTTTGCCCGAAGGGCAGCATTTCACGCTGATCGAGGCGGTCGCCGACCATATCGTCGACACCATCTTCCTTCAGGACGACAAGGTCAGCCATGTGGAGGTGAAGATCGTGAAACTCGCCCTCAGCGAAAAGGGCGAGGAAATCGGAATCACGATGGGGCGCGGGCGGAAGTAACGCTCCAGCCTCTCAGCCTTTGATCAGGCCGATCTCGCGCAGGCGTTCCGTCAGATAATCGTGCGCAGTGATGGGTTGCTCGCGGCGGGGATGGCCCGCATCCACGCATTGCGGCAGCGCGTCGATCAGGAAATCGGGGCGCAGGTGCAGGAAGAAGGGCATGGAATAGCGGGAATAGCCCCGGCGTTCCGGCGGCGGATTGACGACCCGATGGCTGGTCGAGGGAAGAGCGTGGTTGGTCAGCCGCTGGAGCATGTCGCCCACATTGATGGCGAGCGCACCGGGCGGCGGAACCACCGGGAGCCAGTTGCCGTCGCGATCCTTGAGTTCCAGGCCGCCTTCCTCCGCGCCCAGCAGCAGGGTGATGAGGTTGATGTCCTCATGCGCGCCGGCACGGATGCCGGGGGCGTGGGGCGAGACCGGCGGATAATGGAGCAGGCGCAGGATTGAATTGCCATTCTCGACCGGACTGTCGAACCAGCGGTCCTCCAGGCCCAGATAGAGAGCGATGGCGGAGAGCAGTTCGCCGCCGATGCGGTCGAACTCCGCATAGAGGCGAGCGAAGGTTTCGCGAAATTCAGGCAGTTCGTCCGGCCAGATATTGGGCGGCATGGTCTCGCTGAGCGGATCGCCTGCGGGCAGGTCGCGGCCGACATGCCAGAATTCCTTGAGGTCGTTCTCGCTCGCGCCCTTGGCGATCTCCACGCCGAAAGCGGTATAGCCGCGCTGGCCGCCATTATATTTGGCGTCATAGCGCCGCTTTGCTTCCTCCGGCAGCGCGAAGAACTGGCGCGCGAGCGTCCAGCCCTTGTCGATCAGCGCCTGATCCATGCCATGGTCCTTCACCATGGCGAAGCCGAAGCGCTGGAAGGACCCGCCGAAGGCCGCGGCGAAGTCGGCTTTGGTCATCTCGCCCAAGGACAGGACGGGCACCTGGGCCGGCATCGATTGCGACACTTTCTTGTCTCCGAAAATCCATTTGATTGGTCCGGCGCGCCATGGGGCGACGACCAGCTATGCGCGCATCCTTGATCGTCCTTGGCGGCTGATGCAAGGAGAGGTCATGAACTACTGGCTGATGAAATCCGAACCCGATGTCTTTTCCTACGACGATCTGGTCGCGAAGGGAAAGGCGGAATGGGACGGCGTGCGCAACTATGCCGCGCAGAACAATATGAAAGCGATGCGAAAGGGCGACCTGTCGATCTTCTACCACAGCAATATCGGGATCGAAGCCGTGGGCATCATGGAGATCGTCGAGGAAGCCGCACCCGACAGCACGGACGACACGGGCAAGTGGATCGCCGTGCATGTCGGGCCGAAGGAAAAGCTCGCCAGACCGGTCACATTGAAGACCATGAAGGCAGATCCCGCGCTGGCCGACATGGTGATGATCCGCCAGTCGCGCCTGTCCGTTTCCCCGCTGACCGAGGCGGAGTTCCATCATATCGTCAATTTGTCAAAGGCTTGAAGGACGGTTGCGGAAAACGCAATCGGTCGGTCTTTTTTTGCGATTGTCCTTTCCCGATGGCGCGCCATATCCGCGCCAACAAAATAGAATAATTCAGAGGTGTTTGATCGGCATTCACAAGGAGTTTACCCATGCGAATGCTGTCCAAGTTTGTCCTGTCCGCCGTGGTCGCCGCTGGTGCGGTGAGCGCTCCGGCCCACGCCGAAGATGCTGCCAAGCAGCAGTTCACGCACGAAGGTTATACCTATGTGTATGACGTCAAGGACACGAAGACCGGCCAGATGATTTCGGGCCGTCGGTATCCCGATGCCGTCGCCTTCAATCTTTCCGTCAAGAACGGCCGCGTGTCGGGCGTTTCCGGCGGCCAGCAGGTCTCGTTCAAGGTTGAGGACGCCCGCGGCGCCGCTTCCGAATAAGCTTTTCGATCCTTGATCGATAAAAAGGGCGGCTTCCGATGGGAAGCCGCCCTTTTTGTTAGCGGCAGTGGCGCTTGCTGTCGATTTCCTTACCCAGCAATGCGCCGCCCGCAGCGCCCAGGATCGTGCCGGTGGCGCGGTCGCCACGGGTATCGATGGCGCGACCGACCAGGGCGCCGCCAACGCCACCGACAATCAGCCCGGTCGTGCCGTTGGACTTGCGGCAATACATACGACCATCGCGCCCGCGCCATTCGCGATATTGATAATGGCGGCGGGCGTTGGCGCCGTCAGTCGGAATTGCCATCGAAACGGGAATGGCCAGCGAAACGGCGGCCAGGGCCATGATAGCTTTACGCATTGTATCTCCTCCAAAAGGCGTGCTTTGCTGTTCAACCCGTTCATATTGATCGAAGTTGCATGAACCTGCGACAACGGCGCATCGCATTGTTTTCCCTTGGATAAAATCTGGGATGAGGTGAAGAAAGCGCGCGATGAAGCGGAAATCGGGCGGCCATTCCTCCCCCTTTCAGAGCTCCGTAAAAAATTATCCGCAATTATCCACAGCTTTACGGGGAATCTGCCTTTGAAGCGCAAGATTCCGCTTTGAGCGACTCGCTTTTGGTGAGAGCATTCTCTTATCGGAAAGGACGGGAGACAGAGAAATCTGGATGCTAAAGTCAGTGAGAAATCAGTGACTTGAAGGACTTTTCGAACGTCGGGAAGGAAGCATGGACCGTGAGGAAAATGCGGAAAGCCGATGGTTCTCAATGGACGATGCTGTGCACGCGCGAAAGTGAACGTCGGGCATCGAATAAAGAGAACAGGCTGCGGGAGACCGGCCGCCCGGCCGAGCAAACGGAGCCAACACGATAGAAAAGCCTTTCAGGCAGACCTATCGCGCGCCGAGTCCGATGATCGCATCTCGAAAGAGAAGCGGATCGAGAGACGCGACGGAAGTGGGGACCGGCAGCAATGCCGGCCCCCATTTTGCGTTTCGGGATGGATCATACAGGGCGGGATGTTTCATTTATACCATCGCGCTCGGTCTTCGACCGATCAAAAGTGGGTTTCGCTCAGGCGCCGGGCGGGCTTTACCAAGTTCCAATGAGTCAAACTCATCGCGCCTTGGTATTAGAGCATCGTTCGAAAAAGTGGGCGAGCCGGAGGCGCGTGACTCCGAGCTCGGGTTTTTCGTAAAAACGATGCGACAACAAAGGAGGTGAGCAAGCGGCCCGTGTCCGATTGAGCGCAGCTTGCTCTAGGGTGTGTGGGGATTTAGCCCATGGCGGGCTGCAAATGCGGCTTTCTGCGCTTCCGGTGCTCACCTACTTTAAATACGCTGCGCGCCGGTTCTCGAACGCCACCATTTTCGCCTCACCCTGAACTCATTCCCTCACCCTAGGCGAGTTTTCGTGCCCGCTCTCTCCACGCCTCCGCCAGCAGGGGCATGTCGGCCAACATTCTCACGGCGTCGGGGTCGCTCTTGTGGCCGCCTCCGATCAGCAGACGAAACACCCGCGCAATCGACCAGTCCGGCAAAGGCCGTTCGAGCAAGGTCATTTGCAGGCCCGACTTTGCTTCGCCCTCCCGAACAACCCGGAAATAAATTCCGCAGCGCGCCGTCTTCACGACCGTCGCCATAATGTCCTTTTCCCCGAAGCGATGATCCAGCTTCCAGCAGGGTTGTCGGCCATGGCTGACCTCCACCACCGCGCTGCCCAGCGAGAAACGGTCGCCCAGGCAAATTTCCGCCTCCGTCATCCCGCTCGAGGCGATATTCTCGCCAAAGGCGCCGGGGGCATCGAGCAACCGATGCCCCGGCTTACGCTCGCGCCACCAGTCATAATGGTCTTGCGGATAAAGATGGATCGCTTTGTCCCAGCCGCCATGATGCACCGTGTCGGCGACGCTATCGCCTTCGACGCCCAGCCAGCCGATCCGCACGGCGCCGTCGACGGGTTTCTTCGCGATGGCGCTATAGTCCCCGTCCCGAAAGGGCAGGGGTGTTCCCGTCAACAGGGCGTTGATGGTCATGCATGTGTCGGTCATGCCCCAGATTGCCACAGGCGCTGGGCGAAGGCCAATGCCCTTAGGCCGCGGACAGTTCCGATCCCAGTTTCAGCACCTCGCTGCCGCTGTCGGTCGTCACCAAATAGGCCGGGTTCCGGCTGGAGCCATTGCGGCGAATGACCGTGCCCTCGATCGTGCGTTCGACCTGCCGGTCGAAACGCTCGGCGATCCGTCCCCGGCCGACGCCCTGTCCCCAGTTCCACCTGACCCTTGTTCCTTTGCGAAAGCTCTCGGTCATTTTCAGCATTCTCTCCTAAAAGGGGCAACCGCGCCGGCCGGTCCTCATTGCTGCCATCATGCAAAATTCACCGATCCGATCCGGGTTCCCTTGGGTTTTGCGATTGGCTGCGGTAAGGGCGGCGGATGGATGTTAAGGGGCTTCGCGTCGCGCTCTTCAGCGGCAATTATAATTACGTCCGCGATGGCGCGAACCAGGCGCTCAATCGCTTCGTGGGCTATTTGCTGCGGCAGGGAGCGGCGGTGCGCATCTATTCCGCCACCACGGACACGCCCGCTTTCGAACCCACCGGTGATCTGGTCAGCGCGCCTTCCGTCGCAGTCCCTGGGCGTCGCGAATATCGGATTCCCTATCGCATGTCGGCGGCCGTGCGCCGCGACCTGAAGGCTTTCCGTCCGAATTTGGTTCATGTTTCCAGTCCCGACCCGCTGGGACATCGCGCCGTCGCCTGGGCGCGCAATCACGGGCTGCCCGCGATTGCCTCGGTCCATACGCGGTTCGAAACCTACCCGCGCTATTACGGACTCGCTTTTCTGGAGCCGACGATCGAATCGTTGCTCCGCCGCTTCTACCGCCGCTGCGACGCCATCGTTGCGCCGTCCGAATCGATGGCTCAACTCCTGCGCGAACAGCGGATGAGCTATGATGTCGGCATCTGGACCCGCGGCATCGATCGGGAGATTTTCCATCCCGGCCGTCGCGACATGGCCTGGCGCCAGTCCTTCGGCATAGCGGATGACGAACCCGTCATCGGCTTTATCGGCCGTCTCGTGATGGAAAAGGGGCTGGACGTCTTTTCCGACACCATAGACCATCTGGCGACCAGGAATGTTCGCCACAAGGTGCTGATCGTCGGGGAAGGCCCCGCCCGCGAATGGTTCGAGAACCGGTTGCCGAATGCGGTATTCACCGGATTTCAGAAAGGCCCTGATCTGGGCCGCGCGGTCGCCAGCATGGACATGCTGTTCAACCCCAGCGTCACCGAAACCTTCGGCAATGTGACTCTGGAGGCGATGGCTTGCGGCCTGCCTACCGTCGCGGCTCGCGCCACGGGCAGCGAGAGCCTTGTCACCGAAGGCGTCACCGGGCGCCTGATCCGTCCGGGCGCGATCACGGCCTTTGCCGACGCGCTGGCCGCCTATTGCACCGATTCCGCCGCACGGGCCGGCGCCGGGGCCGCCGCCATGCGTGAGGCGGAGCGCTATGGCTGGGATCAGGTGAACCAGGCGTTGGTCGATACCTATGTCCGCATCATCCGTCAGCGTGAACATGGGGCGCTGGTTCGGTCCAGTCCCGTTCCCTGACCAAAGCATTCCCTGAAAGCCAAAGCGCTCCTATATCGAGGGCGATGCCCGATCTTTTCGCTCCCGATGACCTTCCCACCACCAATCCGGCGGATGCTCCGCTGGCGGACAAGTTGCGCCCTTGCACCCTCACCGATGTGGTGGGGCAGGATCATCTGACCGGCCCGGAAGGCGCCATCGGGCGGATGGTCGCCGCCGGACGCCTGTCATCGATCATCCTCTGGGGGCCGCCGGGCACGGGCAAGACCACCATCTCCCGCCTGCTGGCCGATGCCGTCGGCATGCGTTTCGAGCCGATCTCCGCTGTCTTCTCCGGTGTAGCGGACCTCAAGAAGGTTTTCGCCACTGCGAAGGACTATGCCCGGCGGGGCGAGAAGACGCTGCTGTTCGTCGACGAAATTCACCGCTTCAATCGCGCCCAGCAGGACAGCTTCCTCCCTTTCGTGGAGGACGGCACTGTCACGCTGGTCGGCGCGACCACGGAAAATCCGAGTTTCGAACTCAACGCCGCGCTTCTCTCCCGCGCGCAGGTGCTGATCCTGCGTCGCCTTGACGCGAGTGCCCTGGAACAGCTCCTCGACCGTTCAGAGGCGTTGACGGGCCGTCCCCTGCCACTCGACGCCGCCGCCCGCGAAGCGTTGTTGGCCAGCGCGGATGGCGACGGGCGTTTCCTGCTCAATCAGGTGGAAACACTCTATTCCATCGACATTCCCGAACCGCTTGACCCCGCAGGGCTGTCAGCGTTGCTTCACCGGCGCGTCGCGGTGTACGACAAGGATCGGGAGGGTCATTACAACCTCATCTCCGCGCTGCACAAAAGCCTGCGCGGGTCCGATCCGCAGGCCGCGCTTTATTATCTCGCCCGCATGCTCACAGCGGGGGAGGAGCCCCTCTATGTGCTACGCCGTCTGGTCCGCTTTGCCGTGGAGGATATCGGCCTTGCCGACCCGCAGGCCGTCGTCCAGTGCCTCGCCGCCAAGGATAGCTACGAATTCCTTGGGTCGCCCGAAGGGGAGCTCGCCATTGTGCAGGCTTGTCTTTATTGCGCGACGGCGCCCAAATCCAACGCCGCCTACAGCGCCATGAAATCGGCGTGGAGGTCCGCCCGCGAAACCGGCTCGCTGATGCCGCCGCAGAACATCCTGAACGCCCCGACCAAGCTCATGAAGAATATCGGCTATGGCAAGGGCTATCATTACGACCATGATGCGGAGGAAGGCTTTTCCGGCGACAATTACTGGCCGGAGGAGATACAGCCCCAGACTTTCTATGCCCCGACCGAGCGGGGCTTCGAAGCGCGCATTGCCGAGCGCATCGCTTATTGGAACCGCCTGAGAGCCGAACGCCATACGCAATGACCCCGCGTTTCGCCCGCTATGCCGTGATCGACTGGTCGGGCGCCAAAGGGTCCCGCCACAAGGGCATAGCAGTCGCCCTCTGCGAAGCCGGAGAGGCGGTTCCCACGCTCCAGCATCCCGAAGGCGGCGGCTTCTGGTCCCGGCAGGCGGTCGCCGACTGGTTGATCCGGGTGGCCCATGAAGCGCCAACTCTGTTCGGCTTCGATTTCAGCTTCGCGCCGCCCTATGTGGCCCGTGCAAGCTATCTGCCCGGCGATGACGTGCCGATCACCGGTCCCGCCTTCTGGGCTTATGTTGACGGTATTTGCGAGGATGAGGATCTGGGCGCGGCCAGCCTGCTCGAACGCACGCACCGCCGTCATTTCTATTTTGGCAAGGCGGACGGCGTGAAGGCCGACTTTATGCACAACCGTCAGTGCGAAGCCCATTACAACGCCCAGGGCGGAGGCAAGCCCTCCACTGTCTATGATGCCATCGGCGCCGCGCAGGTGGCCAAGGCGAGCTTTGCCGGGATGCGCCTGCTCCACCATGTCCACGCCCATGTGCCGGTCTGGCCCTTCGACCCGCCGCGTCCCATCGGCTCGCTGATCGTCGAAATTTATACCAGCATAGCCGCTCGCGCCGCCGGCCGCCCAAAGGGCAGGGCGAAGATGCGCGACCTTGCCGCGTTGAACGATGCGTTGCTCGCCGTCGAATCGCAGCCGCATGAAGGGCTGCCCCCCGACGACCACGGCGCCGACGCGATCCTGACCGCCGCCTGGCTCCGCCGCGCGGCGCCGCGGCCGAGCCTGTGGAAGCCGCCGTTGCTGACGGAAAAAATCGCTGCAACAGAGGGCTGGACGTTCGGCATCATCTGATAGTAAGGCGCGTCCGTCCGAAAACGGACGCGCCGGATTAGCACAGCGGTAGTGCAGCGGTTTTGTAAACCGAAGGTCGGGGGTTCGATCCCCTCATCCGGCACCATTCACTTTCACTTGGCGAGTTCAGCCTCGATGGCCGCGATCAGGCCCGCGTCATCGGGCGCGGTGGTCGGCGCGAAGCGGGCGGCGACGGTGCCGTCCCTGGCGATCACGAACTTCTCGAAATTCCAGAGCACTTCCGGCTCCTGCGTTGGCGTCATGCCATAGCCTTGCAGCTTTTCGCGGAAGGTGGCGGCGTCGCCCTGCGCGCTGGGCTGGGCGCTGGTCAGTGCGGCGTAGAGCGGGTGCTTTTCCGGGCCGGTGACGACGATCTTTTCGAACATCGGGAAGTCGACGCCGAAATTGGTGGTGCAGAAGGTCGCGATCTCGTCATTGCTGCCCGGTTCCTGCGCGCCGAAATCATTGGCGGGGAAACCGGCCACCACCAGGCCCTCGTCCTTATACTGGCCGTAGAGCTTTTCCAGCCCCTCATATTGCGGGGTCAGGCCGCATTTGGAAGCGACGTTGACCGCCAGCACGACCTTGCCCGCATAGTCGGCAAGGCTGGCGTCGGTGCCCTTGATGGTCTTGAGGGGGATTTTCTGAATGTCGGTCATGCGGCTCTCCTTGGAAATTGAGTGAACCCTGTCATCATATGGCGGCGCCGAAAAGCCTGCCTGCTCCAGCGGTTACGGCCATGGCCAACACGCCCCAGAAGGTGACCCGCGCTACGGACCGTGCCCAATGGCCGCCGCCCAGCCATGCGCCGATAAACCCAAGCAGCGCCAGGCAAAGGAGCGAGGTCAGGACGACGGACGTGATCGCGGTGGAACCGGGGCTGATGACGGCAGCGAGTACGGGGAAGATGGCACCCGCAGCGAACGTGGCGGCGGAGGTGAGAGCTGCCTGGATCGGGCGGGCGGTGCTGACTTCGGAAATGCCCAGTTCGTCGCGCGCATGGGCGGCGAGGGCGTCGGCGTCCATCAATTGGGTCGCCACCTGTCCGGCTAAGTCGGGCTTGAGGCCGCGGGCGATATAAATATCGCGTAATTCTTCCCATTCCACATGGGGTTGTTGGGCAAGCGCCTTCTTTTCCTTGGCGAGATCGGCGTTTTCCGTATCGGACTGCGCGCTGACGGACACATATTCTCCCGCCGCCATCGACATGGCGCCCGCGAACAGCGCGGCGATGCCGGAAAGGAGAATGGCGTCCCGCGAAGCGCCGGAGACGGCAATGCCGGTCAGCAGGCTGGCGGTCGAGACGATGCCGTCATTGGCGCCCAGCACCGCGGCACGGAGCCAGCCGACGCGGTTGACATAATGGACGGCGTGATGGCCGTCTATCACGTCCCTGTCCTGCATCACGCTGGTCTGTTCCATGCGCCTTTCCCCTGATCGCGCCCATGGCTACCAGATGAGAGGATCGGCGCAAGGGCTTCTAGGCGCTGAGACCTTCGGCCTTTTCCGCCAGTTCCAGCCAGCGTTCCTCCGCCGCGTCCTTTTCGGCGCGGGCTTTTTCGATGGCCTTGGTAAGCGCGTCGAACTTGCCGGGATCGCGGCTGTAGAGATTGGGATCGGCCAGCGCGTCCTCGTCGCGGGCGATGGCGGCCTCGATCTCCTCAATGCGTTTGGGGATCAGGTCGAAATCGCGCTGGTCCTTGTAGCTGAGCTTGGTCGCGGCGGTTTTCGGCGGAGCCGGCGCGGCGGTCTTCTTCTCGGCCCTGGGCGCGTTCTTCGGCTGGCGTTTGGCGACCCAGTCGGCATAGCCGCCCACGATCACGTCGATCGTGCCGGAGCCGTCGAGGCCCAGCGTCACCGTCACCGTGCGGTCGAGAAAGTCGCGGTCGTGGCTGACGATCAGCACCGTGCCGTCATAGTCGGCAATGACCTCCTGAAGCAGGTCGAGCGTTTCGAGGTCGAGATCGTTGGTCGGTTCGTCGAGGACCAGCAGGTTCGATTCGCGGGCGAACTCGCGGGCGAAGAGGAGCCGAGAGCGTTCGCCGCCCGACAGGGTGCCGACCCGCGCCTCTGCCAGCGAGGGATCGAAGAGAAACTCTTTCAGATAGCCATGGACATGCTTGCGTACGCCACGCACATCGATCCAGTCGCCGCCTTCGGCCAGCACGTCGCGCACCCGCTTGTCCGGCTGCATCAGGCTGCGCTGCTGGTCGATGAAGATCATGTCGAGCGACTTGGCCTGTTTGACCTGCCCGGAGTCGGGTTCGCTTTCGCCGGTCAGCAGTTTCAGCAGCGTCGTCTTGCCCGCGCCGTTGCCGCCGACGATGCCGATCCGGTCGCCGCGCTGAATACGCAGGGAGAAGTCCTTGATGACCGTGCGGTCGCCGAACTGCTTCGTGACATGTTCGGCGGTGATGACGCTCTTTGTCTTGTTGTCGTCGGCGGCGACGGCGATCTTCGCGACGTCCTGCGGCCCGACCATGGCGGCGCGCTGGGCACGCATTTCCCAGAGCTTCGCAAGGCGGCCCTGGTTGCGCTTGCGGCGGGCGGTCACGCCGCGTTCCAGCCAATGGGCTTCGATCTTGAGCTTGGCGTCCAGCTTTTCGGCGGCGCGGGCCTCCTCGGCATAGACCGCTTCCATCCATTCCTCGAAACCGCCGAAACCGATCTCGTTGCGACGGATGCCGCCCCGGTCCAGCCACAGCGTCTGGCGGGTCAGGCGGGTCAGGAAGGCGCGGTCGTGGCTGATGACGATGAACGCGCCATTATAGCGGCTGAGCCAGCCTTCCAGCCAGTCAATGGCATCGATGTCGAGATGGTTGGTCGGCTCGTCGAGCAACAGCAGGTCGGGTTCGCTCGCCAGGGCACGCGCGATGGCGGCGCGGCGGCGCTCGCCTCCCGATGCGGTGGCGGCGTCGCGATTGAGATCGGTGCCGAGTTGGCTGGCAATGGCATCCACCTCATGGGCGGGCGGCGCGAACTGGCCCGCCAGCGCAAAATCGCGCAGCGTGGCGAAACCGGAAACGTCGGGGTCCTGCTCCAGCATGATGACGCGCGCGCCGGGACGTGCCGAGCGGGTGCCTTCGTCCGGCTCGATCTGGCCGGCGATGAGCTTCAACAGTGTCGTCTTGCCCGCGCCGTTGCGGCCGATCAGCGCCAGCCGATCCCGTTCCCCGACGAAAATGTCGAGATTGCGGAAAAGCCAATGGGTGCCCTGAGAGAGGCCAAGATTTTCGAAGGAGAGAATGGGAGCCGCCATGGGCGTGCAGCTAAGACCTTGTGGGCTTCGGGGCAAGAGGGGGAACCGGAAGCTTTCTGACGGCTTTCAACGCGTGTCAGCGTCCATTCATCGCATCCGTCACAATAGACGTGCATCGCTTTTTGAGGAGAAAGCCCTGTGAAATCAACGCTCGCCCTGATGGCCCTTGGCGCCGTGCTGCCGACCGCAGCCCTTGCGCAGACCAGCGTCACCATCGCGGAAACCGCGCCGATCGTGACATTGAACGTTACGGAAACCGTCGAAGCCGCGCCCGACATGGCCACGGTCGGCACCGGTGTCCAGACCCGCGCGCAGACCGCCGCACAGGCCATGCGCGACAATGCGGTGCAGATGGACAGGCTGATCGCGGCGCTGGTGAAGGCGGGCATCCCGAAGAAGGACATCCAGACCAGCGGCATCAATCTGTCGGCGCAATATGACTATAGCAATCGCGATGGGCAGCCTTCCGGGCCGCGCTTCATCGGCTACGAGGCGTCGAACCAGCTTTCGGTGAAGCTGCGCGACATCAAGAAGGTCGGCACGCTGCTCGACACCATGGTCGATGCCGGGGCGAACAATGTGAACGGGCCGAGCTTCTCGATCAGCGATCCGGCGCCGATGCTGGTGCAGGCACGGGCAGCGGCCCTGAAGAGCGCCAGGACGCAGGCGGACTTCTACGCGCAGGCGGCGGGCTATCGCGCTGCGCGGCTGGTGTCGATTGCGGAGAGCAATAGCGGCGGCAATCCGCCCATGCCGATGATGGCGGCGGCGCGGTTCAAGGCCGATGCCGCGCCCGCCACGCCGGTCGAGCCGGGGCAGGTCGGGTCGTCAGTGACGCTGACCGTGCAGTACGCGCTGGACAAGTAAGCAGGGCTTGACCGTCGGGAGGAAGCGTTTCGGGCTGAAACCTCCCCTCCCGGCGGGTCGTGCCATGGACCACTGGCGCTGAGGGGCGGCTCTCCCTATAGCTGGCCCATGGCATCGACCGAAAAGAATAAGAAATCCGCCGCTTCCCGCGCCAAGGTGCGGCCTGCCGGTTTCCCCACGCGCGAACAGGTGATGGATTTCATCACCTCCGCCGATCAGCCGGCGGGGAAGAGGGAGATCGCGAAAGCCTTTGGCCTCAAGGGGGCGGAGAAGATCGCGCTCAAGGCGTTGCTCAAGGACATGGCGGATGAGGGGCTGGTCGACATCGGTCCGGCACGGGCCTTCCACAAAATGGGCGGCGTGCCCAAGGTTACGGTGCTGCGGATCGTCGATGTCGACGACACCACATTGATCGCGACGCCGGAGCGCTGGGAGGCGGAGGGGCAGCCCGCGCCCCGGCTGCGGGTGGTGGAGCGCGGCAAACGCGGTGCGCTGACCATCGGCGACCGGATTTTGGCGCGGACGGAAGAGGCGGGGCGCGGCTGGGTCGCGCATCCGATGAAGAAGCTCGCCAAGGCCAGCGAGGAATTGCTGGGCGTGGTCGAGGAAGGCGAGGGCGGCAAGCTGTGGCTGCGGCCCGTCGACAAGCGCATCCGCCGGGACACGCCGATTTCGGACGTCGGGACAGCGAAGAAGGGCGATCTGGTGCTGGCCGAGCCGGTGGGCAGGCCGCCGCGGATCAGCGCGCGGGTGACGGATATTCTCGGCGATCCCTTCGCGCCGCGCAGTTTCAGCCTGATCGCGATTCACAAACATGGCATTCCGCATGTCTTTTCGGAGCGGGTCGAGGAAGAGGCGGTCACGGCTTCCGGACTTGCCCTGCACGAGGAGAAGCGGGAGGATTTGCGCCATCTGCCCATCGTCGCCATCGATCCGGTGGATGCGCGGGATCATGACGATGCGGTCTGGGCGGCGCCGGATGACGATCCGGCCAATGTCGGCGGCTATAAGGCCATCGTCGCGATTGCGGACGTCAGCTATTATGTGCGGCCGGGGAGCGCGCTGGATCGCGAGGCGAGGAAGCGGGGGAACAGCGTCTATTTCCCCGATCTGGTCGTGCCGATGTTGCCGCATCAGCTTTCCTCCGACATGTGTTCGCTGCGGGCGGGTGAGGATCGGGCGGCGATGGCCTGTCATCTGGTCGTCGATGCCGCGGGCAAGGTGAAGAGCTGGCGTTTCTCCCGCGCGATCATCCGGGTGGCGGCCGTGCTGGCCTATGAGGATGCGCAGGCGGCGATCGATGGCGAAAAGCCGCTCGACCTGCTGGAGGCGGCGCTCAAGCCGCTTTGGGCCTGCTGGGCGCTGCTGCGCAAGGCGCGGGACAAGCGGGAGCCGTTGGCGCTGGACCTGCCTGAGCGGCGGGTGGTGCTGGATGAGTTTGGGAAGATCGTCAGCGTGACGGTGCGCGAGCGGCTCGACGCGCACATGCTGATCGAGGATTATATGATCGCCGCCAATGTCGCGGCGGCCAAGGCGCTGGAACAGAAGAAGGCGCCGGTCATGTATCGTGTCCATGAGCCGCCGAGCCGGGACAAGCTGGTGGCGCTGAAGGATTATCTGGCGACCTTCGACATCGAATTCGCGCTTGGGCAGGTGGTGAAGCCTTCGACCTTCAACCAGTTGATAAAACGCGTCGGGGAAGCCGAGGAAAAGCCGCAGATCATGGAGCAGATCCTGCGCAGTCAGACCCAGGCCTATTATGCGCCGTCCAATCTGGGGCATTTCGGGCTGGCGCTGGGTTCTTACGCGCATTTCACCTCGCCGATCCGGCGTTATGCGGACCTGCTGGTGCATCGGGCGCTGGTGGGCGCCTATGGGCTGGAACTGCCCGCGCCCAAGGGCGGTGTCATCCCCGACCGGTCATCGTTGAGCGGCGAGGATATGGAGAATATGGGCCGCGTCGGCGAGATGATCAGCCAGCATGAGCGGCGCGCCATGGAAGCGGAGCGCGAGACGATCGACCGTTATGTCGCGGCGTTTCTGGCGGCGCATGTGGGCGATCTGGTCGAGGCGCGGATCACCGGGGTGCAGAGCTTCGGCTTCTTCGCGACGGTCGAGGGGCTTGGCGGCGATGGGCTGGTGCCGGTGTCGACGCTGGGCGACGAGCGCTTCTTCTATGACGAGGCCGGGCGCGCGCTGGAGGGCGTGGAGAGCGGGGATCGCTATACTGTCGGGCAGCGCTTGCAGTTGCGCTTGGCGGAGGCGGACCCGATCAACGGGGCGTTGCGCTTCGAATTGCCCGATGCCTTGCCGCAGCGGCCGAGCTTTCGGAAGGACCGGGCAAGGCCGGGGATCAAGCGCGGGCGGCCCGCCAATATCCGGCATATCGGGGCGAAGCGGGGGAAGCATCGGCGGTGACGGGCGTGGGGATCAACTCAGCCGGTCGATGGCTTCGGCATCCAGGCCACCGGGGATGATCATGATCGGGCAGGGCAGCTTGCCCGCATCGGCGCCCGCAAAGTGCGAGACGAGGACGCCCGGAGGGCCGCTGGCCGCGGCGCCCAGCACGAGGGCGGCGACATCGTCCATCTCCTCCAGCGTGCGGCGCACGACCGTTACCGGATCGCCCTGCCGCACGGTGATGCTCGGGCGGATGCCGGATTCGTCGGTGAGCGTGCCGGCGGCGCTCGTCACCAGCGCTTCGGCCCGTTGCAGGGCTTCATCCTCCATGGTCGCCTGCACGCCGCCCCATTGGACGAACTCGGCGGGCGGGATGAGTGCCAGGATACGAACCGCGCCCGCCGTCTTGGCGGCGCGGCGGGCGGCGAAGCGGAGTGCCGTTTCTGCCTCGGCCGATTCGTCGACGACAACCAGATATGTCCGCATGGCTTGCCCAATCCGAAGTCTGAAAATCCCGTTTGCCGGGACGTTATATTGGCTCTCTGTACCCATCTGGTTAATAGCGAACCAGTGTGGTGAAATGTGGCTTAATATCGGGCTCAGCGCAAGCCATGGCCTTGACCGTCCCGGATAAAGCGCCGAAACGGCTGTCATCGCCCTGCGCTCTATAAGATGAGAGGCCCCCAGTTCATGAGCAAAACGATCCAGATGCCCGCGCTGTCCCCGACCATGGAAGAAGGGACGCTGGCGAAGTGGCTGGTGAAGGAGGGCGACACGGTTTCGTCCGGCGATCTGCTGGCGGAGATCGAGACCGACAAGGCGACGATGGAGTTCGAAGCGGTCGATGAAGGCGTCATCGCCAAAATCCTGGTGGCCGAAGGCTCCGAGGGGGTGAAGGTGGGCACCGTCATCGCCATTATCGCCGAAGAGGGGGAGGATGTGTCGGCGGCCGCTGCCGATGGGGCTTCGGCGCCCAAGGCGGAAGCGCCCAAGGCCGATCCGGTTCCGCCAAAGTCGGAAAGCGCTGCTCCGGTGGCCGCAGCCGCCGCCAAGGCGGAGCCCGCGCCCGCAAAGGTTGCGTCCGGCGACCGGGTAAAAGCCAGCCCGTTGGCGCGCCGTCTGGCCGAAGCGAAGGGCATCGATCTGACGGCCCTGTCGGGTACCGGTCCCAATGGCCGCGTCGTGAAGGCGGATCTGGAGGGCGCCGCGCCCGTTGCCCGGGCCGCTGCTCAGGCTCCGGCCGCCGTGCCGGTGGCTACGCCTGCCGCCGCGCAGGATTTCGGCATTCCACATGAGGTCATCAAGCTCAGCGGCATGCGCAAGACCATCGCGCGCCGCCTGACCGAGTCCAAGCAGCAGGTGCCGCATATCTACCTGACGGTCGATGTGCAGCTCGACAAGCTGCTCAAGCTGCGGAGTGAGCTGAATGCCGGTCTGGCCTCGCGCAACGTCAAGCTGTCCGTCAACGACCTGCTGATCAAGGCGCTGGGCGTGGCGCTGATCCAGGTGCCCGAGTGCAACGTGCAGTTCGCCGGCGACCAGATGCTCCAGTTCAAGCGCGCCGACATCAGCGTCGCCGTGTCGATCCCCGGCGGCCTGATTACGCCGATCGTGACCGGGGTCGATAGCAAGGGCGTCGCCGCGATTTCGACCGAGATGAAGGATCTGGCGGCCCGCGCCAAGGACGGCAAGCTGAAGCCCGAGGAATATCAGGGCGGCACCGCCTCGCTCTCCAACATGGGGATGTTCGGCATCAAGCAGTTCGAAGCCGTCATCAACCCGCCGCAGGCCATGATCATGGCGATTGGCGCGGGCGAGAAGCGCCCGTTCGTCATCGACGATTCGCTTCAGATCGCGACGGTCATGTCGGCCACGGGCAGCTTCGACCACCGCGCCATCGATGGCGCTGACGGCGCCCGGCTGATGAAGGCCTTCCGCGAACTGGTCGAAAATCCGCTGGGAATGCTGGCCTGATGGCGGGCGTGGAGGAACGGCCGCCGGAGGACAGCCCGGCGGTGCGCGTCATCGCCATGCCGGCCGATACCAATCCCTATGGGGATATTTTCGGCGGCTGGCTGATGAGCCTGATGGACTCGGCTGCGGGATCGGTCGCGGCCCGGCACAGCCATGGGCGCGCCGTGACTATTGCCGTCGAGGGCATGACCTTTCTGCGGCCGGTCGTCGTGGGCGATGAAGTGTCGGTGTTCGCCAAGCTGGTGTCGGTCGGGCGGACGTCGATGAAGATCGCCGTCGAAGCCTGGCGCCGGACCCGCCATGACGACCGATCCTACCGCGTGACGAAGGCCACCTTTACCTTTGTGGCGATCGGTGAGGATCGCCAACCCCGTTCCGTGCCGTCCTTTACCCCTGCGGCGGACTGACCTTCATCTTCCTGCACAGAAGAAAGATTATCAATGGCTGAGAATTACGATGTCATCGTTCTGGGTTCCGGCCCCGGCGGCTATGTAGCCGCGATCCGTTCGGCGCAACTGGGGCTGAAGACGGCCATCGTCGAGCGCGAAAATCTGGGCGGCATCTGCCTCAACTGGGGCTGCATCCCGACCAAGGCGCTGCTGCGTTCGGCGGAAATCTATCATTATATGCAGCATGCCAAGGATTATGGCCTGGTGGCTGAAAAGATCAGCGCGGACATCGAAGCCGTGGTGAAGCGCTCGCGCGGGGTCGCCAAGCAGCTCAACCAGGGCGTCACGCACCTGATGAAGAAGAACAAGATCACCGTCCATATGGGCGACGGCAAGCTGGTCGCGAAAGGCAAGCTCAGCGTCACCAAGGACGGCAAGACCGAGGAACTGACGGCGAAGAACATCATCGTCGCCACCGGCGCCCGCGCCCGCGACCTGCCCTTCGCTCCGGCGGACGGCAAGCGGGTGTGGACCTATCGCCATGCGATGACCCCGCCGGAAATGCCGACCAAGCTGCTGGTCATCGGTTCGGGCGCCATCGGGATCGAATTCGCCAGCTTCTACAATGATATGGGCGCTGAAGTGACCGTGGTCGAGATGCTGGACCGCGTGGTGCCGGTCGAGGATGCAGATGTTTCCGCATTCCTCGAAAAGGCGCTCAAGAAGCAGGGCATGACCATCATGACCGGCGCGGGTGTCGAGAAGCTGGAAGTCGGGGCCAGTGGCGTCAAGGCCGCGATCAAGGGCAAGGACGGCAAGATCGTCAATGGCGAATACAGCCATGTCATCGTCGCCATCGGCATCGTTCCCAATACCGAGAATATCGGGCTGGAAACGCTGGGCGTGAAGACCGAACGCGGCCATATCGTCACCGACCCGAGCTGCAAGACCAATGTGGACGGCATTTGGGCGATCGGCGACGTGACCGCTCCACCATGGCTGGCGCACAAGGCGAGCCATGAGGGGGTGATCGCGGCCGAGGCGATTGCGGGCAAGCATCCGCATGCCATGGACGTGCGCAACATTCCGGGCTGCACCTACTGCCATCCGCAGATCGCCAGCGTCGGCCTGACCGAAGCCAAGGCGAAGGAATCCGGTTATGAGGTGAAGGTCGGGATGTTCCCCTTCATCGGCAACGGCAAGGCGATTGCGCTGGGCGAGGCCGAGGGCTTCACCAAGACGGTGTTTGACGCCAAGACCGGCGAATTGCTGGGCGCGCATATGATCGGCGCGGAAGTGACCGAGATGATTCAGGGCTTCACCGTGGGCAAGACGCTGGAGACGACCGAGGCGGAATTGATGCATACGGTCTTTCCGCATCCGACCATTTCGGAATCCATGCATGAAAGCGTGCTGGCCGCTTATGGGCGCGCGCTCCATATCTGATCGGCGTAAAGTCGTGACAAAGGGCGCGGGAGCTTTGGCTCTCGCGCTTTTTTGCATTTTCGGGATTGCGCTGGCGCAGAGACACGGGCTGTTCGATGCGCTGAACATCGGTCTGATGGGGATGGCGGGTCGGGCGCGGGACAGTATCGCGGGGAGCATCGGTACCGCGATCATGCAAATGGCTTCGGCGGTGGGCGGGACAGCGGGGCGGCTTATCCTGTTGGGGCTTTGCCTGCTGGGCCTCTGGAGGCGAGGGCGTGCACGGGCTTTCTGGCTGCTGGGGGTGGTGATTGGCGGTATGCTGCTCAACCTCGCGCTCAAGCAGGGTTTTGCCGCACCTCGGCCCGATTTGCTGCCGCATCTCGACATGGTCGACAGCTATAGTTTTCCCAGCGGCCATGCTGCGGGGAACATGGTCTTTTTCGGGGCGCTGGCAATGCTGGCGGGGCGGCGTTCGACCTATGTCGCAGCGGGACTGGCGATCGCGCTCATCGGAATCAGCCGGGTTTGGCTGGGCGTGCATTGGCCGAGCGACGTGCTGGCGGGATGGATCGAAGGGTTGGGCTGGCTGGTGCTCTGTGGCGTCTGGCTACCAGCGCGGCGAGGGCAGGATGAGGGCACGGGAGAGGCTGTGATGCGGGGGCATGCCGTCAGCAGTGACGAAGCCATGGACCCAGAAGCTGTCGAAGGTGGTCGCGGCGGCGATTGACAGCAGCAGCAGCGCCGATCCGGCGAACAGCATGTGGGCGCCTCGGACCGGTTCTGCGGGCATGAGGGCGAGCAGGACGAGCGGCATGATCGGCAGGAAATAACGACCCTGCGTCCCCTGGATATAGTCCGCACCGAGCGGTGTCCCGGTCAGATACATGGCGGTTTCGATCAGCAGCGCAGTGCCTGCCGCGATGGCCAGCCACCAGAGTCGCTGGCCGAGGGAGAAGCGCATGGTCGAGGCGCTGAGGATAGCACCGCCGAGCATCAGCAGCGCCAGCGGATAAGCGAGCAGCGGCAGCAGGATCGCGTTCCAGCCGAACCGGCCGACGAGTTGCAACGCATAGACCGGCGCGCGCTCCACGATGCTGGTCGCGAGTATATGGAGATAGGCCAGCGGATCGCGGAGGATCACCGCCAGTTGCGCGGCCAGCGGCGCGGTCGTGACGGTCTCGCCGGTCTTGCGCGACACGATATGGTAGAGCGCCTGACTGCCGCCGGAGAATTTCATCCAGAGGAGGAAGACGGTCGCGCCCAGCGCCATGGCGGCGAGCAACAGCCATGGGCCAGGATTCCGCCGGTTGTCCGGCCAGCGCAACCCTGCCGCCATCAACGGCAGATAGACGCCCTTGGCAAGGGCAAGGAGCGGCGCGGTCAGGAAGAGCGCTGTATTCTTGATGGGTGTCGAGTGGGTGAAGCCGATACGAAGCGCGAGGGCGAGACCGAGAAAACCGACGCTGTTGATGATCGCATCCGGCGAGAGCGACCCGTTCTGATAGCAGAAGGTCGGCAGCAGCGCGGTCGCAAGCATGGCGTTGCGGCCGAAGGGAATCAGGGTCAGCGCGGTGCCGAGCAAAGCCAGCGCGATCAGGGCATTGACGACCCGGCCGCTGTAGAAGGCGCCGAGGCGGGGGAGGCCGAGGCGGTCGCCGGCTGCCAATCCCGCCGCGCCGGGCGCATAGAGGGTCGGGGCATAGTTGGCGACGTTGGGGAAGTCCGCGAAGCCGCGATCCTTGGCGCCTTTCTCCTCGGCAGTCCATGCGTGGGACAGCATGGCTGGGTCGAACAGGCGCGGCGTGGCGGAAGCGCTGGTCGGGAACTGAACGTCGTGCAGGTCGATGGCGGATCGGGGCAGTTCGGCGCCGATCATTGCGCCGCGCTGCTGCGTCAGGACATGGCCTTCGGAGAGAAGCAGCGCTTTCATATAATGCTGGTTTTCGTCCGGGGCCTGAAAGGGTGGCGTGGTACAGGCGAAGAACAGGGTGAAGAGGCAGGTGAGCGCGAAGAGCCGCTTTTCCAGGCCGGTCCATGGCGCACGATCCATCGATACGCGCCTTGCCGCCGCCGCTGCCCGTCTTTCCTGTCGCATCTATCCCCCCTGCCGATCGGGCGGGAATTAACGCCAAGCGGTTAATATTTCGGAGGCCTGGCCGATCCGCATCAATCACAAAGTCGGGCCGGGGTAAGCCTTCGGTAATTTTTACACGCCATGGGCGAGGCGGGAGGAATAGCATGTATGTCATTGACTTCCGGCATGATCTCAATCTGCTCGACATTCGATGGACGGGCATCTTCACAGATGAGGTGATCGCCGATTATGCGCGGCTGCTGAAACGGCAATTCATCGAACAAGGATTCCAGCCGGGCTATTTGCTGCGGATGGACGTGACCGACAGCGCGGTCCAGACGCAGGACGCGGTGGGCTCTTTCGGCCGCAATCTGGGGGATTTCCCCAAGGCGCGGCGCATTGCCATCGTGACGCCCAGCGTCATTGCCCGGATGCAGGTACGCCGGGTCATGACCCAGCCCTATTTGCGGATATTCTCGCTGGCCAAGCCTGCGCTCAAATGGTTGCTGGCCGAGGCGGAACCGGCCGGCGGGCATGGACCCGCCGGGGTTCCTGATTAAGACATCGCTTTAAAGCGAAGAAATGGCGCGGTTGATCTGATGGCATGGGATCAACCGCTATCGGATCAATTGTCTTCCTCGATCGCCTTTGCCGCCGGTGGATGAAGGCGCAGGCGGCTGACGCGGCGGCCATCGCTGGCCAATACTTCCAGTTTCCAGCCGCTTTCCTGATGCTCGACGATTTCGCCTGGTTCGGGCACGCGACCGGCAATCACGAAGGCAAGGCCGCCCAGCGTGTCGACATCTTCCTCGATATCGGCAAGCTTTTCGTCGATTTCCTTGGCGACATCTTCCAGTTCGGCGCGGGCATCGGCTTCCCAGAGGCCGCCTTCCAGCGGAACCAGCATTGCCTCGGGTTCCTCGTCATGCTCGTCCTCGACTTCGCCGACGATCTCCTCGACGAGATCCTCGAAAGTGAGCAAGCCTTCGGTGCCCGAATATTCGTCCAGCACGATAGCGAGATGGGTGCGCTTGGCGCGCATTTCCGCAAGCAGGTCGAGCGCGCCCATGCTTTCGGGCACGTAGAGCGGCTGGCGGATCAGCGGTTCCAGGCTGTCCGGAACCGGGGCTTTGCCTGCAAGGATCGCAAAGGCGTCGCGGATATGGATCATGCCGACGATGGTGTCGAGCGTGTCGCGATAGACCGGGATGCGGCTATGTCCCGCTTCCGCGAACAG
Organism: Sphingobium estronivorans; assembly: GCF_008692605.1. Taxonomy (GTDB): domain Bacteria; phylum Pseudomonadota; class Alphaproteobacteria; order Sphingomonadales; family Sphingomonadaceae; genus Sphingobium; species Sphingobium estronivorans. Next base: position 60,277 of record NZ_LFCT01000014.1, read on the forward strand.
CGCGGCGAGGTCGGCGAAACTCGCCTTTTCCTCAATGGCGATGATGTCCGCGCGGGGGACAGCCACGTCATCGACCGTATGTTCGGAAAAATGAAGGAGGTTGCGGACCATCTGGCGCTCGATCGCCGACAGGTCGCCCTTGGCTGGATGGGACGTGCGTTCGTCCTGCTCATCCTCGTCATATTCGTCGAGGGTATCCTCCAACTCCTGGCGGAGGCTGGGGCTTTCTTCCTCACCGAAGAGCAGCGACTTCAGGCCGCTCCATAAACCGCCCTCGTGGCTACTACTGTCCGGTTCCTTAGAACCGTTGCCGTCCTTAGGACTGCCTTCCGCCATTTTACTTCCTGTTTCCTTTTTTAGCGATCCCCATAGGGATCGGAAATACCCAGGCTGATCAGCGATTGCGTCTCAAGAGCCTCCATCGCTTCGGCCTCGGCATCCTCCATATGATCATATCCCAGCAAATGAAAAGTCCCATGAATGATGAGATGGGTCGCATGGTCGGTAATGGAGATGCCTTTTTCTGCGGCTTCGGCGGCACAAACGCCCTCGGCCAGCACAATATCGCCCAATATGACTTCGCCGTCGTCGGTGTTGGCGGTGGCTTCGAGCAGATCGGCCTGCACCATCGGGAAGGACAGGACGTTGGTCGGCTTGTCCTTGTCCCGATAGACGCGGTTGAGCTGATGAACCTCCTCGTCGGTCGTGAGCTTGACCGCGACCTCGTACAGCGCTTCGTCCGCGGCGAAGGCGGCATAGGGGCTGTGCGTGATCGCGGCGACGACGGCGCGCTGGGCCAGCAATTCCCAATCGGTATCGGGCCAGCCCTGATCGTGGAGGACGGCGACTTCAATCATTTGCTGGTAACTCCACGAAAGAACAGGGTTTTAGGCATCCGGCCCCTCATAAGCCTGGACGATGCGGCCGACGACCGGGTGACGGACGACGTCGCTGATGCCGAAGGGCACGACTGAAATGCCGTCCACGCCTTCAAGGCGTGCCACGGCGTCGGCCAAACCGGAAATGCCCGGTTGCGGCAGGTCGACCTGGCGCGGGTCGCCGCAAATGACCATGCGGCTGCCTTCGCCGAAGCGAGTGAGGAACATCTTCATCTGCGCGACGGTGGTGTTCTGCGCCTCGTCCAGCACGATGAAAGCGTTGGCGAGCGTCCGGCCGCGCATGAAGGCGAGAGGGGCGATCTCGATCTCGCCGGACGCGATGCGGCGTTCGACCTGCTCGGCGGGGAGCGTGTCGTAGAGCGCATCGTAGATCGGGCGGAGATAGGGGTCGACCTTCTCCTTCATGTCGCCGGGCAGGAAGCCCAGGCGCTCGCCCGCTTCGACGGCGGGACGGGAGAGGATCAGGCGGTCGACGCTGCCGGTGATGAGCTGGCTCACCGCCTGCGCGACGGCGAGATAGGTCTTGCCGGTGCCTGCCGGACCCAGCGCGAAGATGATGTCGTTGCGGGTGAGCGCTTCCATGTACGTCACCTGCGTCGCGGAGCGCGGGACGATGGTTTTCTTGCGCGTGCGGATCATCACCTTGGGCGGTTCGGCCACATCATGGCGGATGATTCCGTCCAGCGTCGGTTCGGCGGACATGGCGATGACCGCCTCGACCGCACCGGCGTCGATTTCCTGACCGGCGACGATGCGGTTGTAGAGGCCCGTCATCACGTCGCGGGCGCGGGCGGCGGCTTCGGCTTCGCCCTCGATCTGGAGCTTGTTGCCGCGTGCGGCGATATAAACGCCGAGGCGATTTTCGATGGCGACCAAATTCTGGTCATATTGACCGAATAGCGCGCCCAGCAAATGCGGGCGGTCGAAACTGACCTCCAGCCGGGCGCGTTCGGCGACCTCGCTGCGGTGGTTCTGGTTCGGTTTTTTCGACATTCAGCAGCCTCCCTCTTCACCCGTCACACTCGCATGGGCGAGTATCCATCTCCTTCTCGTTGAGCCTGGCGGACAGGTTCGGAGATGGGTTCCCGTTGCCACGGGAACGACTGGTTTTGGGTTCAAGCGGCCTTCCTCCTGCTGGGTTCGCCGGCCAGACTGTTCGGGCCGGCGCTGATGATGTCGACTTCGATCATGTCGCCGATGCTGAGTTCCGGCGCGGTGACATGAACGGATTGGAGCCATGGCGTCTTGCCGATGAGCTGGCCGGGATGGCGGCCCTTGCGCTCCAGCAAGATGTCGGTGGTGCGACCGACGGTGGCGGCATTGAATTCAACCTGATGGCGGTTGATCAGCGCCTGAAGGCGGGCGAGGCGTTCATCCATTACTTCCGCTGGAATCTGGCCGTCCATGTCAGCGGCGGGTGTGCCGGGGCGCGGACTATATTTGAAGCTGTAGCATTGGGCGTAGCGGACCTGTTCGACGATCCTGAGCGTATCCTCGAACTCGGCGTCGGTCTCTCCCGGGAAGCCGACGATGAAGTCGCCCGACAGCGCGATGTCCGGGCGGGCCTGACGAACGCGTTCGATGATGCGAAGATAGCTGTCGGCGCTGTGGCTGCGGTTCATCGCCTTCAGCACCCGGTCGTTGCCCGACTGCACCGGCAGATGGAGGAAAGGCATCAGCTTGGGTTCGTCGCCATGGGCGGCGATCAGGCCGTCGCTCATGTCATTGGGATGGCTGGTGGTGTAGCGGATGCGCTTCAGGGCGTCGATCTTCGCCAGTTCCCGGGCAAGGCCGTCCATGCCCTGCATCCGGCCCTTGTCATCCTCGCCCGTCCAGGCATTGACGTTCTGGCCGAGCAGGGTGATTTCGCGCACGCCGCCGTCGACCAGCGCCTTCGCTTCGTCGAGGATCGCGGACCATGTGCGGCTGATTTCCGCGCCGCGCGTATAGGGCACGACGCAATAGGTGCAGAATTTGTCGCAGCCTTCCATGATCGTCAGGAAGGCGGTGGGGCGCGCCTGTTTGGTGCGGGCCGGCAGGGCGCCGAATTTCGAGGCGAGCGGCATGTCGGTGTCGACGGCCTGCTCGCCGCGCCCGGCCTTGTCGATGAGGTCGGGCAGGCGGTGATAGGCTTGTGGGCCGACGACGATGTCGACATTGCGGGCGCGGCGCTGGATTTCGCTGCCCTCCGCCTGCGCGACGCAACCGGCGACGGCGATCATCGGACGACTGCCATCCTCGCGCGTCATGCGGCCGATGTCGGAATAGACCTTGTCCACCGCCTTTTCGCGGATGTGGCAGGTGTTCAAAATGACGAGATCCGCCTCGGGGCCGTCGGCGGCGGCGGTCATGCCGCACTCGCCCAGCATCTCGGCCATACGCTCGCCATCATAGACGTTCATCTGGCAGCCGAAGGATTTGACGTGGAATGTCGCTGGAGTCTTTTGGGCGTCGTACCGATTCATGCGGTCCAGCTATACAGGCGGCGCGTTGTTAGGGGAAGGCGGCAGGTGCTTTGTCAGGCTCGCCGCGATCCTTTCCTGCGTTACCGCCGCCAATGCCTTGCGATCCGGGCAGATTGCGGGGTCGAACGGCTCCAGGAAGCGCAGGGTGACATCCAGGCGGCCCTTGCGTTCCAGCAGCTTTTTTGCATTGGCGCCCGCCGGCTCGTTGCTGTGCCAGGCGATTTCGGGCGTGGCCGTGCCATAATCGATATGGACCGGCTGGATTCGCACCGAACGGGGCGGCGGGAGAAGGACGGATAGCAGCGAGGGTTTGAAGGGCAGCAGGCCGGTTCCGTCGCTGGTCGTGCCTTCGGGGAAGAGCGCCACCGGTTGATGCCCGGCCAGTGCCGCGCGCAGCGCGTCGATCTGCGAAGACAGCGCGCCGCGTCGGTTGCGGGCGACGAACAGCGTGTTGTTCTGTGCAGCGAGCCAGCCGATGACCGGCCAGCCCGCTATGCCGTCATGCGCGACGAAGGCGGTGCCGGTCGCGCCGCCCAGCGCCAAAATATCGACCCAGCTCACATGATTGGCGATGATGAAGCTGTCGCCTTGGAAGGGGTGCCCCTCTATCCGCACGCGCGCGCCGACCGAGCGCGCCGCCAGCCCCAGAAAGCGTCGGGGCCAGGGCGATCGTTGCCCGGCAACGCGCCAGAGCAAATGCGGGATCAGGCAGAGCAGCAGGCTGCCGGCCAGCGCCCCCGTGCGCGTCATGCGGCGAAGTCGGGCCAAGCTGCCTCAGTTCTTGCGGTCGAGTGCGACGCCGTACAATTCCATCCGGTGATCGACCAGACGGAAGCCGAGCTTTTCGGCGATCTGCTTCTGCAACTGCTCCAGTTCCGGGTCGACAAATTCTATGACATTGCCGGTTTCGACGTCGATCAGATGATCATGATGGGATTCCGGGGCCGCTTCATAGCGGGCGCGGCCGTCACCGAAATCATGGCGGTCGAGAATGCCTGCTTCTTCGAACAGGCGAACGGTGCGATAGACGGTGGCAATGGAAATGCCCGGATCGATCGCGGAAGAGCGCCGGTGCAATTCCTCCACGTCGGGATGGTCGGTGGCGTCGCTCAGCACCTGGGCAATGACGCGGCGCTGTTCGGTAATGCGCAGGCCCTTTTCATGACAAAGGGCTTCGACGTCGATCTTGCGGTTCATGCAGGCTCACTTAAACTGGAATTTGTGTAATCGGCTGGAGCCTAGCGGCTTTTGCCATAGCGTAAAAGGGGGCGCGCTGCCCGCGCACCCCCTTTTGCATGAGTTGTGCCCCTTTCGGAGACCGGAATTATTTGGCGGGACGGGTACGGCGGCGCTTGGTGCCCAGGCCGATCTTCTTCGCCAGGCTGCGGCGCTGTTCCGCATAATTGGGGGCGACCATCGGATAGTCGGCCGGCAGGCCCCATTTCGCGCGATAATCTTCCGGCGTCATCTGATAATGAGTCATCAGGTGGCGCTTCAGCATCTTCAGCTTTTTGCCGTCTTCCAGGCAGATGATATAGTCGGGCTTGATCGACGAGCGGACCGACACGGCGGGTTCCGGCTTCACTTCCGGCACGACCGCCGGGGTGCTCAGGCCCGAAAGCGCGGCGTGAACATTCTGAATCAGCGTAGAAACGTCAGATACGGCGACGCTGTTGTTGGAGACATGAGCCGCCACAATGTCCGACGTTAAAGTAATGAGCAGTTCGCTCTGTGCGGATTCGGTTTCCATTTATTTTTTCCTGCGAAGGCTATTTGGTAGTGCGACCCGCCCGAGGAAATCATTTCAGGAGCGGTACGGGTCAGCTATACCCATGGTTTCTTTTTGGCAAGAGGCTATTCCGGTTATCTAAGCATATCGATACGAAAACTCAGGGCGTCGTAAAGTTGTCCATCGTTACCGCGATAGTAACCGGGACGACGGTGTACATATTCGAACCCGATCTTTTCATATAGTCTGATTGCTGTATTGGATGCCCTAACTTCCAGATTCATCGACGTAATGCCCCGTCTGCGCGCTGTCTTGAGGCTGTCGACCAGCAGCGTCTCGCCGACTCCCCGTCCGCGCCAGAGCGGACTGACTGCCAGCAGCAGCAATTCGCATTCGTCCAGCACGGAACGCACCAGCGCGAATCCCAGCGGCGCGGCATCGACCCGCGCGATGGTGAGCCATGTGCCGGGCATCGTCATCACGCCCGCCAATTGCGCCAATGTCCATGCCTCGCCATAGGCCGGATCGAAGCCGCGGACCATGACATCCATGGCATCGCTCATCGCATTGCGCTCGCCTTCGTCATAAGTGTCGAGAGTGAGGCCGGGGATCATGGCGCCGTCCGGTCCGCCATGGGGCGCGCATCCGCGTCCCGGCAGTAAATGGGGGAGGGCGGCAGGGCCGGGAGGGCTGCGATCAGCGGATAAGCGGCGGCATTGGGATAGAGGCTGACCGCCGTGCCGTTCCCGCGAGCCGTCACCAGCGCCTCCGCGCCGGTGCCATATAGTATCAGATGGTCGAGCTCCATCGCCAGCGTCGCAATCGGCGTGGAGGCGGGGCTGGTGAGCGGCGTCAGCCCATCGGCGGAAAAACTTTGCCAGAACAACTCGCCATGACCGCCGGTGATGGTGACGGTCATGGGGCCGTTGCCATGGCCTGCCGCCGCCATGGCCGAGATCAGCGAGAGGGCGCCATAGCCGTGCAGCGGCACGCCCCAGGCCAGAGCCAGCGCGCGAGCAGCGGCGATGCCGATGCGCACGCCGGTGAAGCTGCCGGGCCCCACATCGACGGCGATGGCGTCGGCCCTGCCCCCATCCGGCAGGGCGGCGATGGCGGGCAGCAGCGCTTCGGCATGGCCGCGTCCGACGATTTCGTGAAAATGGCCGATGGTCGCGCCGTCATCGAGCAGCGCCACGGACAGCGCCTGCGTCGCGGTGTCGATGACCAATATGCGCAAGGAAGACCCCCGTAATCCGTTCCGCCCGGTGGGCGCCTGAATCAGCGGTTAGTCGATCAGGGCCGGTTTGCCAATCGGCCGCCCGTTCCTAGACGGCCTGAACCTCGGTCACTTCGGGTACATAATGTTTGAGCAATTGTTCGATGCCGTTCTTGAGCGTTGCCGTGGACGAGGGGCAGCCGGAACAGGCGCCGTGCATCCGCAAGTAAACAGTGCCCTTGTCGAAGCCGCGATAGACGATGTCGCCGCCATCATTGGCCACGGCCGGGCGAACCCGGGTGTCGATGAGTTCGCGAATCTGCGCGACGATTTCCGCGTCTTCGGGATCGTCGGCAAATTCCTCCTCTTCCGGCACGAAGATTTCGCCCGCCGAACCCGGTGTGAAGAGGGGCATATTGGCCGAGAAATGGTCGAGCAGGACGGAAAGGACGTCCGGCTTCACATCGCGCCATTCCGAACCCGGCGCGATGGTCACGGAAATGAAGTCGCCGCCGAAGAACACGCCGGTCACATCGCCCAGGCCGAAGAGCGCCGCCGCCAGAGGAGAGGCCTCCGCCTCTTCCGGCGTCGCGAAATCGCGGGTGCCCATTCCCATGACCACGCGGCCGGGAATGAATTTGACGGTGGCCGGATTGGGCGTCGCTTCGGTCTCGATCAACATGCGCGCTATGTGGAGAGAAGAGTGCTCAAGATCAAGCTTTCGTGGTAAATTGGGTGCCGGAACTTCGATTGAGCGCCGTCAATTTGAGTCTTTGGCGAAGACACGATGGAGCAGAGACATGGACAATGAAGCCGACATCCGCCGCCGTTTCTGGACCGAACTGTCCCAGAGCCCGTTTTTGATGGTGGAACTGCAAGGTTCCCATCAGCATAGCATGCCGATGACGGCTCAGCTCGATCCGGGGGCGAGTCATTGTTTCTGGTTCTATACCACCCGCGAAAACCGGCTGGCGGCCGGCGGCCCCGCAATGGCGCAATTCATCAGCAAGGGACATTTCCTGTTCGCCTGCATCGACGGAACGCTGGTGGAGGAGACGGATCCGGCGGTGATCGACCGCTATTGGACGCATGACGTGTCTGCCTGGTATCCCGGTGGGCGGCAGGACCCGCATCTGATGATGCTGCGCTTCAATCTGGGCCGGGCGGAAATCTGGCGGGCCGACATGTCGCTGGGCGGGATGTTCAAGCAGATGTTCGGCGGCGACGTGCGCGAAGAGATGCGCGGCAAACATGTGGAAGTGACGCTGTGACGGCGGTGGCTCCTGACCTTTGCAGGGCCGCTTGCTTTTTTCCGCTTTTCCCATCATAGGCGTTGCAACGCAGCAGTTTGGGCTTCATCGCCCCCTTCAGCGATTGGCAGCGTGATCGCTCCGGCCGGAACAGGCATCGGGGCCGGCCAATGAAAGTCTGCGCCAAGCTTTGAGGCTTCCCATTTCACGCGGGTCGTTTCGTAACCCGCCTTGCGTCCCGGCCATGCCGGATGGCGCCGGGGCTGACTTCGTGAGTTTTTCTATGCAATTTACTGACCTTGGCCTTGCCGAGCCGATCCTGAAAGCGCTGGCCGCCAAGAAATATGCGGTGCCGACGCCCATCCAGAGCCAGGCCATTCCCGTACTTTTGAAGGGCAAGGATCTGTGCGGCATCGCGCAGACCGGCACAGGCAAGACGGCGGCCTTTGCGCTGCCGAGCCTGGACCATTTCGCCCGTAATCCCAAGCCGACGCCGTTGCAGGGCTGCCGCATGCTGGTGCTGTCGCCGACGCGTGAGCTGGCCGCGCAGATCGCGCAGAGCTTCCGCGATTATGGCCGCTTCCTGAAACTGTCGGTGGAGGTCGTCTTTGGCGGCGTGCCGATCAACCGGCAGATCCGGGCATTGGGCCGGGGCGTCGATATTGTCGTGGCGACGCCGGGGCGTCTGCTCGACCTGATCGATCAGCGGGCCTTCACCATCAAGGATACCGAGATTTTCGTACTCGATGAAGCCGACCAGATGATGGACATGGGCTTCATCCATCCGTTGAAGCGCATCGCCAAGCTGCTGCCCAAGGAGCGGCAGAATCTGTTCTTTTCCGCCACCATGCCCTCGGAGATCGAGGCGCTGGCGGCGCAGTTCCTGAACGATCCGGTGAAGGTCAGCGTCGCGCCGCAATCGACGACGGCGGAGCGGGTGCGCCAGCAGGCCACCTTCGTCAACCAGATGGAAAAGCAGGCGTTGCTGAACCTGACGATCAGGAGCGAGGATATCGACCGCGCGCTGATCTTCACCCGGACCAAGCATGGCGCGGATCGCGTCGTGCGCTTTCTGGAGGGCGCGGGGATTCAGGCTGCCGCGATCCATGGCAATAAGAGCCAGGCGCAACGGACGACCGCCTTGCAGGCTTTCCGTCATGGGCATGTGAAGCTGCTGGTCGCGACCGACATCGCGGCGCGCGGGATCGACGTTTCGGGCGTGTCCCACGTCATCAACTTCGAACTGCCCAATGTGCCGGAGCAATATGTGCACCGGATCGGCCGCACGGCGCGCGCCGGAGCGGAGGGGGTCGCCATCAGCTTCGTGGCGGACGATGAACGGCCCTATCTGAAGGCGATCGAACGGGCGACCAAGATCAAGCTCGATATCGTTCCGCTGCCGGAGAATTTCGTGGAGGCGGTCCGCAATCTTCCCAAGGCTGCGCCGCAGCGCAAGGGTCGCGAGCAGACGCCGGAACAGAAGGCCAGGCGGGCCGAAGGGCAGCGCCGCTATCAGGACCAGCAAAAGCAGCAGCCGCGCGGCAATGCCGAGCGGGCGCATCGCCCGGATGGCGATGCCAAGCCAGCCAAGAAGAATGTCCGGCGGCGGCGCGGGGGCGTCGGCGCGCACAAGGGCGCCGTACAGAAGACCGGCGGCCGCTAAGGTCTCTTCAAGGTAAAATGGAAAGAAGGGCGGGACGGCGCGTTCCCGCCCTTCTCTTTGTCAGTGGTCATTCAGGAAAATCTCTTTAGGCTATGGCCTCATGAGCTTTTCCTTCCGGCGTTCTGCCGCTTCGCTGTCCGTCCTCGCTTTGCTGTTGTCGGGCGTTTCCGCGCCGCTGGCTGCGAAAACCGACCCGGTCACGACGTCCACGGCGCCGGGTTCGACCAAGGCGCAGGTCAGGCCGTGGCTCTATGAGAATAGCGATGTGCCGATCGATCCGGCGTGGCGCTTTGGCGAACTGTCCAATGGGCTACGCTATGCGATCCGCCGCAACGGCGTGCCGCCGGGGCAGGTTTCGATCAGGCTGCGGATCGATGCCGGATCGCTGATGGAGCAGCCCGATGAACTGGGCTACGCCCATTTCATGGAGCATCTGAGCATGCGCGGCTCCCGCCATGTACCCGACGGCGAATCCAAGCGCATCTGGCAGCGGCTGGGCGTCACCTTCGGCAGCGACAGCAATGCGCAGACGACGCCGACCGGCACGACCTATGCGCTCGACCTGCCGCAGGCGACGCAGGCGAGTCTGGGCGAGAGCCTGAAAATTCTCGCCGGGATGATGATCGACCCCAATATCGTGGACAGCGCGGTCAATGCCGAGCGGGCGGTGGTGCTGGCGGAAAGGCGCGAGGGCGAGGGGCCGCAGATGCGGATTTCCGACGCCACGCGGCAGCATTTCTTCGCAGGGCAACCATTGGCAGATCACAGCCCCATCGGCACGGTGGCGACGTTGAACGCCGTCACCGCAGCCAAGATGGAAGCGTTCCACCAGCGCTGGTATCGGCCGGAAAATGCGGTGATTTCCATCGCGGGGGACATCGATCCGGCGATGGCCGAGCAACTTCTCAAGGATAATTTCGGGTCCTGGACAGTAGCGGGCAAGGGCGCGCCGCTGCCCGATTTCGGGGAGCCGGATGCGAAGGCGCCCGCGACCAGGGTGACGGTGGAGCCGGGTGCGCCCACCGGCCTGACCATGGCATGGCTGCGGCCGTGGAAGCCGCATGCCGACACCATCGTCTACAATCAGGACAAGCTGACCGACATGCTGGCCCTGCAGATCATCAACCGCCGGCTGGAACAGGCCGCGCGGGGCGGAGGCAGCTTCCTTCAGGCAAGCGCGGATCAGCAGGACATCAGCCGTTCGGCCGACGGTACCTTCATCACCATCGTTCCGACCGGCGACAATTGGGAAAAGGCGCTGTCCGACGCCCGCGCTATCATCGAGGATGCGAAGGATACGCCACCGAGCCAGATCGAGATCGACCGGGAATATGCCCAGATGGACACGGCGTTCGCGATCCAGGTCGAAAATGCCGATACCGAAGCGGGGGCCAAGCAGGCGAGCGATCTGGTAAGTGCGGTCGATATTCGCGAAACCACGGTCAGTCCGCAGGCGGCGCTCGACATTTTCCGCTCGGGCAAGCCGGCGATGACGCCGCAGAAAATATTGGATTCGACGCGGCGGCTGTTTTCGGCGGGCGTATTCCGGGCGATGCTGATTACCGGCAAGGTGATGCCGGGCGTCGATGCGAAACTGGCGGCGGCGGTCGCCGCGCCGGTCAAGGCGGCGACCAATGCGCGGCTGGGCGACAAGGTCGTGACCATGGCCGACCTGCCCAGGCTGGGCGCGCCGGGCAAGGTGGTGTCGCGCACGCCGGTCGGCCTGCCGGGGATGGAGAGCATCGTCTTTTCCAATGGCGTCAAACTGACCCTCTTCGCCAATGATGCCGAGACGGAGAAGGTGCGGATCAACGTCCGCTTCGGTCATGGGCAGCAGGCTTTTTCACCGACCAAGCCGGTGCCGGGCTGGGCGGCGGACTATGCGTTGGTGGCCAGCGGGATCGGGAAATTGGGCCAGCGGGAACTGGATGACCTGACCAACGGGCGGCGCATGGGGATGGATTTCTCCATCGACGACGATGCCTTTGAATTGCAGGCGGTGACGCGCCCGGCGGATTATAAGGACCAGTTGCAGCTCTTCGCGACCAAGCTGTTTGCGCCCGGTTGGGACCCGGCCCCGATTGCCCGGGTCAAGACCGGGGCGGGGGTGGCCTATGACGCGATGGCGCGGGCGCCGGATTCCGTGCTGGCGCGCGATCTCAACTGGTTGCTGCATGACAAGGATGTGCGCTTCCGCACCCCGTCGCGGGCGGAGATTGACGGGCTGACGCCGCAGGCTTTCCGCGCGACATGGGAACCGCTGCTGGCTTCGGGGCCGATCGAGATCCAGATTTTCGGTCAGGTAAAGGCGGACGACGCGATCGCGGCGGTCGCGGCGACTTTCGGCGCTCTGCCGCCGCGGCCCGACGTGCCAGTCCCCGCGGCGAACAAGGCGATGCGTTTCCCGGCCCATGTCGAAACGCCCGTCATCCTGCGGCACAAGGGGGATAAGGAGCAAGCGGCGGCCGTCATGGCTTGGCCTACGGCGGGCGGCTTTACGCTGACGAAGGAGGCGCGGCAGCTCGAAATCCTGACCCAGATCTTCAACGATCGCCTGTTCGACAAATTGCGCTCGACCGAGGGTGCGGCCTATTCGCCCAGCGTCCAGAATAACTGGCCATTTTCCTATGAAAGCGGGGGATATATCCTCGTGACCAGTCAGGTTCGGCCGGATCGCATCAACTATTTCTATGGCGTGGTGAAGGATACGGCGGCGGACCTCGCCAAGAATCCGGTGAGCGAGGATGAGTTGCAGCGCGCGGTCGCGCCGATGCGGCAGTTGCTGATGCGCGCCAGCACTGGAAACGCGTTCTGGATGAACCAGATGGAAGGCGCCACGCATGACGCGCGTTATGTGCAGGCGATGCAGACGATGTCGCAGGACATGCTGACGGTGACGGCTGCCGATATTCAGAAACTGGCCGCCAAATATCTGGTGCCGGGCAAAAGCTGGTCGGCGGTCGTCCTGCCCGAAGGGGTCGCGGCGAAATAAGCGAATGCGTCCCGGCGTCAGGCCGGGACATAGCCTTTCTGTTCCAGAATCTGGCTGTAAAGGCGGACATATTCCATATGGATCGCCCGGATTTCCGGATGGCGCGAACGTTCGGCCAACTGTCGGTTGCGGTCCAGCCGCGCTTCAAAATAGCTGCGGTCGAAAGATGTGCCGAAAATCATGATCATGTCCTGTCGAAAAAGGTTTGAGGACAAAATGCGCCGTCACCGCCCCGGTTTCGGCGGCGCACATGATTTTATGCTGCAATGCGATAAAATGACGGGAAGCTGCGCCCGACCGATCAGCCCATGGCGCGGAGCGCCGCGACAAACATATGGGCCGCCTGTTGGGCGGTGCGTTCCGCGCTGAGTTCAGGTCCGGACAGGCTGCGGTGGCCCAGCCCGAAAATGCAGGCGAGGATGACTTCCTCGGCACCCCTCAACATTTCGCCCGACAGGTTCGGATTGACGGTGCGAACGATATCGCCAAGCGATTTGCGGGCCTGAACGCACATATCCCCAATGCTGTTGCCGACACGAGGGTTGCGGAAACTTTCAGCCAATATGTCGAAGGACAGGGCCTCGTGAGGGTTGTCCGTCACCTCCAGCAACAGCAGTTCGAAGGTGCGTTCCGCATCGATTTCGCCATCCTCCAGCCGTTTTTGCAGGCTGCGGATCAGAGCCTCGCGTTTGCCGGTGTCAGCGGCCGCGATGGCGTCGATAATATCTTCCTTCCCTTTAAACAGCCGATAGATCTGACCGACCGAAACCTGGGCGGCGGCGGCCAGTTCCGACATTGCGGTCTGGTGAAAGCCATGAGCGGCAAACAGGTCGCGCGCTGCATCCAGAATGCGCTCCCTCCCGCTCCGCTCATGTTGCACTGCAACCAAAATTTCGTCCCTCGACTTTTTACTCTTGAACAAATTGTGGCATGTTCGTACTTGCGGTGCAAGCGGAATGAACGTTCATTCCAAATTCTCGAGCATGAAAATGGAGCATCGGCTGATGCAAAAAGGGATTGTTGTGGGGCTTCTGGCCTGCGTTTCCATCGCGGCGCTGGGCGGTTGCGGCGAAAAGCAGCAGCCTGCGCCGCCGCCGCCCGCAGTGGGCGTCGTGACGATGAAGGTCGAATCCGCGCCATTGATGAACGAACTTCCCGGGCGCATCGTCGCTGTGGAAACGGCAGAGGTCAGACCGCAGATCAATGGCGTGATTCGCCGTCGCCTGTTTGCTGAAGGCGCCTATGTAAAGGCTGGGCAACTGCTCTACGAGATTGAGGACGCGCCTTATCGGGCCGCTCTGGGGCAGGCGCAGGGCGCGTTGGCGAGGGCGCAGGCGTCGATTCGCGCGACCGCCCTGCAGGCGCAGCGCTACAAGGATTTGGTCGGCATCAATGCGGTCAGCCGGCAGGAAGCGGATAATGCCGCCGCCTCGGCCCAACAGGCGCGCGCCGATGTCGCGGCGCAACGCGCATCGGTGCAGGCCGCGCAGGTGAACCAGAATTTCACGCGCATCCGGGCGCCGATTTCAGGTCGCATCGGGCGGTCGCTGTTCACGCCGGGCGCGCTGGTGCAGGCCGGGCAGGCGGATGCGCTGGCGACGATCCAGCGGACTGACATGGTCTGTGTCGACGTCACCCAGTCGGCGGCCCAGATCATCGATCTCAAGCAGGCGATGAAGGCTGGTGGCGTCAGTATCGATCAGGGCGCGCGGGTGCAGTTGCTGCTGCCCAACGGCAGTGTCTACCCCATTGAGGGACGGCTGCAATTTTCCGAAGTGACGGTCGATCCCAGCTCCGGCGCGGTGACGCTGCGCGCGACCTTCTCCAATCCGGACGGCCTGTTGCTGCCCGGCATGTATGTCCGCGCCAGGCTGATCGAAGGGCGGCGGACGCGGGCCATCCTCGCGCCGCAACAGGGCATCACGCGCGATCCGCGCGGCCGGGCGACCGCGATGGTGGTCGGCGCCGACAACAAGGTGGAAGTGCGCGAGGTCGAGACCGACCGGCCGGTGGGCGACAAGTGGATCGTCACCAAGGGGCTGAAGACCGGAGACAGGCTGATCGTCGAAGGGCTGGTCAACCTGCGACCCGGGACGGTGGTTCAACCCGGCAGGCCGCAGCAGGTGACGGCCGGCAAGGCGCCGACCGCGCAGACGCCGGTGCATGGCGGGGCGAAATAAGCCATGGCCCGCTATTTTATCGACCGGCCCATTTTCGCATGGGTCATCGCCATTGTCGTCATGCTGGCGGGACTGCTGGCCTTGCGGTCGCTGGCCGTGGCGCAATTCCCGGAAATCGCGCCGCCTTCCGTTTCGATTTCCACCACCTATCCGGGTGCGAACGCGGAAACGCTGGAAAGCACGACGACGCAGATTATCGAACAGCAGCTCAAGGGCATCGACAATCTCCGCTATTTCTCGTCGAGCAGCGATTCCGCCGGCAATCTGAACATCACCCTGACCTTCGAGCAGGGCACCGACGCCGACATCGCGCAGGTGCAGGTGCAGAACAAGCTGGCGCAGGCGACCCCCTTGCTGCCCCAGGAAGTGCAGCAGCAGGGGCTGCGCGTGACCAAGTCCACCTCAAGCTTCCTGATGGTGATGGCGGTCTATGCCGATGACGGCATCCACGACCAGCAGGATGCGGGCGACTTCATCGCCTCGACGCTTCAGGACCCGATCAGCCGGGTCGGCGGCGTGGGCGATACGCAGCTTCTGGGCGCGCAATATGCGATGCGCGTGTGGCTGGACCCCTATAAGATGGCCAATCTGGGCATCACCGCCGGCGATGTGAAGGCGGCCATCCGGGCGCAGAATGCGCAGGTTTCGGCGGGCCAGATCGGCGGCACGCCCTCGCCCCAGGGGCAGGCGCTGAACGCCACGGTCACGGCCCAGTCGCGCCTCCGAACGCCGGAACAGTTCCGCCAGATCATGCTGCGCAGCAACAGCGACGGATCGGTCGTCCATCTGTCCGACGTCGCGCGCGTCGAACTGGGTTCGGAAAATTACAGCTTCAGCGGGCGGTTCAACGGACATCCTGCCGCGGGTTTCGGCATCAAGCTGGCGCCCGGCGCCAATGCGCTGGACACGGTGGAGGGCGTCAAAAGCCGAGTCGCCGAATTGTCCAAGACCTTTCCGGGCTGGGTGAAATATGACTTCCCAGTCGATAATTCGACCTTCGTGAAATTGTCGGTGGAACAGGTCATCCATACCCTGTTCGAAGCGATCCTGCTGGTCTTCGTCGTGATGTTCCTGTTCCTCCAGAACTGGCGCGCCACGCTGATCCCGACCATTGCTGTGCCGGTGGTGCTGCTGGGCTCGCTGGCCATCCTCTACGCGGCGGGCTTCACCATCAATACGCTGACTCTGTTCGGCATGGTGCTGGCCATCGGCCTGCTGGTGGACGATGCTATCGTCGTGGTCGAGAATGTCGAGCGCATCATCCAGGAAGAGGGCCTCAGCCCCAAGGAAGCCGCGAAAAAGTCGATGGACGAGATCAGCGGCGCGCTGGTTGGCATCGGTCTCGTGCTGTCGGCGGTGTTCCTGCCGATGGCGTTCTTCGGCGGGTCGACGGGCGTCATCTTCCGCCAGTTCTCCATCACCATCGTCTCTTCGATGGTGCTGTCGGTCATGGTTGCCTTGATCCTGACCCCGGCGCTCTGTGCGACGATCCTCCAGCCCAAGGGGCATAGCCATCAGTGGACGGGCTTTTTCGGCTCGCGCTTCGGCCGCTTCTTCGACTGGTTCAACCGGACCTTCGACCGCAATGTCGTGCGCTACGGCAACAGGGTGGAAAAGATCGAGCGGCGCTGGGGCCGGACCATGCTGGTCTATGCGCTGATCGTCGTCGGCATGGGGCTGATCTTCCTGCGCTTGCCGGGCGGGTTCCTGCCCGATGAGGATCAGGGGATCATCATCAATCAGATATCCCTGCCGACCGGATCGACGCTGGAGGAAACCGAGCGGACGCTGGCCAAGGTGCGCGACCATTATCTGATCGACGAGAAGAAGAATGTCGCAGCGGTCTTCACCATTTCCGGCTTCGGTTTCGTGGGGCAGGGCCAGAATGTCGGCATCATCTTTACGCGATTGAAGGACTGGTCGGTGCGAAAGGGCGCCGATAACAAGGCTTCCGCCGTTGCCCTGCGCGCCAACCAGGCCTTCCGCAAGATTTCCGCCGGCATGGCAATCGCCTTCGTGCCGCCCGCGGTGCAGGAACTGGGCAACGCGACCGGCTTCGACTTCCAGCTCGTGGATCGAGGCGGGCTGGGGCATGACAAGATGGTGGCGGCGCGCAACCAGTTGCTGGGCATGGCGGCGGCCGACAAGCGCTTGGCGCAGGTGCGGCCCAACGGGCTGGACGATACGCCGCAACTCAAGCTGAACGTCGATCAGGCGGCGGCGGGCGCGCTGGGGATCGCGCAGGCCGACATCAACGACACGATCAGCACGGCGATGGGCAGCAGTTACGTCAACGACTTCATCGACCGCGAGCGCGTGAAGCGCGTCTTCGTGCAGGCCGATGCGCCCTTCCGCACGACGCCTGAATCGATCGGCGCGCTGCATGTGCGGGGCAGCAGCGGCGCGATGGCGCCGATCTCCTCCTTCGCGACGACGCAATGGATTTATGGCCCGGCCAAGCTGGAACGGTTCAACGGTGTGCCTTCCATGCAGATCATGGGCGCGCCCGCGCCGGGCGTTTCGACAGGCGACGCGATGAAGGCCATGGAGGAACTGGCGGGCAAGCTGCCGACGGGCGTCGGCTATGAATGGAACGGCATTTCCTATGAGGAGCAGACCTCGGGCGGGCAGGCGCCGGCGCTTTATGCGCTGTCGATGCTGATCGTGTTCCTGTGTCTCGCGGCTTTGTATGAAAGCTGGTCGGTGCCGATCGCGGTGATGCTGGTGGTGCCGCTGGGCGTGTTGGGCGCGGTGATCGCGGCGACGCTGGTGGGTCTGAACAACGACATTTATTTGCAGGTGGGTCTGATCACGACCATCGGTGTGTCGGCCAAGAACGCGATCCTGATCGTCGAATTCGCCGAAGGAAAGATGCGTGAGGGACTGTCACCGGCAAAGGCGGCGCTGGAGGCGGGTAAGCTGCGCCTGCGGCCGATCCTGATGACCAGCTTAGCCTTCGTCTTCGGCGTGGTTCCGCTGGCGGTGGCGAAGGGCGCCGGGGCGGGTGGTCAGAACGCCATCGGCTGGGCGGTCGTCGGCGGCATGCTGTCCGCAACGATACTCGCGATCTTCTTCGTGCCGGTATTCTTCACCGTGGTGAAGCGGTTGTTCCGCGAACATCATGGCAAGGATGAAACCGGACACGAGGATAGCGCTCCGCTGGCGCCGCAGGAGGCTTAAAGGACAATGAACAAGATCAAGCTCTTCCCGGCCGCTGCTTTGGCCCTGACGCTCGCCGCGTGCGACATGGCGCCCAAATATGTCCGGCCCGCGCTGCCTGTTCCCGAGGCCAGTCCGCAGGGTCCGGCCTATGCCGGGGCGCAGGGGCAGGCGATCGTCCCGGCGGATACGGCGTGGAAGGATTTCTTCGTCGATCCGCGCCTTGGCCGGGTGATCGAGACGTCGCTCGCCAATAATCGCGACCTGCGCGTGGCGCTCGCCAATGTCGAGCAGGCGCGGGCGCAATATAAGGTGCGGCGGGCGGACATATTCCCGACCCTTGGCGCCAATGGCAGCGCGACCTATCAGGACTCGCCCTTTTCCCAGGCGGGGTCGGGGCGAACCGACATCTATTCCGCTTCGGTTGGCGTGTCGGCCTGGGAAATCGACCTGTTCGGGCGGGTACGCAATCTGAGCAAGGCGGCGCAGGAGCAATATTTCGCGTCGGTCGAGAACCGGAACGCGGCGCAGACCGCGCTGATCGCGGAAGTGGCCAATGCGTGGCTCAGCATGGCGGCGGATCAGGAGCGATTGAAGATCGCCCGCGATCTGGAAAAAGCCTTCGGCCAGACGCTGGACCTCACCAGGGCGCGCTTTGCAAAGGGGATCGCTTCGGAACTGGAGGTGAGACAGGCGCAGACCAGTTACGATCAGGCCCGGTCCGACATCGCCCAGGCGACGACGCTGGTCGCGCAGGACCAGAATGCGTTGAACCTGCTGGCTGGAACGACGGTGCCGGCGGACGATCTGCCGATGGCGATGCCGGAGGAGGATGTGACGCTGGCCAATCTGCCGGCCGACCTTCCTTCCACGACTTTGCTCCGGCGGCCGGACATCATGGCGGCGGAGCATCAATTATTGGCGGCCAATGCCAATATCGGCGCGGCGCGGGCGGCCTTCTTCCCCAAAATCTCGCTGACGGCGGCTTTCGGGACGTTGAGCCTCGGCCTTTCCAACCTGTTCAAGTCGGGCAGCGAAAACTGGTCGGTGGCGCCATCGGCGAGCCTGCCCATCTTCGATTTCGGGCGCAATCAGGGCAATCTGCGCTACGCGCGGGCGACCTATGACGCGATGGTCGCAACCTATGAAAAGAGCGTTCAGACCGGCTTTCGGGAGGTCGCCGATGCGCTCGCCCGGCGCGGCACGATGACGGCGCAACTGGAGGCCCAGACTTCGCTGCGGGACTCCGCGCGCGTTGGCTATCGCCTGTCGGAGGCGCGGTTCCGGGCAGGGATCGACGCTTTCCTGACGACGCTGGACGCGCAGCGGACGCTTTATAATGCGGAACAGAGCCTGTTCGCGACGCGGTTGACGCGGGCGACGAACATGGTCGAACTGTATCGTGCCATGGGCGGCGGCCTCCGTTAATCTTTGACCGCAAGCTGCGGGAAGGCAGTTCGTCTGCCGTGCCCTATGGTTCACGCCAGCAATGGTGGAAAGGATAGGACATGAGCTACGCATATAGAATGATCGCGTCGCCGGTCGGCGACCTGACGCTGGTGGCGAGCGAAAAGGGGCTGGCGGCGGTCCTTTGGGAAAATGACGATGCCGGACGAGTCAGGTTGGAACCGCGGATCGAGTCCTGTGCGCATCCCGTGCTCGGTGAGGCAGGACGGCAGCTAAGCGAATATTTCGCCGGGCAGCGGACCGCGTTTGACCTGCCGCTCGATTTCAAGGGCACCGATTTTCAGCGGCGCGTCTGGGAAGCTCTGCTGACCATCCCCTATGGCGAAACGCGCAGCTATGCCGATGTTGCGAGACAGATCGGAAAGCCGTCCGCCTGCCGAGCCGTGGGTGCGGCGAATGGCCGCAATCCCATTTCGATCATCGCGCCTTGCCATCGGGTCGTTGGCACCAATGGAGCGCTGACCGGCTTTGCAGGGGGTCTGAAGGCCAAGCAATATCTGCTTGGGCTGGAAGGGCGATTGTTCGGGGCCATTTAAAAATGGCGCACCCAAGAGGATTCGAACCTCTGGCCTTTGCCTTCGGAGGGCAACGCTCTATCCAGCTGAGCTATGGGTGCGTATCGCTACTGCGAAGGGCCGCTTAGCAAAGCCCAATCGCTCGCGCCAGCACCAAAATCACCTCAGGCCAATCTTATTTCGCCATTTTCTGCATCGGCTGGAATTTGCCAAGGCCGCAACTGGCTCCGCGCTGCAATCCGTTGGTCTGGTAGAGGACCGTGATGATGTCGACCGAGCAGAGTTGCGACAGGCTGGTCTTGTACATGAAGCGCTTTTCGAAGCCCAGGCTGGGGCAGCTGTCGGGCAGCGTGTTCCTGTAGACCTGTCTGCCATTCATGATGAAATCGATGGTGCGGTCGTCGCGGACGTCGGTGGACCGAATCGACGTGATCTGGACGCAGTCGACCGGCTTGCCGACGGGTACGAGATTATCGGGCGCGGACTTGGCAAGCGCTGGGCCCGCAACGCATGCCAGTGCCATGACCAGCGCGAGCCGATGGGTGCGATGGGTGGACATGATGTCTCTCCTTATAACTATAGGGATGACGACGCGCTAACGCTTCATCCGTTATTTCGCTCCGTCTAGCATCGTTTGCCTGAACCGCACGATAATCAGTTCGGCGTTCCGGGAGCCGGCGTCTTGGGCTTGAAGCGGCAGAGGTCAGCCACGATGCAGCGCCAGCATTCGGGCTTGCGCGCCTTGCACACATAGCGGCCATGCAGGATCAGCCAGTGATGCGCATCGCGGCGGAAGGGGCCGGGGACGCGCTTTTCCAGTTTCAGTTCCACCGCCAGCGGTGTCTTGCCGGGCGCAAGGCCGGTACGGTTGCCGACGCGGAAAATATGGGTGTCGACCGCGAATGCCTCCTGCCCGAAGGCGGTGTTGACGACGACATTGGCGGTCTTGCGCCCGACGCCGGGCAGGGTGGTCAATATGTCGCGATCCTGCGGCACTTCTCCATGAAAATCGCGGACCAGGATTTCCGACAGGGCGATGACGTTCTTTGCCTTCGCATTGAACAGGCCGATGGTTTTGATATGCTGTTTCAGGCCCTCTTCACCCAGGTCCACCATCTGCTGCGGCGTGTGGACGTCGCGGAACAGGGCGCGGGTCGCCTTGTTGACGCCGACATCGGTCGCCTGCGCCGACAACACGACCGCGACCAGAAGCTGATAGTCATTGCCATATTCCAGTTCCGTGCGCGGAGCCGGGTTGGCTTCGGCAAGGCGGCTGAAAAATTCGAAGATCTGGTCCTTTTTCACGCGCTTAGAGGCCCAGAACGCCCTTCATGTCATAGCGGCCGATGGGCTGGCCGATCAGCCATTGCGCGCCCTTCACGGCGCCGCGTGCGAAGATGATGCGGCTTTCGGCGCGATGGCCGATCTCGATCCGCTCGCCTTCGGCGGCGAATATCACCTGATGGTCGCCGGCAACCGAACCGCCGCGCAATGCCGCGAAACCGATGGCGCCCTTGGCCCGTGCGCCGGTGATGCCGTCGCGGCCCCGTTCGCTATGATCGGCAAGGGTGATGCCGCGCCCGCGCGCCGCAGCTTCGCCCAGCAGCAGCGCAGTGCCGGATGGCGCGTCGACCTTGTGGCGATGGTGCATCTCGACGATCTCAATGTCCCAATCGTCGCCCAGGCGCGAGGCGGCCTGCTCCACCAGCGCCGCGAGCAGGTTGACGCCAAGCGAGGTGTTGCCGGTCTGGAGGATCGGGATATGCCTGGCGGCCTCGTCGATCAGGGCGTGATGCGCGGATTCAAGTCCGGTGGTGCCGATCAGGACCGGCTTCTGCGCGGCGATGCAGGCATCGAGATGGGGTGACAGCGCGCCGGGCACGGAAAAGTCGATCAGCACGTCGCTCGCCTCCGCCAGCGCGAGCGGGTCGGTCGTGATGGCGATGCCGGGAGCCAGTTCGCCCTCGGCGCTGCGATCGGTGCCTCCGGCGATGTTCAGCCCGGCTTCCTGCGCGATCTGCGCAATGGCGCGCCCCATGCGGCCTGCTGCCCCGAAAATGCCGATGCTGGTCATGGTTCTTTCCTTCTTGTGTCCCGCTGGCCGATGCCAGAGCGGGGGGGCTTTGTCATCCCTTGGCGAACGGCTAGAGAGGCAAGGATGGACGACATTCGCAACATCGTGATCCTGACCGGCGCGGGAATCTCCGCCGAGAGCGGCCTTGCGACCTTTCGCGGGCCGGACGGGCTGTGGGAAGGACATCGGGTCGAGGATGTCTGCACGCCCGAAGCCCTGGCGCGCGATGCGGCGCTGGTGCACCGCTTCTATGACGAGCGGCGGGCGAAGCTGGCGGAGGTGACGCCCAATGCCGCGCATGAGGCACTGGCAGCTCTGGACGCGCAGTGGCCGGGAGAATTGCTGATCGTTACGCAGAATGTCGACGACCTGCATGAGCGGGCGGGCGCCAAACGGCTCATCCACATGCATGGGGAATTGCAGTCGGCGCTTTGCGCGGCTTGCGGAAAGGCGATCCGCTGGATGGAAAGCTTGCCGCCGGCGTCCGTTTGCGATGCGTGCGGGCGCCCCCATTTGCGGCCGGACATCGTGTTTTTCGGTGAAATGCCCTACGAGATGGATGCCATCGACGCGGCTTTGCGGCGGGCCGACCTGTTCGTGTCCGTGGGAACCTCCGGGGCGGTCTATCCAGCGGCGGGGTTCGTACAGACGGCGCTTCATGCAGGGGCGCGGACGCTGGAGCTTAATCTGGAGCCTTCGGCCGGGAGTTTCTATTTCGAGGAAAGCCGCATGGGACCGGCGAGCGAATTGGTGCCAGCATTGGTTCGGGATTTGCTGGCATGACGGGCCATGCGCGAAGGTTCGCGCGGAGGCCCTGACGTCGCATGATCCGAATCGCTTCAGCGGTGCATTTCAGCCGATGTCGATCAGCGGGGCGGAAGTTCCGGGGGAGCGCGGTCGGGCTGATCGAAATCGGGCCTGGCCGGCACGATTTCCGGCGGCTCATTGGCGGGCGTCTCTTCGGGCGTCGCGGGGGCCGGGGTTTCCGGGGGGGACTGCGGCTCGATGATGTCGGGCGGCGGTACGCCGTCGGGGGTGGGAGCGGGTTGGGTGGCCATGGCTGTTTCTCCTCTTTAAAGAGGTACGCGCGGCTTGCGGCAGGGTTCCGAAGCGAGTTATCCACCGGTTGTCCACAGGCTTGACCCTCGGCCCTTGCTTCGGGGCACGCTTTTCTCTATGCCGCGCCGACCGGCGACCGATGCGGGCGTGGCGAAATTGGTAGACGCGCCAGATTTAGGTTCTGGTATCGCAAGATGTGGGGGTTCGAGTCCCTTCGCCCGCACCAGTGCGCCAGACTGATGGATGCGCAGGCGCCAACGAAATTCAGCTGAAGAAAGCGTTTGAGAGAAGAGATGCAGACTGTTGAGACGTTGAACGAGGGGCTGAAGCGCGCCTACACCGTGACCATCACGTCGAAGGACATCGACGCCCGCGTGGAAAAGGAAGTGGCCGCGATCGCGCCGCAGGTTCGCATGCCCGGCTTTCGTCCTGGCAAGGTGCCCGCCAACCTCGTCAAGAAGATGCACGGCGAATCGTTGCAGCGCGACGCGCTGAACAGCTCGATTCAGGACAGCATCCAGAAGCTGATCGCCGACAACAAGCTGCGTCCCGCGATGCAGCCGTCCGTCGAACTGGATGAAGGCTTTGAATTCGGCAAGGATGCCGAGATCAAGGTTGCGCTGGAGGTGCTGCCCGAAATCGCCGCGCCGAGCGTCGAAGGCCTGAAGCTGGAGCGCCTTACCGTCGAAGTCGCCGACGCCCAGGTGGATGAAGCCGCCGGCCGCATCGCGACCCAGCAGGGCGCTCTGGAAGAGCATGCCGCCAGCCACAAGGCGAAGGACGGCGACACGCTGTCCATCGATTTCGTCGGCAAGATCGACGGCGAAGCCTTTGAAGGCGGCTCGGCCGAAGATGTGAAGCTGAAGATCGGCGCAGGCCAGTTCATTCCCGGCTTCGAAGAGCAGCTGGCCGGGGTCAAGAAGGGTGAGGAAAAGGTCATCGCCGTGACCTTCCCCGAAGATTATGGCGCGGCGCACCTCGCCGGCAAGGAAGCGACCTTCGACATCACCGTCAAGGCGATCCTGAACGCCGACAAGCCCAAGCTGGACGATGATTTCGCCAAGTCGCTGGGTCTGGAAGGTCTGGACAAGCTCAAGGAACTGCTGAAGGGCCAGATCGAGCAGGAACATAATGGCCTGACCCGCACCTATATGAAGCGCAAGCTGCTCGACCAGCTCGCCGCTTCGCACGATTTCGACGTGCCGCCGAGCATGGTGGAAGCCGAGTTCAACCAGATCTGGGCGCAGCTTCAGCATGAAGCCGGGCATGAGGAAGATCCGGAAGCGGCGCTGGCCGAAATGGAAGCGGAAAAGGAAGATTATCGCGGTATCGCCGTGCGCCGCGTCCGCCTGGGCCTGTTGCTGTCGGAAATCGGTCAGGCGAATGGCGTGGTCGTGTCGGAACAGGAAATGAACCGCCTGATCATGCAGGCTGCCCAGCAGTACAGCCCCCAGGATCGCGAGCGCTTCGTGCAGTATGTCCGTCAGGACCCGATGGCCGCCGCCCAGCTGCGCGCGCCGCTCTATGAGGACAAGGTTGTCGACTTCCTGTTCGACAAGGCCGAGATCACCGACCGCGCCGTCAGCCGTGAAGAGCTGGAAGCCGCTATCGAAGCCGAAGATGGCGATCTGAAGCCGCACGTCCATGGCCCGGGTTGCGGTCACGATCATGATCATGACGAGAAGCCCAAGGCGAAGAAGGCTGCTGCCAAGAAGAAGGTAGAGGCGGACGACGCCGCTCCGGCTGCTGAAGCGGAAGTTGCCGAAGAGGCGCCCGCCAAAAAGGCCCCGGCCAAGAAGGCGGCCGCCAAGAAGAGCGAGACCGTTGCTGAGGACGCTGCGGCCGAGGACAAGCCCAAGGCCAAGAAGGCTCCTGCCAAGAAGGCTGCCGCCAAGGCTGAATAAGACCCTTTCGGTCTGACTGGATAAGCGCCCGGCTTCGTCAGGAAGCCCGGGCGCTTTTCATATTCCCGCGCTTTTCATTTCGGTTCTGGCATGGCAGACGAAATATTAATCAGGTCCGTTCATGTCGACAGGGGGCAGGGCGCCAAAAAGGTTTGTGGTCGATGAAGGAATTTCCGGCAGTGGACAGCGGGATGGGGATTGCCGCGCCGCGGATCGCGGTCATTCTGCCCTGCTATAATGAAGCGGGCGCCATCGTGCAGACGGTGCAGGATTTCCGTCGCGCGCTGCCTTCGGCGGAAATCTACGTCTTCGACAATAACAGCACTGACGGCAGCCGCGAACTGGCGGCCGGGGCAGGGGCCGTTGTTCGTCGCGTTTCGCAACAGGGCAAGGGCCATGTCGTGCGCCGCATGTTCGCGGATGTGGATGCGGACATCTATATCATGGCCGATGGTGACGCGACCTATGAGGCCGCCGCCGCGCCCAGGATGGTCGCGGCCATGCTGGGCGACAATCTCGACATGGTCGTCGGTTCGCGCAAGAGCGAGATCGAAGAGGCCTATCGGCGGGGGCATCGTTTCGGCAACTGGGCGCTGACCAGCTTGTTGAAGCAGCTGTTCGGGCGCAGTTTCACCGATATTCTTTCGGGCTACCGCGTCTTTTCCCGGCGTTTCGTGAAGAGCTTCCCCGTTCTTTCCGCCGGTTTCGAGATCGAGACGGAAATCAGCGTTCACGCGCTGGAACTTGCCATGCCCGTGGCGGAGGTCGTCACCGCTTATGGCGCGCGGCCGGAAGGCTCGGTGAGCAAGCTCAGCACCTATCGTGACGGCTGGCGCATCCTGCGGACGATCATCACCCTTTACCGTATCGAGCGGCCGATCCTGTTCTTCGGACTGATCGCCGCATTGCTGGCGGCGGCGGGGCTGGTTCTGGCGGCGCCGCTGATCCTGACCTATATGCAAACCGGTCTGGTGCCGCGCTTTCCCACGGCCATATTGGTGACCGGCCTCATGATTCTCGCCACGCTTTCGGGAATGTGCGGGCTGATCCTCGATACCGTCGTGCGCGGGCGGCGGGAGGTCCGGCGGCTTGCCTATCTGGCCTTCAAGGCGCCGGCCGATTTTGCCCGGCGCGACTGACCGGACCCTAGCGTTTCACGCGACCCCTTGAACGATCTGTCTTTTGTCCCGATGTAGGGTTGGGCAAAAGCAACACCCTGAAAGAGCAAAATGACCGATATCATGTCCGATCCCATGGCCGCTCTGGTCCCCATCGTCATCGAACAGTCGAACCGGGGCGAGCGCAGCTTCGATATTTATTCACGCCTGTTGCGCGAGCGGATCATCTTCGTGACCGGGCAGGTCGAGGATCACATGGCCTCGCTGATCGTCGCCCAGTTGCTGTTCCTTGAGTCGGAAAACCCGAAGAAGGACATCTGGATGTACATCAACTCGCCCGGCGGCGTGGTGACGTCCGGCATGGCGATCCACGATACGATGAAATATATCCGTCCGCAGGTCGGCACGGTCTGCATCGGCCAGGCGGCTTCGATGGGCAGTTTCCTGCTCGCCGCCGGGGAGCCGGGGAAGCGCATCGCGCTCAGCAACGCGCGCATCATGGTGCATCAGCCTTCGGGCGGCGCGCAGGGCATGGCCTCCGACATCGAGATCCAGGCGAAGGAGATCCTGCGAATCCGCAGCCGCCTGAACAATCTCTATGTTCAATATACCGGCCGTTCGCTGGAGGAAGTGGAACGGGCGATGGACCGCGACACTTTCCTAGAGGCGGAGGAAGCCAAGGCGTTCGGTCTGGTCGATGAAGTGTTCGACCGCCGCCCGGCGCTGCCGGAAACGACCGAAGGCTAAAACAGAGGTTTACCGCACGCGCCCTTTTCTCCCCTTGTGAAACGGGCGCGTCGCGGTCTAGGATGATCCTAGGACCACCATATCCCTCGGGCGGGCGACTGTTCGCCTGAAAGAGGGAAGAGAGATTGGCGAATGACTAAGCTTACGGGCTCCGATTCTAAAAGCACGCTTTACTGCTCCTTCTGCGGCAAGTCGCAGCATGAGGTGCGTAAGCTGATCGCGGGGCCGACCGTGTTCATCTGCGATGAGTGCGTGG
Source organism: Sphingobium estronivorans (assembly GCF_008692605.1). Taxonomy (GTDB): domain Bacteria; phylum Pseudomonadota; class Alphaproteobacteria; order Sphingomonadales; family Sphingomonadaceae; genus Sphingobium; species Sphingobium estronivorans. Next base: position 86,970 of record NZ_LFCT01000014.1, read on the forward strand.
AACTGTGCAACGACATCATCCGCGAGGAGACCAAGGGCGGTCTCGTCGGCAAGAAGGATGGCGGCGTGCCGACCCCGCAGGAAATCTGCGATGTGCTGGACGATTATGTGATCGGCCAGAACCGGGCGAAGCGCGTCCTGTCGGTCGCTGTCCACAACCATTACAAGCGGCTCAACCACGGTACCAAGCCGGGCGAGGTGGAACTGGCCAAGTCGAACATCCTGCTCGTCGGGCCGACCGGCTGCGGCAAGACGCTGCTGGCGCAGACGCTGGCCAAGACGTTCGACGTGCCCTTCACCATGGCTGACGCCACCACGCTGACCGAGGCGGGCTATGTCGGCGAGGATGTCGAGAATATCATCCTGAAGCTGCTTCAGGCGTCCGACTATAATGTCGAGAAGGCGCAGCGCGGCATCGTCTATATCGACGAAATCGACAAGATCAGCCGCAAGGCGGAAAATCCGTCGATCACCCGCGATGTTTCGGGCGAGGGCGTGCAGCAGGCGCTGCTCAAGCTGATGGAAGGAACGACCGCTTCGGTTCCGCCGCAGGGCGGGCGCAAGCATCCGCAGCAAGAGTTCCTTCAGGTCGACACGACCAACATCCTGTTCATCTGCGGCGGCGCGTTTGCGGGTCTGGAAAAGATCATCGGCGACCGTCTGGAAGCCAAGTCGATCGGCTTCGGCGCGCATGTGGCGGCACCGGAGGAGCGCAAGACCGGCGAACTGCTGCGGCAGAGCGAGCCGGAGGATTTGCTGAAATTCGGTTTGATCCCCGAATTTGTCGGTCGCCTGCCGGTGATCGCGACGCTGGAAGATCTGGATGTGACCGCGCTGGTCAAAATCCTGGTCGAGCCGAAAAATGCGCTGGTGAAGCAATATGCGAAGTTGTTCGACATGGAAAATGTCGAACTGAGCTTTACCGATGATGCGTTGACCGCGATCGCCAAGAAGGCGATCGAGCGCAAAACGGGCGCTCGCGGCCTGCGTTCGATCCTGGAGGCGATCTTGCTGGATACCATGTTCGATCTGCCTTCGATGGAAGGTGTGGGCGAAGTCGTGGTCGACAAGGATGTGGTGGCCGGGAGCAAGGAACCAATTCGCGTATTCAGCGAAAAGGACAAGCGGGCCGAAGACGCCGCCTGACCGGAACTCATTAAGCATTAGAAATAAAAGGGCCGGCGAAATTCGTCGGCCCTTTTTGCTATGTTGTGCCATCGCACAAAATTTTGCGGCGCAAAATTATATTACTGTAAAATTCCTGCATCACGAAAAAATGAATTAAATCGAATAGATAATTCGAATTCTCAGCGGTTTCGGCGGCGACGCCGCTCTGTGTCACGGCAATGCGGGGGCCTGGACCTTCGATACGATTGACGGATTCCAGAACAAGCATGCGGCCAATTTCGTCTACAGCAATGCCAACACCGGCAATCCCAGCGACGCGGCGGTCAACTTCCATTATATGAGCTATGCCCTCGGCCTGCAGGACCGCTGGCCGTCCGCGCTACATCTCAATCGACGGCACCGCGCTATCCGACATTATCCTAACCAATTTCGACAAGGGCCGTTCCTATGCCGGTACCGTGCGTTTCGACAAGTCGTTCAATTTCGGTCTGGCGATCAGCGCCGCCTATAGCTGACAGGATGTGAAGGACAATGCGGCGGCCACCTCTTCGCAGGCAACCTCGCTGTATCGCTACACCGTCTTCGCCGATCCCAACCCGTCGGCCTCATTTCAGGCAGCGATCCAGTCCATCGCGCTGGACGATGCCGATGCGGGCGGCGATGCTGTTGCCGTAGTGACGGGTGAAGCCGTGGGGATCGATCGCTTCGCGCTTTTTTGGCAGGGGCAGTACGGCGGCGAGCCGGGCTGCTTCCGGGCGGGAGAGGCGGCTCGCATCATGGTGGAAATAGCGTAGCGCGCCCGCATTGGCGCCATAGGTGCCGATACCCGTCTCCGCGACGTTGAGATACACTTCCATGATCCGCCGCTTGCCCCAGATGGTTTCGATAAGGAGGGTGAACCAGGCTTCGAGCCCCTTGCGCAGGAAGCCACCGCCCTGGAAGAGGAAGACATTTTTCGCTGTCTGCTGGCTGATCGTCGATCCGCCGCGGATGCGGCCACCGCTGGCATTGTGGCGCATGGCCTGGGCGATGGCGACGGCGTCGAAGCCATGATGGCTGCAAAAGCGGCTATCCTCCCCCGCGATGGCGGCGCGGGCCATGTCGGGGTCCATCTCGTCCAGGCTCATCCAATCCTTGGTGATGCCATGCGGGTCGAAGATCATCGTCCATGTCACCGGCGGTGGCACGAAGCGGTAGATCACCGCCATCAGCAGCGAGAGGGCAATGAAGCCGCCGAAAATCTTGAGAGGAAGGCTGATCCAGCGGGAGCGGCGGCGCGGAGCGGAAGTCTTTGCGAGCATGGCGCTGTGGTAGCGCGATCTCCGGCCGGTTCAAGCGCGCGCTGTGGCGAACATCAGATGCCGCCCGGCACGGCAGGCCAACCCCCTTGTTCCAACGCGGCGCTGAGATCGGCGACGCAGCGGTCCAGCGCTTCCCCATCGGTCGAGCGGATCACGAAATTGGCGCCTGTCCGGCCCTCGCGAAAGAAGGGATAGCTGCCGATCTGGCATCCCTCATGCGCGCGCTCGGTGGCGCCGAGCAGGTCCGCGATCTCGCTTTCCGCGACCCAGCAGCCGATGCTGGCCGACAGCACCGGCAGGCCGCCTTCCAGTGTGCCGGTCAGGCTGTCCAGCATTCCGGCGGTGATATGCGGCACGCCGGCCATGATGAAGATATTGCCGTGCCTGATGCCGGGCGCGCCCGACATGCGGTTTTCGATCAGGCTCGATCCGGCCGGGACCCGCGCCATGCGCAGCCGCGCATCGGTCAGGCCGCCGCGCGTCTCATAATAACCCGACAGCATTGCCCGCGCCTCGGCATGGATTTCCACCTCGACGCCCAGTGCGCGGGCGATGGCATCGACGGTGATGTCGTCATGGGTCGGCCCGATGCCACCGGTCGTGAACAGATAGTCGTTGCGCGCCCGCAGCGTGTTTACCGCCTCCACAATGGCATCGCTGTCGTCGGCCACGACGCGCACTTCGCACAGGCGGATGCCCTGCACGTTGAGCCAGGTGGCGATCTGAGAGACATTCTTGTCCTGGGTGCGGCCCGACAAGATCTCGTCGCCGATGACGACCAGCGCTGCGGTCCAGATGCGGTTGGGATCGGCCATGAGCAGGCCATAGCCTGTGCCGCGCGCCATGCCTAGTCCGGGAGGCGACCCCCCTCGCATTATGGCGCGTCTCCGCCTATAATCGGTGTATGACCGAATATATGACGATGACGGCGGATGCGCCGATCTCCCGCTCGACTGCGATCAAGCTCTATGACGCGGCCGGTTTCGAAGGCATGCGCAGGGCCGGGCGGCTGGCGGCGGAGATATTGGACGCGCTGGTGCCGCATGTCGTGCCGGGCGTGACCACGGGCGAACTGGACGATATTGTCCGCCGCATGACGCTGGACGGCGGCGGGGTGCCCGCGACGCTGGGCTATCGCGGTTATACGCATAGCTGCTGCATCTCGCTCAACAATGTCATCTGTCACGGCATTCCGGGCGATTACAAGCTCAGGGACGGCGACATCCTCAACATCGACGTGACGCCGCTGGTTGATGGCTGGCATGGCGACAGCAGCCGCATGTATATTTGCGGCGAGACCTCCATCAAAGCCCGGCGGTTGGTCGAAGTGACCTATGAGTGCTTGATGCTCGGCATTGAGCAAGCAAAGCCCGGCAATCATCTGGGCGACATCGGCCATGCTATTCAGCGCCATGCCGAAAAGCATCGCTATGGCGTCGTCCGCGATTTTTGCGGCCACGGCCTGGGCCGCGTGTTCCACGACAGCCCGGAGGTGGTTCATATCGGTCGCCCCGGCACCGGCCCGGAATTGCGCCCCGGCATGTTCTTCACCATTGAGCCGATGATCAACATCGGCAAACCCGGCGTGAAGATGATGGAGGACGGCTGGACGGCGGTGACGCGCGATCGCACGCTGTCGGCGCAGTTCGAACATAGCATCGGCATCACCGAGACGGGCTGCGAAATCTTCACGAAAAGTCCCACTGGTCTCAACGCGCCGCCCTATACGCTCTGAATATCGCAGGCCTGCCCAAAAAATGGGCGATGGATCATGATATTGCCCGGATTCCGGGCAATATGGACAAAAGTTGCTGCATCGCGGAAAGCAGTTTCCAGCGATTCGCCGTTTGGCATGGTAATTGATTAGGACGATGGGCGGCGCGTGCCTTTGGGGGGCATGGTGATCGTCACTCGGCAGGAACGAAGGGCGGAATCACTTCCGCCGAGAAGCGCGCGTTTGGTTGGGGTTACTAAAGATGAAAAAGATCGAAGCGATCATCAAACCGTTCAAGCTCGACGAAGTGAAGGAGGCCCTTCATGAAGTCGGCGTGTCGGGCATCACCGTTACCGAGGCGAAAGGCTTTGGCCGCCAGAAAGGGCACACCGAACTCTATCGCGGCGCCGAATATGTGGTCGACTTCCTGCCCAAGGTGAAGCTTGAGGTGGTCGTCGACGATTCGCTGGCCGAACGGGTGGTGGAGGCGATCTCTTCCGCCGCGCAGACTGGCCGCATCGGCGACGGCAAGATCTTCATTTCCAATATCGAAGCGGCGGTCCGCATCCGCACCGGCGAACGCGACAGCGACGCCATCTGATTTTCAACAGGTTCTCGCCGGCTTGCAGTTCTGGCGGACGCATATCAACGCACCCCTTCGGGGGGGTATTTTTTGAAAGAAGGGCAAGTTCACATGGCCAACACGCCTAAAGACATCCTGAAGATGATCGAGGAAAAGGAGATCGAATGGGTCGATCTGCGTTTCACCGATCCCAAGGGCAAGTGGCAGCACCTGACCATGGTTTCGACGGTGCTGGGCGAGGATGAACTGAGCCAGGGCCTGATGTTCGACGGTTCGTCGATCGAAGGCTGGAAGGCGATCAACGAGTCGGACATGATCCTGAAGCCCGACCTTGACGCCGTCTATGTCGATCCGTTCAGCGCCACCCCGATGCTGATCCTGTTCTGCGACGTCGTGGAACCCGACACCGGTGAGCTTTATGCCCGCGACCCGCGTTCGACCGCGAAGCGCGCGGAAGCCTTCGTCAAGTCGGCTGGTTTCGGCGACACCATCTATGTCGGGCCGGAAGCCGAATTCTTCATGTTCGACGACGTCCGCTTCAATTCGGCCTATAATGAGTCCTTCTACAAGATTGACGACATCGAACTGCCGACCAACACCGGCCGCGAATATGAAGGCGGCAACATGGGTCACCGTCCGCGCGCCAAGGGCGGCTATTTCCCGGTTGCGCCGGTCGATCCGGCCACTGACATCCGCGCCGAGATGGTCACCACCATGCTCGAAATGGGCCTGCCCTGCGACAAGCACCACCATGAGGTGGCTGCTGCCCAGCACGAACTCGGCCTGACCTTCGGTACGCTGGTCCAGACCGCCGACCGCATGCAGATCTATAAGTATGTCGTGTGGAACGTCGCTCAGGCCTATGGCAAGTCGGCGACCTTCATGCCCAAGCCGATCGCTGAAGATAACGGTTCGGGCATGCACACCCACATGTCGATCTGGGACGGTGGCAAGCCGCTGTTCGCGGGTGAGGGCTATGCCGGTCTCTCGGATATGTGCCTCTACTTCATCGGCGGCGTCATCAAGCATGCCAAGGCCCTGAATGCGTTCACCAACCCGACCACCAACAGCTACAAGCGTCTGGTGCCGGGCTTCGAAGCACCGGTTCTGCTGGCCTATTCGGCTCGCAACCGTTCGGCCTCCTGCCGTATTCCCTACGGCGCGGGCGCCAAGGCGAAGCGCGTGGAATTCCGGTTCCCCGACGCGATGGCCAACCCCTATCTGTGCTACGCCGCGCTGCTGATGGCCGGCCTCGACGGCATCGAGAACAAGATCCACCCGGGTTCCGCGATGGACAAGAACCTGTACGACCTGCCGCCGGAAGAACTGAGCCAGGTGCCGACCGTCTGCGGTTCGCTGCGTGAAGCGCTGAACTCGCTGGCCGCCGACTACGACTTCCTGCTGAAGGGCGACGTGTTCACCAAGGACCAGATCGAGGCTTATCTCGAACTGAAGTGGCCGGAAGTTTACCGTTGGGAAATGGCGCCGTCGCCGGTCGAATTCGACATGTACTACAGCCTCTGATCCGTTCGGACTGTTGGAAAAAGGGCTCGGTCGCGAAAGCGGCCGGGCCTTTTTCATAGGGAAGAATGGTCGTCATTCAAAATCCGCAGGTCGCCCATTGTCGGGAACGTCCGAAGGGTGGACAACGGCGGAATGTCGCGGGCGCGCGCTTTGCCTGCCGCCGATTTGGTCGCGGCGCTTGCGGCTGAACTGACCGCGATCCGAAGGGGGTTAATGCGCGTCCGGGATCGATGCGCCGAAGAGCAGCATCGGTTCGCCCGCTGGGGACAGGGCGATCTCCCCGCCTGCGTTACTGACCAGCGTGCGGACCATCCAGGCGGCTGAAGTGCGCGATGCCAGTCCCTCTGGCGGCAGCGTTCCCGCCAGCGCCGAACGCAGATCGGGATCGAGTACCAGCTTGGGTCCTTCCGCCCGCACCACGATTTCCGTGACGCCCGGCCGCCGTTCTGCGCCGATGTCGAGCTGTCCGCCCCGGACCAGTGCATCGCCCGCGATCAGCGCGAGGTTCAGCAGCACCTTCGCCGGCAGTTTGTCGAGCATGTCCTCCTCGACCAGCCAGCCGATCTTCACCCGGCCCGAGCCCGCGAACATGCCCTCTATGGCGACGCGGGCTTCGTGCGTCGGCACCGCGTCGCCGAAGCCGCCCGCCGATCCGAAGGCGAGACGGAAGAATTTGAGCTTGTTGGCCGACGTCTTGGCACTGTCCGCCAGCAGGTCCAGGCAGCGCTGCCGCATTTCTGGGTCCGTCTCGTCCGCCATCAGCTCAAGCCCGTTGTTGAGCGCGCCCACAGGGCTGAGCAGATCGTGGCACAGACGCGAGCAGAGCAGGCTGGCAAATTCGATGGCGCCGGTTTCGATGCTGGCGGTTTCGATGCTGTCGGTCGGATTGGTCATGAAGGTTCGCTGCCGCCGGAGAAGGGAAAGGAAAGGGCGTGAAAGGCTAATGCGCTGCCCCGCCGCATGATGCAAGCCCGGCCCACCGCCTTTCCTTCACATGATATCGAGCAAAGCCTCAACAAATCGTGCATCTTCTCGCGGTCCCGTGGCGACCCACAGCCGCGCCGCGCCGCCCCCGACGATCAGCCACAAACTGCCGTCCGGCGCTGCGCAGGCAGCGTCGGTGGCGGAGGGTGCCGCCGTGCCGCCGGGATGGGAGTGATAATGGCCGACGATCTGTGGCCCGCCATCCCGCGCCGCCCGGTGAGCGGCGATCAGAACCGTGGGGTCCAACTCGAAATGACGGGTCGGGTCGGGCGCGACATTGGCGGCGGGCAGGATCGCCTCGATCCCGTCTGCTTGCCCGAAGAGCAGGCCACAGACCTCATTCGCGTCCGCTGCCGCTTCGGACATGATTTGTTCCAATAGTCCTCTTGCAATTCTGGCCTTCATTCCTACATCCCTACGCAATGATTTCGGGGGTTTCCATCATTGAAGCGACGATAGGGGAGGCGCAGGATGGCATGCGGCTCGACAAGGCGCTTGCCGAATTGGTTCCCGACCTGTCGCGCGAGCGGTTGAAGGCGCTGATCGTCGAGGGGCAGGTGATGACCTCCGGCCGTGCGCCCAATCCTTCCATGAAGGTGGCGGTGGGCCAGGCCTTCGCCATCGCCGTGCCGCCCCCGGTCGAGGCTGAAGCGGTGGCGCAGGACATTCCGCTCGCCATTGTGCATGAGGATGCCGAACTGATCGTCATCGACAAGCCGGCCGGGCTGGTGGTTCACCCAGCGGCGGGCAATCTGGACGGCACACTGGTCAACGCGCTGCTGCATCATTGCCAGGGGCAGCTGTCCGGCATTGGCGGAGTGGCAAGGCCCGGCATCGTTCATCGCATCGACAAGGATACTTCCGGCCTCTTGGTCGTTGCCAAGTCAGACCGTGCTCATGAAGGGCTGTCGAAGCAGTTCAAGGACCATAGCATCGACCGGCTTTATGCCGCGATCGTCTATGGCGTGCCGCAGCCGGGCGCGGGGATGGTGGATACGTGGATCGGCCGTTCCGACGCCGATCGAAAGAAGATGGCCGTTCATCGGGAAGGGCGTGGCAAACATGCCGTGACCCATTACCGGACCGTGCAGAAGCTGCGGGGCGCGGCCTTGGTCGAATGCAGGCTGGAAACCGGGCGAACGCATCAGGTTCGCGTCCATATGGCGCATCTGGGGCACCCCTTGATCGGAGATCCGGTTTACGGTAGAGAAAGAAAAGGTTTCAAATCGATACTGGAAACGCTGGGTTTCAAAAGGCAGGCATTGCACGCGAAAAGGCTGGGGTTCATACATCCTGTAACGGGTGAAAGCCTTAGCTTCGACAGCCAGATTCCCGCCGATATGCAGGAACTGTTAAGCGAGCTTCACGTATAGGTTTGGATAAGTTTGCGACGGCGCTTCGAACGCCTCTTCTGGGTTCCGCCGCGCATGAAAGGGAAAGGTGACGACATGGCCGGAAAGACCAATGTCCCCGCGGTTCCTGCGCTGGGCGGTGAAGCCAGCCTCAACCGCTATCTGTCGGAAATCCGCAAATTTCCGATTCTGACGCCCGAGCAGGAATATATGCTTGCGAAGCGCTATGCCGAGCATGCGGATTCCGAAGCTGCGGCGCAGCTCGTGACCTCGCACCTGCGTCTCGTGGCGAAAATCGCCATGGGGTATCGCGGTTATGGCCTGCCCGTCAGCGAACTGATCAGCGAAGGCAATATCGGCCTGATGCAGGGCGTTAAGAAATTCGAACCGGATCGCGGCTTCCGCCTGGCGACCTACGCCATGTGGTGGATTCGCGCTTCGATCCAGGAATTCATCCTGCGGTCCTGGAGCCTTGTGAAAATGGGCACCACCGCCGCGCAGAAGAAGCTGTTCTTCAACCTGCGCCGGATGAAGAACAATATCGAGGCTTTCGAGGATGGCGACCTGCATCCCGATGACGTGAAGAAGATCGCGACCGATCTGGGCGTCACGGAAGAGGAAGTCGTGTCCATGAACCGTCGCATGGCGATGGGCGGCGACACGTCGCTCAATGTGCCGATGCGCGAGGATGGCGAAGGTCAGTGGCAGGACTGGCTGGCGGACACCGATCCGCTTCAGGATGAGCGCGTAGCTGACCGGCAGGAAAGCGAAATGCGCCATGACATGCTGGTCGAGGCGATGGACGACCTCAACGATCGCGAGAAGCATATTCTTGCCGAGCGCCGGCTGGCCGAAGAGCCGAAGACGCTGGAGGAGCTGAGCCAGGTGTATGGCGTGTCGCGGGAACGCGTCCGCCAGATCGAGGTGCGGGCTTTCGAAAAGCTGCAAAAGGCGATGATGCGGATCGCGGGCGACAAGCTGAGCAAGATGGCGCGGTTGGCGACCGCCTGACCCGGTGCAAGAGAGACAAGGAAAAAGCCCCGGAGCGATCCGGGGCTTTTTCTTTTGTCGGCGATGGCTGACAGGGAAGGGGGGTTATTTCCCCGCCCGGCTCCGGTCGCGGATGGTGCGGAATTCGTCGCCCGGCGCCCAATTGGGCCAGTCGGTGGTGTTGGCCAGTGCCCGCCCGACATCATAATAAAGTTTCAGGTCTGCTTTCACCCCGCTCCAGTCCCATTTCGGGTCATATTCATCCTTGGGGCCGTGATAGCGATGTTCCTCATAATCCTTGGCCGCCGCGGCGCCTGCCGCCGGGCCGCCCTTCACCAGATCCTGCCCGCCCTCGAAATAGAGCATCGGCACGCCATGCTTGGCGAAGCTGAAATGATCTGAGCGATAGTAGAAGCCCTTTTCGGGCGTCGGTTCGGTGCTCGCCACCCGCTTCTGCGCGGCGAGCGCCCGGTCGAGATAGGCGTCGAGCTGTGATTTGCCCTTGCCGATCACGACCACATTTTTCGCAAGCCCGGCCATGCTGAGCGCGTCCATATTCACCCCGCCCACGGTCTGTCCCAAAGGGAAGACGGGATGGTTGCCATAATAAGCCGACCCCAGAAGGCCCGATTCCTCCGCTGTCACGGCCAGGAACACCTGGCTGCGATCGGTCGGACCGGCCCGCACATTGGCTTCGGCCAGCGCCACCAGCGCCGCCGTTCCAGTCGCATTGTCGATCGCGCCGTTGCAGATGTCGTCGCCGTCCGGCGCCGCTTCGCAATGGCCCAGATGATCCCAATGTGCCGCATAGAGCACATATTCATTCGGCCGCGTCTTGCCCGGCAGCAGGGCGACGACATTTTTCGAGCTATGCTTGCGGATGGCGTTGTCGAAGGAGACGCTGGCTTTCACGCCCTTCAGCGGCACCGCCTTGAACCCGCGCTTCTTCGCCGCCGCCATCAGCGTGTCCAGGTTGAGGCCGGCGCTCGTCATCAGCGCGGCCGCCTTGTCCTTCTGTATCCAGCCAATGGCGGCGGACTGGGCGGCATTGCCGTTGGTGCTGTCCGCGACATGCTGGGCGCCGCTCCAACTCGATTGCACGACATTCCAGCCATAGGCGGCCGGCACGGTGTCATGCACGATGATCGCCGCCGCCGCGCCCTGCCGCGCGGCCTCCTCGAACTTGTAGGTCCAGCGGCCATAATAGGTCATCGCCCGGCCACCGAACGGGCCGCTGAGCGTCGGCGATTGATAATCGGGATCGTTCACCAGAATGATGACCGTTTTGCCCTTCACATCGACGCCGGCATAGTCGTTCCACTTCTTCTCCGGCGCATTGATGCCATAGCCGACGAAGACGACGGGACTGTCCTTCACCTCGATATGCGGTTGGCCGGTGCGATAGGTGGCGATCACCATGTCGGGCCCGTAATTGGCGGAAACGGCGCTCTTGCCCCCAGTGAACCGCAGCGGCGAGACATTCTTTGCCGCGATCTCCACCAACGGCACATCCTGGAACCAACTGCCCTTGTTGCCGGGCTTCAGGCCCAGCGCCTCGAACCGTTGCACCAGATAGGCGAGGGTCTTTTCCTCGCCCACGGTGCCCGGCGCACGGCCTTCATAGGCGTCGGACGAAATTTCCTTCACGACCTCCTTCATCGTGTCGATGGAAGGGCCGTTGTCGGATGAAGCGGCGGCAGCGGACAGGGCGCAGGACAGAGCGACCAGCGGCAGCGTGAACTTGGCGAAGGACTGGCGCATTTCAGGAACCTCGACAGGAATTGGCGCGGATGATGGCATCGTGCGCGGGGGGCTGCAAGCGTGAGCCGTTGACAGTTTTACTGCCGTATATATTCGTGATCCCGCAAGGGGGGATTTCATGCAACTGAAGTATTTCGGCTTTTTGATTATGGCCGCGTCGGCCATGCCGGCCCATGGGCAAAGCCAGGCGGCGAAGGCATTCGGCGCGCGCGCTCTTATCGACGTCAGTATTTCCCCGGACGGCAAATCGATCGCGTTGGTGGAGCCGCTGGCCGGACGCGGTTCGGTCGTGTCGGTGGCGCCGGTCGACGGAAGTGCGGCGCCCAAGCCGGCCCTGCTGTCGGACGGTAAGGAGGACAGGCTGTTCAACTGCGCCTGGCCGGGCAATGCGCGTTTGGCCTGCAACGCCTATATGATCAGCGCCATCTATGGCGAAAAAATGGGATGGACGCGCATGCTGGCCGTCAATTCGGACGGCAGTGACCTAAAGGTCCTGAGCGCGCGCGGAAATGACGAAGCATTGGGCTTCGTTCTGGGCGGCGGGAACATCATCGACTGGCTGGGCAAGGATGGTGCCGACAGCGTGTTGATGGACCGCTATTATGTGGCGGAAAAGTCCACCGGCCGGATGATTTCCAATCAGCGCGAAGGCTTGGGCGTGGACCGGGTGAACATCCGCACGCTGGCCCGTACGATGGTGGAACCGCCGCGTGGCGATGCAGTGAGCTACATCACCGACGGACACGGTAATGTCCGCATCATGGTTACGCGCCCAAGGACGAACCTGGGCTATGGCGGCCATCGCTACAATTATTTCTATCGCAAGAAGGGGGAGCGGGAATGGCTACCGCTCTCGACACAATCGGTGTCGGGGATCGTGGCGACGGGGTTCGAGGCCTATGCCGTCGATCCCGATCTGGATGTCGTCTATGGCGGCGATACGGTGGATGGACGGAACGGCATCTACACGATCAGTCTTGACGGCAGCATGAAGAAGGAACTGCTGTTCGAACGGCCGGGCGTCGACGTCAACGATCTGATCCGCATCGGGCGGCACCGGCGTGTCGTGGGCGTCAGTTGGGTCACGGACCGGCGGCAGTCGGTGATGTTCGATCCTGAACTGAAGAAATTCGCGGCGGCGCTGGGCAAGGTGCTGCCCAATGCGCCGCTGGTCACGTTCGTCGATGCCAGCGAAGATGAAAGCAAGCTCGTCCTGCTGGCGACCAGCGATGTCGATCCCGGCAGATATTATCTGTTTGACAAGCAGACCCGGAAATTGGCCGAGATCGCGCCGGTTCAGGAGGCGCTGAACGGCACTCTTTTGTCGGAGGTCAAATCCGTCGCCTATCCCGCGTCGGACGGCAAGATGATCCCCGCTTATCTGACGCTCCCGGCAGGCAGCGACGGCAAGGGACTGCCGGCCATCGTCATGCCTCATGGCGGACCCTGGGCGCGGGACGAATGGGGTTTCGACTGGCTCGCCCAGTTTTTCGCCCATCAGGGCTACGCCGTGCTCCAGCCGAATTTCCGTGGTTCGACGGGGTTCGGCGCGGAATGGCTGGGCGGCAGCGGGTTCAAATCCTGGCAGCAGTCGGTCGGCGACATCGATGACGCCGGACAATGGCTGGTGAGCCAGGGCATTGCAGTGCCATCCCAACTGGCCATCGTCGGTTGGTCCTATGGGGGCTATGCGGCGCTCCAGTCCGCTGTCGTCGATCCGCAGCTCTACAAGGCAATCGTCGCCATTGCGCCGGTGACGGACATTGGCGACCTGCAAACGGAAGCGAAAGGCGATTACAGCCCCGCCACGCTGGAGGCGCTGTTCGGTGACTCGACAGTGGCGCAGGCCGGTTCGCCCGCGCGCCATGCCGATGCCTTTGTCGCGCCGGTTCTGATGTTCCATGGGGATATCGATCAGAATGTGTCGGTCGCCCAATCCCGCCTCATGGCGTCCCGATTGCGGGGCAAGGGTAAGTCGGTCGAACTGGTCGAATATAAGGGGCTGGACCATCAACTTGTCGATGGCGAGGTGCGCAGCCAGATGCTGGATCGCGCCGACCGTTTCCTGCACGATGCGCTTCGCCTGCCGGCCGCGAAACCCTGAGGGAAAAGTCGCAGGCTAAAATGCCCGTTGCGCGGCGGCCCTAGCGGCTGTTTTCCAGCACCGGCAGGTCGGGGCCGGGGATAGCCGAGATGGCGACATTGGCAAACATGACCAATCCCGCGAGGATCATCAGCACGCCGCGCTTGCGGTCGCCCCTTTTCACAATGGCGTGGATACCGCCGCCGGTCAGCGCCATGCCCGCCAGCATCAACAGGGATAAAATCGTGCCCGCCATGAAGCAGGCCATAGGCGGGCGGCTGGAGTGTGGCAATATCGCGGTTCACCTCCTATGAGGCGCCAGAACGAATCAATTTTCTCGTGATTGGACAACCGGCAGTTGAAAATCGCACTCGCTTCCGACCATGCCGCCGTCGATCTGAAGGCGGAACTTGCAGACTGGCTGCGCGCAGAAGGCCATGAGGTCGACGATCTGGGTCCGGCGACCGCGGATCGCGTGGACTATCCCGACTTCGGTTATAAACTGGCGACAGCGGTGGCGTTCGGCGCGGCCGAGCGTGGCATTGCGCTCTGCGGATCGGGGATCGGCATTTCCATCGCCGTCAACCGCAACCCCGCCTGCCGCTGCGCGCTGGTTTCCGAGCCGCTGTCGGCCGCGCTGAGCCGCGAACATAATGACGCCAATGTCCTCGCCCTGGGCGCGCGCCTGATCGGCGTGGACATGGCCAAAGCCTGCGTCACCGCCTTCCTTTCCACCGAATTCGGCGGTGGCCGCCATGCTGGCCGCGTCGAAAAACTGTCCCAGCCCGCGCTGTAAGGAGACTTTGCATGAGCACAGCCACCCTCGACACCCTGTCCGAAATCCGTTCGGAAGGCTATTTCACGCGCAGCCTGGCCGATGCCGATCCGGCGGTCTTTGGCGGCATCGCCAAGGAATTGAAGCGCGAGCAGAACCAGATCGAACTGATCGCTTCGGAAAACATCGTCTCGAAGGCGGTGCTGGAGGCGCAGGGTTCGGTCTTCACCAACAAATATGCCGAAGGCTATCCGGGCAAGCGCTACTATCAGGGCTGCGCGCCGTCGGATGAGGTCGAGCAGCTCGCCATCGACCGCGCCAAGCAACTGTTCAACTGCGGCTTCGTCAATGTGCAGCCGCATTCGGGCGCGCAGGCGAACGGTGCGGTGATGCTGGCGCTGACCAAGCCGGGCGACACGATCATGGGCCTGTCGCTGGACGCCGGTGGCCACTTGACCCACGGCGCCAAGCCGGCGCTGTCGGGCAAGTGGTACAATGCCGTGCAGTACGGCGTGCGCGAAGACACGCACCTGATCGACTATGACGTGGTCGAGGCGATGGCGGTGGAGAACAAGCCCTCGCTCATCATCGCGGGCGGTTCGGCCTATCCGCGCCACATCGACTTCGCCCGCTTCCGCGCCATTGCCGACAAGGTCGGGGCGCTGTTCATGGTCGACATGGCGCATTTCGCCGGTCTGGTTGCCGGGGGCGAGCATCCGACGCCCTTCGGCCATGCCCATGTCGTGACCACCACCACGCACAAGACGCTGCGCGGTCCACGCGGCGGCATGATTCTGACCAATGACGAGGCGATCTCCAAGAAGATCAATTCGGCGGTGTTCCCCGGCCTTCAGGGAGGTCCGCTGATGCACGTCATCGCCGCCAAGGCAGTCGCTTTCGGCGAGGCGCTGCGTCCGGAATTCAAGACCTACGCCAAGGCCATCGTCACCAACGCCAAGGCGCTGGCGGCCAAGCTGGAGCAGCGCGGCCTGGCCGTGGTGTCGGGCGGCACGGATACGCATCTGGCGCTGATCGACCTGCGCCCCTACGGCATTTCGGGCAAGGATGCCGACGAGGCTCTCGAACGCAGCTTCATCACCTGCAACAAGAATGGCGTGCCGGGCGACCCGCTGCCGCCGACCAAGACCAGCGGCATTCGCGTGGGTTCGCCCGCCGGTACGACGCGCGGCTTCGGCGTGGCGGAGTTCGAGGCTATTGGCGACATGATCGCGGACGTTCTGGAAGGCCTGCGCGACAATGGAGAACATGGCGACGCCGCCGTGGAAGCCAATGTGCGTGAGCGCGTCTCGGCCCTCTGCGCCCGTTTCCCGATCTACGAAGGGTAAGAAAAGCCTTGCGTTGCCCCTTCTGCGCTCATGACGACAGTCAGGTAAAGGACAGCCGCCCGACGGAGGATGGCGCCGCCATTCGCCGTCGGCGTCAGTGCGAAGCCTGTGGCGCGCGCTTCACCACTTTCGAGCGGATACAACTCCGCGACATCTGGGTGGTGAAGAGCGAGGGGCGCAAGGAAGCCTTTGATCGCGACAAGCTGGCGCGCTCCATCGGGATCGCCTGTCGGAAGCGGCCCATCGACCCCAGCCGTCTGGAAAAGCTGATTTCCGGCATCCAGCGGCAGTTGGAAACCAGCGGCGACGGCGAAGTCCCGGCGCGGGCGATTGGCGAGATGGTGATGGAGGGACTGAAACGCCTCGACAGCGTGTCCTATATCCGCTTCGCCAGCGTCTATAAGGACTTCACCGACGCCCGCGATTTCGAGGATTTCGCCTCGACCGTGAAGGAAGTCGGGAGTGAGTGAGGCCGTGACCTCCCCTCCTCCCGTCATCGTTCTGGTCCGGCCGCAGCTTGGCGAGAATATCGGCAAGGCGGCGCGGGCGATGCTGAATTTCGGGCTGACCGAGATGCGGCTGGTGTCTCCTCGGGATGGCTGGCCCAATCCAGATGCGGGACCGTCTGCGGCTGGCGCGGATATCGTGCTGGACAAAGCCGTCGTCTTCGAAAGCCTGGCCGATGCGGTGGCCGATTGCGCGCATGTCTATGCGACGACGGTGCGCAAACGGGGCGTGACCAAACCGGTCGTGACCCCGGATGAGGCCGCACGGGAAATTCATGCCGCCACCGGGCGGTCGGCCTATGTGTTCGGGCCGGAGCGGTCCGGGCTGGAGACCGAGGACGTGGCGCTGGCGCGCAAGATTCTGACCGTGCCGATCAATCCCGAATTCGGATCGCTCAATCTGGCGCAGGCGGTGATTTTGTGCGCCTATGAATGGTCGAAGCGCGCGTCCCTGGAGCAGCCCACTGTGGTCGATCTGGGCGAACCGGCGCCGCAGGCGGAGCTGGAGGGGATGATCGAGCAGTTCGAGACGCTGCTCGAAGGCGCGGGTTATTTCTTCCCGCCGGATCGCGCCCCAGCGACCAAGCGGACGCTGCGCAACCTGTTGACCAAGCCGGGCTGGAACCATCTGGAGGTCCGAACCCTGCGTGGAGTGCTCTCGGCCTTGGGGAATCCGCGCGCCCGTTAGCCTCGGATGCGGTCGTATTCCACCATTTCGTAGGCGATGGACGCTTCGACCAGTTGGTCCCAAAGGTCTGCGATGATCTCGGCTGGAGCGCCAAGGCGATCCGCTGCGGCACGGGCGTTCTCAATCACCTGCGCCTTGCGCGCTTCATCGCGGACGGCGCCCCGGTCGGGCTTGATGCGGGCGGCGGCGCGCATATGGGCGAAGCGCTGGTCGAGCAGCGCGACCAGCTGACGGTCGAGTTCGTCCACCCCTGCGCGGACTTCGGCCATGGTCGTGTAACTATCGGGGTTCATGGCCCCGCTGCCTAAGCCCGGAAACAGGCCCTGTCGAGGGTTGACATCATGTCATCGCTTCGTCATAGGCGCCGCTTCGCGATTGGCCCCGCATCCCGGTGAAGCGGCGGCCCTGCCCCTGAAATATGGATCGCAGGCGATACCGGGGACAACGTTAGAAGCAATTGTTTAGGAAATTATCATGTCGAAGCGTTCCAGCGCAAAGTACAAACTTGACCGCCGGATGGGCGAGAACATCTGGGGTCGCCCCAAGAGCCCGGTCAACAAGCGTGAATATGGCCCCGGCCAGCACGGTCAGCGCCGCAAGGGCAAGATGTCGGACTATGGCATCCAGCTGCGCGCCAAGCAGAAGCTGAAGGGCTATTACGGCGACATCACCGAGAAGCAGTTCAAGAAGAGCTACATCGAGGCCGCCCGTATGAAGGGTGACACCGGTCAGAACCTGATCGGCCTGCTGGAGCGTCGCCTGGACGCTGTCGTCTACCGCGCCAAGTTCGCGCCGACCATCTTCTCGGCCCGCCAGATCGTTTCGCACGGCCACATCTATGTGAACGGCGTGAAGTGCAACATTGCCTCGCGTCTGGTGAAGCCGGGCGACGAAATCACCCTGGGCAAGAAGGCGCAGGAAATGGCGCTGGTTCTGGAAGCGCAGAGCCTGCCCGAGCGCGACATCCCCGACTATGTGTCGCCCGATGGCGCCGCCAAGGTCACCTATGTCCGCGTTCCCTCGCTGGACGAAGTGCCCTATCCGGTGAAGATGGAACCGAATCTGGTCGTCGAATTCTATTCGCGCTAAAGCATTTTGAAGTCGGCTGAATAGGCTGACGGCTCGCAAAATGCGGCAAAAATAGCTTCAGCGGCGAATGTCCGAACAAGGAAGGGGCGGTCCTATGGGCCGCCCCTTTTCTTTTGCGTTGCGGACGCGGGATTCGCGCCAAGAAAAAGGGGCCGCCTTTCGGCAGCCCCCTCGGCGTATCAAATCTCGAACGGGATCAGCGGATCGGCGAATCCGGCGACAACCGCATGTCGAGATAATTGTCGACCGACTTCATCAACTGGTCCAGTTCATGTTCGAAAAAGTGGTTGGCGCCACGGATTTCGTCATGATGGATGGTGATGCCCTTCTGGGTGCGCAGCTTGTCGACAAGTTTCTGCACGGCGCTGGCGGTCACGACCTCATCGGCCGTTCCCTGCACGATGATGCCTGACGAGGGGCAGGGGGCCAGGAAGGAGAAATCATACATGTTCGCCGGCGGCGCGACCGAGATGAAGCCGCGAATTTCCGGGCGACGCATCAGAAGCTGCATGCCGAT
Source organism: Sphingobium estronivorans (assembly GCF_008692605.1). Classification (GTDB taxonomy): domain Bacteria; phylum Pseudomonadota; class Alphaproteobacteria; order Sphingomonadales; family Sphingomonadaceae; genus Sphingobium; species Sphingobium estronivorans. Next base: position 105,310 of record NZ_LFCT01000014.1, read on the forward strand.
CCACGCACCGAAGGAGAAACCGGCGATCCAGGTGGTCTGCGCTTCGGGATGGAAGCTCTGCACCCAGTCAAGGGCGGCTGCCGCATCGGACAGTTCGCCAATGCCATTGTCGAACGTGCCCTGGCTGCGTCCCACGCCGCGGAAGTTGAACCGCAGCACCGCAAAGCCACGCTTCACGAAGGTCTTGTAGAGCGCCTGGGTGATCCGGTCGTTCATCGTGCCGCCGCCCTGGGGGTGCGGGTGCAGGATCATCGCGACGGGCGCGCGGGGGCGGGGCGGGGGGCTGAAGCGGCCTTCGAGGCGACCTTCGGGACCGGGAAAGATTACGTCGGGCATGGCACCTGTTATGGTTCTGGGCGGCGTGAGGCCGCGAATGGAGACGGCGCAGCAGCATAGGCTGGCGCTGCGCGACAGACCGCCTATATAGAAGTCGCTACCATTTCCGCAATCAATGAGTGTTTTCCGGCCTTGGCCTCCGATCGTCTCTATCTGGATCACGCCGCGACCACGCCCATGCTGCCTGCGGCCAAGGCGGCCATGATCGAGGCGCTGGAGAACTGGTCCAACCCCTCCAGTCCCCATAGCGACGGAAGGGCGGCCCGTGCCGCGTTGGAGGAGGCCCGTCGCCGGATCGGCGCCGCGCTGGGTTGGGAAGGGCAGATCGTCTTCACGTCCGGCGCCAGCGAGGCCATCGCGATTGCCCTGACCCGCGCCAAGGCCGACCGCGTCCTGACCTCCCCTGTGGAGCATGATTCGGTGTTGCGGGTGACGCCCAATGTCGGGCGGCTGGACGTCGATCCCGATGGTATTCTCATTCGTCATTCCAGCACGGACGGGCAGGACGGCGCGAAAACCATTCTCGCCATCCAGCATGTCAACAACGAAACCGGCGTGATCCAGCCGCTTGACGCCATCGCGCGGGAAGGCGTCATCCTCTTTGCCGATTGCGCCCAGAGCGCCGCCAAGCTCCCGCTTCCCCAAGCCGACATGATGGCCATCAGCGCCCATAAATTCGGCGGCCCCCCTGGCATCGGGGCGCTCCTCATCAAGGATCTCGGCCTGATCCATCCCAGCGGAGGGCAGGAACAGGGCTATCGGGCGGGCACGGAAAATCTCCCCGCCGTCCTTGCCATGGCCGCGGCGTTGGAAGCGCGCACCGACTGGCTCCACCGGGCCGCCGCCCTTCGCGCCAAACTCGACGCCGCCATCGAGGATCATGGCGGTCAGATCGTCGCCCGCAATGCCCCGCGCATGCCCGCCATCGCCAGCTACCGCATGCCCGGCCTCTCGGCTCGCGCCCAACTCATCCAGTTCGACCTTGCGGGCATATCGGTTTCCGCAGGCAGCGCCTGCTCGTCCGGCTCGCTCAAGACCAGTCATGTCCTCCATGCCATGGGCTGGGACGAAGTGCAGGCCGGCGAAGTCATCCGCGTCAGCTTCGGCCCCATGACCGGCGAAGTCGACATAGACCGCTTCATCGCCCAATGGACCAAAATGGCCGAGCGCGCCCGATGACCATCTATCTCGACTATCAGGCGACGACCCCGCTCGCGCCCGAAGCGTTCGACGCGATGGTCCCGCTGCTCCGCGACCAGTTCGCCAATCCGCACAGCCCGCATCGGCTGGGCCGGGCCGTCACCGCCCAGGTCGAAATCGCCCGTGCCGAAATTCTGAAGCTGCTTCCCGAAGGCGGCCGCCTCCTTTTCACCTCCGGCGCCACCGAAGCGCTCAACATGGCGATACAGGGCGCACCGGCAGGCGGTATCGTCACCCTTGCCACCGAACATGCCGCCGTTCTCGACACGGTCGAAGCGCAGGGCAGGGCGGGGCGCGCTATCGCCATCCTGCCTGTAGGCCGGGACGGCCTGGTGGACCTCGACCGGGCCGCGCAGGCCATCCGTCCCGGCGTCGCGCTGGTCGCGGCCATGCTGGTGAACAATGAGATTGGCGTCGTGCAGCCCGTTGCCGAACTGGCTGACCTCGCGCACAAGGCGGGCGCCCTGTTCCTTTGCGACGCCGTTCAGGGCTATGGCCGCGTCCCGATTCCGCCTCAATGCGACATAGTGGCGATCAGCGCTCACAAGATCCACGGTCCCAAGGGCATCGGCGCCCTTTGGCTGCGCGACGGCGTGAACCTTTCTCCCATCATCCATGGCGGGGGGCAGGAGGGCGGCCTGCGTTCAGGCACCCTGTCGCCCGCGCTCTGCGCGGGGTTCGGCATCGCCGCCCGCCTGATGCGCGAGCGCGCCGAAGCCGACCGGGCCCATGTCGAATCGCTCTGGACGGTAGCCCGCGCGCTCTTTTCGCAATGGACGCTCAACGGCAGCGCCGACCGGCGCTATCATGGCAATCTCAATCTGCGTCGGGCGGGAGTGGACGGTGCGCGGCTGTTGTCCGAATGCCGTAATGTCGCTTTTTCGCTCGGGAGCGCTTGCGCGAGTGGGTCCGGGCGGCCTAGCCATGTGCTGCGCGCACTCGGCCTGACAGATGCGGAGGCGCGTGGATCGGTGCGAATCGGCTTTGGCCGCTACACGACACTGGCCCAATTGGAGGATGCCGCGGGAATAGTGAATGAGGCAGCCGAAAAATCGGCGCCGTAAATCGGGGAATGTCGCACCATGACCAGGGTAGTCTTCATCAGCGCGGATGGAGAGCATAGGCAGGAAGTCGAAGCACCGGCGGGATCGGTCCTGCTGGACGTCGCTCAGGCCGCAGGCCAGCCGCTGGAAGGTACTTGCGAGGGGCAAATGGCCTGCTCCACCTGCCATGTCATCGTCGATGCCGCCGATTTCCCCAAGCTCAGGCAAGCGAGCGAGGATGAGGAGGACATGCTCGACCTTGCCGCCGCCGCGACGCGCACGAGCCGCCTGTCCTGCCAGATCGTGCTGGACGAGGCGCTGGACAGCCTGACTGTCCGTATTCCCGGCGAATTCTGCAATATGCAGGGGATGTGAATTGTCCAAACGCCTGATGCCTGCCCTATTGCTGCTGCTGGCGACACCTGTTTCGGCGCAGGACACCGCGCCCCGCCCGTCGCTCCTGCCCCCCGCGCCCCGCTATATGGTGAGCGAGTCGGCAATGCAGTCGGTCCGCAATCCCAAAGAGATCGAGGCCGGGACCGGCGGTCGCCTGGGCGTGGCGCTGGTCGACAGCAAGGGCGCACTGATCCTCGGCTTCAACCGCGATGAGCGCTTTGCCATGTGTTCGACCTTCAAGGCTCCGCTTGCCGCTGCCGTCTTGACCGGCGCGGAAGGCGGAAAATTCGGCCTGGAAGGGCAGGTCAGCTTCACCAAGGCCGACATTCTAGATTATGCGCCCGTGGTGAAGAAGAACGCCAAGCGCGGCCGCATGTCGATGGAGGAACTGGCCGCCGCCGCTGTCGAGGCCAGCGACAACAGCGCCGCCAATCTGCTGCTGCCCATGGTCGGCGGTCCCGAGGGATTGACCCGATATATTCGGGCGCATGGCGATATGGTGACTCGCCTCGACCGTACCGAACCTACGCTCAATGAAAATGCGCAGGGGGACGAGCGCGACACCACCAGTCCTGCCGCCATGGCCGGCCTGATGGCGCGGCTGATTTTTACCGATCTGAAGCCGGCAAGCGCGGACAAGCTGCGCGGCTGGCTGAACGCCAGCACCACTGGCGGCAACCGCATCAAGGCGGGCCTGCCCAAGGGCTGGACCTCCGGCAGCAAGACCGGCAGTTGCGGCACCGCCTATAATGACGTGGCGCTGGTCAAGGCGCCTTCGGGCGAGGAATATGTCCTCGCCATCTATCTCGACCGGCCCACGGTGGATTCCAAAGCGGCCGAGGCGGCTATCGCGGAAACCGCTGGCGCAGCCCTGGATTTCGTCGGGAAAACGCAGAAAACGGGGTTGGAATAAGCCAACCCCTTGCCATCCCTTCCACCTTTCGCCATATGCCGCGCCGGGAGTCGGGCGGACGTAGTCGTCGCGAACCTGGTCAGGTCCTGACGGAAGCAGCCACAGTGATTTCGCTGCGGGTCGTTCCGGCTCCCACCTCCATCCAGCTTTTCCGGCTTCGACAGCCTCGCACCAACCCGCTAGACTGAACCGATGTCCGATTCCCCTCAGCCCTATCGCGTGCTTGCGCGCAAATACCGACCGCGCAACTTTCGCGAGCTGATCGGGCAGGATGCCATGGTCCAGACGCTGGGCAATGCGATCCGCCGGGGCCGTCTGGCCCATGCCTTTCTGATGACGGGCGTGCGCGGGGTCGGGAAGACCTCCACCGCTCGCCTGATCGCCAAGGCCCTCAACTGCATCGGCCCGGATGGGCAGGGCGGTCCGACCATCGACCCTTGCGGCGTCTGCGAACCCTGTCTGGCCATTGCCGAGGGACGGCATATCGACGTGGTCGAAATGGACGCCGCCAGCCACACCGGCGTCGACGATGTACGTGAGATCATTGAGGCGGTGCGCTACGCCGCTGTGTCGGCCCGCTACAAGATCTACATCATCGACGAAGTCCACATGCTGTCGAAGAACGCGTTCAACGCGCTCCTGAAGACGCTGGAGGAACCACCGGCGCATGTGAAATTCCTGTTCGCGACGACCGAAGTGAACAAGGTGCCGGTGACAGTGCTGTCCCGCTGCCAGCGCTTCGACCTGCGCCGCATCCCGGCGGAACTGCTTGCCGCCCATTTCGCCCATGTGGTGGAGGCCGAATCGGTCGCCGCCGAACCCGATGCGCTGGCCCTGATTGCGCAGGCCGCCGAAGGGTCCGCCCGTGACGGACTCTCGATCCTCGATCAGGCGATTGCCCATGCCGAAATGGGTGAGGGCGCGCCGATGGTCACCGCCGCTCAGGTTCGCGACATGCTCGGCCTGTCGGATCGCGGCTCGACCCGCCGCCTGCTTGGGCTTTTGCTGGAAGGCGACACCGGTGCGCTGCTGGGTGCCGTGCGCGACCAATATGCGCTGGGCGTCGAGCCGCTGTCGCTGATGCGCGGGTTGCTCGAATTGACCCACGCCGTCACGCTGGTGAAGGCTGGCCGCGACATCGCCAATCCCGGCCAGTCTGTCGAGGAACGCGAAGCGCTGGCCGACTGGGCCTCGCAACTGGGCTTCGCGCCGCTTCATCGTCTCTGGCAACTTCTTCTCAAGGGGCATGATGAGGTCGCCAGCGCGGCATTGCCCATCGAAAGCTGCGAAATGGCGCTGCTCCGCGTGATGCACGCCGCGACCATGCCCGATCCGGGCGAGATCGCCCGCCTGCTCCGCGAAGGTGCGCCCGCCCCGGCGACAGGCCAGGCGCCTGCCGCCGCCGGCGCTCCCGCCGCCCGACTGCCCGCCAGCTTCGAGGATCTGATCGAACTGCTCTATGCCCGTGGCAGAGGCCAGATATCGCAGCATCTCAAGGACTGTGCGGGCGTGTCGCAATATGCGCCGCCACTGCTGGAAATCCGCCTGACCGACCGCTGGTATGGGGAGGGCGATTTCTTCCGTGAAACGGCACGAGCGCTCAAGGATATTACCGGTGTCGCCTGGCAGGTCCGTGAGGTCGAAGGTCCCGTGGCGCCGACGTTGATGGCGCAGGAAAATCAACAGCGCGAAAACGCCCGCGCGGAAATCATGGAAACCCCGGTGGTCAAGGCGGCGCTCACCGCCTTCCCCGATGCCGAGCTTAGCGATGAGCTTGAACAATGGAGCGCAGAGCAATGAAGGATCTGAACGAAATATTGGGCATGGCGAGCCGCGTGCAGGAGGAACTGCAACGCGCGCAGGACAATCTCGACAAGATCGAGGTCGAGGGAGCCGCGGGCGGCGGTCTGGTCAAGGTCCGCGCCTCGGCCAAGGGACGCATCACTGGCGTCTCGATCGACGACAGCCTGATGGCCGTGTCGGAAAAGCAGATGCTGGAGGACCTGATCGCCGCCGCGTTCAACGACGCACGGAAAAAGGCCGATGAAGTCAGCAACGCCGAGATGGGCAAGATGACCGCCGGGCTGCCGCTGCCCCCCGGCTTCAAGCTGCCCTTCTGATCGAATTTATGGCAGGATCAGCCCTTATTCATGATTCCGATCCCATAAGGCATGATTGAACCATGCGGTGACTCTCCCCATAAAGGCGATGAACCGCATGATTGGGCTGAAGTAATCGCCCCGGAGAGTGAATGACTACACAATATCCCCTGCTGCCCCTGCGCGACATCGTCGTCTTCCCGCAGATGATCGTGCCGCTGTTCGTGGGCCGCGACAAAAGCGTGTCTGCGCTCGAATCGGCGATGGAAGGCGACAAGGAAATCTTCCTCGTTTCGCAACTCGATCCGGCAGAGGATGATCCGGGCCAGGATTCGCTCTACGATACGGGCGTCATCGCGGTGGTCCTGCAATTGCTGAAACTGCCCGACGGCACCGTCCGCGTGCTGGTGGAGGGCAAGCAGCGCGCTCGCCTTGACGGCATCGTCAATGCCGATGGCCATATGCTCGCTGACGTGACCGAGGTCGACGAACTGGCCGCCGAAGGACCGGAAGCCGCCGCGCTGATGCGCTCGGTGGCCGAGCAGTTTGAAAATTACGCCAAGCTCAACAAGAAGCTGCCCGCTGAAACCCCCGTGCAGTTGCGTGAGATTGAGGATGCGGGGCGTCTGGCCGACGCGATCGCCGCCAACATCAACGTCAAGGTCGCCGACAAGCAGTCCCTGCTGGTCGAGGCCGATCCGGTCAAGCGTCTGGAAATGGTGTTCGCCTTCATGGAGGGCGAGCTTGGCGTATTGCAGGTCGAGAAGAAGATCCGTGGCCGCGTGAAGCGGCAGATGGAGAAGACCCAGCGCGAATATTATCTGAACGAGCAGTTGAAGGCGATCCAGCGCGAACTGGGCAATGGCGAAGGCGAGGAAGGCGATGAACTCGCCGAACTGACCGAGAAGATCGCCAAGGCCAAGCTGAGCAAGGAAGCGCGTGCCAAGGCGACGGCGGAGCTGAAGAAGCTCAAGGGCATGCAGCCCATGTCGGCCGAAGCGACGGTGGTTCGCAACTATCTCGACGTCCTGCTGGGCCTGCCCTGGGGCAAGAAGGGCAAGGTCAAGACCGACCTCAAGAAAGCGCAGGCGATCCTGGATGAGGATCATTTCGCGCTGGAGAAGGTCAAGGACCGGATCATCGAATATCTCGCCGTGCAGGCGCGCACCAACAAGCTGAAGGGGCCGATCCTGTGCCTCGTCGGCCCTCCGGGCGTCGGCAAAACCTCGCTGGGTCGCTCGATCGCCAAGGCGACGGGCCGCGAATTCGTGCGCCAGTCGCTGGGCGGCGTGCGCGACGAAGCGGAAATCCGGGGCCACCGCCGGACCTATATCGGCTCGCTGCCGGGCAAGATCGTGACCAACCTCAAGAAGGCCGGGACGATGAACCCGCTCTTCCTGCTGGATGAGATCGACAAGCTGGGTCAGGATTTCCGTGGCGATCCCGCGTCGGCGCTGCTCGAGGTGCTGGACCCTGAACAGAACAGCAAGTTCCAGGACCATTATCTGGAGATCGACGTCGATCTTTCGGACGTGATGTTCGTCACGACCGCCAACTCGCTGAACCTGCCGCAACCGCTGCTCGACCGCATGGAGATCATCCGGCTGGAAGGCTATACCGAGGACGAGAAGGTCGAGATCGCCCAGCGCCATCTGCTGCCCAAGCAGATCGACGCCCATGGCCTGAAGGAAGGCGAATTCGAAGTCACCGAGGAGGCGGTTCGCGACCTGATCCGCTACTACACCCGCGAAGCCGGCGTCCGTACGCTGGAACGCGAAGTGGCGCGCCTTGCCCGCAAGGCGCTGCGCAAGATCCTCGAGGGCGCGTATGACAAGGTGACGATCACGCCGGATAACCTCGCCGACTATGCCGGGGTGCGGAAATTCCGCCATGGCGTGGGCGAGGAAGAGCATCAGATCGGCGCGGTCACGGGTCTCGCCTGGACCGAGGTGGGCGGCGAGTTGCTGACCATCGAAGCTGTGACCGTCCCGGGCAAGGGTGCGATCAAGACCACCGGCAAGCTTGGCGAAGTCATGAACGAGTCGGTGCAGGCCGCCTTCTCCTATGTGAAGGCGCGCTCGCCCGGCTATGGGATCAAGCCCAGCATTTTCAACCGCAAGGACATCCACATCCACCTTCCCGAGGGCGCGGTGCCCAAGGACGGCCCCTCGGCGGGCATCGGTATGGTCACGACCATCGTGTCGACGCTGACCGGCATTCCGGTCCACAAGGATGTGGCGATGACCGGCGAAGTCACCCTGCGGGGGCGGGTCCTGCCCATTGGCGGCCTGAAGGAAAAGCTGCTTGCGGCGCTGCGTGGCGGCATCAAGACGGTGCTGATCCCGGCGGAGAATGAAAAGGACCTCGCCGAAATTCCCGCTAACATCCGGGAGGGTCTGGAAATCATTCCCGTGTCGCATGTGGATGAGGTGCTGGCGCGCGCGTTGGTGTCCAAGCCGGAAGCCATCGCCTGGACCGAGGAAGACGATCTGGCCGCCCAGCCGAATCCCGCGCAGGGACGGGACGGGGAAGCTTCGATTCGCCACTGAGCGGGGGGCTGCTCAACCCGGTTTTACGCAAAAATCCGGTCTGAGCAGCCACCTAAACAGCTTTCTCTTTGACATGGGTAAAAAGCTGGGCCTTATTGCCGCGCCTACGCCGCGATTCCTAAACTTATCCAAACAGCTAGAAGGGGGTTCCTAAGGCATGAACAAGCAGGATCTTATCGGCGCGGTCGCTGAAAGCAGCGGCCTTTCCAAGAGCGACGCCAGCAAGGCCGTCGAGGGTGTTTTCGACGCCATCACCGGCGCCCTGAAAAAGGGTGACGAGGTGCGTCTGGTCGGTTTCGGCACTTTTTCCGTTTCGCAGCGCAAGGCGTCCACCGGCCGCAACCCGCGCACCGGCGAAACGATGACGATCAAGGCTTCGGCCCAGCCAAAGTTCAAGGCCGGCAAGGGCCTGAAGGATTCGGTCAATTAAGGTGTGTTGGACGCTCCCTGGCGGAGTGTCTTTGCCCGATTGAGCCGGATCGCGGTCGGCGAAAGTTTTACGGAGAGAACAGGCGCAGCAGCAGAAAGCAAAGCTTTCATAGCGCGCGCTGATGCGAGGATGGAGGAAAAGGGGGTGGACGCGGCCAGCGCTCCGTCCCCTTTTTCTTTTTTATTTCGGCCTCATGACTTTTTCCGCATCAGGCCGCTTGACGGAGCGAGGAGGGCCGCATATGTGGCCCTTCTCTCAGGGGCACAGCCCCCGTGGCGATCGTAGCTCAGTTGGTTAGAGCGCCGGTTTGTGGTACCGGAGGTCGCGGGTTCGGATCCCGTCGATCGCCCCATTTTCCTTATTCTTTCCCGATAATCGGGGCTTCGCACCAGGGCTTAAGGCGATTATAGCCCACCCATGGACGAAGCGCGCGACAAGGGCCTGACCCTCAATCCCAAATATGACAGAGACGGCCTGATTACCGCCGTCGTGACCGATGCCGACAGCGGCGATGTCCTGATGGTCGCGCATATGAATGCGGAGGCGTTGAAGCTCACGCTGGACACCGGCCTCGCGCATTTCTGGTCACGCAGCCGTCAATCGCTGTGGAAGAAGGGCGAAACGTCGGGTCATATGCTGCAAGTCCGCGACATCCGCATCGACTGCGATCAGGATGCCGTGTGGGTGAAGGCCGTGCCGGCTGGACCCACTTGCCATACCGGCGCCCGTTCCTGCTTCTTCCGCCATATTGGCGCGGATGGGCTGACCCCCGTCGATGCGGCTGACTAGCCTCGCCGCGCTGATACTGCTTGCGGCGTGTCAACGCGAAGCAGCGCCCACGCCCGCACCGCATGAAAGCGGGGGGCAGGTGAGTTCCAGCCTGGAGCGGGCCGCCATCGAAACCGGCGTGATCGCCGATGCGGCGCAGGTGCCGGCCATCGGCCTCTACCAGCGCGTCCATGAGGCGGGGCGCGATGCGCTCTGCATGATCCCGGCGAAGAATGGCGATTACCGCTTCGGCCTGGAGGCCAGATTCGGCGAGGACCAGAGCTGCGCAGGAAGGGGTTCGGCCCGCCGCGCTGGCGACAAGCTGATTCTCCACTTCTCCCGCAGCGATCATTGCATTGTCGTCGCCCAATATGATGGCGATCAAATATCGATCCCCGGCGTGGTCGACATGAAATGCGCGGATGTCTGTCGCGGGCGAGGTTCGCTGGAAGGCGTCAGCTTCCCGCGCATTTCCAATGACGCCGCCTCCGCTCTCCAGGCCCGCGACAGCAGCGGCAATCCCCTTTGCAAGCCTGACTGATCACAGGCCGTTCATTCGCAGGCAAGGGTCATCGAGCGGATCGAGCGCCGCTGGAGGCTCAACGTGAGCAGGAACACCGCCAATCCGCCCAAGGCCAGCGCCGCGCCGATCCAGCCGGTCGAGGTCAATCCGTAGCCGGCCGCGATGGCCATGCCGCCAAGCCACGGCCCGATCGCATTGGCAACGTTGAAGGCGCTATGATGCGCGGCCGCGGCCAGCGTCTGGGCGTCGCCCGCCACGTCCATCAGGCGTGTCTGAAGGACGCTGCCCAGGCCGCCGCCGCCGCCGATCAGGAAAATGACCAGCGACAGGCTCCAGATATTCGACGCCATCAACGGAAACAGAGCCAGCGACGCCGCGCTCCACAGCAGCACCATGATCGCGGTTCGGCTCTGCGCCCGGTCCGCCGCCCAGGCCGCGACCAGATTGCCGATCGTCATGCCGACGCCGAAGACCGCCAGCACCACCGGCACGAGATGTTCCGATACATGGGTCACGGAAATCATGGTCGAGGCGACATAGGTATAGACGGCAAACAGCCCGCCGAAACCGATGGCTCCGGTCAGCAGCGTCAACAGAACCTGCGGTTCTTTCAAAGCGCCCAGTTCCCGCATCGGGCTTGCCCCCGGATCGCCCGCATCACGCGGGGCGTAGAGCGCGACCAGAGTCATGGTGATTACCGCGAGCAGCGTGACAATGCCGAAACCCCAGCGCCACCCCAGCGCCTGCCCCATCCAGTTCGCCACCGGCACGCCAATCACCGTCGCAACGGTCAGGCCCGTCATCACCCGTGCTACCGCCAGCGCGCGCCGGTCGCTGGGCACCAGCGACGCCGCCACCAGCGCCGCGACGCCGAAATAGGCGCCATGGGGCAAGCCGCTCAGAAAGCGGAACAGCAGCATGGTCGCATAATCGGGCGACAGGGCGCTCAGGCCGTTGCCGATCGCGAACAACGCCATCAGCCCGATGAGCAGCGTTCTGCGCGGCAACCGCGCGCCCAAAACCGCGATCACCGGCGCGCCGACTACCACGCCCAGCGCATAGGCGCTGATCGCATGACCGGCCATCGGTGCGCTGATATGAAGGTCGCTCGCGAAAAAGGGCAGCAGGCTCATCGCCGCAAATTCGGTGGTGCCGATGGCAAAGGCGCCCATGGCGAGCGCGAAAGTGACAAGGGCGGGGTGAATCGCGCGACTGCTTTGCGCCATCGGCTGCTCCATGTTGCGATGCAATAAGGGTGAGCCTCGCAAATGATAGTGTTACCCACCGGAATCAAGCCGTGGGCCGGGTGATTTTATTGCAGTTGCTTGAGCCGCTCGCGCAACTCAGCCGCTGGTCTTCGCGTGGCGCGTGTCCAGCATCTTGCCGTCGGTGATGACCACCAGATCGCCCAGTTTCGTCACGCCGAACAGCTTTTTCGCGAAGGCGCGGGGCACGCCGATGCAGCCATGGGTGGCATTGCCCCAACGAACGTCGCTGCCGTGGATGGCGACGCCGTCGCTCGTCAGCCGCAGCATGTAAGGCATAGGCGCATTATTATAGGTGCGGGAAAAATGGTCGGCATCCTTCTGCGAGATCGGGAAGGCGCCAAGCGGGCTGGGTTTGTCGTCCGCACCGTAGATGATGACGGCCGTGCCGATCTCATAGCCCGCGCGAAAGACGGAGAGCGTCTGGGCCTTCAGATCGACGGTGACGATGATGGGGCCGGTCGCCGGCGCGCCGCCCTCGTCCCAGACATAGTCGCCATGACGGAACGGGCCGTCGATGGGCAACACGCGCTTGACCGCCAATGCATGGGGATCGACCGCGACCGGCTGTGCCCTGGTCCGTTCCACGGGCCTGGATGGTTTGGCGGGAACCGCGTGGGCCGCGTCCGGCTTCAGATCGCGCCCGCGTCCGATGGACAGGCCCAGCACCAGCAGCATGGCAGCGGCGCCGCCGCCAATCGCCAGCTTTCCGCCCGTCGAAATCCGTCCCGTCATGAACCGTCCGTCATCCTATGACCGTCATCCCAACCGCAGCAGGACGACGCCCAAACCGCAATAGGGACGGTGCCTGACATGAAAAGGTTAACCTTCAGCCCTCGCGCGCCACTTCGGCGGCGGCGATGGCGGTCAGGTTCAGAATGCCGCGCGCTGTCACGCCGGGCGTCAGCACATGGATCGGCTGCGCCAGACCGACCAGCATCGGCCCGACCGTGGGAGAGCTGGACGACGCCGACAGAGCCGTCAGCGTGATATTCGCCGCATCCAGATTGGGCATGACCAGCAGATTGGCCGAACCTTCGAAGCCTGAATCCGGAACCAGCCGCTCCCGCAGCGATTGGCTGAGCGCTGCATCGGCATGCATTTCGCCGTCGACCATCAAGTCCGGCGCGGCCTTCTTCACCAGCTTGAAGGCTTCCCGCATCTTGCGTGCGCTGGGGGAATGTGACGCCCCGAAATTGGAGTGAGAGAGCAACGCCACGCGCGGCGTCAGGCCGAAATATTGAAGTTCCGTCGCGCCCAGCAGGGCCATTTCGGCAACCTGCTCCGGCGTCGGATCGGGCACCATATGGGTATCGGTGATGAACAACGCGCCCGCGTCCAGGATCAGCCCGGACAGCGCATAGACGCGGCTGCTGCCGGGTGTGCGGTCGATGATGCGCAGGGCATGTTCGACCTCGCCCCAATAGTCGCTGTTGCCGCCGACGATCGCGGCATCGACCCGTCCGGTCCGCAGCAGCATGGCAGCAGTGGCGCTGGGCCGGCGATAGACATGGCGGATCACTTCCGCCGACGCGACGCCCTTGCGCGCGGCGACGGTGCGATAGGCCTCGACCAGTTCGTTCATCAGTTCATGATCGGTTTCGGGATCGACCACATGCACGTCGCGGTCGAGCTGGAAGCGCAGGCCCAGTTCGGGCAGCTTCTGGTCCAGTATCCGACGGCGCGCGATGATCACCGGCTCGACAATGCCTTCGTCCAGCGCATCCTGAATGGCGCGGAGCACGCGCTCATCCTCGCCCTCGCCATAGGCGATGCGACGCCTGGTGCCGCGCGCTGCTTCGAACACCGGCAGCATCAACTGGGCCGAGCGGGTGTTCTGCTGGGCCAGTTGGCGCTTATAGGCGTCCAGGTCGAGCTGCCGCTTGGCGACGCCGCTGTCCATTGCCGCCTTGGCGACGGCGCAGGCGATCTCCGCGATCAGGCGCGGATCGAAGGGCGTGGGGATGATGTAATCCGGCCCGAACATCAGCTTGCGCCCGCCATAGGCCTGAGCGACGCTGTCATGGGCGGGCATGCGCGCGAGGTTGGCGATGGCGTCGGCGGCGGCGACCTTCATCGCCTCGTTGATCTCGGTCGCGCGGGCGTCCAGCGCGCCCCTGAAGATATAGGGGAAGCACAGGACATTGTTGACCTGATTGGGATAGTCCGACCGCCCGGTCGCGATGATGGCGTCGGGGCGCACCTCCCGCGCCGCTTCGGGGCGGATTTCCGGTTCCGGATTGGCGAGCGCGAAGATCAGTGGATTGGGCGCCATCAGCGGCAGCCATTCAGGCTTCAGTACGCCCGGCGCCGACAGACCCAGGAACAGGTTCGCGCCCGGCAGCACTTCAGGCAGCGTGCGGGCATTGGTGTCGCGGGCATAGCGCGCCATGTTCGGCAGCATGCCCTCGCGCCCGGAATGGATGACGCCGTCCTTGTCGGTCAGCGTCACATTCTCTTGCGGCAGACCCATCGACACCAGCAGGTCGACGCAGGCCAGCGCCGCCGCGCCCGCGCCGGACGTGACCAGTTTCGCATCGGCCAGCGTTTTGCCCTGCAGCACCAGCGCGTTGCGCACGGCGGCGGCGACCACGATGGCGGTGCCATGCTGGTCGTCGTGGAAGACCGGGATGTTCATCCGCTTCTTCAGTTCCGCCTCAATGGCGAAGCATTCCGGTGCCTTGATGTCCTCCAGGTTGATGCCGCCGAAGGTCGGCTCCAGCAGAGCGACGGCCTCGACGAATTTTTCCGGATCGGTGGTGTCGACCTCGATATCGAACACGTCGATATCGGCGAATTTCTTGAAGAGGACCGCCTTGCCCTCCATCACCGGCTTGGAAGCGAGCGCGCCGATGGCGCCCAGCCCCAGCACCGCTGTGCCGTTGGAGATCACCGCGACCAGATTGCCGCGTGCGGTATAATCCATCGCCTTTTCGGGATTTTCGGCAATGTCGACGCAGGGCGCGGCGACGCCGGGCGAATAGGCCAGCGCCAGGTCGCGCTGGTTGACCATGCGCTTGGTCGGTTCGATCCTCAGCTTTCCGGGTTGCGGATAGCGGTGATAGTCCAGGGCGGCGCGCCGGGTGTTTTCGTCCATGGAATCGGCCTTAAAGCTGGTTTGGGGGAGGGGCAATGGCGGAGCGCTCCCAAGGGGGGCTGGGGGCGTAGAGCTGAAGCAGGAAATCGACGAAGGCGGTGACGGCAAGCGGCGGATTGCTTTGCGGCAGATGCACGGCATAAAGGCCGACATCCGCCGATCCTTCATGATCCGGCATGATCTGCCGAATGTCGCCCCGGTCCAGCGCATCGCTGACGTCCCAGAGCGAACGCAGCGCGATGCCCACGCCCGCCAGCATCAGTTCACGCACCATTTCGCTGCTGTTGGTGCGGACATGGCTGACGCCTTCGACCGTGACCGAACCCTTGGGGCCGCTCAGCCGCCAGGGCAATTGTCCATCGGCCGCGAGCAGGCGGTGTTTCCGCAGGTCGGTGACGGTCTGCGGCAGTCCGAACCGCTCCAGATAGGCGGGACCCGCGCACAGCACGCGCCGGTTGGTCGCCAGCCGGTGCGCGGACAGCCCCGACCCGGGATCGGCGGTGATGCGGATGGCCAGATCCGCGCGCGTCGCCAGCAGGTCGGCATAATCGTCCGACAGATCGATGCGCATCCGCACCTTGGGATGCGCATCCAGAAACCGCTCCAGCCAGGGCGCGACATGCATTCGACCGAAGGAAGTCGGCGCCGTCACCCGGAGCATGCCCGACGCTTCCGCCGATGTCCCCGACACGCGCCGCTCGGCCTCATCCAGCGCGGCCATGACTGCGCGTAAATCTTCATGCAGCCGTTCGCCCGCCGGGGTCAGCGCCAGCCGCCGGGTCGTCCGGTGGATCAGATGCGTGCCCAGCCGCTCCTCCAACCGGACCAGCCGCTTCGACACCATGGCCGGCGAAATATTCAGCCGTCGCCCTGCGGCGGCCATGCCGCCTTCATCGACGATGGTCGCGAACAGGTCATAATCCGGGTCCATCATTTGTTTCACCAGAAGAAAGTCTGAATTTTAATAATAGCGTCTACACGGCATAATGTGACCCGTCTATGGTGCCGCGCAAAGGAGATGATCCCATGACGAGCATGACCGACCGCGCGGGCCTTCAGGTCGCGCAGGACCTGACGAGCTTCATCGAGCAGCGCGCGCTTCCCGGCACCGGCATCGACGCCGACCGCTTCTGGCAGGGCACCGCCGCGATCTTTGCGCGGTTCGCGCCCGAAAACGCGGCCCTGCTTGCCAGGCGCGACGATCTTCAAAACCGGATCGACGCCTATTATGGCGAACGGGCCGGCCAACCCGCTGACACCGCTTCGTTGCGCGGATTCCTGAACGACATCGGCTATCTCGTCCCCGAACCCGCGCCCTTCCAAATCGGCAGCGAGAATGTCGACGATGAAGTCGCGCGCCTCGCCGGGCCGCAGCTGGTCGTGCCGATCCTCAATGCGCGCTTCCTGCTGAACGCCGCCAATGCGCGCTGGGGCAGCCTGTATGACGCGCTCTATGGCACCGATGCCATTCCGGGCGCGGCTGCGGGCAAGGGCTATGACGCGGCGCGGGGCGCGCAGGTTATCGCCTGGGCCAAATCCTTCCTTGACGAAGCGATCCCGCTCGCCACCGGATCATGGGCCGATCTGAAAAGCGACGACATCCAACTGGCCGATCCGACCCAATATCGTGGTCGCAGCGAGAAGGGCCGCCTGTTCCGCCACAACGGCCTGCACATCGAGGTCGTGTTCGATCCTACCCACTCCATCGGCAAGGACGACCCGGCGGGCATCGCCGACGTCATCCTCGAATCGGCGCTGACCACCATCTGCGACCTGGAAGACTCGGTTGCCGCCGTCGATGCGGAGGATAAGGTCGCTGCCTATGCCAACTGGCTCGGTCTGATGCAGGGCGACCTCACCGACACTTTCGAGAAGAACGGGGCGATGATGACCCGCGCCCTGAACCCGGACCGCAGCTATAGCGCGCCCGACGGCAGCGGCTTCACCCTGCCGGGCCGCAGCCTGCTCTTCGTCCGCAATGTCGGCCATCTGATGACGACGCCCGCCATCCTGCTCCCCAACGGCGCCGAGGCGCCGGAAGGCATTCTCGACGGCATCGTCACCAGCCTGATCGCCCTTCATGATTTAAATGGGCACGACCTTCGCCGGGAGGGCGGCAACAGCCGGACGGGCAGCGTTTATATCGTCAAGCCCAAGATGCACGGCCCGGAAGAAGTCGGTTTCACCAACCGCCTGTTCGACGCCATCGAAGACCTGCTGGGCCTCGCGCGCCATACCGTCAAGGTCGGCGTCATGGATGAGGAGCGCCGCACCTCCGCCAACCTTGCCGCCTGCATCGAGGCCGTCCGCGACCGCGTCGTCTTCATCAACACCGGCTTCCTCGACCGCACGGGCGATGAGATGCACACGTCGATGCGCGCCGGTGCCATGATCCGCAAGGGGGAGATGAAAACCTCCGACTGGATCACGGCCTATGAAGACCGCAATGTCCAGATCGGCCTCGCCTGCGGTCTGTCGGGCCGCGCGCAGATCGGCAAGGGCATGTGGGCCGCGCCGGATCGCATGGCCGACATGCTGGACCAGAAAATCGGCCATCCTAAAAGCGGCGCGAACACTGCCTGGGTTCCCTCCCCCACGGCGGCGACGCTGCATGCGACTCACTATCACCGCGTCGACGTCTTTGCTCGCCAGGCCGAGCGCAAGGCCGAAGCCATCGCACCGCTCGACAAGCTGTTGACCATCCCGGTCGCGCAAGGCCGCAACTGGTCCGATGCAGAGATTACGCAGGAACTGGACAATAACGCCCAGGGCATCCTTGGCTATGTCGTCCGCTGGATCGATCAGGGCGTCGGCTGTTCCAAGGTTCCCGACATCCATGACATCGGCCTGATGGAAGACCGCGCCACCCTGCGCATTTCTTCCCAGCATATGGCGAACTGGCTGCTTCACGGCGTCTGCACGGCGGAGCAGATCGACGCCGCCTTCACCCGCATGGCCGCCAAAGTCGATGCCCAGAATGCGGGCGACCCGCTTTACCGACCGATGAGCGGCAATCCGGCCAGCTTCGCCTGGCAGGCCGCCCGCGCCCTCGTCTTCGAAGGCGTCGCACAGCCCAACGGCTATACGGAGCCGCTGCTGCACAAATATCGCGCGCTGGCGAAGGCCGCGAACTGAACGAAAAGTGGCCGGGTAAAACGCCCGGCCGCATTTCTCATGCGATCCGACGAAAAGCCCCGCTTGTGCGCCGCGCCGGTTCCAACTAAATCGCCCCCATGACATCGACCAACGACATTCGCCGCTCCTTCCTCGACTATTTCGGGGCCAACGGCCACACCATCGTTCCGTCCGCGCCTCTGGTGCCGCACAACGACCCGACGCTGATGTTCGTCAATGCGGGCATGGTGCCGTTCAAGAATGTCTTCACGGGGCTGGAAACCCGGCCCTATAATAAGGCGACGTCGAGCCAGAAGTCGGTCCGTGCCGGGGGCAAGCATAACGACCTCGACAATGTCGGCTACACCGCGCGCCATCACACCTTCTTCGAAATGCTGGGCAATTTCAGCTTCGGCGACTATTTCAAGGAACAGGCGATCACCCATGCCTGGACCCTGCTGACCAAGGAATGGGGCATCCCGGCGGAAAAGCTGACCGCCACTGTCTATCACACCGATGATGAAGCCTTCGACCTCTGGAAGAAGATTGCGGGCCTGCCCGAAGAGCGGATCATCCGCATCCCCACCAAGGATAATTTCTGGGCGATGGGCGACAGCGGTCCCTGCGGTCCTTGTTCGGAAATCTTCTACGACCATGGCGATCATATCTGGGGCGGCCCTCCGGGCAGCCCGGAGGAAGATGGCGACCGCTTCGTGGAGATCTGGAACCTCGTCTTCATGCAATATGAGCAGGAAGCGAACGAGATCGTATCCGAACTGCCCAAGCCCAGCATCGACACCGGCATGGGTCTGGAACGCATCGCCGCCGTGCTGCAAGGCGTCCATGACAATTACGATACCGACACGTTCAAGGCGCTGATCGAGGAATCGGGCGCGCTGAGCAAGACCGCCATCGACGGCGAGCATAAGGCCAGCCACCGCGTTATCGCGGATCACCTGCGCTCGACCAGCTTCCTGATCGCAGACGGCGTGCTGCCCGCGAATGAAGGCCGTGGCTATGTCCTGCGACGCATCATGCGCCGCGCCATGCGTCACGCGCATATCATCGGCGCGAAGGAGCCGCTGATGCACCGTCTGGTCGGAAGCCTCGTCTCCGAAATGGGTGGCGCCTATCAGGAACTGGTCCGCGCCCAGCCGCTGATCGAGGAAACGTTGCTGCGGGAGGAAACCCGTTTCCGCCAGACGCTGGAAAAGGGCCTCAAGCTGCTCGACGAAGCGACTGGCGACCTGTCGGAAGGCGGCACGCTGCCCGGCGAAACCGCGTTCAAGCTCTACGACACTTACGGCTTCCCCTATGACCTGACCGAGGACGCGCTGCGTTCGCGTGGCCTTGGCGTCGACCGCGAGGGCTTCGACAAGGCGATGGCCGAGCAGAAGGCCGCAGCCCGCGCCGCATGGAAGGGTTCGGGCGAAAAGGCGTCGGACGAAATCTGGTTCGACATTGCCGAAAGCACCGGCAGCACCGAATTTATCGGCTACACCGCCACGGTGGGCGAAGGCGAAGTGCTCGCGCTGGTCAAGGACGGCGCGCGCGTCGATGCCGCAGGGCCGGGCGATGACGTCACCCTCATCACCAACCAGACGCCCTTCTATGGCGAAAGCGGCGGCCAGATGGGCGACGCGGGTACGATCAGTTCGCAGGCGGGACTCGTCGCGGACGTCGAAGACACTGCCAAGCCCTTGGGCCGTCTCCACGCGCACAAGGCAAAGGTCGGCGCGGGCAAGATCAAGGTCGGCGACACGGTGCACCTCAGCGTCGATACCCACCGCCGCGACCGCATCCGCGCCAACCACAGCGCGACGCACCTGCTGCATGCCGCGCTGCGGGGCGAATTGGGCGCACACGTCACGCAAAAGGGCAGCCTCGTCGCGCCGGAACGTCTGCGCTTCGACTTTTCGCACCCCGAAGCGCTGACCCACAGCCAGATCGCGGCCATCGAAAGCCAGGTGAACGAGCAGATCCGCCACAATGAAGCGGTGACCACTCGCCTGATGACCCCGGACGACGCGATTGCAGCGGGCGCCATGGCCCTGTTCGGCGAAAAATATGGCGATGAAGTCCGCGTCCTTTCCATGGGCGCTCCGGGCATTGGGGGCGATGCGCACAGCTATTCGGTCGAACTGTGCGGGGGCACCCATGTCCGCGCGACGGGCGACATCGCGATCTTCAAGATCATCTCGGAAAGCGCCGTCTCATCCGGCGTCCGCCGTATCGAGGCGCTGACCGGTGAAGCCGCGCGTCTCTGGCTGTCCGACCGCGAGGATCGCCTGCGCCAGTCCGCCGCCGCGCTCAAGACCACGCCGGAGGAAGTCCCCGCGCGCATCGCCGCGCTCGTCGAACAGAGCCGTAAGCTCGAACGCGAACTGGCCGAAGCGAAAAAGGCGCTGGCACTTGGCGGCGGCGGATCGGCTCAGGCGGCGGCCCCCGAGAAGGTCGGCGCTGTGAACTTCATCGGCCAGGTGATCGAAGGCCTCGATCCCAAGGAATTGCGCGGCCTGGTTGACCAGAACAAGACGACGCTGGGCAGCGGCGTTTCCGCCGTCCTCGCCGTGGTAGAAGGCCGCGCGACCATTGCCGTCGGCGTGACCGATGACCTTGTGGGAAATATCAGCGCCGTAGACCTCGTCCGCGCAGGCGTTGAAGCCCTTGGCGGCAAAGGCGGCGGCGGTCGTCCCGACATGGCGCAAGGCGGTGGTCCCGAAGGCGATAAGGCGCAAGCGGCCATCGATGCGGTCAAGGCCGCGTTGACCAGCGTTCCCGCATAAGAGCCTTCGGGCCATTTCCATCATGAAGAGGGCCAGTTCCAGGAATGGAACCGGCCCTTTTTGCATCGCCTTCATCAAAGACCGTAGCGCGGTTTTGCGCCGGGGAAATCGGTACGACAGCCTCTTTTCCTGACCTCGTACCAAGGCGCGATGAGTTTGACTCATCGGATCTTGGTAAAGCCCCCGCAGCACCTGAGCGGAACCCACTTGTGATCGGTCGAAGACCGAGCGCGATGGTATAAACCCCTGATCCGCGTCCATATGTGGCCTGCGAGCGGCAGGCTGCGTTGCGTCCAAGCTGCGCGGGAAGCTATGTTGCGCTGCGTCAATCGCCGGCTGGTTCCGGCATTTGCGGCGTCAGGCTGGGTGGCCTGAAGTCCGATCCGTTGCGAAGGGATGGGTTCCGTGCAGCCGGATTTTCCGGCGCAGGTTCGTGCGCTCTTTTTCCGCGGGTCGGCTATCGGTCGAGAGCCTTTTATAGAAGGAGAAAAGTTGATGCGGATCGTTATGACCGGATCAGGCTATGTCGGCCTGGTCTCCGGCGCTTGTCTCGCGGATTTCGGCCATGATGTCATCTGCGTGGACAAGGACGCGCGCAAGATTGAGTTGCTTCAGAGCGGCGGCGTGCCGATCTACGAACCGGGCCTTGCCGACCTGATCGCGCGCAACGTGAAGGCAGGGCGCCTGACCTTCACCACGGATCTGGCCGGATCGGTTCCTCAGGCGGATGTGGTGTTCATCGCCGTCGGCACGCCCGCCCGACGGGGAGACGGTCATGCCGACCTCAGCTATGTCTATGCCGCCGCGCAGGAAATCGCGGCCAATCTGAGCGGTTTCACCGTCATCGTCACCAAGTCGACGGTCCCGGTTGGCACGGGCGACGAAGTCGATCGCATCATCCGCG
Source organism: Sphingobium estronivorans (assembly GCF_008692605.1). GTDB lineage: Bacteria > Pseudomonadota > Alphaproteobacteria > Sphingomonadales > Sphingomonadaceae > Sphingobium > Sphingobium estronivorans. The sequence continues at coordinate 126,733 of NZ_LFCT01000014.1, forward strand.
AAACCAACCCGGATGCGCAGTTTACCGTCGCTTCCAATCCAGAATTTCTCCGCGAAGGCGCGGCGATTGAGGATTTCAAGCGCCCGGACCGTATCGTCGTCGGTATCGAGGATGACCGCGCCCGCCCGGTGATGGAGGAAGTTTATCGCCCCCTTTACCTTAACCAGGCGCCGATCCAGTTCACCGGGCGCAGGACGAGCGAACTGATCAAATATGCCGCCAACGCGTTCCTGGCGATGAAGATCACCTATATCAACGAGATGGCCGATCTGTGCGAAAATGTCGGCGCCGACGTGCAACAGGTCGCTCGGGGCATTGGGCTGGATAACCGTATCGGTTCAAAATTCCTTCACGCGGGACCCGGTTATGGCGGCTCCTGCTTCCCGAAGGATACGCTGGCGCTCGTCAAGACGGCGGAGGATGCGGGAGCGCCCATCCGCCTTATCGAAACCACCGTGGCGATCAACGAAAGCCGCAAGCGGGCCATGGCGCGCAAGGTTGTGTCCGTATGCAACGGCTCCGTTCGTGGCAAGACGGTCGCGGTGCTGGGCCTGACCTTCAAGCCCAATACCGACGACATGCGCGATGCGCCGTCGCTCTCGATCATCCAGGCCTTGCAGGATGGCGGCGCGCAGGTACGGGCCTACGATCCCGAGGGCATGGACGCGGCCCGGAACATGCTTTCCAATGTCGATTTTTGCGACAGCCCCTATGCGGCGGCCGAGGGCGCCTCAGCGGTTGTCATCGTCACTGAATGGGATGCCCTGCGCGCGCTTGACCTGCCGCGTCTCAAGGGCGTCATGAGCGGCGACGGTTTGGTAGATTTGCGCAACATCTATCGCCCCGAGGTCGCCGAGGCGGCGGGCTTTGCCTATGTCAGTGTCGGTCGGGGCATGGCGCCGCAACCGGAAGAGCTGATTCAGGCTGCTGAATAAAGGTTCCACGGCTCATCGCAAAAGTCCTGACTTTGCGATGAGCCGTTATTGACCGGAAGGCTTTGTTAACCTCCATATTAGACCATAAAGGGGTTTAAAACGGGGGTTGCACAATGACTGTCAAAGTAACTGGCTCCGCATTCGGAGCCGGAATAGCCATGTTATGCGTCGTCGCGGCGGGGGCGGCGACCATATTGTCAGGCACTTCATCCACGATCACTACGTCATCCGGTTCGACAACTGGAACGACTAGTGGCAGTTCAACTATTACATCTTCATTAACGCCGTCGACAAGTGGTACAAGCAGTTCGACGACACAAGCGGCATTTGCCGATTTCGATTTCGCAAACGGTACGAAACTGCCTGAAAAGGCCACCCTGTCGCTGGGCAACGCCACGTTCAGGCCGGGTGCGGGCACAGCTTATGTCCCGGTTTCGCTGGATCATGCGACGCCCAATACGATTGTCGCGCGGATTACCACGGTCAACGGCTCGGGTACGCTACGCGCCTTGTCAGGCTATAATTACCAGACTGTGGATAGGGTCGTGATCTTCCGTCCCGGCGATCCGCTTATCCAGACCGTCGAGGTGCCGGTGATCGCCGCCGCCGAAGGACAGCAGTTCCAATTGAAGTTGCGCGAAGCCCCCTGGGGCGGCCTTCAGGGGCAATCGACGGCGACGATCACCGCCAGCAGCACGGCGCTCGCCACGGCCAAGGCCACCGGGACCTTTCGCGAACCGCGCCAGTTCGCTGCGACCGGCACGCTTCAATTCCAACTGTCGAAGGACACGCACAAGCGCTCGCCCGATGGCGGGTGGGATCGCTGGGCGACTTCGCTGTCCCATGGGCGGACCCAGATCGCCAATGGCGAAACCGGTCTCTATCTCGACTCCTCGATCTTTCCGGGGATTGAAGGTCCGGTCTATTGGGGACCGAACGGGCTGGTGCTGCACACGCAGAAGTTGAAGACGCCGATCAGCTATGAAGGCCGGAACTGGTATTATGGCTCTTCGGTGCTGGACGGGCGCAACTTTCTGGCATCGCAGATCGGCTATGGCCAATATGAATGGGAAGCCAGGATGCCAAACCGGCGCGGGTCGTGGCCGGCCTTCTGGCTGATCTCAACCAGCGGATGGCCGCCGGAAATCGACGTTTACGAGGGCTTTGGCTATCAGAGCTACTGGGATTTCGACCGCCATATCTCGGCGACCATCCATGGCGGCAGTGGCGGCGTCCGTTCTTTCCAACGGGGCGTCAACATCCAGTCGGAGCAGGCCTATGGCCTTAGCGGCTACAGCCAGGGCTTTCATCGCTTCGCCGTGGATATTCAGCGCGACTACATCACCTGGTTCGTCGATGGCGTAGAAACCTATCAGTCGGTCAACCCCTTCCGGGGCTTCCGCTGGTACCCGATCATGGACGTCGCCGTGAAAACGGACGGTGCCTATGACGACGGTTCAGGCGACATGGTCATCAGGAGCTTCCGCATCTACAGCGCCCCATAATGGCTCTGGGTGCCTCCTGCGAGGGCATAGAGGCGCCCCCAGCTCTTGACCCACTGACCGGCAATGTCGACCCGGCGCGCGCCGGGCAGCAGCATGGCGGCAAGGCCTGCTGTCCGCAGTACGAGGATGGCGAGCGACCGGGCGAGCAGCTTTGCCTTGCCGATGCGACCCGGCAGCGCCTTCTGCCGGGCCATGGTTTCGGTACAGCCGATGCGCCACATGCGGCGCAGCACCCATGACAGGCGCGTCCGCTCCGCCGGCACCCATTCGCTGACCCGCGCATCGGGCGACCAGCCGAAACGGGCGCCCGCGTCGCGCAGCCGGGCCAGGAAATCCAGATCCTCGCCGCCGGTGCGGTTGAAGCGGGGATCGAAATAAGGGGATTCCAGCATCGCAAAGGCCCGACGGCTGACCAGCAGATTGTTGCTGGCCCACAGCATCGGCGTGGCGCCCCACGGCCGCTCTTCCGGGCGGAAGACCAGACTATCCTTCGCCCAGCGCGGCGGATTGCCGACAAAGCAGCTATCCACCGGTCCTGCAACGACGTCCGCGCCGACCTGCGCCTGGCAGATCAGCAGCGCGTCCAGCCATCCCGGCTGTGGCCATTCATCATCGTCGATCATTGCGATGAAGCGCATGGCGGGATCGGCGAGTGCGGCATCGGCGATAGCGTTGCGGACGGCGGAAAGGCCCGGCTGCCCGACCGTCAGCAGGGTCAGCGGGAGGGGATAATTCTCGGCCTGCAACCGCTGCACGGCGGCCGCGCCCTCTTGTTCGCCGGGGTCATTGTCCGCGATCAGCACCATCACATCATGGCGGCCCGCTACGCCCGGCAATGTCTGCAACAAATGGGTGAGCCGCTCAGGCCGCCGGAAAGTAGGGACGGCGATCCATATCGCAGGCATCAGGCAGTCGCCTCCCGCGCGGGTTTGGCGGACCGGCGGCCGCGCTGGAGCCATTTGATGAGCTGATGCCCGCGCACCTCGACCAGCGCATAGCTTGCCCAGCACAGCAGCCATGTCGCGATCAGCATCCCCGCCACGAACAGCCCGTCGAAGCCGGTCATGCCATGCTTATGCGCCATGGTCATGGCGCGCGCGGCCACGTCGCGGACAAGCGGATGCCAGAGATAGATGGAATAGCTGATGAGCCCCAAATGGAAGCTGACCGGGTTGGCCATCACCGCCCGCGCCGTCGCGCCGTTATAATAGCAGCTCAGCACCAGCAGCGGCATCAGGCAGACCACCAGCACATCGGCCTTGCCCGGCAACAGCAATGCCAGCGCGATCAGCCCGCAGACGATGGCAAAGCCGCCCGTCCGATCCATCAGCCGCTTGCACCAGTCCTTCTCCGCGCAGCGATAGGTGAGAACGCCGAGCGAAAAGCCGGCCAGACACCGCAGCAGCGTCAGCACCGTGTCGCTGTTATTGACGTCGAGCGGCCCGCTCGACCCCAGGCCCGATCCGGCGACGAGAGCCAATATCCCGACGCACAGCAATGCCTGCGCCCAGGCCATGCGCGAAAAGGCGATGATCGCGATCAGGGGATAGAGAAGATAGGCCGCGACCTCCGTACTCACCGACCAGCTATTGCCGGCGATCGGTTCCGTGCCCCATCCCCAGCTTTGGATCATCAGCATATTGGTGGCGATATTGGGCAGGTTGAGCGCGATCGCCTGATTGCCCGACACATTGAGGATGATCCGGGCCATGAATACCAGGGTCACGATCAGATGCAGAGGCCATACGCGTGCCATGCGGTTGATGAGGAAGTCGACATAGCTCGCCCGTCCCAGATGGTTCACCACCCGGTCGTGATAGCCGAAGGAGATGACGAAGCCGCTCAGGATGAAGAACAGGTCGACCGACAGATAGGCCCGTGAAAACAGGGGCAGGCGGAACGCCTCGAAACTGGGGTTATGCGGTATATGGTACAGCAGCACCGATACCGCCGCGACCCCACGCAGGCCGGTGAGAGAGGAAATTCTCATGCGCGGCTTCTCCCGATCGGCCGTGCGGCGTCGAAGGCAGCCGCGATGGCGTCCCACAGCGGCTTGCGGCGCATCTGCCCGTCCAGCGGCAGGCCACGCGAAAGCTGGCCGTCGGCCCATTTGTAATCCGGGAAGTTGGACAGCCAGCTATAGCGGTCCGACAGGCCCCAGCAGAGGATGGATCGCATCGCCCGATTGTCCAGCGCCACGTCCAGAAACGCCTTGGCGACGGCGGCGACTTCATTGTCGCGCTTGCCCGGATTGGGTGGGCCGCCCTTGTCCGCGATGTCGAATTCCGTCACCGAAAGCGCCAGGCCATAACCGCGGAGGTCGTCCAGGAAGCGCGCAAACAGGTCCTGATTGAACTTTTCCTTATAGGGTTTCAAATGTCCCTGAATGCCGACCGCATCGACGGGTACCTTGCGCGCCATCAGCCGGTCGAGCAGTTTCAGCATCGCGGTCCGCCGCCGTTCGCAGCGGGGCGAGTCATGTTCCAGCCCGAAATCGGTCAGGAACAGCGTCGCCCTTGGGTCCGTCTGCCGCGCATGGTGGAAGGCGATGTCGATATAATCCTCACCCAGCGCCTGCATCCACATGCTGTTGGCGCGCATGCCGTTGGCGCGTCCATCATTGGGTTCGATGGCTTCGTTGACCACGTCCCATTCACTGATCTTCCCGGCATAGCGCGGCATGGCGACGTCGATATAGCTGGTCATCAGCTTCTCCCGTCCCCCGCTGTTGGCGAGTTTCAGGGCAGGACCCAGCCACGGCGGCTGGGCCGCATACCAGACCAGCGCATGACCGCGCGCCTTCATCCGGTGCTTTTGGGCGAAGGCGATGATCTGGTCCGCGCCGCTGAAATCATATTTGCCGGGCTTCGGCTCGGTCGTGCCGCGTTTCAGTTCATATTCCTGGACCACCATGTCGCATTCGCGGGCGATGGCAGCGGTGAAATCGGGGTCCTCGCGCAGTTGGCGCGACTTGATGGCCGCGCCGAAATAGCGGCCCGACCGCCGGGCATGGGCGGCAAGTCCTTCGGATGAGACGCTTTCCTGCGCCCGGCTGGAGGGCACGGGCGAACAGGCGCCGAGCGCCAGCGCGCCCGCCAGAAATTCACGCCGTTTCATAGTCTTTGTCCTTTCCCGCCGATCAAATGCGACAGGTCGATGATGCGGTCGGACAGGCGCCGGTAAACCGGGTCGGGTACGACGATCTGCAACAGTACGGTCGCCGCCATCCTGGGTCCGAAGGCGCCGCGGCAGACCGCTTCCAGATAATAGCGCATGGCCTGCCGTCGGCTGGTCGGCCAGATGCTTTTCGCCGCATGCCATCCCATATAGCCGGAAAAGGCGCGAGGGGAGATGTGGGGTTTCAGGTCGCGAAGCCAGGTGAGGCTGCCGACGCTGCCGCGGACCTGCGACAGCCGGTCCTCGGCCTGCCGGTCGGCCCAGATGGTGCCGGGCCGCTCCGCCATCAGGAAACGCGCGCCGGCGAGCGACAGGCGCATCGCGAAATCGGTATCGTCGCCGAATTTCACATCCTCGCGATAGCGCACCTTGCCCGCCAGCGACCGGCTGAGCGCCATGCTGCTGGTCTGGATGAAACCCCGGTCGCACATGAGATAGCGGTCCATGGTTTCGCCATGGGCAATGGCGCGCGGCGGTTTCAGGAAATTGCGTCCTTCACCCCGGTCGGCCAGCACCTGACCATAGGCAACCACATCCTCGCTTTCCTGTAACAGCGGCAGCAGGTCGGCCAGATGATGCGGCAGGAAACGGTCGTCACAATCAAGGAAAGCGATATAGCGCCCGCGCGCATGGTCGATGCCCTTGTTCCGGGCCGCCGCCGCGCCGCGATTTTCCTGCACGATGACCTTCAGGCGCGGATCCTTGATCGCGCCCAGCGCAACTTCCGTTCCGTCGCTCGATCCATCGACGACGACGATCACCTCGATGATCGCAATGGTCTGTTCAAGCGCGGAGACGACCGCGGCGACCACCGCGTCGCGGCGCTGATAGGTCGGTATGACGACCGAAAAAAGCGGCGTCGCGGCAGCCGCCCGGAGGCTTGACGGAGGTTGCCATGCGGTCATCACGAACCGGCTCCGCCATGGGCCGCTCCGGCCTTGCCGAAGCGCAGGACGAAACCGTTGACCAGCGAGCGGTAGAGCGGCTTGGGAAGGTAGGAGCGCAGCACCTGCCGGGCGATCACCTTCGGCGGGACGCCGCCCGCGACCATGCCGACCGCCAGGTCCTTGATCGCGACCACCGGCTTGATCGGTGCCATATGATAGGCAAGCACCGTCGCCCTATAGCCCCGCCTTGCCCGATTGGTCAGCATGTGGCCGCAGCGATCGAGCCAGTCGAGCGATGTTTCATAACCCTTCACATAGGAGGTGCGGCCGGCCTCGGTCGCGTCGAGCCAGACGGTCAGCGGCTGATCGATCATACGGAACCGCGCCCCCGCGCCCTGAAGGCGCACGCAGAAGTCGAGATCCTGTCCCTTTTTCAGCGCGGGATCGAACAGCACGTCCTGCGCCATGCCGGTTGGCACGACCATGGTGGACGTCTGCATGAACTGGTTGGCGCAGAAGAGATATTCGCCGACATCCTCACCATCGCGAATGCCGCGATCCGGCCTGATCCAGTAGCGGTCGACGCCCCGGTCGACCTTCATGCGCGAATAGAGGACGGTTCGCCCGTCATCCCCCGCCAGCGCCTTCGCCATGATGGACAGCTTGCCAGGCAGGAACAGGTCGTCGGAATCGAGAAAGGCGATGTAGCGCCCGTCCGATGCCTTGATCCCGGCATTGCGGGCCGCGCCGCCGCCCGCATTGTCCTGCCGGATGTAGCGGACGCGCGGATCGCCTATGGCGTCGATCACCGGGCCGGGATTATCGCGCGAACCGTCATCGATCACGACGATTTCGAAATCCTGCCAGTCCTGCGCCAACACGGAACGGATGGTGTCGCCGACAATCTCCGCCCTGTTGTAGAGGGGGATGACGACGGAGAAAAAGGGTTGCGTATGGAGGGCTGCATTGGTCATGCGCCATGCACCTTTCGATATTCTTCATAATGAACGCCTGCCAGACCGGCGATCTTGCCGGCGGCGCGGTAGAGCTTGCCGAGGCGTTCGACGCGCTTGCCTCTGTCGAGGGTCGCGACGGCACCCAGCGATCCGACGAGGAAACCCGCGACGATGCGCGGCGCTTCGCCCAGCACCGTGCGCAGGCGTCCCTTGTGGAAGCGCTCCACCATCATGTCGGTCATGCCCACGCGATAGCCGCGCATCAGCAGCCATTTGGCGGTGACGCGGCTGGCGGGGATCAGTTCGGTGACGACCGCCTCCTCCGACCAGGCGAAGCGGAACCCCTTGCGCTGCATGCGGGTGAAGAGCTGTTTGTCCGACCCGCCGGTCAACGCCATGCGTTCGTCGAACGGGCGATCGCCCATGGCATGCAACGCCGTTGCCGCCATCAGCACATTGGCAGTGCTGTCGACCAACGCTACCGAGCCTGACCGCCCGCGCCGTTTGGGGGCAAGCAGGGGATGACGGGCAGCCCATGGCGCAATGACGCTATCCATCTCGCGCAGCACGGCGCCGCCGACGACATCGGCCCGCCAGCGCGTGGCAGTATCCGCCATCGCGTCGATCCAGCCGGGGGAGGCGGCCTCGTCATCGTCCAGCATGGCGACATGCGTGGCGCCCGGTCGCGCCATGGCCGCCGCGACCAGCGCGTTGCGCACCAGTGGAATGCCGCGCTCAGCCACCAGCAGCGCCTTGATCGGCCAGCGATAGCCCTGGCTCGCCATCTGCTCGACGACGGCCATTCCCTCCTGCCGGTTCGCGTCGTTATCGGCGACCAATATTTCCAGTTCATGCTGCGTTTGCTGTGCGGCAAGCGAGTCCAATGTTCGCCGCAAACCCTGTGGCCGGTTGCAGGTGGCGATGCAGACGATGATCTTAGGCATTTGGAATCCTAGCCATTCGCGGTTTCCGTCCGATGTCGTAAAGGCCGCCGGCTCCATTGCGGGCGCGGCTTGGCCTTGAAGGTGGCGTGCGCGGTTGCGATGGCCGCGAGGAAGATCACCCAGACCTGGCGATCCTTGTCGAAGAAGCTGGTTTCCAACAGATTCTGGTACATGACGAAGACCCAGATCGCGAAGGCCGGGACCATCAGCGCCTGGTTCTCCTTCGTCGATCCGGTCAGGAACCAGTAGGCCGGAAGGGCAAGGAAACTGATCAGCAGCAGGATCAGGCCCAGGGGTCCGGTCGTCACCCAGATTTCCAGATAGCCGTCATGCGAATGGGCGGTCAGCATCTGGAATTGCTGGTTCAGATAGTCATGCGCGGGGGAGAGCGCTCCCACCTGCCAGAAACCGCCGAAACCCGCACCCAGATAGGGGTGATCCGACAGATAATCGAACACCACCCGCCAGATCGACACGCGGCCGGTGAAGGCGGTGGGGTCCGCGAACAGCCGCTCGATGGTCGGCTGATAGGCGATATAAAGGCCCAGGAATCCGACCATGCCAAACCCAAGCATCAGCAGCAGGATCGCGCGTTTCTGCGTATTGTCGCTCAGCGCGCGATAGATGTTGCTGATCATCAGCATGCCGATGCACAGCGCCAACGACGTCTTGCTCTTGGTCCCGATCACGAAGACGAACGCCATGACCGCGAACAGGGCGTAATACCATTTGCGCTTGTCGATCCAGCTATTGCCGCAGACGATGAAACACAGGGCCATGACCGCGCCCGCGATATTCTTGTGGAAGAAGAAACCGCGCCATGCGCCGATCAGTGCCTTGTCGCTTTCGGTGGGCGGATGCACTGCGGCGGGCGTCAGCGGCAGCGAGACCCAGCAGATGATGAGCGATACGATCAGCGCCGCGCGCAATGCGTTGAACAGCCGCGCCGGTCCGATCAGCGAGAGGGCGCAGAAGGTGATGTAGATCACGATAAGCTGCTGCATCGCCCGCTTGAAGGACACGAATGGATCGACGCCCCATGTGCAGCTAATGAAGAACCAGCCCAGCATGATCGCCAGCGGCCAGAAGGTGAATTTATATTTGAGCGGTTGTTTGCGCAGGACCTGCACGGCGGTCAGCAGTAATGCGAAGCCGATGAACAGCGCCTGCTTGAACAGATCCGACCCGTCATTGTCCGCCGCCATCGCCACCAGTTCGTCCTGGGTGCGGGAGGCGAAGGGTTGCTGCCCGATGAAGACCATCATCAGGAAGACGAAGTAGAAGACCTGCGCGACCCAGACGAGGCTGCTGTTTTCGCTGTCAGCCTTGGCAAGGGGGGCGGCATGACCGCTGCGGTGCCAGTTGGTGGCCATGTCAAATCGCCTCCCGCTGGTTTCGCCGCCATTTGCGGTCGAGCTGCCAGATGCCCAGCATCATGACGAGCTGCGACAGCACGACGCCGCTGACCGAAAACACCGGCGCGGTGCCCCACACCAGCAGCGTTACGGCAACCAGGCCGACCACGCAGCTGCGCATGCTCTGCGCGGCGAGGGGGCGGAAGGCGCGGCGGGCCTGCGTCATGACGCTCATCGGCGTCTGCACGCACTGGACGAGGGAGAGGAGGGCGCAGAGGCCCACCGCGATCATCACCAGCCGGTGATCCAGCGTGGGCTTCAGGATCAGCCCCGGAAAGGCATAGAGGGCGATGGCTGCCACAACGCAGGTGCCGAGCCACAGCGTAACCAGCGCCGCCATGAAGACCCGTTCCGACTTGATCGCCGCGCCATGGTCGCCACGCGCGACGGCGCGGGTCATGCGCGGTCGTTCAAGCTGGGTCAGTGCCGTGATGCAGACATTGACCGGGCGGAAGAACAGCATTCCCACCGCAATCGGCGCGAAGGCGGTCGGCCCTGCCAACAGCGTCACGATATAGCTGTGCGAGTTGGAGGTGGCTTCGGTCGACAGCACGCCCACCAGCGTCCACGCCGATTGTTCCTTCCAGACTGGACGATAGGCACCCAAAGCCTCGCCCGGCGTCATCGAGAAATGACGCCGCACATAGGCAAAGCCAAAGGGCAGAAGCCCCATGAGGCTGGCCGCGACCAGCATCCCGCCGATTGCGGGCATCTCGGCGCCTGTCCGCATCGCGATCAGCAGCCCGGCCAGGATCGTCCCGGCATAGGCCATGTCAGACCGCGCGGCGCGGGCCGGGGCGTGATGCGCATAGGCGTTGGACCGCCCGAACCAGCGGATCAGCGAAAGCGTCCCCGCCGCGCCGAACAGCAACGCCGCCATCGGAGATGCCGTAGCCCATGCAATCGCCGCGCAGATCAGACCCTGACTGGCAGCCAGCATCAGATTGACGGGGAAGAAGAAGTCGAAGCTCCTTGCCCCCGCATCATCGCCCTGATTCACCGATATGGTGTAGGGCGTCGACACCAGCGCGTTGGACAGGCTGTAACCGAACTGGATGATGACCAGCAGAAAGGCCAGCGTACCGATGGCAGCCGTTTCCAGATGATGGATCGAAAATAGCTGGACCAGCAAATGACTGACCGAGACGACCGCCGACGACAGGCTGGCCAGCCCGAAGCGGCCGAACAGGCTGCCAAGGCGCTGGACGCGACCCGTCGCAGGGCGCTCTTCCACCGCTTGGGCTTCAGCCATGGCGGTGCTTCCAGATCAGCCAGAGCGCATGGGGATTGGTCGTGATATAGCGCCAGGCGAGTTCCCTGGGCCGCGTCGCCATGCGGTGCAGCCATTCGAAGCCCGACTTCTGCATCCACAGCGGCGCGCGCGGATAATCGCCGGTGATATAGTTGAACAGGCCGCCACAGGTGACGATCCAGCCCGCCTTGATCCGGTCGCGATTGCGCACGCAAAATGCCTGTTCGCGCGGCTTTCCAGTCCCGACCCACAGCACGTCGGGCGCGGCTGCGTTGATCGCGTCGATCACCGCGTCCTCTTCCTGCGGAGACCAGAAGCCGTTGCGCCGTCCGGCGAGTTGAAGCCCCGGCGCTATGGAAAGGATCTCCCGGGCGCAGGCCGCGTTCACCTTTTCCTCGCCGCCGAGTAGATAATAGCTGACGCCAGCCTCCGCCGCGGGTTTCAGGCTGTCGATGAACATATCGGTCGTGCTGGAGCGGTCGGCGATATGCGGCTCCCCGAACCAGCGGGAGGCCGCGACGATGATCTGCCCATCGGCATGGATCAGGTCCGCCTGGGCCAGATTGGCCCGGAAAACCGGATCGCTCGCGTTCATGGACAACCCCTGCCCATTGGCGTCGAATACCAGCAAGGACTGTTGGTCCAGGCTCCGACGCAGCGGGGCTTCGACCAGCATCTTCGCGATCAGGGATTCCAGGGACAGGGTGGAAACGGGGAGGCCGCCTATATGGGCGACGGGCGCCTCGATCCGCAGGCCCAGGGACGGACGTGCCAGCATATTCTCGACATTCATGTGATCACCGTCCCGGCAATGGGCACGCCATGGCGGTCCAGATCGTCGATCACGCGCCGCATGTCGGCAATGACGGTGTCGCCGCGTCGTGCGACGATGACCACCGCGTCGAAGCCTGCGAGGATGCTGCCATAGGGCGTCTGGTCGCCCTTGCGTTCGGCCAGATAGAACAGCATCGACGTGTCGCGCAGACCCCAGCCATTGGCGGTTTCCGCCAAGGGTCCTCGCGTGATGAGGCTTGCCGCGCTGCCCGATGCCCGACCGGCGGTCATCAGCCACAGCCCTTCGACCGCGGTCTTGGCGGCGGGCAGTAGCGCCGCGCTACCCATCAACTGCTCGGCAAGACCCGCCTTGTTCGCGATGCGGAAGAGACGATCAAGGGAAGGCCGCCCCATGTCCACATCGATGAGCATCGTCTGCCCATCCATCTGAGCCAGCACCACCGCGAGGTTGGCCGCCATGATCGCCGCTTCATCGCCCGCCTCGATGGCCAGAACCGCCAGCCGCAGCGAGGCCGGATCGCCGTCCTTGGCCGCGGCGCGCATCTTGGCCCGGATCGTCCGCACCTTGGCGGCGTAGGCGTTGGCGGGATCGAAAGCGGCGACCACCAGCGGATCGACCCGCTGGTCGCCCTCTGGCAACAGGGCGAAGCCACCCTGCAAGGCTGCGAGTATCCCCGCATCCTCCGGGTTCAGCAGGCCGAGATCGACGGCTGCATCGTGCAGCGCCAGACCCTGCGACCGGGCATGGGCTTCGACCTTGTGAACGTCAGCTTCGGCCAGAAAGCCATGCTCTACCGCCAATCGGGCGAAGTTATGGCTGTCGCGGGCGCGGGGGCGCAGCGTCGTCGTGCTGCCTGGGGTGAGTTGAGGCGGGGCGCCTGCCGTGGATCGCAGTCTCATGCGGCCTCCTGTTGCTTGAAGAACCAGCCGCCACGCACGGGGACCGGCACTAATTCGGTGATGACTTCGACCTCGGTCGCGCGGGTCACGCCAGCGGCCGAGCGAACGCGCGGATGAATGATCTCCATGAGGATCACGGCAGCGATACCGCCGAACAGGCCGAGCGCGACCCCGCCAATCAGCCAGAGCATGATGTTCGGCTTGGCGGGCAGCAGAGGCACGGTCGCCTCATCCAGCGGACTGGCATTGGGCTGGGAAATCTGGCTCTTGAGAGCGGCTTCATTGAAGCGCTGGCGCACCGTGTCATAGGTCTGCCGCGCCGCATCCACATCGCGCTGGAGCACCATCAACTGGTCCTGCACGTCCGACATGCGGATCATCCGATCCTCTTGGCCGGCCATGTTCGACTTCAGGTCGCCCTCGCGACGGCTGGCCGCCACGCTGTTTGCACTGACCGCGCCTGCCTGGCTGGACCGCGCCGATGCCAGCTTCGACTGAAGTTCCGACAGTTGGGCATTAGCCGCCGCCATGGTGGGGTGATTGGGGCCGAGCGTCTTCTGCAGTTCGGACACGCGGGCGGATTGCTGCGCCACCTGTTCCTGCAAATTCTGGACGATCAGCGATCCTTCGATGTCGGACACCGCGCCCGCGCCAGCCTTGGACCGGGCAGCGGCGGCTTCCGCCTGCGCCTGGGTCAGCTGATAGCTCATATTCTTGAGCTTTTCCGCCTCAAGGTCCATGCGGTTGATGCCGATAATGTCGTGCGCCCGCTGGAAGTCGGACAGGTTCTTCTGCGCCAGTTCGTAGCGGCGGCGCACTTCCCGGGTCTGTTCGTCGAACCATTTCGCCGAGCCGCGTGCCGGGGACGCGCGCAGTTCAACCTGCTCGCGCATGTAGATTTTGGCGATCAGGTTCGCCACCTTGGCCGCGACCTGCGGATCGGCATCCATATACTGGATCTGGAGCACGTTGCTCTGCCGTCCGGTGGTGATCGTCATGTTCTTGCTGACCAGAGAGGCGGCCGATTGCAGCCGGGCGTCGGCGGGCATGTCGCTGGGCATGGCGTCGACAAAGCCCGCTTCCTTGGCGACGGCGTTCATCACCTTGCCACTGCGGATGATGTCCGTCTGGGTACCGAGAATGGCATCGGTGTCCGGCTTTGCGCCCTGCGCCGTGCTGGTGTCGGTCGGGTCCGTCTGCGACAGGTCGAGCAGCAGCGAGGCCGTGCCCATATATTGCCGTGGCTGGATGAAGGCGGCGATCGCGATCAGCAGGAACAATATCCCTCCGATCAGCGCCGCCGTGCGCCAGCGCGCTTGCAGCGCGGCCAGCAAATCGATGGGGTTCATGGTCATAGCCCGTCCACTCCCTTGAGCAGCGCGCGCATTTCCTCGGCGGGCGTCTGGACAGGCGGCGCGCTCTGCACCGGCTGCTTCGCCATCAGCAGCAGGAATTGCGGCGCCAGCGTATCTTCGAACATCCACAGTTCGCCATTGGGCGTTGGGACCAGCGCGGGCTGAAGCCGCGCCATAGCGTCGCGCGCTTGGCCCTCGTTGATCGAACCGCCACCCAGCACTTCATGGCCGAGCTTCACGAGCCGCTCATAGGAAATGGCCGACATCTGAGACGCGACCACCGCAGCCAGCGCGATCATGCGGCGCCCATTTCCTGGAACGGAACCCGCTTCCCAGAGGATGCGGCGGAACAGCGCATGGGTCTGGCCGCTCATTTCCTCCCAATCCTCAAGAGCCGAGGACAGACCCTGCTCGATGTCGGAAAGGACCATGCGGTCGCGCCCGCCGGCCTCTGTCACCAGAGCCGCCGACATGCCGAACAACCGCGCATGATAGGGCGATCCCATCGCCGCCCCCGCCAGCATGTCCAGCGCATCGTCATCGATGGACAGCCGGGCATTACCGGCGCAGGCGAGCAGCAGCCGCTCCAGTTCCGGCTTGGGGATCGGCGCGACCCGCTGCGGCGCGAGATGGCGGCGGAGCGAAGGATGGGCCGCGATCAGCCCATCGATGTCGCTCGCGATGCCGACCAGCACGACCTGCACGGGCGAATGAATGTCGGTCAGCAGCTTCAGCAGCGTCGCCACTTCCTGCTTCGCGGTTTCCGACTGCACACGGTCATATTCGTCGATGATGAGGATGGAGCGTTCGCGCACCTCCTCCACCAGCAGCGCGGAGAGGCGGGAAACATCCAGCGGCTCGCCCATCATCTTGCGCACGCGCTCCTGCCCGGAACTGCTCATCGGCAATTCGGTCAGGAAGGGGCGGAAGAGGGAGTCGAAATCCGCTTCGCCATTGGCCGAGGCATAGAGGGCGATGCAGCCCGCCTCATCGGCCAGATCGCCGAACACGCGGGCGAGCGAGGTCTTGCCCGATCCGCGCGTGCCGAAGATCACGGCATGCTTGCGCTGGACGACGATGGCCTCGACCAGCTTTTCCAACTCGCTGTTGCGACCGGCCAACCCATGGCGATCCGTTACCGGCATGGCCGTGTTGAACGCGGCATAAATGCTGTCGCGCCGCAGGCTGATCGGCTTGATCGGTGCGGCCATGGCGCTCATCGAAAGGGGACGGTGGCCTGGATCCTCCGGCTCTGCGGTGGCCGCTTCCTGCCGGAAGCCGGGCAGCGCCGGGACGTCCAGATGCAGCGGCACATCCTCTGGAATGATGCGCTCATTACGCTTTTCAGCAGTGCGCGTCAGGGACAGAAATCGGTCGAAAAGACCGGAGCGTTGTTGCGCGAAGCCTTGTTCGAGTGTCGTCAAAACAGCTTCTCCCGGATGATGAGGACATCTTCAGGCTTCACTGGGTCATCCAGATTGGCCTGTATTTCCTTCCCCTCCCGCCGGACTTTTATCCGTTTGGTTGAACCCGCCAGCGTCGGCCCACCGGCCAATGCCAATGCCTGCCGGAAGCTTTGCCCCGGCACATAGGTAAAGGCGCCGGGTTGCTGGACCTGGCCGTAGACATAGACTTTCTCGGCCGGCGGCACGAACAGCGTGTCGCCCGCCTTCAACGTCCGCATCGCGCCCCCTGCCATGTCGGCCAGGGAAATGCGTACCGGCCCGCTGCCGTCGGCGGGGGTCAGGATGACGGCATTGGCGCCATCCTTGGACGACCCGCCCGCCTTGGCGAGCATCGATGCCACCGTATAATCGCGGTCGAGCGGATAATTGCCCGCTTGCGGCACATTGCCGAGCACGGTGACGAAGCGGCTCACATAATTGCTCACCTCGACGCTGACCGAGGGCTTGGCAAGAAAGCCGCCGGTTGCGTAGCTCGCCGCAATATCCTGGGCGAGTTGGGACGTGGTCTTGCCCCTGGCGGACACCGGACCGATCAACGCGAGGGCGACGGTGCCGTCCTCCTTGATGCGGGTCGTCGTCGAAAGGTCGGGTTGGCCGAAGACGGCGATTTTCACCTCATCGTCCGGGCCAAGCTGATAGCCGGGATTCGTCGCCTGCGGGGCAGGGGACGTCGCCGCAGTTGTCGCTACGGATCCGGCGGTGGTCTGCGCGGTTGCAGACAAAGGACCTGCAATAATGAGCAGGGTCGAAACGGACTTCAGGAGAGTATCGGCTTTCACAGCGCAAAGCTCCCAATATCTAGAGGATCAGAAATGCAGAGCTGCGCCCAGCGTCACTTGCGTGCCGCTGTAGTTGGAAACGCTGGTGTCGGTTCTGCGGGTATAATGCTGGGCATCGAGCGTAAGATCGAAACGGTTCGAAAGTTTCCGGGTCAGCATGCCGCCAAAGCGACGATTGCGGTCGGCCGTGATCGAATAAGGGCGAAGCGCGGCGTCCTGACGGAACTTGCGCCGATCCCACTCGGCATACAGCCCGGCGGAAGTCAGTTCGGAGATCGAGAATTCGCCCTGCACCCGATATGTCGTGTCGATGGCGAAACCGCTGGCGATCAGGCTGTCGTTGATGATCGCCCGCTCCGTCATGGCGGTCAGCTTCAGGCGCGGAATGGCGGTAGTCGACAGGCTGACCTTCCAGCCCAGGCCGCTATAATCGCCCACCGCTGCGCTGTCGCTGCTCACATCGAGCCAGCGCACATCCGCGTCGATCTGCGTGATCGGGCTGACATTACGCTGGAAACGCAGGCCGTAGCTGTTGATCCGGTTCTCTATCCCCAGCGTGTCGCGCGTGCTGTTCACCCGTTCGTAATAGGCGGTCAGCGTGCCGAGGCTTGGCTTATTGTAGCCGATCCCGCCCATGAACGTGTTGCTGGTCTGATCGGCATAGTCGAACTGGTTGGCATTGCGCGTCGTATCGTGCGCATAGCTCGCGACGGGGAAGAAACCCGGCCGTTCGCAGGTGAAATCCGCGCCGAGGGTCGAGAATTTCTGGAGATTCTCGGTCGCCGAATTAATGTCGCCATAATCGGCCCGCTGCTGGCGATAGGCCGCATGGGGCGTCACCAGGCAGGTGGCGCCGAAGCGGATATTCGCCTTCGCTTCCGTATCCAGCCGCAGCTTGCTGCGCTGGCCTTCGGAAATGAAGCGATCATAGCCGATCTTGCCGCGCAGAAGGATGTCGTGCCGTCCGATCGGCATGCCATAGGTCGCTTCCAGCGACGGCGTGACGATCAGATCGTCTTTCGGATTTTCCACCCGGTCGTCGACGCGATAGACATTGTCGTCGTACAGTAGATCCAAACCCGCAGTCAGGTTGAGACCATATTCCTTAAGACGCTTCTCTTCAGCCGGATCCTTGGCGCGCTTCTCCACAGTCGATACATCGTCTTCCTGTGCATGTAGCACGGAAGGAAATGCCGTCATCACCGTCGCTCCACTGAAAGCGGCGGCCATGATCATATGCGACCACAGATATTTCCGTTCACAGGGCGCAGAAAAACGGCCCCGCAAACGCGGATTATTATCTCTATACAATCTTATCGACCCTTATTGCATTGCAGCAATCTTGGGCATGCTAGAGGGATTCCCGCGTAACGCCACCGTCTGGAAAGCAGCTTGTCGTGCCAAAACAACGGCTCGGTTCATCGCAAAGAGGGCGCGTCGGACCCATGTCCGACGCGCCCTCAAGCTGTTAATCTGGGAGAAAGCTAAATGGAGAGATGCGCTTTAGAATATCAGCCAGGCAATGGCGGTCACCGCGCCGACGAAAGCGAGAATGCCGGCCCATCGGGAAAACAGCTGAACGCCCTTTTCAGCGCGGTCGGCAAAAATGACGGCCGCGCCGTCCATCGGAAGGGAGGGGCGTCGTTCCGTCTTTTCGGTCATTGAAGGTTGCGCCACCGCAACGCCCACAAATTCTTCCGCCACGTCGATATTCCCACCGCCCATTGCTGATAGGTTTAATATCCGATTTCGCGGTTAACAAATAGTTGTCAGAAGGGGGATGGCCGCATCAACTCGTCGCATATGATGGCGCCGCGTCTGCCAAATCTTGATCTGGGATAATATTAAGACGCGACGAACCGTCGTTCTTAACGGTTCGTCGCAAAAATCGTCGTTTGGTAACTTTTCCGCCGGAACCTTTCCCTGCCCTGCGCGTGCAGCCGTGTCTTTCGATTCGCCTTAATAAGCGTTCTTGTGCACCAGAACATTGACGGTCCCCAGCAGGATCGCGACGTCGCGCGTCAGGCTCCAGCCGTGCAGATATTCCAGATCCGCTTCCACTCGGTTCAATATGTCGCGCCGGGTTTCGGTCGCGCCGCGAAAGCCGCGAATTTGCGCCAAGCCGGTAATACCGGGTTTCAACGCGTGGCGGTGCCAATATTGACGGTCGACCTGCCAGAAGAGTTGCTCTTCCGCCGTCGATCCCAGAGCATGGGGGCGAGGGCCCACCAGGCTCATCTCGCCCAGGAGCACATTGATGAGCTGCGGCAGTTCATCAATGCTTGTCTTGCGGATGAAGGCGCCGACCCGCGTGATCCGGTTGTCGTCCCGCTGAGTGGAGGTCGCGCCCGCGGCATCGCACTGTTCGACCCGCATGCTGCGGAATTTCAGGATATGGAACAACATGTTGCCGCGCCCAATACGTTCTTGCCGGAAGAACACCGGGCCCGGCGAGTCAAGCTTGATCAGAACCGCTATCACCGCCATCAGCGGCGCCAGTACGATCAGCACAGGCACGGTGAGCGCGATATCCAGCAGGCGCTTCTTCGCCCGATTGGCAAGGTTCAGCGGCCCGCGCGATACCACCAGCGTCGGCGTCCCACGATAAGCCTGCACGGCGAGCGGGGCCATCGGGTCCAGTTCGGGCACGATGATCTCGCCCAATATATTGCCGCCCTTCAGCATCTGTGCCCAGTCGGCTTTGCGATCCATCGGGCAGGAGATCACGACGCGATCATAATCGCGCAGCAAAGTGCCGAGACGGTGCAGCATATAGGGATCGTCCAGATCGGCGCGCAGCCCGATCGCGTTGGCATCCACGATCACCATGCTGCTCACGTCCTGAGGGATCACGCCATCGTCGATGATCAGCAGTTGCGCGAACAATCCGTCAGCGAAATTACGGCGGACGGTCTGGGCGATAAGCAGACGTTGCAGCACGATCAGCGTCCCGCTGCACAAAATGCCTGCCGAAACCCCCAGTCGCGACAATTCGCCAGTCGCCTTGAGCGAGAATACGACCAGCAGGAAGATCAGCAATGTACCGGCAAAGGCCATGGTCGCGCTGCGGCAGGATTGCGTCATGCGCGTCAGGCAATGCGGATTATAGGCCTGATTATGGAAGGCCAGCATGCCATAGACGATCAGCCCCCCTGTCAGGGCTTGCCATTGCCCGTCCGACAGCAATGAAATGCCAGCCACGCGCAAGCCCAGCGCAAAACCTGTGGTCAGCGCCACCATGTCAGCCACCAGCAGCAACAGACAAAGCCAAAGCCTGGCGTTCCGCTGCCCGGCGGCTGTTGCTGGCTGGCGACTGGGAACGCCTTCGATCGCCAGATCAATTTTCGACATCTGCAACCCTTTATATGTCATGACGTCAAACGAAACACCGCCGGGGGGCCGTGTGTAAGCATCAGACATCCGCTGCGTTTTGATTTATGTTGCGCAGCAGCAGGACATAAATGCGCAGGGCTTACAATTGCCTGTGGGATGCCCGGACCCGCTTTTCCGACGATCCGTTTTGTCTGAAAGACGTTCCGCCCTGCATTCGCGACGATCCGATGAGGGCGGCCCCGAATAGTTGCAACGCATTTTGAGGCCGCTTGGCGCCGATATCCGAATCGCGAACCGGATCAGTGGATTATCCACCACGTCAACAGACATAACGCCAGGAGGAACGCGGCCGGTCCCGCCCAACGCGAAAGCCGCTGGATAAACGTCTCCGCCTGTTGATGAGGAAAGTGCCATGCCTGGCGGCGTATCTTTCCCGGCGCAGCGTCCCGATCGAGAGGGTCATGCCGTGGCGAAGGTGGCGCCGCCGGAACGGAGCCTTCGTCGTGTCTTTGCGGAGAAAGGTCCACCATTTTTGCAGCCCCGTTCAACCTGCCACCAGAATAGCTCGACGGGTTAAAAAAGGAAGCGGATTTGCCGAAAGTCCGGGGTACGCTCACTCGCGTGGTTCGGGATTTGGCAGTTCATGAATGCCCGCTTGGCTGAAAGCCAATCAACGCTTATCCTGAGGATCATGAAACAGGAGCGGCAGATAGACGCGATTGACCGCAGGATCATTGCGGCCTTGCAGGAGGATGCGACGCTCAGCCATGCCGATCTGGCAGAGCGGGTAGGGGCGTCCAGCGCCTCCTGCTGGCGGCGGATCAAGGCATTGGAGGGGGCGGGTATCCTGGCTGCGACGGTGCGGCTGGTGGACCCGGAAAAAGTCGGGCGGGGGGTCAATGTCCTTTGCAACATCCGCATGCGCAGCCATGCCCTGGAAGCACGTCGCGCCTTCGAGCAGTTTGTCGACGGCCGGCCGGAGATCGTCGAATGTTTTTCCATGTCGGGAGAATGGGATTATCTCCTGCGGGTCGTGGTCGCGGATGTGGCCGACTATAACCGCTTCTTGATGATGACGCTGCTGGGGCATCCCTCCGTCGCGGGGGCGGCGTCGCACTTCGCGCTGTCGATGACGAAGTTCACGACGGCGCTGCCTGTCTGACCAGTCCCGATTTATGTTCGGCCAAAACGAGGCTTCTGGCCTTTATCGGTCGTGTTGAACCCCGGCCGACGAAGCAAATTCCGACGGCGTCATAATATCTGACGCAACTCGCGATGCTCTCGGCAAGCAGGCGTTTAACCTATTGAACTGATATCTGAAAATGGTGGACGCACTAAGACCTGTGGGGATTTAGGATTCCCATTCAACAGCAGATGTGATTCATGCTGTGGATGGATCGCTTTGTATTGATCGACGCCCAATGGGCGAAGATGGAACCGCACTGTCTGGGCAAGATCACTGATCCGGGCCGCAGCGGCAGGAACAACCGACTGTTTATGGAGGCGGTGCTGTGGATTGTCCGAACAGGCAGTCCATGGCGCGATCTGCCCGCCCAGTTCGGTAACTGGAGCAAGGCGTTTCGACGGTTTCGTGATTGGCGCGAAGCTGATGTTTTCAAGCGGATTTTCGACGCTTTGGCGGGAGAGCCCGACATGGAATACGCGATGGTAGACGCCACCATCGTTAAAGTCCACCTGCACGGCCAAGGCGCAAAAGGGGGACTGCGAGCCAGGCCATTGGACGCTCCAAAGGGGGCATGACGACCAAAATCCTGGCACTCACCGATGCCTTGGGCAACCTCGTGCGCTTTCGCTGATGCCCGGTAACCGCTTCCATAGCGGCGGTGTTGCGCCGCTGATCGAGGGTGTCGAGTTCGGGCAATGCTCGCCGACAAAGCTTTCGACAGCAACGACATCAGTGCCGATCTCAACGAACGCGGCGCGAAGATTGTCATTTCCCAGCATCCACGCCGCGCCATCCCCCTCCCACTCGACGTCGAGATGTATAAATGGCGTCACCTGATGGAGAACTTCTTCTGCAAACTCAAAGAGTTCAAACGCATCGCCATACGTGCCTGCAAAACCGATCGCAGCTTCGAGGCTATCATCTATCTCGCCGCCGCCGTCATCAACTCACGATAAATCCCCACAGGCCTTAGGCTTTAGTGACATTTTAGGGATTGAACGAACATAAAGTAATCTCGCGCCTCTGGCCCGTGGCTGGCGCTCCCGCGATTACTTCATGTTCGTTCAATCCAGCTTCAATGAGGTCGCGCACAGCGCATGGACGCCAGCGTTCCGCCGCGCGACCTCACAGAACCCTCTGGATTCACGCTGGGGAGGATTTCTGATTCAAGCAGGCTTTTGGAGGCTGGTGTGGAAGGCGAGGTTCTTCGGGACGATCAGTGGGAGCGTCTGCGGGCATTTGTGCCCGGCGGCCTCAAAGTGAGGTGGTGCCGGAAATTCGGA
>NZ_LFCT01000015.1 GCF_008692605.1 Sphingobium estronivorans
GTGCCGGATGATCTGGATGTCCGCAGATGGTCGAAACCAGCCAGCCATCGCTCTTATAAGGAAAAGCCAGTTCCCCAGAACCGGCAGCATCACTCATCAAAGGAGTGGCGCGAGTGACGGGGCTCGAACCCGCGACCTCCGGCGTGACAGGCCGGCGCTCTAACCAACTGAGCTACACCCGCGCAGGGCGGCATCTTGGCGCGGTCCTGTGCGACCGCCAGACGATGCTATCTGAAAAACCATCCACCTCCTTTTAAGGGAAAGTGGCGCGAGTGACGGGGCTCGAACCCGCGACCTCCGGCGTGACAGGCCGGCGCTCTAACCAACTGAGCTACACCCGCGTTCGGTGTGGGCGGGCATCTATGCGGGCCTGCCGCCCCTGTCAACCGCCTGTAACATCAGTTTCGCGGCTTTCGTCATTTTCTTTGCGCGGGGACACGGTCAGCGTCCCCTGTTCGAACAGGAATCCGGCAATATCCGGGGTTCCCGCCGCCGACACGACGGTCTGGATGATGATCAGCAACGGCACGCCCAGCAACGCTCCCGGCGTTCCCCACACCCAGCCCCAGAAGGTCAGCGACACCAGAATCAGCAGCGGATTCATGGTCAGCCGCCGCCCCAGAATCGTCGGCGTGGCGAAATTGGCCTCGACCAGATGAAAACCGATCTGGAGCGCCGCGGGCAGCAGCGCCTTCCACACATCGTCGAACACCATCAGGCCGCCCAGCGCCAGCAGCACCGCCGCCAGCATCGGCCCGAAATAGGGCACGAAGTTGAGCAGCGCGACGATGCCGCCCCACATCAGGGGCGAAGGCATGCCGATCAGCCAAAGCGCAAACGCCACGGCCAGACCCAGGCACAGATTGATGGTGGCGATGGTCAGCACATAGGCGGAAGTCGCGTCCACGACATTCTGGATGACCCGCGCCACCGCCATCGCGCCGTCGAAGCTGCCCCGGCTGTTGATCGTCCGCCGCCGCAGCCGCGTCCAACCGGAGAGGAAGAAATAGATGATGAGCAGCGCGAACACCATCTGGATGATGGCCGAAGGCGCGGAGGTGGCGGCGAATTGCAGCAGCGACCGGGGCGCATCCACCGCCGCCGTCTGCGCCGCCGCCACCGGCCCGGTCGCCAGCATCTGCACCGTTTCATCCACAAACCGTTGAAGCTGCGAATAAAAATCGATCAGCGGCGCCAGGTTATTCTGAATCTTGGGCATCCGCTCAGGCAGCAGGCGGAACCAGTCGGCAGCGGGAACGATGATCAGCACCAGCGCCGTATTCGCGACCAGCAGGAAAGCGATCACCGCCGTCAGCGCCGCCAGCGGCGAGGGCATCCCCCGCCTTTCCATCCATTCCAGAAAAGGCACCAGCGCAATCGCGATCACCAGCGCGGCGGTCAGCGGCAGGAAGAACTCCGCCCCTTCCTGCAAGGCAAAGGGCAAGGCCAGGATCAGCCCGATTCCGGTCGTCAGCGCAATCGACGCCAGCAGGCGGTCCCGGCGCCTGTTAATCTCCTGCTGCTCCTGCACTGTCACGCTTGAAATATCCCCGCCTGCCGCCCTTTTGTGCATCGGCGCCTCCGATCCGTCAATTTACATCAGCGACACCGGCGGATAGCAAGGGAAACAGCATCTTATATCATCGCGCTCGGTCTTCGACCGATCACAAGTGGGTTTCGCTCAGGCGCCGCGCGGGCTTTACCAAGGTCCGATGAGTCAAACTCATCGGACCTTGGTATTAACCAAATTTTCGGCACCTGTTGCCACAATCGGCCGGAAAGGAAGTCGGGGGGACTGACATGAAATCGGGGGTTTGGCTCATCGCTCTGGCCTGTCTGGGGGCGCCGCAGATCGTGCAGGCGCGGCAGGACATCCGGCTGGAAACACAGATGTTCGTCGAGCGGACAAGCACCGACATCAACGGCCGGGAACGCCGCATCCTGCAAAGCGCGGACCGCGCCGGATCGGGCGACCAGCTGATCCTGGTGGTCAACTGGCGCAATCAAGGCGACCGTCCGATCCGCAACCTTGCCGTCACCAACGCCGTACCGCGCGGCGCACAACTCGACCTCACCGATCCCGCGATGCAGGTGTCGGTGGATGGCGGCGCCCATTGGGGCCGCCTCACCGATCTATGGCTGCCGACGCCGCTGGGCGGCACCCGCCGGGCGGTCCCCGCGGATATCACCCATATCCGCTGGACCGTTCCGCAAGAGATTTCTCCTGGCGAAAGCGGCCGCCTCAGCTACCGCGCGACCGTCCGTTAGAGCGGCCCGCACGTAATTAAAGCGCATCGGAAGCGCAGAAAGCCGCAATTTGCAGCCCGCCATGGCTGAAGCCCCCCACGCGCTAGAGCAGCGATCCGATCCCATCAGATCGCCGCGCTAATCCGCGAACAGCAGGACCGGCGTTTCCAGCAGCTTGCGCACCGCCTGCACGAAGCTCGCCGCATCCCAGCCATCGACCACGCGATGGTCGCAGCTGATGGACAGGTTCATGAGCTTGGCGGGCACCACTTCCTTGCCGCGGAACACCGGCCGCTCGATAATGCGATTCGGGCCGATGATCGCGACTTCGGGCCGGTTGATGACCGGCGTCGTCGCCACTCCGCCCAACGGCCCCAGCGAGGTCAGCGTCAGCGTCGAGCCGGACAATTCCTCCGACTTCGCCTTGCCGGTCCGCGCCGCATCGGCCAGCCGCCTGATCTCCGCCGCCAACTGCCAGACATTCCGGTCGTGCGCGTCGCGGATCACCGGCACCATCAGCCCGGCATCGGTCTGCGTCGCAATGCCCATATGCACCGCGCCATAGCGCGTCACCACGCCCGCCTCATCGTCATAGCGCGCATTCAACATCGGAAAGTCCGGCAACGCCCGACAGATCGCCACGATCAGCAGCGGCAGCATGGTGAGCTTGGGCCGCTCGCCCCGGTTTGCATTCAACTGCTCGCGGGTTTCCTCCAGCGCGGTGACGTCGATTTCCTCGACATAGGAGAAATGCGGAATGGCCCGCTTGGAGGCGGCCATATTCTCGGCAATGCGGCGGCGCAGGCCGATGACCTTGACCTCCTCATCCGCGCGTCTGGAAGACCGCCCGGCGGGCCGATAGCCCTGCCCTGCCCCATAAAGGAGGAAGGCATCGAGATCGGAGTGGCGGATATGATCGCCGCTCGGCTTCACCTGGGCAAGATCGACCCCCAATTCCTTCGCACGGGCACGAACGGCCGGGGACGCCAGGACCTCTGCCTTGACGGTTCCCTTCGCTACCGGCTCAACCGGCTTGTCCTCGACGACCGCGACAGGCTTGCTCGGTTCAGACCTCGCCTCGACGGCGACAGGAGCGACCGGGACGGGCGCTTCGGCCTTTTCCACCGCCCCCTCTGCACCGACAGCCTCTCCCTCCGTCTCAATCTCCACGAGCATCGATCCGATGGCGATCTGCTGCCCCGGCTCGCCCGCCAGGCGGATCACCGTGCCCGCGACCGGACTTTCCATCTCCACCGTCGCCTTGTCGGTCATCATGTCGGCGATCGGCTGATCCTCCTCGATCCGATCCCCGACCTTCACATGCCAGCCGACGATCTCCGCTTCCGCAATGCCTTCGCCGATGTCCGGCAGCCTGAAACTAAAAAGCGCCATGACCTGTCAGTCCTTCACAATCTTGTTGATGGCTTCGCGAATGCGCACTGGCCCCGGGAAATAGGCCCATTCCAGACTATGCGGATACGGCGTGTCGAAACCGGTCACGCGTCCGATGGGCGCTTCGAGATGGTAGAAGCAGCGTTCCTGCACCAGCGCCGACAATTCCGCCCCGAAACCGCTGGTCCGCGTCGCTTCATGCACGATCAGGCAACGCCCGGTCTTCTTCACCGACCGCTCGATGGCGTCGATATCGAGCGGCACCAATGTCCGGAGGTCAAGGATCTCCGCATCCACGCCCATCTCGGCTACCGTATTCTCGACGACGTGGACCATCGTGCCATAGCAAAGCACCGTCATCGCCTCCCCCGGCCGCGCCACCCGCGCCTCGCCCAGCGCAACCCGGTAATAGCCGGTTGGAACCTGCGCCTGCTCATGCCCGGCCCAGCTTTTGGCAGGCGTGTCATAATGCCCGTCAAACGGTCCGTTATAGATGCGCTTGGGTTCGAAGAAGATCACCGGATCATTATCCTCGATCGCCGCGATCAGCAGCCCCTTGGCGTCATAAGGCGTCGAGGGAATCACCGTCTTCACGCCGGAGACATGGGTAAAGATGCCCTCGGGCGACTGGCTGTGCGTCTGCCCGCCGAAAATCCCGCCGCCAAAGGGGGAACGCACCGTCATGGGCGCGACGAACTCCCCCGCCGAACGATAGCGCAGCCGCGCAGCCTCCGACACCAACTGGTCCAGCGCCGGATAGATATAGTCGGCAAACTGGATCTCGGGCACCGGCCGCAAGCCATAGGCGCCCATCCCCACGGCCACGCCGATGATGCCGCATTCGGTGATCGGCGTGTCGAATACCCGGTTCTTGCCATATTTCTGCTGCAAGCCCGCCGTCGCGCGAAAGACGCCGCCGAAATAGCCGACATCCTCCCCCATCACGACCACATCGGGATCGCGCTCCATCATCACGTCCAGCGCGCTGTTGATCGCCTGGATCATGTTCATCTGCTGAATATCGCTCACAGCTTCCGATCCGATCGCTTCGCTCACAGGCCTGCCGCCTTCCATTCGTCGAGCATGGCCTGCTGCTGTTCGCGCAAATGCCAGGGCATCTCCTCGAACACATCCTCGAACATGGACTCCATCGGATGATGCAGGCCATGACCCAGAATGCCGTTCTTCTCCGCCTCACGCGCCGCGTCACGGACCATCTCGGCCAGTTCCTTGTCCATCGCGGCGTGCCGTTCCTCGTCCCATATGCCAAGGGCGATGCAATGCTTCTTCAGCCGTGCGATCGGATCGCCCAACGGCCAATGGCTCGCCTCATCGGCCGAGCGATAGGCGCTCGGATCGTCGGAGGTACTGTGCCCCTCGACGCGATAGGTGAAATGCTCGATCAGCGTGGGTCCGGCATTGGCCCGTGCCCGGTCGGCGGCCCAGCGCGTCGCCGCATAGACCGCCAGCGCGTCATTCCCGTCCACGCGCAGCCCGGCGATGCCATAGCCAATGGCCCGTGCCGCGAAGGTCGTTGCCTCGGCTCCCGCAAAGCCCGAAAAGCTGCTGATCGCCCATTGGTTGTTCACGACATTCATGATGACCGGCGCCCGATAGACGCTGGCAAAGGTGCAGGCGGAGTGAAAGTCGCCCTCGGCCGTCGACCCTTCCCCGCACCAGGTTGCCGCGATCCGCGTATCCCCGCGCGCCGCGCTCGCCATCGCCCAGCCGACGGCCTGCGGATATTGCGTGGTCAGATTGCCGGAGATCGAGAAGAACCCCGCCGCCCGCGCCGAATACATGATGGGAAGCTGACGCCCCTTCAGCCGGTCGCCCTTGTTCGAGTAAATCTGGTTCATCATGTCGATGATCGGCCAGCCCCGCGCGATCAATATGCCCTGCTGACGATAGCTGGGGAAGCACATATCATCGCTCGCCAGCGCCGCCGCCGCGCCGATGGACACCGCTTCCTCGCCGGTCGATTTCATGTAGAAGCTGGTCTTGCCCTGTCGCTGCGCACGGAACATGCGCCCATCAAAGGCGCGGGTCAGCGCCATGGCGCGCAGCATCTTCAGCAGCGTTTCGGCCGGCAACTTGGGATCCCAGGGCCCGACCGCGGCGCCATTTTCGTCCAGCACGCGGACCAGCCCATAGGCCAGATCGCGCATCTGGGCAGGCTGCGCGACTTCATCCGGTCGGGCCTGCGCGCCAGCGGGCGGAATTGCGAAATCGCTGAAATCGGCGGTATCGCCCGGCCGGAATTTCGGTTCCGGCACATGCAGTCGAAGCGGGGGCAGATTGCGCCCCAACTGGCCCGTTCCAGCGTCCGAATCGATCCGGTCGCTCATCCTGCCTCCTTTTGTGCATTGCAATAATATTGCTCTTCGCAGTTATTATATTACAACGTCCTCAAAGGCAAGTCTTGCTGTCCCAATTCGCCGCAGTCCGATCCCTGGGCGCTAGACCGCTACGGGAGCCGCAATGTGCCTTTGTGGTGTATAGTCAGTCACTTCAAAGTCTTCGATTGCATATTCGAAAATGGATGAAGGCCGCCGATTGATCCGCAATTTCGGGTGGCCGGACGGAGTTCGGCCGATCTGCTCCTCCACCAGATCGGCATGGTTGAGGTAAAGATGGACGTCGCCACCCTGCCAGACCGCCTCGCCCGGCTCCAGATCGCATTGCTGCGCCAGCATCCGGGTGATCATCGACAGGCCGAAGATATTGAAGGCAAACCCCAATCCCAGATCGCAGCTCCTCTGGAACAGCAGCCCGTTGAGCCGCCCGTCCGCCACCTGAAACTGATAGGTCATGTGGCAGGGGGGCAAGGCCATGCGCGACACCTCCGCGACGTTCCACCCGGTGAACAGCAAACGCCGGGACCCTGGATTGGTCCGAATCGCCTCCACCAGATCGGCAATCTGGTTATGCCCCTGCGCCGCCTTCCGGTAGAGACCGTCCCCCACCGCCTCATAACGGGGCCAGTTCACCCATTGCGCGCCATAAACCGGACCCAGATCGCCCCAGCGCGCGGCGAAGGCGTCCTCTTCGACAATCCGCGCCTCGAAGGCATCGCGATCGATCTGCTCGCCGGTCGCGCGGCGATAGGCGTCCAGCGGCCAGTCGGTCCAGATATGCACGCCCTGCCGCACCAGGTCGCGGATATTGGTGTCGCCGGTCAGGAACCACAGCATCTCCCGCGCCGCCACCTTCCAATAAACCCGCTTGGTGGTGAGCAGCGGCACCGCGTCATCGGCCAGCGAAAAACGCATCGTCGCCCCCAATATCGACCGCGTGCCGACGCCTGTCCGGTCGATCCGTTCGTCGCCATGCAGCCAGATCTGCCGCATCAGGTCCAGATATTGCTGCTCATAATGCGGTTCGGACGAAGGAGGCAGGCTGGTCAAGGCAAAGACTCTCATGATTCTGGCGATAGCATTGTCATGTAACGAAGCGGCCCGCCCACGCCAAATGCTGCGAAACGGATCAAGTTGCGAGCCGGTCGCTCGGAAAGGGACCATGATCCCCCTATCGCGAACGCGCCGCAAGACCATCCTGCCAGCCCATGCGCGACCCCACGTCCCTGCACCTGCTCGTTCTTGACGATGAATGGCGCCCGCTCCACCGGCTGCGGGCCGATCATGACTGGCGTCGCACCGTGGATGCGCTGCTGCGATGGAACAGCCGCTGGCTCGCCATCGAACAGTCGCGGCCGCACAGCCCCCTGCCCCGCTGGACGGACATCCACCTGACCCGCACCCTGTCGAAACGGCTTCGCCCGATCGAGATTGCGCTCGCAGACCATGTCATCCGCGCCGGAAACAGCCATTTCAGCTTCCGCGAAGCCGGGCTGCTATGAGTTTCAAAAATTTCTTCATCCCCCGCTTGCCAGCCGGAAAAGCCGTCTCTATAGGCTGCGGCCTGCCCAGCGGGACCGCGTCGAAACGGACCCGCTATCGGTCGGGGAGTAGCTCAGCCTGGTAGAGCACTGTCTTCGGGAGGCAGGGGCCGGAGGTTCGAATCCTCTCTCCCCGACCACATTTTTCTGCGCAGCATTTCCAAAAATGCCCCGACCGCCTGCGAAGGAAGGCGAGGCAGGTTTTGGGTCGCACACAGGCAGTTACCTGCGAAGGACTAGAACGCTGAGCGCGCAAATAGTTCCTCGGCCCGAAGGATTTCCCAAGGCTGCTGTGCCATTATGACACAAATTTCCATGGTCGAGACAGAGAGCAACAGCAACCCGTTCCAGGCGAGGCGATATTGTGCCTGGTCATGAGGCGATGGCCCACGGCCATCGCGCTCCGAAAACAATATCGGTTCCCTTGACGGAAACCAGAGGCGTTCGCACCGGCTGCCCAATGGTCGCCATCACCGACATCGGCGAATAGGGCCGGCCACATCGACCGAACAGCCCTCACCCGCTGCCCGATCTGGCATTGAATCGGCGGCTCCACGACGCCGTGCCGCACGGACGGATTTTTCAGCGGCCTTGATCCTATCCACAAAAAAGGGCGCGTTTCCGCGCCCTTCCTATGCTTTACGATAGCCGGATCTTATTCGCCGAACACCCGGCGGAAGATCGTATCGACCTGACGGAAGTGATAATCGAGGTTGAACTTCTCCTCGATCTGCTCAGCGCTGAGCGCCGCCGCCACATCAGGGTCCGCCTTCAGCAATTCCATCAGCGAAAGCTGGCCGTCCGATTCCCAGACCTTCATCGCATTGCGCTGGACATAGCGGTAGCTGTCCTCACGGCTCACGCCCGCCTGGGTCAGCGCCAGCAGCACGCGCTGCGAGTGGACAAGGCCGCCCATCTTGTCCAGATTCTTCATCATCCGCTCAGGATAGACGAGCAGCTTGTCGATCACCCCGGTCAGGCGGCCCAGCGCGAAGTCGAGCGTGATGGTGGCGTCCGGCCCGATATAACGCTCGACCGAAGAGTGGCTGATGTCGCGCTCGTGCCAGAGCGCAACATTCTCCATCGCCGGCAGGGCATAGCTGCGCACCATGCGGGCGAGGCCGGTGAGATTCTCGGTCAGCACCGGATTGCGCTTGTGCGGCATGGCGGAGCTGCCTTTCTGGCCGGGCGAGAAATATTCCTCGGCCTCCAGCACTTCGGTGCGCTGCAAATGACGCACCTCGACGGCCAGGCGCTCGATCGACGATGCGATCACGCCCAAGGTTGCGAAGAACATGGCGTGACGGTCGCGCGGAATGACCTGCGTGGACACCGGTTCGATGGCAAGGCCCAGCTTTTCCGCGACATGTTCCTCGACGCGCGGGTCGATATTGGCGAAGGTGCCGACCGCACCGGAAATGGCGCAGGTCGCGACTTCCTCCCGGGCCGCCACCAGACGCGCGCGGCAACGCGAAAATTCGGCATAGGCCTCCGCCATCTTCAGCCCGAAAGTGACGGGTTCGGCATGGATGCCGTGGCTGCGGCCGATGGTCGGGGTCAGCTTATGCTCATAGGCACGGCGCTTGATGACCTCGAGCAGCTTGTCGAGATCCTCGATCAATATGTCGGCGGCGCGGCTGAGCTGGACGGCAAGGCAGGTGTCGAGCACATCGCTCGACGTCATGCCCTGATGCATGAAGCGCGCTTCATCGCCGACCTGCTCGGCAACCCAGGTCAGGAACGCGATCACGTCATGCTTGGTGACCGCCTCGATCGCGTCGATGGCCGGCACGTCGATGGCCGGATTGGTCGCCCACCAGTCCCACAGCGCCTTGGCGGCGGATTCGGGCACGACGCCCAGTTCGCCCAGCTTCTCGGTCGCATGCGCCTCGATCTCGAACCAGATCTTGAACCGGGCTTCCGATTCCCAAAGGGCGGTCATTTGCGGGCGGGCGTAACGGGGGACCATGGAGCGAATCCTGCGTGAATGAGTGAGAACCGCCGTGCCGCCTAGCAGCACCGCCTTTCCGGGGCAAATCCGGTCCACGACCGACTCTCAAAACGCCCCCATTTCCACCTTTTCGTCGCATTAATCACAGCAGCACAGGGCGAAGCGAGCCGATTTCAGGGATGAGCGACGGATGATGAATAAAAGTTCAGGAACTGCCTATAATGCTTGGCTATTGTTACGAATGAAAGCCGCTGGACGGCCTGTCGGCAATTCAAACGGCCTGTTTTGGAGAATGGAATGATCCGTGCCTTGTTTGTGATGGCGGCCTGTGCCGTTGCGACGCCCGCCCTGGCGCAGGACGCCCCCGCCCCGCAGGCCAATGCGGCGCAACCCGCGCCTTCGGGAGATGGAGTCGCGGCCATCGTCGACACGGAATTTCCGGCCTATGACCAGAATAATGACAGCCAGCTCGACCGCGCCGAATTTTCGCGGTGGATGGTGGCGCTCAAGGATCAGGAGATGAAGGCGACGGGCAAGTCCCTGCCGCCGGGTGAAATCACGGCCTGGGCCGACGGAGCGTTTGCAACCGCCGACACCGACAAGAGCGGAACCGTCAGCAAGCCGGAACTGATCGCCTATCTGAGCGGTAGCGCGGGATAGGCGCAATTCCCGTCGCCAAGGCGGGGAATAGAGCCCATAGAGGGTCGCAATATGGGGCGGCATGGAGCGAAGGCCATGCCGCCTCTTTTTTTTGCGGAATTGGATGTGTTTCTCAGCCGCGCTTCTTGTTGGCGTAGAGCAGGGCCGCGACGATGGCGGCGGAACCGATGCCGACGGCAGTACCCATCCAGACCGACTTGCCCGCGGACTTGCGGGCGGCGGTGGCCATGTCGGACGTGTCGGTGGAGACAGGGGTGGCGGCGCCGCTTTCCGGCGCGTCTTCGGTCGGCTTCGTCATGGTGAGTCAGGCTATGCAACAAAGCAAAGGCGCAGGAAAGGCGGATGCGGTGAAAATCTGCGCACGCGCTTCCGTTAATGCGGCGGCAAAGGCTGATGCGCCACGCCCCAGCCGCGCAGGGCGCGGGAACCGGACCGCTGGAGCAATTCTGCCACATCCTTCACTGTGAAATGCCCGGCACTCTCGATGTCCGCCAGTTCGTCCCAACCGACCGGCGCGGCGACCGGCGCCTGCTCGCGCGCCCGCGCGACATAGGGCAGCACCGCCGTCGCCCCCCGCTGGTTGCGCAGCCAGTCGATGAAGATGCGCCCCTTGCGCTTGGCCTTGCTCATCGTCGCGGTGAAGCGATCCGGCTCCGACGCCGCCAGCGCGCGGGCGAAGCGGTCCGCGAAATCCTTGACCTGCGGCCACTCCGCGTCCGGGGTCAGCGGCACGATGACATGCACGCCCTTCCCGCCCGACAACATGGGGAAGCTGACCAGCCCCAGATCCTCGAGCGCGCGGCGAATATCCCGGGCGGCCTTCTTCACATCCTCGAAATCCAGCCCTTCGTCGGGATCGAGATCGAACACCATGCGGTCGGGCCGCTCGACATCCTCGACCAGCGAACCCCAGCCGTGAAATTCGATGGCCCCCATCTGGACGCAGGCGATCAGGCCGTCCGTTTCATCGATATAGAGATAATCTTCCCGGGTTCCGTCCTTTTCGCGGATCGGCACATGTTTCACATGCTCCCCGAAGCTGCCGCTGTCATGCTTCTGGAAAAAGCATTTCTTCGCCCGCCCCTGCGGACAGCGGACCAGGCTGATCGGGCGGCCGGCAATCCAGGGCAGCATCGCTCCGCCCATCGCCGCATAATAGTCGGCAAGCTGCCCCTTGCTGATCTTCGCCTCGGGAAAGATCAGGCGATCGGGGTGGCTGATCGTGACAGCGCTTTGGGGTTGCGGTGCAGGCATGGCTTTCTCGCGTGTGACGTCCCGGGCCTTCTTGTCCTCGCGCAGGCCCAGGAAGCTGGCATGGCGGACCACATTGTCGGCGGTGAATTCGGCAAAGGCGATTTCCGCGACCAGATCGGGCCGAACCCATAGCGCGCCCCGAGCCTCGCTGCGGGGAACGGAAAGCGGCGCGGTCTTGCGGGATCGCCGGTTGAGCGCGGCGATCAGCGTCTCGCTGTTTCCGGCGTTGAAGCCGGTCCCGACCTTTCCGGCATAGACAAATCCATCGCCCTTCCTCTGCGCGAGCAGCAGATTGCGGATGGTGCGGCCCGACGCGCTGCTCGGTGTCCAGCCGACCAGGACGAACTCCTGCCGCCTTGTGCATTTGATCTTGAGCCAGTTCTTCGTGCGCGCGCCGCGATAGGGCGCGTCCACGCGCTTGGAGACGATCCCCTCCTGCCCCGCCTCGCACAGCGCCTGGAACAGCTTTTCGCCTGCCCCCACGACATGATCCGCGAAATGAATAGGGGCGGTCCCTTCGCCCAGCAGCGCGGCGAGTTTTTCCTTGCGGGCAATGTTGGGCAGCGCGGTCAGGTCTCGTCCGTCGAGATGAAGCAGATCGAAGGCGAAGAGGTGGAGCGCCGCCTTCCCCTCCCCCTTGAGCGTGCGCTGAAGGGTGGAGAAGTCGGGATTGCCCTGCTCATCCAGCGCCACGATCTCTCCATCGATCAGCGCCGCCGGAAGCGCCATGTCGCTTATCCCGGACGCAATTGTGGCGAAGCGGTCGGTCCAGTCGAGGCCGCTGCGGGTAAAGATCGTCACCTTGCCGCCCGACACCGAGAGCAGGCAACGATAGCCGTCATATTTGATCTCGTGCATCCAGCCATTGCCGGCCGGAACGGCATCGACCAGAGTGGCGAGTTGGGGCGGCTGGAAAGCGGGCTGCCGACGCGTTTTTCTTTTGGCCTGCGGCTTGGCGGGGGTGGCGGCATCGGCCTGCGCCATGGCGGCGTCGAACGCCTTGCCCTTCTTGCCCTTCAAGGAAATGGCCGGGGCGTCCGCGGCGATTTCCGCCATGCTGCGGCCGCTTCTGACGCTCGTGAGCGCACGCGCCGTCAGGGCGTCGGCGGCGCCCGCATGGGCATCGTCGATCTTGCGCAGCAGCCAGTTTTCATGCTTCTCCCGACCGCGCGGCTTCAACCGGATCAGCAGCCATTCGCCCTGCATCCGCGTCCCATGCAGGATGAAATGAAGATGCCCCTTTGCCAGATCCTTCGCGCTTTTGCCCGGCACCGGCTCCCATGTCCCCTCATCCCAGAGCATCACCGTGCCGCCGCCATATTCGCCCTTGGGAATGGTCCCCTCGAAACCGGCGTAGGAAATCGGATGATCCTCCGTCCGAACGGCCAGTCGCTTGTCGTCGGGGTCGAGGCTGGGTCCGCGCGTCACAGCCCAGCTTTTCAGCACGCCATCCATTTCCAGCCGAAAATCATAATGCAGCCGGGTCGCGTCATGCTTCTGGACGATGAAGCTGTTGCCATGCGCACGCCCCCGCCTGCCCGTCGGTTCCTTGGTGCGGGTGAAATCGCGCTTGCGGTTATAGGCGCGTAAGGGGTCGGCCTCCGCCATGGATCATGCCCGTTTGCGCGCGGGCGTCTTGCGGGCGCGCGCACCGCCGCTATCGACCGATTTCTTGAGGGCCGCCATCAGGTCGATCACATTGCCGCCGCGGCGGGCGGGCGCGTCTTCCTTATCCTCGATGATGCGACGGCCCTTCGATTTCTTCTTCTTCTCGATCAGCCGTTCCAGCGCGTCGACATAGCGGTCGTGAA
The DNA here is from genome assembly GCF_008692605.1 of Sphingobium estronivorans. Taxonomy (GTDB): domain Bacteria; phylum Pseudomonadota; class Alphaproteobacteria; order Sphingomonadales; family Sphingomonadaceae; genus Sphingobium; species Sphingobium estronivorans. Next base: position 13,214 of record NZ_LFCT01000015.1, read on the forward strand.
AACTGTCCGGCTTGAACGGCGCGGTCTTTTTCTCGATCAGCGTTTCAGCCAGGTCGAGCAGTTCGGCGTCCGGCCTTGCATCTTCTATGTCGCGGAAATAGCCCTGAGCCCGGTTGACTTCATCGGCATAGCGCAGCGTCTCCAGCACCATGCCCCGGCCGCAGGGCTTCAGCGAGACGATATATTCCCGCCCCCGCATCGCCAACTGGCCGAGGCCGACCTTCTTCGTGCGTCGCAGCGCCTCCCGCAGCACGATGAACGCTTCCTCGGCCAGATCGTCGGCCGGGACGACATAATAGGGCCGCTCATAATAAAGCACGTCGATCTCGCTCGCGTCGACAAACTGGGTGAGTTCGAGCGTCTTCTTGCTTTCAAGCTTCACCGCCTCGATCTCTTCGGGCTGAAGCAGCACATAATCGCCCTTCGCGACTTCGTAGCCCTTGACGATGTCCTCCGGCTTGACGGGGCCGAGGCCGGGAACCGTCTTCTCGTAACGGACGCGCTTGCCGCTGGGCTGATGAATCTGGTGAAAGGCGATCTGCGCGCCTGATTTGGTGGCGGCGTAGATTTCCACCGGGATGGATACCAGCGCCAGACGGATCTGGCCCTGCCAATAAGCGCGCGCGGCCATGAGCGTGCTGCCTCCTTTGCCAGAGCGAAATGCATGAAGGATCATGCAGGTTCCGGTGGGGAACCGCACGCAAGGGGTTGACGGAGCATCACCTTGTCGAGCAGCCATGGGCAGGCGACCTCTTCGCCTTCGATCCCGGCGTGCGTGGCCGGCCCGGCCATATCGCGGCCATTTTCAGAACGATAAGCAGGGAAGGACAGGAAATGACCGAAGGGAGTGCCGAGAGGGTGAATATGGCCTTCATTGCCGCGATCGTCGCCGTGGCGACCATCGGCGGGTTCATGTTCGGCTATGACAGCGGCGTCATCAACGGCACGCAGAAGGGGCTGGAAAGCGCCTTCGCCCTCGGCAAGCTGGGCATCGGCGTCAATGTCGGCGCAATCCTGGTGGGATCGTCCATCGGCGCCTTCCTGGCCGGGCGGATGGCCGATCTGATCGGGCGACGCGGCGTGATGATGCTGGCGGCGGTGCTGTTTCTGGTGAGCGCCTTGCTCGCCGGGGCCGCCGGCTCTTCGGCGATCTTCATTTTCGCCCGGATCGTCGGCGGCCTGGGCGTCGGCGCAGCAAGCGTCATTTCCCCTGTCTATATTTCCGAAGTGACCCCGGCGGCAGTGCGCGGACGCCTCTCCAGTGTGCAGCAGGTGATGATCATTTCCGGCCTGACCGGCGCCTTCGTCGCCAATTTCGTGCTGGCGCGCCATGCAGGCGGATCGACGGCGGAGCTGTGGCTGGGCTTTCCCGCCTGGCGCTGGATGTTCTGGTTGCAGGCGATCCCGGCGGCGATCTACTTCACCGCGCTGCTGGCGATCCCGGAAAGCCCCCGCTATCTGGTGACGCGCGGGCAGGATGAACGCGCCCACAAAGTCCTGACCCGCCTCTTCGGCGTCGAGGAGGCGACGCGCAAGGTCGCGGAAATCCGCGCCAGCCTGGCCGCCGACCATCACCGGCCCACGCTGTCCGACCTGATCGACAAGAGCAGCGGCAAAATCCGCCCGATCGTCTGGACCGGCATCGGTCTGGCCGTGTTCCAGCAACTCGTCGGCATCAACGTCGTCTTCTATTATGGCGCGACGCTGTGGGAAGCGGTCGGTTTTTCCGAGGATAATGCGCTTCAGATCAATATCCTCTCCGGTGCCCTGTCGATCGGCGCCTGCCTTGGCACCATCGCGCTGGTCGATCGGATCGGGCGCAAGCCGCTGCTGCTGATCGGATCGGCGGGCATGGCCGTGACGCTGGCGACGGTGGCCTATGCCTTTTCCACGGCGATCACGGGCCCGGCGGGCGGCGTCCTGCTGCCGGGCAATAATGGCCTGATCGCCCTGATCGCGGCCAATCTCTATGTGATCTTCTTCAACATGAGCTGGGGTCCGATCATGTGGGTGATGCTGGGGGAAATGTTCCCGAACCAGATCCGGGGTTCGGGCCTCGCCATCTCGGGCTTTGCACAATGGATGGCCAATGCGGCGATTTCGGTGAGCTTTCCGGCCCTCGCGGTGTCGCCGGGCCTGCCGGTGACTTATGCGGGCTATGCGATCTTCGCTGCCATTTCCTTCTTCTTCGTCCGCGCCCTGGTGCATGAAACCAAGGGCCGAGAGCTGGAGGACATGGTCGGCTGAATGCCTTCGCAGCTGGACAAGGGACGCTGCGGAAACCGCAAATCCGATGAAGCGCTTCCGCAGCGCGACAAAATCGCCTAAGCTGTCACGCTCAGCAGCTATAGGAGCGTTGATGCAATTTCTGCGGACTGCCTTCTGGGTCGTCATCGCCGTCGCCCTCGCCTTTTTTTGCATGGCGAATTATGTCCCGGTGACCGTTCGCCTGTGGGGCGATCTCGTCATGGAAACCAAGCTGCCCGTTTTGCTGGTCGGCGCCTTTCTTCTGGGGGCGCTGCCCTTCTGGATCATGGCGCGGGCCACGCGCTGGCGGATGAAGCGCCGGCTGGAAAATGCCGAGCGCGCGCTGGCCGCCGTAACTGCAACCCCTCTTCCCGTGCCCGCCGCCGACAGTCCGGCAGCGGCCACCCCTCCCCTTTCCGCCACAGGACAAGCATGACCAGCCCGATTTACGTCGCCATCGATACGCCCGACTTGCGCAAGGCCCAGGATCTTGCGCAACAGGTGCGCCATCATGTGGGCGGGCTGAAGCTGGGCCTGGAATTTTTCTGCGCCCACGGCCAGCATGGCGTGCATGAGATGATGAAGTTCGGCCTGCCGATCTTCCTCGACCTGAAGCTCCACGACATTCCCAACACCGTCGCCAAGGCCGTGCAGGCGCTGCATGTGCTGGAGCCCGCGATCCTGACCGTCCATGCGGCAGGCGGGCGCGCCATGCTGGAGGATGCGAAGGCGGCGGCGGGCGTCAACACGAAGGTCGTGGCCGTGACGGTCCTCACCAGCCTCGACAATGGCGACCTGACCGACATCGGTGTGGGCGGCAAGGCGGAGGAGCAGGTGTCGCGATTGGCCGATCTGGCGCGCAGCGCCGGTCTGGACGGGATTGTCTGTTCCGGGGAAGAAGTGGCGCTGGCGAAACGGACCTGGCCGGACGGTTATTTCGTCGTGCCGGGCGTACGGCCTGCGGGCGGTGCCATGGGCGATCAGAAACGCGCGGTGACGCCGCGCGAGGCGCTGGATCGCGGCGCATCGATTCTGGTGGTCGGTCGGCCGATCAGCCTGGCGGACAGGCCGGACATGGCGGCGCGGGAGATTGAGGCGACGCTGTAAGCCGACAGGGTTGAGCGGCGTGGCTATGAAAGCGCCCTTCTCGAGCAAGCTGCGTTAAATCAGACGCAGGCCGCTTGCTCACCTCCTTTGTTGTCGCATCGTTTTTTACGAAAAACCCGGGCTCGGAGTCACGTGCCTCCGGCTCGCCCACTTTTTCGCACGATGCTCCAGCAATTTCCTCGCTCTCCGATGGCCCGTCGCTTTACCGGCAGGGCCTTTCCTCGTCGGGCGCGAAGAAACGCTGGATGACGTCCCGCGCCAGCCTCGCAGGACGCAGGGTCGCCGCGTCGAGGCAGCACCAGCTCGACTTGACCTCCGCCAGAACCTCTTCGCCCCGGCGGATCACCGTGTCGTAAAACGCCCGCGTTCCCTGCACCTTTTCGAGCAGGACGGTCGCGATCACATCGTCGTTGAGGAAGGTCGGCTTGCGGTAGGTGATCTCATGCTTGAGCGCGACCCAGAGATGCCGCGCCACGGCCTCTGTGGGGGCGAAGGCACGCCAATGATCCAGCACCGCCGCCTGTACCCATTTCAGGTAGCTGGCGTTGTTGACATGACCCATGAAGTCAATGTCGACCGGTTCGATGCCGACCGCATAGCTATGAGGAATCGCGTTACTCACAAGATATTCGGTAACAGGTCGGCAACGCCCCCGATAGAGGCGCCGCGACGGCCCGTGAGCTTTGCGCCACGACAGGGACGCGTCATGAAGCGGACTCCTCGGCCGCTTGAAAACGCTCAGGACCGCATCGGCTGGCGCGAAGTCGGGGCCGACCTTTTCGTGGCCAGCCCCTTCCTTCGATCAGAAGCGCACGCCGACGCTGGCAACCACCTGATGACGATCGGTATCGATGCCGAATTCCTCGCTGGTCGCGCCGTTGGCAAAGTCGATATGCGCATCGTTATATTTGGAATAGCGATATTCCACCTTGGCGAAGGTGTTGGCGCTGATCGCCCGCTCCACGCCCGCGCCGATGCGCCAGCCGTCCAGTTTGAACGAGGTGTCGGTCACTTGATTGGTGTCGCCCGCCAGCACGCCCAGCTTGCTGTTGGTATAACCGCCCTTCACATAAACCAGGGTCTGCGGGTTGGCGAGGATGCCGGCACGGGCGCCGATATAGAGATCGCGGCCCTGCTTGACCCGGCCAAAGCCGAACTGGTCGGTGAGGTTGCGGCGGCTGCTCTTCGCGGTGGAGTCGGTGAATTCGCCCTCCACGCCGACCACCGCGCTGCCGAGATTGACGTCATAGCCCGCGCCAACGCCGTAAAGCAGGCCGTCGATGGACTGATCGTCCCGATCATTGTCGTTATCGACGCTGCTGCCCGCGCCGATATGATCATAACCAAGGATCGCTTCGACGCGGGGTCCGGTGAAGGTGGGGGCGGGTTCCTGCGCCAGAGCGGGGCTGGCGACCGCGCCACCGGCCAGAAGGGTGGCGATCATGATCTTTCGCATTTTGGAATACTCCATTCTTCTTTTTCCTCCCTGTCAGAGGGAAGACGTTGAAGTCATGGAACAGCCGTCAGGTTGCATGAACCTCAGATAAACGATTGATAATGTTGCATTGATGCCACAAAATCGACTCCGCTCGACCCAAAAGCGAGCGGTATGCACGATAAGCCGATCAGCATTCCACGACATTGACGGCCAGGCCGCCGAGCGAGGTTTCCTTGTAGCGACTGGCCATGTCCTCGCCGGTCTGGCGCATGGTTTCGATGACCGCGTCGAGGCTGACGATATGGCGGCCATCGCCCTGGAGCGCCAGATAGGCGGCGTTGATTGCCTTGACCGCGCCCATGGTGTTGCGCTCGATACAGGGAATCTGGACAAGGCCGCCGATTGGATCGCAGGTCAGGCCGAGATTATGTTCCATGCCGATTTCAGCGGCATTTTCGACCTGCTGATTGGTGCCGCCCAACACAGCTGCGAGGCCAGCGGCAGCCATGGAACAGGCGACGCCGACTTCGCCTTGGCACCCCATTTCGGCGGCGGAGATAGAGGCGCGCTTCTTGTAGAGGAAGCCGATGGCGGCGGCGGTCAACAGGAAGCGGCGTTCCCCTTCCCGGTCGGCTCCGGGAACGAAGCGGCGATAATAGTGCAGGACCGCCGGGATGACGCCCGCCGCGCCATTGGTTGGCGCGGTGACGACACGGCCGCCTGCGGCATTTTCCTCATTCACCGCCAGCGCGAACAGGCTCACCCATTCGAAGATCTGCGCCGGGCCAAGAGCGTTTTTCTGAAGAACCAGCCGGTTATGGATGGTGCGGGCGCGGCGCCGGACCTTCAGGCCGCCCGGCAACAGCCCCTCTTCCTTCAGGCCGCGATCGATAGAGGCACTCATGGCATCGATCACATTGTCCAGAAAGGCTTCGCTTTCCTGCTGGGTGCGCCATGCCCCCTCATTGCGCAGGACCAGCGTGGCGATGCTGAAACCGGTCGCTTCGCCCAGCGCCAGCATCTCCGCGCCCGAGGAGAAGGGATGCGGCTGAACGACATTGTGACCGAGCGGCGTGCCGTCGGCGATGGCGACCGTGTCGGGCAGCACGGCGCCGCCGCCGACCGAATAATAATCGCGGACCAACGGCGCTTCCTCGCCGTCGAACCAGGCCGAAAAGCGCATGCCGTTGCTGTGCGCCTCCAGAAACTCGCCCATGCGGAAGAGAAGGTCGGTCGTCTCGTCAAAGGGGATGAAGAGATTGACGGCGCTGCCTGCGCGAATGCGGCCTTCGCTGCGGATGGCGTCGAGGATCGCGGGAATGGCGTCCGGATCGACGCTTTCCGGGCGATAGCCGGACAGGCCGAGCAGGATGGCGGTATCGGTGGCATGCCCCTTGCCGGTCAGCGCCAGCGATCCGTACAGTTCGCACTGGACGCGCAGCGGGGTCGCGGGCAGCGAATCCATGAACATCAGCGCAGCGCGCATCGGGCCGACCGTGTGGGAACTGGACGGACCGATGCCGATGGTGAACAGGTCCATGACGCTGATGGCGGCAGCGGCGTCGATGCGGGACTTGGCCAACTCAATAATCCTTCGAGATACGAACGTTAGCGCTTTCGCGGCCCAGGGTCGAGATGGCGCCCAGCAGCGAGAGCCAGCGCGTGACCTGATATTCGATGCGCGTGGCGGAATAGCCCTGCCCGTCGGTGATGAGTTCCACATAGGTCTTGCGCGACAGATATTTGCCCGCCGCGATGGAGGTGCCCTGCCCCTGGGTCGGATCGGCGGCGATGATGCGCAACCGGTCGAGGCCCGCCGCCTTGCGCACGGCATTGATGGGATCAAGGCCGCCCTCCCCCTGGAGCGAGCCTACAGCCGAGGCGAGTTGCAGCGCTTCGGGCGCGGACAGGTTGGTGATCGACGTGCCGAAGAGGATGCGCGAGAGCAGCTCATCCTGCGGCAGCGCCGGGATGCTGGTGAAGGTGATTGCGGGTTTGAGGCCGGTGCCGCCGACATGGATGGTGGCGGTCAGGTCGGCCACATTCGCTTCGGCGTCGATGTCCAGCGTCGGGTTGACCGGGGTGCGGCCGTCGAACTGAATCTTGCCTTCCTTGAGGTCGAAGCGGCGGCCCGCAAAATCATAGGTGCCGCGCACCAGATCGGCGGTTCCCGATATGGCGGGATTGGTGACGGTGCCGCCAATGTCAAGATCGGCCCGCCATTCGCTGTCGATGCCAAGGCCGGTGACGGTCAGGCGGTTGCGGGCGCGCGCCTTGATCGCCAGCGCCCATGGGGTCGCGTTGCGCGGGCGTTCGATTTCGTCGCCGCGCCGGTTGATCTCGATCACCTTGAGTTCGGGTATCTGGGCCACGGCGGCGGCGCGGCCCATGGTGAAACGGCTCTTGTTGAGAATAAGGTCACCGCCGATGGTGCCGCCCACGCCGGTCGAACCGATGGTGATCGGGCCAGTGACGGTCGCGGCGATATCGTCGCGGTCCAGAAGAGCGGCATTTTCGGCCTGGAGGCGCAGGTCCATGCCGACCCCTGCAATGCCGTTGAAGGTGAAGCTGCCCGTGCCGGTGACGCTGCCGCCATTTTGCGCGGTGGCGGAGAAATTGGTCATGACCAGTTGCGCGCCGGAGAAGCGGCCCCGCGCCTTGACGCCGTGCAGACGCATGCCGGTGACGGGGCTGTTGATCGCAGCGTTGTCCGTCGCGAGCGAACCGGCGATGACCGGATCGCCCAACGTGCCACGCGCGTCCGCCATGACGCTGACCGGGCCGGATATGTCGACAATTTCGACCCCTGTCAGACGCCACAGCGTGTCGGCCGTGCCATTATAGCGCAGTTGCGCGAACAGCGGCGCGCGATTGAGCCGCTCGACCAGATTGCCCTCCGTGCCGAGCGGGGTCAGCAGCGCCTGCCCCTGGCCGATGGTCTGGCCGTCCGCGACGAAGATCATGCGGGTGGCGAGCCGGTCGTCGGTCAGCACTGCGTTGACCCCCGCATCGACGGGGCGCGAACTGAGCGACAGGCCGGAACGAGACAGGCCCCGCACCCGCAATTCCGCCTTGCCGGTCGGCATGCCGCCGCGCGTGTGGACATAGCTGAGCGATCCGGTTGCGGTGCCGCTCAGGCCCAGATTGTCATAGGCAATGTCCAGCAGCGAGAGCGGCAGCTTCTGCATCCGCGCCTCTATGCTGGTGGTCTGGCCGCTCAGTTCCCCGCCAAGCTGGAGCGAGCCACCCGCAAAGGCGATGGTCGCGGGCGCCATGCTCCAGCCGTCCTCGGTGCGGGAGAGGATTGCGGCGCGGGTCAGCTTGATCGGGCGCTTGTCGATGGTGCCGCCGGCCTGGATGCGGATGCGGTCGGGCTCGACCTGCGCCTCTCCACTCAGGTCGAACAGGCGGCCGCGCTGACCCGACAGGCTGGCCGTCACCTTGCCGCGGCCGTCGATCAGCTGGGCATTGGCGGCGAGGCGGCCGAGCAAGAGGCCGCCGACCCGGAGCCCGCGCGCCTGGGCGGTGGCGTTGATCGAGGTGCCGTCCGGATCGAGCAGGATCGTCGCGTCCAGCTTGCCCCGGCGCACGACGATGACGGTCGGACCGTCAAAGCTGGCGTCGGTCGCATCGAGCTTGAGGACCAATTGCTGTACGCCATTGACCGGCGCGAAGCCGACGGTGCCCGAAAGGGGGCCTGTGACATTGAGCACGCCGTCGAGGCCGCCCGTTACCGGACGCAGGTCGCCGCTGGCGGTGACGCCCGATGCCGTAACGCGAGCGATGCGGACCACCGCTTGCCCGCCCGAAGGCAGGAGGATCGCGCCATTGCCGGTAAAGGCGCCGAGCAGCGATCCCCCCTCCGCCGTGAAGCCATAGCCGCTGTCGTCGGGGACGAGATGCGCGTGCATGTCGGTGACGGCCAACGCCTTGAGCGGGCTTTGCAGGACGAGATCGACGGTCGGGCGCTCGATCTTGCCGTCCAGGGTCAGCCGCAGCGGGCCATAGCTTTTGTGCTCACCGCTGCCCTCGAAATGGACCGTGCCGTCATGGCGGCGATAGCCCTTGGCCCGCAGCGCGATCAGCGGCGCTTCCAGCCGCAGATCGGTGAATTGCAACTCGCCGTCCGGCCCCAGCGACAGGCCGCTGCGCACTGTGGGCAATCCACCGCCCAGCGAACGCAGAAAGCCGTTGTCCAGCCGCCGCATCCGCGCCACGGCATTGCCGCTGAGCGTGAAGCCCCCTTTGGGACCGGGAATCGCGCGCAGCTTCGAGGTCAGATCCACAAGACCGAGGCCGCGGATGACGAGACCGTCGATCTGGCCGTCCAACCCGATGTCGTAGCGGCCCGATTTCAAGTCGGCGAGGAAGATCAGCTTGCCGCGCAGCTTGTCGGAGCGCACCGTCATCGGATTGCTGACGATCTGCTGATTCTTCAGTTGCAGCGTGCCGTCGAGCAGGAAATTGCGGACGATCCCCTCGACCAGCGGCCCCTGCCCGTCCAGGCTGCGCGCGCGCAGATGGACCGGGATCAGCGCCGGACCGCCCTTCGCCTTGCGCCCCTTGCCGTCGGCGCGCACCTCATGAATGACCGTCTTGCCGAAGGCGAGCTGCTTCGCCGTCAGCAGATATTCATAGCCGAAACCGGCAAACGGCCCGTCCAGCCGGATGCGCGCGGCGATGTCGCGCCCGCCCATGGTCTTGAGCAGAGCCTGCGGGCGGGCGAGCTTCACATCGACCAGCAGATTGTCGAACCCGTTGTTGCGCAGGTCCAGTCCCCCGTCGGCCTGAAGGTCGATCGCGGTGGAACGCAGCGAAAGCTTGCCGTCGATCACCCGGTCGGTCATCGATCCGCTGGCCTGGATGGCGAGGCGCGGCGTGGCGAAACGCTGGACCAGGCCCTGCCCGGCAATCGCCTTGCCCTCGATCGTGCCGGTGGCGCTGTAGGCGCCACTGCGGGCGGCGAGCTTGAGGTCGATAGCGGGATCGCTGTCCAGCGTGCCCGCAAGGCGGCCATCCCAGCGGGTCCAGCTGCCCTTGCCCTGGATGCGGAGATTGGCGTCCTGCTTCAGCCCGGCCATCGCCGCCAGCACGCCGCCTTCGGGCGCATTGACGGTGACGTCGAGGTCGAACTTGTTATCGTCGGGACGGCTGTCCAGCGCGATGTTGAGCGCATCCTCTCCATCCAGCACCCGCGCGGAAAGGTCGATGATCGCCCGCCCGCCGCGAATATCGGCATCGCCGGACAGCGTGGCCTGCTGCACCTTGCCGGCGACGCCCCGGTCGATGGTCAGGCGGCCGACCGAAAACTGCATCAGGCGGATGTCGAAACCGGGCAGGATCGGTCCCTGCCGCTCGGCAGGGTTCAGCTTGGGCAATTTGCGCAGCGTCGCCCGCGGGATGACCAGCCGGTCGATGTCGAGCCGGTTGGAGAGCCAGGCGAAGGGCCACCAGTCCAGTTCCACCACCGGCGCGTCAAGGAAAGCGCCCTTGGGATCGGACAGGGTCAGGCCGTGCAGGAGCGCCTTGCGATAAATGCTGCCGTCGATCCGGTCGACATGGATGCGCAGGCCGGAAGGCGGGCTGATCCGCGTGATGCGGGACACGAGGAAGCGGTGACCGGGCGCGGTGTCTAGCCAGATCAGCGCGCCCGCCACGATCAGCAAAAGGCAGGCGAACAGCCCGAAGAGCCACCGCTGCCAGCGCCCGTCCCAGGCGCGGCGGCGGCGCGGCGGCTGTGCCTGAATTTCGGGTGCCTCCGCCGTCATCAGAAGGCCTGCCCCAGCGAGACATAGACGGCGACCTTCGGATCGCCCGATTGCGGATTGATCGGCGTGCCGACATCGATGCGGATCGGGCCGAAGCTGCTGTAATAGCGCACGCCCAGCCCCGCGCCGATGCGCAGGTCGCGGAAGCGCGGCAGGAAGCTGGTGGAGATATTGCCCGCGTCGATAAAGGGTACGACGCCGAAATTGCCGAAGCGGATGCGGGATTCCAGCGAAAATTCCGCGAGGCTCTTGCCGCCCACCGGATCGTCGTTCGGGCCGTAGCGCGGGCCGATGGCCTGATAGCCATAGCCACGCACCGATGCGCCGCCACCCGCATAGAAGCGCCGCGAGGGCGCGATCCGGTCGACGGTCGAACCCAGGATCGTGCCGAAGCGGGCGCGGGCGGCAAGCACGATGCGGTCGCTCATCGGCTGATAGACGCTGCCGTCGACCTGCACGCGAGCATAGCCGAAGGTGCTGTTCTGGAAGGATAGTTCCGGGCTGACGCGCCCGCCCAGACGAAAACCCTTGGTCGGGTTCAACAGATCGTCGCTGCCGTCATAGGTCAGGCTGAGCGGGATCGCGCCGATGAAGAAGGTGCGGCGATTGCCGGCGCTGAACGCGTCGGCCTCGTTCGAGGCGATAAGTTCGGTGCCCACGCGCCAGACCCATTTCTTCTGGAACAGGATGTTGGTCTGCCGCTCCAGCGCGCCGGACAGGGTGATGGTGCGCGCGTCATAGGCGTCGCGTTTGATATTGCTGAACGACAGCAGTCCCGTCAGCACATTGTCGCGGTGGTGGAAATTGTTGCGGCGATAGGTGAAGGACGCGGTCTGCTCCTGCGTGCCCAGCACCCCGCGCAGGGTGACGGCTCCCTCGGGCGGGAAGAAATTGCGGTGCGTCCAACTGACTTCCGCGCGATAGCCTTCGCCGGTACCATAACCCAGTTCGCCGGCAATGGTGCGCATCGGCGCGGGCCTGGCATCGATGGCAAGGTCGACATGCTCGCCATCGCCCGCATCCTTCGGCGTCAGGCTGAGCGAGGAGACGAGGCCGGTCGCGACCAGCGCCTGCCGCAGATCCTCGACATCCGAGGCCATATAGGTATCGCCCGGATGAAAGCGGGCGATGCGCTGGACATGACGGGCGCTGAACAGGGTTTCGTCGGCCATCACGATTCTGCCGAAGGTGCGATAGGCGCCGGGATTGACCACGATGTCGAGGTCGCCCTTGCGTTCCTCATGGTCGATGCGGACCTCCGGCTCCTCGACCTTGCCGAAGGGGAAGCCGTTTTCAGCGAGCGCCACCGCCAGCGACGACTGACCTGCCAGAATGGCGTCGGCATCGACCGGATCGCCGGGCTGGGGCGGAAAGGCTGCGCGAAGCTTCGCCTTGCGCGCGCCGGTGGTGTCAAGGCCCATGACGTCGACCGAAGAGAGCAGATAACGGGCGCCCGGCACGATCTGGAAGGTGACGGCCAGCCTGTCGCTGCCCGGCGGCGGCGCGGCCACCATGCCGCGAACGCGCGCGGCATAATAGCCCTTGGCGCGCAGCAGCCTTTCGAGAAGGTCGCCGTCCTCCTTGATGCGGCGGTTGATCTGGGCAAGGTTGGCGGGCTTCCCTTCCCCCTGATGCAGCACCGACAGTTCGTCGAAGCGCATGGTGAATCGGGCATCGGCAATGTCCTCGACGCCGCTGAGCGTCACGGTGTAGCGATGCTCCTCCCCCGTATCGGCGAAGGTCGTCACCGCTCCCGCCGGTTCCGCCGCCTCTTCCGGGGTCGCGGGGGCCTCGGCGTCCTGCGGCATGTCGGGCGTTTCGGGCGGCAGTTCGACCATCGGCGTCACGCTGTCGGGCTGGCCCATGTCGGGCCACTGCACGCCGATGTCCGGCATGGGCGCCAGCGCGGGGTCGAGCGATTGGTCCCGGTCGGGCTGGGCACCGCCCTGCGGCGCCGTCTGCGCATGGGCGACGGGCGCGAGCAGCAACAGCGGCGCGAGGCAGAATCGGGCAGCTTGCGGAAGGCCTGAAATGCGGCGGCAGGTCCGCAAACCGGTATTCATATGCCTGATCTAGACCAATTATCGGGGCAAAGGCCAGCCCCGAAGTCGTGTGGGACGACGCCCTGCCCCATCCGCAGGGGGAGCGGACCCCATCCTCAGGTCAGAAGGCGGTGCTGAGCCGTTCCATCAGGGCGCGGGCCGGGCTGGACTCCGCCTGCACGGGCGGGTTGACGATGCGATCCTGAAGGCGTGCGACGCGCTCATACAGGTCCTGGCTGGCATCGATCAGCGCGCGGGCCGCGAAGGGAAAGCTCGCGGCCATGGCCGGCTCCGTCCCCGCTGCGTGGCCGAGGCGGTATTTCTCGTCCCGCATCTCCGCATCGTCGATCTCGCCCCGTTGCCAGGCACGCTGGCTGAGCAGCCAGGCAATGATGTGCATCAGGCGGGTCGTCACCTTCAGCGATTCGCAGGCAAAGGCCACCCGGCGCAGCGGATCGTCCCAGCCCCCCTCCTCAATGCCGGGATCGGACGCCTCGCGCATGTCGAAATAGGTACGGGCCTCGTCAGCCATGACCATGGCCTCGACATAAAGGCCATCCACCAGCCGGCGGTGAAGGCCCCGATCAAGAGAAACGGCAAGATGCATGGAGGATGTGTGACATAAGCCCGATAGTTTGTCAGGTCCGATGGCCGCCATTAACCGCGAATTGTCCCGTTAAGGAGCGGTTGACGCTACATTAACCACGATGATCCGTTTCAGGCGATGATGTCGGGCACCAACTGATCTTCCAGCAATGTCATTTCGTCCCGCAGGCGCAGCTTGCGCTTCTTGAGCCGGGCGATCTGCATCTGGTCTCCCGAGCCCGAATCGATCAGCGCCGCAATGGCGCCGTCGAGATCGCGATGCTCGATGCGCAGGAGTTCCAGCCGACGCATGATGTCTTCCCGGCTCACCATACACCTACTTTCGCAAAGCCTCGCCGTACCATGGCCCCTTTGATAGCTCGACCCGCCCGCACGAACCATCGCAAATTTCGGCGCACCCTGTCGCAAAGCGCGAAACGGCCAAAGACAAAGGCCCCGAATCATGATCTACTCGCTCTTCCATCACCCTCGTAAGGAGAATGTCATGGAAAATAGCCACATTTCAGCTCTTTCAGCCAAACATGCCGGGCTTGAGGCACGAATTAAGGCGGAGACGAGTCGTCCCATGCCCGATGCGATCCTTGTCGCCTCGCTCAAGAAGCAGAAGCTGCGCCTGAAAGAGGAAATGGAGCAACATCACTGAAGCGTCGGTAACGCCTGAAGAAAGGCATGGATCAGCGGTCCCTTGCCGCTGATCCGGCCCTTCGGCGGGCAGCGGTAAAAGCCCCGGAGCCATAGCGGCTGGCGGGGTCTTTTTTTGGGCACAGCAGGACCAGGAGCGCCATCACCGGAGCGGTGCGAAATAGCCGCGAAAAAAGGAGCGTGTCTCGCCGAAGACGAATGCAGCCCGGACCTGCGCCGTTTCAGCGAACCAGGCGGGATGGTTGCAGATAGTTCGGAACGGCTCCGCGCCCGACGCCGGAAACCGGTCGCCGCGCCATTTGCGGGTCGATCGCCACGTCGAAGGCGATGCCGATGCGGTCCTCCCGCGACCAGACGACCGATCCGTTGACCTGCCCGATGCCGCGCAGATCGAAACGGACCTGGATACCGGCGGGCACGACTCGTTCACAATCGGCCATCAGCCCCGTAGCCGACAGGTTGCGGACCCGCGCCCGGCCCAGCGGGGTGCCGTCGGTCAGGCTGAGATTGGTAAGCAGGAACAGGCTGTCGCGCGGACCCGATCGTGCCGGGCCACGGCCAGTATCTTCCTGATGGTCATCCATGAACACGCCCTGCACTGTCACCACATTTCTGCGGTGACCCTGCCATGGCGGCATGGACAAAAGGTTAATCGTCGCGGGAAACTTTTTCCTGCCGCTCGTGCCGCTCCTGCGCTTCGACCGTCATGGTCGCGATCGGGCGCGCCTCCAGGCGGCCGAGCGAAATCGGTTCGCCGGTCACTTCGCAATAGCCATATTCACCCTCGTCGATGCGGCGGAGCGCGGCATCGATCTTGGAGATCAGCTTGCGCTGGCGGTCGCGGGTGCGCAGTTCGATCGACCAGTCGGTCTCGCTCGACGCGCGGTCGTTGAGGTCCGGTTCGCGCAGCGGTTCGTTCTGCAGAACGGCCAGGGTTCCTTCGGCTTCGGCCAGAATCTGCTTCTTCCAATCCCACAAACGTTGCCGAAAATATTCGAGTTGCAGGGGATTCATGAACTCCTCATCCGCGGACGGACGATAGTCGGGTGGGAGTATTACAGCCGATTTCGGCGGATTTTGGCCGTCTCTATCGGAATTCAGTACCGATGCCATCTGGCTCTCCGACTCGCTGGACGCCCCAATCCTGAAAATGCCGGGCTATCCGTGACTTGTGATTGCCGGCGCCTCATAGCCAGCGGCAGGGGCCGACACAAGCAGGCATTCGTTCATCCAGCGCGGCGACGGCGCGGCATACCGCCTCGGCTTGTGGAAATCCGGCGATTCCCGATGTCAGGATTACCGCAAAAGAAAAGAGACAAGGCGCATTCGCGCACCGATGAGGCGGCGTTTCACTATGGGACGTTAACCACGTCAGTTCATGATTTATTGGGATTTCACTCGACTTGAGCGCGATATTCAGAGTTAACGCCATTGAAGTTAACGCTTTATTTTGCGTTTCTGAACATATGCAACGACCCGGCATCCGTTACTGTGGCGATTCAGTGACGTGCTGGCGAAACCGCAAGATAAACAAGAGTGAGATCTGATGTCGGTACGGATGGCGATGGCTAAATTATGCGCTTGCGCCGCCGGCGGGGCGATCGTCGGGGGTGGCGCCGTCCATGTGGCCGAAAGCGCGCGCCCGGCCGTGGTCCACAGCACCAAGAGCGTGAAGGCCGCGCCGCGCAAGCCGATGCCCCCGCTAAAGCGCCGGGTGGTCAGGACCGTCACCTCCTGCGCGCCGCAGACCGTCACCGTCACCACCCAGGCCGCGCCCATCCCCCTGCCGCCCGCGCTCCCCGCGGAAATGCCGGTCCTGTCCGGCGGCAGTGGCGGCGCGCCGGTGGTGCTGGCGGGCGGTCCGGGCTTTGGCGGCGGCGGTTTCTTCGGCGGATTCTTCGGCGGCAGCGGCGGGTCGAGTGGCGGCTCGGTCGTCATCTCCTCCACCAGCAGTTCCACCGGCGGCATCACCAGTTCGACCAGTTCCACCACCGGCGGCGTGTCGACATCGACCGGGGGCGTGTCGACCTCCACGGGCGGGGTTTCAACCTCCTCGGGCAATGTCTCCACTTCGTCGGGCAACGTGTCGACGTCATCGGGCAATGTCTCGACGTCCAGCGGCAATGTGAGCAGCAGCTCTTCCTCGTCCACTTCCAGTTCCAGCTCGTCCAGCTCCAGTTCGTCGAGCTCCTCCAGTTCCTCTTCTTCTTCATCCTCCTCATCCAGTTCGTCGGGCGGCGATCATCATCACCCGCCGCCGCCCACCGACGTGCCGGCGCCGCCGATGGTTCTTTTGTTCGGGGCCGGCGCGGCCGCGCTGCTGGCGCGCAAGCGATTCGCCCGCGCCAAAGCGGACGCGACGACAGAGGGTTAATCGCGGGGGCGATCCGGTCGATGCGGGGGAGCATCGGCCGGATTTCGCTTTTCAACTCGTGGCGATGATGCGCTCGATTTCCGGCACGGGGTGGTTCGACAGATCCTTGGCGATTTCGCCGACCAGCCGGTCCTGCACTTCCTTGTGATAATGTTTGCGCATCTCGCCCAGGGCAGCGGGCGGCGCGACGACGATCAGCTTTTCATAATCGTGCGCCAGCGCACGGCGCTTGAGCAGATCGGCGGCTTCGGCGGCGAAGCGCGCCTCCTCCAGCGCGTGAAAGTCGGTCTGCTCCATGGCGCTCTGATGGCTGCCCACCGAATTGGCGGCGCGGCCCGGCGCATCCGATCCCTACTCGCGGGCAGCCGGATTGTCCTGAACCCTGACCGTTTCCGCTTCCAGATTGGGGAACACATTGTCCCCGCGGTTGCGGAAGAACAGCATTTTCCGTCCGTCCGCCACCAGCACCATCGCGTCATGATCGATCCGCATCGTCCGGCTCCTTTCCTGATTGCTTTTACCACCAACCGATGAAGGTGCGCAGGGTTGCGCGGTTGGCCGCAGAACGGCATAGGGCTGGCCCATGCACGACATTCGTTTCCTTCGCGAAAATCCCGCCGCTTTCGACGCCGGGCTTGCCCGGCGCGGGCTTGAACCACTGAGCGCGGAGCTGCTGGCCCTCGATGAGCGAAACCGGGCGATCAAGACCGAATTGCAACAGGGTCAGGCCCGCCGTAACGAAGCGAGCAAGGCCATCGGCCAAGCCATGGCGCAGAAGGACGTGGACAAGGCCGAGGCGCTGAAGGCAGAAGTCGCCGCGCTCAAGGAGCGGATGCCCGCGCTGGAAGCCGAGGATCGCGAGGTTGGGGACGCGTTGAATGCCCGGCTGGCGGCGATTCCGAACCTGCCAGCGGACGACGTGCCACAGGGCGAGGATGAGGCGCAGAATGTCGAGGTGGCGCGCTGGGGCGAGCCGCGTCATTTTACGTTCACGCCGCAGGATCATGCCGATTTCGGCCCTGCTTTGGGCCTTGATTTCGAGGGCGGCGCGGCGCTCTCCGGCGCGCGCTT
This sequence comes from Sphingobium estronivorans, assembly GCF_008692605.1. Taxonomy (GTDB): domain Bacteria; phylum Pseudomonadota; class Alphaproteobacteria; order Sphingomonadales; family Sphingomonadaceae; genus Sphingobium; species Sphingobium estronivorans. The sequence continues at coordinate 30,509 of NZ_LFCT01000015.1, forward strand.
CACGGCGTTGCGCGGGCAGATGGCGCAGCTGCACCGGGCGCTGGCGCAATATATGCTGAACCGCCAGTCGGGCGAGAATGGCTATGAGGAGGTCAATCCGCCGCTGCTGGTGCGCGATGAGGCGCTGTTCGGCACGGGGCAATTGCCGAAATTCGCCGATGATCTGTTCAGGACCACCGATGGGCGCTGGCTGATCCCGACGGCGGAGGTGAGCCTCACCAATCTCGTGCGCGAGCAGATCGTGCCGGTGGAAAGCCTGCCGCTGCGGTTGACCGCCCTCACCCCCTGTTTCCGGTCGGAAGCAGGATCGGCGGGGCGCGACACGCGCGGCTTTATCCGCCAGCATCAGTTCGAAAAGGTCGAACTGGTCGCGATCTGCAAGCCGGAAGAGTCCGAGGCCGAACATGATCGCATGTGCGCGGCGGCCGAGGGTGTGTTGCAGGCGCTGGGCCTGCCCTATCGCAAAATGCTGCTCTGCACCGGCGACATGGGCTTTGGCGCGCGCAAGACCTGGGATCTGGAAGTCTGGCTGCCCAGCCAGCAGACCTATCGCGAGATCAGCTCCGTTTCCAATTGCGGGGACTTTCAGGCGCGGCGGATGAATGCGCGCTACAAGCCCGAAGGCGAGAAGAATACGCGCTTCCTGCACACGCTGAACGGGTCGGGGCTGGCCGTGGGGCGGACGCTGGTGGCGGTGCTGGAAAATTACCAGCAGGAGGATGGCAGCGTCATCGTGCCGGAGGTGCTGGCGCCCTATATGGGCGGCCTGACGCGGCTGCGCCCTTAAAGTAAGCGGAGGAAGATCGGGCCATGCGTATCCTGCTCACCAATGACGATGGGGTTCATGCTCCGGGCCTTGAGGTGCTGGAGGAAATTGCGCGGACGCTCTCCGACGACATCTGGATCGTGGCGCCCAGCGAGGAGCAATCCGGTGCGGGCCACAGCCTGACGCTGACCCGGCCGCTGCGCATCCGCCAGCATGGCGACAGGCACTACAGCGTCACCGGCACGCCGACCGATGCGGTGATGATGGCGGTTGGGCATCTGATGAAGGATGCCAGGCCCGATCTGATCCTGTCCGGCGTCAATCGCGGCGCCAATCTGGCGGAGGATGTGACCTATTCGGGCACGGTGTCCGCCGCGATGGAGGGCGCGATTTCGGGGATCAAATCGATTGCCCTGAGCCAGGTTTATGCACGCGAAGGCATGGGCGATGCCGTGCCCTTCGCGGCGGCGCGGGCCTGGGGCGAGAAGGTGCTGCGGCCGCTGATCGAAATGCCCGCCAGCCCCCGGCTGTTGTTCAACGTCAATTTCCCGGCGATCGATCCCGAGGCGGTGAAGGGCGTGCGCGTGGTGCGGCAGGGCTTTCATGACGTGGACCGCACGAAGATCATCAAGGGCACCGATCCGCGGGGCTATGACTATTATTGGTTCGGGCTGGGCAAGAGCGATGCCGTGCCCGAAGGCAGCGATCTGGCCGCGATTGCCGAAAACTATGTGACGGTGACGCCGCTGCATTACGATTTGACGCAGGATGGCGCGATGGCAGCGACGGCCCGGGCTTTCGGGCTTTAGGACATTCCCAGCGAACTCTGGCCCAGCGAACTCTGGCCCAGCGAACTCTGGCCACGTCCACAGGATGCAATTACAGATAGGGCGATGGCGCGCCTCTTCCTTATCCCGATCCCCGACCTCTTGCCTGTGACAGCGCCGTGAGGATTTTTCCCGCGCAGCCGCCGTCAAGCGCGGCGGGGTTCCTGAGGCGGCGGTCTTCGCTGCCGATCTGGGCCGATCTGGCCTGGCGGGTGGCTTTGGTTTTCGGGCTGATCGGACTGGTCCTGCTGATCCACTGGATCGGGCGGGACGGACTGAAGGACAATCTCGACAATAATATCAGCTTTGTCGACGTGCTGTACTTCACCACCGTCACCGTGACGACCGTGGGCTATGGCGACATCGTGCCGGTCAGCCCGGAGGCGCGGCTGTTCGAAGCGCTGCTGGTGACGCCGATCCGGCTGTTCGTCTGGCTGATCTTCCTCGGCACGGCCTATAATCTCTTTTTCCGCAACATCCTTTACAGGTGGCGCATGGCTCGCATTCAGGCCAATCTGCACAATCATATCGTCGTAACCGGCTTTGGCACGAGCGGGAGCGAGGCGGTGCGCGAACTGCTCGCGCGGGGCATCGATCCGCGCGAGATCGTGGTGGTCGATCCCATCGAGAAGGCGCTGGCGGAAGCGGAAGCGCTGGGCTGCAATGTGCTGGGCGGCGATTCGACGCGGGACAAAACGCTCAAGGATGTGGCGATCCATCGCGCGCGGACGCTGATCGTGTCGGCGGGGCGGGACGATACCTCCATCCTGATCACGCTGACGGCGCGGCATCTGGCCCCTCGCCTGCCGATCAGCATCGTCGTGCGCAACGAGGATAATGAACTGCCCGCGCGGCAGGCAGGCGCGACGACGGTGATCAATCCGGTGAGCTTTGCCGGTCTGCTGCTGGCGGGCAGCACCAGCGGCAAGCATATTGCCGATTATATGGCCGATCTGGCGGCGTCGGGCGGGCGCGTGAAGCTCAACGAACGCTTCGTGCTGCCGGAGGAGATCGGCAAACCCCTGTCCGCCATCGCCACCGGGCTGGGCGTGCGAATCTATCGCGAGGATCGGGCCATCGGTTTTTGGGAGGATGGCGCCGACAGGCTCCAGACCGGCGACCTCGTCATCGAGATCGTCCAGGGCGAACCCGCTGGAAAAGCGCGCGATCCCGCCTGATTTTCGGGGAGCTTTGCAGGCCCCCGTGACATTTGGCGCAAAAATCCCTATGTGCGCGCCGATCATGGCAACCAAAATTCCCGAAGCGCCGAAGGTCGGCATGGTGTCGCTGGGCTGTCCCAAGGCGCTGGTCGACAGCGAACGCATCCTGACCAAGCTGCGTTCCGACGGCTATCAGATGTCCGCCGACTATGCCGGCGCGGACGTCGTGCTGGTCAACACCTGCGGTTTTCTCGATTCGGCCAAGGAAGAGTCGCTCGAGGCCATTGGCGAGGCGATCGCCGAAAATGGCCGCGTCATCGTCACCGGCTGCATGGGCAATGAGGCGGAACTGATCCGCCAGAAATTCCCGCAGGTTCTGGCCGTCACCGGCGCCCATCAATATGAGGCCGTGGTGAACGCGGTGCATGAGGCGTCGCCGCCCGTGCCCAATGCGTTCGTCGATCTGGTGCCGGAAGGCGGCCTGAAGCTGACCCCGCGCCACTACAGCTATTTGAAGATTTCCGAAGGCTGCAACCATCGCTGCTCCTTCTGCATCATCCCTTCGCTACGCGGCGATCTGGTTTCGCGGCGCGTCGACGCGGTGCTGCGCGAGGCGGAGAAGCTGGTGCATGCGGGGACGAAGGAGCTGCTGATCATCAGCCAGGACACTTCGGCTTATGGCGTCGATACCCGGCATGAGACGCGCCAGTGGAAGGGCCGCGACGTCCGCGCCCATATGACCGATCTGGCGCGGGAACTGGGACAGCTTCGCACCGCCGAGGGCGCGCCGCCTTGGGTACGGCTGCACTATGTCTATCCCTATCCGCATGTGGATCAGGTCATTCCCCTGATGGCCGAAGGGCTGCTGACCCCCTATCTCGACATTCCGTTTCAGCATGCCGCACCGAGCGTGCTCAAGGCGATGAAGCGCCCCGCCAATGAAGCCAAGGTGCTGGACCGCATCCGCAAATGGCGGGACATCTGCCCGGATATCGCGATTCGGTCCTCCTTCGTCGTGGGTTTCCCCGGTGAGACGGAGGCGGATTTCCAATATCTGCTGGAGTGGCTGGACGAAGCGCAACTCGACCGCGTCGGCGCCTTCCGCTTCGAACCGGTCGAGGGTGCGAGCGCCAACGACCTGCCGGACGCCGTGCCCGAAGAGATCAAGGAAGAGCGCTACCAGCGGATCATGGAAAAGACCGCCGCGATCAGCGCCGCCAAGCTCGCGGCCAAGGTCGGGCGCGTGCTGCCGGTCATCATCGACGAGGTGGGCGAACCGGACGAGGACGGTTCCATCGGCGCCACGGCACGGTCACAGGCTGACGCGCCGGAAATCGACGGCAATGTCTTCCTGCGCGATGTCAGCGACGGGGTGAATACAGGCGATGTCCTGACCGTGCTGATCGAGGACGCCGACGACCATGACCTTTATGGCGTGCCGCAGGGCTGATCTGCCGGCTACATCGCGGCGTCATGGCGCCGCGATGAAGCCATCCTGATATTCGGTCTTGATCGTCTTGCGCATGGCGGCGTCGACGGGCAGCGCGACATCATAGCTGCCCTCCGCATAAGGACCGGCGCTGTACGGACCGATGACGAAAGTGACGCTGTCGATCAGCTTGCCGTCCTTTGACGTGGGCACCAGCACCTGCTGCATCGGATCGATGCATTTGGTGAAGTCGTCGTCATTGCTGCGCCTGACCGGTTCGCCGCGCTTATCCATCCGGGCCTTGTCCAGCGCGTCGCAAAAGCGGTCCCGGATGGCCGCCGCGAAGGCGGCGGGCGTCGTCATCAACGCGGAAAAGGCGGTTTCGCGCTTGCGACCCTTGTCCCAAAGCAGCGCATCATAGCCCGTCATGCCATGCGCACCGCCTGTATAGGCATAGCTTTCCGATTCCAGCGCCAGGAAGCGCGGCGTATCCGCCTTCACCGTCCAATGCGTTTCCAGGCTGTGGGCATGAAAGGGAAAACCGGCCGCTTTGGCGGCCTTTTGGTCCTCCCGCGCCATTTTAAGCGCATCGTCCTTGCTGGCGGTCAATTGCTTACCGAATTTCTCTACCAGCGCGGGGACCTGCGCCGCCTGGGCAGGATAGCTGTAGGCGAATTCCAGAAGGTCGGTCTTTTCCTTCTGCGCGAACGCTTTGGCAGGAGGAGGCGGTGTCGGTTGGCCGCTCATGCGATTGGCGAACCGGGTGGCCGCCGCATCGTTACCCACATCATTGGCCAGCGGCGCAGCCTTGTCGGAACCCGAGCAGCCGCCAAGCAGCAGCACCGCCATCGCCAGCGGCCCCATGCTCCTCCCCTGGATGTACCGCATCAATGCGCCTTATGAGCCGCCATGCAGCGCTCGCTGATCGCCTTGCGCGTGTAACTGCTCTGGAGCGCGGCGCCAGCATTGGGCCAGCCTTCCGCGATCAGCGCCTGTTCCACGGCATGGGCACCATCGAACCGCCCGCTTTCCGCCAGCGTATAGGCACGGGCGCGCAGGGCCTGGAGGCGGCCGTCATCGCTATGCATCATGATCGTCTCTCCTTCTTTTCAGCAGCCTGTAGTCTAGGCTGGCAGGCCGGGGGAAGCAAATCGTCCAGAGGCTGACCGAGGCGAAGGGGCGACGAAAAATGCCCTTTCCATCGCCGCCGCCTTTGTCCACAACATCACGATCATGACTGCTTTTTCCGACCTGCTCAAAGCCGATAACCACCAACCCGCCCATTCGATCCAGATCGTGGATGCGAAGAATCTGGACGAGTGGCTGGGGAGCCAGCCGGAGCGGGTACGGACGCTGATCGCGGCGCAGAAATTCAAGGGCAAGGCGCATGAACATGTACTGCTGCCCGGTGACGGCCCGTCCGACTGGTTTATCGTCGCGGGCGTCGCCGCGCGCGAGAAGCTGGGGCCGTGGTGCCTCGCCCGGCTGGCCGAGACGCTGCCGGAAGGGCTTTACCGGCTGGCCGAGGGCGCGCCCGGCGCGGCGATGCTGGGCTGGCTGACCGGGCAATATCGCTTCGACCGCTACCGCAAGGATGAAGCCGCCACCGGAGCGCGGGTGCTGCTCACCGGCGAAGTGGCGCAGATCGAGCCTGCGGTCCGGTTGGCCGAGGCGGTGGCGCTGGTTCGCGATCTGGTCAATACGCCCGCCGCCGACATGGGGCCGGCCGATCTGGAGGCGGCGGCGAAAAAGCTGGCCGAGCGGTTCGACGCCGAATGCAAGGTGACGAAGGGCGATTCGCTGGAACAGGGTTTCCCGATGATCCATGCCGTGGGCAAGGCAGCGGACAAGAGCTTCGCGCCGCGTCTGATCGAATTGCGCTGGGGCGATCCCAAACATCCGAAAGTCGCCATCGTCGGCAAGGGCATCTGCTTCGACAGCGGCGGCCTCGACATCAAGCCGTCCGCCGCGATGCGGCTGATGAAGAAGGATATGGGCGGCGCGGCCCATGCGCTGGCGCTGGCGCAGCTCATCATGGGCGCGCGGCTGCCCGTGCGGCTGCATCTGCTGATCCCCGCGGCGGAAAATGCGGTTTCGGGCAATGCCTTCCGGCCCGGCGACATATTGCGCACGCGCCAGGGGCTGACGGTCGAGATCGGCAATACCGACGCCGAAGGACGGCTGGTGCTGGGCGACGCGCTGACGCTGGCGGCGGAAGAAGCGGCTGGCGAGCGCCGGCCCGAACTCATCATCGACTATGCGACGCTGACCGGTGCGGCGCGGGTGGCGTTGGGGCCGGACCTGCCTGCCCTCTTCACCAATGACGACGCGCTCGCCGGGGAGATGGACGCGGCGGGAAGCGCGGTGGACGACCCAAGCTGGCGCCTGCCGCTGTGGGATGGCTATGCCGACATGCTGAAGTCCGACATTGCCGATATCAACAATGCGGGCGAAGGCGGCTTCGCCGGCGCGGTCACGGCGGCTTTGTTCCTGAAGCGCTTCGTGCCGGACAATGTGCAATGGATGCACCTTGACACTTTCGCCTGGCGACCTTCGCCCAAGCCGGGGCGGCCCAAGGGCGGCGAGGCGTTGGGGTTGCGCGCCGCATTCCATCTTCTTGCGGAACGCTACGGCCATAAAAAGTAAAAAGAAAGCGCTTTGGCCAAGCCGTTACGCAACCGGATTGGCCATCGTGCGTTAGGGGGTCATGGATGCCCATTCTGCCCAGGATAATGCCGCGGCACTGACCCGGCCCGGCCTGAAACCGCTCAGCCAGTGGATGCGCACGCTGGTCGATTATGTGCGGTCCGGCAAGCCCGACCTCACCAATCGGCAAATGGCCCTGATGCTGACCGTCTATATCGGTGCCGGGCCCCATACGGTGCGGGGACTCGCGGAGGCGCTGAATGTCTCCAAGCCGGTCATTACGCGGGCGCTGAACAAATTATCGGCCCTGGGTTACCTGCGGCGGGAGCGTGACTCCGCCGATCGGCGCAATATTTTTATCACTCGCACCCCAAAAGGGGCGGAATTTCTTGACGCCTTTCACCATTTCATCGCAGGAACCGGCCGCGATGAACGCCACAACTTCTCCTCCGCGGGCCACTCCGCCTGAACGTATCCGATTCAAGCTGGATGGCCGATCGGTAAAGCTCGATACGCGCATCCATGCGGCGCGCGGCGACTTGGCCGATCTGGCGCTCGCCGGGGTGCTGTTTTCCGCCCACTATGCCCGTGCGGTCGAACTGACCTGCGTGGCGGCCGGCGCGCCGGTGCTGGCGTCGGACACGCCCAAGGCGCAGGCGGTTAGCGAATTGCTGCGCGGCGAGAGCTTCCACGCGCTGGACGTCACTGCCGACTGGGCGTGGGGTTTTTGCGGGCATGACGGCTATGTCGGCTATGTCCGGCGGGATGCGCTGGATTCGCGCGAGGCCATCAACAGCCGAATCGTTACCGGGACGGCGCCGCTGTTCAGTGCGCCCGACATCAAATCGCCCATCGCCGATTACTGGCCGCGCGGCGCCCGGTTCGCCGGGGAAGCCGAGGGCGATTTCTTCGCCTGTGCGGATGGCTATGTCCATCAGCGCCATGCCGCGCCGCTGGACGATCTGGCAAGCGATTGGGTCGCCGTGGCGCAAGCCTATCTGGGCCAGCCCTATGTATGGGGCGGGCGCGGCCATCGCGGCATCGACTGTTCGGGGCTGGTGCAGGTCGCGCTCGGCCAATGCGGCATCAAGGTACCGCGCGATACCGATTTGCAACGCGAGGGGGTCGGCTCTCCGATCGCGCCGGATGCAGCGCTCCGACGCGGGGACTTCGTCTTCTTTCCGGGCCATGTCGGCATCATGACCGACGGCGAACATATATTGCATGCCAATGCCCATTGGATGAGCGTGGTGATCGAACCGCTGGCCGACCTGCTCGGCCGGTTGGCAGCAGACCATGCGGACCCCATATTGGCGCGGCGGAGAATCGGCGCATGACAACCCGGATTTTCATCGATGGCGGCGTCGGAACCACCGGCCTCGAAATCAACGAGCGGCTGGCTGGCCGCCCGGAACTGTCGGTCATCACTTTGGATGCGGACAGGCGCAAGGATGCGGCGGCGCGCAAGGATGCGCTGAATGCTGCGGATATCGTCATCCTCTGCCTGCCCGACGATGCCGCACGGGAAGCGGTGGCGCTGATCGACAATGACCGCACCCGGGTGATCGACGCATCGACCGCGCACCGCGTCGCGGACGGCTGGACCTATGGTTTTGCCGAGCTGGAGCCGGGGCATCGGGAAAAGCTCGCCGCCTCGCGCTTCGTTGCCAATCCGGGTTGCTGGCCCACCGGCTTTCTGGCGCTGGTGCGACCGCTGGTGCTGGCCGGGCTGCTGCCCGCCGACTGGCCGGTGACGGTGTCGGGTGCTTCGGGCTATTCGGGCGGCGGCAAGTCGATGATCGCGGAATATGAAGGCGCAGACGGCGCGCCGAGCGCGTTCCGGCCCTATGGGCTGGGGCTGGCGCACAAGCATGGCCCGGAAATGCTGCGCTATTCAGGATTGCGTCATCCGCCGCTGTTCGCGCCCGCCGTGGCCAATGCCTATCGCGGCATGATCGTCGAGGTGCCGTTGCAGTTGCGCGCCATGCCGGGCGCGCCCTCGGTGGCCGATGTGCATGGGGCACTGGCGGCGGCCTATGAAGGATCGCCCATCGTCAGCGTGGAAGCGCTGGAGGATAGCGCGGCCAGGACTCAGGTTCCCCTGGAGCATGTCGGCGCGACCGACCGGCTGGCACTGTTCGTCTTCGGCAATGAAGCGACGGGTCAGGCGCGGCTGGTCGCGGCGCTCGACAATCTGGGCAAGGGCGCGGCAGGCGCGGCGGTGCAGAATCTCAATATTCTGGCTGGGCTGCCCGAAACCGCGGGCCTGCGGCTTTAAAAGCGGGCGCCAGATCCGGCGCCCCGTCTTCGATCAATGAATGGTGCCGAGCGGCGCATCATGCGTGAGCAGCACGATCAGCCGCTCAATCTGCCGCCAGTGGCAGAAGCGGATATAATTTCCCCGGTCGCGGCTCTGGTCCGCCCGCGCGGCAGCCTCATAGCCCGCATTGTCGCCAAAGAGCGCGATCAACTCCGCCGCATCGTCATAGCTTTTGCGGCTGCACAAATATGGTATGTTCATCGCCACCCCCGAAAGTCCCCGAATATCCTCTTCAATGGCCGTGCCAGTTTCGCCCTTTGACGGCGCGCCGCCGGGTAGAAGAGTGAACGACGGGTTAGCCAAGTCCCATGACGGGACAGCCATCCCATGATGGGACGGCCTCTGTCCCGAAACGGCGCAGACGGGAAAGCGGCTGGTCTTGTCGCCCGGTGCGTGGCAAGGGGTGGCCGATGACGACGAACAAAAATCCGACCGGCGCGGGGGCGATCATCGCGCTGATGATCCTGGGCGGCACCATAGTGGGCGGGCTGTTGGGCCAGCCGAGCCTCGGCCTGCTGGCGGGCACGGCGCTGGGCTTTGTCATCGCCCTGCTGCTGTGGCTGCGTGAACGCGGGAAATAGCGTCATTTCCAGCCCTTGCCGGGCGAACCATCGAAGCATAAACGGGGGGCCATGAAGAAGCATCTGATCGCGCTCACCCTGATCGTGCTGGTCCTGCTGGGCGGCGCCTTTCTCTATTTTTCGCGCGGCGATACGGCGCAGTTGCCGGACGGCGCCGATGTGGGGAAAGAGCCGGTCTTCACCAGTCCGCGCAGCGAGATGATCCCGACGATGAACGTCGCGGACGCGATGCCGTGGAAGGCGGGGGAAAAACCCGTTCCGGCCAAGGGGCTGAAGGTCGATCGCTTTGCCGATGGACTGGACCATCCCCGCTCGCTGCTGCGCCTGCCCAATGGCGACGTGCTGGTGGCGGAAACCAACAGCCCGACCCGACCGACGACAGGCATCGTCAACCGGGTGATGAACTATCTGATGAACAAGGCGGGCGCGGGTGGTCCTTCGGCCAACCGCATCACCCTGCTGCGCGACGCCGACGGCGACGGCAAGGCCGAGACCAAGACCGCTTTCCTGACCGGCCTCAACTCGCCCTATGGCATGGCGCTGGTCGGGGACATGCTGTACGTCGCCAATACCGATGCGCTGATGGCCTTCCCCTATAAGGAGGGCGAGGTGAAGATCAGCGACAAGGGCCGCAAGATCCTGAACCTGCCGGCGCAGGCGCCGAACATGCACTGGACCCGCAGCTTGGTGGCGAGCCCGCAGGGACTGCTCTATGTCGGCGTCGGAGCGAACAGCAATATCGGCGAGAATGACCTGGAGACGGAGGCCAATCGCGCCGCCGTGCTGGAGGTCAATCCCAGGACCGGCGACTATCGCATCTATGCTTCGGGGCTGCGCAATCCGGTGGGCCTTGCGTTCGAACCGAAAAGCGGCGCGCTGTGGGGCGTGGTCAATGAGCGCGACATGCTGGGCAGCGATCTGGTGCCCGATTATCTGACGCGGGTGGAATTTGGCGGCTTCTATGGCTGGCCCTGGAATTATTGGGGCGGTTATGAGGACCGCCGCGTCCAGCCGCAGCGGCCGGAAGTCCGCGAATATACCAAGCGACCCGATTATGCGCTGGGCAATCATGTGGCGCCGCTCGGCCTTGCCTTTGCCGACAAGGTGACGCTGGGCGCGCCCTATGCCAACGGCGCTTTCGTGGGGCTGCACGGCAGTTGGAACCGCAAGCCGATGGCGGGCTACAAGCTGGTGTTCATACCCTTTGCCGACAATGGCGAAGTGGGCAAGGCCAAGCCGGTCGACGTGCTGACGGGCTTCCTCGACGCCAAGAATGAGGCGCGCGGACGACCGGTGGATGTCACCGCCGATGCCAAGGGCGCGTTGCTGGTCAGCGACGACGTGGGCGGGGTCGTGTGGCGGGTGACGCCGGCGAAATAAGGTTCGGCGCCGACCTCAGACGGTCAAGCCATTCCGCCCTGCCAGTTCGACCACATATTGCCAGGCCACGCGACCCGAGCGGCTGCCGCGCTGGGTCGCCCACTGGATCGCGTCGAGCGGTTCGAAACCGAGGCCGAGTTTTGCCGCATAGCCGCTGACGATCGCGACATAAGCGTCCTGATCGATGGCGTGAAAACCCAGGCTCAGGCCGAAGCGATCCGACAGCGCCATCTTGTCGTCGATAACGTCGCGCGGATTGACGGGATCGTCCTGCTCCGACAGGTGGCGCGGCACGATATGGCGGCGATTGGAGGTGACATAGAGCCGCACATTGGCCGGGCGCGCCGTCGTGCCGCCCTGAAGCAGCGACCGCAGCGACCGCGCGTCACCCACGCCATGTTCATCGAAGCCCAGATCGTCGAGGAACAGGATGAAGGGCCGCTGCGAGTCGCGCAGGATCGCGAAAAGCTGCGGCAGGCTGGCCAGTTCATCGATCGCGCATTGCAGCAGGGCGATGTCCTGCCCTTCGGCTTGCAGCTTGCCGACGACCGAGGCAACCACCGCGGACTTGCCGGTGCCGCGCGCGCCCCAGAGCAGCACGTCATGCGCGGCATGGCCGGCGGCATGGCGCTGGCTGTTTTCGAGCAGCGCGCTCTTCTGAGCATCGATGCCGGTCAGCAGATCGTAATCCACCGGCGCGAAAGCCTCCACCGGGCGGATGGTGGCGCCGTTCCAGACATAGCTGGGCGCGGCGGCCAGATCGGCAGAGGAAGCAGGCGGCGGCGCGATCCGTTCCAGCGCTTCGGCGATGCGGGTGAGAAGAGCGTCGTTCATGGGTCCAGCGCTTAACCCCCCGCTGCTTCATCGGCAAGCAGGGCCGCCATGTCATTCTTCTGTAGCAATGGCCTTTTACTTGACGGCCAGCGAGGTTTATATCGCGGGGCCGTGACCATCCCAAATCCAGTCTTTTCCACCCGAATAAGCCGCTATGGCAGCGAAGCGCTGCGCGAGGCGGCATTGCTGATCCGTGCGGGCGAACCCGTCGCCGTGCCGACCGAGACGGTCTATGGCCTGGCCGCCGATGCCACCGATTCCCATGCGGTGGCGGCGATCTACAGCGCCAAGGGGCGTCCCAGCTTCAATCCGCTGATCGTGCATGTCGCGGACAAGGACATGGCGGAGCGGCTCGCGGAATTTTCCCCCGTGGCCGATAAACTGGCGGCACGCTTCTGGCCCGGCGCGCTGACGCTGGTGCTGCCGGTCCGGGCCGACAGCGGCCTGTCGCCGCTGGTGACGGCGGGGTTGCCCACCGTGGCGTTGCGCCTGCCCGCCCATCCGGCGATGCGAGCGCTGATCCGGGAGAGCGGGCGGCCGCTCGCCGCGCCCTCGGCCAATCGCAGCGGGTCGATCAGCCCGACACGGGCGGAGCATGTGCTCGCCAGCCTCAACGGCAAGATCCGCATGATCCTCGACGAAGGCCCGACCAGCGAGGGCGTGGAATCCACCATCGCCGCGCCGGAGGAGAAGCGCATCCGCTTGCTGCGGCCCGGTCCGATAACCGCGGAGATGCTTCAGCAGGCCACGCGCCTGCCGGTCGTAACGGGCGCGGACATGGGGACGGATAAGGCGAAGATCGAGGCGCCGGGCCAGCTCGAAAGCCATTATGCGCCGTCCAAGCCAGTGCGGCTGAACGCGCTGAAGGCGGAGAAGGACGAATATCTGATCGGCTTCGGGCTGATGCCCTGTCACATGAACCTCAGCCCCGATGCCGATGTGCGGGAGGCTGCGGCCAATCTATTCGCAGCGCTGCACATTGCGGACGCCAGCGCGGCCGAACGGATCGCGGTGGCGCCGATTCCGAATGAGGGGATCGGGGTGGCGATCAACGACAGGCTGAAGCGGGCGGCGGCTTAGGACCGATTCCTCCTTACCCGCAATTGTCATAGCCGGCACGACGGCATTCACGGCGGCGCTGCTCTTCCTCTTTCTTGCGTTCGTGAGCATCACGCGCTTCCTGTTTGCGCATCTTGCGGCCGTAATTGCGGTCGGCCTCTTCCTGGCTGGTCGTGCTCCAGTCGACCACCTGCCCGCCGGCGCGCACCGGCAGGGTGACCACATTCGCCGCCGTCCGGGCGATACAGCCGGGCAGGATCAGCAACAGCGCCGGCGTCGTGAGCAACATTATCCGTTTCATTCGCCTTCCCCGGCTTGCCTCTGGATCGCAACCTAAAGACGTAAACGGCAAGGGCAAGCCGTTGGCGACGAACGGTATACCAAAGCTCGATGAGCTTGACTCATCGGGCTTTGGGTAAGCCCGTGCGGCGCTTGAGCATGTCCAAGGCGTGATGCGTCAGCATCTCAGCGCCTTGCTATTAACCGTCGATACGCTCGGCAAAGCCCTTGCGGAGCTTGGCGAGTTTGGGCGGGATCACGGCCATGCAATAGGGATTGCGGTCCCCTGCCCGTTCCCAATATTTCTGGTGATAATCCTCGGCCGGATACCAGGGAGCGTCCGGCTCTATGGCGGTGACGATGGGGTTCGCCTGATCGACCTGCGCGCGCTCGATGCCCGCCTTTGCCTCCGCCGCCTGTTCAGGCGAATGGGGAAAGATTGCGGAGCGATATTGGGTGCCGATGTCATTGCCCTGACGGTTCAGCGTCGTCGGGTCATGGGTGGCGAAGAAAATGTCCAGCAGATCGCCATAGCTGATAACCGCAGGGTCATAGCGGACGCGGATCGCCTCGGCATGGCCGGTCGCGCCGGAGCACACCTGCTCATAGGTCGGATCGGGCAGCATGCCGCCGATATAACCGCTTTCGACAGCCTTCACGCCCTTGAGGTTCTGGTACACCGCCTCGGTGCACCAGAAACAACCGCCGGCCAGGGTTGCGATCTCTTCCGCCATTTGTCCGTCCTTATCCTGCCCTGCTCATAGCATGGCCCGCACAGATAGGGACTGTCAGGCCGCCGTTCCAGTCTGCGCCTTCGCGCTTTCCGCCTTGGCCCGCTCCTCCGCCACCAGTTCCTTGCGGGACAGCTTGCCGACCAGCGTCTTGGGAAGGTTCAGGCGCACTTCGACCTCGCTCACCCGCTCATGCTTGCCGAGTTGGGGATTGAGCCACTCCTTGAGCGCCCCGCCGTCAATCTCCGCGCCCTCCTGAAGCGTTACGAAAGCCTTGGGACACTCGCCGCGATAGGGGTCGGGGATGCCGATCACCAGCGCTTCCTTGACCGCCGGATGATGGTAGAGGACCGCCTCGACCTGGCTGGGGAAGACCTTGAAGCCGCCGACCGCGATCATGTCCTTCAGCCGGTCGACGATCTTCACATAGCCGTCCTCGTCGATCAGTCCGACGTCGCCCGTGCGCAGCCAGCCGTCGACGAACACTTCCGCATCGGCATCCGGTCGCTGCCAATAGCCCTTCATGATCTGCGGCCCGGCAAAGACCAGTTCGCCCGGTTCGCCGTCAGGTGGCGGGCGGGTCGGGTCCTCCCGGTCGACCAGCTTGACGCGGGTGCCGGGGACCGGCTGCCCCACGGTGCCGGCCTTGTTCAGCCCCTCATAGGGATTGGAGCAGACGACCGGACTGCTTTCGGTCAGGCCATAGCCTTCGACCAGTTTCGAGCCGGTCAGCGCCTCGAACCGCTGCTTGACCTCCAGCGGCAGCGGCGCTCCGCCGGAAATGCAGAGGCGCAGCGAGGAGAAGTCGATATTGGGCGTCGCCGGATGATCGAGCAGCGCCTGATACATGGTCGGCACGCCGGGCAGCGAGGTCGCCTTGGTCCGCTGAAGCGCGGCCAGAACCTGCGTCCCATCGAAGCGGGGCAGCATCACCATCTCCCCGCCATTCAGCACCGTGCGGTTCAGGACGCAGGTGTTGGCGAAGACATGGAAGAAGGGCAGCACCGCCAATATGCGGTCAGGCGCTTCGGGATGCGGATCGATCAGGCGGACCTGCCGGGCATTGGCGGTCAGATTCTGATGGGTGAGCATCGCGCCCTTGGGCCGGCCCGTGGTGCCGCCGGTATATTGCAGCAGGGCAACGTCATTTTCCGGGTCGATGGCAACCGGCGCGGCGTCTTCGCCATGGCGCAGCAGCTGGGCATAATGGGTGATGCGCGGATCGTGCGGGACATGGGCGGTCTCGGCGCGCTTGAAGAGGCGGAAGAGGACCGACTTGGCCGGGGGCAGAACCTCCGCCACGCAGCCGACGACAAGCCGCTCCAGGCTGCTGTTGTCCAGCACCTCCAGCGCGGTCGGCAACAACGCCTTCGCCGACAGGGTGAAGAGGATCTTCGTGCCGCTGTCCTCGACCTGATGTTCCAGTTCGGCAGCGGTGTAGAGGGGCGAGAAGTTGACGACCGTGGCTCCGGCCATCATCGCGCCATAATAGGCCGCGACATAATGCGGCACGTTGGGGAGGTAGAGGCCCACCCGATCGCCCTGCCGAATGCCCAGATCCTGCAAGCCCCTGGCGACGCGCCGGATGATGCGGAGCATGTCGCCATAGGTCGTCTTGCGCCCCATGAAGTCGATCATCGCCGCATCGGGGTTGGCCGTCGCACTGCCCACCACCATGTCGACCATGGACAGAGGGGGGAATGCCTGCTCCCAGGCTGAGGGGTGATTGTAACGGGTTTTCCAGATATTTTCGCTGCTCTCCATGGCAACAGGTGTAAGTCACCCCTTCCCTTTACGCAAGCGTAAAGCCCGACGAAAAAGGCCGCGCCTCCTTGCCGAGGCGCGGCCTTTTCGGCGGATGTCCGGCCATCACTCCGTCAGCGACGGAATGACGTTACGGCATCAGACATGGCCCTTATTGTCGCTGAACGGATCGAGGATTTTGGCAACGCCCGAAATGAGGTCGGATTCAGCCTTCAGCGCCTCTTCCGCGCGGCGGGACGCGTCCTCACGCTCGCGGCGCAGTTCGTTGATCAGCGCCTCGCGGTCGCCATCCAGACGCGAATCGGTCGGCGTTTCGATGCCCGCCTTCTTCGCGGCCTTGGCGACCAGCGCATCCAGTTCCCGCTGCGAGCAGAGGCCCAGCGTCACCGGGTCCTTGGGCACGATGTTGGAGATGTTCCAGTGGGTGCGGTCGCGGATCGCGGCGATGGTGGTGCGGGTGGTGCCGATCAGCTTGCCGATGGCGCCGTCCGAAATTTCCGGATGGTTGCGCAGGATCCAGGCGATGCCATCGGGCTTGTCCTGACGCTTGGACACCGGCGTGTAGCGCGGCCCCTTGGTCCGGCGGACCGGCTCGGGGCCTTTCAGCATCTTCAGGCGGTAATCGGGGTTCGCCTCGCCCTTGTGAATCTCTTCCATGGTGATTTCATGGGCGCGGACCGGGTCACGGCCGGTATATTTGGTGCCGGCGGTATCGTCGGCGATCGCCTGCACTTCCAGAATGTGCAGCCCGCAAAATTCCGCGATCTGATCGAAGCTCAGGGCGCTGTTGTCGACCAGCCAGCTGGCGGTCGCATGGGGCATGAGAGGCTGGGACACGGGAATTCTCCGGCACTAAAAACGATAAGGGCCGCCCAAGCAGGGCGGCCACGCCCGACCTGAGATAGTGCATCCCGCCGCGCCGGGCAAGGAAAAGCGTCAGGCGGCGCTGTCCAGCACGTCCGGGTCGATATTGTGCAGGCCGTTGAGAAATTCCTGCGCGCTGCGTTCCCAGCTGAAACCTTGCCCATAAGCGGCGCAGGCATGCCGGTCGCGGGTCAGGGCGGCGGCGATGGCATCCTCCAGCCGGTCGGACAGCGCGCCGGTCTCCGGCGTGACGATATCGATGGGACCCGTGACGGGATAGGCGGCGACGGGCGTGCCGCAGGCCAGCGCCTCGATCATGACCAGCCCGAATGTGTCCGTGCGGCTGGGGAAGACGAAGACATCGGCGCCCGCATAGGCGCCCGCCAGGTCCGCGCCGAACATCGGCCCCAGGAAACGGGCCTGAGGATATGCCTTTTCCAGCATCGCTCGGGCTGGACCGTCGCCCACGACGACCTTGGTGCCGGGATGGTCGCTGGCGAGAAAGGCTTCCAGATTCTTCTCCACGGCGACGCGCCCGACATAGAGCTGGATCGGACGCGGCAGGCTCCCAAAGGCGGCGGGCGGCATCGCAGCAGGCGTGAAGGCGGAAAGGTCCACGCCCCTGCCCCAGGGCCGCACCTGCGCCAGTCCATGGGCGCGCAATTGCTGCCTGACCGATCCGGTCGATACCAGGACGGCTTCGGCCGGGCCGTGGAACCAGCGGATATAGCGCCAGAACCAGGACGCGGGCAGGCCGGTGCGCTGCGCCACATAATCGGGGAAATGGGTGTGATAGGCCGTGGTGAAGCGGATGCCGCTGCGCAGGCACCAGCGCCGGGCAGCGAGGCAAAGCGGCCCTTCGGTGGCGAGATGCACCGCGTCAGGCCGAAACGCAGCGATCATCCGCCCCATCACCGTCGAACGGGCGAAGGCCAGCCGGATTTCGGGATAGGTCGGACAGGGGATCGAGCCGAAAAGATCGGGCGAGATCACCTTCACTTCATGCCCCATCCGCTCCAGTTCCGCCTGGATGGTCTGGAGCGTGCGGACGACGCCGTTGACCTGCGGGTTCCAAGCGTCGGTGACGATGACGATCCGCATGGGGGATGGGCGCATCCGCTCCACGCCTGTCAGGCCGCGATCCGCGCGGGTTCGCCGGCAGTCCGCTTGGCGATCTCTTCGACCCAGTGCAACACTTCCATCCGGCCGTCAAAATGTTCGACCAGCGCGGTGCAGCCTTCGACCCAGTCGCCGTCATTATAATATTGGACACCCGCGA
This sequence comes from Sphingobium estronivorans, assembly GCF_008692605.1. Classification (GTDB taxonomy): domain Bacteria; phylum Pseudomonadota; class Alphaproteobacteria; order Sphingomonadales; family Sphingomonadaceae; genus Sphingobium; species Sphingobium estronivorans. The sequence goes on from NZ_LFCT01000015.1 coordinate 48,428, forward strand.
TCTCGCGGATTTCGGCATTGTGGATGTGACCGCAGACCACGCCGTCGACGCCGCGCGATCCAGCTTCATGCGCCACCACTTCCTCGAAGCGGGAGATGAACTCGACCGCGTTCTTGACCTTGTGCTTGGCCATTTTGCTGAGCGACCAATAGGGCAGTCCCATGCGCTGGCGCACCGCGTTCACGACAACATTGACGCGCATCAGCATGGTGTAGGCCGCGTCACCCACAAAGGCGAGCCAGCGATGCGCGAGCATGATCGTGTCGAACTCATCGCCATGCAGCACCAGCAGCTTGCGGCCATCGGCGGTTTCATGGATCGCCTTGCGCCGGATTTCCACGCCGCCGAAACTGAGACCGGTGAACTGGCGGAACATCTCGTCATGATTGCCGGGGATATAGACGACGCGGGTGCCGCGCTTGGCCCGCTTCATCACGCGCCACACCACATCATTATGCGCCGCAGGCCAATAGAAGCGCCTCTTCAGTTTCCAGCCGTCGATGATGTCGCCGACCAGATACATGGTGTCACTGTCCACGCTGTCGAGGAAGTCGATCAGCATCTTCGCGTTGCAGCCGCGCGTGCCGAGGTGGATGTCCGAAATCCAGATGGTGCGATAACGGCGACGCTGCCCCTCCCGTTCGGGAATGGTGAACTTGTCGTCGGCGGCGTCATCCCCCTCCGACAAGCCAAAGTCCGCCAGAAAAGGCAGGCGCGTGATGGCGTTCATGATGCGGCCCCTGAGCTGTTTCCCTCAGGAGCGAATCCATAGCGCCGCTATGTTACAATTCCGCACCAAATATGACGGAAATGCTACGCTTTGCGGGGTGTCAGAGGGTCAGCACGATCTTCCCGAAATGGTCGCCCGCATCCATGCGCGCATGGGCCCTGGCTGCATCGGCCAGCGGAAAACGGCTGTCCATGGCTGGCCGCAACCTGCCCTGCTCGACGAAGGTCCAGACCACCCGCATCAGTTCATCGGCCACCAGGCTCTTGAACGCGACCGAGCGCGGCCGCAGCGTCGACCCGGTCAGCGTCAACCGCTTGCTCATGATCGTCGGCAGAAAAACGCTGGCCTTCGGCCCGCTCATCACGGCGATGGACACATGGCGCCCGTCTTCGGCCATGCATTGGATGTTGCGCGGAACATAATCGCCGCCGACCATGTCCAGAACCCCCTGCACGCCCTGTCCGCCGGTGATGCGCTTCACCTCCTCGACGAAATCCTGGCTGCGGTAATTGATCGCATGGTCCGCGCCCCAGGCCCTGGCCCGTTCGCATTTTTCGTCACTGCCGCAGGTGACGATGGTGGTGATGTCGAACAGCTTGCAGAGCGAAATCGCCATGGTGCCGATGCCGCTGGTGCCGCCATGGACCAGTACCGTATCGCCCTCCACCACATAGGCGCGCTCGAACAGGTTGCTCCATACGGTGAACAGCGTCTCGGGCAGCGCCGCCGCCTCGACCAGATCATAGCCGTCGGGCACGGGCAGGCACTGGCCCGCAGGCGCCACCGCATATTCGGCATAGCCGCCGCCGGGCAGCAGCGCGCACACCCGCTGCCCGATCAGCAATTCGGCACTCCCGCCGGCGGCGACGATGGTGCCGGAAACCTCCAGCCCCGGAATGTCGGACGCCCCCGGCGGCGGCGGATATTTACCCTGCCGCTGCATCGCATCCGGCCGATTCACCCCCGCGGCCGCCACCTTGATCAGCACTTCGTCGGGCCCGGGCACCGGAACCGGCCGCCGTTCCGGCACCAGCGCCTCCGGCCCGCCCGGAGCAGCTATGCCGATGGCCATCATGTCGCCCGGAATTGCGTTCTCAACCGTCACTGGCGCCCCCGCCGTCAAAGTTGCACCGCGCCTCAATCGACGGGCGGAATGAAGGCCTTATTGACAGACTGATCCGCAGGGTCAACATTGCAAGACATGGACATGGATGACGATCTGCCCAGAAAGGCTGATGATCCGCTGACCCTGCTGCTTCGACAGAATCTGGGTCCGCTTTCCGTGGCTGATCTTGAAGCGCGCATTCGCGCGCTGGAGGGTGAAATCGCCCGAACCCGATCGAAGATTGAAAGCGCCGTTAACCACAAAGCAAGTGCCGAGGCGTTATTCAAGCGATGAACCCGCGCCCCGCCCCCTGCGGCCTTGCCGAAGGCTTCACCGGGTATGGGCAGTCTGGCAATTCCGGTGATCAGGATGCCCATCTTGATCAACCGCCGAGCAATGCCGACATATGGTTCAAGTACAGCCCCTCCTCGGGGTCAGGAGTATAAAAGACATGCCATCTTTCGCACCCGCCCTTGAAACCACCCTGCATAATGCGCTGACCCACGCATCGGAGCGTCGTCACGAATATGCGACGCTGGAGCATTTGCTGCTCGCGCTGATCGACGATGAACATGCGTCGAAGGTGATGCAGGCCTGCGGTGTGGAGCTTGGTGAGCTTTCCGATGCGGTGACGCAATATCTCGACACGGAACTGGACAGCCTGAAGGTGGAAGGGGCGAGCGATCCTTCCCCCACCAGCGGCTTCCAGCGCGTCGTCCAGCGCGCAATCCTGCATGTCCAGTCATCCGGCAAGGATGAAGTGACGGGAGCCAATGTGCTCGTCGCGCTTTTCTCCGAGCGGGAAAGCTATGCCGTCTATTTCCTCCAGCAGCAGGATATGAGCCGCCTCGATGCGGTCAGCTATATCAGCCATGGCGTGGGCAAGGGCACCGCAGCGCCCGAAACCCGCGAAACCAAGGGCGCGCAGGAAGAGGAAAAGAAGGCGCAGGACAGCAAGGGCAAGAAGGACAGTGCCTTGGAGCAGTTCACCGTCAACCTCAATGAGAAGGCGATGCGGGGCAAGGTTGACCCACTGATCGGCCGCGCGGCCGAAGTCGACCGGACGATCCAGATCCTCTGCCGCCGGTCGAAGAACAACCCGCTCTATGTGGGCGATCCGGGCGTGGGCAAGACCGCCATTGCGGAAGGGCTGGCGCGCAAGATCGTCGAGGGCGAGGTTCCCGATGTGCTCAAGGAAGCGGTGATCTACTCGCTCGACATGGGCGCGCTGCTTGCCGGCACCCGCTATCGCGGCGATTTCGAGGAACGCCTGAAGGCGGTCGTCACCGAACTGGAGAAGATGCCGCACGCGGTTCTCTTCATCGATGAGATCCATACGGTGATCGGTGCTGGCGCGACCAGCGGCGGCGCGATGGATGCCTCGAACCTGCTCAAGCCCGCCCTGTCGGGCGGCACCATTCGCTGCATCGGCTCAACCACCTACAAGGAGTTCCGCAACCATTTCGAGAAGGACCGCGCCCTGCTGCGCCGGTTCCAGAAGATCGACGTTAACGAACCCACGGTCGAGGACACGATCAAGATTCTCGCCGGACTGCGCAGCGCCTTTGAGGAGCATCATAACGTCAAATACACCCCCGACGCGATCAAGGCGGCGGTGGAACTGTCGGCGCGCTACATCAACGACCGCAAGCTGCCGGACAAGGCGATCGACGTGATCGATGAGGTCGGCGCGATGCAGATGCTGGTCGTGCCCAGCAAGCGCAAGAAGACGATCACGCCCAAGGAGATCGAGCAGGTCATCGCGACCATGGCCCGCATCCCCCCCAAGACCGTCTCGGCGGACGACAAGTCTGTCCTCGAAACGCTCGACACGGATCTCAAGCGCGTCGTCTTTGGCCAGAACCGCGCGATCGAAATATTGTCCTCCGCGATCAAGCTGTCGCGGGCGGGCCTGCGCGATCCCGACAAGCCGATCGGCAACTATCTCTTCTCCGGCCCCACCGGCGTCGGCAAGACGGAGGTTGCGCGGCAACTTGCCCATCTGCTCGGCATCCCGCTCCAGCGTTTCGACATGTCGGAATATATGGAACGCCACTCGGTCAGCCGCCTGATCGGCGCGCCTCCGGGCTATGTCGGCTATGACCAGGGCGGCCTGCTGACCGATGCGGTCGACCAGAACCCGCACAGCGTCCTGCTGCTGGACGAGATCGAAAAGGCGCATCCCGACCTGTTCAACATCCTGCTTCAGGTGATGGACAATGGCCGCCTGACCGATCACCACGGCAAGACGGTGGATTTCCGCAACACCATCCTCATCATGACCACCAACGCCGGGGCGTCGGACATGGCGAAGGAAAGCATCGGCTTCGGTGAACTGACCCGCGAGGATGTGCAGGAAGACGCGGTGAAGAAGCTCTTCACCCCGGAATTCCGCAACCGCCTGGATGCGGTCGTGCCCTTCGGCTATCTGCCGCCGGAAATCGTCGCCCGCGTGGTCGACAAGTTCATCCTCCAACTGGAGCTGCAACTGGCCGACCGCGACGTCCACATCACACTGGACGACGATGCCAAGGCATGGCTCACCAAGCGCGGCTATGACAAGCTCTACGGCGCGCGCCCGATGGGCCGCCTGATGCAGGAGAAGATCAAGCAGCCGCTGGCCGAGGAACTGCTGTTCGGCAAGCTCGTCCATGGCGGTGAGGTCCATGTCCGGCTGAAGGACGACGCCCTCGCCTTCGAAATCAGCCCCGCCGCCCCCAAAAAGGGCAAGAAGGGCGGCAAGGCGAAGCCTGCGGAATCGGCAAAATAATCCCACCCGCCGAATGACGGAAAAAAGAGGGGCGGCCCATCTGGGTCGCCCCATTTTCGTGATGGAATTGACCGGCCCCCCTCTCGGCTCGGCTCAGGGGCTGCTACACTCATCCAGCCAGGCAGGATGGGAGAGGCCCAATGTCCAATAGCATCACCTTCTACACCAACCCCATGTCACGCGGCCAAATCGCCCGCTGGATGCTGGAGGAAGTCGGCCAGCCCTATGAGATGGTCATTCTGGACTATGAAAGCAGCATGAAGTCGCCCGATTATCTGGCGATCAACCCGATGGGCAAGGTTCCCGCCATCGTCCACGCAGGCAAGGTGGTGACGGAATGCGCCGCCATCTGCGCCTATCTCGCCGACGCCTTCCCCGCCGCTGGCCTTGCGCCCCCCACCGACAGTCGCGCCGATTATTATCGCTGGCTCTTTTTCGCCGCCGGTCCGGTCGAGGCTGCCGTAACCAACAAAGCACTCGGTTTCGCCATCCCTGAAGGCCGCGAACGCATGGCGGGCTACGGCACGTTCGACCATGCCATCGACGCTCTGGAACGCGCCGTTTCCGGTCCCGCCTGGATTTGCGGCGGCCGGTTCACCGCCGCCGATGTCTATGTCGGCTCCCAGATCGACTGGGGCCTCAGCTTCGGCACCATTCCGACCCGCCCCAGCTTCGAAGCCTATGCCGCCCGCCTGCGCGAGCGCCCGGCCTATCAGCGGCAGAAGGAACTGGACAACGCCCTGATCGCGCAGATGCAGAAGCCCGCATAAAGCAAAAGGCCCGGCGAACCACTCCGCCGGGCCTTTCCTTGACTTGGCAAGCCTGCCCTCAGTTGCGCTGGTTGCCCATGAAGCGCAGCAGGAACAGGAACATGTTGATGAAGTCGAGATAGAGGTTCAGCGCCCCCATCACCACCGACTTGCCCATCATGTCCGTGCCCGCGACATAGGCATAGATGCTCTTGATCTTCTGCGTGTCATAGGCGGTCAGACCCGCGAACAGCAGCACGCCGATGAAGCTGATGACCATATTCATCGCGCTCGACTTGAAAAACAGGTTGATGAGGCTCGCGACCAGCAAGCCGACCACGCCCATGATCAGGAAGGTGCCAAAGGCCGAAAGGTCGCGCTTCGTCGTATAGCCCCACAGGCTCAATCCCGCAAAAGCCGCCGCCGTCGCGAAGAAGGTCTGCGCAACCGACGTTCCGGTATAGACGAGCAGGATGGACGAAAGCGACAGGCCCATCACCGCGGCATAGGCCCAGAACATCGCCTGCATCGCGACAGTCGACAACCGGTTCATGCCGAAACTCATGACCATCACGAACAGCAGCGGCGCGAACATGATGACATATTTCAAGATGCCGGGACCAGCCAGTATCTGATAGGCAAGGCCGCTCGACGCGAACAGCATCGCGACCAGGCCGGTCAGCAACACGCCGCTCGCCATATAATTGTAAACCGACAGCATATAGCTGCGCAGACCAGCGTCATACGCCTCCCCGCGCGCAACGGTCGTGCCGCCAAAACCCGCAATGTCGGAACGCGGATCGGACCAATTGGCCATGAGACAATCTCCTTCACCGGCATCATCTTGGCCGGTTCCCCCCTATTATCGGCTCATCCCGCCGCCAATTCAAGCACGGAGCGCAACCTGACTTATCGGGACGGAACCGCTATGGGACGATCATGCACCGCCTTTTCGTCGCCATCCGCCCCCCTGCCCCAATCCGCGCCAGCTTGCTGGCCTCGATGAACGGGATCATGGGCGCGCGATGGCAGGACGACGATCAATTGCACCTCACCTTGCGCTTCGTGGGCGAAGTCGACCGTCCCCAGGCCGACGACATCGCCGACGCGCTGGGTGCAGTGCGATTCACTCCCTTTGACATCGCTCTTTCCGGAGTCGGTTGCTTCGACCGCAAGGGCCGCGTCCACACCCTATGGGCTGGCGTCCAACCGCGCGATCCGCTTACCCAGTTGCATCATAAAATCGACCGCGCCTGCGTCCGCGCCGGCCTCCCACCGGACGACCGCAGCTATTTCCCGCATGTCACGCTTGCCCGCTTCGGCCGGACCGCCGCGTCCATGGACGCGTTCATGGCCCGCCACGCCGCCCTTGCGAGCGCATCCTTCACCGTCGAGGACTTCGCCCTGTTCGAAAGCCATCTCGGTCAGACAGGCCCGACCTATCACATGGTCGAACGCTATCGGGCCGACGCTTGACCTCTCTTCGGCGCGACGCCCCGTCGCGCCGAACCCAAAAACCTAATCCGCCGACAACACGCCGCAAGCGACGCGCCCGCCGGCATTGCCCGCCGGATCGGTCTTGTAATCGTCCGCCTGCGCATGGATGACGACCGCCGCGCCGTCGCTATCGAGCAAAGGCGTCGCACCGCCACGGATAGCGCCGCCGGGAATGACATATTCCAGTTCGCCCGCACCATCGGCACCCGCGATCATGTTCGGCATGTCACCCATATGCATGCCCTGCGGATTGTCCTTGCCATGCTTGTGACTGGTCGGGTTCCAATGGCCGCCCGCGCTGGTGAAGTCCGGCCCCGTGCACGCGCCCGTGGCGTGGATATGGACCGCATGCATGCCCGGCGTCAGCCCCTGCGCCTTGACCATCACGTGCAACCCATCGGCCGCCTCGGTGACCATGGCGGTCCCTCGTGCCGCACCGTCACCGGCCAGCAGTGTCGCATGGGCCATCGGCGCCGTGCGGGACGCAGGCTCCGCCGACGACGCAGCAGGGGTAGCGCAAGCCGAAGCAAGGGCGGCCAACGGCAAGGCCATGGCGATAGCGAAGTTTTTCATCTGCATGGAACTCCCGATGATCAGAGCGCATTGCGTCAAATCGGACGCAGGTCGCGCGCTCCAAGTTTTTGTTGTCGCATCCTTTTATGCGGAAACACAGTTCAGCGCAGCTAAAACCGGTTCCCGTTTTTCCGCACGATGCTCCAAGCTGTTTAGCCAACGCCACAGATCCGCATTTGTTGCCTAAGCGATCTGAATTGTGATCCCTTTTGCGATCGCGCGGCCAGCCTGCGCCCCTCTCAAAGCGCCAAAGAAAAAGGGGCCGGTCTTTCGACCGGCCCCTCAATCCTTTTCCATCCCGAAGGACGGATAATCCGATTACTGACCCGAACCCGGACCGTAGGTGATTTCCACGCGACGGTTCTGCAGTTCGCGAACGCCGTCGGCGGTTTCGACGCGGGGGTTCGCTTCACCGAACGCCTGGGTCGTCATCACGCCATCGGGGATGCCCTTCGAAGCCATGTAGGCCTTGACGGCATCGGCACGACGCTGGGACAGGCCAACGTTGTACGAGGCCGAACCCGAACGGTCCGCATAACCCGCCAGCATGACCTGGGCGCTGCCGCAGTTGCTGTAGGCCGAAACCGCGTTGTCCAGAATGGTGGCGGCGTCAGGCGTGATGTCCGACTTGTCCCATTCGAAGAAGACGATGTACGGCCCAGGGCTGCACTCGGCCACCGGCGGCGGCGGGGGCGGCGGGGGAGGCGGCGGCGGGGGCGGCGGCGGCGGCGGCGGCGGCGGAGCAGCCGGTTCGCCACCGAAGTTGTAGGTCAGACCCAGCAGCAGGCTGTGCGTGCGCAGCTTGGTCTTGATCGTGTCGCCGGCGACAACGCCAGTGCCATAGTTCAGGTCGGTATAGGCCGGAATGACCTTGATATCGTCCTGGTTGAAGAAGCGATACTTCAACGAGACGTCGACATGGTTGGTCAGCGGATAGCGAACGCCCGCAATCGCCTGCCAGGCGAAGCCGGTGTCGGAATCGTTGACGATGTCGTTGGCGATCTTGCCGCGCGAAACGCCGACACCGCCGCCGACGAAGCCCTGCAGGCCGTCATCGGGACCGAAGTCGAGCAAGCCGTTCATCATGAACGACAGAGCCGAAGCCGAACCACCGAAGCCAGTCTTGTCGAGATCGACCTTGGCGCGCTTATAGGCTGCTTCGGCTTCCAGACGGAAACCACCGAAGTCATAGCCAATATTGGCGTCGCCATCCCAGCCCTTATGATAGTCGATGGAGCCGTCGGCTTTCACGCCGTTGATGCTGGCATCCTGATCTTCGACCAGAACAACGCCGGAGTCGATGCCGACATACCAGCTATTGTCACGCGCCAGGGCCGGAGTGGCCAGGGCGCTGGTCGCAAGCACAGCCGCGAGGGCAAGCTTCCGCATCTGAATTCCCCTTTCAAAAGTGTCACGAAGGACTGCTGAAACCATGTATCGGCTAGAAAGTTTCATGGCAAGTCCACATTTGGCAAAACTGTTGCAAAAATAACGCAGTTAACCCTCTTGCCCGCCCCCTCAGGCTAATTCGAATGCCCCTCTTGGTAAAAGGAATATGAACGCCAAGTCATGCATCGATCAGCCCATGCGTCCGCATCGCATCCAAAATTCCCGCGATGGCGGCCCGCGCTTCCGGGTCGACGGTCGCGCCGCCGGATGGATCGGCGATCCCCGCGCCGCGCGCCCCGACCACCCGGCTACCTGCGATATGCAACCCATCCGCCCGCACCGCCCCGTCATGCCATGCCGCGCCGTCATGCGCCATGCCATGGCCCCGGTCCGCCACCCAGAGCGCAAGCCCCGCCCGGGGCGCGACGAACCGCCACCCCCCTTCGGTCCAACAGGCCACCGTCCCTTCGCGGCCGGCCCAGTCTCCCGAAGCACCCGGCGCCACGATCCAGCAATCCCCGATTGCCGGCGCGTCCGGCGGCACACTCTCATCGGCGCTCGCCACCGCGCCGTGCAGCAGCATGTCGATCCGCGTCAGCGCCTCATTGTGAAACAGTTCCTTCTGCGCCTGACCGGCGAAAAGCTGCGGCAGCGCCCAGCGAAAAGTCGCGTCCATCACCATGATTCAATTGCCCTTTCCATCCATACGCTCAGCCCGCCAGAACGATCCGCGCCGCGCGCCCCATCGCCTGCGACCCGACCTGCCGGATTTCGACGGCCAGTTCTCCCGTGCCGTCCCGGTCCGCCTCCAGCAGCGCCGCGTCATAGGTCCAGCCGGGCCGGTCCAGAACGATCCGCCGCACCAGCTCGCCCGCGACAAGCACCCGCACCTCATAGCTTTCCCGATCCTCGCCGAGCGGCACATCCGCGCCGCTCACCCAGCGCCATCCGATCCGGCTCCGCCGCGTCCATCCGATGGTCCAGCCGCCGACCCCATCGGCCTGCGCCCGCACATGCACCGGCGCAGGCGGCGTCACCGCCTCGCCGCTGACCGTCAGCGCCGCCTCGACCGGCCCGACATCCCCGATGCCGACCGCCGCGACCCGGACGCTGCCGCCGATCTCCGCCGCGCCGCCCTGCACCGCGAACGGCTCGGCCAGCCGGTCCTCCTCCAGCAACAGAAAGCGCTCGCCTGGAGCATGATCGTCCATCGCCCACTCGGTCCCGAACAATCCTCGCCGCAGCCCCCTCAGCCGATAGCGCGCCTCCCCGATTTGCTCGGCCTCGGCAAACTGGACGACTTCCCGCCCGACCAGACAGAGGTTGCGCCCCTGCGCCAGCGCCCCCTCATCCGCCCCGCCCAGCGCCATGTCCTCCGCCAGCAACGTCACCTCAAAGCCGTGAACCGCATCGATCAGCGCCGAGCTGCCGCGACGCAGTCCTGTATCCACCCGCCCCATCACCGCCCGCGGCGCCGTCCGGCCAGCGGGCAGCGCCTCTCCGGTCGCGCCGATGGTGAACAGCGCCGCGCCGCGCCAGCCCTCCCCGCCGCTCGCCGCCGCCACGATGACCGGCGCCGTCGCCGCGCTCTCCCTGATCGACGGCAGGTCCACCAGCATCAAGGTCGTCGGCCCATGCGGCCGATCCGCCTGCCGCACGATACTGCCCGAAGAGGTGCCGCCGGGAATTGCCCCACCCGCGCCCGGCACGCGCCGCAGGCTCAACCGCACGGCCATCGCCTCCCACTCGCGCTCCTCGATCCGCCACAGGCCCGGCAGTCCCTCCACCGTCACCACCTCGCCCGGCCCATGCCCCAGCGCCTCCCAGCCGCAGCGCAAGGTCATCGCCGATCGCCCGGTCCAGACCCGCCCCAGCTTCCGCGCCGCCAGTCCCCGCGCATCATCCCCCGACAACACGACCGGCAGTTCCAGCCCCTGCTCCGCCCGCCCCGGCCCCGGCCTGCTCACCCGCTGCACGCCCGCCTGATAGTCCCGCGCCGCATCATAATAGCGAACCGCCAAAGCCACCGGCACGGCATCGGCCGAACCGCCCGATTGCTCGACAGCATCCAGCATCCGGCCATTGATCGACCGGCACAAAGCCCCCGCGCCAATCTCCGCATCACCCGCCACCGCAGGCGCCACCCAGCGCAACCCTACCTCTTCCGCTACAAAGGCCAGATCGAACGCCTCCGCCAGCGGGGCCAGCGCTTCGCCCACATCCGCGCCACCCGCCGCCAGCCCCTCGACCGCCGTCAACCCCTCGCCCGTCAACAGCCCGCCACTCAACTCCGCCGCCAGCGCCCCCAATTCCACAGCCGCCGCATCCGCCTCGACCTCAAAGGTCAGCGAAGGAATCCGATTGCCATAATCCGCCAGCGCCAGATCCTCGAACACCGCATAGGCCATCCCCCGATGCCCCGGCGTCAGCGCCATCCCCTCCGCCGCTGCGATCAGCGGATCGACCGCCTGGTCCTCACCGCCCGCATGCAGCCGAAAAGCCCCCAATTCCGTCTTGAAGTCCCCCGCCGCCCCGCGCAGCAAATTCCCGTCGGCCCAGATCCGCCGCACAGCCCGCACCGCCCGCGCCGACAATGCCACCGCAAAGCTCGCCGAATAGCTGTATGTCGTCACGCTGGGCCGCCCCTTGCCGCCGCCGCTCTTGTGCTTTGTTTCCTTGAGGTCCGTCGCCCAGATCACCGTTCCCGCGACCCGCAAGCTCCCGAACAGTTTCGGCACCTGCGACCCATAGGTCGACGTCTGCACCTGCATGTCGGTCAGCCGCCGCCCTTCGACCCCCTTGGGCTTGAACAGCACCGCATGATCGAACGCATTGCCGATCAGCCCGCCCACCGCAGCGCCCAGCGGCCCGCCAATGGCCGTGCCAAGCGCGGTCAAAATAATCGTCGCCATATCGCCCCCCTATTCGGCCCGCCAATATCCCAGCACCGGCCAGGGCGACTCCCCCGGCATCTCCACCACGCGCCCCAGTCCGGCATGGGCATGAACATGCCCACCCGGCACCACAATCATCAGATGGAGCTGCAAAGGCCCCGGCCGCACCAGCGCCAGATCGCCGTCACGCGCCTCCTCGACCCGCCGCAGCCCCGCCGCGCGTAGCCAGTCGGCAGCCCGCCGCTCATCCCCGGACCGCAACCCATAGCCCTCCGGCGCGACCCGCCCCATCGCCAGCGCCGCCAGCCCCACGCAATCCAACCCTCGCTCGGGCACCCGCCCATGCAGCCGAAAACGCACCCCCAACAGCGCCCGCGCCGCCGCGACACTCTCGTTCAAGCCGCCCCCGGATAGCGCGTCAGCAAATCCGTCCCCGGCAGATAAGGCTCCCCACGAAAATTGACGGCATTGCCGAACCGCCCGGCACAGGTCGCCAATTGCCGATCGCACCCCTCGGTCAGCAGGGCCAAGGCCCCAGCCTCGACAGCAAAAGGCGGCGGATCGCTCAACATCACGGAACCGGCATCATTATCGACCACCCCGTGCACGATCCCGCCATTGCCCCCGGTCAGCCAGCGCAAGGTGCCAAAGGCATAAGCCCCCGCCTCCAGCCCCGGCACAGCGACCGAAACATCGTCCACCGCCCCGACAGCCACCACCCGCCGCCGCCCGGCCAGATCGACCCGGCACTGCCGATCCCCCAGCGCCGCCCGGCAATCCGGCGAAGTCGATGGCGCGACCGGCGCCTTCAACGCCGCCATCGCCCCCACCAGTTCCGCCGTGAACGCCCCCGCCTTGCGCGCCACCGCGCCGATCTCCCCCCGTCCCAACAGCAGCCACAGCGCGCCGGGCGCCTCCCACTCGGTCAGCCGCAACTCCAGCGCCGCCCCATCCCAGCGTCCCGCCGCCAAATCGGCCTCACTGATCGCATCGGAAACCAGCGCGCCCTCCACATCGGCATCGCTCCCCTCGATATCGATCCCGCTCCGCACCGCCGAAGGCGTCATCCCCGGTGCCGCGCGATACCGCACATGGCCAATCGCCAGATCCCGATCATGGCTGGTCAGCCCGATCGTCACCCCGTCCCGCCGCTCGATGCGCCAGCAAAAGGCCAACGTCGCCAGCGGCTTCTCCAAAGCCTCCAGCCCACTCATTCCCTGATCTCCACCAGCGGCACCGAAACCGCCTCCCCCGCCGCAAAGGTCGCGCGATTAATCTCCAGCCGATCCTCGGCAAAGCGCACCGGCACATCGAAGCGGAAACCCACCGTCAACACCGCCCCGTCCGCGGGCGCCACATCGAACGCAATCACCCCCAGGCCGGCGTGACTCCACCCGCTCCCCCTCTCGACCCCGTCCACCGCGACCCGGATGGTCCCCGCCACCGGCCGCGTGATCCGGCGCGCCTGCGCCTCCTCGCCCAGCCCGTAAAAGCGCTGCAACGGAAACTCCGCCCGCACGCCATCGCCCACGCCCAGATGCTGATCCAGCGGCCCCGGCGCCTCACCCACGCCGCAACTGCGATCATCATAGGGGTCCGCGAACCGAAAGCCCCGCGCCGCCCCGCGCCGCGCCCGAAAGAAGGCGATCAGCGCCGCCATATCCGTCTCCGACCGCACCCCCGGCCCGGCATCGAAGGACAGCCGCGCATCCGCCCAGTCGCTGCTCCGCCGTTCATGCCCGGACACGCTCTCGACGACCTGCGTGGAAAAGGCGGGCGAAACACTCGCCTCCCGACCGATCGCCAGAGGAAAAGACACATCGTCAAAATCCTGCACATCATCCTCCCCATCCAATCTGAAGCAGGTAAAGCCGTCCCGCGCGACCTGCGGCAGCGCCCACACAAAGGTCGCCGCCGTCCCCCGCTTCACCGCCGCGTCCGCCGCCGCCGCAATCTCCCGCCACTGAACGGCATCCTCGCTCCTCAGCACGAAGCCCGAAAAATAATGCTGCTCGTGAACCGGATAACCCAGCCGCCCGACCGCCAGATCGACCCCCAGCCCGGTGAGCCGTTCCCGCCCCTCCGTCACCCAGTCATAATCCTCCAACTGCAAGACATCGAAGGCGGGAAAGGCCCATCCCAGGGGCATATTCGCCCGCTTGGCTTCCGGAGCCGCCGGATCGAGCACGGTCGGCAGATAGGCCAGCAAATGCGTCACCGCCCCCGGCGCCATCCCTTTCACCCAGGCACACAGCGCCGCCGTCGATGCCGCCAGCACCTCGCCCGCCCGATCCAGCAAGGCCCTCTGCGGCGCGCCCAACGCCCCCCGAACATCGGCAATGGAAACCAGCGCCCCACCGAAAGCCGCTCGCGCCGCCTCGTCATACAGACAGATGCGCCCATCCGGCATGACCCACCACCAGGGTTCCCCAACCTGAAAGCCGATCGCAATCCCGGCCGCCAACCCAAGGGAAACAAAGGCTCCGGCCACCGACCACAAATATCCCATCGCTCCCTCATGCGCGGGCGAGAGCAGCGTGGACGGCGGCGACCATCCCGTCAGCGCCGGATCGCCATTTTCCGCCCGCTGCTTCCAATCCTCCCAGCAATGCGCATCGAACAATTCGTAGGAGAGAGACCAGATCACCCCCAGTCCCAACGCTTTCGCCCTCCGGGCAAAATCCCCATGCCAGGCCGCACAAGGCGCATTCAGCACCCCGCCCGCCAGACTGACGAAAAGCCCGCCATCCACAGGCTCGAGCCGGAAATAATGGCTCATTCCCACATAATGATTGATGGCCCCGCGATAGCCGAGCGCATGGATCGCCCCGACAATCCGCTCCGGCGTCTGGTTGAAACAATCGTCATAGCCCGTCGCCATGGACAGCCCATGCTCCGGCAGCACGACGTCGCCCACACGCAACACCGACCCCGCCCCATCGCAGCGTATCCCCGATAGCTCACACCATCCCTCGACCCCTGCGGCGAAGATCATGCTCCCCGCATCATAGTCCGGCGGCGCAAGCGAGATGAACATCCGGTCCACAGCGCCCGCCCACACCGCTTCCCCCTCGCTCAGCACAAAGCCGCTCTTCACCGTGGAAAAATCCAGCGTGATCAGAGCATCTTCCACCCCACCGCTCGCATAGTTCCACAAGCGCACATACCAGCTACGCGGCGTGCCTTCCGCATCCCGCCCCTCAATGGTCAGCGTCGGCCCGTGCGTCTCATCCAGCCGCCGCAGCCCGCCGCTCCGCCAGCGAAAGCGCAGCAGGCAATCCCGAAAATCCCGAGCCGTCTCATAGGCGAGCAGCGGATGGCTCCACTGATCCTCCGCTTCCCAGATCAGCCCGGCCAGATCCCCCGACCCATAGAAAACCGCATCCACCCGCAGGGCATCCGGCGCGGTGGTCACGACACTCGCCATCATCGGCCGGGGAAAATTCACGGTCCAGTGCGTCGGCGCAAAGCGCTTCATGAACCGCGCCTCCTGCCCCCGCCGCGCATCGGCCAGCCAATATCCAAGCCCACTCATCCGCCGATCGCCCCCCTCACCGCCCGCGCCACCTGCCGCGCGCTCCGCGCGAGCAAGCGCGCGCCATCCACGCCTTGCCCCTGCACCGCGATACTGACCCGCACATCCCGCGCGCCGCCGCCGCCATGGGGAACAATCTGCCCACTCGCCGTCGGCACAAAGACCTCCGGCCCCCGCTCCCCCACGACATAGGCCCGCCCCGGCGCCACCGGCCCGCCGGTCGCCCGCCCCGGCAAGCCCAGCACGGACGCGGCCAGCCCCACCAGCCCATCCCCGCCGATGCTGCCCATTCCGGACCGCAGGGCACTGGCCGCAATGTCGTCCAGCACCCGCATCGCGATGCTCTTGAGTTCCTCAAAGCCGAACTGCCCTGTCCGAACCGCCCGCAAAAATCCCTGCTCGATCCGCCTGCCAGCCCGCTCCGCGCCCCCGGCCAGCGGTCCCTCCAACGCCCCCCGCATGGCCTCCACATCCCGCGCGAAGCCCTGCGTATCCGCCCGCACCCGCACGACCAGATTGTCGATCTCCTCGTCCATCGCCCGCTCCCCTCAATCCGGCATCGCGCCCCGCAACCTCTCCAACTCCCCGCGATCCATCCCGACCTCCGGTTCCTCCTCCCCCTTGGCCGCCCGCAACACCGCTTCCAGTTCCGCCGGGGTCGACCGCCAAAACTCCTCAGGCCGCCACCCCAGCAACCAGCCCGCGACCCCCGCCAGCCGCGCCGCCGTCTTGAAAAAGCTCATCGTCCCCCCAGAATCTGCCCGAGTATCCCGCGCAAAACCGGCGTCAGCTTCGCCAGCCCCGCCGCGACGATCGCCTCGCCCATGGCTTCCCGCGTCAACCCCGCCGGCGGCTCCGCCAGGCAATGCCAGAACAGCCCGGCCATCTCGGCCAGCGACAGCTTCCCCGCCGCCGCCCGTTCGACCAGCGCAAAGAGCGGCCCCAATTCCTCCTCCGCCGCCACCAGAGCCGCGAAACTGGGCCGCAGCGTGAACCGCTCGCCCCCCAGGTCCAGAGCCGCCTCGCCCCGCGCGCCATTGGGATGTGCGCCGTTCGCACCCCCGCTCACAGCGACACCACCGGCCCGGAACTCTCCAGGCTCAGCGCATAATTGCGCTCCCCATTATAATCCCCGGCATAGTCCAGCCGCGTCACCAGGAAGCGGCCGCGCATCTTCTCGCCGCTTTCGAAACTCAGCTCATAATCCTCGATGGTCCCGGCCAGCGCATGGCCCCGCAGCCGCAGTTCCGCCGCCGATCCGGTGAAAATCCCCGCCGCCGACACGCTGACCGAGCGCACCCCCGCGCCCGACAGCAATTCGCGCCAGCCGCCCGAATCCTTGTTGGTGACGTTGACCCCCTCGCCATTGACGGACAGTTGCGTCGTGCGCATGCCCGCCACGGTGGCGTAGGCCACCGGCGCCCCGCCATCCCCTATTTTCAATAGAAACGCGCTTCCTTTTTCCACGCCCATGGAGCATTCTCCTCTAAGATAAACCGTGCAAGAATCGGGATTTGGAGAGAGACCCAGATGTTCGTCACCGCCCCCCTGATGCTGTTGCTGGCCGCCGCCCCGCAGAGCGGCGACGCCGTCGGCGCGGGCCGCAAGGCCTATTCGGAATGCCTGGAAAAACAGATCCAGCCCGCCCTCGACAAAAAGGTGCCGCTCGGCGATTTCCAGTCCTCGCTGAAGACCCAGTGCGGCGACAAGGAAGCCGCCTTCCGCGCCGCCATCGTCGCGGACGACAAGTCGACCGGCATGTCGGACAAGGACGCCCAGTCCGACGCGGACGACCAGATCAGCGAATATAAGGACAAGATCGTCGGCGAATTCGAAGAGTATTCGAAGCCCTGACCGTCAGCCGCGCACCACGCGCAGCCGATAGTCGACCAGCGCCTGCCACCCATCCCGCGCGCCCATCCGCGCCACCCGGGAACGTGCCAGCCGCACACTGACAAGCCGCCAGCCCTCCGCACCCTCCACCGCCCGCAAAACCGGATCGACCCGCTCCAACAGCGCTGCCAGCCGCGCAGGACTCTCCCCCGCATCGAACAGGCTGACGGTCAAGGCCAGTTCCCGTCCCTCGACATCCTTCGCGCCCCAGTCCAGCGCGACACAGTCCCCGACCACGCCATAGGGCGCACTGGCCCGCCCGGACGCGCCATCGAACAGCCCGTTCAATCCCGCCATCAAATCCGCATCGCCTCGCAAGGCTTCGACGACAGCCCCGCGCACCGCCACTTCCGCGCTCATCGCCGCCCCTTCCCTGTTTCTGGCCCTGCTTTTGGCCCAGCTTCCCGCCCAGCTTCCCGCAGCCCCAGATCGCCCATCCACCGCCGCATCAGCCCCCGCCCGGACAGCCGCACATCCTCGCCCTCGACCCGCGCCTCGACGCCCATCGCCGAAATCGCAGCGGCAATCTCCCGCCGCCGCGCCGCGACCCGCTCCTCCACCAGCCCCCGCAACCGCGCCCTCATGCCAGCCGCATCCGCCGCCACGGCCGCCACAGCGCGCTCACCACGGCGGGCGGCGTCGCCGCTTCGCCATCCCGCGCCGCGAAATGCTCCGCCGCCAGCCGCACGATGCCGTGCCGGATCGCCTCGGGCAGCCCCTCCTCGTCCACCGCCATCCCCGCCCGATAGCGCACCGTCACCCTGCCCGGCCCGTCCACCAGCCGCGCCCGCACCCATCCTTCCCCGGCGGCATCGATGTCGACCGCATAGGCGCCCGGCACCAAAGCCACCCCGCCGACCTCCACGCCCGCAATCGCGACCACCGGCCGCGCCATCAGCCGCTGCCAGCCCCCGTCGGCCACCACCGTCTCGGCGGCATCGCGCACGACCAGCCACTGCCCGATAAACTGCTCGCAAAGCCCCGAAGCGCTCCCCAACAGCCGCTCCAGCACGCCATCCTCTTCATCCGACCCGATCCGCAACCAGGCCTTGAGATCCGCCAACATGGCCCCTCCCCACCAAAAAAGGGGCGCCCCGCAGGAAGCGCCCCAACCCACTTCCCCAGGGACGATCAGGAAGCCGCGAACTTCATCAACTTGATCGCCTCGCTGTTCGCCACCGCGCCGCCAATCCGCTTCACGGCATAAAAATGCACGAACGGCTTGTTGCTGAAGGGATCGCGCAAAATGCTCGTCTCGCTGCGCTCCGAGATCACATAGCCCGCCTGGAAATTGCCAAAGGCAATCGACATCGATCCGGCCGAAATATCCGGCATGTCCTCGGCCTCCACCACCGGATAGCCCAGCAGCGTCGCCGGCTGCCCCGCGCTCAGCGAAGGCTGCCAGATAAACGCCCCATCGCTGGTCTTCATCTTGCGGATCACCGCCAGCGTGGCCGAATTCATCACGAAACAGGCCCCCTGACGATAGGGCGCCCGCAGCGCCTGCACCAGATCGATCAGCCTGTCCTGCCCCGAGGCCGCGAAACCGCCCGAAGCCCCCGACGCCACATATTGCAGCGACCCGAAGGCACGCACGCTGTCCGCCTCATTGGTCGCGGTGTAGGTCAGGAACCCCTTGGGCTTGTTCGTCCCATTGCCGTTGACAAAGGCCGCGCCCTCCGCTGCGGCGAACTCACGGGCGATCTCGCCCGCCAGCCAGCCCTCGACGTCGAACTGCGCATCGTCCAGCATGGCCTGGGACGCCGCCGGATTGGCATAAAGCTCCCCCGAAGGCGGCACGATCTCGTTGAAACTGGGCGTCGCCGTCTCCGCCCGCGCCCCCGTCTCGCTGGCCCAGCCCGACACGATGCCGCCCGCCGTCACCAGCTTGCGATAGCCCGCCGTCCCCGTCCGCACGACATTGGCAATCGAACGAATGGGCGAAATCCCCTTCAGCGTCGCATCGATGATCTGGTCGATCTCCCGCGGCACCGCATAGCCACCGGCCCCGCCCGAAGCCCCGGAAAAGCTCTTCAACTCCACTCCGGCCTCCAGCCCCTGCCGCACATAACGCTCGACGAAGGCCAACCGGCGCGGATCGACCGCCCCGCCCTTCACCCCGTCCAGCGCCGGCCTCTGCGCCACCAGCAAAGCCCCCTTCAGCGCCGCGACCTCGCTCTCAAGGCCCGCGATGCGCTCACCCTGCACCACCGCATCAAAGCTCGCTTCCAACTGATCCGTCATCCACCACTCCCACGAAAAAGGGCGGCCCAACCGGACCGCCCAAAAAACCTTCAAAGCGGGGGCCAGCCCCCTATTCCACCGCAATCACCCGAGCCAGATCCTGCATCGGATGCGTCACCACACTCACCTCCACCACCTCCAGCGCCAGCAATTCGCGCGGCGCCGATCCCCGGGCCTCCCGCACCCGATAGCCAAAGGACAGCCCATCCACCGCCCCCGCGCGCAAGGCGCGTCCCGCCTCCCGCCCCGCCGCCGTCCGCCCGGAAACCCGCCCGATCACGCGCAGCCCGCGCCGATCCTCCTCGACCTTCTCGACGGTCCCGATCACCTCCCCGGCCCGATGCTGCCACAGCAGGGGCACCCCCGCCGCCAATCCGGCAAAGGCCCCCGCCCGCACCACGTCGCCGCCGCGATCCACCCGATCGAACACCGCCGCATAGCCCGCGAACCGCACATCACTCATGCACCAGCCCCAGCAAGCCCAGCCGCACCGCAAGCCCCAGCAGCAGCAACGCCATCACCACCCGCACGACCCAGGCGACGACAGCGCCCCGCGCCGCCTTCTTCGCATCGCGCCAGGCCCTCAGCAGCTCGCGCAGCTCCCGCACATCATCCTCCGCCCCGCGATCCGCCAGCCCCAGCCGCTCCAGCGCCCGCCCCGCGCCCAGTTCGCTCGCCTCCTCGATCAGCGCGCGGATCATCAGCATGTCCGCCCCCACCGGCTGCGCCTCGGCCTGCGCCACCAAGCGCGCCAGCATCTCCCCATCATATTTCATCGCCTGCCTCCCCCGTCAGACCCCGTGCCATCAGACAATGCCCAGCATCGCCCGCTTCTCCTCCGCCGACAGGAAATCCGCCGCCGCCACCCGCTCCCACAGCGCGCTCCGCTCCTCGAACAAAGCAGGCACCGCATCCATATCCGCGCCCAGGCACAAATCCGGCCACCAGCCCCGCAGCCCCTGCGCGATGCCGCCGCAGATCTTCGCCACCAGCGGCAGGATCGTCTGCCGCCAGAGCGCCCGATTGGCCTCCCGATAATTGGCGTAGCTATTGTCCCCCGGCAGCCCCATCAGCATCGGCGGCACCCCGAAAGCCAGGGCGATCTCCCGCGCCGCCGCCGCCTTCAGCCCCACGAAATCCATCTCGGCGGGCGTCAGGCTCATCGCCTTCCAGTCGAGGCCCCCCTCCAGCAGCATCGGCCGCCCCGCATTGGCCGCCCCGGAAAAGGCGATCTCCATCTCCCGCTTCACCCGCTCGAACTGCTCGGGCGACATCACCGACCCGTCCCCCGGCTCATAGACCATCGCCCCCGAAGGCCGCGCCGCATTATCCAGCAAGGCCTTGTTCCAGACGGTCGCCGCATTGTGGATCGCCACCGCGCCCGCCGCCGCCCCCACGCAACCCAGCCCATAATGATCGTCGAGCGGATGCAAGGCCTTCAGATGAACGATCCCGCCCCCCTCCGCCGGAATCCGCGTCACGCTGTCCCCGACCCGATAGAGATAGGCGACCGGCCAGCCCCGCGCATCCGCCTCGACGCTGACCCGCTCGGGCCGCAAGGCATAAAGTTCCCCCGGCACCCCATCCGCACCGGCCAGCACCTGCACATAGGCATTGCCGTGCAGCAGCAAATGACAGGCCAAGGTCTCGACCAGCCCCTGCCCGGCCGAACAATGCGTCACCAGCCGCATCACCCGCGCCGCATCCTCGACGCCCGCCACGGACAAGGCGGTTCCGCCAGCCCCCTCCGACACCAGCCGCAACGCCCGCTGCGCCACCGGATTCTGCATCGCCCCGGCGCGCACCTGCGCCTCATAGGAGGCAGGCCACTCCCCCAGAGCGACCCCGCCCGCCCCCCAGGCGCGCGCCAACACCGGCCGCGCCGACTGGCGCGTCGCCTTCGTCCCGAACAATTTCATGAAAAACCCCGCCCACAAAAAATCCTCCCGCCGGTCCGGGGGGAGGATCATGAAGGCCGGCGGCAATCGGCCGCCGACCGAAATCCGAAAAGGGAAAGCCCCCTCCCGCTTATCAGGGGTTCCGCTTCAAAACCCGGTCGCAAGCATCGCCGCCCGCCTGCCCCTTGCCGATCAGATTCCCCGCCACGGCCCCCGCCGCGCCCGCCAGCAACGTCTCGCCCACGCTGCCGCCCGCAATCACCCCGGCCCCGGCGCCACCGGCCGCGCCGATCACCGTCCCCTTGCGCGCATCCTTCTTCCGCTTGAGCAGGCAATAGCGCACATCGTCCCGGTCGCGCGGCGCGGCCCGCGCCACCCGCGCCCGCTCCTTGCTCGACAAAGTCGCCGCCACCGCCGGCTCGATCATCAAGGTCAGCACCGCCACAGACGCCGCCAGTTTCGCGATCTTCATGCAAAGCCTCCTGTCATAACCCTTCCGAAACAACGCCGGATGTCCGATTTTGTTTCGTATCCGTTAGAATTTGGCCCCCGGCTCACACCGCCCGCACCCGCGCCTCGCCCCGCCGCCCCAACATCAACTCGGTCAAGGCCCAGACCAGCGCATCGGCCCGATCCGGCGATCGCCCCGGCCCCATATAGCTGCCGCCCAGCACCATGCCGCACATCTCGTCCTCCAGCGCGCCAAAGACCCCCCGATGCGCCACCCGTCCAGCCTCGTAGAGCGCCGCCACAGGCTCCGCCCGCGCCACCTTCCCCCGGCTCGCATGCACCAGCCGCACCGGCAGCCCGGCCTCCGCCGCGCGCAGCACGCTCTCCACCATCGCCCCGCCATTATTGGCCTCGGCCACCACCCGGTCCGCACCATGCAGCAGGGCCGCCGACGCGACCGCCCGCGCCCAGCCCTCCGGCGTCGCCCCCTCCACACTGGCATCGGCGATCACATAAGCCCGCCCATCGTCCCCCAGACCGGCCACCACAATCCCGCAGGCATCGCCGTGCGCGGACGCCGGCGGATCGACCGCCACCACCACCCGCACCAAAGCCGAACGCACATGCGCCACCCGGCACCCTTCCAGCAGGCCCCGGCTCCACAGCGCACCCTCGACCTCGGCGATCAGCTCGCCCTCCAGTTCCTGCCGCCCCAGGCGCGTGCCGCCATAGCTGCGCTCCATCGCCTCGACGAAGCCCTCGGCCAGATGGCTTGCATTGTCCGCCGTCCGCCCCCGCGTCACCACGACGTCACCGTCGTTCCCTGCGTCCTTGGCCCGCGCCACCAGCCCCCGCACCAAAGGCACGGGCCGGGGCGTCGTCGTCGCCAGCACGCGCGGCCCGTCGCCCAACCGCATCCCCATCATCAGATTGTCCCAGACCGCCTCGCCCCCGGCCCATTTGGCGATCTCATCCGCCCAGCCATGGCTGAACTGCGGTCCGCGCAGGCTCTCCGGCTCGGCCGCTCCGAACAGGGTCGCCACCGCTCCATTGGGCCAGACCAGCTTGCGCAGGGCGGGCGCGAACACGGGCCGGTTCCACCAGGGCGCGATGGACAGCAGCCCCGAAGCCCCCTCCACCATCACCGCCCGCGCCTCGCCCAGCGTCGCCCCGACCAAAGCGATCCGCGCCCCGGGATCGCTCTCCGCCACCCCCCTGACCCACTCGGCGCCCGCGCGGGTCTTGCCGAACCCGCGCCCCGCCATCATCAGCCAGATGCGCCAGCCCCCCTCCGGCGCCCGTTGCTCCGGTCGCGCCAGCCAGTTCCAGTCGTGCGCCAAAGCCTCCGCCGCCGCCCCGTTGAGGCCCGCCAGCACCCGCTCCCGCGCCTTGTCCGGCATCCGCGCCAGCCGCTCGAAATCCGACAGCCGCCCCATTCCGCCTCCTCTCGATTTGTCCGATCCGTCCCTATCGCCTATATTCCCCGCCATGAGTTCGATCCGACCCGCCCGCGCCGCCGACGGCGCCCGCCTGCTCGACATCTGGCGCAAGGCCGTCGACGCGACCCATGATTTCCTGACCGCCGCCGACCGCGCCGCCATCGATGCGGAGGTCGCGGCCGTCCTGCCCCAAAAGCCGGCATGGCTCGCGACCGACCCCGACGACCGCGCCATCGGCTTCATGCTGATCGACGGCACCCATATGGATGCCCTGTTCATCGATCCCGCCTGGCACGGCCAGGGCGTGGGCCGACGCCTCGTCGAACATGCCCTCTCCCTGCACCAGACGCTCACCACCGACGTCAACGAACAGAACGGCCGGGCCATCGCCTTCTACGAAGCCATGCGCTTCACCCGCACCGGCCGCTCGGACCGCGACGGACAGGGCCGCCCCTACCCCCTCATCCACCTGCGGAGCGCGCCCTAGAATCTCCAACAAAGGGGGGTGGGAAGAGCCTAATGCACCACCCGCCCCTTCTTCCGCACCGCCTCCAGCGCCGTGCGCAACCGCACGATCGCATCCTCGCCATCGGGCCGCTCGATCCCCTGCACGCGCCGCTGCTCCGCCACTTCCGCCGCATGGGCCAGCAACAGCCGCAATCCGATGGCCAGCGGATAGTCCCGCTTCACCTTCCGGCTCTTCACCGCGCCTTCGCCGTCCAGGACAATCTCCTCCTGCTCGGTCCCGAACAGCGATTGCCGCAGCAACAGCGCCTCCAACTCGTCATAGGCCACGCACAGCGCCTGCTGCCATTCGCGCGCAAAGCCGGGATCGCGCTGCTTCTGCGCATAGGCGCTGGACGAACTCTTGCCCGCCGCCCGCGCCGCCTCCGCGACATTGCAGGTCGCGGCCAGCGCCTCCATGAACAGCTTGCGCCGCGCCGGCGTCCAGCCGTCCCGGCGCACCGGCCGCAACTGCGCCACGCTGCCCGAAGCCCGGCGCTGCCGCTGCGCGACCATGCCCTCCGCCGCGCCCTTCTTACCCGCGCCCTTCTTCCCCGCGTCCGTCATGCCACCCCTCCGCCGCCGCCCGACGCAAAAAGGGCCGGCCCCACAGGACCAGCCCCTCAACGCCCCATCGGCGACTCACATTTTCCCAATGTCGTCCTTCCTGCCGGAACAGCGTGACGATGTCAAGAAAAATGTTCCAAATGGGTTAAATCATGCCGCAGCCATGCGTTCGATCGCCCGGGCCTCCGCCGCCAGCGCCGCCGCGACGCTCGGCCGTTCCCGCATCCGCTGCAACCATTGCTTCAACCGCGGCCAGCGCCCATCCGTCAGCACCCCGCTGCAATAGCCAATATTGATCAGCGGACAGGCGACGGCGATATCCGCCAGCGTTAACCGGTCCTCCACCAGAAACCCGCTCTCCGGCAGGATTTTCTCCAGATAATCATAAATCCCCGGCAGCCTGTCGGCCTCCGCCGCATTGGCCGCCGCCAGATCCTGCGGCATCCCCATCAGCGGCGCGACCATCCGGTTGAAGAAGATCGGCATGCCCGTCGCCTGCACGATGGTATCGCCAAACTCCTCGTACCAGATCGTCCGCGCCCGCGCCCGCGCCTCGACCGGGATCAAATTCGGCTCCGGATGCAGCGTATCCAGATAGGTTATGATCGCCGTCGAATCGCTGATCAGGAAATCGCCGTCCTGAAAGCCCGGAATCTTCCCAAAGGGCGACGCCTGCGCAAAGGCGTCGCCGCCCTGCCCGAATCCGCCGGGCTGCACATCCAGTTCAAGCCCCTTTTCCGCCGCGAATATGATGACCTTGCGCACAAAAGGCGAAGGCCGCGCACCATAAAGGATCATGACTCCAACTCCCGAAAAATCCGGATCGGATCATGCCCTTCCAGTCTCGAAACGCAACGAAATTCAGTGCCCGCTGTCGGCCGTTGCCGCGACGCTGCGCGTATAATCGATGCGGATCCGCACCCAGCTGCCGACCATCACCTTGCCGTTGACGCGCGGCGGCAGCACCAGAAACTGCCACGCCGCCAGCCGCACCGCGCGCGCAAAGCCCGACCCCATGGGCGATTCCCCCAGCGCCTGGCAATTTTCGACATGATAATGATCGACGGTCTTGCACGCCACCAGTCCCCAGCCGCTGGACGGCGCATTGCCGGGCAGATAGCTCGCCAGTTCCGCATGGGTCGGCCGCCGATACCATTCGGCCTCATATAGCTGCACCCCGCCCGGCCCCTCGCCCGGCCCGGCCACCGCCGCGCTGCTGCCCTGCCCCGAAGCGCCGTCTTCCGCGCCCTTTTTCGGCATTTTCCCAATGTCCGCCGCCGCCATCTGCTGGCTGTCGATCACCAGGAAGGGCAGCGGCGAAGGCAGGGGCAAGGGCTTCTGCTCGGTCGGCTTCACCACCGGCAGATCGGGCTTCGTCACCGGCCGCACCGGCTTCTGCGCCGATTTCTCCTGCTTTTTCTTCTCGCTTTTCTCGGCCTTCGGCTGCGCCTTCTCGGCCTTGGGCGCGGGCGCCATCTCGAAGGTCACGGGATTGCGGAAGTCCGGCAACCGGATGATCGGCTGGGGCGCCATCGTCAGCAGCAACAGCAACAGCAGGCCGTTGAACAACAGCGCGAACAGCAAGCCGCCGCCGCGCTCACGCCATTTGGAAAAGGATGGGTTGGACAATGTCACTCGATGGCGCCGGGCAGATTCTGGGTTCGGGTCATGCCCAGACGTCGCCGCCCCGTCAACGCCGTAGCCCCTCAGCAGATATCCTCTTCCCGCACGACTGGTCGACTTTCCCGCGTCGCGCGCCTCCCACTGCCCTTCCCCTGCCAAACGTCATCACAATCTCTCCTTCGCTCCAGACTGGCGCACCCAACAGGCTGTCGCAAGCACCCCAGCCGCGCTAAAAGCCGCCCGCCATGCACATCCGCCCCGCCACCGCCATCGACCTGCCCCGCCTTCACCGCGTGATAGAGCGCGCCTATCGCGGCGAGGCCGCCAGCGAAAGCTGGGCCATCGAATCGCCCCCTCCCACCGGCCCGCGCACCAGCATCCCCGCGCTGGAGGCGATCCTGTCCGACCCCGCCGAACGCCTGCTGGTCGCGCTGGACGAAGACGGAACGCCCATCGGCTGCGTCCAGATTTCCGACCTTGGCCAGAGCCGCGCCTATCTCGGCCTGCTCTGCATCGACCCCGACCTCCAGTCCGGCGGCCTCGGCCACGCACTGCTCGCCGCCGCCGAACGGCTCGCGGTTGCGACCTTCCACAGCCGCCGGATGGAAATGACCGTCATCGCCAGCCACGACCGGCTGATCGCCTATTATCGGCGCCGCGGCTATGCCCCGACGGGCGAACGCCGCCCCTATCCGGTCCCGCTCGACCCGCCCTATGAAATGCTCGTCCTGGCAAAAGCACTGGCGGCCTGAAATCTCTTCGTCTAGGGGTCAGGCCGATGCTTACGAAGCTGTACCAATGGACGCTGGCAAAAGCCGCCCACGCCCACGCCGAACGTTGGCTTTTCGCCATCAGCTTCATGGAATCCAGCTTCTTCCCGATCCCGCCCCACCCGCTGCTGGGCCTGATGTGCCTGGCCCGCCCGGAACGCGCGATCCGCTTTGGCCTCATCTGCACCATCGCCTCGGTCATGGGCGGGCTGTTCGGCTATGCCATCGGCCATTTCGTCTATGAAACGGTCGGCCAGCAGATCCTGAACACCCTCGGCCTCGCCGCGAAATTCCCCGTCGCCGCCTGCTATCTGCGCGATTACGGGGCAGAAATCATCCTTATCAAGGGCGCGACGCCCATCCCCTTCAAGCTCATCACCATCACGGCGGGCTTCATCGGGCTGTCGCTCTTCACCTTCCTCTGGGCCAGCGTCCTCTCGCGTGCTTTCCAGTTCATGCTGGTGGGCTTTCTGTTCTGGAAATTCGGACGGCCCATCAAGGCGTTCATCGAAAAATATCTGGGCCTGCTCTCCGCCGCCTTCCTCGTGCTGGTGGTCGGCGGCTTCCTCGCGGCCTCGGCCCTGACCGGCGGCAGCGGCGGCAAGAACGACAAGTGCAGCCAGGCCACCATGGCCACCCTGCGCTGATCCGCACCTCCATGCAGGACATTCCGGCCCGCTTCCCAAAGTTCACCGCCCTGCTCGCCGGATTCGTCGCGGCCACGGGCTTCGAGCCGCTGAAGCTCTGGCCCGTCACTCTCGCCTGCTTCGCGCTGCTGATCGCCCTTATCCAGAGCGCGCCCGACCGCCGCAGCGCCTTTCTGCGCGGCTGGCTGTTCGGCGTCGGCCATTTCACCCTGGGCCTCAACTGGATCGCCCACGCCTTCACCTTTCAGGATTCCATGCCGCACTGGTTCGGCTATGGCGCGGTGGTGCTGCTGTCGCTTTATCTGGCACTCTATCCTGCCCTCGCGACGCTCGCGACATGGTGGCTCGGGCGAAAATTCGGCGGCGATCACGCGCTCACCTTCATCCTTGTCTTCGCGGCGGCATGGCTCGCATCCGAATATCTCCGCGCCACCGCCTTCACCGGCTTTGCGTGGAACCCGCTGGGGGTCACGCTGCTTCCCACCGGCATCGCCATCGCCTCGACCCTGATCGGCACCTACGGTCTCGGCGCCCTCGCCATCCTCGCCGCCGGCGCGATCCTGCTCGCCCTGCGCCGCCAGTTCCGCCCAGCGGCAACCCTGGCCGCCCCGCTGGCAGCCCTCGCCCTTTGGGGCCTCCTCTCCCCCGCCCCGGCCACCCCACAGGGCGCGCCCCGCATCCGCGTGGTCCAACCCAATATCGGGCAGGACGAGAAATATTCGCCCGAACTCGAACAGGCCCATTTTCAGACCCTCGCCGCCCTTTCCGGCACGCCCCGCCCGGCCCCGCACCTGATCTTCTGGCCCGAAGCCGCGATTCCCGCCTATCTCGATCTGGAGCCTGACTGGCGCGTGCGCCTGGCATCGCTGCTCGGTCCCGGCGACCTGCTGATGACCGGCGCGACCAAGGTCTATTTCAAGCAGGTCGAGAAAAACGGCATCCTCGAAAACACCCTCGCCGGCGCCAACAACAGCCTGTTCATCGTCGATCCCAAGGCCCAGTTGCTGGGCCGCTATGACAAGTCGCACCTCGTCCCCTATGGCGAATATCTGCCGATGCGCGAGATTCTTCAGCCGCTCGGCCTCTCCCGCCTCGTCCCCGGTGCCGTCGACTTCTGGCCCGGCCCCGGCCCGCAAAGCCTGACCCTGCCCGCCACGCTCGGCCGCCCCGCGCTCAAAATGGGCGTCCAAATCTGTTATGAGATCATCTTCTCAGGCCAGGTGATCGATAAAGCCCACCGTCCCAGCTTCCTCTTCAACCCCTCCAACGACGCCTGGTTCGGCAGTTGGGGGCCGGTGCAGCACCTCGCCCAGGCCCGCCTCCGCGCGCTGGAGGAAGGCATCCCCATCATCCGCTCGACCCCCACCGGCGTCTCCGCCGTGGTCGACGCCCGCGGCCATATCCTGCACAGCATCGGCCACCACCGCGCCGGTTTCCTCGACACCGCGCTGCCGCCGGCGCTGCCGCCGACGCTCTTCTCCCGCCTCGGCAACTGGGCGCCTTTCGGCTTCATGATCGCTCTGATCGCAACGGCTTTGGCTTCACTGGCCATTGCCACCCGCAGAACGACCCGCTAATAGGCACATAAACTTTTCTTTATATCGCTCGTCCGCAGAGCGTGGTAACGGGAGTCCCATGCGCAATAACTATCTCTTCACCTCGGAATCGGTTTCCGAAGGCCATCCCGACAAGGTCGCCGACCAGATTTCCGACGCCATTGTCGACCTGTTCCTGTCGAAGGACCCCGAAGCCCGCATCGCCTGCGAAACGCTGACCACGACCCAGCTCGTGGTGCTGGCGGGCGAAATCCGCTGCAAGGGCGTCTATGAAAACGGCGCCTGGGCCCCCGGCGCGCAGGAAGAGATCGAACGCGCGGTCCGCGAAACCGTCAAGCGCATCGGCTATGAGCAGGACGGCTTCCACTGGGAAAGCTTCCGCTTCGAAAACAACCTCCACGGCCAGTCCGCGCACATCGCGCAGGGCGTCGACGCCGCGGGCAACAAGGACGAAGGCGCCGGCGATCAGGGCATCATGTTCGGCTTCGCCTGCGACGAAACGCCCGATCTCATGCCCGCCACGCTGGACTATAGCCACAAGATCCTGGCAAAAATGGCCGCCGACCGTCATTCGGGCCGCGCCCCCTTCCTGGAGCCGGACGCCAAGAGCCAGGTCACCCTGCGCTTCGAAAACGGCAAGCCCGCCGCCGCCACCGCGATCGTCGTCTCGACCCAGCACGCGCCGGGCTATGACGAAGGCGCGAAGGACGCGGAACTGAAGGCCTATGTGAAGGGCGTCGTGGCCGAAGTCCTGCCCGGCGAACTGCTCTCGGACGAAACCGTCTATCACATCAACCCGACCGGCAGCTTCGAAATCGGCGGCCCGGACGGCGACGCCGGCCTTACCGGCCGCAAGATCATCGTCGACACCTATGGCGGCGCTTCGCCCCATGGCGGCGGCGCGTTCAGCGGCAAGGACCCGACCAAGGTCGACCGTTCGGCGGCCTACATCACCCGTTACCTCGCGAAGAACATCGTCGCGGCCGGTCTTGCCCGTCGCTGCACGATCCAGCTCGCCTATGCCATCGGCGTGTCGGAGCCGCTGTCGCTCTATGTCGACACCCACGGCACCGGCACTGTCGGCGACGACAGGATCGAAAACGCGATCAAGAATATCAAGGAACTGGGCGGCCTCACCCCGCGCGGCATCCGCACGCATCTCGGCCTCAACAAGCCGATCTACCAGCCGTCGGCCGCCTACGGTCATTTCGGCCGCAAGCCCGAGGGGGACTTCTTCCCCTGGGAACGCACCGACCTGGTGGAAAAGCTGAAGGCCGCGCTCTGATCCACGCGCCAGCGCCGATGAAAAAGGAGGGTGCCGATCCGTCGGCGCCCCCTTTTTCATGAACGCCGTCCCCGCAACCGCCTGATCCCGAAGCAGGCTTTCCCGATCAGCATGGCGGCAAAATGACGAAAAGTTCATTAGCCTGAAACGCGAAAAACAGCGATAAGCGGCGTGTCGGGCCCGCACCCCTGTCGGGTCCGGCAACTTTCCCTCTGAATAAAGGGACATGCGATGACAAGGACGCTGACTTCCGCTTTCCTCAGCCTCGCCCTCTTAGCCGGCAGCGCCGCTCCGGCGCTTGCCGCGCCCTGCAAGGACGCCAAGGGCAAATTCATCAAATGCCCGCCCAAGGCCACAGCCAAACCGGCGCCCAAAAAGGGTCCGTGCCGCGACGCCAAGGGCAAGTTCATCAAGTGCAAATGACCTGACCTAATAGCAAGGCGCAATGCGCTTGACTCATTGCGCCTTGGTTAAGCCCGTGCCGCGCTTGAGCCTTTCCAATCCGTGATGCGTCAGCATCTCAGCGGGTTGGTATAAGGTTCGGATCGCCGGGCCGGTCACGCATCGTTGCACCCTGTCTCCAACGCAATAGCCCCAGCCGCCGCCAGCCCCGGCGCTGAGGTTACCTCCTCCTGTCCCCGGCCCATCTCCTCAACACCGGGGACAGGAGGCCCCCATCATCCCGACTTGCCCCCATCGCCGCCGCCCGCTATCGGCGCGGCCATGACAGCGCATAAATCCGGCGATCCGACCACGCTCAACCGCCTTTACGGCCGCCAGTCCGGACCCAAGCTGCGCGCGGGCCAGCAGGAACTGGTCGACACGCTGTTGCCAGCCGTTGCCGTGCCGGAAGACGGCGCGGTCACCGCCGCCGACCTTTTCGGCTACGACCGCCCGCTCCATTTCGAGATCGGCTTTGGCGGCGGCGAGCATATGGCCTATCGCGCCGACCTGCTGCCCGACCATGGCTTCATCGGTTGCGAACCGTTCCTGAATGGCGTCGCCACCGCGCTCGGCCATATTCGCGATCAGGCGCTGGGCAATGTCCGCGTGCATATGGGCGACGCGCTCCAGGTGCTCGACCGCATTCCCGACGGCGCGCTCAGCTTTGTCTATCTGCTCCACCCCGACCCCTGGCCCAAGGCCCGCCACGCCAAGCGCCGCATGATGAATCCGGGTCCGGTCGCGATGATCGCGAAGAAGCTGAAACCGGGCGGCGAATTCCGATTCGGCACGGATCACCCCGTCTATCTGCGCTGGGCGCTGATGGTGATGAACGGCCATCCCGATTTCGAATGGCTGGCCAGCGAAGCGAAGGATTTTCAGAACCGGCCCGGCGGCTGGCCCGAAACCCGCTATGAGGCGAAGGCCCGGCGGATCGGGCACGAAGTCTGGTATTTCCGCTATCGGCGGCGCTGAACGCGTTTGACGCCGCCCTCCCCACGCCCATCCCCCCGGACGGGCGTGGATCGGAGGAGGCTCAGTTCGCCTTGCTCAGATCGACCTTCTCCACCCATTCGGGGTAGAAAGTCGGTTCCCGGTTCGACCAGCCCACGGCGGTCGCCGCCGCTTCGCTGATCGACTGGAGCAGCGCCCGGCGCTTTTCGGGATGCAGATGCGGCAGGCTCGCCGCCGCGCAGAATGCGCCCGGCAGCCACGGCCGCGCCCCCGCCCCCAACAGCCGTTCATACAGGAAGCGATAGGCCGAAAAGCTGCACAGCCGGTCCTGGCCCAGGTCGAAAGCCGATACCGTCACCAGCGGCGCCATGAACGGTTCCATCTGGTCCAGGCCGCTGTCGTCGGGCACCATCGTCTTGATTTCCTCAAGCCGCCCGTAAATCCGGGCCTGCGCGCGGATGCTGGCTTCTTCCACCATGTCGCGCGACCACAGTTTCATGGCGTCGCGCCGATGAAGGCCGATGTCCAGCGATCGACGGATATAGCGTTGCGTGGCGGTCGGGAAGCTGGCGAATTCACGCAATTCCGCCAGTGTGATGGCCCCGTCCGCAGGTCTTGCACTCGTGCCCATGCTCATGCCCTCCGACTTCAAGTCGATCGGCAAACCATGCGCCCATTATGGTTTCTACAAGCTTAAGCGCCGGTCCGACCGACAAGCATAGGGAATCATTTTTCCTTGTGCGGCGCAACATGTAATTTTTGTGAATGCGCCAAATAGTTTAAGCGCTCGCCTTCCCGATGGTTCAATCCGACGGTTGAACCGGCAACGGCGCGGCGCGCAGCCGATCCGCCAGCTCCGCCCCGCCTCCCGCGGCGCTTTCCTGCGCGACGGCCTGCAAAGCCCGGTAGCGCGCCAGCAGGTCCCGCCCGAAATCGGTCAGTTGCGCGCCCTCGGTCGAGGTCGTGACCACCGGCTGCGTCCAGCAGCGATTCAGGACATCCACCAGCATCCAGCATCGCCGATAGCTCATCTTCAGCTTGCGCCCGGCGGCGGAAATCGACCCCTCGCTGGCGATGGCGTCGAGCAGGTCGGCCTTGCCCGGCCCCATGGCGATTTCCTCGCCGCAATAAAGCTGGATTTTGATTTTCAAGGCTGGCCCGGTCATGCCGCCGCTTATGCCACGACGGCTCCGTCAGGCCAATGCGCTCCGTCCTGAAAGTCGGCGCATGAACCTCAGTCGGCGCGGCGCTCCAGGATCGCGCCGATCATGTTGCGCCATACCGCGACGTCCCCGGCCTGGGCCATGCGCGCATCGGGCTCGCGCAGGGTATGCAGGATCGCATAGGCATCGTCGACATGGTCCTGCCAGGCGGCATCGACTGCGCTCGCCGCGTGCGGATCGCTGCCCTCGCCGTTCAGGCTGATCTGGCGCCCGGCCAGAACCCGGGCAATGCGCTCGATCGCGGGAGTGGCGGAAGTCGGCATATGAAGTGGCTCCTCTCACCTGCGGAAAAGGCGGCGTCGTTCCGCCCTTTCCGTCTCGATCATATCACGATTTCCCGGCCCGTCTATCGCCCCGCCTTCTTATCCTTCCCTTCCGGAAAACCGGAGGACGGCACCGGATCGCCATGATCGCCCGGCGCGGTCACGGCCGGCGGATCGGATGCATCCATCGAATCCTTCAGCCCCTCGTCCAGCTTTTCCTCCGGGCTGACCGCATGATCCTGCGCATCGGTCGGACGCTTGTCATGCGCTTCCTCGCGGCTGTTGGGCCGGATATCGGTCTTGTCGGTCATGCCATTCTCCTTCTGGACGCACTTATGCGCCTCATCGGATCAACGGGCCGCCCCCGCCCCGGTTCCCTTGATCGACCCCAGCCCCTTGATCGGCCCCAGCCTCTTCATGACCCGGGCCCCTTCATCGACAAACGCATGGAACGTTTCGACCAGCATCACGCCCCAGGGGCGACAGCGCGCTCCGCTTGGCCTAGACTGGGGCCATGAACATAAAGATGGAAGACGGCGAGCCTGGCGTGCCGCCGACGGTCGCGCTCTATTCGATACTGGGTTTCTGGTTCTTCTATGCGGTGCTGGTGACGCTGCGCGCCTCCGTCATGGGGTTCGAAGCGCAGGGGGCGATGGCCGCGCGCCGCGCCGTGGTGACGGTGATCGGCATCGTCGTCACCTGGGTCCTCTATCTCTGCCTGCGTCGTTTCGACGGCAGGCCGCTGATCGCGCGCATCGTCGCTGCCTTCAGCCTCGCGGCGCCCTTCGCGCTGGCGACGGCGGCGGCCAATTTCTACGTGTTCAACATCTACGATCCCGCGTCGCTCTTCCCCGATGCCGACTATCAGAAATATGCCAGCGAACAGGGTTTTGCCCTGATGCAGATCGTCGAGGACGCGATCAGCCGCTATTTCTTCCTCGCGGCCTGGGCGGGGCTGTATCTCGCGCTGTCCTACGCCAGCGAAGCGCATCGGGTGGCGCGCCGCGCCGACCGCCTCGAACGCGCCGCGCAGCAGGCGGAACTGCGGTCCCTGCGCTATCAGGTGAATCCGCATTTCCTGTTCAACACGCTGAATTCACTCTCCTCGCTGGTGATGAAGGACCGGCGCGACGAGGCGGAGCAGATGATCCTGTCCCTCTCCAATTTCTACCGCACCAGCCTCACCGGCGATCCGCTGGAGGATGTGTCGCTGGAGGAGGAAGTGCATCTCCAGAAACTCTATCTGGATATTGAAACGGTGCGCTTTCCCGACCGCCTGTCGACCAGCATCCGGATACCGGACACGCTGCTGAATGCCTGCGTGCCGGGGCTGATCCTCCAGCCGCTGGTCGAAAACGCGATCAAATATGGCGTGTCACGCACCTCCAGCCCTGTGACCATCACCATCGCCGCGCGGGAAGAGGACGGGATGCTGCGGCTCAGCGTGACCGACAATGGCGATCATCCGCCCAGCGAAGCGGATGCGGGCAACGGCATCGGCCTTGCCAATGTGCGCGACCGGCTGACCGCGCGCTTCGGCGATCGGGGCCGGATCGATTATGGTCCACGCTCGACCGGCGGCTTTGCGGTGAACCTCACCCTTCCCATCGTCCGGCGGAGCAGCTGAATGACCATCCGTACCCTGATCGTCGACGATGAGCCGCTGGCGGTGGAACGGCTCCAGATGCTCTGCGCCCGCGAGCCGCGCATCGCGCTGGTCGGCACGGCGAGCGACGGGGAGGCGGCGCTGCGCCTGATCGAGGGGCTGGAGCCGGATCTGGTGATGCTGGACATTGCCATGCCGCTGCTCGACGGCATCGGCGTGGCGCGGGCGACATCGCGCATGGGTATCTGCCCGGCGGTGATCTTCGTCACCGCGTTCGAAGGTTTCGCGGTCGAGGCATTCGATCTGGCGGCGGTCGATTATCTGCTGAAGCCCGTTGCGCATGAGCGCCTGTCCCGCGCCGTCGACCGGGTGGAGCAGGCCTTGGGCAACCACGCCGCCACCGCCCCCGCGACCAGCCGGGAGGCCGAAAGCGAATGGGCAGAGGAATTCTGGGTGCCGCACCGGTCGGAACTGATTCGCCTGGGCGCCGTGCAGATCGACCGAATCGAGGCGGAGCGCGACTATATGCGGCTGCACGTCGGGCAGAACAGCTATTTGCTGCACCAGACGATCAGCTCGCTGGAAAACCGGCTGGACCCGCAGCAGTTCGTGCGCCTGCACCGGTCGCATATCGTGCGCCGCGAATATATCGCCCGGCTGCGCCATGACGGCAGCGGCGTCTGGTCCGCCTGCCTGGCCGACGACACCGAAATCCGCATCGGGCGTACCTATCTCGCCAACGCCCGCGCCCTGACGGGGCGGTAAACCCGTTGGGCTGACAAGGCGAAAAGGCCCGGGTCGCCCCGGGCCTTTCGCGCATCGTCGAAGCAGGATGTCATACCATCGCGCTCGGTCTTCGACCGATCACAAGTGGGTTTCGCTCAGGCGCGGCGCGGGCTTTACCCAGGTCCGATGAGTCAAACTCATCGCGCCCTGGTATCAGTTGCCGGCGCCGAGCGGCTTGTCCTTGCCCATATCGGCATAGCGTTCGCCATTATTGGCCTTGGCAATCGCCAGTTCCACATTGCTGCGGACATGGGCCGCGGCGACCGACTGACATTTCCTGATCTCGGCCGAGGTCGCGCCATTCTGGCATACTTTCCAGGCGGCACTCCAGATCCGGCCCTTCAGGGCGTTCTGACCCTTCGCGCTCGACAGATCCAGGTCTTGATAGCGAACTTCGCTGGTCTTGCCGTTGGATTCGAATTCAGCGGCGCTCGCGGTCGCGGCAACGCCCAGCAGGGCGGCGGTACTGGCGGCAGCGATCATTTTCACGACGATCATCATATATCTCCTCAACTGTTCCTGTCCGCTCGCAGCGGACCTCCAGCGAAGAGAAGAGCGGCCCTTCAAAACAGATCATCGCCTCTGTCTTCGCAGCATCCTGTTTAGGCGCGATGCGAATGCGTCGCTTTCCGCTTTCGACCGGCGCCCCGCTGCGTCGGCCAACGACGCTTGTCTCGACCAAATGCCGTCACGAATAGACGAACAACTGTTTTACGACGAAAAAACACGCTTTCCGTAGCGTAAAATGACAATGCCAAGACGGATGACGCGCATAAAAAAGCACCCCCGGCGCAAGGGAAAAGGCCGGGGGTGCATCCAGGAAGCTGTCGGGCTCTCCGGAATCTCTGAAACTTCGTGCCCGCAAGACGACCCCGGTCCGGTCAAGCCGTATCGGAGCCTCTTGCTATCGGCTCGCACTATATCCTGGCATAAAATATCTGTTTTGACCATTCGATGATCCGCGCATGCTCCACGCCCGGCAGCATCCACTGGCGACGAACCGACGACAGGCTTCCACGAACGACATCAGCGGGGCTGGGCTGCCAGCTGCGCCCGCAAATTGGCCAAGGTCCTTTCATCGACCGGGGGCCGCATCGGCGCTTCCTTGCCGTCGCGCAGCGTGCGCCTGTCCTTTTCCGGCGGCGCCACCACCCGCACCCGCACCGGCGCATGGCCCGCGGCCCTGATCCCCAGCTGCTCCGCCGCGCCGCGCGACAGGTCGATGATCCGCCTGCGCCCGGCAAAAGGCCCGCGGTCGTTCACCCGCACCAAAATGGTCCGTCCCGTATCGAGCGACGTCACCTCGACATAGCTGGGCAGGGGCAGCGTCGTGTGCGCCGCCGTCACCGCGCTGGGCCGGAACCGCTCGCCATTGGCGGTCTGATTGCCCGATTCATGCCCATACCAGCTTGCATAGCCCAGATAATCGTAAGCCGGGTCCGCCGCCGGGACATAGGTCATGCCCTTCACGCTATAGGGCTTACCCACCCGCACCGGCACATCGCTCACCGGGCGGTAGGTCACGCCCCCGCCGCAGCCCGCCAGCGTCACCGCAGCCGCCAGCACGACATGCCGCATCCGAACCGAAATCCCGCTCATCCCCCGGCCCTAGCCCAGCGGCCCGGCGGAGAAAAGCCGCGACCTTTTCCTTTTGCCGCAGGCACCCTATCTTCCCGCGACGAAGCCTTGCCCCCGAAGAACAAATCTGGAACAACACGCCCCTATGAGTCTGACCACGATTTCTCAGCAGAGGTTTGCCGAATGCTGACGACCATCAGCGTGCGCGGCGCGCGCGAACATAATCTCAAGGGCGTCGATGTCGACCTGCCGCGCGACAGCCTGATCGTCATCACGGGCCTGTCCGGCTCGGGCAAATCGAGCCTCGCCTTCGACACCATCTATGCCGAGGGGCAGCGCCGCTATGTCGAGTCGCTCTCCGCTTATGCGCGCCAGTTTCTGGAGATGATGCAGAAGCCCGATGTCGAGCATATCGAGGGCCTCTCCCCCGCCATTTCCATCGAGCAGAAGACGACCAGCCGCAACCCGCGCTCGACGGTGGCCACGGTCACGGAAATCTACGACTATATGCGCCTGCTCTGGGCGCGCGTCGGCATTCCCTACAGCCCCGCCACCGGCCTGCCCATCAGCGCCCAGACCGTCAGCCAGATGGTCGATCGGGTGATGCAGCTGCCCGAAGGCACGCGCTTCTATCTCCTCGCCCCCGTGGTGCGCGGCCGCAAGGGCGAATATCGCAAGGAACTGGCGGAGTGGCAGAAGGCTGGCTTCACCCGCGTGCGCATCGACGGCGAACTCTACGCAATCGAGGACGCCCCCGCCCTCGACAAGAAATACAAGCATGACATCGAAGTCGTGGTCGACCGGCTGGCCGTCACCGACGACATGTCCACCCGGCTGGCCGACAGCTTCGAACAGGCGCTGAAACTGGCCGACGGCCTCGCCTATGTCGACCTTGCCGACGGGACGGTCGCCGACCTCGCCCAATCCGTCACCCCGGCGCAGGCCGGGGTCTCCGGCGGTGGCGCGGAAGGGAAGATGAAAGGCGCCGAAGTCCCCGCCAACCGCATCGTCTTCAGCGAGAAATTCGCCTGCCCGGTCAGCGGCTTCACCATATCGGAGATCGAGCCGCGCCTCTTCTCCTTCAATGCCCCGCAAGGCGCATGCCCGGCCTGCGACGGTTTGGGCGAACGGCAGGAGTTCGACCCGGAACTGGTCGTCCCCAACGAGGCCCTCACCCTGAAAAAAGGCGCCATCGTCCCCTGGGCCAAATCCAACCCGCCCAGCCCCTATTATATGCAGGTGCTCGGCTCTCTTGCGAAAGAGTTCGGCTTCGACCTCGAAACCCCCTGGGCCGACCTTCCGCCCGAGGTGAAGATCGTCATCCTCCACGGCACGGCCGGCAAGCCCGTCACCCTGCGCTTCGTCGACGGCAAGAAGAGCTACGAGGTCAAGAAACCCTTCGAGGGCGTGATCGGCAACCTCAACCGCCGCCTGCTCCAGACCGACAGCGCCTGGATGCGCGAGGAACTGAGCAAATATCAGACCGCCATGCCCTGCGAGACCTGCGACGGCGCCCGCCTCAAGCCCGAAGCCCGCGCCGTCAAGATCGCGGGCGAAGACATCAGCATGTCCACTCGCCGCTCCGTGGTCGACGCGCTGAATTTCTTCCAGAACCTCCCCACCCACCTCAACGACCAGCAGAACCAGATCGCCAGGGCCATCCTCAAGGAAATCGTCGAACGCCTCGGCTTCCTCAACAATGTCGGCCTCGACTATCTGAACCTCGACCGCACCAGCGGCACCCTGTCCGGCGGCGAATCCCAGCGCATCCGCCTCGCCAGCCAGATCGGCAGCGGCCTGTCGGGCGTCCTCTATGTCCTCGACGAACCGTCCATCGGCCTGCACCAGCGCGACAATGACCGGCTGCTCGTGACCCTCAAACGCCTGCGCGACCTCGGCAACACCGTCATCGTGGTGGAGCATGACGAGGACGCGATCCGCACCGCCGACTACATCGTCGACATGGGGCCGGGCGCGGGCGTCCATGGCGGCACCATCGTGGCGCAGGGCAACCTCAACCAGCTCCTCGCCCACAAGGACAGCCTGACCGCCGATTATCTGAACGGCACCCGCCGCATCGAAGTCCCCGCCAAGCGCCGCAAGGGCACGGGCAAGAAACTCACCGTCCACAATGCCCGCGCCAACAATCTGCAAGGCGTCACCGCGTCGATCCCGCTCGGCACCTTCACCTGCATCACGGGTGTTTCCGGGTCGGGCAAGTCCAGCTTCACCATCGACACCCTCTACGCCGCCTCGGCCCGCGCCCTCAACGGCGCCCGCATCGTCGCAGGCCCGCATGACAAGGTGACCGGCCTCGAACATTGCGACAAGGTGATCGACATCGACCAGTCGCCCATCGGCCGCACGCCCCGCTCCAACCCGGCCACCTATACCGGCGCCTTCACCAACATTCGCGACTGGTTCGCCGGCCTCCCCGAAGCGCAGGCGCGCGGCTACAAGCCGGGGCGCTTCTCCTTCAACGTCAAGGGCGGCCGCTGCGAAGCCTGTCAGGGCGACGGCGTGCTCAAGATCGAGATGCACTTCCTTCCCGATGTGTATGTCACCTGCGACGTCTGCCACGGCGCCCGCTACAATCGCGAGACGCTGGAGGTGAAGTTCAAGGGCCACAGCATCGCCGACGTGCTCGACATGACGGTCGAGGATGCGGTGGAATTCTTCAAGGCCGTGCCGCCGATCCGCGACAAGATGGCGATGCTGGCCGAAGTGGGCCTGGGCTATATCAAGGTCGGCCAGCAGGCCACCACCCTCTCCGGCGGCGAAGCCCAACGCGTCAAGCTCGCCAAGGAACTGTCCCGCCGCGCCACCGGCAACACGCTCTACATATTGGACGAACCCACCACCGGCCTCCACTTCGAGGATGTGCGCAAGCTGCTCGAAGTCCTTCACGCGCTGGTCGAACAGGGCAACAGCGTGGTCGTGATCGAGCATAATCTCGATGTCATCAAGACCGCCGACTGGATCATCGACATGGGACCGGAAGGCGGCGTCAAGGGCGGCGAAGTCGTCGCCGAAGGCACGCCGGAGAAGGTGGCGAAGAACGGCCGCAGCTTTACCGGACGCTATCTGGCGCCGCTGTTGGGGATGGAGGCCGTGGCCGCGGAGTGATGGGATCCGACGCCCCGCATCCGGGGCGATCGGGGGACAGCTTGCGCTTTTTTCGCGTCCCGATCCGCCGCGTCGCGCCCGCGCCACATTCCGTCGCGCCATCCGGAACCACGCAGCGCCGCGCCCGTTATCCGTGCGAACCCCCGGAACAAGGAGTCCACCCCCCATGATCCGCACCCTGATTTTCGGCGCGATTGCCGGTTATGTCGGCAAGAAACTCTATGACGAAGGCAAGCTGACCGAGTTCAAGGACGACCTCGTCTCCCGCTATAATGAGGCGAAGGGCGAACTCGACAAGCATCGCGACAGTGCCGCGATGCCCCAATCCAACCTGTCCTCCTCACCGGTGCCCGCCGCTTCCACATCGCCGCTCGCATCATCCTGATGTTGGCCTGAACCCTTTTTTCCAGCGGTCGAACACCCTCTCACCGCTGGTTTCACTGCCCGCCCGGCTGCCTTCCCCCTTTTGGGTGGCCGTGGCGGGCAGACTATTTTGGCAACTTCCCTCCACCCAAAGGGTTATTCTCCCCGCAGGGGCGATGTAAGGAGAGACGGACCATGCGCACACCTCTATTGGCAGCCATGCTGCTCGCGCTGCCGCTGACGGCCTGCGTCACGGATGGGGATGGCGGCCGCTACGGCTATGATCGCCCCGGGCGCCACGACGGCTATGGCCGCCATCGGCATGGTGGGCGCCAGATCGGCGACAATGACTATATCTACCGCGACAATGACGGCCGCTATTATTGCAAGCGCGACGACGGCACCACCGGCACCATCGTCGGCGCCATAGCAGGCGGCGTATTGGGCAATGTCATCGCCCCCGGCGGCTCCAAGACGCTGGGCACGATTCTGGGCGGCGCAGGCGGCGCGCTGGCCGGGCGCGCCATCGACAAGAGCGATGTGCGCTGCGAATAGACAAACGAAAGAGGGCGCGGACCTGAAGCCCGCGCCCTCCTTTCAAACGCAATGGGTTTTGCTCAGAGCTTTTCGACCAGCTCCGGCACGACCTTGAACAGGTCGCCGACAAGACCGATGTCCGCGACCTGGAAGATCGGGGCGTCTTCGTCCTTGTTGATGGCGATGATGGTCTTGCTGTCCTTCATACCCGCCAGATGCTGGATCGCGCCGGAGATGCCGACCGCGATATAGACTTCCGGGGCCACGATCTTGCCGGTCTGGCCGACCTGATAGTCGTTCGGCACATAGCCAGCGTCGACGGCAGCGCGCGAAGCACCGACCGCCGCGCCCAGCTTGTCCGCCAGCGGGAAGATGGTCGCCTCGAACGTCTCGCCGTCCTTGAGCGCACGGCCGCCCGACACGATGATCTTGGCCGAGGTCAGTTCAGGACGTTCCTGCTTGGCGATCTCGGCGCCGACGAAGGACGACAGTCCCTTGTCGCCGGTCGAGGACACGGCTTCCACCGTGCCCGAACCGCCGTCGCGGGCAGCCTTCTCGAAAGCCGTCCCGCGCACGGTCAGAACCTTCTTGGCGTCCTTCGACTTGACGGTCGCGATCGCGTTGCCGGCATAGATCGGACGGGTGAAGGTGTCTTCGCTCTCGACCGAGAGAATGTCGCTGATCTGCATCACGTCGAGCAGAGCCGCGACGCGCGGCGCGATATTCTTGCCGTTGCTGGTGGCGGGCGCGACGAACGCGTCATGGCTGCCCATCAGCTCGACGATCAGCGGCGCCACGTTTTCGGGCAGCGCGTGACCGAAAGCGGCGTCATCGGCGACATGGACCTTGCCCACGCCCGCGATCTTGGCGGCTTCGTCGGCCACGCCGCCGACGCCAGCGCCGGCGACCAGCAGATGCACTTCACCCAGCTTCGCAGCGGCGGTGACGGCGGAAAGGGTCGCGTCCTTGACGGCGCCGCCCTCATGTTCAACCCAGACAAGCGTCTTCATGCGGCAACTCCCAGAGCCTTGAGCTTCGCGACCAGTTCATCGACATCGGCCACCTTCACGCCAGCCGAACGCTTGGCGGGTTCGGTGACCTTGAGCGTTTCGAGACGGGCCGAAATGTCCACGCCATAATCGGCCGGGGTTTTCTGCGCGAGCGGCTTCGACTTCGCCTTCATGATGTTGGGCAGCGAGGCATAGCGCGGCTCGTTCAGACGCAGGTCCGTGGTGATGATCGCCGGGGTGTTCAGCTTCACCGTTTCCAGGCCGCCGTCGACTTCGCGGGTCACGCTGACGCTGCCATCGGCAACCTCGACCTTCGAGGCGAAAGTGCCCTGCGGCAGGTTCAGCAGAGCGGCGAGCATCTGGCCGGTCTGGTTGCTGTCGTCGTCGATCGCCTGCTTGCCCAGGATGACGAGGCCAGCGCCTTCCTCTTCCTGGACCTTGGCGAGCAGCTTGGCGACGCCCAGCGGTTCGACTTCATCGTCGGTCTGGATCAGGATCGCGCGGTCCGCGCCCATGGCCAGCGCCGTACGCAGCGTTTCCTGCGACTTGGCGACGCCGATCGACACCGCCACCACCTCGGTCGCCACGCCCTTTTCCTTCAGGCGGATGGCTTCCTCGACCGCGATTTCGTCGAACGGGTTCATCGACATCTTCACGTTCGCCAGATCGACGCCCGTGCCGTCCGCCTTCACGCGGGGCTTCACATTGTAATCAATTACCCGCTTCACGGGCACAAGGATCTTCATTTCCAACATCCTTCCTTCATTCACGCCAAAGTCCGCCAATGCGAACACGGGCGCGGGCAGCCCGTTCCCGGACCACCCGCACCCTTTGGTGTCTGTTCAGGCGAAAAGCCGTGTCAGGCTGCCTTCCTCACTTCCGCCACGATCTTCTTGGCTGCGTCGCCCAGATCGTCCGCCGGGACGATGGCCAGGCCCGAAGCCGCCAGAATGTCCTTGCCCTGCTGGACGTTCGTGCCTTCCAGGCGGACGACCAGCGGAACCGACAGGTTCACTTCCTTGGCGGCGGCGACAATGCCATCGGCAATGATGTCGCACTTCATGATGCCACCGAAGATGTTGACGAGGATGCCCTTCACGGCCGGGTCCTTCAGGATGATCTTGAAGGCCGCGGTCACCTTTTCCTTGTTGGCGCCGCCACCGACGTCCAGGAAGTTGGCCGGGAATTCGCCGTTCAGCTTGATGATGTCCATGGTCGCCATGGCCAGGCCCGCGCCGTTCACCATGCAGCCGATGTTGCCGTCCAGCTTGATGTAGGCGAGGTCATATTCCGACGCTTCGACTTCCGCCGGATCTTCTTCGGTCAGGTCGCGCAGTTCGGCGATGTCCTTGTGGCGGAACATGGCGTTGCCGTCGAAACCGACCTTGGCGTCCAGCACCAGCAGGTTGCCCTGCTCGGTCAGTGCCAGCGGGTTGACTTCGATCTGCTCGGCGTCGGTGTCGAGGAACGCGGCGTAGAGCGACGAGGCAACCTTGGCGGCCTGCTTCGCCTGATCGCCGGTCAGGCCCAGGGCGTTGGCGACCGAACGGCCGTGGTGCGGCTGGAAACCGGCGGCCGGATCGACGGTGAAGGTGTGGATCTTTTCCGGGGTCGAGTGGGCGACCTCTTCAATGTCCATGCCGCCTTCGGTCGACACGACGAACGCGATGCGGCTGCTGGCGCGGTCGACCAGCAGGGCGAGGTAGAATTCCTTCGCGATGTCGGCGCCATCGGTGATGTAGAGGCGGTTGACCTGCTTGCCCGCGTCGCCGGTCTGGATGGTGACCAGCGTGTTGCCGAGCATGTCGGCCGAGTGGGCCTTCACTTCGTCCAGGCTGAAGGCGAGGCGAACGCCGCCCTTCGCTTCTGCGCCAAGTTCCTTGAACTTGCCCTTGCCGCGGCCACCGGCGTGGATCTGCGACTTCACGACATAAAGCGGCCCAGGCAGCTTCTTGGCGGCCTCAACGGCTTCCTCGACGGAGAAAGCGGCGTAACCGGCGGCGATCGGCGCGCCATATTTCGCCAGCAATTCCTTCGCCTGATATTCGTGAATGTTCATGGGGCTCGCCCGTCCTTTCCGCTGAAACTGGATGGTCAGCGGCTAAGCACAGGCGAAACGCCAACACCAGCAAATTTCGCAAAACCACTTTGCAAAATTGCAAAACCTGTGCGAAGCGCGGCTCGCCTTTATTGCGAAATCAGCGGTCGATGGCGCAGATGAGCGCGGCCTTGCTGGTCACCGCGAAAATCTCCGGATCGTCCAGCGCGCGCACCTTGTAGAGGAAGCGGTCGACGGTCATGTCGCCCATGTGGGACTTGCGGAGCGAGGCCAGCGACTGGAGCCTGCGGAGCTGTCCGATACTCAGCCGGTCCGCCATTCTTTCGGCCATGCAGCCGGCCATGCGAGGCGATATTCCGGCGTCGATCAGCCCGGCGCGCACGCGCGATTCGGGCGAAACGGTCGCGCAGGACGCGAGAAGAAGCGAAGCGCCAAGCCCGCAGGCCAGTGTGCGAAGGGGGATGGTTGTCATGGCGCCTTCATGGCAAGCATGGGCTGAACAGAGGCTAAATGCGGAGCAAGAAATGGATCGAATATTTACTGCTTTTGCGCACCGGGTCTCCAGCTGGTCCGGCCAGCCCATGGCCTTCATCCTGGCGATGCTGGTGATCCTGATATGGGTCGTGACCGGCCCGGTCTTTCAATATTCCGACACCTGGCAACTCATCATCAACACCGGCACGACGATCATCACCTTCCTGATGGTGTTCCTGAT
This sequence comes from Sphingobium estronivorans, assembly GCF_008692605.1. GTDB lineage: Bacteria > Pseudomonadota > Alphaproteobacteria > Sphingomonadales > Sphingomonadaceae > Sphingobium > Sphingobium estronivorans. Next base: position 93,210 of record NZ_LFCT01000015.1, read on the forward strand.
CCAGAATGCGCAGAACCGCGACAGTTCCGCGATTCAGGCGAAGATGGACGAATTGATCCGCGCCATCGAAACGGCGCGCAACGAATTCATCGGCATCGAACATCTGACCGATGCGGAACTGGAGAAGATCAAGACGGTTCTGGAAAAGGAATGCGGCGGTGACGACAGGCACCGTCAGTCCATAGGCCGCCTGATCGCCCGGCGGTGATCCGGAGCGCGCTGCGGCAAATTAGACGCAGGTCGCGCGCTGGAGCTTTTTTGTATCGCATCGCTTTCGCGGAAAATCGGTTTCCACTTTTCCGCACGATGTTGACGTTGTTGTCGCATCGTTTCCGCGGAAAACCGGTTCCCACTTTTCCGCACGATGGCGACGTTGTTGTCGCATCGTTTTCGCGGAAAACCGGTTCCCACTTTTCCGCACGATGGCGACGTTGTTGTCGCATCGTTTTCGCGGAAAACTGGCTTCCACTTTTCCGCACGATGCTGCCGCTAATGCGCCAGATCGACCAGCCTCTCATTTTCGCGGCGATAGGCGTCGATCCGGTCGGTATAGCCCCGTGCCAGATCTTCATAGGCCGCCCGGCCCTTGGCAGATCCGCTCAGTTGCGCGCGGATCAATGCCACTTGCTGCCGATGCAGCAGATAATTGACATCCATCTCTCGAATCATATTCGCCCTCCTGATCGCTGAAAGGGATTGGTCAGGGTCTTCGCATCCTTGTGCGATTCGCTCGTTCGGCGGATCGCAGGATAGCATTGCCACCATAAGCGTGCGATTCCATCCAACGCGGCAGCGGAGCGGTCCAACGGATAACCGCGCCGTCAGCGGCGCGATTCCGCCCGTTGCAGGATGATATATCCGAGGACGGCCGAGAGCAACGATCCCGCCAGAATACCGATCTTCGCCTGCTCGACCAGCGCCGGGGACGCGGGGAAAGCCAGCGCGCCGATGAACAGGCTCATGGTGAAGCCGATCCCGCACAGCAGCGCCATGCCGTAAATCTGCGCCCAGCTCGTGCCGGCGGGGCGCCGCGACAGGCGCAGCCGGTCGGCCAGCCAGATGCCGCCGAAAATGCCGATCTGCTTGCCCAGGAACAGGCCGGCTGCGACGCCCAGCGGCAGCGGCGTCAGCAACGCGCCCAGCGCCGCGGCATCGAGCGCGACCCCGGCATTGACGAAGCCGAACAGCGGCACGATCAGATAGGCGCTCCAGGGATGCACGGCATGTTCCAGGCGATGCAAAGGGCTGTCGGCGGCATCGGGCGCGCCCGGCGTCGGCTTGATCGGCACGAACATCGCCGCCAGCACGCCCGCCACGGTCGCGTGCACGCCCGAGAGCAGCGTGAAATACCATAAGGCGGCAAAGGCCAGCATATAGGGCAGCAGCCGCTGGACGCCCAGCCGGTTGAGGCCGAACATCAGCAGGAGCATCACGGCCGCCGCGGCCAGCGCCGCCAGGTCGATGCCCTGCGTATAGGCGAGCGCGATGATCGCCACCGCGCCCATATCGTCGACGATGGCGATCGCGGTCAGCATCAGCTTGAGCGAAGCAGGCACCCTGCGGCCCAGCAGCGCCACCACGCCGATGGCGAAGGCAATGTCTGTCGCCGCCGGGATCGCCCAGCCGCCCGAAAGGCCGGGAGTTCCTCCGGCCAGCAGCAGATAGACGCCGGCGGGAACCGCCATGCCGGCCGCGGCGGCGATGAACGGCAGGCGCCGCCGTTCCCAGGTGGAGAGGCCGCCATCGACCAGCTCCCGCTTGATCTCGAGCCCGACCAGCAGAAAGAAAATCGCCATCAGCCCGTCATTGATCCACAGATGGACGGTCATCGGCCCCAGCTTCGGCGTCCATTCCGGCCCGATTTCCGCATGGACGAACGCGTGGTAGAAATGCCCCGCCTCGCCCGGCAGATTGGCCATCAGCAAAGCGAAAGCCGCCGCCGCCATCAGCAACACCCCGCCTCCGGCTTCGCCGGTCAGGAAATCGCGCAGCGCCGAGGGCCGGCGGGTCAGCATGGTCGCTTGTTCCAGATCATATGACTTTCTCCAGAAAAGCCATCGACAGGTCAAACGCCAAAGTAAATGAATAATCGTTTGAAAATCAATTTGTTGCTGGCATAGCCCGCCGCTGGGGACACAGAAGGGCTTGAAACGTGGGGGAGTTATTCTTCGCCCTGCTGGCGAAGATGCATCACGAAATCCTGCTGTTCGCGGTGGTGGGACTGGCGGTGGGCGGCGTCGATGATTTCATCATCGATATGCTGTTCCTGTGCCGCCACTTATGGCGCAAGCTGACCGTCTATTCCCGCCATCGGCGGATGACGACCGCCACCCTGCCCCCTTCCGCCCATCCAGGGCGCATCGCGATCTTCATTCCCGCCTGGCGCGAGGCGGATGTGATCGGACCGATGCTGCGGCACGCGCTCGCCCATTGGGGAAGGCAGGATTATCGGATTTTCATCGGCCTTTATCCAAACGACCGACCGACGCTGGATGTCATAGCGCCGATGGCGGCGGACGAGGACAGGCTGATCCTCTGCATCAATGAACGGGACGGGCCGACCACCAAGGCGGATTGCCTGAACGTCGTCTGGCGCGCCATGCTGAAGGAAGAAGCCCGCACCGGCGTCCGGTTCAAGGCCATCGTCCTGCATGATGCGGAGGATGTGGTTCATCGCGATGAAATCCGCCTGTTCGACGTGATGACGGATCGGTTCCAGCTCGTCCAGCTTCCGGTTCTGCCCCTGCCCGGTCAGGGCGGCTGGTGGGCAAGGGCGGTTGCCAATCATTATTGTGACGAGTTTGCCGAGAGTCATGGAAAATATCTGACGGTCCGTGAGGCGATGGGCGCCTCCATGCCCTCGGCCGGGGTCGCCTGCGCGTTTGAGCGGACGATGCTGGAGCGCCTGGCGAACCCGGAGAATGGCGGACCGTTCGACCCGGCTTCGCTGACCGAGGATTATGAGGTCGGGCTGCGCATCGGCAATATGGGCGGGCGCGGCGTGTTCGTTCGGATGCGGGACAGCGACGGAAATCTTGTCGCGACCAGGGAATATTTCCCCGACAGTCTGAAGGATGCCGTCACCCAGAAGGCGCGATGGATGGTCGGCATCGCGCTCGCCGGATGGGACCGCATGGGCTGGCAGGGCGGCCCCGCCGAATGGTGGATGCGTATGCGGGACCGGCGCGCCGCGCTTGCCGCCTTCGTCCTGTTCACGGCCTATCTGGCGCTGCTGCTATGGGGCCTGTTGCTGGCAGGCAGCCTGTTCGGGCTGGGCGGCGGTGTCAAAGCGACGCCTGCCATGGAAGCGCTGCTCTGGGTCAATTTCGGCTTCATGATATGGCGAATGGCGATGCGCGCCCTGTTCGTCGGGATGAGCTATGGCTGGGCCTATGGGCTGGGGGCGATGCCGCGCACGATCATCGCCAATATCATTGCGATGATGGCCGCACGGCGCGCGATGATCCTTTACCTCCGCTCGCTGATCGGTAAGCCGTTGACCTGGGACAAGACGCGGCACCGCTTTCCCGATCTGGACTCGGTTGCATGAATCAGACTGCAAGCGGACGGCCGGTTCGCTTCTTCGCGCTTGTCATGGCCGGCTGGATCGCCCTTCGCCTCTTCAGCCAGGGGGGCGATATCGAGGGCGGGTCGGCAGACAGGCCCCTGCCCCCCGCACCTTTGACAATCCGGCCGGTTTCGGCGGAAAGCAGCAATCTGTTGAATTGGCAGGCTGTCGTGGAAGTCACGCAGGGGCGCGAGCGCGTCGTTCGGCATGGGAGATGGAACCATGCTCCGCCAATCGGCACGATGCCGACCCTCTTTCCGCTCGCCACCCAGGTCGAGGCTCGGTTTCCGGCGGCCAGGCCGGCGAAGGACCCCGTCACGCAAGCCGCCCCGGCGATCAATCCGACCCCCGCCCTGCCTTTGGCTTCGCCGCAGGCGGCCAGCCCCGACCGCTGGCATGGCAGCGCCTGGCTGCTCTGGCGCGACGGCAGCGCCACGCGAGCCGATGCCGTGGCGGGCGGGAGGCTTGGCGGGTCGCAGGCGGGGGTCCGCATCGATTTCGACCTGACGCCGCACGCGTCCAGCCGGGCGACAGCGTATGCGCGGGCGAGCGCGGCGCTGAACCGGCCTGCGTCTCCCGAAGCCGCGCTGGGGCTGGCATGGCAACCGGAGCGCGACATCCCGATCCGCTTCGCCGCCGAGCGCCGGATCGCACTGGGCAAGGGCGGGCGCGACGCCAATGCGGTGATGGCGGTGGGCGGGTTCGGACCGGTGCCGGTCGCACCTTCACTGGAAATCGAAGCCTATGCGCAGGGCGGCATGGTCGGTTTCCGGTCGAACGATCTGTTCGTCGATGGCAAGATGTCGCTGCTCTCGCCGGTCAGGGACGCGCCCTTGCGGATCGGCGCCAGCCTGTCGGGCGGCGCGCAGCCGCGGGTCGAGCGGCTGGATGTCGGCCCGGAAGTTCAGCTGCGCCTGCCGATCAAACCCGTCGCGGCGCGGATCAACATCGAATGGCGGGAGCGGATCGCGGGACGGGCAGCGCCAGCCTCCGGCCTTGCGATGACGCTCGGTGCGGATTTTTAAGCGGGGACGCCTTTATCTCTTCGCATATTGCGCTTAACCCCATCCCTCCATGGATCTTTACCTGCCCATCGCCAACCTGTCGGTCAACGCGCTGGTCATCATTGCCCTGGGCGGCGTGGTGGGCCTGCTGTCGGGCATGTTCGGCGTCGGCGGCGGATTCCTGACCACGCCCTTGCTGATATTCTACGGCATTCCACCGACCGTCGCGGCCGCCTCCGCCGCGAGCCAGGTGACGGGCGCCAGCGTGTCGGGCGTCGTCACCCACATGTCGCGCGGCACGGTGGATTTCCGCATGGGCGGCGTGCTGATCGCGGGCGGCGTGGTCGGCGCGGGGCTGGGCGTGCTGATCTTCCGGCTGCTCCAGGCCATCGGCCAGATCGATACGGTGATCGGCATCCTCTATGTGCTGATGCTGGGCGGCATCGGCTCGCTGATGGCGAAGGAATCGATCCAGGCGCTGATCGTGCTGAAAAGCGGCAAGAAGATTCAGGCGCGCAAGCGGCGGCACCATCCGCTGGTCGCGGCGATGCCGATGCGCTGGCGCTTCTATCGCTCCGGCCTCTATATCTCGCCGCTGGCGCCGCTGCTGCTGGGCGTGGCGACGGGCATCCTGACCATGTTGCTGGGCGTGGGCGGCGGCTTCATCCTGGTGCCTGCCATGCTCTATCTGCTGGGCATGACGACCCAGTCGGTGGTCGGCACGTCGCTGTTCCAGATATTGTTCGTCACCATGGCGACGACGATGATGCACGCCATGACCACCCATGCGGTCGATCTGGTGCTGGCGATGCTGTTGCTGATCGGCAGCGTCACCGGCGCGCAGGTGGGGACGCGCCTCTCCATGACGATCCGGCCGGAATATCTGCGCGTCCTCCTGGCCGCCATCGTGCTGCTGGTGGCGGCGCGCATGGCGCTGGGCCTGGGGTTCCGGCCCGATGAACTCTATACGGTCGAGGTCCGGTGAAGCGGCGCGCCCTGCTGCCTGCATTGTTGCTGCTGACGCCGATGCTCCTCGGCGCGGACGAGCCGATGCTGGTGCCCGACGTGTCCCAGCGCGAGGTCGAGATTCAGTACAGCTTCACCGGCGCCGACCTGCTGCTGTTCGGCGCCATCGTCTATCCCGACGGGCGACGGCCCAAAAAGCCCGCCGACATCATGGTGGTGCTGAAAGGCCCCGACCAGTCGATCACCATGCGCGAGAAGCAGAAGGTCGCGGGCATCTGGGTCAATGCCGACAGCGCCCGCTTCCGCTCGGCGCCGAGCTTCTATGCCATCGCCTCCTCCCGGCCGATCGGCAAGGTGGTCGATGAGCGGACCGCGGCAATCTATGAAATGGGCGTGGACAAGCTTCAGCTTTCCCCCTCCTCGCTCAACGACAGCGCCGAACTGGACCGGTTCCAGAAGGGGCTGATCGACCTGCGCCAGCGCTCGGGCCTCTATGTCGAGCAGCAGGGGACGGTGGAGATCACCGACGGCGTGCTCTACCGGGCGCGGCTGCCCCTGTCGGCGCGGGTGATCGTGGGCGATTATACGGCGGAAACCTTTCTGGTGCAGGATGGCCGCGTGGTGGCGGCGGCGGTGCGCGACATCACCATTCGCAAGTCGGGGTTCGAACGCTTCATGGCGGTCGCGGCGGAACAATGGCCATTTTTCTATGGGCTGGTCGCGATGATGCTCGCGGTCGGCATGGGCTGGGCCGCGGGCGCGATTGCCAAGCGGTTTTAGAGCGATTTCCAGTCAGATGGCATCATCTGACGGTTAAGAAATTGCGGTAAAACAAAAGAATAGAGCGTCCCATCTGACTCAGTCAGATCGAAAACCGCTCTAGCGCCGCGCGGCTTTGCGCGGGCGCAGGGCGTCGCGCATGGCGATGCTGCTGTTGATGCGGGTCACGCCGGGCATGCGCGACAGGATTTCGCTGTGGATCGCTTCATAGGCGGAGACGCTGTCGGTCTGGACGCGCAGCCAGTAATCCACCCCGCCTGTCATCAGGAAGCATTCGCGGATTTCCGGGCATTGCCGCACCGCATGTTCGAAGCGGGCGAGATAATCCTCGGTCTGGCGATCCAGCGTCACCTGCACCAGCACGTCGACGGCGCGGCCCTCCTGTTCGATGGGCGCGGTGACGATGGTATAGCCGCGAATGACACCCGCATCCTCCAGCATCCGGATGCGGCGGTGGCAGGCGGAGGGGGACAGGCCGACCTCGGCCGCGATCTCCGAATTGGGGCGGCGGGCGTTGAGGCGCAGCAGGCGGATGATCGAGCGGTCCACGGCGTCGAGCGATTCTGTCATTAATTGCATTTCCTGTGAAGGATCGTCCGATAATTCGCCATTCATAGGCGATCCTTCGAATATATGGGAGCCTATTCGCACGATGGCCCGGTAGCATGGCCGGGAGAGGAAGCATCATGCCGTCCATTGATACCGCCGGAGCCGTGTTGCGCATCGATCTGGACGCGCTGGCCGACAATTACCGGATCATCCAGCGTCAGGTCGCGCCCGCGACGGTGGCCGGGGTGGTGAAGGCCGACGGCTATGGTCTGGGCGCCGAACCTGTCGCCGCGACGCTGATGGACGCGGGATGCCGCCATTTCTTCGTCGCCCTGCTGGGCGAGGCCGTGGCGCTGAAACCGGCCTTGCGGGAAGGGGTGGCGCTGTTCATCCTCAACGGGCTGCAACCGGGCACGGAAGGGGAATGCGCGGCCATCGGCGCGATCCCGGTGCTGAACTCGCTCGACCAGATGGCGCGCTGGGCGCAGCAGGCGCGGGCATTGGGGCGGCGCCTGCCCGCCGCGCTTCAGGTGGACAGCGGCATGGCGCGGCTGGGCCTGCCGCCGGAGGAGGTCGCGATCCTGCTGGCCGAGCCTGAGCGGCTGGAGGGCATCGACCTCAGCCTCATCATGAGCCATCTGGCTTGCGCGGACGATCCCGATGCGGCCTTTAATGCGGTGCAGCGCGACAATTTCGAAGCGCTCGCCCGGCATTTCCCCGACGTGCCCCGCGCGCTCGACAATAGCGGCGGCGCCTTCCTGAAGCGTGGGCATTTCGACCTCGTGCGCGCGGGGATCGCGCTCTATGGCGGCGCGCCACAGGGGACGCCCAATCCCATGCGCCCCGTGGTGGCGCTGGAGACGCGCATCGTCCAGTTGCGCACCATTCCGGCGGGCGCGGGCGTCGGCTATGGCCTCAGCCATCATTGCGAGCGGCCGACGCGGATCGCGACCATCCCGCTGGGCTATGCCGATGGCTGGCCGCGCCATCTGGGCAATGTCGGGTCGGCCTTTATCGGGAGCCGTCGCGTGCCCATCGTCGGGCGGGTGTCGATGGACAGCATCACGCTGGACGTGACCGATGTGCCGGATGTCCTGCTGTATCCCGGCGCGCCGGTGGAGTTGATCGGGCCGCACCAGACGATCGATCAGGTCGCCGCCGACGCCGGCACCATTTCCTATGAAATCCTGACCCGGCTCGGGCAGCGCTATGGCCGGGACATCCGGGAAACGACTGTCCCCCACCAGCGGAGCATCGTGGCATGAAGGTCGTTATTCTCGGCAGCGGCGTGATCGGCGCCACCTCCGCCTGGTATCTCGCGCAGGCCGGGCATGAGGTGACGGTCATAGACCGGCAGGACGGCCCGGCGCTGGAAACCAGCTTCGCCAATGCGGGGGAGATTTCGCCGGGCTATGCCTCCCCCTGGGCGGCGCCGGGGATACCGATGAAGGCGCTGCGCTGGCTGTTCATGCGCCACGCTCCGCTGATCCTGCGGCCGCAGATGGACCTGGCCATGCTGCGCTGGATGGTGGCGATGCTGGGCAACTGCAATGCGCGATCCTATGCCATCAACAAGAGCCGGATGGTCAGGCTGGCGGAATATAGCCGCGACCGGTTGATCGACCTGCGGCGGGAAACGGGCATCGCCTATGATGAGCGGTCGCAGGGCACGTTGCAGCTTTTCCGCGAACAGAAGCAGTTGGACGGCATCGCCAAGGATATTGCGGTGCTGAAGGCCGATGGCGTGCCCTTCGAAGTGCTGGACGCGGCGGGCTGCATCGCCGCCGAACCGGGGCTGGCGGGCAGCGATGTTCCGCTCGCCGGGGGGCTGCGCCTGCCCAATGACGAGACCGGGGATTGTTTCAAGTTCACCAATGCGCTGGCGGAGATGGCCAGGGCGAAGGGCGTGACCTTCCTCAATGGGCGGACCATCGGGCGGATCGCGGTGCAGGACGGCCACGTCAGCCATGTCGAAACCGACAAGGGCCATGTCTTTGCCGACGCTTTTCTGGTGGCGATGGGGAGTTATTCACCGCTGCTGCTGGCGCCGCTGGAGATCAGGCTGCCGGTCTATCCGGTGAAGGGCTATTCGATCACCGTTCCGATTGTGGAAGAAGGGCGGGCGCCGGTGTCGACGCTGCTCGACGAAAGCTACAAGGTGGCGATCACGCGGCTGGGCGACCGGATCAGGGTCGGCGGGATGGCGGAGTTGTCGGGCTATTCCAGGGGGCTGCCCAAGGCGCGGCGCGATACGCTGGAATATTCGATGGGGTCGCTGTTTCCGGGCGCGGGCGATCTGGGCCAGGCCAGCTTCTGGTCGGGACTGCGGCCGATGACGCCGGACAGCACGCCGGTGATCGGGCCGACCGGGATTTCGAACCTCTATCTCAACACGGGCCATGGTACATTGGGGTGGACCATGGCCTGCGGATCGGGGCAGGTGATCGCTGACATCATCGGCGGGCGGAAGCCGGAGATCGAGACCGCCGATCTGGCGATCAGCCGCTATTCTTGACTGAAGGGAGACTTTGCATGACCATCACCCGTATCGACCGTGGGCCGCGCATGAGCGAGGCCGTGATCCATGGCGACACCATCTATCTGGCGGGCCAGATCGGCGCGCCGGGCGAGAGCGTGACCGCGCAGACCAAGGCCGTGCTGGCCGAGATCGACGCCCTGCTGGAGCGCACCGGCAGCAGCAGGAACCATATGCTGATGGCGCAGATCTGGCTGGCGGACATGAATGACTTTGCCGAAATGAACGCGGTCTGGGACGCGTGGATCGCGGAGGCCGAGGCCCCTGCCCGCGCGACCGGCGAAGCGAAGCTGGCCACCCCGGACTATAAGGTGGAGATCATCGTCACCGCCGCCAGGGCGAAGTGATTACGCCGCCTTTTAGCAAGGCGCCATGATGCTGACGCATCAGCACCTTGGAAACGCTCAGGCGCCGCGCGGGCTTATATCAAGGCTCGATGAGCCGCTCATCGAGCCTTGATATTGCGCAGCAACGCCATCGCATCGACGGTGAATTTGAAGCCAAGGATGAAGGCATCCTTCGTCGGCTTGCTGCGGAAGGGCGCGCCGGTCTGGTCGGGGTGCAGTATATATTGGACATTGGGCGACAGCCGGATGGCGGGACCCATCTGCGCGCCATAGGCCAGTTCCATCATATATTGATGGCGGCGGGGCTGGCCGCCGACCGCGCGCATCCGTTCCATGGCGAGATCGCTGAACCGCTGGTCGTTGATGAGGAAGCCCATCGTGTCCTTGTCGCGCCCGGCGAAGGTGCCGGTCTGGACAAGACCCAGTTCGAGGAAATGGCTTTCCTCGACCCGGCCCGACAGGTTGGTCATGGCGACGCCGAAGAGGCTGAGGCCCTTGTCCGAATCCGGACCCGTCAGCTTCTGGTCGAAGCGCACATAGACACCCGAGCGGCCATGGCGGGTCGCGCTCGGGCGGCCGGTCAGGATGGCGACGCCGCCCTGATCGTCGCGCAGCGGATCGGCATAGTCGCCCCGGTCGAACCAGCCGCCGATAATATAATGATGGGCGTCCGTGCTGTGGCTCAGTTCCCAGGGGACGATGACGCCGGTGGCATTCTTCGTGCTGAAGGTAAAGCCATGGTCGCTGGCCCGTTTGCGGTCGGGGTTCACCTCATAGGCGCCGACGTGGAGCATGATTTCGGGGGTGAAATAGGCCTTGGCGTGGATCATCCAGCTTGAGGCGGGGAAATAGGTGAAATTGCTGTTCTTGAACACGAAGGTCGGGTTGCCGCAGCCGCTGTTGCTCTGAAAATTGCAGTAGAGCGGCGAGTTGAGGAAATGAATGTTCGCCTGGCTGCGGCCTGCCTCCACGTCCAGCGCGCCATCGAAGAATGTCTGCTGCCAGGTGAGAATGGCGAGATGGGTGTTCTGCGTGCCCCAGATTTCCTGCACGGAGGTGTTGTTGCCGATGGCGAGGGCGGAAAGATTTTCGCCATGGCGGTTGGTGATGGCGGCGTGGATCGTCGCGCCGCCGATCCCGGCGATCTGGTCGAGATCGACATCGGCGCCGACATAGACCTGCCCGGCATAGGCGGCATCCCGGCGCAGGCCGCCGGACAGGTTGGCGGCCGCTTCGCCGGTGTAGCTGAGCGAGAAGGTGACGGGATCGACCTCCTGCGCGTGGGCGGCGGGCATGGCGAGGGCGGTGGCGGCCGCGCAGCAGGCGGCGCCGAACAGGGTCTTGCGCATGGGTAATCCTTTTATGCGGCGGGGCGCTTGAGCAGGCCGACGAGGATGGCGCTGACCAGCGTTCCGGCGACGATGGCGCCCGCATAGGCGGCGACATGGGTGACGGCGCCGGGGATGGGCAGGACGAACAGGCCGCCATGGGGCACCTTGAGTTCGACGCCCGCGCCCATGGAGATGGCGCCCGCAATGGCGGAGCCTGCCATCAGCGCCGGGATGACGCGCAGCGGATCGCGGGCGGCGAAGGGGATGGCGCCCTCCGTCACGAAGGCGAGGCCCAGGACGGCGGCGGCGCCGCTGGCTTCGCGCTCCTCCAGCGTGAAGCGGTTGCGGAACAGGCGGGTGGCGAGCGCGACCGCCAGCGGCGGGGTCATGCCCGCGGCCATGGTGGCGGCCATGGGGGTGTAGACCTGGGCGGAGATCAGGCCGACGGAGAAGGCATAGCTCGCCTTGTTGACCGGGCCGCCCATGTCGAAGGCCATCATCGCGCCGAGGATCAACCCCAGCAGCAGCGCGCTCGATCCCTGCATGGCGCGCAGCCAGTCCGTCAGGAAGGCCAGCGCCATGGCGACCGGCGTGCCGACCGCGTAGATCATCAAGAGGCCGGTGAGCAGGCTGCCGAGCAGCGGCAGGATCAGCACGGGCTTCAGGCCCTGAAGAGTCTTGGGAAGCTGGATCAGGCGGTTGAGGGCATCGACGCCATAGCCGGCGATGAAGCCCGCCGCGATGCCGCCGAGGAAGCCCGCGCCGAGATTGGCGGCCAGCATCCCGCCGATCATGCCGGGGGCTATGCCGGGGCGATCCGCGATGGAGAAGGCGATATAGCCCGCCAGCGCAGGCACGATCAGGGCGAAGCCGCCCTTGGCGCCGATCTGGAACAGGCTGTGGGCCAGCGTTCCGGCGGCGGCGTCATCATTGGCGTGGATGCCGCCCAGCGCGAAGGCCAGCGCTATCAGCAGGCCACCCGCCACCACGAAGGGCAGCATGAACGATACGCCGGTCATGAGATGCTTGTAGGGACCGGCGCGTTCCTTGGTCATGGGCACGGTCGGCTCGGTGGGAACGCTCTGGAGCTTCGCCTCGCCAAGCGCGCGTTCGATCAGCTTCGCGCCGCCGGTGATGGCGGGCTTGGTGCTGGAGGCGAAGACGCGCTTGTCCGCGAAACGGCTGCGGTCGACTTCGCGGTCGGCGGCGATCAGCACGATGTCGGCTGCGGCGATTTCTTCCGGTGTCAGGGGGTTGCCCGCGCCGACCGAGCCCTGGGTTTCGATGCGAATGGGATAGCCCAGTTGGCGCGCGCCTTCGGTCAGCCCTTCGGCGGCCATGAAGGTGTGGGCGATGCCGGTCGGGCAAGAGGTGACGGCGACGATGCGGGGGCCTGTCAGGGACGGGGCGAGCGGGGTCGCGCTGTCCCTTGCGCCGCCCCCGGCCAGCGCGGCGGCGGGGTCGGCCAGTACGGCCTGCGGCGTCAGGCGGCGGTGGGGGCGGGTTTCGGCGGGGCTGTCCGCGCCCTCCGGCGCGATGAGCAGGAGGTCGCCATCGGCATTGTCCGGCAGCGGGTTGATGACCCCCTGCGCCGTGCGCAGCTCGATCTCGATGGCGCGGCCCTCGGCCTGGGCGGCCTTGCGCAGCGCTTCCCCGGCAAGGACGCCGGTGACGCCGGATTCGCCAGCCTCCACGACCGCGAAAATCCTGCTCATTGCTTCTCTCCTCCGAAGGCTTTCGTCTCGACTTGCGCGGCGAGGGCCTCGATTATGCTTTTGTCCGGCAGATGGGGGCCTGCGCGGCCCAATTTGCCGACGGCGAAGGCGGTGCACAGGCGAGCGATCCGCTCCAGTCCCGCGCCTTCGTCGAGGGCGGCGGCGAGGCCCGCGACCATGGCATCCCCCGCGCCAACCGTGCTTTCGACGCGCTCCGCCGGCAAGCGCGCGTGCAGCGCTTCCTGACGGGTGAGGAACAATGCGCCCCGGTCGCCCATGGAAACGGCGATGAGGGCGACGCCGCGTTCGATCAAGCCGGTGGCGATGCGCTGCGGATCGTCGGGGCCGCCGTGCCATTCGGCCAGTTCATCGGCATTGGGCTTGAGGATGTCGGGCAGAATATCCGCCGCCAGCGCATGGCGGAGCGGTTCGCCGCTGCTGTCGAGCAGGACGCGGGCGCCCCTGGCCTTCAGTGCCGCGGTCAGGCGGGCGTAAATGTCGGGCGGGCAGCCGGGGGGCAGGCTGCCGGACAGGATGACGAGGTCGCCACGGGTCGCCGCGGCTTCCAGCGCTGCCGTGAGCGTTTCCAGGCTCGCCGGGGTTGCGGGGGCGCCGTCCATGTTGATGTCGGTGGTGCCGCTGGGGTCCACCAGCTTCAGGTTGACGCGGGTGCTGCCGGGATGGCGCTGGCAACGGTCAGTGATCGGCTTGGCGGCGAACAGCGCGTCGAAGGGGGCGGCATTTTCCGCGCCCAGCAGGCCCATGGCCGTCACCGGCACACCCCAGTCGGCAAGGCAGCTGGCGACATTGATGCCCTTGCCGCCGGCATCCTGCCGCACGGCGCGGGCACGGTGGACGGCGCCGGGAAGGAGGCGGTCCAGCGTGACCGTCTGGTCGACGGCGGGATGGAGGGTGAGGGTCAGGACGGCCATCACACACCCTCCCCGTCCAGCGCGCGGACCTGCGCGGCGCTGGTGGCATCAAGGGCGCGGGCGGCGAGCGCGCGGAGGTCGCTGAGCGTGCTGGCGCGGATGCGGGCCTTGACGGCGGGAATATCGCGGGGGGTCATGGACAGTTCACTGACGCCGAGGCCGGTCAGCAGCGCCGCGCCGAAGGGATCGCCCGCTATGCCGCCGCAGACGCCGACCCAGCGGTCATGCCTGCGCGCGCCCTCAACAGTCATGGCGATCAGGCGCAGCACGGCGGGATGCAGGCTGTCGGCCTCGCTCGCCAGATCCGGGTTCTGCCGGTCGATGGCGAGCGCATATTGGGTGAGGTCGTTGGTGCCGATGGAGAAGAAATCGGCATGTTCAGCCAGCGCATCGGCTTGCACGGCGGCGGCGGGGACCTCGATCATGATGCCGATGGGGACGTGCGGCGCGTCGAGGTCGGCGCGGATCGCCTCGCAGCGTTCGCGCAGGGTGATGAGTTCGGAGGCCGAGGTGATCATCGGAAACATGATCGACAGGTCGCCGCCGCCCTTTGCCGCCCGGTAGAGGGCCCGCAATTGCGGTTCCAGCAGATCGGGACGGCGCAGCAGCAGCCTTGCGCCGCGCACGCCGAGAAAGGGGTTCTCCTCCCTGGGCAGATCGAGATGCGGCACCTGCTTGTCCCCGCCGATGTCGAGCGCGCGGACGATCAGCGGGCGCCCTTCCAGCGCATCGATCATGCCGCGATAAATGGCGAACTGCTCATCCTCGCCGGGGCTGTCGCCGCGTTCAAGGAACAGGAATTCGGTGCGCATCAGCCCCACCCCTTCCCCACCCTGCGACAAGGCGAAGGGCACCTGATCGGGCCGGTTCACATTGGCGCCGATGGCCAGTTCATGGCCGTCGCCGGTGCGCGCCGGGCTGGCGCGTTCGGCCTCCTCGGCGGCGCGCTTGACCGCGATCTCCGCGATCCAGTCGCGGGCCGAGGCGATGTCCGCTTCGGAGGGGTTGAGCCAGATGCGGCCGCTGTCGCCATCGACGATGGCGGTGGTCCCGGCGGCCTGCGTCAACAGGTCCGCGCCGCCCGCGACGACCGAGGGCAGGCCCAATGTGCGGGCCAGGATCGCGCTGTGCGAGGTCGGGCCGCCCAGCGCGGTCGCGATGCCCGCCACCCGGCTGGTGTCCAGCGTGGCGGTGTCCGAAGGCGACAGGTCCGCCGCCACGATGACGCAGGGCTGGTCGGGCAGTTCGGACAGGGTGCCGACGCCCAGCCCCGGGTCGATATGGGCTAACACGCGCCGGCCGACATCGTGCAAATCGGCGGCGCGTGCAGCCAGCACTGGATTGCCCAGCGCGGAAAGCTGCCCTGCCATGCGGTCGATGGCGCGGTGCCAGGACCAGGCGACGCCATGGCCCTCCACCATCAACTGGCAGGTGAGTGTGATCAGGTCGGTATCGTCCAGCAGCCCCGCCTGCGCCGCGAAAATCGCGGCATCGGCGGCGCCCAGACGGCGGGTGGTGTCGTCGATCAGCGCCTTCATCTGCGCTCGGGTGCGGACCAGCGCATCGTTCAGCAGCGCGCCGCCGGTGACGAGGTCGACCGGCTGGTCGGGCACATCCAGTTCGGCAGCGGCCAGCACATGAACCGGGCCGATGGCAAGGCCGGGGCTGGCGGCGGCGCCCGCGATCATGGCGGGGTTGCCAACCGGCTTCCAGCCGCGCACCGGCGCCTTCGCCTTTTCGGCGGCGCGGGCGGCATCGGCCTTTTCGCGGGCGGTGAGGCCGGTAACGGTCCGCATGAACTGGTTCAGCGCCGGGCGGGCGTCCGCCGAAATGCGGATGCGGTCGCCTGCCTTCAGGCCGAGTTGGAGGAGCGACACGAGGCTGCGCGGGTCGGCCATGTCATCGCCATGGCGGATGCGGATGGGGGTGGCCCCGGCCTTGGCCGCTTCCGACCAGGTCGAGGCCGGGCGGGCGTGCAGACCCGCCGGATAGTCCACCGTCCATTCGACGCTTTCGGCCAGATCGCTGGCTGGCGGCCGGGCTTCGGAAGGGACGGTGTCTTGATCGAGGGCAGCGGCGATGACCGCCGGATCGTCGGTCGCGAGCAGGGTCTGGAGCCGCGCCTCATCCTGAATGAGGCGGGTCAGGCGGCGCAGGATCGCGATATGGCTGTCGGAACTGGCGGCGATGCCGACCACCAGATGGGCGCGCTGGCCGGGGTTCCATTCAACCCCCTCGCGCAGTTGCAGGACGACGATGCCGTCGCGACGCACCAACCCCTTGTCCTCGCCCAGCCCATGCGGGATGGCGACGCCGGAGCCGAGATAGGTGTTCGCCACCGCCTCGCGCCGGACCATGCTCTGCTCATAGCCGGGCGCTACGCAGCCTGCGGCGACCAGGAGCTGGCCCGCTTGCCGGATGGCGTCTTCCTTGCCCGACGCCTGCGCGCCGATGCGGATCAGCTCCTCGGTCCCGGCGCCAGTGCCTGCGCCCAGGGGTTCAGCGATCATGTGATGCACGCCTTTCATGACTTCCTCTCACTTCTTAAGAAAACGTTTTCTGAT
The DNA here is from genome assembly GCF_008692605.1 of Sphingobium estronivorans. Lineage (GTDB taxonomy): Bacteria > Pseudomonadota > Alphaproteobacteria > Sphingomonadales > Sphingomonadaceae > Sphingobium > Sphingobium estronivorans. Next base: position 109,502 of record NZ_LFCT01000015.1, read on the forward strand.
TATTCTGTCAAGCGGCTTGCAAAACCGCCCAAGAATCGGCCATATTTCGACCATCCCAACGATAGGATGAGGAAAAGGATTTCCCTGTGAGCGTCGGAATCAAGGATGTCGCCCGAGTCGCCGAAGTGTCGCCCGCCACCGTGTCGCGGGTGCTGTCGGGCCGGTCGGTCGATCCGGCGATGAAGGAACGGGTGCTGGCGGCGGTCCAATCGACCGGCTACCGGCCCAATCTGGCGGCGCGGCGGCTGCGTTCGAAGCACAGCAACACCATCGCCCTGATCGTGGCCGATATTCGCAACCCCTTCTTCACCGCCGTGTCGCGGACGGTGGAGGACATCGCTTATGCGCGCGGCCAGCGGGTGATCCTGTGCAACACCGATGAGGACCCCGCCAAGGAGGCCATGTATCTGCAACTGATGCAGGAGGAACGGGTCACGGGGGTGATCCTGGCCCCGACCCGGCAAGGAGGCGACCGGGCGAAGATGAAGCTGGATTTCCCTGTCGTGCTGATCGACCGCGCCGGATCGGGGTGGACGCATGATCGGGTGGTTCTGGACAATGGCGCCATGGCGGCGATGCTGGTCGAGCATCTGCACGAACAGGGCCACCGGCGGATCGCGGGGCTGTTCGGCGCGGCCAGTTCCACCGGCATCGAGCGGCGCGCAGGCTTCGAGCAGTCAGCGGCGGCCCTGGGCCTGGAGGCCGAAGCGCTGTCCGTCGTCCATGGGCCGGGCGAGGCCGAGCGGCGGGTGACGGACCTGCTGAACCGCGCCGATCCGCCCAGCGCGCTGATCGCCAGCAACGGCGTCATGCTGATGGCGGTGATGCGGGCCGTGCATGCGGCGGGGCGGTCGGTGCCGCAGGATGTGGCGCTGGCGGGCTTCGACAATGATGACTGGATGGAACTGGTGGGCGGCGGCATCACCGTGATCGCGCAGCCGGTGGAGGAGATCGGTCGCACGGCGATGGCGATGCTGGTCGACCGGATCGACCATCCTCAGGCGGCGGCGCGCAAGGTCGTGCTGGCCGGAAAACTCATCGCGCGCGGCTCCAGCGCCGCGCCCGTCCGCACGAACAGGAAACAGGCATGAAGCCCCCGATCGGCCGCGATACGCAATTGTGCATGTCCCTGTCCGCGCGCCCCGGCAATGCGGGGTCGCGGCTGCACAACCGGCTCTATGACCTGCTGGGGCTGGATTATGTCTACAAGAGTTTCAGCACCACGGACCTGCCTGCGGCCATTGGCGGCATCCGGGCGTTGGGGATCAGGGGCTGCGCCATTTCCATGCCGTTCAAGGAGGCGGTGATCCCGCTGATCGACGGGCTGGCGGAATCGGCGCGGGCGATCGAGAGCGTGAACACCATCGTCAACGATGACGGCGTGCTGACCGGCTATAACACCGACTATGCGGCGGTGCGCGATCTGCTGAAGCGGCGGATGCCCAAGCCCCTGCCCTTCCTGCTGCGCGGGAGCGGCGGCATGGCGAAGGCCGTGGCGGCGGCGCTGCGCGATGCGGGGTTCGGCGATGGCGTCATCGTCGCGCGCCATGAAGCGGCGGGCCGGGCGCTGGCGGAGCCATATGGCTATGCGTGGCGGACGGATGTGCCCGAAACCGCTGCGCCCCTGCTCATCAATGCGACGCCGCTGGGCATGGAGGGGGCGGATAGCGAGGCGCTGGCCTTTCCGCCAGAGTTGATCGCGGCCTGCGACACCGCCTTCGACGTGGTGGCCTTGCCCGTCGAGACGCCCTTTGTCCGGGCCGCGCGGGCGGCGGGCAAGGCCGTCATTTCCGGCGGCGAAGTGATTGTGCTCCAGGCGGTCGAGCAGTTCGCGCTCTATACCGGCATCCGTCCTTCACGCGAACAGGTGCAGGAAGCGACGCGGTTTGCGCATGGCGCGGAGGTCGCGGCCAGCCTCGATGCGTGAACGGGTCATCCTCCGTCCCGTCCGCGTCGCGAATTGGCGCTTTTCTGTTGCCGTTCCGGCGGCTACGGCGTTCGCCAATTCCTTGCATGGCGTGCGTCCGCCCGCCATTCCCTCTTGAGCGAGTATAGCGCCTATGCAGTCCGTCACCCTGACCCGTTTCCTGATCGAGCAGCAGCGCGAGGCCAATGCCATCCCGTCCGAGCTGCGCCTGCTGATCGAAACCGTCGCCCGCGCCTGCAAGACGATCTGCCACAGCGTGTCCAAGGGCGCGCTGGGCGAAGTGCTCGGCAGCCTGGGCAGCGAGAATGTTCAGGGCGAGGTTCAGAAGAAGCTGGACGTGATCGCCAATGAACTGCTGCTGGACGCCAATGAATGGGGCGGGCATCTCGCCGCCATGGCGTCGGAGGAGATGGAGACGATCCATCGCATCCCCAACCGCTATCCCAAGGGCGAATATCTGATGATGTTCGATCCGATCGACGGGTCCAGCAATATCGACGTCGACCTGAGCGTCGGCACCATCTTTTCCGTGCTGAAGGCGCCGGAGGAATGTTCAGGCCGCGAAGTGACGGAGCAGGACTTCCTCCAGCCCGGCACGCAGCAGGTCGCGGCGGGCTATGCGATCTACGGGCCGCAGACGCTGCTGGTGCTGACGGTCGGCACGGGCGTCTACGAATTCACGCTGGACCGCGAGATCGGGTCGTGGCGGATGACCGACGGGCCGATGCAGATGCCGCAGGGCAATGCCGAATTCGCCATCAACATGGCGCGGCGGCGGCAATGGTCGCCGGGCATCGCCCGCTATATCGAGGAACGCATCCAGGGGACCGAGGGGCCGCTGGGCAAGGATTACAACATGCGCTGGACCGCTTCGATGGTGGCGGACGTGCATCGCATCCTGAAGCGGGGCGGCATCTTCCTCTATCCCGCCGATCATCGCGAAGCCGGCAAGGCGCGGCTGCGGCTGATGTATGAGGCGAACCCCATGTCCTTCCTGGTCGAGCAGGCCGGCGGCGCGGCCAGCAACGGCTTCGACCGGATCATGGAAGTGACGCCCACCGGACTGCACCAGCGCGTCGGCGTCGTGCTGGGCGACCGGGCCGAGGTGGAGACGGTGATCGCTTACGGCCGGCAGGGATAAGGATCGATTTCCCCCGTTCCTGCATGGGCGGGAACGGGGGAAGGAGTTCAGTTAACCGTCAGCACGCCGTCATAGGCGCGGTCTTCCAGCGCCTTGCCCGCGCCCATCGCCACGCACATCAGCGGCTTGTCCGCGACGGTGACCGGCAGGCCGGTCGCATCGGACAGCGCTTCGTCGAGCCGCTGGAGCAGCGCGCCGCCGCCGGTCAGGGTGATCCCTTCGTCGATGATGTCGGCGGACAGTTCCGGCGCGGTCTGTTCCAGCGCGGTCATCACCGCCATCTTGATCTGGCCCACTGGTTCGGCCAGGGCGTCGACGATCTCCGCTTCCCCGATCGTCATTTCCGCCGGGCGGCCATTGACCAGATCCCGGCCCTTCACGACCATGCGGCGGCCCTCGCCTTCGGGCGGGGTGGCGGCGCCCAGTTCGCACTTCACCCGTTCGGACGTGGCTTCGCCGATCATCAGATTATGGGTGCGGCGGATGTGGGAGGCGATGGCGTCGTCCAGCCGGTCGCCGCCGACCCGCGCCGAGCTGCTGTAGGCGATGCCGCGCAGCGACAGGACCGCCACTTCCGTCGTGCCGCCGCCAATATCGACCACCATCGCGCCGCGCGGTTCGGTGACGGGCAACGAAGCGCCGATGGCGGCGGCCATCGGTTCCTCGATCAGCTGGACCTTGTAGGCCCCGGCATTGGAGGCGGCGTCGCGCAGGGCGCGGCGTTCGACCATGGTGGAGCCGGTCGGCACGCAGATCACCACTTCATGGCGGCGGCCGAAGCGGCTGTGGCCGTTTAGCGCCTTGTCCATGAAATGCTTGATCATCTGTTCGGCCACGTCGATGTCGGCGATCACGCCGTCGCGCAGGGGGCGGATGGCCTGAATGCCGGCGGGGGTCTTGCCCATCATCAGCTTGGCTTCATTGCCGACGACCTTCACCTTGCGGATGCCGTCGCGCGTCTCGATGGCGATGACGGATGGCTCGTCGAGGACGATGCCGCGATCGCGCACATAGATGACCGTGTTGACGGTCCCAAGATCGATGGCCATGTCGCAGGCGGTCGAGGAAAAGAAGCGAGGCAGTTTCATCGATGGGGGGACAATCTGTGCTGGGAATGCGGAACGGCTTCCCCTGCATAGTCGTCCTGCCGGGCAGAAGGGCGGTGCGACAGCCCGTCCGGTAAGTGAGGCCAGTTGAGCGCTCAGTAAGACCGGCGGGTATAGCTGACCGACAGCGGCGCCGTCTTGAACAGGATGAAATCCAGCGGCCGGGAATAGGTCATGGTGATTTCCCGGTAGGCAACGCCATATTGGGTGCCGGGGACGATCGTCGGGTCGTTGGTATAGGCCGGGTCCAGGCCGAATTCACGGCTCTTCACCCTGGCGATGACCTGCGCGTCGGTCGGCGCCGGATAGATGGAGGCATAGCGCGCGCCTTCGTCCACCGCATGTTGCAGGCCGGTGCGCGCGGAGGCGATGATGCCGAGTTGAAGCGCGCCCATCAGCAGCATCAGGAAAGGCGGCAAGGCGAGACAGAATTCCAGGGCCGCCGCCCCGCGCTGGTTGCGAAGCAGGCGGATCATTGCATCCGCACCGATGCGGAGCCGCTGAGCGCGATCCCCTGGGCCGACCATCTGGTGCCGGGCGCGAGCTTGGCGAACATCGGCATATAGGTCCCCGTAATGCCAATCGCGACATAGCGCGATATCTGCTGACCGTCCGGGCATGGGTCGGACGCGCTCTGGACGCCGTTGCACAGCAGGGTCTTGGTGATGTTGACATTGCCGGTCGCGACGCCCGCCGCGGCGGCCGCATCGGCTTTCAGATTATCGGTGCCATAGGCCGCGCCATTGATGCCCGCGGCGGTCGCCATCTGCGCCGTGCGCTCGGCCGCGCGCTGCAAGCCGATCTTCGCCTTGAAGGCCATGGCGACATCCGCCGCCATGAAGGTCAGCAGCGCCAGCGCCGGCAGGACAATCGCCAGTTCGACGGTGCTGGTGCCGGACTGGTTCGAGGCAAGACGCTGCATGTCAGCCGACCAGCTTGACCAGCGAACCGGTGATCGGCGTGGTGCCCGTCCCGGCGCATTGATTGACGATCTGGCTGTTGCCGGTGAAAATGACGCGACGGCTGACCATCTTTATGCATTTGGTGGTCATGCCCGCCGTGCCGTTGAATTGCAGCTCCTGCGACGGGAAATAGATGGCGCCCTGATAGGAGGAACTGGAATTGCCGTTGATCTTGTTGGTGGCCGAATCCAGCGCGCGCCGGTCCTGGTAGAAGAGGACGCCGGAATAGGTGTCGCTGGTCGGCGCCGACAGGTTGATCGTCGCGCCGCCGTTAATGTCCACCGTGGCGATCTGGCTGGGATTGGTGGCGGCATTGCTGCTGGTCAGGATGATGGTGACGCCGGTGCCGTTGATGACCGCCTGCGCATTGGCGCTGAAGCTGCTGCCATCGACATAATAGGTGCCGGGCGCCATGTTCAGCGTGCCCTTGATGTCAAAGCCCTTGTAGCAGCCGGGCCCGATCGAGCTGCTGCCGTTCGGATTGACGCTGACCTTGCCCGAACAGCCGGAGACGCTGGGCGTCGGCAGCGCGGCATAGGGGTCCGGCTGGGGGATGGTATAGGGCAGCAGCGTGGTCGGCGCGACATAGTTGGAACTGGATTGCAGACCGCCGACCGCCGCGACCGGGTTGGCCGTCACCGTGCTGCTGCCGCCCGCCGAAACCGCGTTGGACGAGCGCGAATTGGTGGCGATGCCGCAGCCCAGATCGACCGTGGCGTTGCCCTGAAGGGTGATGCCCACCGCGCTCGTTTTTTCGAGCGAGACGATGCAATATTCGCCCTGACTGATGACCGCCGCCGTCGCATCGCCGGAAATGACCGGCGCCTTCACCCCCAGCATCTTGGAAAAGGGCAGGTCCCGCGTGGTTTGCAGCACCACGCGCACCGCGCTGTTATTGCCGGCATAGGCGCCTGCGGTGGGAGCGTTTTCGATGGTCGGCGTCTGCGACAGGGTGACCAGCGACAGGCGATTGATGTCGGACGTCGCGCTGGCCGATGCACTGAAACCCTGCGCCAGCGCATAGGCCCCGGCAAGAGCGGCGCTATCCGCCTGGCGCTGAATCTGCCGCTTCCACAAGGTCCATTGCACGGTATCGGTCGCCAGACCGGCCGCGCCGACCAATATGGGCATGGATGCAGCCGCCATCATCAGGACATTGCCCGTCCTGTCGCGCAGCAATCGCCCCATCGACCCGCCGACCATTCCCATTCCCTTTCTGAGCGCAAGGCATCGTCAGACCAGGGAAGGGGTTTAAATATTGTCGGTTAATAAAATCTTATTTCTTGATTTAAATCAGGTCTACTTTAAAGTATATATCTTACGATATACATAATAAATCCAATAATTTATCGAGACTTATGGTCATTACTTCACGATCAATAATGGCATAAATCCTTAATATACAAAAATATCGCGAATGATTTGGAAGTTAAATTTTCCATTTTTTTCATCAATATGGAATTATTGCTCGACCTAAAGGGAAACGATCTGAGGATCATGGCGATATTCGTGAAAGATTTCTCTACCGATGACATGTGCGGCAATATCATCGCGTCAATCTGATCGAGGAAGGCGGCGTCGCCCGCCCTGTGTCGCCCGCTTCCCCCATCGGCATTTTTTCTATAGTTTGTCCCGGCGGTTATTGCCGGGGCGACTCGAAAATGCCGAGTTCATAGGCTGCGAGCGCCTGCATTTGTGGGAGAGGGCTTGTGCCGGTTGCGGTAGCCATCGCCATGCTTGTCATCGGCTCGGTAGCCTTTCACCTGTTCAGTCCCTGGTGGCGCACGCCCATCGCATCCAATTGGGGATCGATCGATTCCGCGCTCGACGTGACGCTGTGGATTTGCGCGGCCGCTTTTGTCGGGCTGAACCTGTTCCTCGCATGGGCGCTGGTCAAATATCGCCATCGCCCGGAATATCGGGGGCTGGGGTACAAGGCGCATTATGAGCCGGAAAATCCTTCGCTGGAGAAGCGGCTGACGCTCTGGACCGCCATCGGCATCGCCGGGATGCTGGCGCCGGGTCTCGCCGCATGGGGCAAATATGTGTCGGTGCCCAAGGACGCCACCGTGATCGAGGCGGTCGGCCAGCAATGGCAATGGTCCTTCCGCTATCCCGGACCCGATGGCGTGCTGGGCGCGGCGGGGGTCAAGTTCATCACGCCGGACAATGGGCTGGGGCTCGATCCGCTCGACCCCTATGGCCGCGACGATCTGGTGGTCGAGGGCGGCGATCTGCATCTGGCGGTCGGCAAGCCGGTGAAGATCGTGCTGCGGTCCAAGGATGTGCTGCACGATTTCTACGTGCCGGAATTCCGCGCGAAGATGGACATGGTGCCCGGCATCGTCACCTATTTCTGGCTGACGCCGATCAGGACGGGCACGTTCGACATTCTCTGCGCCGAACTGTGCGGCACGGGCCACCATGCCATGCGCGGCAAGGTGGTGGTGGACACGCCCAGGGCTTTTGCGGCGTGGCAGGCGCAGCAGACCAGCTTCAACCAGATTTTGGCGGAAGCGCCGCCGGCCGCGATGTCGATCCTGATCCTCAAGGCTAATGCCTGCTCTACGCCCACCTCCTGGAGCATTCGCTGATGGCTACCACCCTGGCTGACGACCTGCGCCCGCTGCATCATCCGCACAGTTGGGTCACCAAATATGTCTGGAGCCAGGATCACAAGGTCATCGCCATCCAATATAGCTGCACCGCCATCGGCATCGGGCTGGTCGCGCTGGTGCTGTCGGCGCTGATGCGGCTGCAACTGGGCTTTCCGGGGGCGTTCCCGGCGATCCAGCCCGACAATTACCTGCAATTCGTGTCGATGCACGGCATGATCATGGTGGTCTATCTGCTGACCGCGCTGCTGCTGGGCGGTTTCGGAAATTATCTGATCCCGTTGATGATCGGGGCGCGGGACATGGTGTTCCCCTTCGTCAATATGCTCAGCTACTGGTTCTACCTGCTCTCGGTGATCGTGCTGGTGGCGGGGTTCTTCGTGCCGGGCGGGCCGACCGGCGCGGGATGGACGCTCTATCCGCCACAAGCGATCAGCGAGGGGACGCCGGGGCATCAATGGGGCATCGTCACCATGTTGGTGAGCCTCGCCATCTTCGTCGCGGCTTTCACCATGGGCGGCCTCAACTATGTGACCACGGTGTTGCAGGCGCGGACCAGGGGCATGACGCTGATGCGGATGCCTTTGTCGGTGTGGGGCATCTTCACCGCTTCGGTGATGGGTCTGCTGGCCTTCCCCGCTTTGTTCGTCGCGGCGATCATGATGCTGTTCGATCATCTGGCGGGCACCAGTTTCTTCATGCCTACGATGCAATCCATGGGCGCGATCACGCCGACGCAGGGCGGCAGTCCCCTCCTCTTCCAGCATCTCTTCTGGTTCTTCGGCCATCCCGAAGTCTATATCGTCGCCCTGCCCGCCTTCGGCATCGTGTCGGACCTGATCAGCGTCCATGCGCGGCGCAATATCTTCGGATACCGGATGATGGTGTGGGCCATCGTCATCATCGGCGCCTTGAGCTTCCTCGTCTGGGCGCATCATATGTATGTGTCGGGCATGAACCCTTATTTCGGGTTCTTCTTCGCCACATCGACGCTGATCATCGCCATTCCGACCGCGATCAAGGTCTATAACTGGCTGCTGACATTGTGGCGCGGCGATATTCACCTGCGCGTGCCGATGCTGTTCGCCATCGCCTTCATCTTCACCTTCATCCATGGCGGCTTGTCGGGGCTGTTTCTGGGCAATGTCAGTGTCGACGTGCCGTTGTCCGACACTTTCTTCGTCGTCGCGCATTTCCATATGGTGATGGGGGTGTCGCCGATATTGGTGATCTTCGGTGCGATCTACCACTGGTATCCCAAAATCTTCGGGCGGATGTGGAACGACAGCTTGGGGAAGATGCATTTCTGGATCACCTTCATCGGCGTCTATGCGATTTTCCTCCCGATGCATTATCTCGGCATTTTGGGCGTGCCGCGCCGTTATTATGCACTGGGTCAGGCGGACTTCATCCCCCCGTCGGTGCATCTGGCCAATGAATGGATCAGCATTGCCGCGCTGATCGTCTTCTGCGCGCAGGGGTTGTTCTTCTACAACATGATCTGGAGCCTGTTCCGGGGGCCGAAGGCCGATCCCAATCCCTGGGGCGCGGCCAGCCTGGAGTGGCAGACGCCCGACACGCCGCCCGCCCATGGCAATTGGGGACCGCATCTGCCGACCGTCTATCGCTGGGCCTATGATTATAGCGTGCCCGGAGCGCCGCGCGACTTCATACCCCAGACGGAGCCGCGTGAGCCGGAGCCGCGCGCATGACGATCCTTGCCCGCCTGACGGAGAAAAGCTGGGAGCCGGGCGCGCAGCCGGTGGAGCGAGAGCGCCCCTCGGCGGGCACGGTCGGGACGCTGGCCTATTTCGGCGTGGCGACGGTGATGTTCACATTGCTGGTCGCGGCCTATCTGATGCGCATGGGGCTGCATGGCGGCGGGGATCATGTCCATGACTGGAAGCCCATGCCCGATCCGCCGCTGCTGTGGATCAACACGCTGGTGCTGATCGCGAGCAGCCTTGCATGGGAGGGGGCGCGGCGGACGCATCGGGGGGGCGCGGCGATCATGGGGGCGGCGTTGGGCATGGTGTTCCTCGCCGGGCAGCTGCTGCTGTGGCGGCATTATCAGGCGGCGGGCTATTATCTGTCCGCCAATCCGGCCAATGCCTTTTTCTATCTGCTCACGGCGCTGCACGGGCTGCACCTGATGGGCGGGCTGGTCGCCGCCGGGCGGGCGCTGGCGGCGGCGAACATGCGCAATATCGCCTTGTGCGCCCTGTACTGGCATTTCCTGCTGATCGTCTGGTTGGTTCTGGCCGTTTTGTTGCTGTCGACGTGAGGATGGACCGTCATGGCTCGAGAAATCACCAATAGGGAAGTCATAGGTCCCACGCTGCGGGAAATCTCCGCCGACTGGTCCGCCGACCAGGAAGTCTTCCGCCATACCCATTGGGGCAAGGCGATGATGTGGATCTTCCTGCTGAGCGATACCTTCATCTTCTCCTGCTTCCTGACCGGTTACATGACGATGCGGGCGTCCGCCGTGCTGCCCTGGCCCAATACGGCGGAAGTCTTCGCGCTGAATATCGGCGGGCAGGACATCCCGCTCGTGCTGATTGCGATCATGACCTTTGCGCTCATCAGTTCCAGCGGCACCATGGCGATGGCGGTCAACTTCGGATACCGGCGCGACCGGCGCAAGACGGCGACGCTCATGCTGCTGACCGCGCTGTTCGGCCTGACCTTCCTCAGCATGCAGGCCTTCGAATGGAGCAAGCTGATCTTCGAAGAAGGCGTGCGGCCATGGTATAATCCCATGGGCGCGCCGCAATTCGGCGCCAGTTTCTTCATGATCACCGGCTTCCACGGACTGCATGTGACCTGCGGCGTCATCCTGCTGCTGATCATCGCGTCCAAGGTGGCGCGGGGACATTATGACCGGACGGGCGATTATAGCGCGGTCGAGATTGCCGGGCTGTACTGGCATTTCGTCGATCTGGTCTGGGTTTTCATCTTCGCCTTTTTCTATCTTTGGTGAGGTGCGCCATGCAGGACAGTCCGCCCATCCCTTCCGATACCGCCCATGACGGCCAGCAGCATCCGATCAGCCTGTACCTCAAGGTCTGGGGCCTGCTGTTCCTGCTCAGCGCCATGTCCTATCTGGTGGACTATATGCATGTGCAGGGGATCGTGCGCTGGACGCTGATCGTGACCTTCATGCTGCTGAAGGCCGGGCTGATCCTGTCGATCTTCATGCATATGGCGTGGGAACGGCTGTCGCTGATCTACGCGATACTGGTGCCGCCTTTGCTGCTGCTGGTGCTGGTGCGGATCATGACGATCGAGGCGAATTACGCCTTCTGGACCCGCGCGATCTTCATGGGCGGAGGGGGCTGAACCATGCATCGGATGGTCGGGATGACGGTGGCGCTGTGCGTGGCGGGGGCGTCGGTGACGGCGCTGGGCCTCGGCTGGTTCAGCGACAAGCTCTATAACCGGGTCAGGCCCGGGGAACTGGCCTATAAGCCGATGGAGGACATGCCGCCGCGCGTCGACATGGCCTCGATTCAGCGCGACTGGCCCGCCGGTTTCAGCGAGGCCGGGGAAGGCAGCCGGGTGATCGCCTATCACCGCGACATGCGGGGCAAGGCGCCGGTAGCCGTGGCCGGAAGCGCGGCGGGCGCCGCGCCTGCGCCGCCGCCCGACCTGGGCGCCCTGCTCGCCAGCGCGGATGCGGGCGCGGGCAAGCAGAAGGTGCAGCTTTGCATGAGTTGCCATGATTTCAGCCAGGGCGGCCCCAATCGCATCGGGCCGAACCTGTGGGGCGTGGTCGGGCGGCCGGTGGCGAGCCATGCGGGCTTTGCCTATTCGTCCGCCATGCAGGCGCATCGCGGCAGCTGGAGCTATGAAAATCTGTTCGCGTTCCTCGCCGCGCCGGCACGCGAGGTGCCGGGGACGAAGATGACCTTCGCGGGGCTGCGCAATCCGGCCGACCGGGCGGCGCTCATCAAATATCTCGCCACTCTGGGGACGGGTGCGCCGCCACTGCCTCAACCCAAGGCGATCGCCGCCCGATAAAGGGCGTCAGGGCGTGGAGGGCCTGCGCCAGTCCTCCTCGACCAGATAGCGGCTGAGGAAGGTCGATCCCTGCCGCGCCGCCGTCTTGGCGATATGGCGGCGGATGTCGTTGTCGCTGGATGACCCCAGCACCGCGCGGAAGGCCTCCATCGCCTTCGCCGTGGGTTCGCGTTTCAGGTCGACATAGGGCTGGAAAATATCGCCGAGCGCCTGTTCCCAGGCCTTCTCGATTTGAAGTAGCCGTCTTTCCATGGCTCGCCTTTCTGCGCTATGACCGCATATCCCGGATATGGTGTGGCCCGGCCTGCGCGACAAGTGGGACGCGGCGCCCTGCCGAGGGACAGAAGCGGATTGAAGGTCCCGCCCGGTTCACCCCGTCCCCTTATCACCCTGCTATCAATCGCGTCTGACAAATCCATAGAGCAAGGTCCGAACGATGCGGGACGCTTCGGCCTCGGCAAACAGTGCCTCCCGGAAACCCGGCCGGGTCGATGCCATCATCACGATCGCGCTGGCGGACTCCAGCAGGGTTTCGGCCACTTCTTCGACCGAACCGGTGAGTTGGGTCCGTTCGGGATGACGCGCAATATAGGTTATCAGGCGCTTCTTGGTCTGGTTCTCCATGGTCGCGCGAAATGCTTCGAAAATTTCCTCGAACTTGATCGCGTCGCTTAAAAAGAGCCGAAAGACGCCCAGAAAGACCGGCTCCGTCGAAGCCGCGATGATATTCGTCAATATGACCGTCAGTCCCACATCCATCGGTTGGGACAGGCCTTCTTCGCCGATGTCCGCAAGGTGATTGTCAAGGACATGCTGGATCACCGATTTCAACAGATCGGCCTTGCTGCCATATCGCGCATAGATGGTGGGCTTGCCGACATGGGCGGCCTCCGCGATCCGGTCGATCGACGTGCCCGTATAGCCGTCGCGCGCAAAGATCGCCGCCGCCATATCCAGAATCCGCAAGCCTTTCAGCCTGGCATCCTCCCGCGTCGGCCTGCCGCCCCGTCCCACGGGTTTCGTCCCCTTCTTCGCCTGCCCGCCCGCTACCAAAACCCGATTCCCGTTCAGTCGCATCCAGGGGTTCCATAGCCCAAATGTGCGGCACTTTACATAACTTTACCGTTAAGTTAAATTGATTTACTGAATAGGATCGGTTCGACGGGCACGGAGCGCGTGATCGACAGCGGCTATCCCGCGCGCTGGTGCGCGAAGAGGTCAGGAGGGTGAGCGATATGAAGCGGGTGGCGATCATCGGGGCGGGGCCGGGCGGCATTTGCGCGGGCATCAAGATCAAGGAAGCTGGCTATGACGATTTCGTCATTATCGAAAAAGCCGACGGCGTGGGCGGGACGTGGCGCCATAATATCTATCCGGGCTGCCGCTGCGACGTTCCCTCCAGCCTCTATTCCTTCTCGTTCGCCATCAAGACGGACTGGACCGAACGCTATGCGTCGCAGGCCGAAATCCTCGCCTATCTCGAGTCCGTGGTGGAAGATTGGGGGCTGGCGCCGCATCTCCGGTTCGGCGCCGAGGTGCGGTCCGCCACCTGGCACGAGGATGCCGCCTGCTGGCATCTCACGCTTTCGGACGGCACGCGGATAGAGGCGGAGGTCCTGATCGGCGCCGTCGGCCTGTTCAATGCGCCTGCCATGCCGGATATTCCCGGCCTCTCGGAATTCGGCGGCGCGGTCATGCATTCGGCGCGCTGGGATCGCTCCATCGACCTCGCCGACCGCAATGTCGCCGTGATCGGGAGCGCGGCAAGCGCCGTGCAGTTCGTGCCTGAAATCGCCCCCCATGTCCGGCACCTGCAAATCTATCAGCGCACGCCCAATCATGTGCGCCCGCGCGAGGAATATACGGCCGAAGAGCGCCAGCGCCTGATCGGCAATGAACAGGCCATGCGCGAAGACAGATCGCTGATATTCGACTGGGTCGACGCGATCTGCGGGTTCGAGGACCCGGAATTGCTGGCGCAGGGCCAGAGGGATTGCGACGAGGCCCTATCGGTCGTCGCCCATGCCGGGACGCGGGACAGGCTGCGGCCGGATTTCCTGTTCGGAGCCAAGCGGCCGCTCGTATCGAGCGACTGGTTTCCGACCTTCAATCGACCCAATGTCGAACTTGTGACGGAACCCGTCGACCATGTCACGGCATCCACGATCGTGACCGCGGATGGCCAGGAACGGCCGGTCGACGTGATGATCCTGGCGACCGGGTTCGAAACCACCCGCTTTCTCTCGGTGGTCGATGTGACCGGCCGCGACGGACGGCGGCTCGATGAACTGTGGCGCGATGGCGCACGAGCTTATCGGGGCATTACGATCAGCGGTTTTCCGAATCTTTTCATGCTCTACGGCCCCAATACCAATAATGGGTCCATCCTTTTCAACATCGAGCGGCAGACGGACTATGCGGTCCGGCATCTTGAGCGCATGGAACGGGAGGATCTGGACTGGATCGACCTCCGCCCGGAGGCGATGGACCGGTATAATACGCGCCTGCAGGACGAGATCGGCGCCGTCCGTCCATGGCAGGGCGCCGTCAACGGATATTACCGGGCGCAAAACGGGCTGAACGTGACGCAATGGCCGCACGGAATGACACGCTATGCGCAAGAGCTCGCGAAGCCCGATTTCGATGCCTACGACACCGCCGCGCCGACCTTCGCCCATGCCGAGCCGACAGCCGCCGAACCCCTGTAGAGACAGGATGCGCAGATGGGCTGGAAGGCAGCGACGCCGGGGCCACGATTGCATGACGCCAATCCAGACCGCGGCCTGAATTGTCCGCGCATTCCGACCCTCGCAGAACGAACCGGAAAGGTCCGCCATCAACATATGCCGGTCGCCCAAGTCATGGCGGCCATCGTTAAAAAGACCGCGATAATCAAGATCGCCGGCAACGGCCCGCCCACAGCTAAAGACCAACCACCTATACGCACCGGGTTCTGCTTCCCAGCATGAGGAAGACTTCGAACCGGAATCATTTCGTTTCAACAACGATATTTAATGCACGTCCCTCTTTCCAAACCGTTGAAAAGACTTTTAATCGACGGATATATAGCGGTCGATATAGGAAGGGGTTCTGATGCGATCGGATGCAGCCAATCTCCTCGCGCGCCTGGGGCGCAAGGATTTTCGATATCGCGAGTTCACCGATAATTTCGCGGATATGGAGCTGTGGCCCATTTTCGAGGCCCTGCTGACGGACGACCGAATCGTCGGCAAGCCCGTCTCCGCGCTCGCGGCCCGAAATATGGAAGACATCATGCCGTCCGCCGCCAGGGCGTCAGCGGGCGTCACCCCGGAATATGGGCTTTTCGAACAATATGGCACCGATCAGCTCGCATCGCGCCGCGAGAAGCAGGGGGAACTCAATGCATTCCTCCAGCGGCTTTCCAGGGACGATGCGGAGGAGACGGACTGATGCCGCTGATCCTCTGCCATTCCCCGAAAGGTGGGACGGGCAACAGCTTTGTCGCGGCGCATGTCGCCATGCATCTGGCGCGCAACGGGCATGACGCCGTCGCCCTGGATTTCACCTATCAGGATGCGCTCAAGCTGTATTTCGGCCTCTTGCCCAGTCAGACCCTGGCGGAATTTCGCAGCGGTGGAGGCGGTGGCCTGGCGGTCGCGGGCGTCGAACTGTCGTCCGCTTATCAGCTGGCGCGGGACAGGGATTTCGTCGCGGCGCTGCGCGAGGGGCGCACGCCTTTTTCGGGACGGAAAATCCATGTCGCCGATGTCGCCGCAGGCGACAGGGAAACAAAAGACCTGCTGCTTCCCCATGCGCTCCTCCAGATCTGTACGCTTCTGCCTCAACCCGCCTCGCTTGCATCCCTGGGCAAGATTCAGGCGGATACGCCGGCGGTCGAGCTGCCCCGCACCGTTTTCGTCCTGAATCAGCTCGACGATACGCATCGCTTCTCTCGCCATACCCATATTTTTTTGCGGGAATTGCTGGGGGATCGCCTGATCGGCACGATCCGGCGGGATGAAGCGGTGAACGAGGCGGCGGCGATGTTCGAACCCATCGGGAAATACGCGCCCGCCAGCGCCGCGCTCAGCGACGTGGCGCAAGTGGCGAAGCGCATCGAGGCGCGCGCCGGACTGGAAGCAGAGGCGGACCGGATCTCGTGACATTCGCATCGTCGCCGCTCGTCAAGGGTGCCGCCGCGCTGGGCGCCGCGCTCCTTTCGCTTCTGGTCGTCGGCGTCCCGCTCGACCTCGAAGCGCAATGGCTTTTCACCGGCATCACCATCGCGGGCGCCATCATTCTGGGTCATTCGCGCACGCGAAAGGCCACGCTGGCGCTCGGCATCCTGTCGATCCTGGTATCGACCCGCTACATTTTCTGGCGCACGACGCGGACGCTGGAATTCGGCACCTTGCCCGAATTTCTGCTCGGCACGGGCCTCTACCTCGCGGAAATCTACGCCTGGATCATCTTGCTGCTTGGCTTCCTGCAAACAAGCTGGCCCCTGGAACGGCCGGTGGTGGAGATTGAGGGCGAACCCGACCAATGGCCGTTCGTCGACGTCTTCATCCCGACCTATAATGAAAGCCTGACCATCGTGCGGAACACAGTCTTCGCGGCGATGGACATGGATTATCCCCGGGACCGTTTCCGCGTCTTCATCCTGGACGACGGGCGCCGCGCGGAATTTCGCGCCTTCGCCCGTCAGGTGGGCTGCGGTTACCTGACCCGCGCCGACAATCTGCACGCCAAGGCGGGCAATCTGAACGCCGCGATGAAGAAGACCAACGGCAGCCTCATCGCGATCTTCGATTGCGACCATGTGCCCACGCGGGCCTTCCTGCAGATGACCGTCGGCTGGTTCCAGAAGGACCCGAAACTCGCCCTGATGCAGACGCCGCACCATTTCTATTCGCCCGACCCCGTCCAGCGCAACCTGCGCACGGTCGAGGATCTGCCGGGCGAAGGCGACCTGTTCTACGGCCCGGTCCAGGGCGGCAACGACCTGTGGAACGCCGCTTTCTTCTGCGGCTCCTGCGCGGTCATCCGCCGGGAAGCCCTGACCCAGACCAACGGGTTCGCCGGCGAAACCGTGACCGAGGACGCGCATACCGCGCTCAAGCTGCAACGCATGGGCTGGAATACCGCCTATATCAGCGCTCGCCTGTCCGCCGGCCTCGCCACCGAACGTCTGGTCCTGCACATCGGTCAGCGCATCCGCTGGGCGCGCGGCATGACGCAGATCTTGCGGATCGACAATCCGCTCTTGGGAAGCGGCCTGCGATGGCAGCAGCGGCTCTGTTACCTGAATGCGATGCTGCATTTCCAGTTTCCGCTGCCGCGCATCGTGTTTCTGACCAGTCCGCTCGCCTATCTGATCTTCGGACAGAATATCATCCACGCCTCAGCCTCGCTCATCTTCGCTTACGCGGCTCCCCATCTCTACTGTTCCATGGTCTCGGGCGCGCGGGCACAGGGCGGTGACCGCCGTCCATTCTGGGGAGAGATTTACGAAACGATCCTCGCCTTCCACCTCGTCCTGCCCACGGTCGTCACGCTGTTCCAGCCGCGCAAGGGCAAATTCAACGTGACGGACAAGGGCAGCTTGCTCGACCGCACCTATTTCGACCTGGGAACCGTCAAGCCCCATCTGATCTGCATCGGGCTGATGGTCCTGGGGGTCGCGCTCGGCTTCGTGAAACTGTTCTTCTTCCCCCACTTGTTCAATATCCAGGCCGACACGCTGACGCTGAACACGGTCTGGGCGATCTTCAGCCTGATCACTCTTCTGGCCGCGGTTTCCGTCGCGCGCGAAACACGGCAGGCGCGCGAACATATCCGCATAGAAACGCATGTGCCCGTCACCATCTATGTCGAGGACGGTCATGTGTTCGACGCCATGACGGTCGATCTGTCCATGGGCGGCGCGGCTATCGCTCTTCCGCCCGACGTTTCGCTGCGGGACCGGACGGTAACGCATATCTCCCTGCCCATGGGCGACGAGACTCTGACGCTGCCTGTGGAAACCATTCGCAGCGAGCACGGTCAGGCCTTCCTGCGTTTCCAGCCGCTGGAAATAACGCCCGCGCGCCATCTGGTGCGCGCCATTCTGGGCCGCGCCGACGCCTGGCAACCGGCCGCGCCCACCCCGCCCGTTTCGGGCCTGCGTTCCTTGTGGGATATCATCGTGATCGATCTTGTAACCCTGAAGCGGCTGTTTCGTCTGAACCGGCGCGAGCGGCGCGCCGCCCAGCGCAAACGGGCGGCCGCCGCGGCGGCGCTGGCGATCAAGGCGTCCGTCGCGCTCGCCCTGTCGGGCGCCGCCTTGCTGGTCCCGCAACAAGCGGCGAAGGCGCAGGCCCCGCGCCCGGCTTCCGCGACGCCGGCTGCTGACGCCGCGCCATCAGGCGGCGTGCGGCAGCAAAGGCTGAGCTTCCGCGACCTTCAGGTGAAGACGCCTATACGCCTGCAAGGCACGCGTGGCGAAATCGGCATTCCATTCGGCATCCGGCGCGCCGATGTGGTGACCAAGGCCAGTCTGACTTTGACCCTGGCCTGGTCGCCCGCGATGCTGCAGGACCTGAGCCAGCTTGTCGTGTTGCTCAACGGAGAGGTGGTGCAGGTGCTCCCGCTTCGTCCCGCCGATGCGCGCGGACAGGCCATCACCATTCCGGTCAATCCGGCGCTGTTCCTCCCCGGCGACAACCGCCTGAACCTGCGCCTGCTGGGCCATTACACCCGCGATTGCGAGGATCCTTTCCACAGTTCGCTCTGGGCCAATGTCAGCAATCTGCGTTCCTGGTTCGACCTTACGGTGCAGACCCTGCCGCTCAAGCCCGACCTTGCGCGCCTGCCGAGCCCCTTCTTCGATCGCAACGACAATCTGCCGCTGCATCTTCCCTTTGTCTTCGCCGGCAGGCCGAGCGCTGGCGAACTGGAGGCGGCCGCCAGCATCGCGTCCTGGTTCGGCAGCATGGCGAGCTATCGCGGCTTTTCCTTCAAGCCGTTCTTCAACCAACTGCCGCAGGGCAACGCGATCATGTTCGCGATGGGCAACCGGACCGTCGGCGGGGTCAATTTGCAGCCCCGGGGGCCTTCGGTCGCCGTCATCCGCAATCCCCAGGACAGCTTTGGCAATCTGCTTGTCGTGATGGGCCGCAACGCGCAGGAACTGAAGCTCGCAGCCGCGGCCATCGCCAGCGGACGCGGCGTGTTCGGCGGCGCGCAAATGAATTTCGACAATGTGCGGATACCCAGCTACGCCCGCTATTCGGCGCCGCGCTGGATCAGCACCGACCGGCCGGTGCGCCTGGGTGAGATCACCGACGCCTATGCGCTTCAGGGTCTTGGCCTTCCGCCGGGTCCGCTCAGCGCGCGCTTCCGCATTGCGCCCGATCTGTTCTTTTGGCCGAGACAGGGCGGGAGGCTGGAACTCAGCTATCGCTATCCGACGGCCGACTGGCTGGACAAGCGGGGGTCACGGCTCGACCTGTCGATGAACGGCCAGTATCTCCGGACATTCGGGGTGGCCGGGGGCAACTGGTGGGATCAGATATTCCGCGGCAAAGGCCCCGCATCGCAGGACAGCCACGCCTCCGTGGTCCTGCCGCGCTACAATCTCTTCGGTCAGAATGAGCTGATCTTCGATTATAACCTGATTCTCGCCAACAAGAAGAAGTGCGAGGGCACGCTGCCTGAAAATGTGCGCGTCAGCGTCGATCCGACGAGCACGATCGACTTCAGCAAGGCCTATCATGCGATGCAGATGCCCGACCTCGCGACGTTCGCGGGCGCCGGTTATCCGTTCACCATCCGCCCGGACCTCGCTGAAACGGTGGTGATCGTCCGCGACGCGCCTTCGCCCGGCGCGATCGAGGCGCTTCTGGGTATGATGGGCCGCCTCGCCGATTCCACGGGCCTCCCGGCGACCCGCGTCACCATCACCAACCGGGTCGAACCCGCCGCGCTGGAGGGCAAGGACATATTGGTGATGGGCGCCAGCAGGCTGGCCGGATCGGCGCTGTTCAACAACTCGCCGGTTCGTTTCCGTGACGGATCGTTGCAGGTGGCGGAGCGCACGCCCATCCAGGCCGCGCAGAATTTCTTCTCCCTCGCCGCCAAGGCCGATCCGAAGGACGCCCAGCAGATCCTCTACAATGCACGGGGATTTTCCGGCATCGTGGGCTTCCAGTCCCCTTTCGACAGCAAGCGCAGCGTGGTCGCTCTGCTGGCGGACGATCCCAATAACCTGCCGCAACTCGTGAACGGTCTGGCCGATACGAAGATCAACGCCCAGATTCAGGGGGATCTGGCGGTGACCGATGGCGAAGGGATGACCAGCTTTTCGATTGGACCGGAATATTGGGTGGGGTCGCTGCCCTTCTGGATGCGCGCCGCCTATTGGTTCAGCCAACGGCCCATCCTGATGGCCGCCAGCGGCCTTTTGCTGGCGCTGCTGCTCGCCGGGCCTGCCTATTTCTACTTCAACCGGCAGGCCAGGCGCCGCCTGGATGGCGGCCAATGATGAGCGGAAAGATCGTCATGCGCAAAATCCTCCTGTCCGCGCTGCTGACCGCATCGGCCCTTCCTTCGATCGGCTGGACACAGGTGCCCGGCGTTGCCGCACTGATCGAACAGGGCCGTTACTGGCGGTCGAAGGGACGGCACGACCTTGCCGATCAAGCCTATCGCCGGGCGCTGGCGCTTGATCCCGCCAATGCAGAAGCGCGGCGCGGCCTGAACGCGACAACGGATGGCGCCGCCAACCGCCCTGCCCCCCGACGCGCGCCCACGCCCGCTCCGGCAGCGGCGGCAGAACGGCCTGCCC
>NZ_LFCT01000016.1 GCF_008692605.1 Sphingobium estronivorans
TGTCCGAATTTCCGGCACCACCTCAATGGATGACACGTCCTCCAAATATGCCTTCCGCACAGCCTCAAAAATTGGCCGCCATTTACCGCCCGCTTCGAATTTGGGATGCTCTGGGTTGTAGGTGCGGACCTGTTGGATGGTCGTCTCAATGCCAAAATCCTCGCGGATCATCACCACCACCTCCGCTGGTGACGAAAATCGTGCGAGCGCCTGCACGATAAAGAGTTTCGCTTCCTCTGGTAGATCAGCCATGGGTCATCCTGTGGGGGTCAGGTGAGGGTTACTGAATGATTGAGCCGCGCTCTTCATACTCTCTGTATTCTGCTGGAAGCGGCGACTGTTTCGGCCAATACCCCGCTCCCTTTATGCTGCGAAAACGCCCTGATCGCCAAAGGTTGGTGCCAAGAACCTTTGCTTTGTCAGTCCCGTCAATCTGATAGCCCCGTGCCTCTAAGGCGTCTTGCAATTCAGAGCGAGTGAGGGGACGTTTGGCTGCCAAAATCAGTTCTTCGGCAGCTCTCATCATGTTGGCGACATGCTCACTGCGTTCCGCCCTGGACATCACCCGGCCAAAGAGGTCGCTTTGACTCGCACGTCCCAAGCTATTTTGATAATCATGGATAAGCGTGTTGAGAGTGCGTACTTTGGCGTCAAATATATCGCGCTGACGGGCTGCCGCATCGCGCTCTTCAATCATCTGTTTGAGTAGTGTATCCATGGCCGTTCCCCTTCTGAACTCATAGCCGAAAATCAACCCATTTTCAACTGTGAGTTGAATATTAACGTTTGCGAGTTGCCGATAGGGTGGCGGTTTGGTATAGAATGAAGGACTCCAAGGGAATCGGAGAAACTATGAGCTAATGTCGTAAGGCGAGACCGGCGAAGCGCCGATGAAAACGAAGAAAGGCCGACCTATCGGCCGACCTTCCCCAAAACCGGCGTCGGAACGCGGCTTCCGTGTGAGAACTGAAGAATCGCACCTTCCGATGCCACCGTCAACACGTTTATCGTAGGAGGTGCCTTATGGCTCCAGACGATGGCGAGTGGGTGATCCGGCAGTGTATCACGCTGCGTAACGGGACTCGGTTGTGCAAGCCCAAGGGGCAAGCCTTCCGTTTCCGGCCCACGAATCCGCGTCCGCCCAAGCGCGACGATGGATAAGATGGTGCGCCATCTACACAAGTGAGAAGGCAGGGCCGGGATTTATTCTCGGCCCTGACTAATTTGCCGGAATTTCCAGATTTGACCGAACCATCCCGAAGATGGCCGTACGCCTGTTCGCGAAGATTCAGTCCGTCGAGTGTGTATGATGCAGTCTCAGCGTCGATCAATTCGTTTCTGTAACTGCCCATTCATAGGGTCAATGACGGCTCGCTGCATATAGGGCGCTTCCGTCACGCGCGGCAGAGTTCGTGCCCATTTGAGAACCCCAGGTACTTGATCGCGCATTAGGATAAGGCCCGTTGTTTGAGCCGAATAATCCCCGATCTTGCCGATAAGCGGCCTTCAGGCTCCCAAGCGCTTCTTAAAATGATTGGTAAAAATCCCGACCAGCAAACCGGTAGTAGCGATGCTTTGGAGGTGAGAAATGTCTTCTTGCGCCAACCAGCGCCAGCACGGCGGGGCGACCATATGCCAAATCCAGACCATACTCACTCCGAGAATGGCAAGCGCCGCAGCATACATCGCGAGGAGGGCAACCCTCTCAAAGTGGTCACGAAAAGTTTGATTGCGTCCGTGTTCAGCTTCTGCGGCCTCTGACGCCAATTCTTCAGGTGAACGATTGCGAGCGAGAGATGCGGCCTCTTTCCAAGCCAACGAAACAGTCGGGCCATTTGCAGTGGCTTGAGCGGCCATTTCCTCTGTACGAGGAAGGCCCGGAATTATTGGTGCCGCGTTGCCCCCCGATCCCTCGCTCAAGCGTTAGTGCGCTCCTGCGCCAGCTTCTTGTAATGTGCTGCGATCAGCTCATTCGGAATTTCTATACCAAACTGGCCCGCCTTATAGGTCTGAGCCCACGGCGTATTGGCCATATGCGTAATATTCGAAAGGGCAATGCCATCCAGATGCTTGTACAAATTGTAGACCTGATCGATCATCGCTTGCTCATCCGAAGCGAGATGACCGGGAAAGGTCACTAATGGTCCCTGAACGGCACCTCTACCGAAATTGCGGACTCCATTGTACACATCCCGAATGACGGGACCGTACTGCCAAGCTTCAACACGCTGGTTAATCAAGGGCTTCCCTAGCAGACCCAATGTCCAGCCATGGGCAATGTAAACCAGCTTCAAAAGCTGCATTGGCGTAAGGGAACGATTTTCGCTTTCGGCTAATTCGAGAAGTCGATTAGCGACGAGACGAGCATCTGCCATCGATACCTCCTTACTGCCATACACGTAGCGTTCCCACTACGTTCCATGTGGCCGCCGCTTAGCGGAATTTCCAGTGCGGTTCTACGATTATCGCAAAATTGCCAGGGCCGTAATGTATGCCCTCGATCTGCGCGAAGCAAATCGTCAAGGCAGGATATGCTCAGGCCGCGATGGTGAACGGGTGCAACTGCCACACAACGGATACATGACTAGCGAAAAAAATATTGGGGAGCCTTTATGGGAACGCCATCCCAATCCCCGAAATTATCAAGCAAATCAGGGAAAAGGTGGCGGAGACGGAGGGATTCGAACCCTCGGTAGCCCCTTAAGGCTACGACGGTTTAGCAAACCGCTGGTTTCAGCCACTCACCCACGTCTCCGCACGAATTTGCCCACCGGAAAGGTGAACAGTGGCTAGGTGACGGCCTATAGCGGTGGCTTTCGTTCATGGCAACGGTCCTTCATCACGAAAATTTGCGACTTTTGCGAAAAAGGATTCGGACTGGCCCGGAATCGACTCGGGTCGCCGTTCGTTCATTGTCGTTTCAGCTTGTTGCCCGATAATCTAAAGGATCGTTTGAGTAGCGGGCCTTTTCGGGAGTATCGGGCATGATCGGGATAGTGGGGCGGGTATCCAGCCGCGTGGCGCGGGCCGGTGCGCTGGCGGCTGTGCTGGCCGGAATGACGCTGGCGCCGGTCGCGGCACAGGCACAGGTGCGCACGGTCGATCCCAATGCAGCCATCGATTCCGACCTGGCACCCCCACCGCAGCAGGGCAGCGCGCCGACCGAGCCGGGCGTCGACAACAGCGTCCAACCGGGCACCAGCTATCCGGCGGATAATAGCACGGCTTCGACGGCAGCACCTGCCGGCACGGGGGCCACGGCCACGGGCGCGCCGGTTACGGCGAACTCACCGCCCGCCGCGATGGCGCCCGGCGATTCCTACCAGCAGGACGACCTGATCGGTGCAGCCGAAGGCGTGTTCGGCAAGGGCGCGGAGGGCCTGGCCGGAATCATCGAGAAGATCCTGAAGGATCAGGGCCGTCCCAATGCCTATATCGCCGGGCGCGAAGCGTCGGGCGCGTTCGTCGTCGGGCTGCGCTACGGCTCGGGCACGCTGAATCACAAGATCGAGGGCAAGCGCGAAGTATACTGGACCGGCCCGTCAATCGGCTTCGACGTCGGCGGCAATGCGGCCAATACCTTCGTGCTGGTCTATAATCTTTATGACACGCAGGACCTCTACCACCGCTTCCCGGCGGCGGAAGGCACCGCCTATCTGGTGGGCGGCTTCACCGCCAGCTATCTGCGCTGGGGCAGCGTGGTGCTGATCCCGATCCGGCTGGGCGTCGGCTATCGGCTGGGGGTCAATGCGGGCTATATGAAGTTCACTGAAAAGCGGAACTGGCTCCCCTTCTGAGCATCGTCAGAGGGAAAGGCTGAGCTGTTCGCCAGCCTCCCCCTCCGGCTCCTCATGGTCCAGATTGTGCACGCCCAGCCCCAGCAGCCGCGCGCCCATGCGCAGCGGCAGTTGCGCCCGCAATAAAGCGCGCCCCGTCTCCATCAGCAGATCGGCCGACCGGACCGGCGCAGCAAAGCTTTTCGACCGGGTGATGATGCGGAAATCCGCGAATTTGATCTTGAGGACAATGGTGCGGCCATAGGCGCCGCTCTTTTCGATCCGCCCCCAGAGGTTGATTGCGATCCGGTCGATCTCCGTCACCAGCGCGTCTTCGGTCAGGAGGTCGTCGAAGAAAGTATCCTCGACGCTCACCGATTTGCGTTCCTGCCGTTCGTGGACCGGGCGGTCGTCCTCACCACGGGAAGCGCGATAATAATATAAAGCCGCGCTGCCGAAATGCTGCTGAAGGAAGGGCAGTTCACGCGCGCGCAGATCCGCGCCCGTTTCGATGCCCAGCGCCTGCATCCGCTTCGCGGTCACCGGCCCGACGCCGTGGATGCGGCGCACCGGCATCTTCGCGATGAAGGCCGCCCCCTCCTCCGGGCGCACGACGCAGATGCCGTCGGGCTTGTTCTGGTCGGAGGCAAGTTTGGCGATCAGCTTGTTGTAGGACACGCCCGCCGAGGCGGTGAGGCCGGTTTCCTCGCGGATCAGGCGGCGGATTTCCTCGGCAATGCGGGTGGCGGACGCCAGGCCCGGCTTGTTCACCGTGACATCGAGATAGGCTTCGTCCAGCGACAGCGGCTGGATGATGTCGGTGAAGCGCGCGAAAATCTCCCGCACCTGCGCCGACACCGCGCGATAGACCTCGAAACGCGGCCGGACGAACAGCAGGTCGGGGCAAAGCCGCCGCGCCCTTGCGCCCGGCATGGCGGAGCGGACGCCGAATTTGCGCGCTTCATAGCTGGCTGTGGCGACCACGCCGCGCGGCCCGCCGCCGCCCACGGCCAGCGCCTTGCCCCGCAGCGAGGGATCGTCGCGCTGCTCGACCGACGCATAAAAGGCATCCATGTCGATATGGATGATCTTGCGCGGGGGGGCTTCCATGGCCCCGGCTTATGCCACAGGGCCGAACGGAAGGGAAAGGCCGGGACGACTAAGCGTGCAGGCTCATTTCTTGTCCTTGAGCGACAGCAGCGCGGCAAAGGGGCTGGCCTGTTCCTCGGACAGCACCCCCGCTTCACGCAGGACGCTGTCCGCCTCGGGCGAGCGGGGATAGGGCGTCATGGCCAGCGCGATCGTCTCCGCCACCGCCTCGCCCATGTCGATGACCAGCCCATCAAAGCCGATGGTGTCGCAATCCTCGGCATCCAGTTCCAGTTCGTCGCCTTCGGGCGCGTCCGCGCCCTCCTCGACGAAGCGGAGGAGGAAATCGGTATCGACCGTCTCCGGCACCGCGACGCCGGTCGCGACGCAGGGCTGCGCCAGCGCGGCGCGGACCCGGCCACGGGCGAAGATCGCGCCATTTTCCTCATTCAGCGTGTAATCCGCCTCCAGCCGGTCGAAGGCGAGCAAATGGAAACGCTTCGCCAGCGCTTCACGCTCGGCAGAATCGGCGGTGATCGTCACCGGCTGCGCATGACGGGCAAGCTGGTCGATCCGCACGGGCCGCGAAAATTCAGGGTTGCTGTTCATCCAAGGTCTCCCGCCATCAGCGCGTCGCGGCTGAGGCCGCCCAACCGCACCCAGCGCGCGCGCAGATGCGATTCGACATGCGCCAGCGCGTCGGCGGGCGGCGTCTGGCCGCGATAGAGATTGCGCGTCAATGCCCCGGCCAGATCCTCTTCGCCCGCCAGCGCCGCGCGATAGGCCGCCAGGCGGCCGCCCAGCGCGCTCACCATCCGGCCGATATGCTTGCCGACGACGACATCGCCAATCCCCTCCTGCCGCAATTGGCCATCCATATCGTCGACGAACAATTCGGTCAGCCACACGCTTTCCTGCGCCGCACCCAGCCCTTCCAGCCGCATCAACGCCTGCGCTAAGATCGCGACGATCATGTCGAAACGGCCGTCGATGCTGTCGGGAACCTGCCCTTCCACATACCAATGAGGCTGGCGCCCCTCCGCGACGATGGCGTTGTAGAGGGTGCGCATCGCGTCCTTTGGGTCGCTTTGCGCGAACAGGCGCTGGAAGATGCTGGGCATGACGAGACTGTTTCCTGGCTGAACCGAAAGGCGGCCCCTTGCCGAGGCCCCCGCATTTCCATATTGATCGCCCAGCCGCCCGATGCAATGGCGGCTTTGTTTTTCGGCAAGGTCCGGGGTCGCCCCCCGCAGGAGAAGTTCATGCGCCAGTTCAGCCGCCAATCCCGCAGCGGGCGGATCTTGCTTGCGGCAGGTCTTTGCGCATTGGTCCTCGGCGCGTCGGGCTGCACCCGCGTCCGCACCCATCAGGGCTATCAGGTCGACAAGCTGCTGGTCGATTCGATCCAACCGGGCATCGACAACCGCGCCTCGGTGGAAGGGACGCTGGGCCGCCCGAGCTTCGCCGCGCAGTTCGGAGATCAGGACTGGTATTATGTGTCGCGCGACATGCGCGCGCTGGCTTTCTCCAATCCCAAGCCGGTGGCGCAGACGGTGCTGCATGTGCGCTTCGACGCAGCGGGCAATGTCGCCGCCGTGGATCGCATGGGGATGGAGCAGGTCGCGAAAATCTCACCCTCGGGCGACAAGACGCCGACGCTGGGCCGCCATCGCAGCCTGTTCGACGAAATCTTCGGCAATATCGGCGCGGTCGGTGCCGGCGGCATGGGCGGCGGTGGCGGCGGCAGCAACACCGGCGGCGGGCCGAACGGCAGCTAATAGCGGGAGGCAATCCGTGATGCGTCAGCATCTCAGCGGGTTGGTATAAGGCGCCGGGCTGAACTCCAGCCCCGCCAACATGCCGCGAAGGCCATCGACCAGGGGCGCGGGGCAATAGCCCAAACCCCGCAGGCGATCGATATTCAGCGGGGGAAAGCCCCAATCCTCTTCGGTTGCCGATTCGTGGACGACCGCAGCGCCGGTTTGGCGGGCCAGCAAGTCCGCCAGTTCCGCTATGGTCGTACGCATTCCGCTGCCGATATTGAAAGGGCCGCTTTCCTCGCTGCCCAGCAGGAGCAGCATCGCCTGCACCACATCCGCGATCGATACGAGGTCCGATCCGAACCCCCCTTTGCCATGCACGGATATGGTGCCCCCGGATGCCGCCCGCATCATGGCACCGAGCGCGCCGCTCTGCTGCCCCTCCCCATAGACCGAACCGAGCCGCAGGGTCTGGAGCATCACCCCCGCCGCGCGGCAACGCTCCGTCGCGTAGATTTCCTGCGCGATCTTCGACCCCAGATAATAGCCCCTGCTGCGCGGGAAGAGCGGCGCGGCCTCGTCGGGCGGATCAACGGTCGGCGCATAGGCATTGGCGCTGCTCGCCTGCATGATCCGGCCAACCCCGTCACGGATCGCCGCCTCCACCAGATGCAATGTGCCAAGCGCGTTGACCTGCCAGCACCGCACCGCTTCCGCCGGGTCCTGATGGTTGGCCGGGATATGCGCCGCGAGATGGATGAGCACGGTGCAGCCCTTGAGATCAGGCGTTCCGGTGTCGGCCGCCGCCAGATCCAGGTGGCGCCATTCATCGCCCTGCTCCCCGGGGCATTGCCGGGAAAGATGGCGGATGCGATACCCCCGCTGCCGGGCAGCCGCCGCGAAATGGCGGCCGACGAAGCCCGAGCCGCCGGTCAGGGCCAGCAGCGGCCTCACCGCACCGCGTCGATCCGGTCGTGCGGCACGAACATCTCGTCCAGATGGCGCAGGATGACACCGGACCGGACCGGCGGTTGTGCGATGGGCGTGCCGTAGAGCAGCTTGCGCACGCACATCTCGACCTCGTTGAAGCCCGCCATGGCGCGCAGCGGCGTGGTGCCGGAAAAGCGGGCATTGATCTCGAACACGCGGGGAACCCCCTGGTCGTCCAGCCGGAACTGGAAATTGGCCGGGCCATAGGGTTGCAGCGCCTGGCCGAGCGTGCGGACCTGTTCGTTCAGGTCCGGATAGTCGCCGGTATAGGCGCGATAGGTGTTCCCGTCGCGCAGGTCGCGGCGCATCACGATGGACGCCTGCACGTCGCCGTCGAAGACGAGCGTGCTGGCGGTATATTCGCAATCGGGATCGCCGACGCATTCCTGCACCACCAGCCCGCTCCGTCCCTCCAGCGCCTGCGCCAGTTCGACCCGGTCGTTGACCAGCGAAACGCCGACCGAGCGCGCACCGATGCGGGGCTTCACGATCAGTGGGAAACCGATGCTGCCGACCAGCGCATCCACCGCTTCCTGATCCTCCGCGCACGCGGAGGCGGGGTGAGGCAGGCCGACGCTCTCGAAGAAGCGGGCGGTTTCCAGCTTGTCGTCGGCAATGGCGACAACGCGCGGATCGCTGACCAGTATATGGGTACGGAACAGCGCTTCGATCCGGTGACGCTCGGCGGCGAAATAGGAAAGTTCGACATCGGTGCCGACCAGCACGACATCGGGCCGCTCGCGGTCGAGCAGTTCATGGATGCGGTCGCCAAAGGCCGGGTCGTTGGCGAAGGGCAGGCGATAGGCCGCGTCCGCCCAATACAGGCCCGAGGACAGCGGATTGGGGTCCGCCGCGATCAGCGCGCAGTCCAGCGTCGATTGCCGCAGCGACTTGATGATGCCCTGCCCCAGCACCGCCCCCGCTCCCGTAACGAGAATCTTCATGTGAAAAACCGGCAGAGCCGCTCCTGCGTGGCGGCGGACAAGGTGGTGGCGCGGATGGCGTGCATCTGATCCTCCGGGTCGAAGTCAATGTCTCGGGTTTCGACGGTCACAAGATCTCCTCTGATTTCGATCATCGCCCATTTCGGCATCCGGTCCGCATCGTCTCGGGGCTGGCCGAGCGAACCGAGGGTGAAGATGGTGGCGGCGGCGCAGTCATAGCGGCGATGCCGGTGGACATGACCGAACAGGCCGTAGAGGAAACCCTTCGCCGCAACGGCCTCAGCGGCCTCCTCCGCCTCCTCTGCCGAGCGGATATAGCGCCAGTCGCCAAAGGCGAAGGGATTGGCATGAGCGACGAACAGCGGCCCTGAAGACCAGCTTTCCTGCCAGTCAAAGGCGCTCATGCTGCCCGCCGGGATATGGGCGGCGGTCCAGTCGACGCTTTCGCGCAGCCAGTCGGGCAGGCCGGCGCGATAAGCCGCCGCCATGGGCGAGGATTGGTAGAGCAGGTCGTGATTGCCGCTGATCAGGATCGCGCCGTCGCGGGTGGCGGCGCCCTGCACCAGCTCCAGCGTTTCCAGCGGCTGCACCCCATAGGTCAGCAGATCGCCCAGGATCAGCATAGCGTCGAAGCCTTCGCGCCGCGCGGCGGTCAGGGCAAGTTGCAGCGGGTGGCTTGCCGCATGAATATCCGTCAGGGCCGCGATGCGCATGGCGTCCATTTTCCAGAGCGGGTCGGACCGCAGAATTAGCATGGAAGCCGGCGGGGCAGGCTGTGTCAGGCGGGTATATCCCTAATCGCCGCGCTGATCCGGCCGACACGCCGGCCCTTCGCGCGCAATTCGTCATAGAGGGCGAGATGGGCAGCGGCGCAATTGTCGATGGAAAAATGCCGGGCAGTTTGCAGCGCACCCGCCGACAGGATGGCATAGCGGTCGTCATCGGCCAGCATGGCGACGATGGCCCGCGCCAGCGCGGCGGGATCGGACGGTGGAACCAACTCGCCGTTGAAGCCCGGCACGACCATCTCCCGATTGCCCGCCACCTGGGTCGCGACGATGGGCAGGCCGCTCATCGCGGCTTCGATGAGCGCGATGGGAAACCCCTCCCAGAGCGAGCAGTTCACGAACAGGTCCGCCTGCCGCATCAGCGCGTCCACATCGCCCCGCGCGCCGAGCAGTTCGACGGGTTCGCCGGCAGCCTCCGTCTTCAGCCGGTCGAGCATCGGTCCGCCGCCCGCAATGCAGATGCGAACCGTGCGGCCGTGCGCGGCCAGCGCCTCGGTGATGGGACGTGCCGCCTGAAGGAGCGTGCGATAATCCTTCTGTTCGGAGATGGTGCCCACGGCAAGGATCAGGGGGTGCTGCGCGGCTTTGCGGCGCGGCTCCGGCGCCTGGAAACGGGCGTTGGCGGCATTCATGATCCGGTGGATCGGCTTGCGTGCATGGCCGCTCAACAGCGATTCGCACTGTTCGCTGATCGCGACATAGGCGTGAACGATGGGGTTGAAGGCGTGGAAGGCCGCAGCGGGAAAGGACAGGCGGCTGTTATGATGGGTCAGCACCACCGGCACGCCCGGCATGGCGAGCGCGATCAGCGGCAGGGCGCGGGCGGTATGGGCGTGGATCACATCCGGCCGGATGGACCGCAATGCCCGTCGCAGCGCCAGCGCGCCGCCGATCCAGTTGTTGCGATGGGCCTGCCCCAGGGACAATGCCCGCGCCCCGCTCTGCCGGACGCGCGCCATCATCATGGCTTCGGTCTCGGCGGCATTGCCGACCTGCGCCGCATCGCTGAGCGCGAAGACCGCCGCCTCATGACCGGCCCCGGCGAAGGCTTCCGCCAGATTGCAGACCAGCATCTCCGCGCCCCCCGAGGTGAAGCTGGTGATGATCGAACAGATGCGCATGTCAGCGGACCAGATCGACGCCCGTGGCGGCGAGCAGCCTGAGCGCACGCGGCGACAATTCGGCGCGGCAGCGTTCCAGCACGAGGTCCGCCTGATCGGCGTTCAGCAACTCGCCGAAGGTCCCCGCCTTGCCGCTGCGCATCCGCAGGCTCTGGTCGTCATTGCGGTCGTAATCATGGCCGGGAATGCCGCCATCGCGCTCCTTGTCGCGCATCCGATCGAACTGCGCGGCGGCGACGGCGCGGGCGACGAGATCGCCTTCCGGCTCCACGCCGAGGAAGGAGAGAATGCCCGCCACAGTCGGCGCCGGCTGCGCCAGCATATGTTCGTAGCTGATAAGGTGATGCGGCCGCCCCGCCAGCCCGTCCGCCCAGCCATTCAGATAGCCGGTGAGCGCGGCCAGCCCATATTTGGGTTCATTCAGGAAAGCGGCGATGTCGCCGGCGAACGTCTTCTTATGACGGGTCGCGTGAAAATAGGCCGATACAATCACATCGCGCGGATCGCGGACGAGGAACAGCACCGGGCGGTCGAGGAACAACCGCTCGCGATAAGGCAGGTGGCTCACCAATATCAGCGGGAGCGCAGCGTCACTGCTGCGCCCGACAAAGGCATCGATGCCGCGCACCGGATCGCGGTCGAAATTGGGCAGGACGCGGAAGGTGCTGGTCAGGTCCGGCTCGAACCCCAGCTGGGCGCTTTCCGCCAAATAACAGGAGAGCAGGTAGCGCAGCCAGGTCCGGCCGCTTTTGGGATAGGAGACCAGAAAGGCGTCGGCCCGCGCGGCGGCCAGCCGCAGATGCGGTTCGTCCCGCAAGCGGCGCCGCATCGCCCGCGCGAAGCCCTTCAGCGACATCATGTTCATGATCCTGCCCTCACGCGATGATGGTCCAGAACAGAGGTGATGACCGACTGCCAATGCGCCAGCACCTGATCGTGGCCGAACAGGGCCATGCGCTGCCGGGCGGCAACGCCCAGCGCAGCGCGGCGCGGCTCGTCGGTGCAGAGCGAGACGATGGCGTCACCCAGCGCAGCGCAATCGCCATTGGGCACCAGCAGGCCGCTCGTCCCATGCTCGATCATTTCGGCGGGTCCCCATTGGCAGTCGAAGGAAATGACCGGAAGGCCAGCGCCCATGGCCTCGCCCACGACGATGCCCCAGCCTTCGAAGCGGGAGGAAAGGACGAACAGATCGGCCTTGGCGATCCATTCGCCGGGCGTCCTGGTGACGCCCTGCAGGCTGACGCGATCGGTCAGGCCCAGCCGGTCGCGTTGCCGCTCCAGCGCCGCGCGCTCCGGCCCTTCGCCCCAGATCACCAGCCTCCAGTCGGGGATGCGCGGCGCGGCGCGGGCAAAGGCGGCCAGCAGCAGGTCGAAGCCCTTTTGCGGCACCAGCCGCCCGACCGCGCCGATGGTGCGGCCTTCGGGCCTGCGCGCGGCCTCCGTGACGGCGGGCGGCACGGGATTGGGAATCACCCAGCCGTTCACATCCATGGCGGCCGTGAACCAGTCCATCGCCCCTTGCGTCATGGTGACAAGGCCGACGGCGCGCGGATAGGTCATTCGCCGCAGCCTGCCCCAGACCGGTCCCACGCCCTGCAAGGCGGGATTATTGCGTTCCGACACGATCACTGGAATGTGGAGCGACCGGGCAGCCAGCACCGACAGGATATTGGTGCGGGTGAGGAAGCTTACCACCAGTTCGGGCCGGACCTGCTTAAAGGCCCTTTTGAGCAACCTTTGCCGGTGTAGCATGGCCAGCGCGCCAGACGCCGCCAGGCGACGGCGCGACTTCATCCCCAGCCGGACGATCCGCACATCGGGATGATGGGGATAATAGGGTTCGGTGGACGGCTCCTCGAACGCAATCAGGGTGATCGCCCAGCCCTGCGCCGCGAAATGGTTGCAGAGCAGGCTGACAATATGTTCCGACCCGCCCGCGCCAAGCCCCGGAAGGACGAACACGACATTGGGTGGCCTGGATGCCCTTACCAGCATGGCGGCGGAGTCCTGTATAATCACGCTGTTACGGCGTTCAGTGTCTCCGCCGGGGCAGCCCAAGTCCATTGCGCGAAGGGGGTATGGCCTGCCTCTTTGGGTGTTGCCGTTTCAGCTCGGGATGACCGCATTCATCAATAATGGAACCGCAGTTCCAGCCCGACGCGGGTCCGTTCATATTCATCCAGCGGATCGGTGCTGTTGCGCTTCGACCAGCGGGCCGTGGCCGCCAGGGCGATGCGGCGGTTGAGGGCATATTCCAGTTCGCCGGTCACGCCATAGATTTTTTCGGTAAGGCCGGTGCCGAAATATTTGCTGCGGCGATAGACCAGCCCCACTTCGCCGCGCAGATTGTGGCGGACTTCCTGGGAGACGCCCAGGCGGAAGCGCATATCCTCGCGCGACTGCACGCCGGTGCGGTAGGTGGCGACATTGCCGATGAAGCCGTCCAGCGTCACGGCGGTGCGCGGCCGCGGCGAATAGACCAGGCCGACCTGCGCCGACAGGCGGGTGCGCGCGTCGATCCGGCTGTCCTTGGGATCGAAGCGATAGACGCCGACGGCCGCCTCCCCCCGGATCGTGCCGCCCGGATCGATGGCGACGCCGGCACGCCCGCCATAGGTGTGCGAATCCCGATCCAGTTCGCCCAGTTGCGGCGCCTGGCGGAAGTCCCGCTGCGACACGAAGCCCTCGACAAAGGCGTTCATCAGTGGCGACACGCGCAGCATGACCCGCGCCAGCGCGCCCAGATTGTCGAGATCGCGATTATCGTCGATCGCCTTGGTATAGCGGAAGCGCGAGGCGGTGCCCCGCAGCATGAAGCCGATACGCGCGCCTTGATGGGTATAGCCCAGTTCGCCTTCCAGCGCGTTGAGTTCGCGCGGGCCGATGGAGGGCTGGGTATTGCCTTCGGGTTCGCCGCGATCCTCAATGACGTGCTGCCAACTGGCGTCCGCCGTCAGCCTGTCGGAAACGGAAGGGGCCCAGTTGAGGCCCGCCGCGACCTTGCCGCCATTTGCATTTTCGCTGTCATGTTTGAAATAGCGGCGAAAATCGCCTTCCGCGCGGGCGGTCAGGTCGATCACGCCGCCCTTGCGGTTCAGCTCGACATAGGGGCGCAGCACTGCGCGGAAGTCATCCTTCTCGCCAAAAGCCTGCGCATAGATATTGCTGTCATATTCGATGCGCGCCACCCCGCCAATCTCCACCGTCGCGCCGCCGACCGTCAAGGGCGTCGGCACGAACAGCGCTTCGGGCGCGTCCAGCGCGGATGTCGGCGATTGCAGATCCTGCGCCCGCGCAGCCGACAGCGGCACGCCGCCAAGGGTCAGCACCAATGCGGCAGCCGCGCCGCCCGACGCCATGCCGCGCATCAGAACCACTTTTCATAGATGCGGACGGTGTCGCCCGGCTGGATCATGTCACGCTCGCTCGCGCGGCCGATCACCTGCCGCCCGTCGACCATGCGGGTAATGGCGACGCTGCCCTGTTCGGCCCGGAAGGTATAGCCGCCCGCGACGGAGACCGCCGCCAGCACCGACATGCCGGCGCGATATTGATATTCGCCGGGGCTCTTCACCTCGCCCAGCACATAGAAGGGGCGCAGCCTGACCGGCTGGACGCTGACCGTCGGGGCATTGAGCAACTGGCGCTGGGTCAGTTGCTGGGCGATGCTGACCTGCAATTCGGGGACCGTCTTGCCGCCGGCATCGACATCGCCCAGCACCGGCAGGGAAATCTGGCCCCGGTCGTTGATGACATAGCTGCCATTGCCGGGATCGGCGGCGCTGAGGCCGGGTATCGTCACGCGAACCTCGTCCCCCGCGCCGAGACGATAGGCGACGGTCGGCGCGGGCGGCAGGCTGGCAAGGCCCGATGTGCCGCTGGAACAGGCTGTCGTCAGGGCGAAAAGGCCAAGGAAAAGACCATGATAAAGCCGGTTGCGCATCTGCGTCCCCTCTCGGTTGGATGCGTGGAAGTTTAAGCCCTTCGACTGATTCAGGGGCGGGCAATAACGGGTCGGAGCAGGCAAAAAGGGGCGAGGCGGGCATCGCTTTGGGGATGATTCAAAGGAGAGGTCAGGCCGCCAGCCGCCGGTCCTGCTTCCAATGGCTGAGGTCCCGGCCGATCAGTTCCTCCAGATCGGCGATGTCGCTGGCATAATAGTCGACCATGCGCTGGCGCAGCGCAGATGGGAGCGCCGGATAAGCGATCTGGCGCGCGAACACGCCGCGCACCCGCTCGAACATCGGATGACCGCGCAAGGGACGGACTGCTTCCTTGAGCGGCGCAAGCGCGGTGCGGACCGGCAGCGGCAGGAAGCGTTCGCTGCTGTCGTTGCGCGGGTCGGACCCCACCTGCGTCGAATAATGGCAGGGCACGCCGATATGGTCGCTGACGATGGCGACGGTGGCTTCGGGCGCGGCCTTCACATCCTCGAACAGGATGACCTTGATCTGCTCCGCATCGAAATGGCCGAGCCAGCGGCGCAGATGCCGGGCGTAAAGGCCGTCCTCCAGAAAGCGCGGCTGGTCGCTGGGACGGCCGTCCAGATACTGTTCGGGTCCCTCGGTCACAGTGCCCCGGCGGAACAGCATCTTGTAGTCGGAATAGGCGCGGTCGACCGGATTGCGCAATTGCACCACCAGCCGCGCCTTCGGCATCGCGGCGGCGAGGCGGGCGGCGGCATCGGGGTGGGCGAGATAATCGGCGGACTTTTCCCCCAGCATCTGGTCCGGACGCGCGCCGTCGAAGAAGCGGCGATAATGGTCGAGGCCGCGTTCATATTCCTGGCTGAAGAAATGCGGCTCGGGCGCGGGCAGGAAAACCGCCGGATTGTCCTGAAGCTGATTGTGGATCCAGGTGGTCGCACCTTTCACGGCGCCGATGATGACGAAATGCGGCAGGCGGTCGTGCATCGTTTTCGCTCCCCTTTCGTCAGGATTCCATCTCGGCCATGGCGATTTCCAGACAGTTGGCGAGACGCTGCATGTCGCTGTCGTCGAGCAGATGGTCGACCGGAAAGGCGATGCTGCGCCGGCCCAGGTCCTGCGCGACCGGCAGCGTGCCGTCACGGCGCACATCCAGTCCGGCAAAGGCGGCTTCCCGCGTCATGTCGGCACAGGATCCGCTGCCGACCGGCATCCCCATGCGCGCCATCCGGTCGATGACCGGCGCTGTCCCCGCTTCGTCCAGGCGCTCCGCCGCGATGGTGACGTAAAGCCGGTAGAAGGCATGGCCGACGCCCTCCGGGATTGGCGGCACCTCGACGGCCGGATCCTTGCTCAACAGGTCCATCAACACCGCCGCGTTGCGGCGACGGCGGGCAAGCCACCCGGGCAGCTTGGCGAGTTGCGCCCGGCCGATGGCGGCCTGCATCTCGGTCATCCGCCCATTGCTGCCGAAACTGTCGTGCAGATAGCGAAAGCCGCTCGCGGTGGCGGGAGTGAAGAATTTGTCCGGATTCTTGCCATGGTCCTTATAGGCCCAGGCCCGTTTCCACTGGGCTTCGTCGCGCAGCAGGACCATGCCCCCCTCCCCGCCGGTCGACATGATCTTGTCGGTGCAGAAGGAAAAGGCGGCGGCGTCGCCGACGCTGCCGACCGGGCAGCCGTGGAGGGTCGCGCCATGCGCCTGCGCGCAATCCTCGACCAGCCAAAGGCCTTTTTCGTCGGCCAGGGCACGCAGGGCCGTCATGTCGCAGGGCCAGCCCGCCAGATGCACGCACAAAATGGCGCGGCTGCGTCCGCTGAGCATCCGGCGTGCGGACTGCGGGTCGATCGTGTTGCTGACCGGATCAATGTCGGCGAAGACGGGCGTGGCGCCCACCGCGACGATGCAGGCCGCGCTGGCGAAGAAACTGCGCGAGGGCAGGATCACCTCATCCCCCTGCCCGATTCCCAGGGCCCTGAGCGCCAGTTCCAGCGCGACCGTGCCGTTGCTGACGGCAATGGCATGGGGAACGCCGCAAAAGGCCGCGAACTCCGTCTCGAACATTCGGGTCTGTTCGCCATGGATCATCGAATTGACCCGGCCTGTTTCCAGAATGCGCGTGACCGCTGCGATCTCGTCCCCCTCATGCTGCGGCCAGCGCAACTGCGGATTGTCGAGGGGGCTGAGACGGAATGGGATGGTGGCTTGGGCAGGTGCGGCTTGCATCATGTTTTCCCCAAAGAACGGGCCTGGAAATCAGGCAACATCGCGCGGCAGGTGCGGCGGCGAAGCCGGCAGAACCGCCGGGCCTTCCACCGCCGGACGCGGCATCATGAACAGCGTGTCGGCGCTTTCCGCCGCGAGCCGCCGCAGGATTTCCGCCCAGCGCGAACTGGCCGAGGCCGCGACCATCTCATGGGTCAGCCGCACCAGCTCATCCGCATCGCCCGCTGCGATCAGCCGGGCAAGCTGGCCGAAGCCTTCCACCAGCATCTCCAGCGGAATGGGCGAGGGCATGGCTTCGAAAATGCCGGGAATGGCGCTTTCGATCTTGTCCTCCGACGTGTCGAACAGTTCCTCGAACAGCTTTTCGCCGGGGCGCAGGCCGATGAACTTGATCGGCACGTCAATGTCCGGGCGCAGCCCCGCCATGCGGATGACACGGCGGGCGATCTCCACGATCTTCACCGGCTCGCCCATGTCGAGGACGAAGATGGTGCCGCGCTCCGAATCCGTTTCCAGCGCGCGGGCGCTGCTCTGGAGGATCAGCAGCACCGCCTCCTGCACCGTCATGAAGAAGCGTTCGATGTCGGGATGGGTGACGGTCAGCGGCTTGCCGGTGGCGAGCTGATGCTGGAACAGCGGGATCAAGGAGCCGCTCGACCC
Source organism: Sphingobium estronivorans (assembly GCF_008692605.1). Lineage (GTDB taxonomy): Bacteria > Pseudomonadota > Alphaproteobacteria > Sphingomonadales > Sphingomonadaceae > Sphingobium > Sphingobium estronivorans. Next base: position 17,285 of record NZ_LFCT01000016.1, read on the forward strand.
CAGCACATTGCCGAATCGCACCGTCAGGAAGCGGGGGCTGTCGGGATCGCAACTGCCGATCAGGTCGAGCGCCTGACAGTAAAGCTCCCCCAGCCGCTTGGTCGCGCCCATCAGGCCGACGGGGTTCACCGCCTTGTCGGTCGACACCTGAATCATGGCGCGGGCTTCGAATTCGCAGACCGCGTCCGCGACATTGCGCGTGCCCAGCACATTGGTGTGCACCCCGGCGCAGGGATTGGCCTCCACCATCGGCACATGCTTCAATGCGGCGGCGTGGAACACGATTTCCGGCCGTCGCCGTTCGAACACCTGCCATAGCGCGGGGCGCTGGCGGATCGAGCAGAGTTCGGCATGGAAGCGGACATGGGGGAATTTCTCCCGCGCCTCCATCTCGATGGCGTAGAGATTATATTCGCTGTGGTCGAGCAGCACGATCTCCACCGGGGCATAATGGGCAAGCTGGCGCACCAGTTCGCCGCCGATCGTGCCCCCCGCCCCCGTCACCATGATCCGCGCGCCGGTGACGACCCGCTCCAGATAGCTGTGCTGCACGGTGATTTCCGGCCGCCCCAGAAGTTCCGCGAGCGGCATCTTCTCAATGGCCATGCGCTCGCCGTTCAATGGCTGAGCGCTGGTCCAGGGATTGCGGAAACGCGAAACGACCAGATTTTCCTGCTCGGCCAGGCTCGCGATGCGCAATATCTGCTGCCGGTCGAGTCGCTCGCTGCTTTCCTGCACGACCAGACTGACCGGACGTTTGCCCGCCCGGTCGAGATCGGCCACGATCTGCGGCAGCATTTCAGGCGACCCCAATATCGGCAGGCCACCCAGATTCAGCCGCCGCTCATGCCCGTCGAAGGAGATGACGCCGACAATCTCCAGTCCCGACGCATCGGTGGGGACCAGATCCGCCATCACCCGCGCCCAGTCCAGTTCGCCCAGCAACAGGATGCGCCGCCGCGCCTGCGCGGTCCGGCGCAGGCGGGCGGAGCGGAGATGCCTGAACAATTCCCGCCGGATCGCCCGCGCCGCCAGCAGCAGCGCGACGGTCAACGGCACATCGACGGTCAGGAAGATCGTCATCACCCCGCGCATCATCTTCTGCGGCGCGATCAGGCCCGCCGTGATCATCCAGAGCAGCCAGCCGCTGGCCAACAGGCTGATCGCCAGCGACAGCGCATCGCCGATCGACACGAAGCGCCAGCTCTGACGATAGGTGCCGATGGCGAACAGCGCCGCCAGGTTGACCCCGACGAACATCGCCATGAACCAGGGGTCGTACAGGGTATGCGGCATGGCGAGGTCGGACAGGATCAGCCGCGACAGCGCGAAGCTGCCCAGCATGATGAGGGCGTCCAGCATCAGCACGGTGGCGAGCCGAATGACCCAGAAGCGCGTCGGGCGCCGCATCGCGAAGGCGCGTCCCATGGCCTCCAGCCGCAACAGCAGGGGCACGCGCGGCGCATCCGCGGCGATCTGCGTTCCGTCCTGACCGGCTGGCGCGAGGTTCGGCATCCCGATATCTCCAATCCCTGGTCCGGCGGAAAGCGGGGGGAAGCCAACCGCCGGTGATCGGAAAACTATCGAAACAGGCTGTTTTTCGTAATCGGTCGAGCGGACACTATCCTTTATCCCACCGGCAGCCCGACGGAGCGGATCCTTTATCATATGGGCTATATGCGTGGCCCAAGCTCGCCCCATGGCGACGGCATTGCGGCGCGGAGGGGGAGCATCCTTGCCTCAAAGGGGTAATCTACCGATGCGCCGCCAAGCCGTGGCGCGGCCTGTGATACCCCTCGGTGCAGGCGGCCAAGGGAGGCATATGGGCCATGAAAGTCGTGATCCTGTCCAGCCTGTCCTGGTCACTCATCAATTTCCGGGGCGCGCTGATCGCGCGGATGGTGAGCGAAGGTCATGAGGTCGTCGCCTGCGCCCCCGATGAGGAGCCGGAGGTGCTGGCGCGGCTCGCGGACATGGGCGTGCGCTTCCGCCGGACGCCCATGGCGCGAGCCGGCACCAATCCGCTGCACGATGTCCGCACGCTCTTCCATTATATCCGGCTGATGCGGGCGGAGCGGCCCGATGTCGTGGTCGCCTACACGCAAAAGCCGATCATTTATGGCGGCATGGCCGCACGGCTGGTCGGCGCGCGCTATTTCGCGATCATGAGCGGGCTTGGCTATGTCTTCAGCGAGGAGGCGGAGGACCGCCGCTGGCTGCGGTCCGTGGTCTCGCGGCTGTACCGGGTCGGCGTGAAGCGGGCGGGCTGCATCTTCGTCTTCAACAGCGACGATCGTCGGGTGATGAGGGACAGCGGCATCGTTTCGCCCGGCCAGCGGGTGATGCAGGTGCCGGGTTCCGGCATTGACGTGCGCCATTTCGCCGGACAAGCCCTGCCGGAGGGGCCTTTCACCTTCCTGATGATGGGCCGCCTGATGCGCGACAAGGGGGTGGGCGAATATGTCGAGGCGGCGCGGATCATAAGGGCGAGGCGGCCCGATGTGCGCTTCCTGCTGCTGACCCGGCCGGAAACGGAAAATCCAACGGGCTACACCACCGCCGACCTGCAATTGTGGCGCGAGGCCGGGCTGATCGAATTCCTGCCCGAAACGCGCGACGTGCGTCCCTTCATCGCGTCGGCCCATGTCTTCGTGCTGCCGTCCTTCTATCGCGAGGGATTGCCGCGTACGATCTTGGAGGCGCTGGCGACGGGGCGTCCCGTCATCACCACCAACATGCCCGGTTGCCGGGAGCCGATAGAGGAAGGCGTGAACGGCCTGCTGGTGCCGCCGCGCGACGGCCCGGCACTGGCGGCCGCCATGGAGATGCTGATCGCGGACCCGGCGCGGGTCGCGACCATGGCCAGGGCCGCGCGGCAAACGGCCGTCGACATCTATGATGTCGACAAGGTGAATGCGATGCTGCTGGATGTCATGCAGTTGCAGGCGGCCACGCCTTCGGCCGTGCCGCCGGCAGCGACGCAGCCCGCTTTGCTGATGCCGGAAAGCGCATGAGGGGCTGGTTGAGACCTGCGGGGCTGCTGGCGCTGGCGCTGTTCGGGCTGCTGGCGCCTTTGTTGCTCCTGCTGGCGGCGCTGGTGCTGTCCGATCTGGGGCGGCCGGTGCTGTTCCGTCAGCGGCGCAGCGGACGCGACGGGCGGGTTTTCGAAATGATGAAGTTCCGCACCATGCGCCACGCCGTCGATGCGCAGGGCCTGCCGTTGCCCGATTCGCAGCGGGTGACGGCGATGGGCCGGTTCCTGCGCCGGTCGCGGCTGGATGAATTGCCCGAACTGCTCAACATCGTGCGAGGCGACATGGCTTTCGTCGGGCCGCGCCCATTATTGCCCGAAACCATCGGCATGATGCGGGAGGAAGGGCGATTGCGCGGCGCGGTGCGGCCTGGCCTCACCGGGCTGGCGCAGGTCAGCGGCAACACGCTGCTGACCGTCGAGGAAAAGCTGCGCTTCGACCTTTGGTATGTGCGCAACCGGAGCATGCGGCTGGATGCGTGGATCGTCGCCCGCACGCTGCTGGTCGTGATCGGCGGCGAAAAGAGGATCAACTGGCATGTCGATGAAGCGCGCCCTCCTCATCGGGGCGGTTGAAACCACCCGCATCGCGTTCGATGCGATCATCCGGCATCCGGGCTGGGAAGTCGCCGCCGTCGTCACGCTCGACCCGGCACTGGCCGGGCGGCATTCGGATTTCGTCGATCTGGCACCGGCGGCGCGGGACCGGGGCTGCCCGGTCATCCATGTCGACAATATCAACCGGGAAGAAGCGCTGGCCGCCCTGCGCGGCGCCGGTGCCGACATGGCGTTCGTCATGGGCTGGTCGCAAATTTGCGGGGCCGCCTTCCGCGATCTCTTTCCGGATCGGGTGGTCGGCTATCATCCCGCCGCCCTGCCCCGGCTGCGCGGCCGGGCGGCCATTCCCTGGACGATATTGCAACAAGAGCCGATCACCGCCGGAACGCTGTTCTGGATCGACGCGGGCACGGACACGGGCGCAATACTGGACCAGCAATATTTCCATGTCGCGCCGCTGGAAACGGCGGCCTCGCTCTATGCCAAGCATATGGAGGCGCTGGCGGTCATGCTCGACCGGTCGCTGGAGCGGCTGGCGGCGGGGGACGAGCCGCGCAGGATGCAGGATGAAAGCTGCGCGACCTGGGCGGCGCGGCGGACGCCCGCCGACGGCCGGATCGACTGGCGCCAGCCTGCCGAGGATGTCCTGCGGCTGATCCGCGCGGCGGGTCATCCCTATCCCGGCGCGTTCACGCGGATGAACGGCGCGGACCTTCAGATCTGGGCTGCGGCGCTGTCGGACATAGGCAGACGGCACGCCGCTCGGCCTGGTCAGGTCATCCTGCGCACGGCGGAGAGCTTCACCGTGATGTGCGGCCACGACAGCGCGCTGACCGTCAGCCAGTGGAGCGGCGCCGACAAGCCGCCCCGGCTTCACATCGCATTGGGGGAATAGCCCATGACATCGCCTTTCAACGCACGCCGCGTCGCCGTGGTGGCGCCCCATGCCGATGACGAGATATTGGGCTGCGGCGGCACCATGGCGCGCGCCGCGGCGGCCGGTGCGCAAGTGCATGTCGTCGTCGTCACGCGTGGACAGCCGCCCCTGTTCGACGAAGAACTGGTGCAAGTCATCAGGAAGGAAACCTTGCATGCGCATGAAATGATCGGGGTCGCGGAGACGCATTTTCTGGATTTCCCCGCCGCCGGGCTCGATCAGGTCAAGTCAAGCGACCTTAATCATGCGATTTCATCGGCGCTTTCACGGATCGAACCCGATCTTCTGCTGATTCCCTTTATCGGCGATATCCATCTGGACCATCAGGCCGTTTTCAACGCCGCCCTGGTCCATGCCCGCCCGCGCAGCGCCGCGGTGCCCGGCTGCGTGCTCGCCTATGAGACGCTGTCGGAAACCAACTGGCTGGCGCCCGGCATCACGCCGGCATTCATCCCCAATATGTTCGTCGACATCGGCGACACCATCGAGCGGAAGATTGCCGCCTTCCAGACTTTTGAGACCCAGGTGAAGCCGGCGCCGGACGAGCGGTCGATCGAGGCCATTCGCGCGCTTGCCACGCTAAGAGGCGCAACCGTCCATCGCCGTGCCGCCGAAGCCTTTGTAGTTATACGCCAAATTATATAATCTGGATTAAAGATGCCGGCGAATCATCCAAAATGGATTTGGGGGTTCACCACCCGGTTTACACCGTTCGCGATACTACCAAAGTAGTAAGATTATTTGCCGCATATGCAGCATTGTTAATATATCGCCAAAAAAAATATGCAGATTAACAATGCGTTAATGGGATATTTCGCTACCCCCAAATTTCTCATGTACAATCGGGGACTCCGACGGCAGAAATATGGTACTGATAAGTGGTTGAAACAAAAAGAAAGGGTCGCACTACAGGCATTTTATTACTGGTCTTCTACTTACCGTTTGGGGCCTGCTTACGGGGTAGAGGAGATCATGAGGGGACCACCCAATGTCTTACCCAGTCAATGTGCGTCTGTTGTGCGGTAATGCCATCGTTCGAGAGGGGTTGAGCCGAATATTGATGGAGCGGGATTTCCGCGTCACGCAATTCCCCAACATAACGACCGCCCTTCAACAGGTTGAAGTGCCGGAAGAAGATACCGGTCCTTCATTGCTGTTGATCGATGACGGAACCGAAACGATGGACGTCGAAACATTATCGGTTCTGCAGAAGCGTTTCCCCTGTTCCTATCTCGTTCTGTTATCCGACAGATTCGATTTCCAGATCATGCTCAAGGCGTTCAAGCTGGGCGCGCTGGGTTATATCATCAAGGAAATTTCCTGCGACCGGCTGGTGGCGACGCTGCGGCTGGTGGCGATGGGGGAACGGGTGCTGCCGCCCCAGTTGGCGGACGAGCTGCAATCGCGGCCCAGCCTGACCGATGCGCTGGAGGTGGAACGGCCAGTGGATGCCGCCTGCCTGTCCGACCGGGAACTGGAAATCCTGCGCTGGCTCATCATGGGGTGCCCGAACAAGGTCATTTCCAAGCGGATGGACATCAGCGAAGCCACGGTGAAGGTCCATGTCAAGGCGGTGCTGCGCAAGCTGCGCGTCAAGAACCGGACCCAGGCGGCGATCTGGGCTGCCAATCACGGGATGCGCGGACGCGTGACCGAGGTCGAACCGGAACTGCCCGCCAGCCTTCCCCATCCGGCGCAACTGCCGGCCCTGGAACTGGCTGGAATAGCAAGCCGCGTCTAGAGCGTCGCGCGCCGAAGCGAGAACGGCTTTTGCGCGGGAACGATGCGACCACAAAGAACCAGAGCACGGGATCTGCGTCCGACTGAGCCTGTGCCCTGATCTTTACGACCCCAAGGGGGGATCGTCATGAACTTTGGAATCAAGGGCGTGCTGACCGCACGCGCCTTGCCCATGCTGCGCAGCCGGTTCGGGGATGTCCTGGTCAAGGGAACCCGGGGCCGGCTGATCGCGGTGGGGCATTTGCTGTCCGGCAATTTCCTGAACGCGCTCATCATGCTGGTCAGCGTGGCGATGGCGGCCCGTTCGCTGGGACCGGCCACCTATGGCGTCATGGTACTCGTTCTGTCCTATAATCGCGTGGTCGAGCGGATCCTGCGCTTCGAATCCTGGCAGCCGCTGATCCGCTTCGCCGTGCAGGAAGAAGCGCAGGGTTCGCCCCGGCGCATGCAGCGGCTCTATTGCTACGGCCTGATGCTGGACATCGGCGCGGCCGCGCTGGCGGCGTTCAGCGCGACCGGGCTGGCGTTGCTGTTCGGCCCGCTGTTCGGGCTGAAGCCGCTGCATGTGGAACTGGTGGCGATCTATTCGGTCGCGACGCTGTTCAACATCGCCGGCGTGCCGACCGCCGCCCTGCGCCTGTCTGGCCAGTTCAAGATGCTCGCCTATGCGCAGGTGGCGGGCAATGTGCTGCGCATCCTGCTGGCCTTCATCTGCATGGTGACGCATGCCGGGGTCGTCGGTTTCATGGTGGCATGGACGGCTTCCCAGGCGCTGGGATCGGTATTGGTCGTCTGGGTCGGCTTCCGTGCCCTACGGCAGATGGGCATCCCCAATCCGCTGCGCGCCCGGTTGAAGGGGCTGGTGCAGGATTTTCCCGGCTTCTTCGGCTTTGCCTGCTCGACCAACCTGTCGCTGACCCTGCGCGTCATCACCACGGAGGCGGACTCGCTGTTCGTCGGCGCGGTAGCGGGCAGTTCCGCGGCAGCGGTCTATTATCTCGCCAAGCGGATCGCCAAGGTTGCCACCCAAGTCGGGGCGCAGGTGCAGGCAGTGGTCTATCCCGACGTCGCCCGCATGTGGGCCAACGGCAATATCCGCAATTTCCGGGGCGCCACGCTGCAAGTGCAGGCGGCGCTCGCGGCAGTGGGGTTCGCCATGCTGGCGGGCGCCTGGATATTCGGCCCGCTGCTCATTCGCGTCGGGCCGGGCGAGGCCTATGCGGACACATATGTCTTGCTGCTGACCCAATTGGTCGCGGTGATGCTGATGCTGCATGCCGCGCCCTCGCGATCGGCGATGCTGGCGATGAACCAGAGCTGGACGGTGCTGGCGATTTCCGGCTTCGGCACGGCGCTGTTCGTGGCCGTCGCGGCCTATGCCGTGCCGCGCTACGGACCGATCGGCGGCAATATCGCCCATGTCATATTGGGCGTGGTGACGGCAGTGCTGCTGGACGTGAACTGGCTGCGCCGGGCGCGGGTCCGGCCGGTGGCGGCAGGCATCGGCTGAACCGCAGACAGATCGACGATAAAAAGGCTTCCAGGACACTTCCCGGAAGCCTTTTTCATGGCCTGTAGGCCGGTCTCCTAATCCTCGCTTTCGCCGCCCTTGAGCAGATGCGCGACGATCTGCGTGCGATTGGAGGCGCCATTGACCGCCATGATCGCCCGCACATGAACCTTGACCGTGCTCTCGCTGATGTTGAGCTTCTGGGCAATGTCCTTGTTGGACGCACCTTGGGCGAGCAGGCGGAGCACGTCGCGCTGCCGCTTGGTCAGCAGCTTGAACTTGTCGACGGCCAGCGCGATCCGTTCGCTGACCCCATTCGATCCGCCGGCCGACGCCATTCGCGCCTGCAGCAGCGCGGTGAAAGCCGCCGGATAGACCGCCAATCCGTCCTTCAGCAGGAACAGGGCCTGCTGCATGGTGGCGATGCCAGTGCTGGAGCGCAACAATCCCTGCGCACCCGCCGCAATGGCCGCCTGCATCAGCGCTTCATTGCCATGGTCCGCGATCACCAGGATCGGAGCCGCAGGCCAGCGCCGCCGGGCTTCCGCGATCTGGATGGGAAGGGCAGCGCTTTCCGCATCGGAGTCGCCGGTCTGGAAGAGGATGATGTCAGGCGCTTCGACCGCTCCGTCTGTCTCCAGCCCGACTTGCGGCAGCACCCGCGTCCCTGCCGTATCGAGCGCGACGGCGATGCAGGCCCGGCGCAGCGGGCTGCTGTCGATAATCAACAGGCTGATTTTCGGAGCATCCTCTTCCACTATTACGCTTTCGAAACAAACCGGCTGCGCCGAGGATGGGGAGGGCGGCGGCAGCGCACTCACGCGGCCTGGCGGGTGAAAACATTGCGCACCCGGTCCTTCCAGCTCCGCTGGACCGGGAAGCTGTCGGAATAATAAGCGGCCGATCCCATGTAGAATTGCACCGCGTCGCCATAGCCGCGCTTTGCATGTTCCTCATAATCGACCTGGTTGAAGACCGCGCCGACCACCTGATTGTTCACCATCTGGAGGGAGGCGCGCATCTGTTCGACCGTGGTATGGCCCCAGCGCACGACCATCAGGGTCGAGTCCGCCAATGTCGACAGCGTCCGCGCATCGCGCACGGCCAATATGGCGGGCGCATTGATGACCACCAGGTCGAACCGGTCGCGCAGATCGTCGAGCAGGCGGCCGACCTGCCATCCCTGCACCACGGCGGCGGGATTGCGGATCTGTTCGCGCGTGCTGAGCACCACCGGCATCAGCGCCCGGGGCCCGGCCCCCTCGGCCACGTCATGCTCCACATGGGATTCGGCCTGGGGGATGAGCTTGCGGCTCTCGCTTGCATGAGTCAGCACGTCGATCAGGTCGGGCGTATCCGAACTGTCCTGAATCGACCGCAGGATGCTGGGGCCGGGGCGGCGCAGATCGAGATCGACCACAATGGCGCGGCGGCCCATCGAGGCGGCGGCGGCAGCCAATGTCAACGCCACGCTGGACTTGCCGTCGCCCGGCAGGGGGGATGTTACCAGCACGCGCTGGCTCGCGCCGCCATGGGGCAGGTCCCCGATCTCGCTGGCGAGGTTGCGGGCGACTTCGGTGAATAGCGATTGCGGCTGGGTGATCACCGGATTTTCCTCGATCGTGATGCCGATCGCATCCTCCAGCTTGGGCAGCATCGCCAGCGTCCGCAGCCCGAAGAGGCGGCGAAGCTGGTCGCCGCTGCGCAGGCGGTTGTCGAACATCTCGATCCCCAGCACGATCAGGAAGGCCAGCACGGAGGAGCCGACAAAGGCGGCCAGCGCCATCTTCTTGGGCGCGGGCGCGACCGGATAGAGCGGCACGGGAGCGGCCGACACCATGGTCGAGTTGACGCCGGTGGTTTCCAGTTCCGACTGCACCGTCTGGGCGCGCTGCGCCGTGGTGAGATAGGCCTGACGCGCGACTTCCGCCCGGCGGTCGAGGATCGACAGGTCGACAAGGTTCGCATTGTTGCGGAAGGCCGCGCCCGTGATCGCATTCAGCTTCGACTGAAGCTGGCCCGCGCGGGCCGAGGCAGCGCTCGCTTCCGCCACCGCCATCGCCCGCTCACGCCCGGCATCGGTGTCGTTCTTCGTCTGCTGGGTGACGATGACCGCCGCGCGTTCCTTCTGCAACGCCGCACCGACCTGCGCGATCTGCGCCGACAGCGCCTGCATCTGGGGATGGGCCGCGCCCATCTGGACCGAAATTTCAGAACGCTGGCGGATCAGATCGTCATATTGCTTCTGAAGATTGTCGAGCGCGGGTGAGGTCGCGCCCGCCACGGTCCGCATCGCGGCGGCGCGGCTGACGCCAGCGGCCTGCGCCTGCATCGCGCTGCTCATCGCGGCGGTGGAGGCGGCCTCCACGGCGATGCGGTTCATCTGCTGATAATCCTCCGCGCTGCCCGCGCCCATGGGCATGAGATGCGCGCGGCGGAAATCGGCCACGGCACGCTCGGCCGTTTCCACCTCATGGGCGAGCCGGGCGGTTTCCTTGTCCAGGGCCACGCTCAGGCCGTCGCGCCAGGTCTGGCGGCGCTGCGATCGCATCTTCTGCAGGCTGTCGACGAAGCGATTGGCGATGCGCGCGGCCAGTTCGGGCTTTTGCGACTCGACGATGATGTCGATGAAATCCGAATCGGTCGAACTCACCACCCGCACATTCTTGGTCAGCTGCACGGCGCCCTGCTGCACCGTCATCGGCACGCCATGGGTAAAGGCGGGATTGCGCGTCAGATTGAGGTCACGCACCACCTGTTCAGCCAAGGCCTGCGAACGGTACATGCGCGCTTCATTGGCGACGCGCTGCTGGTTGCGGGTGGCGTCCGCCTGGTTGGAGCCGGTGGAGTCGTTCAGTTCGACCTGCACCGTCGCGGTCGCCTCGTAACGGTTGGGCAATTGCAACTGGACGAGCAGCACCACGACAACGCAGCTGATGACGATCGCCGCCACCAACTTCATATGACGCCGCAGCAGGAACCAGATTTGCCGCGCGGAAAGCTGTTGCAGTTCGAAGGACAGGTCGCCGGGCTTTTCCGCTCCGCCGCCGGACGCGCCGTCGATCAGTGTCAGCTGTGCAGACGCCATGATAGTCTCCCTGTCGCATCGCGAAGGCGCATGGGTGCCACCATGCGGAAGGCGGTTCCTTCAATCGCGGCGATATTGCGGGTTGTCGCGTGCCAGAGCAAAAGCGCATCGGGACGGCGGATGGCGCATAGGTGCTAACCCTTCGGATGAAGGAGCGGGACAGGCCGCGCCTTCATCGGCTGCAATCGACCGCAAAGCGATTATTCCCTAAATATTTCTGCTGGGTTTCTGACTATTCCGGATCGCCCAATTCGCACCATTGTGCCGAAGTTGATGTGGGATAAGAACGCTTCCCACAGGGGAACGTCCACATGATCGCAGAACTGGCATTGCAGGATCTGGAGCCCGGCTCGCTGGCGCGCCTGTTCGGCGCAGGCCATGCCGCGGTGCTGGTGCGCTGCCCGGAGATCATCACCGAATTGTGGCGCGAACTGTTGGAGAATCCGGCCGAGCAGATGCCCTGGGAAGCGCCGTTGGTCGACATCGCGCGCAACTATTATGGCAGCGGCGACATTACCGCCAGCCTGGGCGATCTGTTCTACTTCCAGCCCGGACGGCACGGCTATATCGCGCGGAAAATGGCGCTGTCGCACGACAGGGACGCGGATCATGTCACCGCCCGGCCCGCCTATTTCGTGCAGGGCGGCCAGCATTATAGCACGGGTCAGGCGATACTCGACCAGTGCTGGTCGATCGGCTGGCGGCTGATGACCGCGATGGCGCCGCAGGGCAACCCGCCGGCGGATTTCCAGGTGGTCGTCCAACGGCTCAAATATCAGGAAAGCGTGGAGGATTTCGACCGGCTGGACGCTCTGGCGCGCAACTCGCTGGGGCGGTGGGGCCGGGCCGGCTGCGCGTTGGACGAGCGGCGCTGGGAAGCGGCGGGACCGCTCAGCGGCCGGGGACTGTCCGACCTTTACGGGATGCTGGCGCACGTCCCGGTCATCAGACGGATGGTCGCGGCGATCAACCGCGGGTTGCTGCGCCGCGACCGCAGCCGGACCATCGCGCCGGGCCAGCGGATGATCGAGGGCGCCCATGTCGACTATCGCTATTTCTCGGCACTGTGCGGGCAACGCGACCATATGCTGACCCAGATTTTCGTGGATGGACAATGGATCGACCTGCCGATCGACCGGAACATGCTGGCGGTCTTTCCGGGCAGCATGGCAATGCGCGACTATGGTGTGCCGCACGTGCTGCACCGGGTTTTGCATGTGGGGAAGGATGGGGCCGAAGCGTCCGGTAATCCGCGCACCGACAATGTCACGCTGCTGATCGGCTCTGCCTGATCAAAGTTGCGGCAACGGCTGCGGCCCGACCGGCTTTGCGTAGATCAGCCGCCCCGCCTCGTCCGGCTCCGGCATGCGCCGCTGCGTATAGGTAACGGTCAGTACCACCATCACCGGCATCACCCACATGCGCGAATACATGTGCGGATAGGACATGGTGTAGATCAGGAACACCAGCACCACGGCGATCGCCATCGCGCCCTTGTCGCGGCTGACGCGCAGGCCGTTCGCCCCCAGCAGGCAAAGCAGGCCCAGCAGAAGGATGAGGCCGCAGAAGGCGATTGCGCCGCCCTCGTTCCAGATCAGCAGGAACAGGTTGTGGACCGGATTGTCATAAGCGGAAAACTCGCGATACTGGTCGACGCCCATGCCGATGATCGTATTCTCCTCGGCCATGCCCCAGGCTTCCTGAATGAGCTGCGAACGGTTGATGAAAGTGCCGGCCTGATCGATGTCGCCGCTTTCCACCGCATTGCCGACGCGTTCCTGAAAGGCTTTGGGCAGGGGCGCGCCGCTGGCCAGGAACAGGCCCGCCGCGACCAGCGCCACCATCCCCAGCCGGAAGATATAGCGCACCCCCATTAGCAGCAGCGTGACCAAGATCGCCATCAGCGAGGCCGAAAAGCCGGTGAAGGAGGCGCTCAGCATCAGGCCCCAGAGCAGCAGGATGAGGCAGGCGAACCCGCCGAGGCGGCCGATCAACCGGTGGCGCATCGAATAAAGCAGCATCGGCAGCGAAAAGGCGACGACCGCGCCATTGGGATTGGGCTGGCCCGCCATCGAACCCAGGCGGCCATTGCCGGTGATGAAGCCGTCGCCCAGCCAGTGCAGCGTGTCGTGGAAGGTCAGGAAGAAGCTGGCCGCGATGCCGATCGCTTCCGAGCAGGTGATGCCCAGCATGAAGATCAGCGGCGCCTTGCGGATGGTCCTTTCCTCCTGTTGCATCAGCAGGATCGGGATGAGGAGGAAGGCCACCATATATTGCAGGGCGATATTCACCCAGCGCAACGGGTCGCCATTGACCACCGATCCGATGAAAAGGCCGCCCAGCATCATGACGAGCCCGGTGAGCCAGAAGGGCGTCAGCGAGCGGAAGGGTGTGGCGCTGAGGCGTCCGCGCAGACCGGAAATGGTGAAGCTGATGAGAAAGGCGAGATCGGAAAAGGTGAGGTTGATCTGCCCCACGCGCAACAGGCCCCAGCCGCTGAGGAAAATCGCCGTCAGCAGGCTGTAGCGGGCGATCCTGTCCCAAAGCTGTTCATGGGCCGCGAAAACATCCGGCCGGGCGGGGCCCGGTGAGGAGATGGACAAGCCGGGGTTGGTCAGAGTCGTCACGCGCAAGAGGCTGCCGTGGGCAGGGCCCCGGCGCAAACGCCCTTCGGGACAGGGCGCGGGGCGATTTCAGTCAGACGGCCCCTATCCGAATTTGCCGGGGCATCAGCCGTGTGACCCGTTGAACGGCTCCCACCCGCAAAGGATAAAAGCGCCCGACGCCCCCGGACCGACCGGGCGACGCATGCGACAAGGACGAGCCTGGTGACGGATGCGATCCTGCCCCTGCACAAAGCCGAATCGACGAACAGGTCGGGACAGGCCGCCAAAGGCACGGAAGCGGCAGCGGAGCAGACGGCGGTCCGGCTGATCTACGTCGCGGGCTATGGCCGCAGCGGGACGACCCTGCTCGACATCGCATTGGGCGAGCATCCGGCGATCATGGGCGCGGGCGAAGTGACGACGTTGGCGCGGCATGTCTGGGACAAGGGCGAATATTGCGCCTGCGGGGAGCGGGTGCGGGACTGCCCGGAATGGAAAGCCATCGTCATGCGCTGGATGCAGGACGAGCCGGCGGAATTCCTGGCCCGCTATCGCCGCACGCAGGAACGGACCGAAGGGCTGGTGGCGCCGGGGCGGCTGTTGAGGCTGCCGGGCTGGCGCGATCATGGGCGGCGCACACTGAAATTGCTGCGCGGCATGGCGATGGTGTCGGGGCGGCCGGTCCTGGTCGATTCGTCCAAGCTGCCCGGGCGGGCCTTTGCGCTGGCGGCGATGCCGGGGATCGACCTGCATGTCGTGCATGTGGTGCGCGACGGACGCGGAGTGGCCTGGTCGCTGATGAAGGGACATCGGCGCAGCGTCGAAAAAGGCGTGCAGCGGGAACTCCGGCCCAAGCCGCTGCTCTACACCGCATTGCGCTGGACCATGGTGAATGTCGCGGCGGAATGGCTGTGCCGCCGGGTCGGACCGAAGCGGAGCATCCGGGTGCGCTATGAGGATTTCGTCGACGATCCGCGGGGAACGATCGGGCGGATCGTCGCCCTGGTCGGGGAAGCGCCGCATCCGCCCGTCGCCGACCTCGCCCCTTTCGCGCCGCAGCATCAGGTCGCAGGAAGCCGGCACCGGATGCAAAAGTCGCTCATCATTCGCGGAGACGACAAGTGGAAGCGGGAAATGCCCGGCTGGAAGCAAAAGCTCTTCACCCTTTTGTGCGCGCCCTTGCTGCGCCGCTACGGCTACCCGCTGCGTCAGGGAGATACGGCATGAAACGGTTGCTGGCCGGAATCGCGCTGCCCATCGTCATGGCGGGCTGTTCGGGCGCGGGCAATGAATCGCGGGCGCAGCCGGTAAAGGGCGAAGCCGCCTTTCCGGGCGCGGTGGGCTATGGCGCGGCGGCCAAGGGCGGGCGCGGCGGGCGGATCATCGCCGTGGATACATTGGCGGATGGCGGGCCGGGGTCGCTGCGCGCCTGTGTCGAGGCTTCGGGACCCCGCGTGTGCGTGTTCCGGGTGAGCGGGGTCATCCGCTTCACCAGCCGGCCCCCGGTGATCGCCAATCCCTATCTCACCATCGCCGGGCAGACGGCGCCCGGCGGCGGGATCGTCGTCACCCATGGAGGGGGCGAGGAAGGGCGCACGCCCATTCTCATCAAGAATACCCATGACATCGTCATCCGCCATATCCGCGTGCGCAACGACCGGATGGGCACCCATCGCGGGTCGGAGGACAGCTTCACCATCGAGAACAGCCGCCAGGTCATCGTCGATCATGTGAGCGCGAGCTGGGCGCGGGACGAGCTGATCAACGGCTATGGCGACAATGACTGGATCACCATCAGCAACTCCATCTTCGCCGAGGGGATTCCGCGCCACGACAAATGCGCGCTGCTGGCAAGCGATCCCAAGGGGCCGCAGCATCTGAGCTTCATCGCCAATATCTGCGCGCATAATGGCGATCGCAATCCCGACCTCAACTTCCCGCCCGGCTCCTGCGCGGAGGTGATCAACAACATTCTCTATAACGGCCAGTCGGAATTTGCCGAAATCTGGGAGAGCTTCGGCGGCGTGCCGGTATCGCTGATCGGCAACAGCTTCATCGCGGGCAGGAACACCCGGCCCGACACAATAGGCGTGGCGCGCAATATCATGGGATCGAAGGGGACCGCGCGGGTCTATCTGGCCGACAATCGGTTCGACGGGGATTTCGTCCATATCTCGCCGCTGATGAAGGAGGCCACGGTGGACAGGCCTCCCTGCCCTTCCACCATCGCGGCAGCGAGGGCGGACGCCGCCTATGAGGCGGTGCTGAACGACGCCGGCGCCTTTCCGCGCGATCCGTTCGACTTGCGCATCGTCAACCAGGTGCGCAAGCGCAAGGGGCATATCGTCAAGCAGCCCGGCGTCATCGACAACCCGGCGTCCGGCATGGCCTATCCCGATGCGGATGGCGACGGCATGGACGACCGCTGGGAAGCGCAGCATGGCGCCGACCCGCGCAAGGCGGATCCCTGGGGCGATGCCGATGGCGACGGCGTCGCCAATCTCGACCAGTTTCTCGATCAGCGCTCGCGCGACCTGATCGGCGGAGGAGCGGGATGAACGCGCCCCTGCCCCGGCTGCAAGCCGCCGACACGGCGGAGGACGATCGTCTGCGCATCTGCTTCCCCTTTTCCGGCGACAGCGTCGGCGGCAGCCATATTTCGGTGCGCGGGCTGATGGAGCATCTCGACCCGACCCTCTATCGGCCGATCGTCGTCACCGAAGTCCCCGATGGCATGATCGCCAATTTCTTCGCCGGGCAGGAGCAGATGGACGATCCCGCGAGCCGGGGACTGTTCGTGCCGGGGGAGGCCTTCACCCTGCGGAAGTTCGGACGGACGCTGACCGGCGTGCTGCCCCGCGCACGCTTCCTGCGGCGGAACCGGATCGACATCGTCCATGTCAATGACGGGCGGAGCAGCGCCAACTGGGCGCTGGCGGCGCGCATGGCGGGCGCGAAGCTGATCTGGCACCATCGCGGCGACCCGAACGCGCTCGGCCTGCGATTGCTGGCGCCCGCTCTGGCGCATCGGGTGCTGGCGGTGTCGTCCTTCGCGCTGCCGCCCGCAGGCCTGTGGTCGGCGCGGGATCGCGCTTCAGTGGTCCACAGCCCCTTCGACACCAGCCTGGACGTCGACCGGTCCAAGGCGCGCGACGCGCTGATCCGCGAATTGGGAGTGGCGCGGGAAACGCTGCTGCTGGGCTATTTCGGCGCTTTCGTACCGAGGAAGCGGCCCTTGCTGTTCGTGGACATGATCGCGCGCCTGCAAACGATGACAGCCCGTCCGGTGATGGGTCTGATGTTCGGCGAGGCGCGCGTGCCCGCCATGGATGGCGCGCTGCGCAAGCGGATCGCGGACAAAGGCGTGGCCGACCGGGTGAAGCTGATGGGCTATCGCACGCCCGGCCCCTTCTGGATCGCGGCCTGCGACCGGCTTGTCGTGCCCGCCATCGGCGAACCGTTCGGACGGACGCTGGTGGAGGCGATGCTGGTCGGCACGCCCATCGTCGCGGCCCGCTCCGGCGGCAATATCGAGGCGCTGGAGGGCGGCATCGGCATCTTGGTCGAGCCGGACGATGCCGATGCCCTGGCCCGCGCCTGCGGCAATTCGGGCGACGCGCGCGCGATGGCGCTGGCGGCGCAGGCCGATGCGCGCAGCCGCTTCAGCGAAGCCGCCCATTGCGTCAGGGTCAGCGCGATCTACGAAGCGTTGCGGTCGTGATCCCGTTGACCGACAGCATGTGTCGATCCTTCCGTGAAACGATAATCCCTAATGGCAAGGCGGTTAAGCCCGTGCGGCGCCTGAGCATTTCCCATCCGTGATGCGTCAGCATCTCAGCGGATCGGTATAAGCCCATCGGCGCACCCCCAATGGAGGAGTCTCTATCCCTATGCCCACACCTGCTGGGGGACGTTTGAGGGTACAGATTTTCGACCTTTCACGAGGATGCAGGGACAGGGGCGATCATGGCGAACTATTTCAATGTCGTGGGCAGTCAGACCATCACGGCGGGGAATGAAAAGGACCAGTTCTTCGCTTTCACCCGACTCGCGAATCTGGACTATGTGCGCCCCGATGCGGTGATGGCGCAGCTTGTCTGGGACTCCGCGATCCTCACCGGCAGCGGCACGGCCTATCAACTGACCGCAACCAATATCCAGATCTCCACCGACCTCTATTTGGGCGGGCAGGGGACGGACATCATGTACGGGTCCAATCTCAACGACGCCATCCTCTACAATAATGGAGTGATGTCCGGCGGCTTCGGCAGCTTCGACAATATCGAGCAGTTCTGGCTGGCCGATGGCGACGACATCATCGACCTGTCCGCCCATGGCGCGGGCGGCGTCGATTATATGAAAGACGTGCTGGTCCAGGGCGGCGAAGGCAACGACATCATCATCGGCGGCGCGGGCAAGGACAACCTCCAGGGCGACGGCGGCAACGACATCATCTTCGGTTGGCGCGGCAGCGACACGATCTCCGGCGGGGCGGGCGATGACATCCTCTATGGCGACGACCTCGGCAATAACGGCATTTCCGGCGACGACACGCTGGACGGCGGATCGGGCAACGACATCCTCTATGGCGGGCGGGGCAAGGACAAGCTGACCGGCGGCGACGGCAATGACATGCTTTATGGCGGCGCGGGCGACGACAGCCTGTCGGGCGGCGCGGGCGACGACATTCTCTACGGCGATGACGACACTGTGTCGGGCAGCGACGTGCTGCATGGCGATTCGGGCAATGACCGGCTTTATGGCGGGCTGGCCGGGGACGAGCTGTACGGGGATTCGGGCGACGACTGGCTCGATGGCGGCGCCGGCAACGACTATATGCATGGTGGCGGCGGCAACGACACGATCATCGCGGGCGCCGGCAATGACGTGATCGATGGCAGCGCCGATATCGATACGGTGGTCTTTTCCGGCAACCGGGCGGATTATCTGTTCACCCTCCAGACCGACGGCAGCCTCGTCGCGGTCGACCAGCGCGCGGGATCGCCCGAGGGCAGCAAGTCCATCCGCAATGTCGAATTCTTCCAGTTCGCGGACGTGACGACGCCCGCAACGGCGCTGAACGCACCGCCGGTCATCACCTCCAACGGTGGCGGGGCAACCGCCGCACTGGCCATTGATGAGAATGGCACGGCCGTCACCACGGTCACCGCGACCGATCCCGACATGGGCCAGACGGTCGGCTTTTCGATCGTCGGCGGCGACGATGCCGCCCTGTTCACCATCGACGCCGTAACCGGCGAACTGCGCTTCATCGCCGCGCCGAATTTCGAGAGTCCCGCCGACGCCAATGGCGACAATGTCTATCAGCTGATCGTCGCGGCCAATGACGGCAATGGCGGAGTGGACACGCAGGCGCTTTCCGTGACCGTGCGCGACGTGCCGGACGGCTTCGCGCCGGTCATCACCTCCAATGGCGGCGGTGCGAGCGCGGCGATCACGGTCAATGAGAATGCCACGGCCGTGACCATGGTGACGGCCACGGATGCGGACGGTCCCTCGATCAGCTATGCCATTGTCGGCGGGGCCGATGCCGCCCTGTTCGCCATCGACGCGACGACCGGCGCGCTGACCTTCAGGACCGCGCCGGATTATGAGGCCGCCGCCGACGCCGATCACGACAATATCTATGACGTGATCGTGCAGGCCAGCGACGGCAGCAATAGCGACAATCAGGTGCTGGCCGTCACCGTCGCCAATCTCAACGACAATGCGCCGGTGCTGACCTCCTATGGCGGGGCGGTCTCGGCGACGCTCTCCGTGGCGGAAAACAGCCTGCTTGCCGCCACGGTGCAGGCCAGCGATGCCGACGGCGCGGCGCTCAGCTACAGCATCAGCGGCGGCACAGACGCGGCGCTCTTCACCATCGACGCGGCGACCGGCGCGCTGACCTTCAACACGGCGCCCGATTATGAGACGCCCAGCGACAGCAATGGCGACCGCATCTACAATGTCATCGTCCGCGCCAGCGACGGCACCAACAGCGTCACGCAGACACTGGCCATCGGCGTCACCAATGTGAACGACAATGCGCCGGTCATCACCTCCAATGGTGGCGGCGCTTCGGCGTCCATCAGCATGGCGGAAAATGGCAGCGCGGTCACGACCGTCATCGCCACCGATGCGGACGGCACGGCGCCGGGCTTTGCCATTGCGGGCGGGGCCGACGCGGCGCTCTTCACCGTCGACGCCGTGACGGGCGCGCTGTCCTTCATCAACGCGCCCGATTATGAAAACCGCCTCGATGCCGATGGCGACGGCGTCTACCAGGTGACGGTCCGCGCGACCGACGGCAGCAATTTCGACGACCAGTCGCTGTCCATCGCCATCACCGACATCGCAGAAGGCGGCAAGACCATCACCGGTTCCTCGGGCAATAATGTCATCAGCCCGACGACCACCGTTCTCGCCTATCAGACCACCGCGCTCAACGACACCATCTATGGCCTTGCCGGCAATGACACGATCGATGGCGGGGCGGGCGCCGATTATATGGACGGCGGCGCGGGCAACGACATTTTCTATGTCGACACCTATTCCGACGACGGCTTTGCGAGCAATGACGATCAGGTGATCGAACTGGCAGGCGGCGGCAGCGACCTGGTCTATGCCTCGGTCAGCTACCGGCTGGCCGCCAATGTCGAGAAGCTGACCCTGATGGGGGCGGCGGCGATCGACGGCATCGGCAATGAACTGGCCAACACCATCACCGGCAATGACGCGACGAACCAGCTTTCAGGCGGCCTGGGTGCCGACATCCTGTACGGCATGGGCGGCAACGACCTGCTGGACGGCGGCGACGATAATGACAATCTGTTCGGCGGCGACGGCAATGACGTGCTGATCGGCGGGCTGGGCAATGATTATCTGGACGGCGGCACCGGCGCGGACAGCATGACCGGCGGCGACGGCGACGACACCTATATCGTCGACAGCTGGTCCGACGACGGCAACAACGCCAATGACGATCTGGTCTTCGAACTGGCGGGTGGGGGCACCGATCTGGTCAACGCCTCGGTCAGCTACAAACTCGCTGCGGAGGTCGAGAAGCTGACCCTGACCGGCACCGGCAATATCGACGGCACCGGCAATGATCTGGCCAACACCATCACCGGCAACAGCGGCAATAACAGCCTGTGGGGTGGCGCGGGCAACGATACCCTGCTGGGCAATGCGGGCGACGACCGGCTTTATGGCGAGGATGGACAGGACAGCCTGGACGGCGGCGCGGGCAACGACATGCTGGATGGCGGGCTGGCCGGCGACACGCTGAAGGGCGGCGCGGGCAACGACATATTGATCGGCGGCGCGGGCAAGGACACGCTGACCGGCGGGACCGAGGCGGATGTGTTCGTCTTCAACCGGGGCGATACGACCTTCAACATGGCGAGCTACGACCGGATCACCGACTTCAAGGCCAGCGAGGGCGATCGCATCGACTTCGATTTCCTGAACGGCAGCCTGCCCGCCGCCGACTATGCCGAAAGGGCGATCTCCACCAATAATTTCGCCGACGCGCTGGCTGCCGCCAACACGACCGCCGGTGTCAATCATGTGACCTTCGTCGCGGGGACCAGCGACGGCTGGCTCTTCTACGACGCCAATGGCGACGGCGCTTTCGAACAGAGCGTGCTGCTGCTCGGCGTCAACAGCCTGGCCGGCGTGGATTCGACCAGCTTCTTCTGATTGGGGAGCCGGGGCTGCGCCCCGGCGTTCGTTCAGCTCAGTTGGGCGAATTCGCCGTAGCCGCCCTGGAAGAAGAGCAGCGGCTTGCCCGGCGTCTCAACCTCCAGCGCCATGACGCGGCCCAGAACGATGTAATGATCGCCCGCCTCATGCACGGCGTCGAGCCGGCAGTCGATCCACGCCACCACGCCGTCCAGAATCGGCGAGCCGTTGGCCGAAACGCGATGCGTCACGCCCGCGAATTTATCCTCCGCGCCCTTGACCGAAAATTGCTGGCACAGAGGCTGCTGATCGCTGGCCAGGATGTTGACGCAGAATTTGCCCGCGCGCTCGATCAGCGGCCAGCTTTGCGAATTTTTCGCCGGGAAGAAGGCGACCAGCGGCGGATCGAGCGAGACGGAGGTGAAGGACCCCACGACCATGCCCGCCGGCGTCTTGCCCGCCTCCGTCGCCGTCACCACGCAAACGCCGGTCGGATAATGGCCAAGAACGCGGCGGAAAGTGGCGCCGTCGAACGCTACGGAATCTGTGCCTGAAATCGTCATCTTCCCTGCTCTTATCGACTTTCCGTCTTCTCTTCTCGACTTGACGCGGCTTGGCAAGCAAAAGCCGACGCTACCGTAAATGACACAGGCACGTTAAGGCACGGCATGATTGCGATTCATCCGCTCTTCGATCTTCCCGAAATCCGCGCGGGCGACGATCTTGCCGCGCTGCTGCGCGAAAGCCTGACGGCGGCAGGCCTGTGGCCGCTCAAGGCCGGCGACGTGCTGGTGGTGACGCAGAAAATCCTGTCCAAGGCGGAGGGGCGGATGATCGACCTCTCCACCATTGAGCCGGGCGAGGAGGCGATGGCCCTTGCCGCCACGACGCGCAAGGACGCCCGACTGGTCGAACTGGTGCTGCGCGAAAGCAGCGCCGTGGTGCGGGCCGTGCCCCATGTGCTGATCACCCGCCATCGGCTGGGCCATGTGATGGCGAACAGCGGCATAGACCGGTCGAATATCGGGCCGGGCGAGGCCGACCGTGCCCTGCTGCTGCCGGTCGATCCGGACAGATCGGCGCGCGGCCTGCTGGATGCGTTGGCCGGGGCGGACGCCGCGGGAATCGGGATCGTGATTTCGGACAGTTTCGGTCGGCCCTGGCGGCATGGCGTGGTGGGCGTGGCCATCGGCGCGGCCGGGCTGCCGGCGCTGGTCGACCGGCGGGGGGAGGAGGATCGCGACGGGCGGCGGCTGGAAGTCACGCAGATCGCACTGGCCGACCAGATCGCCACCGCCGCGACGCTGGCGACGGGCGAAGGCGCGGAAAGCGTGCCGGCCGCGCTGATCCGGGGCCTGGCGCTGCCCGCAGGCGAGAATGGCGCGGGCGCGCTGGTCCGCCCGCTGGAAGAGGATCTGTTCCGGTGAGCGGCCGCATCGTCGTTTTGACCGGAGGCGTGGGCGGCGCCAAGCTGGTGCTGGGTCTGATGCAGCTCTGCCCGCCGCAAGCAATCACCGCCATCGTCAACACGGCTGACGATTTCCGGCATCTGGGCCTCGCCATTTCACCCGACATCGACACGCTGCTCTACACTTTGTCGGGCAAGGCCAATGCCGCGCAGGGCTGGGGCCGGGAGGGCGAGACATGGACCTTCATGGACGCGCTCAAATCGCTGGGCGGAGAGGATTGGTTCCTGCTGGGCGATGGCGACATGGCGCTGCATGTGCTGCGGTCGCATCTGTTGGCTTCCGGCGAGCGGTTGAGTGCGGTGACGGCGCGATTCGCGGCGGCCTGGGGGCTTGGACTTTCGGTGCTGCCGATGAGCGACGATACCGTCGCCACCCATGTCGAAACCGATCGGGGCGAGCTCCCTTTCCAGCGTTATTTCGTCGAGCAACGCTGCGCGCCGGCCGTGCGCGCCATCCGGTTCGAGGGAGCGGAGCGCGCCCGCCCTGCCCCCGGCGTGATCGAGGCGATCGGCGATCCCGAAACCCGCGCCATCCTCATCGCGCCCTCCAATCCGTGGCTCAGCGTCGATCCGATTCTGGCGGTGCCGGGGATCAGCGAGGCGCTGAAAGCGGCGTCCGCGCCGGTCGTCGCCGTCTCCCCCATTGTCGGCGGGCAGGCGGTCAAGGGCCCGACCGCCAAGTTGATGGGCGAACTTGGGCTGGCCGTCACCAACCGTTCCATCGCCGCCCATTATGCCGATATGATCGACGCTCTGTTGGTGGACGAGCGCGACGGCGGCGAGGGCCTTGCCATTCCTTATGCGGTAACCGACACGCTGATGAAGACGCTGGACGATCGCGCGCGGGTGGCGCGGGCAGCGCTGGATCTGGCCGAGCGGATCGCCGGTTGACCGGCTGGATCGTCATTCCGATCAAGACGCCCGCCGCCTGCAAGACGCGGCTCACGCCCGTGCTGGACGAAGCGGGTCGGCGCGATCTGGTGGCCGGGATGCTGCACCGCACGGTGGCCGCAGCGGCGGAGGTGGTGGGCATGGAGGGACTGCGGCTGCTGGGGCCGTCGCGGCATGGGTTGCCCGAAACGGTCGGCCTGCTCGGCGACCCGGGGCACGGCCTCAATCCCGCCGTGGCGAGTGCGCGGGATGCGGCGCTGCTGGCGGGAATCGACCGGCTGGTGATCCTGTCCGCCGATCTGCCATTGATCGAGGCGGCGGATGTCGCCGCGTTGCTGGAGGTTTCCGGCCTGGCCGTCGCGCCTGACCTCCATGGACAGGGCACCAACGCCGTGTCGCTGCCGCTGCCGCAGGCCGCCGATTTCCAGTTCCATTATGGCGAGGGCAGCTTCATCGCGCATCGCGCCGAAGCCGGCCGGCTGGGTCTGCCCTTTTCGGCCATCGTCCGGCAGGGCCTGGGCTTCGATGTCGACCAGCCGGGCGATCTGACGGGCTGGCGCCGGAGCTGAGCCCGGCGCCGAGCCATATCAGAGCGCGACGCCCGCCGCCGCCAGCACCGCCAGCGTCAGCACTTCCGACGCGTTGGAGGACATGGTGGCGATCTGCACCGACTTGTCCATGCCGACGAGCAGCGGCCCGATCATCGTCGCGCCGCCCAGTTCGCGCAGCAGCTTGGCCGAGATATTGGCCGATTGCAGCCCCGGCATGACGAGGATGTTCGCCGGACCCGACAGGCGGCTGAAGGGATAATTCTTCATCACCGTCGGATTGAGCGCCGCATCGACGGTCATTTCGCCTTCATATTCGAAGTCGACATCCCGTTCGTCGAGAATCTTCACCGCGTCGCGCATATTGGCCAGATGAGCGCCCGGCGGGTTGCCGAAATTGGAATAGGACAGGAAGGCGACGCGCGGATCGTGACCCATGCGCCGGGCGACCGCGACCGTGCCTTCCGCAATATCGGCCAGTTCCTGCGCGGAAGGCCGCTCATTGACCGTGGTATCGGCCAGGAACACCGTCTTGTCCTTCGACACCATGACGTGAATGCCGAAGGGCGTGCGGCCCGCCGCCGGGTCCATCACCCGCTTCACCTCGCGCAGGGTCTGGGCGAAGGGCCGGGTCATGCCGGTGATCATCGCGTCGGCATGGCCCATCTTGACCAGCAGCGAACCGAAGATGTTGCGGTCGCGATTGACCATCCGCTCGCAGTCGCGGCGCAGATAGCCGCGGCGCTGGAGGCGCTTGTAGAGCAGGTCGACCATGTCCGGCACCAGCGGCGAATTGACGCTGTTGTGCAGTTCGAAGCTTTCCGGGTCCTGCACGCCCAGTTCCTTGAGCTTGTCGAGCACATGGGCGCGGCCGACCAGCACCGGAATGCCATAGCCGAGGTCGCGGAACTGGATTGCGGCGCGCAGCACCACTTCCTCTTCCGCCTCGGCGAAGACGACGCGCTTGGGATTCGCCTTCGCCACTTCATAGGCGGCGGTCAGGACCGAGGTCGTCGGGTTGAGCCGCGCCTTCAAGGACTGGCGATAGGCCGCCATGTCGGCAATCGGCTTCTGCGCGACGCCGGTTTCCATCGCCGCCTGCGCCACGGCGGAGGGCACGACCTCCATCAGGCGGGGGTCGAAGGGCGCCGGGATGATATAATCCGGCCCGAAGCTGTGCGAGCGGCCGTAGGCCTTGGCGACTTCCTCCGGCACCTGTTCGCGGGCCAGTTCGGCGATCGCCTTGGCGGCGGCCAGCTTCATCGCCTCGTTGATCCCGGTCGCCCGCACGTCGAGCGCGCCACGGAAGATGAAGGGGAAGCCAAGGACGTTGTTGACCTGGTTGGGATAGTCCGACCGGCCGGTGGCGACGATGGCGTCGGGGCGCACCGCCTTGACGTCCGGGGGCGAGATTTCCGGGTCGGGATTGGCCATGGCGAAGATGATCGGCTTGTCCGCCATCGTCTTCACCATCTCCTGGCTGACCGCGCCCGCGACCGACAGGCCCAGGAACACGTCGGCACCCTTGATGGCTTCGGCCAGCGTGCGCGCATCGGTCTTCACCGCATGGGCCGACTTCCACTGGTTCATGCCCTCGGTGCGGCCCTGATAGATCACGCCCTTGCTGTCGCACATGATGACATTGTCGTGCGCGACGCCCAGCGCCTTGATGAGTTCGGTGCAGGAAATCGACGCCGCGCCCGCGCCGTTTACCACCACCTTCATATCCTTCATCTCGCGGCCGGTCAGCATCGCCGCGTTGATGGCACCCGCTGCCGCGATGATCGCGGTGCCATGCTGGTCGTCGTGAAAGACCGGGATGTTCATCCGTTCCTTCAGCGTCTGTTCGATGATGAAGCATTCGGGCGCCTTGATATCCTCAAGGTTGATGCCGCCGAAGGTCGGCTCCATCAGCTCGACGGCGTCGATGAACTTGTCGACATCCTCGGTCTTGAGTTCGATGTCGATGCTGTCCACGTCGGCGAAACGCTTGAAGAGGACCGACTTGCCCTCCATCACCGGCTTGGACGCCAGCGCGCCGAGGTTACCGAGGCCCAGGATCGCCGTGCCGTTGGAGATCACCGCCACCAGATTGCCCTTGGCCGTATAGTCATAGGCCGTCGCCGGGTCTTCGGCGATGGCGCGGACCGGCACCGCGACGCCGGGCGAATAGGCAAGGGAAAGGTCGCGCTGGGTCGCCATTGGCTTCGATGCGATGATCTCGATCTTGCCGGGGCGTCCCGTCGAGTGGAAGAACAGCGCCTCGCGCTCGGAAAATTCCACATTCGACTTGTCGGTCATGACTGCACCCACCTTTTTGAACAATGAAGGTGGCCCTAGCGGCAAGAATATCCCGGGGGCAAGTGCGAGAAGCGCAATTTTCCTGCTGTTTTGCGAAGCTCTGGCCTGAACCGGCGGTTCGGGCTATCCGCTGTGCCATGGCGCGAACCATCGACACATCCACGCAACAAGCCACGCCCATGATGGCGCAATATCTTGCGCTCAAGGCGGAAGCGCAGGATTGCCTTCTCTTCTACCGCATGGGCGATTTTTTCGAGCTGTTCTTTGAAGATGCGAAGGCAGCCGCGGCAACGCTGGACATCGCGCTCACCAGTCGGGGCGAACATGCCGGCGTGCCGATCCCGATGTGCGGGGTCCCGGTGCACAGCGCGGAAAACTATCTGGCGCGGCTGATCAAGGCCGGGCACCGCGTCGCCATTGCCGAGCAGACCGAAACCCCCGCCGAAGCCAAGGCGCGCGGGTCCAAATCGCTCGTCGCCCGCGCCATCGTCCGCTATGTGACGGCGGGCACGCTGACCGAAGAGACGCTGCTCGATTCCCGGCGCGACAATATGCTGGTGGCCCTCGCACAGGTCGGGGGTGAGGATGCGGGGGAATATGGCCTTGCCGCCGCCGACATTTCCACCGGCCGGTTCGAGACGCTGACCCTGCGCGCGGCTGACCTGCCCGCTGAACTCGCCCGGCTGCGTCCCAGCGAGATCGTGCTGCCCGACAGCCTGGACATGGATCTGCCCGACTCCCACCCCTTCGACCGCGCCGCCTTTTCCAGCGGCCGCGCCGAAGCGTCGCTGAAGCGCGTTTTCGGCGTCGCCACGCTGGATGGCTTCGGGCAGTTCGGTCGCGCCGAACTGGCGGCCATGGGCGGACTGCTCAGCTATCTCGACCATGCGGGCAAGGGCACCCTGCCCTTCCTCGCGCCGCCGATGCGCAAGAGCAGCGGCGCGCATGTCGCCATCGACGCCGCGACGCGCGAGAGCCTGGAAATCACCGCCACGATGAGCGGTTCGCGGCAGGGCAGCCTGCTCGGCGCGGTCGACCGCACCGTCACCGGAGCGGGCGCGCGATTGCTGGCGCAGGACCTGTCCGCGCCGCTGATGGATCAGGCCGCCATCGAAGCGCGGCTGGGCCTTGTCCAGCTGTTCCACGACGATTCCATGCTGCGCGATCAATTGCGCGTCGCCCTGCGCGCCTTGCCCGATATCGGGCGCGCGCTGGGCCGCCTCGCCATGGGCCGGGGCAGCCCGCGCGACCTGGGCCAGCTTCGCGATGGTCTCCACGAAGCGCGCCTGCTGCGCGAGCGGTTGGGGCGCCTGCCGGACCAGCCGCTGCTCCTTGCGCAGTTGCTCCCCGCGCTCGACGGCCATGGCGCGCTGGTCGATGCCCTCTCCCGCGCCCTTGTCCCCAGCCCGCCGACCGAGACCGCCAGCGGCGGCTATATTGCCGACGGCTATGATCCCGCGCTGGACGAGTTGCGGAGACTGGCCGGCGACGGCCGCCGCGCTATCGCCGCGCTGGAGGCCCAATATCGCGAGCAGACCGGCATTGCCGCGCTCAAGATCCGGCACAATGGCGTGCTTGGCTATCATGTCGAAGTGCCCGCCCGCGCCGCCGACCAGTTGCTGCAGCCCGACAGCGGATTCACCCACCGCCAGACTCTGGCCGGCGTGGTCCGCTTCAATTCGGTCGATCTGCACGAACAGGCAAGCCGCGTCACGCAGGCGGGGGCCCATGCGCTCGTCGCCGAAGCCGCGCATCTGGAAGACCTGATTGAATCCACCCTGTCCCGCAAGGCGGAGATCGCCCGCGCCGCCGATGCGCTCGCCCGGCTGGACGTCGCGGCGGCACTGGCCGAACGCGCCGCCGAAGGCGGATGGCAGCGCCCCCATTTTCTGGCCGATGACGGTGAGGGGCCCTGCCTCGACATCAGCGGCGGCCGCCATCCGGTGGTCGAGGATGCGCTACGCCGCGAAGGCCAGCCCTTCGTCGCCAATGACTGCCGCCTGGTCGCCAGGGACCGGCTCTGGCTCGTCACCGGCCCCAATATGGGCGGTAAATCGACCTTCCTGCGTCAGAATGCGATCATCGTCGTCCTCGCCCAGGCGGGCGCCTATGTGCCGGCGGAGGCGGCAACGCTCACGCTGGTCGACCGCCTGTTCAGCCGCGTCGGCGCGTCGGACAATCTGGCCAAGGGCCGTTCGACCTTCATGGTCGAGATGGTGGAAACCGCGGCGATCCTCGCCCAGGCGACCGAGCGCAGCTTCGTCATCCTCGACGAGGTCGGGCGCGGCACCTCCACCTATGATGGGCTGGCGCTGGCCTGGGCGGTGGTGGAGGCGGTGCATGAGGTCAATCGCTGCCGCTGCCTCTTCGCCACCCATTATCATGAACTGACCCGTCTGGCGGAAAGCCTGTCATCGCTCTCGCTCCACCATGTCCGGGCGCGCGAGTGGAAGGGCGATCTGGTCCTGCTGCACGAGGTCGCGGAGGGACCGGCGGATCGCAGCTACGGTCTGGCCGTGGCGCGGCTGGCCGGGCTTCCGCCAGCGGTGCTCAAACGGGCGAAGGACGTTCTCGCCCGCCTTGAAGCGGGCAAGGCCAGGACCGGCGGCATTGCGGCGGGACTGGACGACCTGCCCCTTTTCGCCGCCGCCACGGCGCCGGTCGAGGAGAAGGTCGATCCGCTGCGCGCCGTGCTGGAGGGCATCGATGCCGACGCGCTCTCGCCCCGGGAGGCACTGGATCAGCTCTATCGCCTCAAGCAACTGGCAGCAGCCGGTCAGGAAGGCTAAATAGATCTCATGGTCATGCAGTTTCCGAAATTGGGGTCCCGACGCGCGATCATCGACCGGCGCGCCATTTCCGACCGCATCAACGCCCTGGCGCAGGAACATCGGGGCGAACAGATGAAGCTGCGCGGCCTGATCGTGAAAGAATTGAAGATCGCTCTGGACGCCGGGCGGGACGATGTCGCCCGCCGCCTCGATCAGAAACCGACGCGCGGGCGCGAGGCCGTCACGGCCTTCGCCTTCCTGATCGACCAGATATTGCGGCTGCTCTACGACGCGACGACGCATCATCTCTACCCGGCGAGCAACCGCAGCACGGGCGAACGGATCGTGCTGATCGCGGTGGGCGGCTATGGCCGGGGCGAGATGGCGCCGCACAGCGATGTCGACATCGGCTTCATCACCCCGTGGAAACCGACCGGCTGGACCGAGCAGGTCATTGAATCCATGCTCTATTCCCTGTGGGATCTGGGGCTGAAGGTCGGCCACTCCAGCCGTTCCATCGACGAAACCATGCGCATGGCGAAGAGCGACCTCACCGTCCGCACCGCTTTGCTGGAGGCCCGCTATATCTGGGGCGACCGCGCGCTGTATGAGGAGGTCGCGACCCGCTTCGACGCGGAAGTCATGCAGGGCACCGCCCGCGCCTTCGTCACCGAAAAGCTGGAGGAGCGCGACGAGCGCCACCGGCGGATGGGCGACAGCCGCTATGTCGTCGAACCCAATGTGAAGGAGGGCAAGGGCGGCCTGCGCGACCTGCACACGCTGTTCTGGATCGGCAAATATGTGAATCGGGTGAAGTCGGTCGATGAACTGGTCGATGTCGGCCTGCTGACCGAAAGCGAACTGCGCCAGTTCCAGAAGGCGGAGGATTTCCTCTGGGCGGTGCGCTGCCACCTGCACATGATCACCGGGCGGGCGGAGGACCGGTTGACCTTCGACCTTCAGCTGGAAACCGCCACGCGGATGCACTTTACCGGGCGGACCGGGCGGTCGGGGGTGGAGCGCTTCATGCGTTATTATTTCCTGAACGCGAAGACGGTCGGCGACCTCACCGCCGTGTTCCTGGCGCATCTGGATGACCAGATGGCGGAACGTGGACGGCGTTATATCCCCAGCTTTTTCCGGCGTCCGAAAAAGCTGGACGGTTTCGTGCTGGATCGCGGACGGCTGGCGCTGCCCAACGATCATTTCTTTCAGGACGATCCGGTCCGCCTGCTTGAAATCTTCGCGCTGGCCGACAAACATGGCCTCGCCATCCATCCCAGCGCCATGCGCGCCGCCAGCCGCGACGCCAGCTTGATCAGCACCAGAATACGCCGGGACCCGCGCGCCAACGCCGCCTTCATGGAGGTGTTGACTTCCCCCCGCGACCCGGAAACGGTGCTGCGCTGGATGAACGAGTCCACGGTGTTCGGCCGCTTCATCCCCGATTTTCGTCGGGTCGTGGCGCAGATGCAGTTCGACATGTACCACCATTATACGGTGGACGAGCACACCATCCGCGCCGTCGGCCTGTTGGCGAAGATCGAAAAGGGCGAACTGGAGCAGGACCATCCGCTGTCCACCGAGCTGATGGGCAAGATGATCTCCCGCCGCGTCGTCTATGTCGCGGTGTTGCTGCACGACATTGCCAAGGGGCGCGGCGGCGATCACAGTATTTTGGGCGCGGAGGTGGCGGAATATCTCTGCCCGCGCCTGGGCCTGACGGCGGCGGAAACCGAGACGGTGTCGTGGCTGGTGCTGCATCACCTGCTGATGTCGGCGACCGCCTTCAAGCGGGATCTGGCCGATTACAAGACCATCCTCGATTTCGTCGACGTGGTGCAGAGTCCGGAACGGCTGCGCCTGCTGCTCTGCCTCACCGTGGTCGACATCCGCGCCGTGGGGCCGGGCGTGTGGAACAGCTGGAAGCGGCAGTTGCTGGGCGACCTTTATGAAGCGGCGGAAGAGGTGCTGCGCCTCGGCCACAAGCAGAAGGGCCGCAGCGAGCGCGTCACCGCCAAGCAGCAGGCGCTGCGCCAGGCGTTGAACCTGTCCGATGCGGATTTCGACAAGCTCAGCAAAAGGCTGCCCGAAAGCTACTGGATCGCGGAGCCGGAGGACATCCTCATCCACAATGCGCAGCATATATTGGAGGCGGGCGATTCCCCGCTCTCCATCGCCGCGCAATATTATCCGCAGCGCGGCGCGACCCTGGTCACTGTCTATGCCGCCGATCATCCGGGGCTGTTCTACCGGGTCGCGGGCGCCATCCATCTGGCGGGCGCCAACATCATCGACGCGCGCATCCACACCACGCGCGACGGCGTGGCGATCGACAATTTCCTGGTGCAGGATCCGCTGGGCGGCGCCTTCCACAGTTCCGACCAGCTCGCCCGCATCCGCAAGTCGATCCAGGATTCGCTGGCGAACCGCCACCGCATGATCACCAAGCTGGAAGCGCGCCCCCTGCCCCGGACCCGCGCCGAAGCCTTCCGCATCGAACCCAATGTGCTGATCGACAACAAGGCGTCGAACCGCTTCACCGTGATCGAGGTCAATGCGCGGGACCGCCCGGCGTTGCTGTTCAGCCTGGCCAACGCCCTGTTCCAGTCGAAGGTCACGATGCACAGCGCGCATGTCGCCACCTATGGCGAACGGGCGGTGGATACTTTCTACGTGACCGACCTGTTGGGCGGGAAGATCGAAAGCAAGGGGCGGTTGCAAACGCTGGAGCGGCGGCTGCTGGAGGCGGCCGGCGGTGAAGGGGCGGATCTGGAGCGGGCTTAGAGCGGTTTCCACTCATTCCGGTTCATAACCGCACGATTTGAAGTAATTGGCGGATTCGTCGGGCTGGAAGATATCGACGAGCTTTCCGATCAGACCCCAAAGCCCGCTAACGGTTCGCTCGCCTGCTTTGCGCAGCATTGCCTTCAGCCGGGAAAACGCCTTCTCGATTGGGTTGAAGTCCGGGCTGTAGGGTGGAAGGAAGCGCAGGGTTGCACCTGCGCCCTCGATGAGCAGTTGGACCGCCGGGCGCTTGTGGCTCGACAGGTTGTCCATGATGACGATGTCGCCCGGTCGCAGTTCTGGCACAAGCACTTGAGCTACGTAGGCTTCGAACCAGTCGCCGTTGATCGGGCCGTCGAGCACCATCGGCGCAATCATGCCGGTCATGCGCAGGCCGGCTACCAGCGTGGTCGTCTTGCGATGACCATGCGGGAAGCCCATCCGCAGACGCTCGCCTTTGGCACAGCGGCCATGGCTGCGGGTCATATTGGTCGCCGTCCAGGTCTCGTCGATGAAGACCAGGCGTTCTGGTTCCAGATCGAGCTGACCGTCGAACCAGTCGCGACGCTGCTTCAGGACGTCGGGACGGTCCTGCTCGATCGCGTGCCCGGTCTTTTTTTCCGCGTGATGCCATGGCGCACGAAAAAGCGATGCAGCGTGCCGATCCCGACCGGGGCGCCCCGATCGATCAACCGAGCCTGCACTTCGACAAGGGTCATGTCGCCCTGTTCGGCAAGCAGTTCACGGATGAAGCCGCCATGCGCCTCGATCCTGGCCGAATGCCGATCTCCGCCGCGTGGCTTGGCGACAGCCTCACCATGTTCCAGCGCGCGTTGCCGCCAGCGGATCGCGCTCGATGCGCTGACACCAAACCGGTCAGCGGCAGCACGACAACTCAAACCCCCATCAATCGCAGCAATGACCCTGTCCCGCAGGTCTTGTGAAAGCGTTCGTGCCATCCATGCTGGCCTCCTGCAACCAGCAGACAGCGTGAATCACATCAGCGCAGCAAAGGGAACCCCTACTGATTCAGTTCGTGTGGAAACCGCTCTAGTGAGCTACACAATCTCCATGAGATCGCCCGGCATCAGCAACGGCAACAGGCGGAGCATGTCCGTTCGCTCGACCGCGACGCAGCCGGCAGTGGGTCGCCCTTCCGACAGGTGGAAGAAGATCGCGCTCCCCTGTCCCGGCGCCGGCGGTGCGTCATTATGCCCCAGCACCACGATCACGTCGTAGGCGTCGTCGTCGCGCATCAGATTTTCCGCCGAGAAAGCGCGCGGCAGATGGACCGGCCGGTTATAGGCGGGATCGGCCGGATCGTCGGACCAGCCATCCCCTGCCCGCACCCAGCGCCAGGGCAGACCGATGCCGGTCGTCTCCACCTTGCCCGGCCGCAACAGCACGCCCCGGATCGGCCATAGCCCCAGGGGCGTGCAGCCGTCGCCTTCCCGCTTGTCCGCCGCCGCGCAGGCGCCGCCGCGCCCGATGGTGCAGGGCATGTCGACGGCACCGAAGGACAGGCGCCCCGCGCCGGTATCGACGCGGATGACGCTCACAGCTGATGCCCGGTCCGGTCGCGCTTGGTCGCCAGATAGCGTTCATTGTGCGGATTGGCGGGCAGGATGATCGGCAGGCGCTCCGCCACCTTGATGCCCGCCGCCTCCAGCCCTGCCACCTTGTTGGGATTGTTGGTCAGCAGCCGCACCTCGCCCACGCCGAGCAGGTCCAGCATCCGCGCCGCGACGGAGAAATCGCGGGCGTCGATAGCAAAGCCCAGCCGCACATTGGCGTCGACCGTATCGAAACCCTGATCCTGCAAGGCATAGGCCCGCAGCTTGTTGACGAGACCAATGCCCCGCCCCTCCTGCCGCAGATAGAGGAGAATGCCCCATGTCGAGTCCGCGATCTGGTGCAGCGCCTCATGCAATTGCGGGCCGCAATCGCATTTCAGCGACCCCAGGACATCGCCGGTCAGGCATTCGCTGTGCAGCCGGATCACCGGCGGCGAGGAATCGCGTTGGCCGATAATCAGCGCGACATGCTCGCGCGGTTCGTCGGGGCTGCGGAAAGCGACGATTTCCGCCGTTTCGCTGGCGGACACCGGCAGCCGCGCCCGCGTCGCGATGTCGAGGTGCACGGCGTCGTCATAGGCGTCGATGTCAGCGGCGCTGACCTCCGCCTCGCTCTCACCCGTCGCCTTCGCGAAAAAGGCCGGCAATATGCCCGCCAGCCGTGCCAGCCGCAGCGCCGCCTTGGCCGCCACCGGCGCGGTCAACGGCTTGGCGGCGAACGGTCCCTTGAGCGGCGAGGCCAGATCCAGCACCGGGTCGGACATCGCCGTCGCCACATCCACGTCTATCCACGGCGCCCGCGCCACCAGCACCGGCATGTCGGGATCGGCCGCCGCGATCTGGTTGGCGAGCTTCAGCGTCTGCGCCCGCGCGGCGGAGATCAGGATATCGGCCTCCCCCGCTGGGTCGAAAGCGCGCAGCGTCACCGCATCCGCGCCCTCCACCGCCATCAGGCGCAGCGCGCCGTCATCGGCGCGGACAGTCACCGCCCAGCCGCGACGCAGCGCATCGATGGCGCGCGCTGCTTCCCGCGCGCTCATCAGAAAGCGAATTCCGTGATGATCGGAATATGGTCGGACGGCTTGCCCCAGCTGCGCGCGGGTTCAACCGCGCGATGGCGGAGCGCCTTGTCCGCTACATCCTTTGTCATCCACATATGGTCGAGCCGCCGTCCCCGATCCGATTCCGCCCAGTCACGGGCACGATAGCTCCACCAGGTGTAAAGCCGCTGCGGCGCGGGATAAAAATGCCGGCCGATATCGACCCAATCGTTGGACGCCTGCAACCGCGCCAATATCTCGCATTCGATCGGCGTATGGCTGACGACGTTCAGCAGTTGCTTGTGGCTCCATACATCGCATTCCATCGGCGCGATGTTGAAGTCGCCGGTGAGGATTGTCGGCTTGTCTTCCAGCCCGGAGGACCATTCGATCATCCGCTCCAGAAAGTCCAGCTTCTGGCCGAATTTCGGATTGACCTCCCGGTCGGCCACGTCGCCGCCCGCAGGCACATAGACATTCTCGATCCGCACGCCATTATCCAGCCGGACACCAACATGGCGCGCCTCGCCATTGGCCTGCCAGTCGAGGCGGGCGTCCTCATGGATCGGCACTCTGGACATGATCGCCACACCATGGTGCATCCGCTGACCGTTCAACACCTGATGGACGTAACCCAGCTGTCGGAACATGTCCGTGGGGAAAATCTCGTTCACGACCTTCGTTTCCTGAAGGCAGAGAATATCGGGCGCCTCCTCCTTCAGAAACCGCTCGACAATATCGAGCCGCGCCCGAACGCTGTTGATATTCCACGATGCAATGCTGAGTGTCTGAGACATGCTGATCCACTAGGGGCGTCAGCCGTCATGTGCAAGGGCGGCCCGCTCTCGACCGGATAAGTAAGACCCCCGCTCCGGGGGCGTGGAACGGGGGTCTCGATCGCGCCCTTGAAGCGCTTTGCGACAGAAGCGAGGGTCCGGGTAACAGGGGGGAAATCCCGGTCGCGCCTCGTGCCGTGGAGTCCTTTCTAGGGGTCGGGATATGAGCCTCAGATGAACGGAAACGAAATCCTGTCGATCCGTCGCGAACGCGGCCCGCTTCACCCGCCGGCGGCGCGTCCCTTGGGCCGTGGATCGACCCAGCGGAAGGCGGAATCGGCCACGGGCACGCCGTAACGCTGGTTGCTGAGTTTCACCGCCGTCCGGTTGTTCTGCGCATCGAGCGCCACCCAGCCGTAAAGCTGCAATCCCGCGGGGCTGGAGGCGTCGCGTTTGAAGATCATGGTGATCGTGCCATATTCGGGCCGCTTGGGATCGCGGGCCTGCACGGACAGCACGGTGGGATCGCCGGTCTGGATCACCTTGCCGAATTTGGACAGGTCCTTGCTGGGATCGATCAGGGCGCCCAGCGGCGAATTGCCGATCGGCCAGCGCTGCACCTGCCGCACTTCATAATCGATCATGGTCAGCGCCTTGCCGTCGCCCACGATCAGCAGCGGCACGCCCTTTTGATATTGGAAGCGGATTTTGCCCGGCTGCTTGATGGTGAGCTGCCCCGTCAGCGTCTGGCCGTTGCGGTCGGTCTGGGCGAAATCCGCGGTCATGGTCGTCACCGCGCGTATATAGGCATTGACCCTGGACAGGTCGGACGGGTCCGCCTGTGCCGCGGCGGGCAACATCGGCACCACGAAAGGCACAGCGGCCAGCGTCAGGGCGAGGGGCGCAAGGATGCGCTTCATGCAATCATCTCCGGTTGTTCAGGATGAGAAGCCTAGGTGGCAGGGCTTGAACCCGCTGTGAACCCACTCGTTCCATGAAAGCAACGGTCGCGCTCCCCTGTCGAAGAAGGGGACCGCTGAAACGGAAAGGGGGAGAGCGGCCATGGGCCGCTCAATCCCCCTGCGCTTCCGCTTCGCCAGTGCCGGTTTTTCCGGCGGCCCCTCTCCCAAATTATTTTTTAGGCGCTGCGGTAAGCGGCCCCTGCTTAGACCGGCGCGGCGACAAAAAAAAGGCTGATCCGAAGACCAGCCGAAAGTTTTTAGGAGAGGATGCCTGAAAGGCAGGGCCTTCTTCGGTGAAAATGCATTTCGCCGCAAATGCGAAGAACCTCATTGCGATTGCATGAAACGCAATCAGGCCCGGAAATCAGGCATTTCTTGGGCCTTGCGATCCCTTTGCCGTGTCGCAACGGCCGGGATCAGCTCGGCCAAATCCCGTTGCACAGCGCAATGGGTCGTGACTTTTTCGCATCATCCCAAATGAAATCTCTGCGTGCCGATGGACTCAGAGCGGATTGCCATTTTCATCGCGCAGCACCTCGCGGCGGCCGACATGGTTGGGCGGACCCACCAGACCCTGCTCTTCCATCTGCTCGATCAGGCGCGCCGCACTGTTATAGCCAATGCGGAGTTGGCGCTGGAGCCAGCTGGTCGAGGCCTTCTGATTCTCGAACACCAGTTGGCACGCTTTGCGGAACAGCTGCGCGTCGGGGCTGTCGTCGCCCAGATCCACGCCGTCGAGCGCGAAGCTGCCCTCCTCCGGTTCCTCGGTGACGGCGGCGATATAATCGGGCTGGCCCTGCGCGCGCCAGTGATCGGCGACCACGCGCACCTCATCGTCGGACACGAACGGGCCGTGGACGCGCATCAGCCCCTTGCCGCCGTGCATGTAGAGCATGTCGCCCTTGCCCAGCAGTTGCTCGGCGCCCTGCTCGCCCAAAATGGTCCGGCTGTCGATCTTGGACGTGACGAAGAAGCTGATGCGGGTCGGCAGGTTCGCCTTGATCACGCCGGTGATGACGTCGACCGAAGGACGCTGCGTGGCGAGGATCAGGTGAATGCCCGCCGCGCGGGCCTTCTGCGCGAGGCGCTGAATCAGGAATTCGACTTCCTTGCCCGCCGTCATCATCAAGTCGGCGAGTTCGTCCACCACCACCACGATCTGCGGCAGCGGCTGGAAATCGAGCTGCTCCTCCTCATAGATCGGCTTGCCGGTTTCGGGATCGTAGCCGGTCTGCACGCGGCGGCCGAGCGGCTTGCCCTTCGCTTTCGCGGCGCGGACCTTCTCATTATAATTGGCGAGGTTGCGCACGGAGATCGACGCCATCATGCGATAGCGGTCCTCCATCTGCTCCACCGCCCATTTGAGCGCGCGGATCGCCTTGCTCGGTTCGGTCACGACCGGCGAGAGCAGATGCGGAATATCGTCATAGGTCGACAGTTCCAGCATCTTGGGGTCGATCATGATGAGCCGCAGCTGATCCGGCGTCATGCGATAGAGCAGCGACAGGATCATGGCGTTCAGGCCGACCGACTTGCCCGAACCCGTCGTGCCCGCGATCAGCAGGTGCGGCATGGGCGCGAGGTCCGCGATGATCGGTTCGCCCGAGATATTCTTGCCCAGGATGATCGGCAGCGTCGCTTCCTGCCCGAACTGCTCGCTGGTGATGAGTTCGCGGAAGGACACGCCCTCGCGATTGGCGTTGGGCAGTTCGATGCCGATCACCGTGCGCCCCGGAATCGTCGCTACGCGGGCCGACAGCGCTGACATGTTGCGGGCGATGTCGTCGGCCAGCGCGATCACGCGGCTCGCCTTGATGCCCGGCGCGGGTTCCAGCTCGTACATGGTGACGACCGGACCGGGGCGGACCTCCACGATATTGCCCTTCACATGGAAATCGTCGAGCACCGATTCCAGCAGCCGGGCATTGCGCTCCAGCGCGGCCTTGTCGATCTTCGTGCCCTGACCTGCCGGAATCGGGTTCAACAGGTCGGGCGAAGGCAGGGACGTGTGGCCGAACAGATCGTCCTGCGACACCGGCGCCATGGTACGCTGCACCGGGGCGGGCTTCGGCGTCTGGATGTTGATCGGCGGCTTGGGTTCGTTGCTGACGGTCTTGCGCGGCGCGGCAACACGTTCGACAACCTCATCCTCCTCCTCAAGAGGATCGGCCGCCATGCCGCCCACGCCCGGCAGAGCGAAAGCAGGCCGGGGCAGACTGAAGCGTGGCAGCGAAGGCCGGCGAAGAGCGATAATCGGCTTTTCCAGCGCCAGGCTGCGATACCAGACCGCCAGACCCGCGATCAAAGTCAGCACGATCGCTATGCCGGTGATCCAGCCCTGCGCCGCCGGGAACTGCGCCAACAGGCTCAATATGCCCTTGGCCACCGCCAACCCCGTCATGCCGCCCCAGCCCGACGGGAGGCCGACCAGCGGATTGGGCTGGAACAGCGCCAGCGCCACGCCGATCAGGGCGATGCCGGCAATGCATTTGCCTGCTTGCCCCTTCCATCCGCTCATATCCTGATCGCCCCACAGGCGACGCGCGGTGATCGCCATCAGCGGCAGCGCCAGCGCCACCGGCACGCCGAGCAGCAGCAGCAGGAAATCGGCCACCCAGGCGCCGGGCGCGCCCATGATGTTGTGGACCGCCTCATCGCCTGCCACGGTCATCAGCGACGGATCGCTGGGCGAGTAGCTGAGCAACGCCAGCGCCACGAAAAGCGTGGCCGCGATCAGCCCCAGCGCGCCCATCAGCGCGCCGCTGCGGATCAGGCTGCGTTTCAGCATTTCACGCCATTCCGGTGTGCGTTTGGCTCCACGGCCGACAGCCATGCCTTTCTTGTCCCCCAAATGTTCTGTTTCGGCACAATGCGCCGAGCGGGGAGTCCCCGTCAAGACTCCCGCCCCTCGGCTCGTCCCGACGACGCCTGCCCTACCCGATTGCGGCCAAAGCGTTGAGCGCGTCGCCATCGACGCGCTGTACCGTCCATTCGTCCATCGGGCGCGCGCCCAGCGAACGATAGAAGGCGATGGACGGCGCGTTCCAATCCAGCACCCACCATTCCAGCCGGGCGCAATCCCGCTCCAACGCGATTTGCGCGAGACGGGACAGCAGCGCCTTGCCTGCGCCCAAGCCCCGCGCTTCGGGGATGACGAACAGATCCTCCAGATAAACCCCCGGCCGCCCCTCAAAGGTCGAGAAATTGTGGAAGAACAGTGCAAAGCCGATGGCCTGCCCGGCATTTTCCGCAATCAGCACTTCGGCCATCGGACGCGGACCGAAGAGATATTTGTCCAGTCCCGCGCGATCCGCCCTCACCTCATGCGACAGCTTTTCATAATCGGCCAGAGCCAGGATGAAGACATGGATTGTCCCGATGTCGGCAGGAACGGCCTCGCGGATGATGACGGACATGTTTTTCCTTTCAGGCGATGGAAGGTTCGACATGCGGCGGCTCGGCCGGTCGCGCGCGCGCCGCGATCAGGCAACCCGCCACGATCAACGTCGCGCCCGCTGCCGTGCTGAGGGTCAGCCGGTCGCCAAAGACGAGCCAGCCGATGATCGCTGCCCAGATGAAGGCGGTATATTCGACCGGAATCAGGGCCTGCGCCTCCGCCCGCGCATAGGCCCATGCCAACGCCGCCAGCGAAGTGAAGGCCAGCGTCGCGGCCAGCAGGACCAGCGCCCATGACGCCGCCTCCGGCACTATGGGCGGCCATCGGACAATAGCGGCAAAGAGTGCGAACACGCCCAGCATCACGACATGCTGGAAGAAGGCGACCTCAATCGGCGAGGCGAGCTGCGCCTGTTGCCGTTGCAGGATCAGGTTCCACGCGAACAGCACGGCGGAGAGCAGGACGGCGCCCGCTCCAAGTAGAGCATTCAGATCATAATCGCCCCGCATTTGCCCGGACAGGATGATCCCGACGCCGACCAGCCCCAGCAGCGACGCCCCCACCGCCTGCCGTCCGATCCGTTCCTTGAGCAACAGCGCGGCAAGATAGAGCGCGATCAGCGGCGCGATGAAGGACAGGGCAATGGCTTCGGCCAGCGGCAGCCGCATGATCGCCCAGAAGAACAGACTGGCCATCGCCGCGACCACAACCCCGCGCAGCAGGTGCAGCCGCAACACCGCCCGATTGGGCCAGCGCTGGCGGGTCAGCAGCATCAGCGCAAGACCCAGCAGGCTCCCCGCCGTCGCGCGCCAGAATAGCGCGTTGAACAGGCCGATGGAGAGGCTCAGGCCCTTCATCGTCGCGTCCATCACGGAAAAGAGCGCGACACCCAGGCAACAGACGGCAAAGGGGATGGCGAAGGAACGCGATGCAGCCATGGGCATGGGAGAGCGGCTTATTCTGCCGCTTCCGCCTTGCCCGCGTCGGTGGTTTCCGCTTCCAGCTTGGCCGCCTCGATCTCGGCCGCCTTGGCCTCCACCAGTTGCACGATATGGTCGATCATGCCTTCGTCATGCACCGTATGGTCGGTGAGGCCGGAGAGATAGACCATGTGCTTGCCCGCGCCGCCGCCGGTGAGACCGATGTCGGTCTCCCGCGCTTCGCCGGGACCGTTCACCACGCAGCCCAGCACGGACAGCGAGAGCGGGGTATGGATGTGCTGGAGCCGCTCCTCCAGCGCCTGCACCGTGCGGATCACGTCGAAGCCCTGCCGCGCGCAACTGGGGCAGGAGATGACCTTGACCCCCCGGGTGCGGATGCCGAGCGATTTCAGAATCTCATAGCCGACGCGCACTTCCTCTTCCGGTTCGGCGGAGAGGGAAACGCGGATCGTATCGCCGATCCCGGCCCAGAGCAGATTGCCGATGCCGATGGCGCTCTTCACCGTGCCGCCGATCAGGCCGCCCGCCTCCGTGATGCCGAGGTGCAGCGGGCAGTCGACGGCTTCGGCCAATTGCATATAGGCGGCGACGGCGAGGAACACGTCGCTGGCCTTCACCGCGACCTTATATTTATGAAAATCCTGGTCCTGGAGCAGCTTGATATGGTCGAGCGCGCTTTCGACCAGCGCCTCCGGGCAAGGCTCACCATATTTTTCGAGCAGGTCCTTTTCGAGGGAGCCCGCATTGACGCCGATGCGGATCGAGCAGCCATTGGCCTTGGCCGCGTCGACCACTTCCTTCACCCGTGCTTGGCTGCCGATATTGCCGGGGTTGATGCGCAGGCAGGCCGCGCCCGCATCGGCGGCTTCCAGCGCGCGCTTGTAATGGAAATGGATGTCCGCGACGATCGGCACCTGCGCGGCGCGGACGATCTGCTTCAGCGCGGCGGTCGATGCCTCATCCGGGCAGGAAACGCGGATGATGTCCACGCCCACTTCCTCGCAGCGGCGGATCTGGTCGATCGTCGCCTTGACGTCATGGGTCGGCGTGTTGGTCATGGTCTGTACCGTGACCGGGGCGCCGCCGCCGACGGGGACGTTACCGACCATGATCTGGCGGCTTTGGCGGCGGGCGATGTCGCGCCAGGGACGCAGGCCGGGATTATGGTCGGACATGAAAAAGGGGCTCCATCGGTGATGAAGCCCCTATAGTGATTTATCGGGAAAGTTAGAAGCGCGCCGTCAACGATGCGGCAACCTGATCCGCATTGCCGCTGGTCTGCGCCAGGGTGGTGGCGGTGACCGTCGCCGGCGAGGGGTAATAGCTGTCCGGACGGATGATGTTCGCCTTTTCCACGAAGGTGTGGGCATAGCTGACGTTCAGCGCGAAAGCGGGCGAGATGTTGAACGTCGCGCCGCCGGTCAGCCAGGCGCGGTCGCCATCGGGCACGCGGGTCGTCAGATACTGCGGATTGGTCGGCGTGCGGTCGAACATCGTGCCTGCGCGCAGAGTGAGCGCCGGGCTGACATCATATTCACCACCGAGGCTGACGCTGTAGCTGTCTTTGTAATCCAGTTCCTTGTTGGTGGTCCCGGTGGCCGAGGTGATGGCGATGCCCTTGAACTTCGACCAATTATACCAGCGGGCGCTGATCATCGCGCGCAGTTGCGGGGTCATGCGGTGCATGAAGCCCACCGTGACGATATCGGGCAGATCGAGCGGCGCCGAGGCAGCGAACGAACCGTTGGCCGCCGCAATCGGACCCAGAAGTCCGGCAACCGTCTGCGTGCCGGTCAGATGATGCTT
This sequence comes from Sphingobium estronivorans, assembly GCF_008692605.1. Classification (GTDB taxonomy): domain Bacteria; phylum Pseudomonadota; class Alphaproteobacteria; order Sphingomonadales; family Sphingomonadaceae; genus Sphingobium; species Sphingobium estronivorans. Next base: position 59,703 of record NZ_LFCT01000016.1, read on the forward strand.
GATGCCGGAGCGGTAGGAGACGCCGACATTGGTGTCGCCGTTGGTGTAGAACAGGCCCGCATTCCAGCCGACCGTCCAATCGTCGCCCTTCACCCGGGCGGAGCCGTCCGCGAGCAGCGGCGAAAGTTGCGGCAAGGCGTTGGTCAGCGTGACCTTCACATATTGCACGTCGACGCCGCCGCCGACCGAGAAATTCTCGTTCAGCTTATAAGCAGCCGTGGGCTGGATATTGTAGGTTTTGAGGTTGGTGTAGAGTGAATCGTAGCGACCGAAAAAGCCGTCATCATAATCGAGCTTCAGGCCAAAGGGCGCGTTGACGCCCAGACCCAGCCACAGGCGGTCGCTGACCTGGCCGGTGACGTAGAAACTGGGGATGGGAATGACCTTGTCGAACGGATTGCCGCCATCATTGCCTGTCACCGGCACATGCACGCCCGGCAGGGTCGGGACGGTGCGGTTGCTGCCGCGATTGGTCTGCTGCGCCGAAGCCATCAGGGCGCTGCCGCCGATCGAGACCTGGATGCCGGACAGATTGGTCATCGCGGCAGGGTTGAAGAAGATGGCCGAGGGATCGTCCGCCGCCGCGCCCGCGCCCGCCAGCGCTCGTCCGGTTTCGATCGGCGACTGTTCCTGGAGGTAAAATCCCCCTGCCAGTGCCGGTACAGGTGCGATCATGATGCCGGACAGCAGAAGGCCTGCAACGACATGGCGATTAAAGGGCATGAAAATTCCTCTCCTGAAATATGATGGGCAACCTTGGACCGTGGGTGATCCCACAGGGACTTTGCAAGTAGACGTAATATGGTGAATTTATCGTTCCAAAAGCCCAAAAATGCAGGGGCCATGCAGGAAAGTCCGTGCCCTGTTGCATCGACGCTACGGCAGGAAGCGAAAAACGGCCGGAAAAAAATTCCAAAAAAAAGCCGCCCCGAGGGACGGCTTTAAAGTTTTAGGAGAGGATGCCTGAAAGGCCTGATCCTTCTGCGGCGCAGCGGCTTTTTTCGCAAATGCGAAAAACACAGGCTCGATTGCGTTTCCTGCAACTGCCATGCCTTCCCCCAGTTTCCGTAACGGAAAGAAAGGACCGCCTGCCGATAGCCCTATCCGTTTTTTTCCGCGATCCGGATTATTTTTCGGCAATTGCAGGTCGAATCACCCCCGAATCGGCCAATTGCGAATCAAGATGGGCGATAAGCTGCGCGAGTCCCTGTTCGTTCTTCGCCTCGGCGCGCGCGACCAGCATATCCTGGGTATGGGAAACGCGCAGCAGCCACCAGCCTTCCCGCGTCGTCACGCGCAGGCCGTCGGTTTCATCGACCTGAGCGCCAGCGGCGAGGAGCCGGGCGCGCACTTGCTCGATCACCGCGAATTTCCGACTTTCCTCTATGGGAAAGCGGATTTCCGGCGTGTTGGCCATGGCGGGCATGTCCCCGCGCAGGGCGGTCACGCTGCGGCCCAGCCGGGTGAGGCTCCGGATCAGGCGGACTGCGGCATAAAGCGCATCGTCAAAGCCGTAATAATCGTCGGCAAAGCAGATATGGCCGGTCATCTCCCCGCCGAGCGGCGCGGCAATTTCCTTCATTTTGGACTTGATGTGGCTGTGGCCGGTTTTCCACATCAGCGGCTGGCCGCCCAGCGCCGCTATGCGATCGAACAGCGCCTGACTCGCCTTCACATCCGCGACAATCACGGCGTTGGGTTGGTCTTGCAGGACCAGCTCGGCAAAAATGCCGAGCAATTGATCGCCCCAGATCACCCGGCCCTTGCCGTCGACCACGCCGATCCGGTCGCCGTCGCCATCGAAGGCCACGCCGAAATCGAGCTTCTTCGAAAGGACAAGCGCTTTCAGATCGGCCAGATTCTCCTCGATTGTGGGATCGGGGTGATGATGGGGAAAATGGCCGTCTATCTGGGTGAACAACATATGATGCTCGCCCGGCAAGAGCTTGACGAGCTTGTCCACCACCGGACCGGCGGCGCCGTTGCCCGCATCCCAACCGATGCGCCAGGCGGCGCCATCGAATCCTTCGACCAGCCGCGCGGCATAGCGGTCCATGATGGCGACGGTTTCGATCCGCCCCGCGCCGTCGCTCCAGTCGCCCGCCGCCGCCATGGCGCCCAGATCCGCGATCGCCTCGCCAAAAAAGGGGTTGTGCTGAAGCACCAGCTTGAAGCCGTTATGATCGGTGGGATTATGGCTGCCGGTTATCTGAATGCCGCCGTCCACATCGAGCACCGCTTCGGCATAATAGAGCATGGGCGTCGGGCCGAGACCGATGCGAACGGCATCCACGCCCGAGTCCAGAAGACCCTTCACCACCGCCTCTTCCAGCGCGGGCGAACTCAGCCGCCCGTCATAGCCGACCGCGACCCTTGATCCGCCCGCCCGCCGGACGGCCGTGCCGAAACTGCGGCCGAGGGCATAGCCGTCCGCTTCGGTCAGCGTCCGGCCGACCACGCCCCGAATGTCATATTCGCGCAGCAGCGTAGGATGAAAGCGGTGGGCCATGGCATCCTCTCCTTCCACGGTCAGTTGCGCTGCGCCAGATCCCCGATCAGCAGGTCGCGGGCCGCATTGATCTGGGCCGCCAGCGCTTCCGTGCCACCCTTGTCCGGATGAACCGAGGCAATCAGGCGGCGATGCGCGGCACGGATCGCGCGGGCGTCGCAATCCGGCCCGACGCCCAGCAACTTGCGCGCATCGATGACGGCCTGAGACGAAACGGTCTGGGAGGTGTGCTTGCCCGTTCCGGCCCTTTTCCGCGCCGGCCGGCTTTTGGCGAAGAAGAAAAGGGTGGCGCCCATCAGCAGCGGCGCGCCGATCACCGGTTTGCCCTTGGCCGCCATCACCGCGCCGACCAGAGCGGCGCCCAGCGCCATGCCGTCCCTTCCACTCATGCGTTGCAGTCGTCCCGTCCAGATCAACCAGCCGGCAAGGCCGACCAGCAAGAGGGCAAACAGACCCATCAGGCCGCGCCGAGCATATCCAATGGCGCGACTTCGCCGCGGTCGGGCAGGGCGAGACCCGACACCATTTCGCGCAGTTCCTGCCGTGCGGCGATGTGGCTGACACCCAGTTCGCCCAGATGCCCCTTGTCCAGCAGAGTCAGGCCGGAGGGGAAGAGTTCGCGGAAGATCACGCGCTCCGAAAGGCCCGGAATCACGCGGAATCCGACACGGCGGGACAGTTCGGACAGCGCATCGCCCACGCGTTTCTTGTTGCGGGCGTCATGATGCTGGACGCGGTTGCGCAGCACCACCCAGTCGATGGTCACGCCATCGGCCTTGGCGCGGGTCTTGCGCGCCTCGAAAATCAGTTCCGAATAGAAGGACAGGCGTTTCACCTTGAAGGTTTCCGCGTCCACCTGGCCGATCAGGTCGAAATCGACGAAGCTGTCGTTCATCGGCGTCACCAGCGTATTGGCGCGCGCGGCCATGTGGCGGGCATAATCATCGTCGCGGCCGGGCGTGTCGACGACCAGGAAATCCTTGCCCTCCGCCATGGCGGCAGCCTGTTCTTCCAGCGCTTCGACATTGTCGCCCTTGAACACCGCGAAATCCGGCGTCGGCAGGTCGATGCCCCGACGCTTCGCGGTTTCGGCGCGATTTTCCATATAGCGGGTGATGGTGCGCTGGCGCGGATCGAGGTCGATCATGCCGACCCGGTGACCCAGCACCGTCAGAGCGATGGCCGTGTGCACGGCGGTCGTCGACTTGCCGGTGCCGCCTTTCTCATTGGCAAAGACGATATGGTGCGTTTGGGCGTTCGCCATCGGACCTTGATAACCCCGTTGATTGTCGCAATGAATATTGACCGTTCCAGCCGGTCGTGCCTTAGCAGGATTGACCCCTTGTTGATGCCCTTATCGGAGCCCCTCGTAACGTGCAAACCCTCCGTGATCTCCCTTCGCTCAGAGCCGCCGTCGAAGCCCTGAAAAGCGATGGAAAACCGCTGGCGCTGGTACCGACCATGGGCGCGCTGCATGACGGGCACATGGCGCTGGTCGAGGAAGCGCGGCTCCATGCCGGGCATGTCGTCGTGTCGATCTTCGTCAATCCCCGCCAGTTCGGCGTGAACGAGGATCTGGACGCCTATCCCCGGCGCGAGGCCAAGGATGCGCAGATGTTGCAGGCGGCTGGAGTCGATATTCTTTGGGCACCCACGGTCGAGGTCATGTATCCGGCGGGCTATGCGACGAACATCTCCGTCTCCGGCGTGACCGAGGGGCTGGATGGCGCAGCGCGGCCGGGGCATTTCGACGGCGTGGCGACCGTGGTGACGAAGCTGTTCAACCAGGTCCGGCCCGAAGTCGCGCTCTTCGGGGAGAAGGATTATCAGCAGCTCGCGGTCATTCGTCAGATGGTTCGGGATTTGGACGTGCCCATCGACATCATCGGCGTTCCGACCCAGCGGGCCGAGGACGGGCTGGCCCTTTCTTCCCGTAACCAATATCTGACGGAAGAAGAGCGCAAGGACGCGCTCGCCCTGCCCCGCGCCTTGGGCGAAGCGGCAAGGCAGATGGAGAAGGGTGCGACGGTGGAGGCCGCCATTGCCAAGGCCATTGCCATGCTGGCCACGCATGGATTCGACCCGATCGATTATGTGACGCTGTGCGATGCGGTGACGCTGGAGCCGATGACGGTGTTGGATCGCCCGGCGCGTTTGTTGGGCGCGGCGAAGCTTGGCCTGACGCGGTTGATCGACAATATTCCGGTCGATCCAGCCTGAGGCAAAACGCTCATCCCGGCTGACGCCGGGGTGAGGAACCTCAAAATGGTTTCACGATCACCGCGATCACGATAACGGCTGCGGCGATTCCGGGAATCTCGTTGAGCAGCCTCAACTGTTTCTCCGTCAGGGGCCGCTGCCCCCCGGCGAGCTTTTTCGTGTAGCCGGCGATCCAGCCATGATAGCCGGAAAGCCCCAACACGAAGAGCAGCTTCAGGTGGAACCAACCGAAATGCCAGGCGCCGATCTCCACCATCAGCATCAGGCCGAAGACCCAGACCAGAACGATGGAGGGGTTCAGAATGATCTTGAGCAGCCGCCTTTCGCGGTCGATCCATTTTTTATCTTCTTCCGACCCCACCGGGCATTGCTGGTGATAGACGAAGAAGCGCGGCATCATGAACAGGCCCGCCATCAGGAAGATGACGAAGATGACATGCGCGGCTTTGACCCACAAATAGGCTGCTCCCAGATAAGGCATCAAGTCCCCTTCCGCCGGCGAATATAGGCCAGCAGCGCTTCAACATGATGGATCGGCGTATCGGGAAGAATCCCATGGCCGAGATTGAAGATATGCGGCCGACCGGCAAAGGCGGCGCGGATGTTGTCGACGGCCTCTTCCACCGCCTTGCCGCCCGCGATCAAGGCGAGCGGGTCGAGATTGCCCTGAACCGGCAAGCCTTCGGGCAACGCGCGATGGGCCCAGTGCGGATCGACCGTTTCATCGATGCCGATCGCATCGACTCCCGTGCCGACCGCATAATCGGCCAGTTTCGCGCCCGCGCCCTTGGGAAAGCCGATGACCGGAATATCCGGGTGGATCGCCTTCAGCCGTTCCACGATCCGCCGGTTAGGCTGGATCACCCAGCGTTCGAACTCCAGCGGGGCGAGACTGCCCGCCCAGCTGTCGAACAGCTGAACCGCCTCCACCCCGGCGTCGATCTGACCGGACAGATAAACGACCGTGGCCTCTGTGATCGCGGCGATGATCGCGGCGAAGCGTTCAGGCTGCTGATAGGCGAGGCGGCGGGCCGCACCCTGGTCCTTGCTGCCCTGTCCCGCGACCATATAGGTGGCGATCGTCCAGGGGCTGCCTGCAAAGCCCAGGAAGGTCACTTGCGGGTCCAGCGCGGCCTTGACCTGCCGAACCGTCTCATAGACCGCCTCATAGCGGCTGAAATCGGGTTTGAGGGCATCCAGCGCCGTTTCGGACAGGATCGGCGCCAGGCGCGGGCCCTCCCCCGTCTCGAACCAGAGGTCCTGGCCCATGGCATAGGGCACGATCAGGATATCGGAAAAGAGGATCGCGCCGTCGAAACCGAAGCGGCGCAGGGGCTGAAGCGTGACTTCCGCCGCCGCCGCGCTGTCATAGACCAGTTCCAGGAACCCGCCCTTTTCCGCCCGCAATGCGCGATATTCGGGGAGGTAACGGCCCGCTTGGCGCATGAGCCACATGGGCGGCACAGCGGGGCATGCACCCTTCAGGACCGAAAGCAGCGGCTTGGCGGATGGCCCGTTCGAAAGGTCGGCATCAGGTCCCGTCATAAACTCTCTTATATTAGATTCTTAGAAGGTAGTTGAGATTGTTGGGCGCTTGGCAGCGGGGTTTATGCGCTGTGCCCGGATTTGCCAACAACTTGACTCCTTGCGGTCTCCGATTCCGGTCCGAGTCAGTTCGCTTATCCCCGTTATCCACAGGATGTGGATGGAAATTTGGAACTGTTGGCGGGCTGTGGACAAGAGTCCCGGAATCGAGGATCGCGATAAGTGCCTGATTTTCCCCGCAACCTATCCCTTGCTTTATCCACAGCCTCCCCACAGAGATATTCCGCATGTCTCGCATTCACCTGCATCTTCTTTCGGACTCCACCGGCGAAACGTTGGAAAACGTTGCCAAAGCGGCGATCGGCGCTTTTGAAAATGTGGAGGCCGTGCGCCATTTCTGGCCCATGGTGCGGTCCGATGTCCATCTCGATCGGATCATGGAGGAAATTGCCGCCAATCCGGGGCTGGTGCTGTTCACCCTGTCCAACCATCAGTTGCGCAGGCGGTTGGAGACGCGCTGTCGGGCGCTGGGCCTGCCGCATGTCGCGGCGCTGGACAGCGTGACCGATGCGCTGTCCAACATATTGGGGCAGGAGACGCGCAACCGTCCGGGGCGCAAGCATATTCTGGACGAAGCCTATTTCGCGCGGATCGAGGCGATCCAGTTCACCATCGCCCATGACGATGGCGTCGGCCATGAAAATTGGGAGGAGGCCGATATCGTCCTGGCCGGCGTGTCGCGCGCGTCCAAGACGCCGACCTCCATCTATCTCGCCAATCGGGGGTACAAGACCGCCAATATCCCGCTGGTGGTGCAATCGCCGCCGCCGCGCAGCCTCTATTCGCTCCGCCATCCGATGGTGGTGGGGCTGACGGTCAGTCCGGAGCGGCTGGTGCAGATCCGGCGCAATCGCCTGCTGTCTTTGAATCAGGCGCCCGAAACCAGCTATGTCGATCTGGAAAAGGTGCAGGAGGAACTGGCCTTTGCCCGGCGGATGTTCGCCGACAATGGCTGGCCGGTGATCGACATGACCCGCCGCTCGATCGAGGAAGCGGCGGCGGCCATCATCAACCTGTTCAACGACCGCGTGCTGGCGGAGGGAAATTAAGTCATGCCAAAAACCCCGATCGTGCTGGCATCGCAAAGCGCGAGCCGCCGGGCGCTGCTGAATGCGGCGCAGGTACCGTTCGAGGCGCTGTCGCCGCAGGTGGACGAGGAGGCAGCCAAAGAAGCGCTGCGCGCCGATGGTCTCGACGCGCGCAAGCTGGCCGATGCACTGGCCGAACTGAAGGCGCTGCGCGTATCGCGGCGGGTGCCGGGCGGGTTGGTGCTGGGCTGCGACCAGACATTGAGTCTGGATGACGGCACGATGATCGACAAGGCCGTCGACCGGGCGGATGCGGAGCGGATATTGAAGCTGCTGTCGGGCCGGGTGCATTATCTGCATAGCGCGGCGGTGATGGCACTCAATGGCGAGCCGATCTGGCGGCATATTGAGCGGGTGCGGATGACGGTGCGGCCCTTGTCCGATGCCTTCATCGCCCAATATCTCGACAGGGATTGGGAAGAATGCCGTTGGTGCGTCGGCTGTTACCGGATCGAGGGGCCGGGCGCACAGCTTTTCGCCAAGGTGGAAGGGAGCCAGTTCGCGATTCAGGGGCTGCCACTGCTGCCGTTGCTTGACTTCCTGCGCATAAGGGGCGTTCTGGCAGCATGACCGACAAGCTCCCCTATGCAGAAGTGATCGGCGATCCGATCGAACACAGCAAATCGCCGTTGATTCATAATTTCTGGCTGGATGCGCTGGGGATCGAGGCGGAATATAAGAAGACACATGTGACAGCGGAGGGCTTGTCCGCTTATTTTCTGGCGCGCCGGGCCGATCCCGACTGGCTGGGATGCAACGTCACCATTCCGCACAAGATCGCGGTGATGGACTATACCGACGATCCGGGTGGCGTGCGCGACCGGATCGGGGCGATGAACACCATTGCCAGCGAGACTGGCGGGCCGCTGATCGGCACCAATACCGATGCGGGCGGATTCCTCCAGCCGCTGCTGCGCGACAAGTGGAAGGGACAGAGCGCGGTGCTGGTCGGCGCGGGCGGTGCGGCGCGGGCGATCCTGTTCGCGTTGACCAGCCTGGGCGTGTCGGACATCAGCATCATGGCGCGCGATGCGGCCAAGGGACAGGCACTGCTCGACCGCGCCGGGGTCGAAGGGCGGGTCATCGGCATGACCGATGCATTGCCGCGGGCCGATCTTCTGGTGAACAGCAGTTCGCTGGGCATGGTCGGCCAGCCCGATCTGGATTTGGACCTTGCGCCGTTGGCCGGGGACGCGACCGTTTATGACATCGTCTATGCGCCGCTCGAAACGACGTTGCTCAAGGCGGCGCGGGCGAGGGGGCTCAAGACTCTCGACGGGCTGGAAATGCTGATCGGGCAGGCGGCGCTGGCCTTCGATATTTTCTTCGATGCCGAAGCCCCGCGTGAGCGGGACGAGGAATTGCGCGCTTTGCTGCTCGCCGCCTGACTCGGCATGAAGATTTACGGCCTCACTGGCTCCATCGGCATGGGCAAGTCCGCCGTCGCCACGATGTTGCGGCGCGCAGGCGTGCCGCTGTTCGACGCCGATGCCGAAGTGCATCGCCTGCAAGGACCGGGCGGCATCCTGCTTCCCGCCATAGAGGCCCGCTTTCCCGGCACGACCGGGCCGCAGGGCGTGGACCGGGGGAAGCTGGGCGCGGCGGTGTTCGGCCATCCACAAGAGTTGAAGGCGCTGGAAAGGATCGTCCATCCCGCCGTCCGCGCGGCGCGCGCGGACTTCCTCCGCCGGAATCGGTCGCGCGCGTTCGTCGTGCTCGACATCCCGCTGCTGTTCGAGGGGCGGGGGGAATACAAGCTGGACGGCGTCATCGTCGTCAGCGCCCCAGCTTGGAAACAGCGTAAGCGCGTGCTGGCGCGACCGCGCATGACGGCGGCCAAATTCCGCCAGATTGTTCATCTGCAAACCCCAGATGCCGAAAAACGGCGGCGGGCCGATTATATTATCGACACGGGGACGACCTTCGCTGAGACTCGCAGCCAGGTTCGGCACCTGGTCGCTTGCCTTGGCGCGAAGACAGGCCGATAAGGTGCAGTCCGGCAAGAGTCGTTGAAGAGGGCGATGCGCGAGATTATTTTCGACACCGAAACGACTGGATTCGACCCCGCCTCTGGCGATCGCCTGGTCGAAATCGGATGCATTGAACTCATTAACCGGGTGCCGTCCGGCCGTACCTTCCACGCTTATTATAATCCGCAGCGGTCGATGCCGGCCGCGGCCGAGGCGGTGCATGGGCTGTCGGACATTTTCCTCAAGGACAAGCCGCTCTTTTCGCACGGGATTGAGGAGTTGCTGGCCTTTCTGGAGGACAGCCATCTGGTTGCGCATAATGCGCGCTTCGACTTCGGCTTCCTGAATCATGAGTTGAAGCTCTGCGGCCGGGCCGAAGTGTCGATGGACCGGATGATCGACACCGTCGCCATCGCCCGGCAACTCCATCCCGGCGCCAAGCACAGCCTGGACGCGCTTTGCACCCGCTACGGCATCGATCGCAGCCATCGCGTCAAGCATGGCGCCCTGCTCGACGCCGAATTGTTGGCCCAGCTTTACATCGAACTGACCGGCGGCCGTCAGATCGGCCTTGGTCTTGCACAGGAGGAAGAAAAACAAGGGCTTGGGGTGGAACTCACGGCGCAAGTCGCGGTTCGCCCTGTACGTCCCGCGCGCGTCTTCACGGCCAGCGCGGAGGAGTTGGAGCGGCATGCCGCGTTCGTCGCGACGCTGGACAAGCCGCTCTGGCTCGAGGAGGCCTGAAACCAGCCGTTTTCCCACAACGGTCAGTCTTCAGGTCCCATGCCAGCCGGACCGTCGTCCGCGGTCCGGGTAGAACAAGGAGAAGGCATATGGATATTCGTGTTTCCGGGCATCAGGTCGAAACGGGCGACGCGCTTAAGGAGCATGTCTGGACCCGGCTGGAGGCCATGGCCGAGAAATATTTTTCCCGAACCCTTTCCGCCCATGTCACATTCCGGCCTGCGCCGCATGGGGCCTTCCATTGCGACATCGTCTGTCACGTCATGACCGGCCTGATCCTGAAAGGAGCAGGCGAAGCGCAGGAGGCGCATCCGGCCTTCGAACAGGCGGCCGAGCGGATCGAGAAGCAGTTGCGCCGCTATCTGCGCCGGCTGAAGGACCGCAGCGCGCAGGCGGCCGCTGCGGAAGCGCAGCGGTCCAACGGCTATAGTGTCGATGGTCTGGATGGGGCGGGCTACACCATTTTCGCTTCGATCGCCGATGAGGAGGAACCGGCCGAAGCCCCGCTGATCGTGGCGGAAACCCGGGTCGACATTCCCGAAGCCAGCGTGTCGGACGCGGTCATGATGCTGGACCTGCGCAACACCAACGCGCTGCTGTTCGTCAACGCGGGCACGTCCGCCTATAATATGGTCTACCGCCGCCATGACGGGACCATCGGCTGGGTCGAACCCCGGCTGGGCTGACACCGTTCCCGGGCCGCCGGTTGACCTTGGTCAGCGGGCGGCCTATGGGGCCGGACTTTAAAGATCCGGGCATTGCGTCATTTTTCCGAAGCTGGGCGCGGCTCGGCTGGGATTTGGCATGGTTCATTTCAACGATATCGTCGCACCGGATGCATTGGCCACGGGCCTGTCGGTGAACGGCAAGAAGCAGTTATTTCAGAAAGTTGCGGTGTTGGCGGCAAAGGCCTACGGCCTGAACGCCGATCTGGTGGCCGAAGCGCTGATGGAACGCGAGAAGCTGGGTTCGACCGGTTTCGGCGGCGGCGTCGCGATTCCCCATGCGAAGATTCCCGACCTTCAGAAAATGTGCGGCGTGGTCGTGCTGCTCGATCCGGCCGTAGCCTTCGACGCGGTGGATGAGGCGCCGGTCGATATCGTCTTCGCCCTGCTCTCCCCGGTCGATTCGGGGGCCGAGCATCTGAAAACCCTGGCCCGGGTGTCCCGCTATCTGCGTGACGAAGGACAGGTGGTCCGCCTGCGCGGCGCCAAGTCAACGGCGGCGCTCCATGCCCTGCTGGCCGGTGGCGAGGCGCGTGACGCGGCCTGAGGCCGGTTCCTCGCCGAGTGGCGAGGCGGCGCATTTCCGGGCATTGGAGAATCTCTATCGGTCCGCGCCGATCAACCGGCTGTTCCGGTCGGAACTCACCATCGCGGAAGAAGGCCGGTCGGTCATCCATTTCGACGTGGATGAAACGCAGTTCCATGCCGCCGGCGCGGTCCACGGCACGGTGTATTTCAAGATGCTGGACGATGCGGCCTTCTACGCCGCCAACAGCCTGGTCAATGACCGGTTCCTGCTGACCACCAGCTTCAACCTGCTCTTCACCCGCCCCATCGGGCCGGGCCGGATTCGCGCCGAAGGGCGGTGGATCAGCGGCAAGCGGCGCGTCTATGTGGCCGAGGCGAGCCTGATCGATGAGGAGGGGGAAGAAGTCGGGCGCGGGACCGGCACCTTCATGCGCTCGCAATTCCCGCTTTCATCGCTGCCAGGTTATGCCGGCTGACCGGCCGACCGACGCCCGGCTGACCAGCACGATGCTGGTCGGGGCGTTGGTGCGGCGCAGCGCGGCTGAAGGCGGCTTTGCCACGGTCCTGGTCAAGGGCAATGACATCAGCGGCGTGATTCTGGTTCAAGCGATTGAAAAAGGTCGGGAACTGGGCCTGTTGGAGCGCGTTTCAGACTTTGTCGGCGGTTATCGCATGATGAGATGCGGTCCCAAGCCGGAGGAGGGCGCCGAAGCGCTCTCCCAATATCTAGCGCGTCGCCGCCGTTCGGACCCCGATCTGTGGGTTATCGAGCTTGATATCGCGGATGCGGAACGGTTCGCCGCTGAAACGATCTGTTGATCGTTGACTCATTTTCCACGCGCGGGCAGAGGCCTCCGACGCTTTCAACGCGCAGGTTGCCGGTTTCGTCCATGGGGGGCGGATGCGGGTAAACACGCAGACGGGGGGCGGCCGGACGTCGTTTTGATTTGGGGTGTTTGACGTTCCCGGCCAAGAACCGCACGATTTTGAGTTGTAATGAGTTTTCGTCTGAAGGCTGCGATCATCGCGGCATTTGCCCTTTCCGCCACCGCGGCGGTTACTGCGGCCGATAAGTCGAGCGCCAGTGATGCTGCTCCGTCGGTCACGTCCCTTCCGGGGACTTCGGAGCTCGCAGCTCCTTCGGTCGGTTCGAAGCCCGCCGTCATTTTCGCCGCGCCGCGCGAAGTCGCGCAGCCGCTGGCTCCCCTTTCCGACAGCGACGATGTGAAGGCCGACAACCTGGCCGCTCTCGTGGACGCGCAGGGCGCGCCCGAGGATGTGGAAGGTGACATGAAGTGCCTGGCCGGCGCTGTCTATTTCGAATCCAAGGGCGAAAGCCTGGAAGGCCAGCTGGCGGTTGCCCGCGTCGTCATCAACCGGGCCAATTCGGGTCGTTTCGCCAACAGCCTGTGCGGCGTGGTGTATCAGCCGCGTCAGTTCAGCTTCATTCGTGGCGGCAATATGCCGTCGATCCGCATGTCGAGCGATAGCTGGCGCGAAGCCGTCGCCATCGCCCAGATCGCGATGGAGGACAGCTGGAACAGCAAGGCCGAGGGTGCGCTCTATTTCCACGCCCGCCGCGTTTCGCCGGGCTGGGGCAAGCGTCAGCTCGCCGCCATCGACAATCATATCTTCTATCGTTGAGTTACGCTTTTCACGCCCGGCGTGAAGGGGGTGAAGCAGGGCCGGTTCAGGATCATCCTGAATCGGCCCTTTCTTTTTGTTTCTCCTTTGTTCTAAAGTCGCGATCATGACCTCAGATCTCGATAGCTGCTCGCCCCTGACCGACGGCACGGCGCTGGCGGTGGCGCGGGGAACGCTGCGCCTGTTCTTCCGGCATGACATGAGCGGGATTTTGGAAGTGCCGTTGCCCAATGGCCGCCGTGCCGACATCATGGCGCTGGACGGGGCCGGGCGCATCACCATCGTCGAAATCAAATGCAGCCGCGCCGATCTGTTGGGCGACATGAAATGGCCGGATTATTTCGACTATTGCGACCGGTATTTCTGGGCGGTGCCGTCCGGTTTCGACCTGTCGCTGTTTGACAGCGAGGCGTTATGGCCGGGCCGGACCGGGCTGATCGTGGCGGATCGATATGATGCGGAACTGGTGCGGCCCGCGCCGGTGGAGCCCCTGGCTGCGGCGCGGCGCAAGGCGGAAACGCTGCGCTTCGCCCGGCGCGCGGCGCGGCGGCTGACGGCGCTCGCGGACCCGGATCACGCCGCGGAACTGGGATGGTGAAGCGAAAATGCGCCGCGTTTCATCCAACGCAGCGCATTTCAAGGCCCGTTACCGGACTCAGAATACCGGGCCCTGCACGGGTCCTTTCGGCGCCGCCGTGCTTTTCGCCGCGTTCAGCGCTTCGACGAGGCCCGGTGTACGACCATCGCGCTCGGCATAATCCCGCGCCGACATGCCCGCGATGGTGTCGCGCCTGTCGGGGTTGGCACCCTGCGCCACGAGCAGGCGGACCAGACCGACGTCCCGCAATTGCACCGCGCGGATCAACGGCGTTTCGCCGCTGCCATTGGGCTTGTCCACCTGCGCATTATAGGTGAGCAGGCTGCGCGCGCCTTCCTCGAACCGGGCCTGCACCGCGTCCATCAGCGGCGTGTTGCCATTATTGTCGGTGAGGTTGGGATTGGCGCCCTTGGCCAGCAGGAAGGTCAGCCATGTATTGTCCCGCTTGGCCACGACCAGATGCAGGGCGGTGTCGCCGGTGCTCACGTCGCGGCTGTTGATGACGGTGGAGCCGGGCTTCTGGATCATGTCGGTCACTTTCTGACCGTCGGCATCCTTGACCGCCTTCAGAAAGTTGTAATTGTCCGAAAACTGCGCCTGCGCCGCGACCGGCGAAAGCATCGCCAAGGCCAAAGCAGCGGCACGGCCAATGCCCATCCAAGCCGGAAAACGTCCTGTCATAATCTTCAAAAGCCCCGTTGGGATTTGCAAATCGGGCCATAGCAGGGCATGGCTGGCGGCGCCATGAACAAAGCGCTGATTTCGCTCGCCCTGCCGCTCACCGCCCTGCTGGCGGCCTGTAATATGGGGCCGGGAGGCAATGCATCAAGCGGGGAAAGCATCCCTGGCGATCTGCACGGGGCGGCCATCGGCGCGCCCTTCACCCTGACCGATCAGGACGGCAAGAAGGTCCGTTGGGAGGATTTCAAGGGCAAGTACCGGCTGGTCTATTTCGGCTACACCTATTGCCCTGATGTTTGCCCGGTCGATTTGCAGCGGATCATGCAGGGCTTTTCGAAATTCGAGAAGGATCGACCGGCACTGGCCGCGAAGGTCCAGCCGATTTTCATCAGCGTCGACCCGGATCGGGATACGCCTGCGGTGATGAAGACCTACGTGGCTGCCTTCCATCCCCGGCTGATCGGGCTGACCGGCACGCCCGATGAGATCGCCAAGGTGGCGAAGGATTTCGTCGTGCTCTACAATAAGGAAGAGACGAAGGGCGCGAGCGGCTATCTGGTCAGCCACAGCCGCACGCCCTATCTCTTCGGGACCGATGGCGCGCCCGTCGCGCTGGTGCCGGTGGACGATCCGGGGACCCCGGATGCGGATGAAGGCGATCCCGGCAAGGTAACCGCCTTCCTCGAAAAATGGGTGAAGTGACGGTTGGACTTCTGGGAAAAACCCCTCGACAAGCTGGACCGCGCCGAATGGGAAGCATTATGCGACGGCTGCGGCAAATGCTGCCTGCATAAGGCCGAGGATGAGGATACGGGGCATATCTACCCCACCAATGTCGCCTGCCGGCTGCTCGACCGGCATAGCGGGCAGTGCACCAACTATAAGGAACGGCGCCGCTTCGTGCCCGATTGCGTGCGCCTGACGCCCGCCAAGGTGAAGACGATCGGCTGGCTGCCGCGCACCTGTGCCTATCGGCTGCGCGGCGAGGGCAAGCCCCTGCCCGAATGGCATTATCTGATCTGCGGCGACCGGGAAGCGGTGCACCGGGCACAGGAGTCCGTGCGCGGCTGGACCGTCGCCGAAGCCGATGCCGGGGATTGGGAAAACCATCTTGTCGACCGAGAAATCTGACGCCGTCCTGGTTGTCGACGGCGTAGCCGTTCCGGTGCGGGTCCGCCGGTCGGCGCGCGCAAGAGCCTATCGCCTGTCGCTCGATCAGGCCCGGGGAGAATTGCGGCTTTCTCTGCCCATGCGGGCGAATCTGATGCGGGCGCTCGGCTGGGCGCAAGAGCATGAGGGGTGGGTCCGATCGCAAATGGCGCGGCAACCGGCGCAGCTGATGCTGGACGATGGCGTGGTCTT
The DNA here is from genome assembly GCF_008692605.1 of Sphingobium estronivorans. Taxonomy (GTDB): domain Bacteria; phylum Pseudomonadota; class Alphaproteobacteria; order Sphingomonadales; family Sphingomonadaceae; genus Sphingobium; species Sphingobium estronivorans. The sequence goes on from NZ_LFCT01000016.1 coordinate 75,377, forward strand.
TCCCTTGGAGGGGCGGGAGGTGCGCATCTGCTGGGTCGAGGGTGCGTCCCGGACGATTAGGCTGGACGGAGATCGGCTGCTGCTCGGCGGTGCGGCGGAATCGGTGGGACCGCGTGTGGTGCGCTGGCTGAAGATGCGGGCGAGGACGGTGCTGGAAACCGAGAGCCATGAGATGGCGCGGGACAATGGGCTGATCGTCGCGTCGGTCGGCATTGGCGATCCGCGCAGCCGCTGGGCGAGCTGTGCCTCCAGCGGCGCCATCCGTTATAGCTGGCGGCTGATCCTCTGCCCGCCGGGCGTGCGCCGCGCGACCGTGGCGCATGAATTGGCGCATCTGCTGCACATGGACCACAGCCCGGCTTTTCACGCGGCGCATAAACGGATTTTGGAGGAAGACCCCCGGCCCGCACGGGCGTGGCTGCGCGCGCATGGGACGGCGCTGCATCGGATTGCGGGCTGAGATATGGCCAGGAAGAGGCGCTATCTGACGGCGACGATGCCGGACGGCTATGTGAAGACCATCGGTCCGACCGCTGATCCCTTCACCCATTATTGGCGGATCGTCGCCGAGCTGGAAAATGGCAAGACCGAGGTGTTCTGGGGCCATACGCGTTCGCTGGCTGAGGCGAAGAAGAAACGGGCCGCAGCGGAAGACGGCGCCCGGATGCGCGGCTGGAAAAGCTATGCGTTCGAGATCGCGGAACTGGTCGAAACGCCGGTTTAACCTTGCTGCCTGTGCGGCCACGCGCCGGATTCTCCTCCCGGACAGTCGTGCATGGCGTCGCGGGAATGGGGCAGGCCGCAGGCGCGGCAGGTGAGATAGTCGCCCTGTTTCAGCCCATGACCGACGGCCACCCGCTCATCGAAGACATAGCAATCGCCTTGCCAGCGGCTGTCCGCTTCGGGCATTTCCTCCAAATAGCGCAATATGCCGCCGCGCAGATGATAGACCTCGTCAAAGCCGCGCGCGCGGACCAGCGCGGTCGATTTCTCGCACCGGATGCCGCCGGTGCAGAACATGGCGATGCGCGGCTCGCGCCCCTCTTCGCGCAGTTTTTCAGCGAAATCGTCGAACCAGGCGGGGAAATCGCGGAAGGATCGGGTACCGGGATCGATCGCGCCCTGGAAACTGCCGACGGACACTTCATAGGCGTTGCGGGTGTCGATGATCACCGTGTCGGGATCGGCAATCAGTTCGTTCCATTGTGCAGGATCGAGATAGGCGCCGGCCTGGCTCGCCGGATCGAGATCGCCCGCGCCCAAGGTCACGATCTCCGCCTTCACCTTCACTTTCATCCGGGCGAAGGGGGCTTCATCGCTCTGCGCATATTTGACGTCGAGATCGGCGCAGCCGGGCAGGGTGCGGATATGGGCGACCAGGGCGGCAATTCCTGCCTCGCTCCCCGCGACCGTGCCGTTGATTCCTTCGCCCGCGACAATCAATGTGCCGCAGGTGCCCAAATCCGCGCAGAGCAGGCGCAACTCGCGCGCAATCGTGTCGGGATCGGGGAAGGCGGCAAAGCGATAGAGCGCGGCAATGATGAAGGGTTGGGCCATGCGCGCCCCATAGCCTGTTGCCGCCACTCTTGAAAGCCGGGAGCCAAGGGGGCATAGCCGGACCATGGTTCCCCTTTCGTTCGCAGGTCACGAGTTTCTGGCTTTGCCCGAGGCAGCTTTGTTCTGGCCGGCGCAGGGCGCGCTGCTGGTGGCGGACCTGCATTTCGAAAAGGCGAGCTGGTATGCGCGCTTCGGCCAGTTTCTGCCGCCGCATGACAGCCGGGCGACGCTCGACATGATCGAGGCACTGGTCGAGCGGACCGGCGCGCGGGCGGTCTGGTCGCTGGGGGACAGTTTTCACGATGCCGATGGCGCGGCGCGGCTGGACCGGGAAACGCGGGCGCGGTTGGCGGCCCTGACCGATCGGTTGGATTGGGTGTGGATCACCGGCAATCATGACGTCGCTTTGGCGGAAACCCCGGGGGGCAGCCGTTGCACGGACATGCAGGTCGACGGCATCTGGCTGCGGCATGAGGCCGATCCGGGCGATGTCCGCCCTGAAATTTCGGGCCATTTCCATCCCAAGCTCCGCCTGTCGTTGCGTGGACGGCATGTGTCGCGGCGGTGCTTCGTCGGATCGCGGACCAAGCTCATTCTTCCGGCACTGGGCGCGCTGACGGGCGGACTGGATGCCGGCCATGGCGAAATCCGGCGGGTCATGGGACCGGACGCCATGGCATTGGTTCCAGTCGCGGACCGATTGCTGCGTTTCCCGCTCCATCCGAAATGACGCTGGGTAAACGGTAATTTAAGCAGTTCTTGCCAGACATTAAACATCGGAAAATACGGGGCTATCTTGCGTTCGGGACGGCATGTCCGCATGATCCGAATATCCGACGCGTGGGGAAAATCGCGGGGATGAAGAGAGGGGAGCATAATATGAAGGGGAAGAGCCTTTGGCTGCTATCCGCCGGCTTGGTCGCATTGGGCAATATTCCGGCCGCGTGGGCGCAGGACAGCGGCGCCGCCGCTGAGCCGGACAATGTCAACATCATCGTCACCGCCACGCGGCGCGCCAGTCCCTTGTCGGACGTGCCGATCGCCGTATCGGCTGTGACCGCGCAGGCCATGCAGAACAGCGGCGCCACCGACATCCGGTCATTGAACCAGCTTGCGCCTTCGCTGCTGCTGTCATCCACGGGGACCGAAGCCAATGCCTCTGCGCGCATTCGCGGCATCGGCACGGTGGGCGACAATCCGGGGCTGGAAAGCTCCGTCGCGGTGTTCATCGACGGGGTTTACCGCTCGCGCACGGGCGCTGGCCTCAACGAGCTGGGCGAGATCGAGCGGGTGGAGGTGCTGCGCGGTCCGCAGGGAACCCTGTTCGGGCGCAATGCCTCGGCGGGCCTGATCAACATCATCAGCAAGGCGCCGGAGTTCAAGCTGGCCGGCAAGGCCGAGGTCACCTACGGCAATTATGATTATTGGCGTCTGGCGGGCCGTATCACCGGGCCGATCAGTGATCAGTTGGCGCTCAGCCTGGATGGCGTCTGGTCGAAGCGCGACGGCTTTTTCGATCTGGTCGATGCGACCGGGAAGAAGGTCGGCGACACCAATGATCGTGACCGCTATTTCGTGCGCGGACAGGCGCTGTTCGAGCCGAATGATGCGCTCTCCATCCGCCTGATCGGGGATTATACCAATCGTGACGAAAGCTGCTGCGGCGCGGCCTATATCGAGACACGCGAGCGGCGGCCGGTGGCGGGCGGCGGTTACAGCACCGCGCCGTTCAACCGGATCGCGGCGATATTGGCGGGGCAGGGCAGCACCTTCGCAGCCGATCCCTATGACCGCGAGCTTCACATCACGGCGGGCCGCGATTATGTGAGCAAGCTCAAGGATTGGGGCGTCTCAGGTGAGATTAATTATGATCTGGGCGGCGCCAAGCTGACCAGCATCACCGCCTATCGTGACTATAAGAGCCAGGATTATGGCGATTACGACTATAGCGGCGCCGACCTGCTCTATCGCGATCCCAACACCTATCGCCAGTTCCGTACCTTCACCCAGGAATTGCGCGCGCAAGGGTCCGCCTTCAACAATGCGCTCGATTGGTTGGTCGGCGGCTATTACGCCCATGAGAAGCTGACGCTGGAGGATAATATCCGGTTCGGCGCGGATTACGGCCGCTTTGCGGCTTGCCGCCTGATGGCGGGGGCAAAGGTAAACAGTAACTTCAACGCGGCCCAGTTGGGGGCTTGCGGAAGCGGTCTTTTAACGTCGACCTTGATCGGGGGTACACAGGCTAGTCTGAATGCAGGACTGACTGCGGCTTTCCAGCAGGCGGGTTTGTCGCTCCCTGTAGCGTCAGCGCGGGCTTCAGCGATCTCAACAGGCTTGGCAGGCGGGCTGACCGCATTGACCAACATTTTGCCAGGGACAGGAGACCAAGCCTCACTTTATCGTCAAAGGAGTGAAAATTGGGCGCTCTTTACCCATAATATCGTTCACCTCACCAAACGGCTCGATTTGACCCTTGGGCTTCGCTACACGCATGAAGGAAAGCGTTTTTCCGCTAATTTCAATAATAATAATGACACGTGCGTCGCGTTGCAGAATTCGATGCTGCCAAGCATTGCAACCGCTGGACTGGGGGATGCATCGGCCTTGGCGGGAGGCATTTTGACGCTAGGTTGCTTGGGCAATAGTTCCAGAGGCCTTAACGCGCTCAACCTCAACGACAAGATCAGCGACGGCGAATTTTCGGGCACCGCTGTCCTGTCGTGGAAGCCGCTCGACGAACTGCTGGTCTATGGCAGCTACTCGAAGGGTTATAAGGCGGGCGGTTACAATCTCGACCGTTTCCAGTTGGGATCGACGGGACTCAATCCGGTTCCGGCGGTGTTCTCGCCGCGCAGCAATGCCGACGTGACCAGCCTGCGCTTCGCGGCTGAAAAGGTCGATGCCTTTGAAATCGGGCTGAAATACGCCCAGCCCAAATGGAGTGCGAACATCGCCGCCTTCCGGCAGGAGTTCAAGAATTTCCAGCTCAATACCTTCAACGGCACCAGCTTCGTGGTGCAGAACATCAATGGCTGCGACGGCGCCTTGTCGGCATCGCGGACCTGCGCCAGCGACGATGTCGGTCCCGGCCTGATCAGTCAGGGCGTGGAGCTGGAACTGGCGGCAACGCCGGTGCGCAATGTCCGTTTCGCCGGCGGGTTCACCTATGCCCGCGCCAAGTTCGCCAACCGGCTGGTGGGCAGCGGCAATGGCGCGGTGCCGCTTGACCCGGCGCTGTTCCTGCTGCCCGGATCGGTCAACTCGCAGGCGCCTGAAGTGGTGACGACAGTCAGCGCGTCCTGGACGCCCAGCCTTGGCACCGGCGGCCTTTCGGCGCTCTTCTACATCGATGGGCGCATGACCGGCGACTTCAACACCGGGTCCGACCTGTTTCCGGAAAAGCGGCAGGACGGCTATGCGGTGTTCAACGCCCGCATCGGCATCCGTGGGCCGCAGCAGCGCTGGGCGGTGGAATTCTGGGGGCAGAATATCTTCAACCAGGATTACACGCAGGTCGCCTTCAGCAGCCCATTGCAGTCGAGCAGCCCTTGTACATCGTCTGTCGGCCAGTTTGGCCGGACATGCGGTACACCGCCGACTTCGGTGGTCATGGCGAACCAGCTCATCTCGGCCTATCTGGCCGAGCCGCGGACCTACGGCATCACTTTGCGCGGGAGTTTCTGAGCATCCCCCTGCCGCTCGCCGGGACAGGGCGAGCGGCAGACGGGCGTTCGCCGAACAGGGCGGTGCCGACGCGAATGTCGGTGGCGCCCAACATGATCGCCGTTTCATAGTCGCCCGACATGCCCATGGAGAGGCGCGCGAGACCTTCCTCGCGCGCCATTTTTGCGAGCAGCGCGAAAAAGGGCGCCGGTTCGATGTCGGCGGGCGGCACGCACATCAGGCCAAGAAGGGGAATATCCGCTGCCCGCGCCGCCTTGATGAGCGCCGGGGTATCGGCAATGGCGCAGCCGCCCTTCTGCTCCTCCGCGCCGATATTGACCTGGATGTAGCAGGGGATGCGACGGTCGGCGGCGTCCATCGCCTTGGCGAGCGCGGTCAGCAAAGATGGCCGGTCGAGCGAATGAATGACGTCGAACAGGGCAATGGCATCGGCCGCCTTGTTGGACTGAAGCTGGCCGACCAGATGCAATTCGAGATCGTCAGACTCTTCGCGCAGGGCCGGCCATTTGCCTTGTGCTTCCTGCACGCGGTTTTCCCCGAAGATGCGTTGCCCCGCTTCGATCAGGGGACGGATGGCGTCGACCGCTTGCGTCTTGGACACGGCGATCAGGTTGATGTCGGCGGCGGTGCGGTCCGTCAGGCGCGCTGCGCGGCCCATGGCTTCGCGCAGCGCGGCCAGACGCTGGGCAGCTTCGATAGTGTCGGTCGTCATGGGGGCTGCTATAGGCACGGCCATGAAGACCCGCCACCGCAAAAAATTGCCGACGATCTGGTTGATGACGGATGAGCGCGTGGGGCAGGAGGCGCTGCTGGCTGCGGCGCAGCGTTTGCCCAAGGGCGGGGCGGGGATCGTGCTGCGCCATTATCGCACGCCGAAAGCGGAGCGCCGGGCCCTGTTCGACCGGTTGGCCGCCATCGCGCGGCGGCGGCGGCTGACGTTGATGCTGGGCGGCACGGCAGCGCAAGCCGCGGCCTGGGGGGCGGATGGGTGGCACGGGCGCGACGGGCGGGCGATTATGCGCCCGCTATTGCACAGCGCGCCGGTGCATGGTGCGCGGGAGTTGCGGATGGCTGCGCGAGGGAAGGCGGATTTCATCTTCCTTTCGCCGTTGTTTCCGACGCGGTCGCATCCCGGCGCACCGGCATTGGGGCGGCTGCGCTTTGCGGCGCTGGCGCGCCGGGCCGATATGGACGTGATTGCGCTGGGCGGAGTGCGTGCGATGCACTGGCCCATGTTGAGAGGAATGGGAGCCTCTGGCTGGGCCGCTATTGACGGTTTGTCCATCGCACGGCGCTGACGAACGCATTTTTCGCGGCCCGGAACAGGCGCGCAATATTGCAAGCTCGCGCTGTTAGAATTTGAAGATCGTGCCCAGATAGACGGCCTGGGCATCCTGCCGGTCGTCGGTCATCGGCGTCAGGCGGCCCGCGAAGCTGTTATTGTAGCGGATACCGGCGGTGACGTTCAGGTTACGCGTGAGCGAATAGGAGCTGGCGAGATCCAGCGAATAATCCTTGTCCGCGCTGGGATTGCGGATCGTCGCCGCCGGCTCGCGGCGGCTTTCGATCAGCACCTTGGTGCTGAAGCGATCCTTCTTGTCCTGATCCCGATCCAGCGAGAAATTCTTGGCGCCCGCCATTTCGACGGGGACCGGGTCCAGTTCCTTGCGGCCCACAGCTTCCGGCAAGGCGAACTTGCGCCAGTTATGCGCGCTGTTCAGGCTGAAGGCGACCGGCGCGATATTCACCATGTCGAGCGTACGGCTGACGGCGACGCGGTCATTGAGATCGGCCGCCCGCACCATGACCGTGACCGAACGCTGCCCGCTGAGCGAGCCGCTGGTCGGGGTGAAACGGAAATTCTGACGGCCCGCCGACGCGGCGATCTTCGCATAGGCGGCAGCCAGACGCGGATCCTTGGTAGTGGGCGTGAAGGAGGAAATGCTGCCGAGCGCGCCGAGCGACACGGGAACGTCTGCGCGCAGACGGACAAGATCGGTCGCAGCGCCGATAGCCGGAGACAGCATAAAGCCGGCCACGGCGATTGCCGAGCCTGCCAATGCAATATGTCCCCTTTTCAGGCGCATGTTTCGAGTCTCTTCCCCACCGACTACTTTTCTGTGCACCCTTCTACACGCAAGACTCTGAAATTGGTAGAGCGCACCCTGTTTTTTGTCCGCGCTGTTGCACGGAACACACAGGACTCGCACCCATCCGCGACGAACCGTGGCGGGTCCGCCGAAGGGGGCGGCCCGGTCCCTCTTGCCGATTGGCGCGGCTTCTCTATAGAAGCGAAGCGTTTTTCTCGTTTGATGGGACAGTCATGATGGTCCGCCGCCTTTCCACGCCCCTTTCCGCCGGTCTGCTGCTGGCAGCTGTTCTGCCGCTCGCCGCCTGCGGGGGCGGCGCCAAGGATCGTCCCAAGGCCGATCTCGCCGCGTCGAAGGTCACGACCATCGGCGTCAACGCCTATCTGTGGCGCGCGACGCTGGACACCCTGTCCTTCATGCCGATGGTGCAGACGGATTCGAACGGCGGTGTGATCGTCACCGACTGGTACGCCAATCCGAACAGTCCCAATGAGCGGATGAAGCTGACCGTCTCGATCCTGGATCAGGACCTGCGCGCCGATGCGCTGCGCGTCGCCGCCAGCCGTCAGGTGAGCCAGAACGGTCAGTGGATGGACGCCCCGGTGCAGGCCGCGACGGTGCAGAAGCTGGAAGAGATCATCCTGACCAAGGCCCGCGATCTGCGTCGCATGGCGATTGCAGGCTAAAGCCCTTTTCCGTCGATTTTGGTGAACAACGGGGCTGGGCTTGCAAAAGCTCAGCCCGAACGCATTTGAGGACTTATCATGCAAAGGCGCTTCAACCCTCTTGAGGCCGATGCCCGCTGGCAGGCCGTCTGGGACGAGAAGCAGACGTTCAAGGCGTCCGACGACAGCGACAAGCCACGCAGCTACGTGCTGGAGATGTTCCCCTATCCCTCCGGGCGCATCCATATCGGCCATGTCCGCAACTATTCCATGGGCGACGTGCTGGCGCGCTTCCGCCGGATGACGGGGCATGAAGTGCTGCATCCCATGGGCTGGGACGCCTTTGGCATGCCCGCCGAAAATGCCGCGATGGAAAAGAAGGTCCATCCCGGCAAATGGACATATGAAAATATCGCCAACATGAAGGCGCAACTCAAGAAGCTGGGCTTCGCGCTGGACTGGAGCCGGGAACTGGCCACCTGCCATCCCGACTATTACGGTCAGGAACAGGCGCTGTTCCTCGACATGCTGGACGCGGGGCTGGTGTATCGCAAGGAATCGGCGGTCAACTGGGACCCGGTCGACATGACCGTGCTCGCCAATGAGCAGGTGATCGACGGCAAGGGCTGGCGGTCCGGCGCGCCGGTCGAGAAGCGCAAATTGAGCCAGTGGTTCCTGAAGATCACCCAGTTCGCGGACGATCTGCTGGCGGGCCTCAAGACGCTCGATCAGTGGCCTGAAAAGGTGCGGCTGATGCAGGAAAACTGGATCGGCAAGTCGGTCGGCCTGCAATTCCGCTTCAAGCTGGATGCGCCCGTGGGCGACATTGCCGAGGTCGAGGTTTTCTCCACCCGTCCCGACACCATTTTCGGCGCGAGTTTCGCCGCCATCGCGGCGGATCACCCGATTGCGCTGGTTCTGGCGCAGAAGGATGCCGCGCTCCACGCCTTTGCCGAGGAATGCCGCCAGACCGGTACCGCCGCGGCCGAGGTCGAGACGCAGGACAAGAAGGGCCATGACACCGGTCTGTCGGTGATCCACCCCTTCACCGGCGCCAAGCTGCCGCTGTTCGTAGCGAACTTCGTGCTGATGGATTACGGCACCGGTGCGGTCATGGCGGTTCCGGGCCATGACCAGCGCGACCTTGATTTCGCGCGCAAATATATGCTGCCGGTCGAGCGGGTCGTCGCCGCCGAGGGGGACGAGGAAAAGGGCATTGCGGACGAGGCCTATACAGGGCCCGGCCGCCTCGTGAATTCCGACTTCCTCAACGGCCTTGCTGTCGAGGATGCCAAGGCCGAGGTCATCCGCCGCGCCGAGAGCGAGGGCTGGGGCACTGGCACCACCGTTTTCCGGCTGCGTGACTGGGGCGTGTCGCGTCAACGTTATTGGGGTACGCCGATCCCGGTCATCCATTGCGACGACTGCGGCCCGGTGGGCGTCCCCAAGGACCAGTTGCCCGTGGTGCTGCCCGAAGATGTCAGCTTCGACATTCCTGGCAATCCGCTCGACCGGCATCCCACCTGGAAGCATGTCGATTGCCCGAAATGCGGCAAGGCGGCGCGGCGCGAGACGGACACGCTGGATACCTTCGCGGATTCGAGCTGGTATTTCATTCGCTTCGCCAGCCAGCCCAAGGACAAGCCGTTCGATCGCGAAACCGTCGAGAAATGGCTGCCGGTGGGTCAATATATCGGTGGCGTGGAACATGCGATCCTGCATCTGCTCTATGCCCGCTTCTGGACCCGTGCGCTCCAGCATATGGGCCAGCTGGGCTTTGCCGAGCCGTTCACTGGCCTGTTCACCCAGGGCATGGTGACGCACGAAACCTACAAATCGCCCGAAGGCGCCTGGCTCGCGCCGCAGGATGTCGAGCGGCAGGGGGACAGGATCGTCATGGTCGGTACCGGCGCGCCGGTGACGCTCGGCCGCGTCGAGAAAATGTCCAAGTCCAAGAAGAATGTCGTCGATCCCGATGACATCATCGCCCAATATGGCGCGGACGCGGTGCGCTGGTTCATGCTGTCCGACAGCCCGCCGGAACGCGACCTGCCCTGGACGGAAGCCGGTATCGAGGGGTCGTGGCGTTTCGTGAACCGCCTGTGGCGCCTGTTCGGGGAAGCCGACAAGTCCGCCGAGGGGCAGGACGTTGCTGGTCAGGATCGGGCGCTCGACCGCAAGCTGCACCAGACCGTCGATGGCATTGCCAAGGACATCGAGGCCCTGTCCTTCAACAAGGCGGTGGCGAAAATCTACGAACTCACCAATGCGGTCGAAAAGGCCAAGCCTTCGGCAAGCCGCAGCGCGGCGATCCGGGCGCTGGCGTTGCTGGTCGCGCCGATGATTCCGCATCTCGCGGAAGAAGCCTGGGCCGACATGGGCGAACAGGGTTTGATCGCCGACGCCGCATGGCCGACGGTCGATCCCGCGCTGCTGGTTGAGGATGAAGTGACCATCGCCTGTCAGGTGATGGGCAAGCTGCGCGACACCATCACCGTTCCCAAGGGCACGCCCAAGGATGAACTGGAAAAGCTCGCCTTGGCCGCGCCCAATGTGGTGCGGACTCTGGACGGTGCCAGCCCCAAGAAGGTGATCGTGGTGCCGGATCGTCTGGTGAACCTGGTCATCTGAACGCGAACGGACAAAAGGGTGAGCGATTGGCAGATCGCTCACCCTTCGGTTTTCGTGTGTTTGCCGCATTCTGCGAGCCGTCGACTGTTCCAGCCGACTTCAGAATGCTCTAAGGGTCATCCCATGAAGCGCATTTTGCCCCTGTTCACCCTCATGCTCCCGCTCTCCGCCTGCGGCCTGCATCCCGTTTACAGCGGGGGCAGCCATGGCGTGGTCGCGCAGGCGCTCGGCAATGTCGAGGTGCAGCCGATCGAGGGCAAGGGCGGCTGGCTGGTGCGCAACGCGCTGAACGACCGGCTGGCGGCGATGAGTGGCACCGGGCCCGGCTACAAGCTGGTGGTGAAACTGGACGATGACATTAGTGGTTTTGGTTTGCGTTCCGACGCCGCCGTCACGCGGGAGCGTCGGGCGCTGCGCGCGCGCTATCAACTGATCGACAGCACCACGGGCGCGCAGATATTGGATGATACCGCCGGATCGGATGTCGGCATCGATGTCGTTTCCAGCGAATATGCCACCATCGCGGCGGAAGACACGGCGCTGGAACGCCTGTCGCAGACCGTCGCAGATCAGATCGTCAACCGGCTGGCCATGTTCGCCCGGCGGGAAAAGGCCCGTTGAAGGCCAATCGCGGCCAGATCGAAAAGGCGCTCGACGCAGCGGGCCAGGGATCGGCGGCCGACTGCCGTTTCTTTCTGCTCTACGGTCCCGATGAAGCGGGCAGCGCCACGCTTGCCAAGCGGCTGGAGCGCGCCATGGGGCCGGATGCGGAACGGATCGACCTGGACGGATCGACCCTGCGCGACGATCCGGCGCGGCTGGCGGACGAGGCGGCATCCTTTTCCATGTTCGGGGACAAGCGCTGGATTCGCCTCAACGGCATAGGCGAGGAATCGCTCCCCGCCGTGACCGCGCTGCTGGAGGCCGAAGCGGCGGGCAATCCGGTCATCGCCATTGCGGGCGCGCTGAAGGGTACGTCGAAGCTGCTGAAGCTGGCGCTCGACCACAAGCAGGTGATGACCTTCGCCTCCTATCAGCCCGACGCGCGGGAGGCGGAGCAGATCGCCATCGCCATCGCGCGGGAAGGGGGGCTGCGCCTGTCGTCCGAACTTGGCCGCCGCATTGCGGACCTCACCAATGGCGACCGCACGCTGATGGCGGGCGAGGTGGAAAAGCTGATCCTCTATCTCGACGCCGCGCCCGACCGTCCGCGCGAGGCGACCGAGGAGGCGCTGGACGCATTGTCCGCCGATAATCCCGATTCCGATGCGGCGCCGTTGGTGAACGCGGTGCTGGGTGGCGATTTGCGCGGCATGCACCGGGAATTGGGGCGGCTGGCGGAGGCGGGAACGGCGATGGCGGCGGTGCTGCGGCCGTTGCTGACCCGCGCCATGCTGCTCGCCAATATCCGCGCCGATTTCGATGGCAGCGGACGGCTGGAGGGGGCGGTCGAGGCGGCGGGCAAGGCGGTGTTCTGGAAGGAAAAGGGCATCGTCACGCGGCAGGTCCGCATCTGGGATGCGACGGGCATCGCCCGCGTCATCCAGCGGCTGGCCCAGGCCGAGCGCGCCAGCCGGTCGGGCAGGGGGCTTGGCGATCTGATGGTCCGCCACGAACTGCTCGCCATCGCCCGGCAGGCCGCGCGGGAACGGTGAGCCTAAGCGCTTGATCGGACGCCGTGCCGACGCCATATTACCGGGCATGGACAAGCTCAACCTGACCGATGCCGAATGGCGCGAGCGCCTTTCCCCCGAACAATATCATATCCTCCGCGAAGGCGGCACGGAACGGGCGTTCACCGGCAAATATAACAGCAACAAGGCCGATGGCCTTTATTTCTGCGCCGGTTGCGGGACCGAACTGTTCGACGCGGAAGAAAAATATGACAGCGGTTCGGGCTGGCCCAGCTTCACCGCGCCGGTCGACATCGATGCGGTCGACGAAATCCGCGACAACAGCCACGGCATGATCCGCACCGAAGTCCGCTGCGCGAAATGCGGCGGGCATCTGGGGCATGTCTTTCCCGACGGGCCGGGGGTCAACGGCCTGCGCTATTGCATGAACAGTGCGTCGCTCGATTTCAAATCGCGCGACGACGTTGAATAATCGTTCATCGCTTGTAAAGCGTCGCTTCTCTTGAGAATTTCGCGCGGCCCGTGCGGCTTTTCCACTGGCCGCCTTTCTGTTTAGCGCATATCCGGGCGAACCATGGCACGATCGAGCAGCGAACCGCGAGGCAAGGCAAGAAAATGGCTGATACGCGGCCTGAAGATCGGGCTGGCCGGGATCGTCAGCGCCGTCATCGCGGTCGTGGTGGCGGTGGTGATCGCCTATCAGTCCCTGCCCGACTATGAATCGCTGAAATCCTCTCCCAATGGACAGATGATCCGCGTTCATGCGGCGGACGGCAGCGTCATCGTCTCGCTCGGTCCGAGCTTCGGCCGCTGGCTGAGCTATGACCAGATTCCCACGGTCATGGTCGATGCGATGGTGTCGACCGAGGACAGGCGCTATTATCTCCACCCCGGGGTGGACCCCGTCGGCATGGCGCGCGCCGCCTGGGTGGCGCTGGAACGGCGCGGCACCGGCCGCCGCTGGCAGGGGGCCTCCACCATCACCCAGCAGGTGACGCGCAACATCTTCCTCAACAACAGCTATAGCTGGGGCCGCAAGGTCCGGGAAATGGTGCTGGCGCTGGCGCTGGAACGTAAATTCTCCAAGCGGCAGATCCTCGAACTCTACCTCAACAAAGTGTATTTCGGCGGTGGCGCCTACGGCATCGATGCGGCCAGCCGCAAATTCTTCGGCCATCCCGCGACCAGCCTGAACCTGCCGGAAGCAGCGATCGTCGCCGGGCTGGTGAAGGCCCCATCCAGCTATTCCCCCACCGCCGACAAGGATGCAGCCATTGGCCGCGCCGGGGTGGTGCTGGAACTGATGCAGGACAATGGCGTGATCAGCGCGGCCCAGCGGGCCGGCGCCGATCTTCAGGACGTGAAGATGGCGCCCGAACCGCCGCAGAACAGCGTGCGCTATTTCACCGACTGGGCGCTGCCGCAACTCGACACGCTGATCGATGAGCCCAATGAGCCGCTGGAGGTCTACACCACCATCGACCTTGGCATGCAGAAGGCGGCGACGGCGGCGATCCAGGCCAATGTCAGCAACGGCATGCAGGGCGCGCTGGTGTCGCTCGACCGCGATGGTGCGGTCCGGGCGATGGTCGGCGGCCTGGATTATGTGACGTCCAACTATAACCGCGCCACGACGGCGACGCGCCAGCCGGGTTCGGCTTGGAAGATCTTCGTCTATATGGCAGCGCTGGAGGCGGGCTACACGCCCGATACCAGCGTCACCGACAGCGCGGTCGACATCAATGGCTGGAAGCCGCGCAACAGCAATGGCCGCTATTCCGGCGACATCGATATCCGCACCGCCTTCGCCTATTCGGTCAACACCGTGGCGGCGAAGCTGGGTGTGGAGGTCGGTTTCCCGACCATTGCCGACATGGCGCGCCGTTTCGGCATCACGACGCCGATCAACACTCACCCGTCCATGGTGCTGGGCACGTCCGACGTGCGGCTGATCGACATGACCCGTGCCTTCGCCTCCATCGCGCGCAAGGGCGTGGCGGTGACGCCCTATGGCATTACCAAGGTGACGACCGCCGATGGCCGTGTCCTCTACGAGCATCAGGACGACACCAGCCGCGTGCTGGTCGCGCCCTGGGTCGCGGCGGGCATGACCGACCTGATGCAGACGGCGGTCAGCACCGGCACCGGCAAGGCGGCGCAGATCGGCCGTCCCGTCGCGGGCAAGACGGGCACCACCAACAGCGGCAAGGATGGCTGGTTCCTCGGCTTTTCCAGCGGCATCACCACCGGCGTCTGGGTCGGCCGCGACGATGCCAAGCCCGTGCCCGCCCTCTATGGCGGCCGTGCGCCGGCGCATGCCTTTGCCGACTATATGAAGGTCGCCGTCGCCAATCGCCCGGTCGAACAGTTCGAGACGCAGGTGACTCTGCCCGAATGGCAGTTGGAGCCGGACGACGAAGCCTATTATGGCCAGCCCGACAACGGAACGGACGGCGGCATGATGGTCGATGAAAATGGCCTGCCGATCGAGCGTGGACCGCAGACGTCCGACGAGGATGGGCAGGACGAGGATCAAGGCGCGGACATCGCCCCCAATCCCGCCGACCGGCCGCAGCCGCCGCGCCTGGACCAGCAATGGATCGACAATGTGCTGGGCCGCAACCGGCAACAGCAACCGCCGCCGTCGCGTTAGGACGGATCGGCCCTAACCCGCCGCCCGTCGCGTCGCGGCAAAGCGGGTCCGGTCGAGCAATCCGGTATCGGGCAGGAGGAAGTCCACCTTTCCTCGCCCGAAATCGATCGCCACCCGGTCGAAGACCTTGAGCGCATCGATGCCGAGCAGCAGCGTGGGCTTGTTCTGAAGATCCAGTTCCTTGAAGGGCTGAGCGTCCGCGAACATGACGGGCGTGTCTTTCAGCGTCGCCTGACCCATGCGGATTCGGTCGATGAGGCCCAGTTGCCCGACCAATGTCTCGCCCGTCACGCTGGTCAGCGTCACCTGACTCAGCGGCGGCGCCTTTTTCTTGCGCATCAGCTTGTTCATCAACGCGATATTGCCGACGCTGATCGATGTGCCGGTATCGAGGATGATGGCGACATTGGTGCCGTTCACTTCGGAATCGAGCAGGATCAACTGCCCCTTGCGCCGCCGGGCCTCGACGATGATGGCGTTGGGATCGCGCCAGCGCTGTTTGCTGGTGCTGATCTCCATCCGCCCCGTGCGGAAATTGAGCAGCAGCCGCTTGGCATGCAGCCCGTCCAGCCCCAATAGTCCCGCAGCGCCCAGATTCTCGCCCTCCAGCACCGGCGCCTCGATGTCGTCCACCACCGTCTGGCCGAAGCCGAGGCGGGGTACCGCGACCGTCTCGACCTCCGCCCGACCCGTCATGCTGACGACCGTGACCCGGTCGCGCACCGGCAGCGCCAGCCGGTCGGCCAAGGCGCGCGAAATGACGGTTCGCTGCGATCCGGTATCGACCACGAAGTTCCACGGCCCCTTGCCGTCGATCTGGATCGGAATGGTGATGCGGGAATCGGGGCTGGGGACGGTGCGGACGACGGCCGGCGGTTCATCTGGGCTGAGCGCGGGGCGATTTTGCGCCGCAAGCGGGGGGGCGGCAATCGCGACGGCAATGCCCAGAGCGGCGCGTAGGCGTCCCATCTCCTCGTCCCTCCACTATTTTATGACGGTATAGCATGAGCGCCCGCCCTCCGCCCATCCCATTTCATTCGCGGCAGGGCGCAACGCGGCAATTTTCTGTCCTCCAGCATCCTCGAGCCACCTTGACTTTTCCGGGGTCGGATCGTTAAACGCCAATCATTCTACCCGCCCGTCCGGCGCGGGCGTTCCCGAGTCTTTGCCGGGCCCTGATTTTTCCCATTTCCATTCCCTTTCTCTCCTTCCATCGGACTCCACGCGAATGCACCTTAAGGATCTCAAGAAAAAAGCGCCCGCCGAACTCGTCACCATGGCGGAAGAACTGGGCGTCGAAGGCGCGTCGACCCTGCGCAAGCAGGATCTGATGTTCGCGATCCTCAAGGTGGAGGCCGATAATGGCGAGCAGATCATGGGCGAGGGCACCATCGAGGTTCTGCCCGACGGCTTTGGTTTCCTGCGCAGCCCGGAAGCGAATTTCCTGGCTGGTCCCGACGACATCTATGTGTCGCCCAACCAGGTCCGCAAATTCGGCCTGCGCACCGGCGACACGGTGGAAGGCGAAATCCGCGCGCCCAAGGATGGCGAGCGCTATTTCGCCCTGACCAAGCTGATCTCGGTCAATTTCGATGATCCCGAAGTCGTCCGGCACCGCGTCAATTTCGACAATCTGACGCCGCTGTATCCGACCCAGAAGCTGGTGCTCGACACGCTGGACCCGACGGTCAAGGACAAGTCGGCTCGTGTCATCGACATCGTCTCGCCGCAGGGCAAGGGCCAGCGCGCGCTGATCGTCGCGCCGCCACGCACCGGCAAGACCGTGCTGCTCCAGAATATCGCCAAGGCGATCACCGACAACCATCCCGAAGTCTTCCTGATCGTCCTGCTGATCGACGAGCGCCCGGAAGAAGTCACCGACATGCAGCGCAGCGTGAAGGGCGAGGTCGTCTCCTCCACCTTCGACGAACCGGCGCAGCGCCACGTGCAGGTCGCCGAAATGGTGATCGAAAAGGCCAAGCGCCTCGTGGAACACAAGAAGGATGTGGTGATCCTGCTCGACTCGATCACCCGTCTGGGCCGTGCCTACAACACGGTGGTGCCGTCCTCGGGCAAGGTGCTGACCGGCGGTGTCGACGCCAACGCGCTCCAGCGGCCGAAGCGCTTCTTCGGCGCCGCGCGCAACATCGAGGAAGGCGGTTCGCTCTCGATCATCGCGACAGCGCTGATCGACACCGGCAGCCGCATGGACGAAGTCATCTTCGAAGAGTTCAAGGGCACCGGCAACTCCGAAATCGTCCTTGACCGTAAGGTGGCGGACAAGCGCATCTTCCCGGCGCTGGATGTCGGCAAGTCTGGCACCCGCAAGGAAGAGCTGCTGGTCGACAAGGCCAAGCTTTCCAAAATGTGGGTGCTGCGCCGTATCCTGATGCAGATGGGGACGGTCGATGCGATGGAATTCCTGCTCGACAAGATGAAGGATTCCAAGACCAACGAGGATTTCTTCGATTCGATGAACCAGTAAGCGGTCCGGTGGTTTGTGCTTCGGAAAAGTCCGGCGGCGCAAATCCTTCGATAGCGTCAAGTGCCGCGACGTTCGGGCCGTCAGACTTCGGTCTGGCGGCCATTTATTTTCAGGGGATATATTAGGCCGTGATGCTCGATCTTTTCGCCACCGCTGCCGCGGCTGTTCAGGGGCCAGGCTCCCTGACCAGCATTTGGGCGCATATCGTTAATGATTTCAGCAATATAGGAACGCCCGCCGCATTGTCGGCCTTCGGTCAGGTGCTGATGATCGACGTGCTGCTGGCGGGCGACAATGCCATTGTCGTCGGCGCGCTGGCAGCCGGGCTGCCGACGGAACAGCGCAAGAAGGTCATCCTGATCGGCATCATCGCCGCGCTGGTGCTGCGGATCGGCTTTGCGCTCGTCGTGACGCAATTGATGCAGATCGTCGGCCTGATTCTGGCGGGCGGACTATTGCTGCTCTGGGTCGCGTTCAAGATGTGGCGGGAACTGCATCCCAAAAGGGGCGGGGACACGCCCGATGACAGCGGCGACGACGATGTGTCGGGCCTGCGCCCTGCCAAGAGCTTCGCGGGAGCCGCCTGGGCCGTTGCGGTCGCCGACGTCTCCATGAGCCTCGACAATGTGCTGGCGGTCGCCGGCGCGGCGCGGGATCATCCCGGCATCCTTATCATCGGGCTGATCCTGTCGGTGGCGCTGATGGGCATCGCGGCGAACATCATCGCCAAATATATCGAGCGCTTCCGCTGGATTGCCTATCTTGGCCTTGCCGTCATCATCTATGTCGCGATCAAGATGATCTATGATGGCGTGGTCGATCATCAGGTTGGCATATTGACGCTGTTTGTCTGAACGAACAGGATCGGGATTCGAAAAAGGGGTTGGAATCGGCGTGATTCCAATCCCTTTTCCTATTCATCAGGGCAGCAGGACGGTGGAGCCGCGGGTCGCCCGCGACTCCATAGCGCGATGCGCTTCAGCCACGTCGGCGAGGGCAAAGCGCTGGCCGATGGTCGCCTTGACCACGCCGCGCGTCATGCGGTTGAACAGACGTTCGGCGCTATGGCCCAACTCATCGGGCGTCGCGATATAGTCGAACAATTTCGGCCGGGTGACATAGAGAGAGCCGCCATCGCTGAGATCCAGCAGGCTGACCGGCGGCACCGCGCCCGATGCATTGCCATAGCTGACCATCAGCCCCCTCCGCTTGAGAGAGGCGAGTGACGCACGCCAGCTATCCTTGCCGACGCCGTCATAGACCACGTCGACGCCGTGGCCTCCGGTCAGGTCCCGCACCTTGGCGGAAAGCTTGTCGAAGGGCTCGTGCAGGCTGTGATCGGCCTCCACCAGCGCCGCCTTTTCCGCCGTTCCGCAATGGGCGATCACGATCATCCCCTTGTCGCGCAGCCAGGGCACCAGCACGGACCCGACGCCGCCTGCTGCCGCATGAACCAGCGCGACTTGCCCCGCGCGCAGGGCGACGCTGTCCTCGGCCAGGTAGCAGGCCGTCATCCCCTTCAACATCATCGCTGCCGCATCCTCCATACTGACGGCATCGGGGATCTTCACGATGCTGTCAGCCGGAACCATACGGTGCGTGGCATAGGCGCCCAGTCCGCTGACGCAGCCCACCTTGTCGCCCACGGCCAAGCCCGCCACACCCGAACCGATGGCAGCGATGCGGCCCGCGCTCTCCGATCCGAGCACGGTCGGCAAGGGCGCGGGATACAGGCCGGTGCGATAATAGGTGTCGATGAAGTTCAGGCCGATGGCGTCTTGCTCAATAAGCACATCCTTTTCGCCGGGAATGCCAGGATCGAACTCTTCCCGTTCGATCACCTCCGGCCCGCCATGCGACCGGGCCACCATCCGCCATGCCTGGGTCATCGACGCCCTGTCCTTATTCAGAGATGCGCTGCGAAGAAATCGGCGGTCCGCCGGTCCGCCTGTTGCGCGGCTTCCTCATTGCGGCGATTGCCCATTTCGGCGGCAAAGCCATGATCCAGCCCCTCATAGTCATGCAGGGTGACGTGGCGATTATCCTTCAGCCCGTCATGCATTTTTTGCTGCGCTTCCGGCGGCACAAAGCCATCGGCGGTGGGAATGTGGAGCAGCACCGGCTTTCCGATGGCATGTTGCTCGCCCAGAAGCCCGTCGATGCCGACCCCATAATAGCTGACAAACGCATCGCCATCGGTCCGGCATGCGGACATGAACACCAGCCGTCCACCCAGGCAGTAGCCGACCAGACCGACCTTGCCATCGGCGCCCAACTCCGCGCGGGCGGCCTTGATCGTCGCTTCGATATCGCGAATGCCCTGATCCTGGTTGAATTTCTGCATATGTCCGATCGCCGCCTGGAAGTCTTCGGCTATGTCGGCGTCCAATTCTACGTGCGGCTTTTCGCGCCAGAAGAGGTCGGGCGCCATCGCCAGATAGCCGGCCTGAGCCCAACCGTCGCACTTGCGGCGAATGCCTTCGTTCACCCCGAAAATCTCCTGGATCACGACGATTGCGGCCTTGGGCGTCCCTTCCGGCCGGGCAACATAGACATCGAACTGGGCATCGCCCTTGAGAGTGGAAACGGACGTGAATGCTGCCATGGGAGAAATCCTTTCCTTTTACCGAGCAAGCCGTGCTGGCGGCATAATGGCGCTTGGCAGGGCAAGTGCAAGCCGGTTGCCCGTCAAAAAATTTGCCTTTCCGCGCCTTGTTGCGGCATGAAGAGGGGAAGCAAGGCCGTAGCGAAAAGGTGCATGAGATGAAGGTGAGCGTGGATGTCGATTGCACCCCTGCGGAGGCGCGCGCGTTTCTAGGCTTGCCGGACGTCACGCCGATCCATGACAAATATGTGAAGACGATGCTCGACAGTTTCGACGGCGTCGCCAATGTCGAGCAGATGGAAACCTTGTTCAAAAGCTTCTCTCCCTTGGGCGACGCCGGGATGCGGCTGTTCAAGCAGATGATGGATATTGGCCTGACGGGGATGCAGGGCAAGGGCGGCGACAAGGGGTGAGCGAACGCTCTGCCTGACGGATTAACGGCCGTGACGGACACTATTTTTGCCTTGTCGAGCGGCGCGCCGCCGGCCGGAATCGGCGTGATCCGCATCAGCGGACCGCAAGCAGGCGTGGCGTTGCAGGCGCTGGCGGGTATCCTGCCGGCAGCGCGTCGGGCGCGCTTGGCGCTGCTGACCGATCCGCGCGACGGGGCGATGTTGGACCGCGCGCTTATACTCTGGTTTCCCGGTCCTGGGACGGTCACGGGCGAGGACCTGGCCGAATTGCACTGTCATGGCGGGCGGGCTGTCATTGCCGCGGTCGAGGACGTGTTGGGGATGCTTCCGGGCTTGCGCCGGGCGGAGCCGGGGGAGTTCACCCGGCGGGCCTTCGCCAACGGCCGCATGGACCTGAACGCGGTGGAGGGATTGTCCGATCTGCTGGCCGCCGAAACGCAGCAGCAGCGCCGGGCTGCGCTGTTGATGGCGGAAGGCCATTTTTCCCGCCATATCGATCGCTGGCGCCGTGCCGTGCTGGAATTGTCGGCACTGACCGAGGCTGCGCTGGATTTTTCCGATGAAGATGACGTGCCCGATGACGGCATCGAGGCGCAGATAGGCGCCAACATCGGTACGCTCGTTGAAGATGTGGCGGTCATCGTCTCCGCGCCTTCTGCGGAGCGGTTGCGGGACGGCGTGCGGGTCGTGCTGGCGGGACCGCCCAATGCGGGGAAATCGACACTGTTGAATCGGCTGGTCGGCCGGGATGCGGCGATCGTGTCGGATATTGCCGGGACCACGCGCGACCGGATCGAGGTTCCGGCGGCGCTGAATGGCATCGCCTTTCTTTTCACCGATACGGCGGGCCTGCGCGCCGATGCCGGCGATGCCATTGAAGCCATCGGCATGGACCGCGCGCGGCTGGCTCTGGAAGCGGCGGACATCGTCATCTGGCTTGGCGAGGCGGGGGATATGCCGCGGGACGATGCGCTGCTGGTGGCGGCGCAATGCGACCGCAGGACGGAGGATCGTCGCCCCGGCCTTCACCTGTCCGCCCTGACGGGAGAGGGGATGGAGGCATTGGTGAAGGCGCTGTTGGAGCATGCTGCGCGGCTGCTGCCGGGGGAGGGGGATTATGCCCTCCACCACCGACAGCGCGAAGGGGTTGCGCAGCTGTACAGGCATATGCTGGCGGCGGCGCAAGCGCGGGATTTGCTGATCGTGGCGGAGGAACTGCGGCAGGCGCGCAACGCGATTGACGCGCTCACCGGGCAGGCCAGCACCGAGGATATGCTCGACCGTCTCTTCGCCGGATTTTGCATCGGCAAATAGATGGCTGTTCCACGTGGAACAGTTTTGACCGGCATGGCCCGAATCTGATAAGGGGCCACCCATGCAACCAAGCTATGATGTGATTGTGGTCGGTGGTGGCCATGCCGGCTGCGAAGCGGCCTGTGCGGCGGCGCGCAAGGGCGCGTCGGTCGCACTGCTGACCTTTGAGAAGGCGACGGTCGGCGCCATGTCCTGCAACCCCGCCATTGGTGGACTGGGCAAGGGGCATCTGGTCCGGGAGGTCGACGCCATGGATGGGCTGATCGCCCGCGCTGCCGATGCTGCGGCGATCCACTATCGGATGCTGAACAGCAGCAAGGGTGCGGCGGTTCAGGGGCCCCGCATCCAGGCGGACCGCAAGCGGTATCGCGCTGAAATCCACCGCTTGCTCGATGCGCAAAACGGATTGGAAATTGTCGAGGGCGAGGCAGTCGAACTCTTGCTGGAGGGCGGCTGCGTGAGCGGCTTGCGATTGGCCGATGGTTGTCGACTTGAGGCCCAGGCGGTGGTTTTGGCGACTGGCACCTTCCTTGGCGGCAAATTGTTCCGCGGCGAGGAGCTGCTCACCGGCGGCCGTACCGGGGAACGGGCGGCCACCGTATTGGGGGTTCAACTCCGCGAACTTCATCTGCCCATGAGCCGGCTCAAGACGGGCACACCGCCGCGTATCGACGGGCGGACCATCGATTGGGCAGCGCTGGAAACGCAACCGTCGGACAGCGCCGACTGGACCATGTCCGCGCTGTCCTCCGGCCGCGTGCTGCCTCAACTGCATTGCGCGATCACCCGGACCAATGACCGGACCCATGCCATCATCCGCGACGGGCTGGGGCGCTCGCCTTTGTTCAGCGGGGCAATTGAGGGGAGGGGGCCGCGCTATTGCCCGTCGATCGAGGACAAGGTTCTCCGCTTCGGCGATCGGGACGGGCACCAGATTTTTCTGGAACCGGAAGGTCTGGACGATCATCTCGTCTATCCGAACGGGATCAGCACGTCGCTTCCAGCGGATATTCAGCTTGCGCTGGTGCGGTCTATGGCGGGACTGGAACGGGCGGACATCGTCGTCCCCGGCTATGCGGTCGAATATGACCATATCGATCCGCGCGCGCTGGACGCCACATTGCAGATCCGCGAGGTGGCTGGTCTCTTCTGTGCCGGGCAGATCAACGGCACGACCGGCTATGAGGAAGCTGCTGCGCAGGGTCTGGTTGCGGGGGCCAATGCGGCAGCCCATGCGGCTGGCGATGTGCCGCTGATTCTCGATCGCGCGAGCAGCTACATCGGGGTGATGATCGATGACCTGGTATTGCAGGGTGTTACAGAGCCCTATCGAATGCTGACCGCGCGTGCCGAATATCGACTCCGCCTGCGCGCTGATAATGCAGGCACGCGGCTGGGGAGCGTTGCGCGCGATCATGGTCTGTTAGGGCCGGAGCGCGCCGCTTATTATAAGGGGCGGAATAGCGAACGGCAGCGGGTTGAAGAGGAACTGGCACGTCCCATGTCGGCCACGGAGATGGCACGGGCAGGGGCTGTGGTTCGGCAGGATGGCGCTCGCCGCGCGCTGTTCGACTGGGCGCGTTTTCCCGAAGTAAGCCGGGAATTGTTGGTTGCATTGGCGCCCTCGCTTGCCGAGGTGCAACGCAATCTGCGCGAGGAAATATTGGAAGATGCCCATTATGCGCCCTATCTCGAAAGGCAGGAGGCGGAGATCGCCGAGCTGCGTCGGAACGAGAGGGTAGCGATTCCGGCCGATTTCGATTTCGCGATGATCGGCGGCCTCTCGACCGAAATGGTCGAGCGGCTCGATAAAGCGCGGCCCGACACGCTGGCGGCGGCGAGCCGCATTCGGGGGATTACGCCGGCGGCACTGGCGGCGGTACTGGTTCATCTGCGGCGGCGCGCAGCGTGACGGAGGAGGAAGCGCGGGCCTGGCTCGATGGGCAGTTCGATGTTTCACGTGGAACATGGGACCGGCTGGAGGGCTATGTGGCCATCCTTCTGTCGGAAATGGAACGGCAAAATCTGATCGCGGAATCGACCCGTCCGCATATCTGGGCGAGGCACATCGTCGATTCCGCCCAGCTCATTCCCCTCGCGAAGGCGGCGGGAGAGGGGGCATGGCTCGACCTGGGGTCCGGAGCGGGCTTGCCGGGAATCGTTGCGGCGATCCTGACTGATCGACCTGTGCAAATGGTCGAATCCCGCCGCAAGAGGATCGACTTTCTGGAGAGTGTCGTTGCCGAACTCGGCTTGCTCCATGCCAGTGTTTTTGGCGGCCGGGTCGAAACGGTGCCGGTGGCGCAGGCCGCCGTTATCAGTGCGCGGGCTTATGCGCCGCTGCCGCGATTGCTTGAGTCCGCCATCCATTTATCCACCGAAAAGACGATTTGGGTGCTGCCAAAGGGACGAAACGCACAGAATGAACTGGAGGTCGCGACTCGGACATGGCAAGGTGTGTTCCACGTGGAACGCAGCGTGACCGATGCGGATAGCGCCATCATCGTCGCGCAAGCCGTTCAATCCAGAAGGAAAGCCCGAGGATGATCCAAATCGCCATTGCCAACCAGAAAGGCGGCGTCGGAAAGACGACCACCGCGATCAATCTGGCCACAGGCTTGGCGGCCACGGGCTTGCGGGTGCTGCTGGTCGATCTCGATCCGCAGGGCAATGCCTCCACCGGACTGGGCGTGCAGCAGGCGGATCGGGTCCAGTCCAGCTACGATTTGCTGGTCGGCAATTGCGCGCTGGACGATGCGATCATCACCACCCGCGTTCCCAAGCTGGACATCGTTCCCGCTACCCAGGACCTGTCCGGTGCGGAAATCGAACTCATCGAATATGAGGAGCGGACCCATCGCCTCGAGCGCGTTCTTGCGGAAGCCCAGCCGGGTCGCTGGGACATTTGCTTGATTGATTGTCCGCCATCGCTGGGTCTCCTGACCATCAATGCGCTGGTCGCGGCGCAATCGCTATTGGTGCCGTTGCAGTGTGAATTTTTCGCGCTGGAGGGGCTTTCCCAGCTTCTCCAGACCGTCGAGCGCATTCGTGGGCGGTTCAATCCCGGCCTTTCGATCATGGGCGTGGCGCTGACCATGTATGATCGCCGCAATCGCTTGACCGATCAGGTGGCCGACGATGTGCGCGCCTGTCTGGGCGATCTGGTATTTTCTACCGTCATTCCCCGCAACGTGCGTCTGTCGGAAGCGCCCAGCCATGGCGTTCCGGCGCTCATCTATGATTTCCGCTGTTCGGGGTCGGAAGCCTATATGCGTCTCGCGCGCGAACTGATCGCGCGTCTGCCCCGCCAGGAGGTTGCTGCTTGAGTGAAGAAAATCTGACGAAGTCTGCCAAGCGTCCGCAAGGGCTGGGCCGGGGCCTGTCGGCATTGCTGGGCGACGTCGCCCGCGAAGAGCCGGTCACGCCGACAGCGGTCGCCAATCCTTCGACCAAGGCGATCCAGAGCATCGAGGTTGCGCTGATTCAGCCGCATCCCGAACAGCCGCGCCGCCATTTCGATGATGGAGCGTTGCAGGAACTGGCCGAGAGTATCGCCAAGCGGGGCGTCATTCAGCCGATCATCGTCCGGCCCCATGGTGGCGGATTCCAGATCGTCGCAGGTGAACGCCGCTGGCGCGCGGCACAGCGTGCGCAATTGCACCGCATTCCCGCTATTGTGCGCGATTTCGATGAAGCGGAAACGCTGGAAATCGCGCTGATCGAGAATATCCAGCGCGAAGATCTGAACCCGATCGAAGAGGCGGAAGCCTATCGCAAGCTGATCGCGGAATTTCATCACAGTCAGGAGGCGCTGGGCCGTCTGGTCGGTAAATCGCGCAGCCATGTCGCGAATCTGATGCGCCTGCTCGATCTGCCCGCGCCCGTGCAGCAGCAGGTGATCGAACAGAAGCTGAGCATGGGCCATGCCCGCGCCTTGATCGGCGCGCCCGATTGCGAAGCCTTGGCCCGGACGGTGGAAACCAAGGGGCTGTCGGTCCGCGATACCGAGCAACTCGTCCGCCGCACCAAGATGGGCGACACGGCCTCAAGCCGGCAGCGTGCCCCCGCGCCCAAGGATAATGATCCCGATATCGTCGCTTTGGAGCAGCATCTGGCGGACATATTGGGTGTAAAGGTCGCCATCAGCTACGGTACGAACGGCGGCGGCATGGTGTCGCTGCATTATTCGACGCTCGACCAACTCGATATGCTGTGCCAGCGGCTGTCGGGGGAGCGCATCTGAACCGCGGCGGCGCGCATTTTCCCGCGCCGCCACTGGCCTTTCTCCCGCCAAAACCTTAGGCTGCGGGCATGGCCGACATCCCATCCTCCCCCGCCGCCCCGACCGTCATTCGCCGCCAGGATTATCGCGCGCCCGATTGGCTGGTGCCCGAGGTCGCGCTGGATTTCGATCTGGACGCCGCGGCGACGCGGGTTCGCGCTACCCTCTACGTTACCCGGAATGGCGCGCAT
Organism: Sphingobium estronivorans; assembly: GCF_008692605.1. Classification (GTDB taxonomy): domain Bacteria; phylum Pseudomonadota; class Alphaproteobacteria; order Sphingomonadales; family Sphingomonadaceae; genus Sphingobium; species Sphingobium estronivorans. The sequence continues at coordinate 101,584 of NZ_LFCT01000016.1, forward strand.
GACCGGCCGCTCAAGCTGGACGGCGACGGACTCCTGCCGCTTGAAGTCAAAGTGGATGGCACCATGCTTGCGCCCGAGCAGTGGACGATGGAGGCGGGCATCCTCATCATCCCGCTTTCCGCTGCTGCTCATAGCATTGAAACGCTGGTGGAGATCGCACCGCAGAGCAACAGCAAGCTGATGGGGCTTTATGCCAGTAATGGCTTGCTTTGCACTCAATGCGAGGCGGAAGGTTTTCGCCGCATCACCTTTTTCCCGGACCGGCCCGATGTGCTGTCGCGTTATTCGGTGCGCATGACGGCGGACAAGGCGCTTTATCCTGTGCTTCTCGCCAATGGGGATCCGGTCGAACAGGGCGATCTGCCCCATGGTCGGCATTGGGCGCAATGGAACGATCCTTTCCCCAAGCCCTGCTATTTGTTCGCGCTGGTGGCAGGGGATTTGGCCTGCAATGCCGATCGATTCATGACGCTCAGTGCGCGTGAAGTACAACTCGGTATCTGGGTCAAGGAAGCGGATCTGCCCCGCACCGCTCATGCCATGCAAGCCCTCAAGAACAGCATGGCCTGGGACGAGCGGGTTTACGGCCGCGAATATGACCTGGATGTGTTCAACATAGTCGCCGTCGCCGATTTCAACTTTGGCGCGATGGAGAATAAGGGCCTCAACATCTTCAATTCGCGCTATATTCTTGCCGATCCCGAGACCGCGACCGACATCGATTATGACGGAGTCGAGGGCGTGGTGGCGCATGAATATTTCCATAACTGGTCCGGCAATCGCGTCACCTGCCGTGACTGGTTCCAACTGAGCCTCAAGGAAGGCTTCACCGTTTTCCGCGACCAGAATTTCTCCGCCGACATGGGCAGCCATGCGGTCAAGCGGATCGAAGATGTCCGCATCCTGCGCGCGGCCCAGTTTCAGGAGGATAGCGGTCCGCTCGCGCATCCGATCCGGCCTGAATCCTATATGGAAATCAGCAACTTCTACACGGCCACCATCTACAATAAGGGCGCTGAGGTCATCCGCATGATGGCGCTGATGCTGGGGCCTGAACGTTTCCGCGCCGGGACGGACCTCTATTTTGACCGCCATGATGGCGAAGCCGCCACATGCGAGGATTTCGTCCGCGCCATGGAGGAGGGCGGGGAGATCGACCTTGGCCAGTTCCGTCGCTGGTATGAGCAGGCGGGTACGCCACAGGTCCGGGCGTTGCTGACCCACGATCCGGTGAGCCGGACGGCGACGCTCCATCTGGAACAGGCCGTTCCGCCGACGCCGGGCCAGCCAGAAAAGCGGCCCATGGCAATTCCGCTGCGGACAGCCTTGTTCGACCGCGCGTCGGGCAAGAGCCGGGGCGATGAACTGCTAATGCTGACCGAGGCGACGCAGAGCTTCACCTTCGACAATTGGCCGGACGCGCCGCTATTGTCGATCAATCGCGGCTTTTCGGCGCCCGTCATTGTCGAAACCAACCGCAGCCAGGACGATCTGGCCTTTCTCTCGGCGCATGATGAAGATCCCTTCGCTCGTTATGAGGCGATGCAGCAGCTGATGGTGAATGTGCTGGTCGGCCGTATCGGCGGACAGCCTGTCGATGAGGATGCGGTGATTGCCGCGATCCGCGACACGATCACCGATCCCCTGCTCGATCCCGCTTTCGTTGCGGAGGCGATCCGTTTGCCCAGCGAAGCCTATCTGGGCGATCAGATGGCGGTGGTCGATCCCGATGCGATCCACGCCGCGCGCGATACCCTGCAACGGCGGATCGGCGCGGAATTGGAACCGCTCTGGCGCGATATTCATGCCAAAACCAAAGCCAATGCATTTGCGCTGTCCTCCGCCGCCAAGGGGGCGCGCAAGCTGCGCAACACCGCGCTGCACTATCTGGCGGCGTCGGGGGCTCAGGATGGCCCGGCGGTGGCCTTTGGCCAATTCAGCGACGCCGACAATATGACCGAGCGACAGGCCGCGCTTGCGACGCTGGCCAATGGCACCAGCGCCGAGCGAGAGGCGGGGCTCGACATCTTCTACAACCGCTATCGCGACGATGCGCTGACGCTGGACAAATGGTTCCAGACCCAGGCTTTCGCCTTCCATCCCGATACGGTCGACCTGATCGAAGAATTGAGCCAGCACAAAGACTTCACCCTCGCCAATCCCAATCGGGTTCGGTCGCTTTATGGCGCCTTTGCGGGCAACCAGTGGGCATTCCACCACAAGTCGGGCAAGGGTTATCGGCTGGTTGCTGATTGCATCATCGCGCTCGACAAGCTCAATCCGCAGACGGCTGCCCGGTTGGTGCCGCCGCTGGGCCGCTGGAAGCGCTTCGATGAAGGGCGCGCGGCGCTGATGCGGGCGGAATTGCAACGTATACTGGCGGAAGCGGGGCTGTCGAAGGACGTCACCGAACAGGTGAGCAAGAGTCTGGAATAGCGGCATCATGCTCCTGCCAAGCAGGAGCATGACACCTGCGGCCTACCGTCCCGAAGCCGCCAGCCAGGCGGCGACATCCGCCGCCACCTTATTGGCCGCGGCGTTGATCGGCGCGCCCACGCTGTTCCCGTCGATCCTGCCGCCGACCGGCGCGCTGGCGGTGAAGCGCTGGCGGGCGATCGCCGTGCCGCCCGGTCCGGCGAGCGTAGCATCATAGGTCACGACCGCGCTGTTGCTGGCTTCATCGACGCCGAAATCGACCAGTTCGCCCATCAGCCGCTGTCCGGCATCGGCGGAATATTGGCCCGGGTCCAGCACGATGCGGTTGCTGGTGGCGGCGATGGTTTCGGCCAGCAGCTTCTGGAACAGGTGGCGCGGCGTATCGGCCCACTGCACCTTGGTCACATAGGCGACCGAAGTGGGGGAGGTGATGACCGGCACCCGCACGGTATCGAGCATTCTCGGGGCGTCGGGATCAGCGACGGTGATCGCCGTGCCGGCGGTGGCATTGCGCTGGGTGCCCGGCGCGACCTTTTGCGCGGCGTTGAGCGACAACAGCCGCTCCGGCGGCTTGCCTCCGAAAGACACGCAGCCCGCCAGCATCAGCGCGCCAAGGGCGGCGGGCATCAGGCCCAGTTTCCTGTGAAACATCATCACTGTCCCTCTTATCGCTTATAGTCGGGCAATTGGGGCGACCCGACGATCGAACCCGCGCCCTGCTGATCGAGTTTTTCCGCTACGCCACGGAAGGAACGCGACATTTCCCTCAGGTCGCGGACGAGCTGATTGACCTCCGGCATGGTCTGGTTGCTGAAGGCGTGGACGCCCGGCTGCGCCTCCGCAATCGTCTTGTCGAGCGTGTCGATGCTGTGTGTTGCGGACTGTACGCTTTTGCGCAGATCGGCCAGCAGCGGCTTGCCCTCATCGGTCAGCATCGAATCGGTTGTTGCGGCGAGCTTGCCGATCTGTTCGGCGGCGATACCGGTGCGCTGCACGGCGACGCGCGCTTCGGCCAGGGTCGCCGCGATTTCCGGGCTGCGGTCGGCCAGGGACCCCGACACCCGCTCGAGATTCGCCAGGATGCCGGCAATGGATTGCTGATTCTTGTCGTTGAGCAATTCCGTCAGTCGCTCGGTCAGCGTCGACAGCCGTTCCAGCAATTGCGGCGCGTTGTTGAGCAGTTCGCCCAGAGCGCCGGGCTTGGTCGGGATCACCGGCACGCCATCGGGGCAGGCGGCCAGAGTGTTCTCCGCGGGGCAGACAATGGGCGGCGCGCCCTTGACCGCACCGTCCAGCACGATTTCCGACACGCCGGTAAAGCCAACGCCCGAAATGGTCGCTGTGGTGCCTTGCAGGACGGGCGTGCCTTCCTTCACGGAAATGCGCACCTTCACGAAACTCGGATCGCGCTTCCACAATTCGATCTTCTCGACCTGACCGGAAGGAACGCCCGAATAATTGACGCTCGATCCCTTGGCGAGGCCGTTGACCGACTGTTTGAAGAAGATGTCATATTCCATATTGTCGCCCTGGGAGAGGCGCGAGAACCAGAAAGCCGCGATCATGATCGCCGCCAGCAACAGCAGCGTGACCGTGCCCACCAGCACATGGTTGGAGCGGGTTTCCATAGTCTATCGCCTCTTGTCCTGTTCGCGGGCCATCGCCGCCGTCGCGGCGCGCCCGCGCGGGCCGTTGAAATATTCCTGGATCCAGGGGTGGTCGGTCGCCAGCAGCTCATCGATGGTGCCGACCGCCGTCACCTTCTTGTCGGCCAGCACCGCCACCCGGTCGCAGATCGAATAAAGCGTGTCGAGATCGTGGGTGATCAGGAACACCGTCAACCCCAAAGTCTGCTGCAATTTGCGCGTCTGGTCGTCGAACGCCGCCGCGCCGATGGGGTCGAGACCGGCCGTCGGTTCATCCAGGAACAGCAGGTCGGGGTCGAGCGCCAGCGCCCGCGCCAGCCCCGCGCGCTTTTTCATGCCGCCCGACAGTTCGGCGGGATATTTGGGGCCGGCTTCGGCAGGCAGGCCGGTCATGCGGATTTTGTAGGCGGCGATCTCGTCGCGCAGTACCGGCCCGATATTGGGATAATATTCGCGGATCGGCACCTCGACATTCTCGGCCACCGTCAGGGTCGAGAACAGCGCGCCGCCCTGAAACAAGACGCCCCAGCGCTTGCGGATCGCCAGCGCTTCGTCGTCCAGCCGCCCGATCATCGATTCGCCGAAGACGTGGATTTCGCCCTCATCGGGGGTTTGGAGGCCGATGATCGAGCGCATCAACACCGACTTGCCGGTGCCCGATCCGCCGACCACGCCCAATATCTCGCCCTTGCGCACGTCGAGGTTGAGCCCCTCATGCACGACCTGATCGCCGAAGCTGTTCCGAAGGTTCCGAACCGAAATGGCGATGTCGCCATTCTCGACCGCTTTTTCGACCCGGCTTTCCTCGGCTGCGATCTGTTCCTCGGGCGCCATCAGTTCCAGCCCACCCAGGTGAAGAAGACCGCGAAAAAGGCGTCGATCACGATCACCAGGAAGATCGCCTGCACCACGGCGGCGGTGGTGCGCAGGCCGACTTCCTCGGCATTGCCCTCCACCTGCATGCCCTGGAAACAGCCGGCAAGCGCGATGATGACGCCGAAGACAGGCGCTTTGATGAGGCCCACCCAGAGATCGTGGATCGGCACGACCTCGCGCAGTCGCTGGATAAAGGTGATCGGTGGAATGTCGAGCGATACAGCGCACAGAAAGCCGCCGCCGACAATCGCGACGATGGAGGAATAGAAACCGAGCAGCGGCATCATCACCACCACCGCCAGCGTGCGCGGCAGCACCAGCGCCTCCATCGGCGACACGCCGATGGTGCGCATGGCATCGACCTCTTCGGTCAGCTTCATCGTCCCCAATTGCGCCGCGAAGGCGGAGCCGGATCGGCCCGCGACCATGATCGCGGTCATCAGCACGCCGAGTTCGCGGAAGGTCAGGCGGCCGACCAGGTTGATCGTCAGCATCTCCATGCCGAACTGGCGCAACTGCACCGATCCCTGCTGAGCGATGACGATGCCGATCAGGAAGCTCATCAGGCCGATGATGCCGAGCGCCGATACGCCCACGACCTCGAACCGCTGCACCACGGCATTGATCCGGAAACGGCCAGGATGGCGGATGACATTCCACGCCGCGACCAGCGTGCCGCCGAAGAAACCGAGCAGGCCGAGCAGGGTGGTGCCCGAATTGATAACCGCCTCGCCAATCTGGCCGACCACGCGCTTCCATGGCGGCGCATAGTCGGGGCGGATATTGACCGGCTCATCGAGCCGGCCGACCGCCGCGATCAGCCGTTCGGCATCGCATTTGTCGCCTATGACCTTGCAGCCCAACCGCTTGATCGTGCGATGCAGCACCCAGGCGCCGATCGTGTCCATATACTCCACATCGGACAGGTCGAGCGTATCGACGGGGCCGCTAATCGCGTCGAGCCGGTCGGGCAGGTCGCGAAGGCAGGCAATGGACAGATTGCCTGAAAGCCGGATGACTGTTCCGCCGTCGCGGACTTCTTCTGCAAGATCAGCGGCTTTGTTCATCGAGGCGGAGGTGTGGTCCATTATCGGTTGCACGGCAAGCCGAAACGGCCCATCCGCACGATCAAACGAAGGGACCCCCCAAAAAGTTTCGGACACGGCATGACGCACAGGCTCGCAATCTACGACATGGACCGCACGGTGACTTTCACCGGCACCTATACCGGCTTTCTGATTCACGTCGCGAAACGCCTGGCGCCTTGGCGTCTGGCGCTGTTGCCCGGTGTGATCCTGCTGATGCTGGCCTATGTGCTGAAGCTGATCAGCCGGCAGCGGCTGAAGGAACTGAATCAGGCGCTGATGATCGGCGCCAATGTCGAGCGCGCGAAGCTGATGCCGCATGTCGAAAGCTATGCGGAAAAGGTGGTGGCGCAGAATGTCCGCAAGGGCGCGCTGGCGCAGATCGCGCAGGACAAGGCGGATGGCTACAGGCTGGTCCTCGCCACCGCCTCCTACCGCCTCTATGTCGAACCGATTGCCCGCCGGCTGGGTTTCGATGCGGTGATCGCGACCGATCATCTGTCGCAGGATCTGCGCTATGTCCGGGCGAAGATTGCGGGCGAGAATTGCTATGACACGGGCAAGTTGCGCATGATCAAGGCGTGGATGGCGGGCGAGGCGATCGACCGTCGTCAGGCGACCATCCGCGCCTATTCGGATCATGTGTCGGACGCGCCGATGCTGGAGTTCGCGGACATGCCCTTCGCCTCCAACCCGCACAAGCCGCTGGCGAAGCTGGCGGCGGCGCGGGGCTGGATGCGGGTGGACTGGAATTAGCTCACCGGCGAAACCAGCGGCTTCCCTGCAAAATGCGCGGCGAGGTTGGCGAGCAGCATCTGCGCCATCTTCGCCACCGCCTCCTGCGTCGCGCCGCCGCTGTGCGGGGTCAGCACGATATGGGGCACATCGGCCCAACGCGCCGCTGGCGTAGGTTCGGTTTCGAACACGTCGAGCGCCGCGCCGCCCAGCCGGCCCTCCCTCAGTGCCGCGATCAGCGCATCCTCATCCACCAGCTGCCCCCGCGCGACATTCACCAACAGCCCTTGAGATCCGAGCGCGTCCATGACGGCGCGGGAGATCATTCCCCGATTCTCCTCGGTCGCCCTGGCCGCCGCCACCATGACGTCACTGTCTCGCGCCAGCGCTTCCAGGCCATCGGCACGGGGCCAGCGCAGGTCCGGCTTTGCCCGGGGACCCCACCAGCCGACCCGCATCCGCAGCGCTTCGGCGCGTTCGGCTAGGGCGATGCCGATGCTTCCCATGCCGACAATCCCGATCCGCGCGCCGGCCATGGATCGGGTGAGCATCTTCGCGTCCGCCGTCCAGCCATTCTCGCGTATCTGCCGGTCGCCGGCGACGATCTGCCGCCGATGCGCGAGGATGAGGCCGAGGGCATGATCGGCCACATCCTCCGCATTGGCGTCGCCCGCATGGGTGACGGCGACGTCGCGCGCCCGCGCCCAGTCGAGGTCCACCCCGTCATAACCCACGGTAAAGCAGGCGATCAGCCGCAGCGCCGTCATTCGTTCCAGCATCTCCGGGTCGAGCCGGAACTCGCCCGCCGTCACCAGCGCCTCGGCCTCCGTCAGCCGCGCCCTGCCGCTCTCCTCCCACAAGGCCATGACGTCATAATAAGGGGAGAGCAGGCCCAGCAACGGCGCCAGATGCGGCTGCGCCACGAGGATCAGCGGGCGATCCGCGCTCATCCCACCGCCCGCAACGCCTGCGCGAAGTCGGCGATCAGATCGTCCGCATCCTCGCACCCGATGGAGATGCGCACCATATTGTCGCCGATCGCCAGCGCCTTCTTGCGCTCGGCGGGGACCGACAAATGGGTCATCGCCGCTGGATGGCTCGCCAGCGTCTCGGTCCCGCCCAGACTGACCGCGAGCTTCGCGATCTTCAGCGCGTCGAGAAAGGCGAAGGCCTCCGCCTCGCCGCCCCTGAGATAAAGCGAGAAGGTCGATCCCGCCCCGGTGCAATGGCGCCTGTAGATATCCGCCTGCCGCTCCGTCTCCGGGAAGCCGAGATAGACGACTTTCTCCACCTGCGGCTGATCCTTCAGCCAGGTGCAGACCTTGGCCGCATTCTCGCCTGCCCGGCTCATCCGCAGTTCCAGCGTCTCCAGCGACCGCAGCAGCATCCAGGCCGAATGGGGATCGAGAATCGTCCCGATGGTGTTGCGCATCAGCCGGATCGTGTTGATGAGCCCATTGGGTCCCAACACGCCGCCCGCGACCAGATCGCTATGCCCGCCCGCATATTTGGTGAGGCTGTAGATCACCAGATCCGCCCCGTGGCGCAGCGGATGATGCCAGAGCGGCCCCAGAAAGGTATTGTCGATGGCGACGGGCGGCCGATATTCTTCGCCTGCGAACAAAAAGTCGCGCCGCGCAACTACCGCCTCCAGATCGACCAGAACATTGGTCGGATTGGCCGGGCTTTCGAGGTAGATCATCGCCACGCGGCCCAGCCCCTTGGCTTTTTCGATCACGGCGCCGATTTCCTCCTCGGTCGCGCCTGCCGGGAAATCCAGCCACTGCACCCCGAACTTGCCCAGGATACGCCCGATCAGCGCTTCGGTTGCGGCATAAAGGGGCGCTGAATGCACGATTACGTCGCCCGGCTGCACCAGAGCGAGCAGGGTGGTGGCAATCGCCGACATGCCGCTGGAAAAGAGCAGGGCATCCTCCGCTTCTTCCCACACCGTCAGCCGGTCCTCGGCAATCTCCTGATTCGGGCCGTTGAAGCGGGAATAGACCAGCCCCTCCGCGCCGCCGGGGCGAATCCCGGTAACCCCCTCAAAGTGCCGTTTGCCGGCGGCCGCGCTCTCGAAGGCGAAGGTGGAGGTGAGAAAGATCGGCGGCTTCAGCGAGCCTTCGGACAGGGTAGGATCATAGCCATGCCCCATCATCAGCGTCGCGGGCTTCAGCTTGCGGCCCTCAATCTCCATGATCGACTGCTTGGGGCGGCGGCGGTTGCGCGTCGGTTTCACGCCCGTCAGGTCGGCTTCGGTTTCGCCGGTCATGATATTCTCCTGCATGTCTGCGGCATCTGTTGCGCCGCTCTGATGGCAGGAGTGTAACGCCTTTAGGGGGGAGGGGGCCAGAGGTGGCGCGTAATTTTATTCCGCGCTCGTGGCTGAAAATTACCATTGAGGCTGAACTTGTCGAAGCCCCTCCCTTCTTCCTACATCAGCCCTATGACCCCACGCCTACCCCAACCGCTGGAGCAATGGTTCATCTCCCGCGGCTGGACACCCCGCCGCCACCAACTCGACATGCTGGCGGCCGCCCGCTGCGGCGATCATGCGCTGCTCGTCGCCCCGACCGGCGCGGGCAAGACGCTCGCCGGCTTCCTGCCGACTCTCACCGACCTCATCGAAAGCCCGACCGAGGGACTCCACACCCTCTACGTCTCGCCGCTGAAGGCGCTCGCCGTCGATGTCCGCCGGAACCTCCTGACGCCGATCGAGGAGATGGACCTTCCGATTCGCGTCGAAACCCGCAGCGGGGACACGCCATCGGACAGGAAGGCCCGCCAGCGCGCGCGCCCGCCGCAAATTCTGCTGACCACGCCCGAATCCCTCTCGCTGCTGTTGAGCTATCCCGACAGCTTCCTGATGTTCGCGAACCTCCAGACCGTGATCGTCGATGAAGTCCACGCCTTCGCCACGCAAAAGCGCGGGGACCTGCTCAACCTCTCCCTCTCTCGTCTTCAGGCGATCAACCCCACCCTCCGGCGCGTGGCGCTCTCCGCGACAGTGGCCGATGTCGATGCCTATCGCGCCTGGCTCGCCCCGGACGGCGACATCAACGCCGTCACTCCGGTCATCGGCGAGCCGGGCGCCGATCCCCATGTCGCCATCCTCATCCCCGAAGGCCGCGTCCCCTGGTCCGGCCACTCGGGCAAATATGCCGCGAGCCAGGTGATGGCGGAGATCGAACGCCGCGCCACCACGCTGGTCTTCTGCAACACGCGCGGCCTTGCTGAACTCATCTTCCAGGAACTCTGGTCGGCCAATGACGCCAATCTTCCCATCGCCATCCACCATGGCAGCCTCTCCATCGAGGCCCGGCGCAAGGTCGAAGCGGCGATGGCGGCGGGCAAGCTCCGCGCCCTTGTCGCCACCGCCAGCCTCGACCTCGGCGTCGATTGGGGCAATGTCGATTGCGTGATTCAGATGGGCGCGCCCAAGGGGAGTTCCCGCCTGCTCCAGCGCATCGGCCGCGCCAATCACCGGCTGGACACGCCGAGCGAGGCGATCCTCATCCCCGGCAACCGCTTTGAATATCTCGAAGCCCGTGCCGCCCTTGACGCGGTGGAGTCAGGCGAGCGCGACGCCGACGATTTCCGTCCCGGCAGCCTTGACGTGCTGGCCCAGCATGTGATGGGCCTCGCCTGCGCCGCGCCCTTTCGCGAACAGGAATTGCTGGCTGAAATCCGATCCGCCACCCCCTATAGCGCGCTCACGGAGGAGGGTTTCGCCCATGTCCTCCATTTCATCGAGGGCGGCGGCTATGCCCTGCGCGCCTATGACCGCTTCAAGCGCCTGACCCATGATGCGGACGGAACATGGCGGGTTTCCCATCCGCGCTTCATCCAGCAACATCGCCTCAACGCCGGAATCATCGTCGACCAGCCCGCGCTCGCTGTCCGCTTCGCCAATGGCCGCAAGCTCGGCACGGTGGAGGAGGGGTTCGCCGCCACCCTCAGTCCCGGCGACTGCTTCTTCTTCTCCGGCACTGCGCTGGAGGTGGTGCGGATGGACACCACGGATCTCATCGTCCGCGCGACCTCGAAAAGCGCCCGCATCCCGACCTGGGGCGGCACCCGCATGGCGATGTCCACCCGCCTTGCCGACCGGGTGCGTCATTTCCTCGCGGAGCCGGACCAATGGTCCCGCTTCCCGCAGGATGTCCGCGAATGGCTGGAGGTCCAGAAATATCGCTCGGCCCTGCCCGAACCGGGGCAGCTTCTCATCGAAACCTTCCCGCATGAAGGGCGCCATTATCTCGTCTGTTACAGTTTCGAAGGCTGGAACGCGCACCAGTCGCTAGGCATGCTGCTTACCCGCCGCATGGACGCACAGGGGCTTATGCCAATGGGGTTCGTCTCCAACGACTATGCGCTCGCCGTCTATGGCCTGAAGCCCGTCACCGATCCCGCCAGCCTCTTTTCCGCCGACATTCTGGATCATGAATTCGTCGAATGGGTCGAACAATCAAGCCTGCTCAAGCGCGCCTTTCGCGACGTGGCGGTGATTTCCGGCCTGATCGAGCGCCAACACCCCGGCAAGCGCAAGACCGGGCGGCAGGTCACTTTCTCCACGGACCTCATCTACGATGTGCTGCGCAAATATCAGCCCGACCATCTGCTGCTGAAGGCTGCCTGGGCCGATGCCCGTGCGCGCATGACCGATGTGGGGCGTCTGGGCGATCTGATCGACCGCGCCTCGGCCACTATGCTGCATATCGCGCTGGATCGGGTCAGCCCGCTCGCCGTGCCGGTGTTGATCCTCATCGGTCGCGAGCAGGTCGCCCAGCATGCGGCGGAAGATGCCCTATTGATGGAGGCCGAAGCGCTGGTGGCGGAGGCCATGCGCACGGATTAGGCGCGATCAGGGAGCGCCTGCATCCTGATCGTCCCGCGCGCCGCCGCATCCATCCAGCGTTCCTTCGCCAAAGGCTATCGCGACCCGGTCGGACCAGATGGCATCGCTCATGCCGTCGCTGCACGGTCCTTCGCTCAGCGTCATGGAAAAACCCCCGCCCAGATAGCGGATCGTCCGCCCGTCATTATAGCGCGAGACGGCGAAGCGGACAGGGGCTTTATCCGGGCGCTCCAGCGTGGCGGTCGATCCCTTCACCGTCACGGCCCAGAAGGGTTCGGTCCCGATCGCCCGGTAGCGACCCTGCGCGGGCCGTTCCGGAGCGGGGGAGGGGGCGGAATGGGGTGCCGCTGTTTCACGGGGAACCGCTTCCGAAACATTCTCGGTATTCTGTTTCACGCTTTGGTTCGGAAGGATGATCGGCACGGAGGCCTGGCGCCGCGCGGCATTGCTGACGGGCACATCCTTCTCGCCGCTGCCGCAGCCCGTCATCATCAGGATGAGAGCGAAGGGCGAGAGCCGTCTCACGCCGCCATGACCTGATCCCGCCGAAAGCAGGAGATGGCATGATCGTTCACCATCCCCACAGCCTGCATCCAGGCATAGACGATGGTGGGTCCCACAAATTTGAAGCCGCGTTTCTTGAGGTCCTTGGAGATCGCTTCCGACAGGACGGTCTTTGCCGGAAAGGTCAGGCCGTCATTCTGGATCGGTGTGCCATCGACAAAGCGCCAGACCATGGCCGAGAAATCCTCCCCACGGTCGCGCATGGCGCAGAAGATCCGTGCGCCGCCAATCGTCGCCTCGATCTTTGCCCGGGCGCGGATGATGCCGGGGTCGCCCATCAGCCGTTCGACATCGACGGCGCCAAAGGCAGCGACCTTGTCGGGATCGAAACCGGCAAAGGCGGCGCGGAACGTCTCGCGCTTGCGCAGGATGGTGATCCAGCTGAGGCCCGCCTGGAAGCCTTCCAGCATCAGCGTTTCCCAGAGCATCCGCGAATCGCGCTCCGGCACGCCCCATTCGCTGTCGTGATAGGCGCAATAGAGCGGGTCGGTGCCGGCCCAGCCGCAACGGACCCGCTCCATCGGATCAGACGTCCAGATTGGCGACGTTCAGCGCATTGTCCTGGATGAACTCGCGCCGCGGTTCGACCACATCGCCCATCAGGCGGGTGAAAATCTCGTCGGCGACGTCCGCCTGTTCGACCTCGACCCGCAGCATCGAACGATTGTCCGGGTCCAGCGTGGTTTCCCAGAGCTGTTCCGCATTCATCTCGCCCAGACCTTTATAGCGCTGGATCGCCAGCCCCTTGCGCCCGGACGCGAGAATCGCCTCCAGCAGCTCGCTTGGGCGGGTGACGGTGACAGCGCCCTTCGTCGCCACCGGCAGATCGTCGTCGCCGGCTTCCTCGGCGGCGGCCGCCGCCTTGGCCGTGACCAGACGGCTGGACGTGCGATAGCTGTCCGCTTCCTCGGCGGCGATGGTGTGCAGCTTGCGCGCCTCGGCGGATCCGATGAAGCCCGCCTCGATCATGTGGTGATCGGTGACGCCGCGCCACAGCCGCTCAAAGTGGAAGCCGCCTTCCTCGGCGATCCGGCCGCTCCATTTGCCCTCGTCATCCTGCGCGTCCATCCAGCGGACGGTGCCCGCCAACCGTTCGCCCTGTGCCGCATGGCTGAGTTCGGGGTCGAGCGCGCCGTTGATCGCCAGCGCCTCGATGATCGCGGGATTGTAGCGGCGCGGCACATAGCGCATCACCGCGCGCATCCGCCGCCCATGCTCGATCAGCGAGCGCAGATCGTCGCCCGAGCGCATGCCGCCGGTGGTTTCCAGCGCCATCGAATCGACGCCATTGTCGACCAGATACTGTTCCAGCGCCGCCTCGTTCTTGAGATAGACTTCGGACCGGCCCCGCGTCGCCTTGTAGAGCGGCGGCTGGGCGATATAGAGATGCCCCGCCTCAATGATCTGCGGCATCTGGCGGTAGAAGAAGGTCAGCAGCAGCGTGCGGATATGCGCGCCGTCGACGTCGGCGTCGGTCATGATGACGATCTTGTGGTAGCGCAGCTTTTCCAGATTGAAATCGTCGCGAATGCCGGTGCCCATGGCCTGGATCAGCGTGCCGACCTCCTTGGATGACAGCATCCGGTCGAAGCGGGCGCGCTCGACGTTCAATATCTTGCCCTTGAGCGGCAGGATCGCCTGATTGTGCCGGTTGCGGCCCTGCTTGGCCGACCCGCCTGCCGAGTCACCCTCGACCAGGAAGAGTTCGGACTTGGCCGGGTCGCGTTCCTGACAGTCGGCCAGCTTACCGGGCAGCGAGGCGATGTCCATCACCCCCTTGCGCCGGGTCAGTTCACGCGCCTTCTTCGCGGCCTCGCGGGCAGCGGCGGCGTCGATCACCTTCTGCACGATCATCTTGCCGTGCTGAGGATTCTCCTCCAGCCATTCCGCCATCTTGTCGGCCATCAGGCTTTCCAGCGGCTGGCGGACTTCGGAGGAGACCAGCTTGTCCTTGGTCTGCGACGAGAATTTGGGATCGGGCAGTTTCACCGACACGATGGCGGTCAGCCCCTCACGCATATCTTCGCCGGTGAGGGAGACTTTCTCCTTCTTCAGCATCCCCGACTTGTCGGCATAATTGTTGAGCGTGCGGGTCAGCGCCGCGCGGAACGCCGCCAGATGGGTACCGCCATCCCGCTGCGGGATGTTGTTCGTGAAACAGAGGACGTTTTCATAATAGCTGTCGTTCCACTCCAGCGCGACGTCGATGGTCACATCGTCGCGGCTGCCCGAAATCGCGATGGGGTCGGGCATCAGCGGCTGCTTGTTGCGGTCGAGATATTTCACAAAGGCCGCGATGCCACCCTCGTAGAACAGCTCGACTTCCTTCTTTTCCTCATGTCGCGCATCGGCCAGGAACAGCCGCACGCCCGAATTGAGGAAGGCCAGTTCGCGATAGCGATGCTCCAGCTTCTCGAAATCGAACTCGGTATGGTTCTTGAAGGTGCCGCCGTCGCCGGGCACCTTCTCGGTCGAGGGGAGGAAGGTGACGCGCGTGCCCTTCTTGCCCGCGGGCGCATCGCCGATGACCTTCAGCGGGGCCACGGCATCGCCATAGGCAAAGCGCATATAATGCTCCTTGCCATCCCGCCAGATATTGAGGTCCAGAAATTCGCTGAGCGCGTTCACCACCGACACGCCCACGCCGTGCAGGCCGCCCGACACCTTATAGGCGTTGTCGTCGCTGGTATTCTCGAACTTGCCCCCGGCATGGAGCTGGGTCATGATGACCTCGGCCGCCGACACGCCTTCTTCCTTGTGGATGTCGGTGGGGATACCGCGGCCATTATCCTCGACGCTCACCGATCCGTCGGGGTTGAGGGTGATGAGGATGCGGTCGCAATGCCCAGCCAGCGCCTCGTCAATGGCGTTGTCGCTGACCTCGAACACCATATGGTGCAGGCCCGAGCCGTCATCGGTGTCGCCGATATACATGCCGGGCCGTTTGCGTACGGCATCCAGCCCTTTCAGGACCTTGATGCTGTCGGCGCCATAGCTGTTGCTGTTGGGGTTGTTCTGACTTTCCTCGCTCATGCCCGAGCATATAGGGACTCGCCGGCTGAAACTAAAGCGAAACATGGCGGCTTTCGCGCGCCCGGCGCACGGTCTATCAGGCAGCTATGCGTGTCGTCCTTGCCTCCCTTGCATCGGTAGTCCTGATGCTTGCCGCCTGCTCCAAAAGCAGTGACGTGCTGGAGGAATTGCCCAACAGTTCGCTGGCGGGGGCGGCGCGGGAAGATGTGCCGGAAACCCGGCTGGAATCGCGCCTTACCCGCCCGGTGACGATTGGGGAGGACGGGCCGCGCCTCGACGCCTGCGGCACCATGGGTCAGGCCATGCGGGTCGGCGCCAAGGGGCTTGCGGTGCGCGCCGCGCCCTTTGCGGACGCAAAGGAAATCGCCCGGATGGCAGAGGGCGACCGCGCCTGGGTCTGCACCCGCAGCCTCGATCAGAAATGGCTGGGGGTCGTGCTTGCCCCCGAACCGATGGCCGATTGCGGCGTGTCCGACCCGGTGGATCGCAAGCAGGCCTATGACGGACCCTGCCGCAGCGGCTGGGTATCGAGCGCGGCGATCCGCCTGATCGCGGGATAAAGGCGCAGGACGCCGGAGGAAATCCTCTCAAAAAATGGCCTTTTACAAAATAGCCATTATCCGGTAACCGGCCATCTCGTCGTTTGAATTGGAACTGACCGCCATGTCCACTTCGCTGCTGCGGCCGCCCTCCTTGCTTCGCCTGCTCGGTGCTTGGCGCGCCGAGGACAGCGCCGAGCCTGCCTATCGCCAATTGGCGCAGGCGCTCAGGATGCTGGTGTTGGACGGGCGTATCGGCCTGAATGTCCGCTTGCCGGGGGAGCGGGAACTGGCTGCCGCGCTGGGACTGAGTCGCACGACCATCGCCGCCGCGTTCGACCGGCTGCGCGATGAGGGGTTTCTCGAAAGCCGACAGGGGTCGGGCAGCGTCACCCGCCTGCCGCCCGGCCGGATCGAGCAGGATTTGCCGGCCATCGACATGGCCAGCGGCGGTAACATCCTGAATTGGACTCATGCCGCCCTGCCAGCGGCGCCCGGCGTGGGCCGTGCCTGTCAGCGCGCGGTGGAGATGCTGCCCGCCTTTCTGGGCGAACTGGGCTATGACCCGCTCGGCCTGCCGCCGCTGCGCCGGGCCATTGCCGCCCATTATGACCGGCGTGGCTGTCCCACCAGTCCCGACCAGATCATCGTCACCAATGGCGCGCAACAGGGCCTTTCGCTGCTGCTGCAATGGCTGGCGGGGCCGGGCGACCGGGCGGTGATCGACCATCCGACCTATCATAATGCGATCCAGGCGCTGCAACGCGCGCATGTCGTGCCGGTGCCGGTCGGCCTGCCCGCGCAGGGATGGGATATAGACGCGATGGAAGCGGCCTTCCGCCAGACGTCCCCGCGCTTTGCCTATATCATCCCCGATTTTCACAATCCCACCGGACGCAGCATGGATCCGGCGGCTCGGCGCGCGTTGGTGGCGGCGGCGACGCGCAGCCATACGCCGCTGATCGTCGATGAGACGATGGCGCAGATGGGACTGGATAATCTGCCGCCGCCGCCGGTCGCGGTGCATGACCCCTCGGGGCGGCAGGTCATCGCCATGGGGTCGGCGAGCAAGATCTTCTGGGGCGGTCTGCGCGTCGGTTGGATTCGCGCCGATCCGCAGACTATCGCCGCCCTCAGCCGCCTGCGCACGACGATGGACATGGCGAGCCCGGTGGTGGAGCAGCTTGCCGTGGCGCAGTTGATCGACGCCGACGAAGGGCTGGGCGTGCGGGCGGAGATGCTGCGCGGGCGTCGGGATCATCTGCTGGGGCTGATCGAACGGCATCTGCCGCATTGGCGCGTCGAATCGCCCGCGGGCGGTCTGTCGCTCTGGGCAGAGCTGCCGCGAGCGGAGGCGACCGCGCTGGCCGCGCTCGCGGAAAGCCATGGCGTGCGGGTGGCGCCGGGACCGCGCTTCGGCGTCAGCGGTGCGTTCGAGCGCTTCCTGCGCTTGCCCTTCACACTTCCCGAGGAACAGTTGACCATGGGCGTGGAGCGACTGGCGGAAGCGGATGCGCGCCTTCACGCCCGAATGCCGCGTGGTCGCGATTCGCTGGCGGCGGCGTTGGAGGCGGATCGGCTGATCTAATACCAAGGCGTGATGAGTTTGACTCATCGGACCTTGGTAAAGCCGGCGCGGCATCTGAGCGAAACCCACTTGTGATCGGTCGAAGACCGAGCGCGATGGTATAAAAGGTGAGCAAGGCAACAAAAAAGGGCCACGCCTTATCCCGGCGCGGCCCTTTTTCACTCCAGCGGCAGCTTATGCTTACTTGCCGGCCTTGTAGCGCTCAATCGCTTCCAGCGTGATGCGGCGGGCGTCTTCCGCGCCGCCCCAGGTGCCGATGCGCACCCACTTCTGCTTTTCCAGATCCTTATAGTGGGTGAAGAAATGCTCGATCTGCTCCATCACGATTCCGGGCAGATCGTCCTTCTCATCCACATTGTGATAATAAGGAAAAGTCTTGTTGTCGGGCACGCAGACCAGCTTTTCGTCGCCGCCGGCTTCATCTTCCAGATTCAGCACGGCGATGGGACGGGCGCGTACGACCGAACCGGGCACGAAGGGCGAGCGGGCGATGACCAGCGCGTCCAGCGGGTCGCCATCGGGCGACAGCGTGTGCGGAACGAAGCCGTAATTGGCGGGATAGCGCATCGGCGTATGCAGGATGCGGTCCACGAACAGCGCGCCCGACGCCTTGTCGAATTCATATTTCACCGGCTCGCCGCCAACGGGGACCTCGATGATGACATTCAGGCTGTTGGGCGGATCGTCGCCGACCGGAATCAGTTCGATATTCATGGACTTAAGAGCCTTTACCTACGCGTTGGCATATCTGACGGTTATGTTTTCGGTTTCAGCAGCCGGTCGAGGCTGCCTTCACCCCCTCCAATTTTTTCGAGGCGCGGATAGCGCAGGCCGCCGGAATAAGCGAGGGTCAAAGTGCGATAGTATTTATCCTGTTTCAGGATGATCTGGAACGGCTTGCCCGCCTTGATCGCGGCCTTGAACAGGTCGCCCGAATATTCGTCGCCATTGATTGCGACGATCCTGGACCCGAGGGCAAGGCCCGCCTTGAAGGCCGCGCTGTCCCAGACGACATTGGAAATCTCGCCGTCATTCTTGACGATCAGGCCGATGCCGAAGCTCTGGTCGACGAACTTGCCCGATCCTTCCGCAGCCTTGGTGATCGCACCCGGCGTATCGCCATAGACCAGCCTGTAACCGCCCAGCGTGAAGCCGCCCTTGGGCGTTTCCCGGGTCGTGCTGTCGACATATTTCTGGAAGAAACCCGCCCAGTCATAGGGCGCGACCGCGTTCAGCGTCTTGATAACGTCGCCGCGATTATAGACGACCTGGCCCCAATCGCCCGGATTGATGCCGAAGAAGGCCCTGGCGAAATCGTCAAGGCCCTTGGCGCCCTTCGTCTGCTGGCGGATGATCGCGTCCGCCTCCAGCCAGATCATCAGTCCTTCGTTATAATAATCCTCCGACCGCTGCCAGCTCGACCAGCCCTTGGGGCGGCGGGCGGAGATGATCGGGTCTTGGGTGGTGTCCTCCATCGGACGCCATTCACGACCGCGCGTGGTGTCGAGCTTGGCGGCGATATGGGCGTAGGCGTCCAGCGTCTCCTGCTTGGTGAACAGGCCCGAACGCGCGCCCAGCACATAGCCCCAGAATTGCGTCTGCCCTTCATAGACCCACAGCAGATTATCCTGCATCGGCACGTTGAAATCGGGCGTCCAGAGCAGGTCGGGTCGGCGGAACTTGCCGTCCCAGCTATGGGTGAATTCATGCGGCAGCAGGTTGCGGTCCAGCAATGCGTCGCCATCGCCCCATTTCTTGAAATAGCCCGGTTCGACCTGATTTTCGGAAGAGCGATGATGTTCGAGGCCAATGCCGCCCATTTCGTCGGTGATGGCGAACAGGAAGTCATAATGGTTGAAATGATAGGTGCCGAAGAGGGCGCCCGCCTCGTCGACCAGCTTCTTGTGATGGGCGATCTGTTCGGGCGTGGCGTCCAGTTCGTCGGCATCGTCCGCGACAATATTCAGCGTCACATTATGGCCGAGGTCGACCGGCTTGAAATAGCGGCCGGCGAACACCGGGGAGTCCTGCAAGGCTTCATAATCGATCACGTCATAGGCGATGGCCGATCCGGTCTTCTTGCCGCGCAGCGCGCTCGCCGCCTGCCAGCCGTCGGGATAGGTGACGGTCGCCTGGATCGGAATCTGGCGCGTATAATAGCCCGCCGGATAGAGCGACACCGACTCCCACTGGATGTTCAGCATCTTGGGCGTCACCACCACGCGGCCCTGGTTGGGCTGGGTGGCGGAGAGGAACTGGAAGGAGGCGACGATCTGTTTTGTCCCCTGCGGGACGTCGATCACAAAGCCATAGACGTTGAGCGGATCGCGCTTCCACGCCAGCGGCCTGCCGTCGGCGGTGAAGGTCAGGCCGGTCAGCTTCTCGATCTGTCCGCGCGGCGCATGATTGCCCGGCAGCCATTGCGGCATCAGCAGCGTCATCGGGCCAGCGGTAGCGACGGGGATGGTTTCCTTGACGCGGAAGATGCGCTGCACCGTGTCGGTGGCATCGACCTCCAGCTTGATTGTGCCGCCGGGATAGGGGGCGTCCTTGGGGATAGGGGCGGCGTTGTCCACCGGCAGCGCCGTCGGCTTCGAACGCACTGCATCCTGCGCGATCAGCGGCGTGGCAAGCGCTGTTGAAAGGAAAAGGGCGGCAGCAAGGCTGCGGATCATGAACATCTCCGAAAAAGCGTTCGGCCGAACGACCGTATAACAACAGCATGGCGAGCCGGATTGCTGCCGTCCACCCCCAACAACGCCCACGACAGGATAGAATAAAAAAGCGCGTTTCCTTGTGGCTTCTTTGCCGCTAAAGGCGCTGTCCCATGGCGAAAATCGAAACGCCGCGTCCGATACGCGGCACGCAGGACATGCTGGGCGGCACGAGCGAAGCGTTCCAGGAACGTTTCGCGCATGTGGTCGCGGCCTTCGACCGGGTACGGAAACTCTATGGATTCCAGCGGGTGGAAGTGCCCGTCTTTGAATCGACGGCGGTGTTCGCCCGGTCGCTGGGCGAGAGCACGGACGTCGTGTCGAAGGAAATGTATACGTTCGAGGATCGCGGGGGCGACAGCATCACCCTGCGCCCGGAGTTCACCGCGGGCATTTCGCGCGCCTATATCACCGAGGGCTGGCAGCAATATGCGCCGCTGAAGGTGGCGACCCATGGCCCGCTGTTCCGCTATGAGCGCCCGCAAAAGGGCCGCTTCCGCCAGTTCCACCAGCTCGACGCCGAAATCATCGGCGCGGGCGAGCCGGGGGCGGATGTGGAACTGCTGGTGTTTGCGGATCAGTTGCTGCGTGAACTCGGCGTGTCGGAAGGCGTGACGCTGAACCTCAACACGCTGGGCGACGCGGAAAGCCGCGAAGCCTGGCGCGGGGCGCTGATCGCCCATTTCGAGGCGCATCGCGACCAGTTGTCGGAAGACAGCCTCGACCGCCTGCACCGCAATCCGCTGCGCATCCTCGACAGCAAGGACCCGCGCGACCGCCCGGTGGCGGACAGCGCGCCGGATATCGACGCCTATCTGACCGACGAAGCCAGGACCTTTTTCGAGACGGTGACGGCAGGCCTCGACGCGGCGGGCGTGGCGTGGGAGCGTCATTCCCGACTGGTGCGCGGCCTGGACTATTATCGTCATACCGCCTTCGAGTTCATTACCGATCGGCTTGGCGCGCAGGGCACGGTGCTGGGCGGCGGGCGCTATGATGGGCTGATCGAAAATCTCGGCGGTCCCTCGACCCCCGCGGTCGGCTGGGCGGCTGGGATCGAACGTCTCGCAATGCTGATCGACAGGCCGGAAATCGCTGGTCCGACGGTGGCCGTCATTCCAATGGGCGAAGCCGCCGAGGTCAAGGCCACCGGCATCATCGCCGATCTGCGCCGCGCCGGTGTGGCGTGCGACATGGGCTATCGTGGCAATATGAAGAAGCGGATGCAGCGGGCCAATGCCTCGGGCGCCGGCTGGGCCGTGATCCTGGGTGACGATGAACTGGCACGAGGGGAGGCGGCCGTCCGCAATCTCGGCACGGGTGAGCAGCAAGCCGTCGCACTGGATGCGCTGATCGAGAAACTCGCGGCCCTCTGATGCATATTTCCGCCGAACGCATCGCGCAGATCGAGGCGCGCCGGGACGAGGTGCAGGCGTCGATGACGCGTGCCGACCTCGCGCCGGAGGAGTTCGTGCGGCTCTCCAAGGAATATGCCGAGATCGAGCCGGTGGCGAAGGCCGCCCATGAAGTCCGTCGCCTGCGGCAGGAACTGAATGCGCTCGAATATATGGCGGGCGGCGAGGATGCGGACTCCGATCCCGCCATGCGCGAAATGGCGCAGGAGGAAATGCAACTGATCAAAAGTCAGTTGCCCGATGCCGAACGTGCGCTGGCGCTCCAGCTTCTGCCCAAGGATGCCGCCGATGCGCGTCCGGCCATGCTGGAAATCCGCGCCGGCACGGGTGGCGACGAAGCCGCGCTCTTCGCGGGCGACCTGTTCCGCATGTATCAGCGTTACGCCGATGCGCAGGGCTGGAAGATGGAGCTGATGTCCGCCAATGCCTCGGAAGTCGGCGGCTTCAAGGAAGTGGTCGCCAGCGTCACCGGCACCGGCGTCTTCGCGAAACTCAAGTTCGAAAGCGGCGTCCACCGCGTCCAGCGCGTCCCCGTCACCGAAAGCGGCGGGCGCATCCATACCTCGGCGGCGACCGTCGCGGTCTTGCCCGAACCGGAGGAAGTCGACGTCCAGATCGCCGACAGCGACCTCAAGATCGACATCTACCGGGCTTCGGGCGCGGGTGGCCAGCACGTCAACACCACCGATTCCGCCGTGCGTATCACCCATTTGCCCTCGGGCATCGTGGTGACGCAGCAGGACGAACGATCCCAGCACAAGAACAAGGCCAAGGCGATGCAGGTGCTGCGCGCCCGCATCTATGAAGTGGAGCGGGAGCGTGCCCAGAGCGAACAGGCCGGCGCGCGCAAGGCGATGGTCGGCTCGGGCGACCGCTCCGAACGCATCCGCACCTATAATTTCCCGCAGGGGCGGGTGACCGATCACCGCATCAACCTGACGCTGCACCGGTTGCCGGAAATCCTCGAAGGCCCGGGCCTGTCCGACGTCATCGATGCGCTGATGGCGGAGGACGAGTCTGCGCGCCTCGCCCAACTGGACGGCGTCGGGTGAGCGTCGCGCAGGCGCTGCGTGATGCGGCCGCCCGTCTGGAAACGATCAGCGGCACGCCGCGCCTCGACGCTGAACTGCTGCTCGCCCATGCGCTGGGTGTCAGCCGCAATGACCTGTTGATGCGCCAGCGCGACCTCCGTGTTCCGCCCGGCTTCAACCTGTTTCTCGACCGGCGGCTGGCGGGCGAACCCATTGCCTATATCACCGGCACCCGCGATTTCTGGACGATCAGCCTGCATGTGACGCCCGACGTCCTCATCCCGCGTCCCGACACGGAAACGCTGATCGAGGCGGCGGTCGATCATTTCTCGAAACGGGCGCCGGCACATGTCCTTGACCTTGGCACCGGCTCGGGCGCGTTGCTGCTGGCGGCGCTCAGCCAGTGGCCGTTGGCGAGCGGTGTCGGTGTGGACGTTTCGTCCGCCGCGCTCGCGGTTGCCCGGGGCAATGCCCAACGCCTTGGCCTTGCCGACCGCGCCGATTTCCACCTCGGCGACTGGGCTGAAGGGATGGAGGGGCCGTTTGACCTGATCCTCATCAATCCGCCCTACATCGCCCGCAACGTCCTGCTCTCAGGCGACGTTCTCCACGAACCGGACGGCGCGCTTTTCGCCGGTGCGGAGGGGTTGGACGACTATCGCCGGATCGCACCGATGCTGCCGCGCTTGCTGGCACCGGGCGGCATGGCAGCGATCGAGATCGGCTATGACCAGCGGGTCAGCGTGTCGGCTTTGCTTGCAGAACAAGGACTTGGCATTTCGGCGCGCCGCGATCTTGCCGGGCATGATCGCTGTCTGGTGGCGACTCCGGCCGGTCTGGCCTGAGCGCGCGGTGGATTTGCGCCGGCACAAGCGAAAATTGCTTGGTTTATGGCGCGCGAGTCACTACATGGGCTTCAGGGACGGCATTATCCTGAGGATCTGCCCTGTGGGGCTTAGCCAAGAAAAGGCCGTTTTCCCGCTCCTTCAAAGTCACGACGGCGCTGCTGCGCAAGCGCCCTCTGGCAATTCAAGGGCATGGGCCGGGTGGCCCCTGTCCGGCGGAGCCTTACCCGGCCTGATGCGCAGGCTGAGTTTGAGGACTGAACTGTGGTTTCAGTGAATGATGGCAAAGTGAACGCAAGGATCAGCTCTTGATCAACAACAGGCAGGCCGGCCGTCGCAATCGCGGCCGGAACAATAATGGCCGTCCCAATGGTGGCAATCGGGGTGGTGGCGACAATGGCAACCGGATCGACAACCGCGCACGCGGCAATGCGGCCCAGCTTCTTGAAAAATACAAGAATATGGCCCGCGACGCGCAGATGGCCGGCGATCGGGTGAATGCGGAATATTATCTGCAATTCGCCGACCATTATTTCCGCGTGTTGGCCGATAATCGTGCCCGGCAGGAGGAGCAGCAACAGCGCTTCCGTCCGCGTGACGAGAGTTTCGAGGACCATTTCGACGATTTCGAGGCGGCCGAGGAAGGTGGCGAGGATGTCGGCACCGAACAGGCCTTCGAACGCCCGCAGGGCCATGAGCGTCGCCGTGAAGATTATCGCGAAGCCCGCGCGGAGCGTGGAGATCGCAATCGTCGTGATCGCAATGAGCGTAATGACCGGAATGATCGGAACGACCGCCGCCGCGAACAGCCGGTAGCGCAGCAAGACGCCGAACAGCCCCAGCGCGAAGTCGTCGCCGAAGCTGCACGGGTTGCCGAAGCTGCACCGGAGCCGCAGCCCGAGGCCGAAGCGCCCCGTCCGCGTCGCGGTCGCCCACGCAAGACGGCCACTGCCAAGGACGATTCCCAGGAAGGGCTGGACCTGGCCGTCCTGCCGCCGTCCATCGCCCGCGCCGACAATGATGCGGAGCCGGCCGAGGAAGCCGCGCCGCGCAAGCGCACCCGGCGCGCGCGTCCCGCAGCAGAAGCGGCTGAGTGACGTCGATCATTTGAGTGATGGAATGAAAAAGGGACGGTGCTGATGCGCCGTCCCTTTTTTCATCGCTTCCCGGCCGATCAGGCGTCCGGCAAGGGCCGGGGCCGGTGATGCTCGTCCAGCGCGACGAAGGTGAACAGGCCGCTGGTGACGTTCACCTCGCTTCGTTCGCACCCCCGGGTCGCAACGATATCCACCCGTATGGCAATGGAGGTGCGGCCGCGCCGTTCCTCATGCGCATAGACCGACACGATGTCGCCGAGCAGGATCGGCGAAATGAACTTCATGCTTTCGACGGCGACGGTGGCGACGGCGCCTTGGGCGATCCGTCCGGCGACAATGCCCCCCGCTATGTCCATCTGGCTCAATACCCAGCCGCCGAAGATGTGACCGTTGCTGTTGATGTCGGTCAGGTGCGGCACGATACGCAGCACCACCTCGCCTTTTTTCTCAGTCGTCAATGGGAACCTCGTCTTTCATCGGGTCCATCACCTGCTCGTCATGGCCCGTACCGCTGGACAGAAATGCAAGGGCCATCAGCCCCGTTCCCAGCATGAAGGTCAACCATACCCCCAATATGGTCGCGATGACCATGTGAATCGGCATCGGACCGGCCCACCAGCGCAGGAAGATCAGCGCCGCTGCGACGCACAGCGCTCCACCCAGGGCCATTCCCGTCATGATGCGCCGGAATCGCCGCCAGGCGACCTTTGCGGTTTGTGGATCATCAAGGGCGTGCTTGCGTGTCATCCCTTTTCTTTGGGGTGCGAAAGTGGGATCATCAAGGGAATTGAGAAGGCTTATTCGGCACTAAGGAGACGGATCATGACGATCGCCACGATTCTGCAATGCAAGGGTCAGGATGTCGTCCAGGCGCGATCGGGCGACACGGTCCAGTCGGTGGTGCGGTTGCTGGCGGAGCGGCGAATCGGCTGCGTGCCGGTGGTCGACGATGGCCAGGTGGTGGGCATTTTTTCCGAGCGCGACCTGGTCTATCGCGTGGCGCAGGAAGGTGCGGCGGCTCTGGAACGGCCATTGCGCGAGGTCATGACGACGCCGGCCATCACCACCGATGGCGAAACGCCCGTCATCCATTGCCTGTCCCTGATGACAAAGCGGCGTATCCGTCATTTGCCGGTGGTGGCGGATGGCGCGTTGATCGGGCTGGTGTCGATCGGCGACCTCGTCAAGTTTCGCATCGACAGCATGGAATCGGAAGCGGCGGCATTGCGCGACTACATCCAGACCGCGTGATGGTTTAGGCGGGTGCCTGCTCCGGAGGCGCTCGCCGCACCACCAGAGCGACCAGTTCCATCAAGCTGCCTCGCGCGCAGAGCATCAATGCGGTCAGAAAGGCAAGGCCGCCGGCCGGCACCAGAATCCCCAGCCGGATCGGCGCGGCCAGTGGCGGCAGGATCCGATCAACGGCCAGCACGACCCCCGCCATCAGCATGGAACATCCCAGGCCGGGTGCCGCCGCCCGTCCCAGATCGATCAACCGCAATCCCATGGGCGCGCCCGCCAGCTTGGCGGTGACGAGCGTCAGCAGCGGGAAAGCACACAGCCATGCCCAGGCGAGCCCGATCGCGCCGAATCGAATTCCGATGAAAAAGGCCGTTGGCATCAGCAGCGCGCCCACCGCCGCGACCCGAGCGGTCGTGCCCGGTCGTCCCAGCGCATTGCTGACCGGCGCGAACATCACCTGCAAGGTCATGAACGGCATGGCGAGCGCCAGAATGGCGACGAAGGGTGCCATGTCCCGCCATTTCCCGCCGAACAGGGTTTCCACCAGCGGCCCGGCGGCCGCCGCCATTCCCAGATAGACCGGGCAGGAAATCAGCAGCAGCAACCGCACCGCCTTGCAGAAGGACCATGCGATTCGCGCTGGTTCCTTCTGCATTCGCGCATAGGCGGGGAAGGCGACGTCATTGAGCGGCGGGATGAATTTGCTGACGAATATCTGTGTGAGGAACAGCGCTTCGGCATAAAGGCCCAGCTGATGCGGCTCCAGCACGCGTCCGCCGATGAAGATGTCGGCCTGGCTCTGCACGATCCAGAAAAGCTGCCCGCCCAGCAAGGATGCGCCATAGGTGACCATCGCCCCGGTGCCGCGAAAATCGAAACTGGGGATCGGCTTGAACCCCGTCGCCAGCACATAGCCGACAGCCTTGACCCAAAATCCCGCAATCGGCGCGAATATAAGCGTCCACACGCCCCAGCCTGACAGTGCGCCTGTCAGCGCGACCGCCGCTGACGCCATCGCCGCGATCAGATTGACCAAGGCGGGCCGCCGGAAATCCATTGCGCGCCCCATGATGGCTTCGGGAATCGAGATGAAGGGCGTCGACAGATAAAGCAGGGCCTGCACACGGAGGAGCTGCGCGACCATGGGCTGGTCATAATAGTCAGCGGCCAGCGGCGCGATCGCAAGCTGCGCCAAGGCAAGTCCGCCGTTCAGCAGGAGCATGATGCCGAAGGCTTGCCGCAGCCTATGCGTCTCGACCGTTTCCGACTGCACCAAAGCGCTCACCAGCCCATAGCCATTGAGGAAGGTGGCGAAGTTCAGAATCACCTGAGTCATCGCGAACAGACCATAATCGGCGGGATCGAGCAGGCGGATCACCGCCAGCGTTACGATCCAGCTCAGCATCTGCGCCAGAATCTGGCTGCCCGAACGCCAGAGAATCGCACTCCTGATCCTGATGCCAAAACCGGCGTCGCTCGCGTCGGCGTCCTGCAAACCCATTGTCATTCCCATATTCCGGGCCGTTCCTGGCCGTCGAAACCGCTCTATCCGCCAACTCCCAAAAATTTCTGAAATAAAATTGCAAAAAGTGTTTGACGGTTCGGGAAGCCTCCCATAGATGGCTGCTCACCGGACG